>CAVXAF010000001.1:0-576678 GCA_963759735.1 uncultured Alphaproteobacteria bacterium
TACCGAGAGCAGGATGGTGAGGCTCCCAGACTGGCCGGCTGCCCCAGCAAGTTGACGGCGGCGAGCGTACGTCACGGCGGCGCTCGGCAGGCACGTCGCGCTAAGAGAATGGTGCCTGTGGCACACGGTGATCACCTACATCGCCTGCCGCAACCGGCATTGTCCAAATGTGCCAGGGGAGCGGCGCGGCAGATGGTCTCCCCGATCCGGTTGTGTGACCGCCATCGTCAACCAGCCACGTCCTAACCATCCGCGGCGACAGCTTCCGGAAGCGCGCCAAGCGAGAGAGCGGCCTCATCAAGCCGCCGGACCTCCGGTCGGCTAAGCCTCCCTGCGTTCGCCACCGCCAACCATCAATTTGCACTCGCCTGGCGCCCGCATTGTAAAGGCAACAATCGCCGAACGGCGACACCGCGAGCGCCAAGCTATCGGTTGCATCCGCAAGCCACTTTTTCTCCTGCCTCGCGCAGCCGCTGAGGCAACCGCCGGCGCATTAAACCGGCTCTTAACGCGAGATATCCACATCATGTCCGACCGCCGTGCGGTGGCCGCCGCGGGTCGGCGAAACGCGGCGCAAAAGTCCTCCGAACACTGCTAAACTGCAGCTGTTCACGGCATTCCGCTCATTCTGTCTGCAGCGCCGGCAAGCCGTTGACGCCTCCCCAATTTCCATTCCGATCAGCCTCCGCCCTCCACCCTGTTCACGACCTGCAACTACCCGCTTGCGCTGTGACCTCCACCCCGCTGCTCGTGGCCCCACCGCCACACCCGCGGATTCGTCACCGCCAATTCGGCACTGCCTAATTGTTGCACTCCGCGAATCACAGCAGTGTCCGGCCTGGCACGCAGCGATCCTTGAGGGATACGCATTGCGCATTGCTAGGGCGGTTTTCTTGTCTCGCGTTCCTTTTGTTCAGCGTCCGCCATCAGCTGAGACGAAGACGGGAGACTAAATATGAAGAAATCCAGCCTTAGCGCCCTGGTGGCAGCGGGCCTGCTAGTGGGCGGTCTCTCCGCCGGCAGCGCATCTGCAGCCGACCTTGGGGGGAATTGCTGCGCAGATCTCGAAGAGCGTATTGCCGAACTCGAAGCCACGACCGCCCGCAAGGGCAACCGCAAGGTTTCGCTGACCATCTCCGGTTGGGTCGGCGAGCAGGTCATGTACTGGGACGACGGCGCCGAGCAGAACGTCTACGTGACGGGCCTCGGCTCCACGCTCGCATCGCACTTCAAGTTCACCGGCCAGGCCACCATCTCTCCAGGTTGGTCGGCGGGCTACGTGATCCACGTGGAAGCGATGGACAGCGACTCGCTCGACGCTCAACCAGTTCTCGCAGCACAACGTGTCGGCTCTGCAGCCCAACAACCTTTCGTCGGGTGCCTACGGCGTGCAGCTCCTGCAGTCCTACTGGTTCATCAAGAGCGACCACCTCGGCAAGCTCGGCGTCGGTCTGCAGTCGTCCGCTTCGGATAACGCTGCAATCCTCGTTGACGGTTCGGGCTCGCTCGTTCCCGCCAACTGGGTGATGTTCGACTACAACGGCTTCCTGCTCCGCAACAGCGGATCGGGCACGGTGTCAGGTCTTAACTGGCAGACGGTCGGCGGCTTCTGCTTCGGCGGCGGCGGCGCGGGCGGCGACTGCTTCGGCGCTCCGCGTGACTTCGATCCGTTACAACTCGCCGACCTTCGGCGGGTTCTCGGTCTCGGCCTCTTGGGGTGAAGACGACTTCTGGGACGTCGCGGCTCGCTACTCGGGTGAATACAACGGCTTCAAGCTTGCTGCCGCTGCCGCTTACTCGCAGTGGAGCCAGGACTTCTTCACGGAGCCTGGCATTGCGAACGCTGGCACCCTGGCGCTACCGGCTTCGCTGTCATCGTTCCGCCGTCTGCACAGGCTGACGACCGCTGGATCGACTACTTCCAGATCGGTGCCTACGTCGAGCACGTCCCGACGGGTCTCTGGCTCTATGGCGCCTACGGTCACATCGACCCGAACGGCGTCACTGCTCCCAGCATGCTTGGTGCTACGCACGCGGTGGCTGACCGAGCGCTGGCGACACCTACTACATCAAGGGCGGTCTGCGTGAGCGCTGGCATCCCCTGGGTCACACGGTGCTCTACGGCGAGTACGAGAAGTTCAGCGACGCATCGTCCTGACGTGCTGGTCGACCTCGGCATCACTTCAGGCACCACGCTCTGGGGTCTCGGTGTTGTGCAGGAAATCGACGCTGCCGCTATGTCGCTGTGGCTCTCCTACCGCCACATCGACGCTGACCTCGGCGGTGTCGGTTGCACCAACGGCGCTGCTACCGCTGGTCGGCTTGACGCCAGCTGCTCGACCGAGAACTTCCAGTACCTGAAGGCCGGCGCTCTGATCAACTTCTGATCGCCGACTCTTCTATCTCTCTCAAGCACTTCGACCGCCCTGGTAACCCCAGGGCGGCTTTTTTTATGCGCCGCCGTCATCCGGCGCGCGACGGTCGCGCGCAACCGCATCACTCGCCGCGCATGCACAGGAACGTGTGGCGCAACGTGCGTGCTGAAATGACCCGAACTCACTCGGCGTGATACCGACGACTTCCTGCGTTGATGAAACGAAGCGGGCGCTGTGAGCAGAACACGCAACGATGATGCGCGACGGCAGATGCCGCGCGTCGCGCGATACGGCGGCCTTCTCGCCGCGCTGCTCTCGCTTGGCCTTGCGGCATGCGCCTACAAGGGCGACGGCCCGATCGAGGTCCACTACCAGAAATACAAGGCGCGCATACCCGAGAGGGACAGGGTGTTCGTGTGCAGCGCCTACGGCTGCCGCACGCAAACTCCTTATCGATTTTCCGAGGCCGACCTCGCGCGACGTCAAAGGTCTGATGTCGCCAGCGCGCACCAAGACACCGGCGGACGAGCGCGCGGCGATCAAGACCGCGCTCGCCTGGATGGGCAACCGCGCCGACACCGCCGTCGGCACGGCCGGCGACCGGCCGGGCGACGACATGATGGGCAACGGCGATCCCGGACAGATGGATTGCGTGGACGTCGCCACCAACCTGACGAGCTACATGCTGGTCATGGAGCGGCACAAGATGTTCCGCCATCACGCGGTTGGATCGATGTACGTGAAGGAAGACATCCGACGCGGCTGGGACGGGTGGACCCACTATGCGGGCGTGCTGATCGACAACAAGTCGAAGCAGAAGTACGCCGTCGACGGCTGGCTGCTGGCCAGCGGCAAGCCGCCCGAGATCGTCGAGGTCGAGCGCTGGTACATCGACGACAAGGATTTGCTGTTCGGCGCCGGCACGGTTGCGTCCATGAAGCCCGAGGCGCAGAAACCCAAGCCGTGACGCTTCGCCTTGGCAGCAACGGCTCGCAGTCCTTATGCTGCAGCGTCGCGACCTGCGGCAGCCAGTGATGTCCGAGTGCCGCCACCGCCATGTTCGTCACCTTCTTCCATGCCCTGAAGCGCGCCGGTCTTCCGGTCTCGCTCAACGAGTACCTCACGCTGCTCGAGGGGCTGGAGGCTGGCGTGACCGGCCGCCAGGTGGAGGATTTCTACTTCCTGTCGCGCGCCAGCCTCGTCAAGGACGAGCGCAATCTCGATCGCTTCGACCGCGTATTCGGCGAGGTCTTCAAAGGGCTCGCGGCGCTCCCCGATGCCATCGAAGCGGAAATCCCCGAAGAGTGGCTGCGCCTCGTCTCCGAATTGCATCTGTCCGAGGAGGACAAGCGCGCGCATCGAAGAACTCGGCGGCTGGGAAAAAATCATGGAGACGCTGTCGCCAGCGCCTCGAAGAGCAGAAGGAGCGTCACTCGGGCGGCAACAAATGGATCGGCACCGGCGGCACGTCACCCTTCGGCGCGTACGGTTACAATCCTGCCGGCGTACGCATCGGCCAGAAGGAGAGCCGACACCGGCGCGCGGTGAAGGTATGGGACAAGCGCGAGTTCAAGGACCTCGACGGAGAGGTCGAGATCGGCACACGCAACATCAAGGTGGCGCTGCGCCGCCTGCGTTCGTTCGCACGCACCGGCGCTGCGGAGGAACTGGATCTCAGCGGCACCATCCGCGGAACGGCCGAGAAGGGCTATCTCGACATCCGCATGGTCCGCGAGCGGCACAACACGATCAAGGTGCTGATGTTCTTCGACGTCGGCGGCTCGATGGACTGGCACATCAAAGGCGCCGAGGAACTGTTTTCGGCCGCGCGCTCGGAGTTCAAGCATCTCGAATACTTCTACTTCCACAACTGCCTCTATGAGCAGGTGTGGAAGCAAAACGACCGTCGGCGCAGCGAGCTGACCCAAACCTGGGATGTGCTGCACACCTACCCGCCAGACTACAAGGTGATCTTCGTCGGCGATGCCTCGATGAGCCCCTACGAGCTGACGCACATCGGCGGCGCCGTGGAGCACATGAACGAGGAGCCGGGAGCCCTATGGCTGCGCCGGGTCATGCAGACCTGGCGGCACAGCATATGGCTAAATCCGGTTGCCGAGCGCCATTGGGCCTATACGCCATCAATTGCCATGATCAGGGACATAATGGAGGGGCGCATGTACCCGCTGACGCTTGAAGGTCTCGATCAGGCGATGGTGGAGCTGATGCGCTAGGGACGCCGGCGGCGGCGCACCGAGAGTTGCTTAGACCGCTCGCTTGGCGGGACGGAATCGGCGCAAACCGCAATTGACGGCAGCGCAAACGGCGCTAAGGTCCGCCGCGATGGATGGGCCGCAAGGATGGGAATGAGGGGCACGCCATGAAGGCCGCAGGCTCGATGCTCGCGCTTGGCGTGGCGCTCGCCGTCGCTGGCTGCTCGGGAAGCTCGGGGCTCACGACGGGCGCGCTGCTCGGCGAGGACAAACCGCCGCCGGCCGAGGTTAACGACGCGCCGTCGCGCGCGTTCCAGGTCGGCACCGTTTCCGCCCGCGCCGTCAAATGCGGCTTCAACTTCGACCCCGGTAAACTCAAGGCGAACTACCTTGCCTATGAGCGCCAGCAGCCAGGCGCGCAGGATGCCAGCAAGGTCGAGCGCATTTACGACGTCTCGTTCAACGGCGTTGCCAAGGCTGTGGCCGCCGAAGGCGAGTACTGCAGCGACGCCAAGACCAAGGCCATCAAGTCCGACCTCGGCCGTCATCTCGCTGGCGACTACACGCCCCGCATCGCTCCCAAGAAGGAAGACGATGGCCTGTTCTCCGGTTGGGGCAGCGGCGGCAGCGACAGTGAGGGGATGAAAGTCAAACACCCGATGGACAACAGCGATTGAACGCGGCGCGCAGAGCGCTTGCAAGCGGAGCACGGCTGAGTGCAGCAGCTCCTGTGGCTTGAAACACTGTTGAAGTTCGCGCCCGGCATGCTGCTGGCGCTCGCTCCGTTGACGGCCCTGCGCATCCTCGGCCTGCCGCGCCCTGACACCGGATTTTGGCCCCGCCTGTGCGGCGTCCTCCTGATCGGCCTTGCGGGGGCCTTGTTTCTGGAAGGCACCGCGCGCGGTCACGGACTAGGATTGGCCGGCGTGATTATCATTAACCTTTCCGGCGCCGCCATGCTGGCATCGCTGCTGGTTCTTGACGCCGGGCCGGTCTCCACGCGGGGGCGAACGACCGTTTGGCTGATCGTCTGCCTGCTCATCGTGATCAGCGTTTTCGAAATCGCAACCCTCTAGCGTTTCTAAGTCTATCCACGGCACGCCGTTTGCTAGGCAGGCCGTGGAGGCTCGGGAAACCACAATGCGATCGACTGCCGCTCTGCAACGACAATTCCCGATCGAACGGGCGACAGACGCGGATGCACCGTGCGCTGTGCTTCCAGCCGAATTGCCGTGCCAATTCGAAGTCGTCACGACGCGCGCCGAATTCGATGCGCTGTCGGAGGACTGGGACGCGCTGTTCGCCGGCGCGAGCACCGCGGTCCAGGCCTTTCAAACATTCAATTGGAACTGGCACTGGTGCAATCACTACCTGGCTGCGGCCGGCGAGAAGGGACCTTCTCTGGCCGTGCTCACCGGCCGCCGCGGCGGGCGCCTCGTCATGGTGTGGCCGATCGTCGTGGAGCGCATCGCCGGTCTGGTGGAAGCGACCTGGATGGGCGCACCCGTGAGCCAGTACGGCGACGTGCTCATCGACGATGTGCCTGATGCTGCCGCACTGCTGCGCCAAGCGTGGTCGCATCTGCTCGACACCCTCAAGCCGGACGTCGTCTGGCTCAATCGCGTGCGCGAGGACGCAGCAATCACCCCGCTCCTTATCGAACTTGGCGCGATTGCGGCGCGGCGCCTCCATGCGCCATATCTCGACCTTTCCAGCGCCCCCGACTTCGACACCTACATGCTGCGTCACTCCAACCGCACAGCAAAGAAACGCCGCAACACCGTCCGTCGGCTGGCCAAGCTCGGCAATGTCGAGTTCGTCCGCGAGACGAACGGCGAAACGGCGCGCGAGCTGGCAGGCATGGCGATCGATTCCAAGCATGCGCAGCTCGTCGAACGCGGGATCGTTTCGCCGGCGTTGGCCGATCCGCGCATGCGAAAGTTTTTCAGCGACGCCGCCGGCGGCAGCGATCACCCCGCGGACGTCATCGTCTACGCCCTGGAGATCGACGGCGAACGCGCCGCCATCGACGTCCTCGTCGCCTGCAAGGATCGCATCGCGACCCACGTCTTTGCCTATGATCCCAAGTTCGCCAAGGATCGCGTCGGCGCTCACCTGCTCGAACTCACCATGGCTCGATCGCTCGAGGACGGCGTGCGCATCTTCGACCTTTTGGCGCCGGCAGATCCCTACAAGCAGCGGTGGGCCGACGGCATGGTGGAGGTCGTCGACTGGGCCCTGCCGGTGTCGGTCAAAGGGACGATCTATGCGCGAATCTATCTGCAGCGGCTGCGCCCGCTGTTGAAGGCGGCGGCACATGCGCTGCCGACCCGACTGGCGCGCTGGCTGGCGAGTGCCTACGCGAAGGCAAAATCGCTCAGCTGACGCCGAGCTTCTTCTGCAGGCTCGACGACGAGGTCGTGTACTGGAAGAGCAGCTTCTTGCCCGGGTAGACGTACTTGTGCGCCTGCTGGGCCATCAGTGCCACTTCGTGGAAGCCGGAGAGGATGAGCTTCAGCTTGCCCGGATAGGTGTTGATGTCGCCGACCGCGAAGATGCCCTTCTCGCTGGTCTCGAACTTCTCCGTGTCGACGGGAACGAGGTTCTCGTTGAGCGCCAGGCCCCAGTCGGCCACCGGACCGAGCTTCATGGTCAGCCCGAAGAACGGCAGCATCACATCGATGTCGAGATGCTCCTCGCCGTCCTTCGTCTTGACCGTTGCCCCCTGCAGCTGATTGCCGATGCCGTCCAGCGCGGTCACCTGCCCGATCATCAGCCGCACGTCGCCGGTCTCGACCAGCTTGCGCATCTTCTCGACCGAATGGGGAGCGGCGCGGAAGTCATCGCGCCGGTGCAGCAGAGTGATGCTCGCCGCCAACGGCTGCAGGCTCAAGGTCCAGTCGAGGGCTGAATCGCCGCCGCCGACGATGAGCACCCGCTTGCCTTTGAGAGTTTCCATGCGCCGCACGGAATAGAGGACCGAGGTGCCCTCGAAGGCTTCGATGCCGGCGAGCGGGGGACGCTTGGGTGTGAATGATCCACCGCCGGCGGCGATGACAACAACCTTGCAGATGAACTCGGTGCCGGCGTCGGTGCGCAGGCGGAAACGCTCATCGGGCAGCCGCTCCAGGACATCGATGCGCTCGCCCAGATGCAGCACGGCGCCGAACGGCGCGATCTGCTCGAGCAGGCGCTCGGTCAGCTCCTGCCCGGTGACCAGCGGCAGTGCCGGAATGTCGTAGATCGGCTTTTCCGGATATAGCTCGGCGCACTGGCCGCCCGCCTTGTCGAGGATGTCGACGACATGCGCTTTGACGTCGACGAGGCCCAATTCGAACACGGCGAACAGGCCAACCGGACCGGCGCCGATAATCACGGCATCCGTTTCAATGGGAGCGGCGGCGGCGGCGGCCGCGCTGGCGTCCGAACTCATCGGTGACCCTTCCAGGTATCAGAACTGTTTGGCGGGCACGCGCACGATGAGCCCATCGAGTTCCGGCGTCAGCTTGATCTGGCAGCTGAGGCGGCTCGATTCGCGCACGTCGAACGCGAAGTCCAGCATGTCCTCCTCCATCTGCGAAGGAGTGCCGGACTTCTCGCGCCAGGCATCGTCCACGTAGACATGGCAGGTTGCACAGGCACAAGCGCCCCCGCACTCGGCTTCGATGCCGGGGACGTCGTTCAACTTGGCGAGTTCCATGAGCGTTACGCCCGGCTCGGCCTCGGCAACCTGCTCGCTGCCGTCAGGCTGAATGAACGTGATCTTGACCATCGTTTTGGTGCGGAACTCCGAATGGCGGGACGACGCGTGAAGGGCGCCGTACCAGGACGCCGGCTACCGGCGCCAAAAGGCCCCGCACCAATAGTCGGCACGGCCTGCAAATTCAAGCGTTGGACGGGGTCGTCAGCAAGGGCCGATGCGCGTCAGGCTGCGTGGCAGAGCGAAGCAATGTAGGCGCGCGCCTCGCCGGCTGCCTCTTCGAGGCGGCGGACGACCAGCCCGCGCTCGCCGGCATCGGGCAGGCGTTGCAGCTTCTCGGCGCTTTCGGCGATGGTGGCCAGCGACCAGGCGCCGACGGCACGGGCCGAACCCTTGAGGGTGTGCGCAGCAATGCCCCATTCCTTCGCCGAGGGGGCATTCTTCAAGGCGCCGATAGTGATCGGAAGTTGCTCGGAGAAGAGGCCAAGGATTTCGACCTCCAGAGCGTGGTCGCCCATGGTGTAGCGGCGCAGGTGGCCCAGATCGACCGGCGCGGCGGACTGTACCGCACAGGTTTCTGACGCCTTCATGGGATTAACTGCCGGCATACTCGCGACTCGCCCTAAACCACACTGCCGCCGCACAAATCGCCTTGGCAAAATTCCGCGGCGGATGGGCAAGCTCACACACAGAATATAAACGGCCGTAAATTGCGCCGGTTCAACTTGAGCATTAACCTTTGAACGAATCGCACGCTGGGCGGGCGAGGGGCGAAGGGCCGGCGGAACCTTTCTTTTGCCCCAAACTCCGGCCAAGCGTTGGCAGACGGGTGGATTAGCAATTCTGGTTGTGGGCGTTGGGGTTGGCCGATCAAAAAGGCCGCGCGCAGCTATCAGTTTTGCTGGGGACGCTCCCGTTGGTCGCGTGCTCGACTGGACCGGGATGGGGGAGCACGTCACACATGGACGCGCGGATGGCTCACGACAACAATTTGCTGGACGCGCATGAGGGGGAGACACGCTCCGACCCTGCGCTGCCCTTGCCGAGCGCGGACGCCGCCTGCGAGCCCGCCGCCCGTCGGAGACAGCAACGAGCCCCCCTTCGAGCAGGCGCAGCCGATGCAGTTTCTGCCCCCGCCCCTGCCGCTTCCTAAGTCGACGTCCGGTTTCATTCCGCCGACACCGCCTCTGACGCCGCCGCCGACGCTGCCTACTTCGCCCTCTCCGTCCTCGCCGCCGACGCTTTCCACCTCGCCGGCCGAAGATCCGGCTGCCGACGATGCGCTACCCGACGGTGGCGAGCCTGAGGCCGAGGCCGTCGAGATCCCAGAAAGCGATGGCCCGCGTCGCCGCATGGCGCGCCGCCGCGCGGCAGGCCCATCGCGCAACCGCATCGCCGCCAATGACGACGGTCCCAGCATCGGCGGGCTGATTTTCGCGCTGCAGCAGAAGCCTTCGAACACGCCGTACAAGTTCGCCGCCATCGCCAGCGTCGTCTGGGCGGCGCTTGGCGTCGGCTTTGCTATCGTTTCAATCGGCAACGGTGCCCCAGGCGCCGGTTTGCTCGACTACCTCATGCGGCCGACGGCCTTCCTGACCGTTGCCGCCATAATCGTTCCCATCGGCCTGATGTGGCTGATGGCCCTGCTCGCCTGGCGCACGGAGGAACTGCGCCTGCGCTCCTCGACCATGACCGAGGTCGCCATCCGCCTCGCCGAGCCCGACCGACTGGCGGAGCAGAATGCCGCCTCGCTCGGCCAGGCCGTGCGCCGCCAGGTCGGCTTCATGAACGACGCCGTCACGCGCGCCTTGGGCCGCGCCGGCGAACTTGAGGCCATGGTGCACAACGAGGTCTCGGTGCTTGAGCGCTCCTACGAGGATAACGAGCGCAAGATCCGTGGTCTCATCTCCGAGCTGTCGGGCGAGCGTCACGCGCTCGTCAACACCTCCGACCGCGTCAGCGAAAGCCTCTTGCGTCTCGGCAGCGAGATCCCGACTCTGATCGAGAAGCTTTCCGACCAGCAGGTAAAGCTCGCCAAGGTCATCGAAGGTGCCGGCGAAAACCTGACCATGCTCGAGACCTCGCTGGCCACCAGCGTCGGCAGTCTAGAGACCTCCGTCGGCGGCCGCACCGAGCAGCTGCAGAACGTGCTCGAAAACTACACCTCAGCGCTCGGCACCGCGCTCGGCAGCCGCGCCGATCAGCTGCAGGCGACGTTCGACAGCCAGCTGCTGCAGCTAGACACTTCGCTCAGCAACCGTACCGAGAACCTGCAGACGGTGTTCGAAGAGTATGCTCGCGCCCTCGATGCGGCGCTCGCCAACCGGGCGCAAGCGCTCGACTATCAACTCGTGGAGCGTACGCGTTCGCTCGATGAAGCCTTCGGCGAGCGGCTGCGCTTGTTCGATGAGTCCATCATGCGCTCGACGACCGCCATCGATTCCGCCGTGGTCGACAAGACGCAGGCGTTGACCAGTGCGCTCGACGCGCATGCCGTCAGCTTCCGCGAGACCATCGGCAAGCAGGCGACCGACCTCGACGAAGCGCTGATGCATGGCATCAACTCGGTGCGCCGCGCTTCGGAGAACATCACCCGCCAGTCGATCAAGGCGATGGAGGGTCTGGCCAGCCAATCCGACCTCCTGAAGAACATCTCCGAGAACCTGCTCAATCAGATCAGCGGCGTCACCGGGCGTTTCGAGAACCAGGGTCAGCAGATCATGAAGGCGGCCAACGCCTTGGAGACGGTGAACTTCAAGATCGACAAGACCCTGCAGACCCGTCACAGCGAGCTGGCCCACACTCTCGATCGGCTGTCAGGCAAGGCCGACGAGTTCTCGAGCTTCGTTGGCGACTACTCGACATCGATCGCCGGCTCGCTTTCCGACGCCGACCTGCGTGCCCGCAGCGAGCTGGAGCGCATGCGCGCCAGCACAACGGCTGAAAGTGAGCGGACGCTCGAAGACCTGCGGAGCCGCCTGACCACGGTGTCCTCGACGGTGACCAGCGAGCTCGGCTCGCTGACCGACCGTTTCACATCGACCTCCGAAGAGATGCGCGCCCAGGCTTCGCGCGCCGCTAACGAGATTGCCGCCGAGCAGGCCCGCCTGCGCAACGAGATGGAGCGTCTGCCGCTCTCGGCGCAGGAAAGCTCCGAGGGTATGCGTCGCGCGCTCCACGACCAGATCAAGGCGCTTGACCAGCTTTCGCAACTCGCTTCCCGCTCGGCGGTGCAGCGCGACGTGATACAGCCGGCGCAGGGAATGCACCCCGACCTTCCGCCGGCGCCACCCCCGCAGCGCGGCGGACCGCCCGGTCCCGCCCGCTCCATCACCTCCCTGTCCTCGACGATTGCCCAGGAACTCGGCAACCGCCAGCGTCGCGGGGGACCGCCTGAACCGCGCGGCGCACAACCCGACAGTCGCGAAGGCTGGTCGTTGGGCGATCTGCTCGCCCGCGCCTCGCGCGACGAGGAAGGGCACGCGGCCAGCCCGGCACGCCCGGCAGCGCCTACCGCCTTCAACCTCGACATCGAAGCCATTGCCCGCGCGCTCGACCCGGCCACGGCCACCGCCATCTGGCAGCGCCTGCGCTCCGGCCAGCGGGGCGTCATGGTACGCAGCATCTATGGCAACGAAGGTCGCTCGGCGTTCGACGACGTCAGCCATCGCTGCCGCAACGACCCGGAGCTGTCGCGGACCGTGGCGCGATACCTGGCGGACTTCGAGCGCATCATCACCGAATCCGACCAGCGCGACCCGAGCGGCCGCCTCTCGCACGGACAGCTCGTGTCCGACACCGGCCGTGTCTACCTGTTCCTTGCCCACGCCTCCGGCCGCCTCGGCTGACGCGCCCATGGCGTCCTCCGGCGAAGCCCAACTCGTTTCGGCCGACGTCGAGGCATGGCCGCTCGCCAAGCCGTTCATCATCGCACGAGGCACCAAGACCGAAGCGCATGTGGTCGTCGCCCGCGTCGCCGCCGAGGGCCGCGAGGGCCGCGGCGAAGCTGTTCCCTATGCCCGCTACGGCGAGACGGTAGAGGGCACACTCGAAGCGCTGCGCGCGATCGAAGGCCCACTGACGCGCGCGCGGCTACCCGATCTGCTTCCTGCCGGCGCAGCACGCAACGCGCTCGATTGCGCGCTTTGGGATCTTGAATCAAAGCTGGCCGGCCACCGCGCCTGGGATCTGGCCGGTATTCCGGAGCCGCTACGCGCCATGACATGCTACACCGTGAGCCTCGGTACGCCTGATCAAATGGCGGCCGATGTCGGCGCCGTCCCCCACCTCAAACTGCTGAAATTGAAGCTCGGCGGCGACGGCGATGATGCCCGCATGGCGGCGGTGCGACAGGCGCGGCCCGATGCTCGTCTCGTCGCCGATGCCAACGAGGCGTGGCGCGCCGAGCAACTGGAGCCGTTTTTCGCCGCGGCCGTTGCTGCCGGCGTCGAACTGATCGAGCAGCCATTGCCGACCGGAGCCGATGCAGCGCTCGCCCATATGCAGCGTAGCGTGCCGGTGTGCGCCGACGAGAGCGCCCATACCAGCGCCGATCTCGCGGACCTCGCCGACCGCTACGACGCCGTGAACATCAAGCTCGACAAGACAGGCGGGCTGACAGAGGCGCTGGTCATGGCACAGGCGGCCAAGGCGCGAGGCTTCAAGATCATGGTCGGGTCGATGGTGGCGACCTCGCTCGCTGCCGCCCCGGCATTGCTGCTCGCGGGTTATGCCGACTGGGTCGATCTCGACGGCCCGCTGCTGCTGGCACGCGACCGCGTCCCCGCCACTCGCCATCGAAGACGGCTGGATCAGCCCGCCGTCGCCTCAGCTGTGGGGCTAGGGGGCGCGCGCGGCTCGCCGTCCTCGCTCCACAACGGCTGCCCGTCCCACCCGCGCAGCAGCATGACGCCCGCAATGCAGCCGACCAGGCCAACCAACGCGGGCAGCAGAAACACCTCCCCTCCGATGCTCCCGTACAAGGCTCCCGACATCAGACCGACGATACCGAGCGCCAACCCGGCAGCAATCGTCGCGTAGAACGCCTGGGCGCTGCCCATGCCGTTATGTGGCACCGCGCGCGTGATGAAGAGAATGGCGCCGAGGTGCGCCGCACCGTACGTGAGCGCGTGCAGCACCTGCAGCGGGATCAGCACGCCGAGCGGAGGATCGAACGCCATCAGCCCCCAGCGCACCACCGAGGCTGCGGCGCCGGCGACGATGAGCTGCGCCGGTCCGAAGCGGCGGACCACCTGGGCGGAAAACGCAAACAGCACGACCTCGGCGAACACGCCGATCGCCCACAACGCGCCGACCCACACGGCGGGCAGCCCCTGCGACTGCCAATGCAAGGCGCCGAACGTGTAGAACGTGGCATGCGCGCCGTGCGTGCAGCCGATGGCAATGAGGAAGAGGATGAACAGGCGCGAGCCCAGCAGCCGCGCGGGAGAGGAGCCGCGCCAGTCGACCCGCACGCGATCGACGGCGCGCAGGGGAGCCGGCGGCGCAGGCAGTGCGTGCGCCGCACCAATGGTGAGCACGCAGGAAAATGCGATCAGCCATATCGCGAAGCTGCCGCCCAACGCCTCGATGGCAAGTCCACCGACGAAATTGGCGATGATGAAGGTGACCGAACCCCACAGGCGCATGCGCCCGTAGTCGAGACCTTCGGTGCGCACGCCGCGCACCGCCACCGTTTCGATGAGCGGCAGCATGGTGCCGTTGGCGAGAAGGAAAACGACGCCGATGGCGAGGATCGGGGCGTAACCGGAGACGAGACTGAGGCCGAGGATCAGCGCCAGCGCGCACCATGCCAGCGTGACGATGACCACGCGGTAATTGCCGAGGCGGTCGGCCAGCAGCCCGATGCCGGGCGTGACGAGCAGGCGGATGAACAGCGGCGCAGCGGTGACCGTCGATATCTGCAGTGGATCGAGGCCACGGGCATTCAGCCAAACGGGGAAATAGGGAACGACGACGCCGTAGGCGAGAAAGAGTGCGGCAAAGAACAGCGAGATGCGAGGGCCGAGGCCGGATGCCAAGCCGTTGGCGCCGAACCGGTTCATGAGGAAGCTTGTTGCGCGCATGTGCATCGCCTGCCGGCGTCCCGCCCCGCGGACCGCGGCGCCTCTTTAGGCCCCAGCCCAGGACGTTCTAATCGATGCAGTGGCCGCGTGGAAAAGGCGAATGCGCTTGGCACAAAAAGAAACCGGCCCGGATAGTCCGGACCGGTTCTTCAGCCAAGTCGGGTGGCGCCCCTAATCGCCGGCCCGACGCTCCCCCCGGAGCTCGAAAACGATGCCGTGGCATCGCGTTGCCTGAATTTGTTACAGAAGCCCGTGCGGCCCGCAAGAGGGTGGAAACACATTCAGAATCGATCGATGCAACGGCGCCACAGGCTGCATCGTGCCGGCCTTGCGGGCTCAGCCTTTGCGGGCTTGCGGCCAAGCATGCAGATGGTCGACCGGACCGGCGCCGGCACCAATTTTTTGGCTGGCGGCAGCGATCAGGGCGGCATGCACGAACCCCTTGGCCGCCTCGGCCGCCGCGACCAGCGACTCTCCGCAGAGCCAGATAGGCGGCAAGCGCCGCCGATAGGGTGCATCCGGTGCCGTGCGTGTTGCGGGTCGGGATGCGCGGCAGGACGAGGCGCAACGGCGCGGCATCGCCGGTGACGAGAATGTCGACGGCCTCGCTGCCGCCCCCATGCCCGCCCTTGATGAGCACGGCCCGCGGGCCGAGGGCGAGCAGCGCCCGCGCCTGTGCCTCCATCTCCTCTGCATCCTTTGCGAGCGGCTGATCGAGCAAATGTGCCGCCTCGGCCAAGTTTGGGGTCACCACATCGGCCAACGGCAGCAACTCCCGCCGCAGCGCCTCGACGGCATCGGGTTGCAGCAGCATGTCACCACTGGTCGCCACCATCACCGGATCAACGACCAGCGGCGTCAGACCATGCCGCCGTATGCCCTCGGCCACCGCAAGAACGGTGACGCGGTCGTTGAGCATCCCGGTCTTGGTGGCGCCGATCTTCAGGTCGCTGGCGACGGCATCGATCTGCTGGGCGACGAACTCCGGCGGCACGGCGAGGATGGCCGCGACGCCGCGCGTATTCTGCGCGGTGAGCGCCGTGAGCACGCTGGCACCATAGACACCCAGCACGGTGAAAGTCTTGAGGTCGGCCTGGATGCCGGCACCGCCGGACGAATCCGAACCGGCGATGGTAAGGGCGGCCGGCGCTTGCGTTGAAGCAGGCATGCTCATCGACCCGTCATGGCGCCGGC
The DNA here is from genome assembly GCA_963759735.1 of uncultured Alphaproteobacteria bacterium. Taxonomy (GTDB): domain Bacteria; phylum Pseudomonadota; class Alphaproteobacteria; order Rhizobiales; family Hyphomicrobiaceae; genus Hyphomicrobium_A. The sequence continues at coordinate 15,569 of CAVXAF010000001.1, forward strand.
AGCCCGCGTTGCAGGATCTCGCTGCCGAGGTCCTTCGGCGTCACCATCTGCTCGATCTGGCTCAAGACGGGAACGTTATCCAGCAGCCAGCTGCCGAACCAGTTGATCGACCCGGTGAAGAACAGCAGGCCGGTGAGCACGAGAAACGCCCCCATCGCCTTCTCGACCTTGTCGAGGTGGCGGCGGAAGCGCTGCATGAAGCCGAGGAAGGGGCGTATCGCGACGGCGGCGAGAATGAACGGGATGCCAAGGCCGAGCGAGTAGACGGTCAGCAGTTTCACGCCCGTCACCAGGCTGCCCTCGTTGGCGGCGAGCGCAAGCACCGTCGCGAGGATCGGGCCGATGCACGGCGTCCAGCCGAAGGCAAAGGCCAGCCCGATGACATACGAGCCGACGTAGCTGACGCCGTGGTGATGCTGGCCATGGTAGCGCGCTTCTTTGTAGAGCAGCGGAATGCGGAAGATGCCGAGGAAGTGCAGCCCGAACACCATGATGATGAGGCCCGAGACGATCTCCAGTTCGCGCTTGTAAGTCTGGATGAGCTGCCCGGCGAGCGAGGCACCCGCGCCGAGGGCGACGAACACCGTCGTGAAGCCGAGCACGAACAACAGCGCGGCGATGATCACCCGCTTCCATACGTGCGCGGGAATGCCGTCCTCGCCGCTCATCTCATCGATGGTCGTGCCGCCCAGATAGCTGAGATAGGGCGGTACGAGCGGCAGCACGCATGGGGAGAGGAAGCTCACGAGCCCGGCGAGCGCCACCCCGAAGTAGATCTGCAGATCCGCCAACATCAGACGCGCTGCTTTCTGCCTAGAGCACTCCCATGGAAGGGAGAGGACCTGCGTTGCCGCGCCGCTAAGCCTGGGCGCGCAGGAGCGCGGCGACGCCGGGGAGTTCGCGCCCCTCGAGCCATTCGAGGAACGCCCCGCCGGCCGTCGAGACGTAGGTGAAATCTTGGGTGACGCCGGCCGCATTCAAGGCCGCCACAGTATCGCCACCGCCGGCGACCGTGACCAGGCGGCCCTCCTTGGTCAACCGCGCAGCCGCGCGGGCGAGTTCGAATGTGGCGTCGCCAAACGGCGGAATCTCGAAGGCGCCCAGCGGGCCATTCCACAACAGCGTGCGGCACTCCTGCAGCACGGCGGTCATGTGGGCGACCGACTTTGGCCCAACATCGAGAATCAGCGCGTCGCTCGGCACAGCCAGCGTCGGCACCACGGCGTGTGCCACGCCGCTCTTGAACTCGCGCGCGATGACCGCGTCCTCGGGCAGCACCACCGCACAGCCGCGCGCCTTGGCGTCGGCCATGATCTCGCGGGCGGTGTCGACGAAATCGGGCTCGGCGAGCGACTTGCCGATGTCGACGCCGTGCGACATGAGGAAGGTGTTGGCCATGCCGCCGCCGATGATCAGCTTGTCGACCTTACTCAACAGGTGCTTGAGGATCGGGATCTTGCTCGACACCTTGGCGCCGCCGACCAGGGCGGCAACGGGGCGCTGCGGATCGCCGAGCACGGCCTGCAGGGCGGCGATCTCCTCCAGCATGAGCGGACCGGCGAAGGCCGGCAGCACGTGGGCAAGGCCTTCCGTGGACGCGTGGGCGCGGTGTGCGGCGGAGAACGCGTCGTTGACGTAGATGTCGCCCGAACGCGCCAGCGCCGCAACGAACGCCTCGTCGTTCTTTTCCTCGCCCTTGTGAAAGCGGAGGTTTTCCAGGACGGCGATATCGCCGGGTGACAGCGCAGCAACACTGCGCTCGACGTCGGCGCCGATGCACTCGGGCATGAAGACGACATCGCGGCCCAGCAGCTCGCCGAGCTTGGCGGCAACCGGGGCTAAGCTCAGGGAGGGATCGGGTCCGTCCTTGGGGCGTCCGAAGTGCGAGATGACGATGACGCGCGCCTTGCGGGCGCTCAGGTCCTTCAGGCCGGCGACGATGCGCTCAAGACGCGTCGCGTCGGTCACCTTGCCGTCGGCGACCGGTACGTTGAGGTCGGCACGCACGAGCACGCGCTTGCCCGCGACATCCACATCGGCAATCGACTTGAGGTTGGTCACGTGCATGCTGGACGGCTCACTTGCCAAGGAGGCCACGCGCGGCCTCGGCGACGGCGGCGGCGGTGATGCCGAATTGCGTATAAAGCTGCGGCGCCGGCGCCGAGGCACCGAAGTCCGACAAGCCGATGAAGCGACCGTTGTCGCCGAGCCATTCGTACCAGCACTGCGCCACGCCGGCTTCGACGGCGACGCGCGGGGCGGCACCGAGAACGGCGGCGCGATAGTCGACGGGCTGTGCGCGGAACAGCTCCATCGACGGCATCGACACGACGGCAGCCTTGATGCCTTCGCCGGCCAGCGTCTTGGCGGCCTCGACAGCCAGCGCCAGTTCCGATCCGGTGCCGATCAGCGTCACGTCGCGGCCGCCATCGGGCTCGCTCAGCACGTAGGCGCCGCGCGCGGACAGGTTCTCAGCCGAAGGCGTCTTGCGCAAGTTCTCGACCGCCTGCCGCGACAGCGCGAGCACCGACGGGTTGGCGTCATGGGCGAGCGCAATCTCCCAGCACTCGATCGTCTCCTGTCCTTCGGCTGGCCGCATGACCAGCAGATGCGGAATGACGCGCAGTGCCGCAAGATGCTCGACCGGCTGGTGCGTCGGGCCGTCCTCGCCGAGACCGATTGAATCGTGGGTCATCACGTAGATGACGCGCTGGCGCATCAGCGCCGACAGGCGGATCGAAGCGCGGCAGTAGTCGGTGAAGACAAGGAAAGTGCCGCCGTAGGGAATGAGGCCGCCGGAGAGCGCGATACCGTTCATGGCCGCGGCCATGGCGTGCTCGCGCACGCCGTAGTGGATGTAGTTGCCCGTGAAGCTGCCTTTGCCAACCGGCAGGTGGTCCTTGGTGCGCGTGCCGTTCGATCCGGTGAGGTCGGCCGAGCCGCCGATCAGCTCCGGCAGCACCGGCACGATGTGCTCCAGCGCCAGTTGCGACCACACGCGCGTGGCGCGCTTGCCTTCGTCGGCGGCGAAGGCCTGCTTGGCGCCGCTGATGGCCTTGGCGACGTCGGCAAGACGCCCTGCTCCGGCGGGATCGGCAAGCGCAGCGCTAACGCGCGGCCCACCTTTCTCGACCCGCTGCTTCCAGCTGGCGCGTTCCTTAGCGCCGCGTTGCCCTGCCGCGCGCCAAGCCAGCAGCACCGGCTCGGGGATCTCGAACGGTGCGTGCGGCCACACGAGCTTCTCGCGCGTGCCTTTGATTTCCTCATCGCCCAGCGGTTCGCCATGCGTCGACGACTTGCCGGCTTTGGTCGGTGCGCCGTAACCGATCGTCGTCTTGCAGGCGATCAACCAGGGCTTGGAGGAATCTGCGCGCGCTTTCGCGAGTGCGGACGAGATCGCTTGCACGTCGTGCCCGTCGATGGCCACGGCATTCCAGCCCGAGGCTTTGAAGCGCGCCAGCTGATCGTCGGTCACTGTCAGGCTGGTCGGCCCATCGATGGAAATGCCGTTGTCGTCGAACAGCACGATCAGCTTGCCGAGGCCGAGATGGCCCGCGAGCGAAATCGCCTCGTGGCTGATGCCCTCCATGAGGCAGCCGTCGCCGGCGATCACGTAGGTGTAATGGTCGACGATATCGTCGCCGAGCCGAGCGTTGAGCAGGCGCTCCGACAGCGCCATGCCGACGGCATTGGCGAGGCCCTGGCCGAGCGGGCCGGTGGTCGTCTCGATGCCGGCGGCGTGCCCGTGCTCGGGATGGCCGGCGGTCTTGGCGCCGAGCTGGCGGAAGCGCTTCAGGTCGCTGACCTCCATGCCCGGATAGCCGGTGAGATAGAGCAGCGAATAAAGAAGCATCGACCCGTGGCCAGCCGACAGCACGAAGCGGTCACGATTGGCCCAGTCGGGATCGGCGGCGTCGAAGCGGAGTGCCTCGGCGAACAGCACGGCAGCGACATCCGCCATGCCCATCGGCATGCCTGGGTGGCCCGACTTGGCCGCCTGGACGGCGTCCATCGACAGGGCCCGGATCGCGTTCGCCATGTCGCTGTGGGAGACGGCCTTCGCCTCGCTGATCGTCTCGCGCGCTTCGGTCATCGATCTGTCCCTGTTTTGGCCCAGTCGGCCCTGTCTTGGCCCTGAGCCGGCGCCCCGGCCGGCGGCGCTCTACGGCGCCGTTATGACAGGCACGTTTAACGATGCTGCCGGCCCCCGTCCATGCCTTGGCGGGCGAAAGGCGGGCGCGATTTCGCCTCAATCCACACGTGTGGCAAGGAATTCATCGAGCTCGGCGCGGGTTGGCAGGCCGGCACGGGCGCCCAATCGGCGGCACTTGAGGGCTGCCGTCGCGGAAGCAAGGCGCGCGCAGGCGGCCGGCGGCTCGCCATTGGCCAGCGCCCAGGCAAAGGCACCGTGGAATGCATCGCCCGCGCCGGTCGTGTCGACGATGTCGGCGGCAAAGGCAGGCTGATGTCCGCCCGAGCCATCGCGCGACAGCCACGAATATCCCTCGGCGCCGCGCGTGACACCGGCGTGGCGCACGCCGGTCGCCAGCACGCTTTCAAGTTGCGCGCGCTCATTCTCTCCCGGCGCGAACGCATCGAGCGCGGGAGCCGAGAAGATCGCGTAGTCGGCGATGCACAGGAACTCGGCCAGCAGCCCGCCACCGCCGAGATCGGCATCGAGCAGCGTCGGCACCCCGTTGGCGCGCGCCGCGGTGAAGGCTTCACGCGTACCCTCGACCCAGCGTAGATCGCTGACAACCGCCGCCGCACCCGCGATACGCTCGATCGGCAGCCAGCTCGCCTCCATCGGCATGGCGTGATCGCGCTCGCCGATGATCAGCCGTTCGCCGTCGTTGTCGACGATCACCGCCGAGGTCGACGAGCGCGCATGCTCGTAGGTGCGCACGTAGCTCGTATCGACCCCGTCGGCCCTGAGGAACTTATGAATGCGTTCGCCGGCGCTGTCGCCGCCGGTGCGGCTCCAGAGTTCGACCTGCCCGCCCAGGCGGGCGATGGTCGCGGCGGCATTGGCGGCCATGCCGCCGCCGCTCTCCAGGTGCTCGAGCGAGCGCACTTTCGTCGGCTCGGGCGGGAACGCCTCGATGCGGTAGACATAGTCGAGCGCAGCATGCCCGACGCAAATGATCGGCTTCACCGGGCTGGCTCCTCGGCCCGCGCGACGTCCCGCAGGCGCGCTTCCTCGGCGGCATCCTCTTCGAAGAGCATTTCCAGGGTCTTTACATCGCTGCGGGCACGCTCGCGCAACTTATCGAGATCGCTGGCCAGCTTGTAGTCCTCGACCAGCCGCCGCTCGTCGTGGGTGCGGAACGTATGGATGATGCGCGAAGCCTCGCGTTCGGAAAGCCCGAGCTTCCTCAATAGCTGCTTGGTGATATCGAGCGAGGAAAGGAACGTCTCCCGCTGGATGTGGGTGATTCCGAGGTCGAGTAGCCGGTGCGCATGCGCACGGTTGCGCGCCCGCGCGAAGATCGGCAGGTCCGGATAGCGCGAGCGCACGAGTTCGGCCGTCTGCATCGAGGCTTCGACATCGTCGATGGCGAGCACAAAAGCGCGCGCGTGATGGGCGCCGGCGGCCTCGAGGATTTCAGGACGACTAGCATCGCCGTAGAACGCCTGGGCGCCGAAGCGACGTACGAACTCGACCTGCTCGGCGCTGATGTCGAGGGCCGTGAAGGGAATGCGCTTGGCGGTCAGGATGCGGGCCACGATCTGGCCGAAGCGCCCAAAGCCGGCGATGACCACATGCCCGTCGTTCTCGGTGGGCGTCTCATAGTCCGGCGCGGGCGCCTTGCCTCGGCGGGACAACAAACTCTCGATCTTCAGCAGGATCGGCGTCGCCGCCATCGACAACGTGACGATGATGCCCAGAAGCTCGGTGTTTTCCCGCGACAGCGCGCCGGCCGCGTAGCCGACGGTGAACAGCACGAAGGCGAACTCACCACCTTGCGACAGAACGATGCCGAGCCGGCGCGCAGGGCCCGCCTCGAGTCCCTGCCAGCGCCCCAGCGCGTAGAGGATCGTCGCCTTGATGAACACCAACCCGGCGACCAGCGTCAGGATGATGACCGGCTCGTCGAGCAGAAGGCGCACGTCGAGCGTCATGCCGATGGCGGTGAAGAACAGCCCCAGCAGCAACCCTTCGAAGGGCTGGATGTCAGCTTCGAGCTGGTGGCGATAGGAGGATTCGGCCAACAGCGCGCCCGCGATGAACGCGCCCAAAGATCCCGACAGCCCAGCCAACTGCATGAGGATCGTTACGCCGACGACCGTCAGCAGGGCGGCAGCCGTCATCGCTTCCTTGACGCGTGTAAGCGCTACCAGCCGCAGTAGGTAATCGAGCACGAAATGCCCGACGACGACGACGACGGCGATGAGGCCGAGCCCTTCGAGAACGCCGATGAGGCTCATGGGGGCGGTCTTCGCCACCACAGTCGACACCGCCATAGTTGCAAACAGCGGGGCGAAGGCGATCAGCGGGATGGCCGCGAGATCCTGAAACAACAGAACCGAGAAGCCGAGCCGGCCGTGGCGCGTGCGCAGATCGCCGGTCTCCTCCATCACCTGCAGTGCGAGGGCGGTCGATGATAGGGCCAGCGCCAGGCCGGCAAAGATCGCGGTCTGCCAGGAGAAACCGATCAGCAAGCCGATGCCGGCCAGCAGTGCACCAGTCAACAGCACCTGCGCGCTGCCAAGCCCGAACACCGCATAGCGCATGGCCCACAGGCGCTTGGGGCGCAGCTCGAGGCCGATCAGGAAAAGCAGGAGGACGATGCCGAACTCGGCAAAGTGCAGAATTTCCTGCGCCTTATAGTTCGAGAACGACCAGCCCAAAGTATTCGGGCCAAGCAGCATGCCGACGACGAGATAGCCGAGGACCTCACTGATGCCGAGCCAACGCGCCAGCGGGCCCGCAATGGCGAGCGCGGCAAGCAGTATTGCGACTTCGTGTAGTGAAACCATGCCCCCGCAATCCCTCACGCGCCTGCTGCGGCCGTCCCCTCACCGCATCAAACATACTTACCACGATCATGTCGCGCACCGTTTCCGGCATGACGACGCGCCGCAAGGGTGCAGGCGACTGGATCGGCGATACGAAAAGCGCTGCTCGTCGAAGCGTCAGGAATCTGCGATACTTATGCGTCGGCGTGATTTGCTTTGCGGGGCGGGGTGCCTCCGTCGAATCAACGCGTTTACCGATGCGTAACCTTAACGCAGCATTAAGCGCTCTTTCCATACGATGAACGCGTCGACCGATCGTCCGCTTCACGGACAGGGGTGGCGCGGTCGAATGTGCAGAAAGCTCACGATAGGGGGTCGCGCGATGTCTTTCGATCTCGTCATGCGGACGCTGGGGGTGCTGACGTGCCTCTATACCGTCGCCTACTTCGTGACCACGATGAGCGTCGCCGCGCTCAACGGGGTCACCTATAATTCCGGACCGATGTGTGGAGACCGAGGCTGCGTCAGCGTTGCTGCCAAGCAGGTGTCGGGACCGCGTTATGCCTACGCCACCGGCGATGCGCCGCTGTGGACGGCGGCAACGTTCCTGAAAATGGACTGATCAAGCCGCGGCTGAAGAACTTTAAGAGGAGCGCCTGCCTTCGGCAGCGCTCCTTTGCTTTTTGACGAGCTCATCAAGCGCCATCAACTCCGCCATAAGCGGTTCGAACTCTTTGAGCGGCAGCATGTTCGGCCCGTCCGAGGGAGCCCGGTCGGGATCGGCGTGCGTCTCTATGAACAAACCGGCCACGCCGACAGCCACCGCCGCCCGCGCCAGCACAGGTACGAAGCGACGATCGCCTCCCGAACTCGTCCCCTGCCCGCCTGGCTGCTGCACGGAGTGTGTGGCATCGAAAATCACCGGGCAGCCCGTCTCGGCCATGATCGGCAGCCCGCGCATGTCGGTGACCAGCGTGTTGTAGCCGAACGACGAACCGCGCTCGGTCAGCAATACGTTGGCGTTGCCTGAGGCAACGACCTTGGTGACAACGTTCTTCATGTCCCAAGGGGCGAGGAATTGCCCCTTCTTCACCTTCACGACGCGACCCGTCTGGGCGGCGGCGATGAGGATGTCGGTTTGTCGGCACAGGAAGGCGGGGATCTGAAGCACATCGACGACAGGTGCCACGATCGCGCACTGCGCCGCATCGTGGATATCGGTGACGACGGCCAAGCCGAGCGTCTCTCGGATCTCGGCGAATATCGGAAGCGCCGCTTCCAGGCCGATGCCGCGCTTGCCGGCGAGCGAGGTCCGGTTCGCCTTATCGAACGATGACTTGTAGACGAGCCCGAGGCCCAGCGCCGCGGCCGCCTCCTTGAGCGCTACCGCCATCTCGATGGCGTGCGCACGGCTCTCCATCTGGCAGGGGCCGGCAAACACCATGAGCGGGGCGTCGTTGCCCACCTCGATGTCGCCGATGTCGACCCGCGTGTTGGGCTTTAAAGGTGCATGCTTGGTCATGGCCGCTCTATATCACGTCCCCCGGTCCGCCGTCGCCACACCCTCATAAACGCAAATGGCCGCGCCCTTTGCTGGCGCGGCCACCCGTAAAAGTCGCGATTGGCGGCTAGGCGACCCTGCGTACCAGTCCGATCAGGAACAGCAGGATGATGGCGCCAATCGTGGCCGAGATGATCGAGCCGACGAGACCCGACTCCCACAGGTTGAACTGCGGGAACAACCAAGCGCCGATGAACGCGCCAATGACGCCGATCACGATGTTACCGACGAGGCCGAAGCCGTATCCCTTGACGAGGGTGCCGGCGAGCCAGCCGGCAATGGCACCGATGAGCAATAGGATGAGTAGCGATTGAATGTCCGTAGGCATCTGTATGACTCCCCTGAGCGCAAGCGCATTTTTCTCACCGCGATAGCTGCGGTTTCGTTTCAGGAGGACGTGCCTGTTCCGTACGTCACTGGAGCCCCTGCGGCGACGTCCTCCGCACTTCCCTTATCGCGCGATTCGGCCTTCGGGGCCCCAGACTCTGTACATCGGGTTGCAGACACACGATAGACGCTGTCGGGCGGTCGGTGGTTGGGAACGTGGCGCCGGGGCCACACAGGCCGTTGTCTTGGGAGGGTTGCCTTGAGGAGGGTAGGCCCCGCCGGGACACGCGGCGCACTATGGCGACACGGATCCCGGCGAGAAGGGCGGCGAAAGTCGCCGCTATTTAAAGAGCCGCTTCGGCGGTCTCGCCGGTGCGGATGCGAACCAGCGCCTCGATAGGCGAGACGAAGATCTTGCCGTCGCCGATGGCGCCGGTGTTGGCAGCCGCGCGGATCGCCGCGACGACGCCGTCAGCCTGGGCCGACGAGACGGCGAGCTCGATCTTCACCTTCGGCAGCAGGTTCACCGAGTACTCGGCACCGCGATAGATTTCGGTGTGACCCTTCTGGCGACCGAAACCCTTAACCTCGGTCACGGTCATGCCGTTGATGCCGAGCTTGGTCAGCGCCGCGCGCACTTCGTCCAGCTTGAAGGGCTTGATGATGGCAGTAACGAGCTTCATGGGGAGCACTCCTTGTGTGTCTAGTCCCTAGCGCCCTTTCGGGCATCCCCGCCGGAGTTTCAGACCCGACGATTGGTTAACGCCCATAGAGGTAATCAATTAGCGTGCCAAGTCGCGCAGATGCCGATTAAGCTATTGGCAATACAGACTTTTATCGAAAAAATGCAGCTGTCACGAGCGCTTCGCAAACGGCTGTCTGGACGCCGGTTGCTTAAACTTTAGGCGCTCGACTGACAATGAAAGAAGTCGCCGACCGCAGCGCAGCGGGGATGTGCGGTGCAACCCTAGCTAACGGCGGCGGTCGACATCCAGCCACTCCTGCGACGCGGAACCCGTCGGAGCGGCACTGATTTTGCAGCAAGACCGGCGACAACACGCGCGATGAGGTCGCCCACGCTGTCTGGCTGGTCTTCGAGCACGATCTCCACACCGTAGACGTCCTCTAGGTCGAGGCAGATTATCGGCAGGTCGAGGCTGTCAATGCCAAGGTCGGCGAGGGCCGTGGCCTCGCTCATGTGTATGGCCGGATCGCGCGTGTACTTGCGGAGGATCGATATCGTTCGGGTCGTCAGATCGTGCATCGAAGGCGGCTCTCGGTGGCGGCGGATATACTCGCGGCCACTTTCACCAAAGTGGCCTCCTGCGCGCCGTTCCCTGTGGAACGCCTGCGCGGGCTGAGGTCACCGCACGCGCCGCCGCTAGGGGTCGGTCAAGTCGCCATAGAAGGTGATCGTGCCCTTGGGGCCGTACAGGATGAGGGACCAGCCACTGAATTGGGAGGCGTCGGTGCAGCTGTTGCCGCGCGCGTGGAGGACGAGTGTTGCCTTCTGCCCTCCACCGGAGGCACCGGCAAACATCCCTGTACCCTGCGGTGTCGCTGCCAGGCGCCATTCCTTGTATAGGGCGGGGCCGGTACCCGGGCTGCGGCTCTGAGGGTCCCGCGGGTCGACCTCGAACCTGGTCATGCGATCAGGCAAAGGCAGGACCAGGGTGCCGCCGCCGCCGTACTCTTTGAATTCGAACAGCCAGGACTTCTCGCTCTTTGTCACGGCGAGCTGAAAATCGGTCGATTTGGCCGTGATGCCCTTGATGCTTTCGACATCGGCCTCGCCGGTGTAGAGGTGCGCGGCCGCAGCAAAACGCAACTCATCCAGCAGCCCTTTGGCATAGGCATCGATCCTATCGGTCTCGACGTAGCGCTGACCCTCGTTGCTGCAGCAGGCACAGGCAAGCACCGGACGTGGCGCGGCGGCGCCTATCACAACCGTCAGCAGAGCGATCAACAGCTGGGCGAGACGTGCTCCGCCGCCCAGGCGACCGCGAACACCTTTGCAATGGCCCACGCAGGCGATCATCCGCACCTCCATACCGAACGGCAAACATAGGCACGATGTCGGGCCGGGTCACGAACCCATGGCTCGGTAAGACGATCTGCGCGGGCGGGCGTGGTCTAGACCAAGCGGCTCTGCTCGACGGCGGCGGTGATGAATGATCGGAACAGGGGGTGCGGCTCGAACGGCCGGCTCTTGAGCTCCGGGTGGTACTGCACGCCGATGAACCAGGGATGGTCCGGATATTCGACGGTCTCAGGCAGCAGTCCATCCGGCGACGTGCCGGCAAATCGCAGCCCCGCCGCCTCCAGGCGCTCGCGGTACACGGTGTTGACCTCGAAGCGGTGCCGGTGGCGTTCGGAGATCTGCCGAGACCCGTAGATCTCGGCGATGCGGCTGCCATCTGCGAGGTGCGCGGGATAGGCGCCAAGTCGCATCGTGCCGCCAAGATCGCCGCCCTGCCTGCGCTGCTCCAGCTCGTTGCCGCGCATCCACTCGGTCATCAGGCCGATGACCGGTTCGCCAGTCGGTCCGAACTCGGTGGAATTGGCTTCGGAGATGCCGACGAGATTGCGCGCCGCCTCGAGGCAAGCCATCTGCATGCCAAAGCAGATGCCGAAGTAAGGCACGTTGCGCTCGCGCGCGAATTTGGCAGCAAGGATTTTCCCTTCCGAGCCGCGCTCCCCAAAGCCGCCCGGCACGAGGATGCCGTTGACGCCTTCCAGATACGGGGCCGGATCCTCGCGCTCGAAGATCTCGCTTTCGATCCATTCGATATTGACGCGGACGCGGTTGGCGATGCCGCCGTGCACCAGCGCCTCGATCAGCGACTTGTAGGCGTCCTTGAGGCCGGTGTACTTGCCGACCACCGCGATGGTCACGTCGCCTTCGGGCGTTTCGATGCCACGCGAGATCGTCTCCCAGCGCGACAGATCGGGCTTCGGCGCCCCGGAGATATTGAAGGCGCGCAGGACTTGCTCATCGAGCCCCTCGCGGTGATAGGCGAGCGGCACGTCGTAGATCGAGGCGACGTCGAGGGCCTGGATGACCGCCTCCTCACGCACGTTGCAGAACAGCGCGATCTTGCGCCGCTCGGACGGCGGCACCGGCCGATCGGAACGGCACAGCAGGATATTGGGCTGAATGCCGATGGAGCGCAGCTCCTTGACCGAATGCTGCGTCGGCTTGGTCTTCAATTCGCCGGCCGAGGGAATGTACGGCATCAGCGTCAGGTGGATGAAGATCGACGCGAGCGGCGGCAGATCGTTGCCGAGTTGGCGGATGGCTTCGAAAAACGGCAGCCCCTCGATATCGCCGACCGTGCCGCCGATTTCGACCAGCACGAAGTCGATACCTTCGTTGCCGCTGACGACGAACTCCTTGATGGCGTCCGTCACGTGCGGGATCACCTGCACAGTGCCACCCAGGTACGCTCCGCGCCGCTCCTTGGCGAGGATGTCCTGATAGATTCGTCCCGTGGTGATGTTGTCCGACTTGCGCGCTGGCACGCCGGTGAAGCGCTCGTAGTGTCCGAGGTCGAGATCCGTTTCCGCGCCATCGTCGGTCACGAAAACCTCGCCGTGTTGGTACGGCGACATCGTGCCAGGATCGACGTTGAGGTACGGATCAAGCTTGCGAAGCCGAACCGAATATCCGCGCGCTTGGAGTAGCGCACCGAGGGCGGCTGACGCGAGGCCTTTGCCGAGCGAGGACACCACGCCGCCGGTAATGAAGATGTACCGCTGCATGGGCTTTGACGCTTACACGAAGGGGCTGGCGATTCGAAGCGTCAATATCGTCTCATCCCCGCCCAAGGGCGAAAAGGGCCGCTTTTATGGCGGCACGTCACAGAAAAACGTCAGGTGGCCTGCCCGCATCCAGCGCGCGCTTCCTGCTGGGCGGCCGCCTTGGCATCGGGCGCAATGACCTCGTTGCTCAACTCCCCGTTCAGCGTCTCAAAGCTCTCCGAGGCGCTTAGGTAAGTGGGATCGAGCGGCTCTTTTGCGTAGACAACGTCTATCGGACACGGTCTGCCGCGCTTCGGCGGCCGTAGACCCGCCCTTGTAAAAATCGTGCTTCTTGCCGCAGGCCGCGGCGAACTGCACACCGGACACCTTGTAATATTTCAACTTCTGCTCGACGCCTATCTGCGCTGCTCGTGCGCGGGCGATTTTCTCGATGCGCGTCTTGGGCGTTGCTTCGGTGCCCGTCGCCTTCACCTGATACTGCGTATCGCTGATCTTCGTCTCCGAGTAGCCCGATGGAGCCATCATATTCGAAGCGCTGAGCGAGGCGACGGGTTTGAGATCCGTCCCTGCACAACCGACAAGCAACAGGGCGAGCGGCCCGAGTGGGAGGAGGCCTGAAACTTTCGACATGCGCATCCGCCGTTCCACGATCGTTGGAAGAATCACTCCAACGAATCTAGCGGCCGACTGACTGGCGCATAGTGCGCGCCCGCTACACGTCAACAGGTCGTTGAAAACTCGGCTTAGCGCGTCTGCGGGACGCCCGGCTCCTGCAGCTTGTCGAGGATGCCGCCACGACCTCCGCCCGGCGCTGCCGGTGCCGGAGTGGTCGCCGGAGCCGTTCCGGGCGCAGTGGTCGCGGGTGCCGTCGATCCGGGCACGCCATCAAACACCGACCGCGAGGGCGCGCTGTGTTGGGCAACCAGGGTGAGCAAGATGCTGGTCGTGAAGAAGCCTGCTGCAAGCGCCGCCGTCGCGCGCGTCAACAGGTTGGCGGTGCCGCGGCCCGTCAGGAAGCCGCCGCCACCGCCACCGCCGATACCGAGCGCGCCGCCCTCGGAACGCTGCAGCAGGACCACCGCCACCAGTGCGGTTGCGATCATGAGGTGCAGAACGAGGAGCGCGGTGGCCATGGCGATCTCTTGAATGCTTGGGGACCCATCGGGGGACTTGCGGCCTTCTATAACAGATGGCCGGCGGGTGCTAGTGGGCGCGAAAGGCCGAGCAATCAGCGCATTCCAGGCAGCGAGAACGGGCTGACCTCGCTCGGAGGGACGTAGGCGCTGGTGGGCTGGCGCCGCGGGTTTTTCTTGCGAGCCGCCGGGGCGGCGGGATTGACGGCCGCCTTGGTGACCGGGGCTAACGGCGTGACCGGCGCTGCCTGCACACCGGCGCCCGGCGTTGGGCCGATAGCGGCCGTGCTCGGCAGGGGGGCAGCTCTGGTCGCCGGAGGCGTCGCAAGCGGCACAATTGCCGGCGGCGGATTTGCGGCCATGACAGGAGCCCGGATCACGGGAGCAACCGGCGGCGTCGTGGGGACAGCCGCGGGCGCGACCACCGGCGGTCGGGACACAACTGCATTTGCTGCCGGAGCCACCTGAGAGGGCGCCGCGGGGGCAGCGGCCGGCACGACGGGCGTGGTCACCAAGGCAGGTTTTATCGGAGGAGCCACAGGGGCAACGTCAGCCTTGCCTGGAACCGAGGCCACTGGCGCTGCGGGAGGCGCTAAACGGGTGGCCGCGGGCGGTGCCGCCGCCGCCGCGGGAGCAACTGCGGCCGCCTGGGCCGCCGGGGGTGCGGCGGCAGGCGCTGCCGAACTGCCCTGTGTTGGAGGCGCCGGATTTACGGGCGTGGGCTTCAGGGCCACGGGCGGTTTTGACTGCGGAGCCACATTGGCTGGCGGTGCGGCGGCCACATTGGGGGGCCGAGAAACGTTACCCGGCGCAACTCCCGCCGTTGCGGTCCCGGGAGGCCCGGCGCCTTGTCCAGGCACCGCCGGCGTGGCGGTCTGCTCCGGCTTCTTTGCCTTGCCGCGTATCGCGCAGCGGAATTCGAGCTGGTCTTGCAATTCGAGTAGGCGCCGGGCGCTTTGCAGTCGCTGGGGCGGCAGGTTCGCCTTGCACCAGTCCGGGCCGCGCTCCATCTCATCCTTGACGCCACTGGCGAGGATCGCGTCGAACTCCATCGACAGCGCCGCACACGCCGCCTTGTCGAGCTTTTCCGCCCACGTCGGGCTCATCCCGCCGCCGGCAAATGCCGCAGCAAGAAGGATGCGCATTGACCATTCCCCGCGGCTCATCGAGGGCGTCTCTCGCTGATTGCTGGTGCCTACGGCGCAGACGGATGAAACTCTACCATCTGTTGCCGTGATTCCTAGTCCATGGCGAGCACTCAGCCCGCGTAGGCGGAGACGATGCCCAAAAAGTCGTCTGCTTTCAGGCTCGCGCCACCCACCAGGGCCCCGTTTACATCGGCGACAGCGAGCAACTCGCGGGCATTCGCCGCCTTAACCGAACCGCCATAAAGAATGCGCATGCCGCCGCCCTCGGCCCCATAGCGCGAAACGAGTGCGTGCCGGATGGCGGCATGCACCCGCGCGACGTCCGCGGTCGTCGGCGTCAGGCCGGTGCCGATCGCCCACACCGGCTCGTAGGCAATCACCGTATTGGCCGCCGTTGCGGCGTCGGGAAGCGAGTTGGCGAGCTGACGGCGCACCACATCTTCGGTAAGGCCGGCAGCGCGTTCGCCCGCCGTCTCGCCCACGCAGACGATAGCGACCAGCCCGGCGCGATGCGCCGCCTGCGCCTTGGCGCGTACGATACGGTCTAGCTCGCCGTGCATAGCGCGGCGCTCCGAGTGCCCGACGATCACGGCGCGCGCTCCGGCATCGGCCAGCATCTCAGCGGCGATTTCGCCGGTGTAGGCGCCCGACGGTTCTGCGTGACAGTCCTGACCTCCCAAGAGTATTGCTGCGCCTTTGACGGTCCACGCCATCTGCGCCAGCAGGGTCGCGGGCGGGCAGATCATGACCTCGGCAGGCGATGGCGCCTTTTGCAGTGCATCACGCACCGCCTGCGCCTCGGCGAGCTGGGCGCTCAGACCGTTCATCTTCCAGTTGCCGGCGACCAGCGGCCGGACAGTCGCCCCTGTCATTGCATCCCCTTCATGAAGTCCCGTCCATATTAAGCATCGGCGGCGGGCTATGGCGGTGCCCGCGCACGGCAAACTTGCAAAGCCGCAGCGGCTGCGCTTCATATCATGCCCACATCGAGGCCACGCGCAGATTTCGCGGGCCGCTCACACGCCGTTGGACCCGGGGGCTCCCGCTTCCGTCCTCGGCAACAGCGAACGGAACGATCTCCCCAATGCTCGACGCCCTGAGACGCGGCTCCACCGGCTTTGTAGCCAAGATCCTCTTTGCGTTGCTCGTGCTGAGCTTCGCGGTCTGGGGCGTGGCCGATGTCTTCACCGGCTGGGGACGCGGCGCTCTCGCCAAGGTCGGCAGCCAGGAGGTGCGCCTGGAGGATTATCAGCGCGCCTTCCAGAATGAGATCAACACCATCTCGCAACAGGCGGGCCGCCGCATCACCACCGAGCAGGCTCACGCTGCCGGCCTCGACAATCGCGTCCTGGCGCGGCTCATCGCCTGGTCGGCGGTGGAACAGCATGCGGCCGACCTCAATCTGGCGCTCTCCGACGCAGCACTCGCCGAGGCGATGAAAAGCGACCAAGCCTTCCAGGGCCCGGACGGCAAGTTCAACCGTCTCGCCTTCGAGAACGTGCTCGACCGGCTTGGCGTCAGCGAGCGAAGCTTTCTGCAACTGCGTCGGCGCGATGAGGTTCGCGAGCAGGTCACATCGGCGCTCATCAATGGCGTCGCCGTGCCCGACACCATGGTCGATCTCGTCAATGCCTGGCGCAACGAGACGCGCGTTGCCGAGCACTTCATGATCGATGCCGACAAGGCCGTCACAGTGCCCGAGCCCGACGACGCCAAGCTGAAGGCCACCTATGAAGCCAACAAGGCTAGCTTCATGGCGCCCGAGTTCCGCAAGATCGACCTGCTCGTCCTCTCTGTCGACGACATCAAGAAGACGATCGTGATCTCCGACGCCGACGCCAAGCAGACCTACGATCAGTCGCAAAACGAGTACAACACGCCCGAGCGCCGGCGCGTGCAGCAGATCGCCTTCAAGGACAAGGCTGCCGCTGCAGCGGCCAAGAAGGCCATCGACGGCGGCAAGTCTTTTGGCGATGTCGCCAAGGAAACCGGCGCCAAGGATTCCGACATCGACCTCGGCCTGATCAGCAAGAACCAGTTGATCGATCCGAAGATCGCCGATGCCGTGTTCTCGCTGGCCAAGGACGCCATATCCGACCCGGTCGAGGGTCGCTTTGCTACCGTGCTGGTGCGCGTCAACGACATCCAGCCCGGCGTCAACCGCACCTTCGATGACGTGAAAACGCAGGTGAAGGACAAGCTGGCGACCCAGAAGGCGCAGGAGCAGCTGCAGACGCAGCTCGATCAGGTCGAGGACCATCGCTCGGCTGGCAAGTCGCTGAAGGACATCGCCGCGCGAGATGAAGCTCCAGTTCTATCCGGTGGCCGAAACTGACCGCGCCAACAAAGCGCGCGACGGCAGGCCGGCCATCGTCATGAACGATCCGTCCCCCGTGCTCAATGTCGCCTTCGGAAGCGGCGTCGGTGTCGAGAACGACGTCATCGAGCTGCCCACCGGAGGTTATGCCTGGGTCGATGTGCTCGATGTCATGGCCGCCAAGCAGAAGCCGTTCGAAGAGGTGAAGGGCGAGGTGAAGCAGTTCTACATTGCCCAGGAGCGCCAGCGCCTCGTCACGGACCTCGCCAATAAGCTCGTCGAGCGCGCCGACAAGGGCGAGGCAATGTCGGTGCTCGCTACGGCCGGCGGGTGCCGCCAAAGTCGACACGACGCAGCCGTTCAGCCGCTCCACTGAACCGCAGGGGCTAAGCAAGGATGCCGTGGCGCGTGCTTTCACCCTCGCCAAGGGCAAAGCGGGCTCGGCGCCCGACAGCAACGACAAGTCGCGCATCGTGTTCAAGGTCACGGAGATCACTCCGGCGCCGGCAACCAGCGAAGCGCAGCGCACGACGCTTACCTCCGAGCTGAAGAATGCGATCGCCGACGAGACGCTGAGCGAGTACGTGCTTGCTTTGCAGAAGCAGCTGGGCACGCACATTTACGAGGAGGAGTTCAAGAAGGCCACCGGAGCCGCGACCGGCGAAGAGAGCCCGTAATTCCGCCAATGCCTGACTGAGCACGCCAGTGTGATGATCGAGACGTCCGCCGCATCCGATGCGGCGCACCAAGAGAGCAAGGCCCAGTCACATGGAAGCGCTGCCGCCGCTCGCCGCCTTCGCTGCGCGTTATGATGCGGGTGCGCCGCAAGTCGTCTTCACGCGTCTCGTTGCCGACCTGGAAACCCCAGTGTCGGCCTACCTGAAGATCGCCTCCGATAAGCCGATGAGCTTCCTGCTGGAGTTGGTCGAAGGCGGCGCGGCGCGCGGCCGCTATTCCGTCATCGGCCTCGAACCTGATCTGGTATGGCGCGCCGAGGGCGATCGGGCGTTCATCAATCGCACTCCGGTTGCCAAGCCGCTGGCCTTCAGCCGCGAGGAACAATCGACGCTCGCCTCGCTGCGCGGCCTGCTGGCAGAATCGCGGATCGAGCTTCCCGCCGAGCTGCCGCCCATGGCCGCCGGCATCTTCGGCTACATGGGCTATGACACCGTGCGGCTGATGGAGCGTCTGCCCGACACCCCTCCCGATGCTCTCGAGGTACCCGACGGGATCCTGATGCGCCCCACGGTGATGGCCATCTTCGACATCATCAAGGACGAAATCACCATCGTCACTCCGGTGCGCCCCGACGCGCGCCAGCCGGCGGAAAAGGCCTACAAGGCGGCATGCAAGCGCCTCCGCAGCGTCGTCGCCGCGCTCAATGAGCCACTGCCGCAATCGGCTTCGGTGACGCCGCGCAAGCTGGCCGCACCCAAGCCCGTCTCCAACACCGCGCCGGCTGAATACAAGTCGATGGTCAAGCGGGCGAAGGAATACATCGTCGCCGGGGACATCTTCCAGGTGGTGCTCTCGCAGCGATTTTCCGCGCCCTTCGCGCTTCCCGCCTTCGCGCTCTATCGCGCCCTGCGCCGCACCAACCCGTCGCCTTTCCTCTTCCACCTCGACTTCGGAGGTTTCTCCCTCGTCGGCTCCAGCCCGGAGATATTGGTGCGCGTGCGCGCCGGTGAGGTCACCATCCGACCGATCGCCGGCACGGCGCCGCGCGGGGCGACCGATGCTGAAGACCAGGCGCTCGCCGAGGCGCTGCTGAAGGACCCCAAGGAGCGCGCCGAACATCTCATGCTTCTCGACCTCGGCCGCAACGATATCGGTCGCGTCGCCGAGATCGGCTCCGTCGACGTCACCGCGCGCTTCTTCATCGAGCGCTACAGCCACGTGATGCATATCGTCTCCAACGTCGTCGGCCGCCTCGACAAGAAGCACGATGCCGTCGACGCGCTGATGGCCGGATTTCCGGCAGGCACGGTATCGGGTGCGCCGAAGGTGCGGGCCATGCAGGTCATCGACGAGTTGGAGAAATCAAAACGCGGGCCCTACGCCGGGTGCGTCGGCTATTTCTCTGCGACGGGGCAGATGGACACTTGCATCGTGTTGCGTACCGCGGTGATCAAGGATGGCGTGATGCATGTGCAGGCCGGCGCCGGCCTCGTGCACGACTCCGTGCCCGACAAAGAACAGCAGGAGTGCATCAACAAAGCGCAGGCGCTGTTCCGCGCGGCCGAGGAAGCGGTCCGCTTCGCCACACGCGCGAAGTGATTCCTTGGCCGGCGACTTTACTTCCCCCTGATTCTCCACACACAAGCTGAGCATAACCTGTGCATGAACGGCATCTGCCTCATGCAGGTCGTTCCGCGTGCGACGCCTTCAAACTTAAGACGGGGCAAGCGTGGCGCACGACAAAGGCAAGCTTGCAGCGACGCTGCCGTCGGTGGCTCCGCGCGCCATTGCTTTGCCGACGGCAACCACCGCAAGTTTCAACCAATCGACTTGGCGCAGTGTGTTGGCGACCGGCGTCGCCAGCGCGGCGTTGTTCGCCTACAGCGGCCGCCCAGCAAACGCCCAGACCGTCCCTCCTGCGGCGCCATGCAACACGATCAGCGGCATCGGGGGATCGATCGTCACCTGCTCGGGCGACGTGTCTACGGGCGTGCGGCTGAATAATGGTGGCGGTCCATTCACGACCCTCGACGTCAACAACCTGACGAGCGACATCACGCCCGCGTCGGGGGTCGATGGGATCTTCTTCACTAGCGTCGGCGGCGTCACCGTCAACAGCGATAGCGGCCCCTTCGCGATCGTCGCCACAGGCGTCGGCGCCGAAGGCATATTTGCGCGCAGTACCACCAGCACGGTCACCGTCACCGGCACGGGCGACATCAGCTCCACTGCTTCAAAGACGATCCTTGCACAATCAGACGGCGGTCCGGTCAGCGTGACCAGCATCGGCACGCTGACCGCATTCGATGACGCCATCTTCGCGCAGAGCCAATCGGGCGCTGTGACGGTTGAGCAGACGGGCGACATTACCTCGACCACTCAACAGGGCATCTATGCCAAGGCGTTCGCGGGCACGGTTAGCGTCACCACTAACGGGACGATCACGACGAGCGGCGAAGGTATTTATGCGGTCGGCAGCGCCGGCGCGTCGATCAATGTTGCCGGCGACGTCGCGACGTCGGGCGCCGGTGCCACCGGCATATTCGGCGCCTCTGACAGCGGGCCTGTCACGATCAACTCGACGGCCGACATTAGCACCACCGGCGGCAGCGCCGTCGGCGTCCAGGGCAGCGCGCAAGATGACCTTTTGACGATCACATCGTCCGGCAACATCGCGACATCCGGCAACAACTCCTTCGGCATCGCCGCCGGCACGGTCTACGGCGGCATCATCGTCAACTCGAGCGGCGATATTGCAACTACAGGCACGCTTTCGGCTGGCATCAATGTCGGCACCATAGGCACGTTGGGCACCCCGCAAGGCGCCATCACCATCAATTCTTCCGGCGACATCGCGACGACTGGCAGCTCGGCCATCGGCATCAATGCATCGACCGTCTACGGGCCGATCACGATCAACTCGATGGGCGACATCGCCGTGTCCGGCGCAGCCTCGATCGGCATCAACGTGCAGACCCAGGGCGAAGTCGAGATCTCCTCGACCGGCAACATCGCGGCAGGCCCGGATAGCTCGGTGGGCATCCTGGCGCTGTCGCAGTCCAGCTCGGTCTTGATCACCTCCACCGGAGACATCGCAACCGCCGGCCAGACCGGCATCGGCATCTATGCGCGCGCTGGAGAGGTCGCGGCCGTGTTCTCCTCCGGCGCCATCGTCACGCTCGGCGATAACGCACCTGGCATCGCAGCGTCGGGATATACCGGCACGGCAGTTTTCTCGACGGGCAACATCCGCACGTTCGGCGACGACGCGCCAGGCATCACTGCCTATGGCGCTGGCGACGTCGCCGTGGCATCGACGGGCAGCATCATCACCACGGGCGACACGTCCGACGGTATCAACGTCGTCAGCTCAGACGGTACGGCAACAGTCGTCAATTCGGGCGATATCGCTGCCACCGGCACCGGCTCAGCCGGCATCTACGCCGCCGGATACAATGGCACTAGCGTGATGAACTTCGGCGCCATCACCGGGTGCCCGTGTGGCGGCGTCATCCTGCGAAGCGACAACGGAGGCAATAACCTCGTCAACTTCGGGTCGATCATCGCCGATTCGACAGGCAGTGCGATCGAGATGGACAGCCTCAATGGGTCGAACCTTGTCGAGAATTTCGGCACGGTCAGCGGCAGCGTGCTCATGGCGGGCGTCACCAGCGTTTTCGACAACAAGGCCGGGGCGCTATTCAACTCCGGCGATGACGTCATCGCCGACGTCAGGAACGACGGCACGATCAATCCGGGCGGGAGCAGAGTTGTCGCCACTACCGTGATCGACGGAAACCTCAGGCAATCGACGGGGGGCACCTTCGCTGTCGACATCAATGGTTCCGTGGGGGACTTGATCGAGGTCTCTGACACTGCCGATCTTGCCGGCAAGGTGGCCGTCGCACTATCGAGCCTGTCGAATTTGCCCACCACGGCAGTACAATCGTATCTCATAGTGCAGGCGCTCGGCGGCGTTACGAATAACGGTTTATCGCTGACGGCAAGCCCGCTGCTGCACGCGACCCTCACCTTCCCCAATGCGACCGACGTCGTGCTCGGCATCGCCGTCGACTTCCAGGTCGACGAACTGAACCCAAACCAGGAGGCGATCGCTGGGAATCTCGGCGAGATCTTCCTCGCCGGCAGCGGCGCTGTCAGTCCGGTGCTGCTCGGGCTGTTCAATGTCGACGGCATCGAGGAATTCAAATCCGCCCTCAACCAGTTGCTGCCGGAGGTTTACTCCGACGCCCAGATCGCGGCGCTCTATTCCAGCCTGGCGTTTTCCAACAGCCTGTTGAGCTGCAAGGTGAACGGACCGGATACCGCCGCCATCATGCATGAGGGACAATGCCTCTGGGCCGGCGCCAACGCGCGCTTCCTCGATACGGGATCAACGACCCAGCAGATCGGTTTCACCGAGACCGCAGGCCTTTTCAATGCCGGCGCACAGGTCGCCGTCGACAACGTTTGGCGCCTGGGCTTTGGCGCCGGCTACCAGTCGAGCACGCTCGACACAGCGACTGGCGCGCAGAGCGAAGGCTCGCTGGCGCAGGCCGGCGTTTCGGTGAAGTACAATCCCGGGTCTCTACTGCTCGCTGGTGTCGTCAGTGGCGGCGCGGCCTCGTATGAAACGACGCGACCGATGGCCTTCGGCGGCTTCAGCGGCGTTGCCGAGGGCGATCAGGACCTCGGCATCGTATCGGGCGGTCTACGCGCCGCCTACGTGTTCGGGACGCCGCAGTTCTTCTTCAAACCAATCCTTGACGCCAACCTCACCTACGTCGAGATGCAAAGCTTCACTGAGAGCGGCGGGGGCGGCGCGGCGCTCACCGTCGCCGGCGGCAGCCAGACGGTCTTGTCCGTGGCCCCGACTCTTGAGGTGGGAAGCGAGTGGTGGCTGGGGAACGGAACGCTCGTAAGACCGCTCATCCGCGGTGGCGCGGTCTGGTACGACAACCCTGACTTCGCCCTCGTCGCCGGTTTTGCCGGCGCACCCGCCGGCGTTGGCCCCTTCACGATCAACACGGACATTGATCAGTTTATGGGGGTCGTAGGCGTGGGCATCGACCTCATTAACGGCGAGGACGATGCCCTGCGACTGTCGTATGACGCTCAGCTTGGCGAGACGACACAGATCCAAAGCGTCGGCATCAAGGGCAGCGCCAAGTTCTAGCTCATCGCGTTATGGGCGCGGCGGCATGCGCCTAGCCGGCGAAGATAGCGTCATGATGAGCCGGGCGGGAATGTTCTCGTCACGATGGCGACCGCCGTTCTGCGCCGCAAACCAGGCCGCAAGCAGACCTGCCAGCAACGCCGTCACGGTGGCGAGCCCCGTCAGCACTGCCGCTTTGCGAGCCGCTTCGATCGCCTCGCGGGCCTCACTGTAAGCCAGGTCGACGCGCTTTTCCGCTTCGGCCTGCGAAATGCCGGTACGTTCGGCAATGATCTGCGCCAGGGTCCGCTTTTGCACCGGCTTCAGCTCTCCGGCTGCGGCCGCTGACGTCAAGGTCCGCGCGATGGTGGCGCGCGCCTCGCTGTCGGGAACAGTAGCGCGCTCTCCGGTTGCGGGGGCCGCCGGCACCGCTGCGCCAGGAACCCCGGCATCGGCGGGAGCAGCAGCAGGCGCGGCAGCCGCGAACATCGAATCGATAGCCGGCGCCACGACCGCTTGGCGATCGTTCATCGAGCCGGCCATCTGCGCACCGCCATGCAACGCTGCACCGGCCGCGAGGAACGCCAGTACGCCGCCGGCAACAATGCTGAGCGACCAGACGAGCAAGCCGTGCATGGCGTCGCGGAATTGAACCTCATCGCGCGTCGCATCGGCCCATGCCGTGCGCATGCGACCGGCGATGTAGCCGCCGACAAGGAAGGCAAGGATTGGAACGGCGACAGACCAGAAGACCGCAACCGAAGCTGCCGTTCGCGTGTACAACTCATGCTCGTACGGCGAGATCAACGAAAGCCCGATGGAGGCGCCAGCCGTCAGCAAAACAAACGAAATAGCGCTGGCCGCCAGCGCGCCCGCGAAGACCGGTCCCCACTCAACGTAACTCGTGCCGGTACGCGCCGGCGTTGCGACGACATCCACCATGATTAGCTCCTGTAAATCAGCGCAAGCCGAGAAGGCCGAGAATGAACATCACGACGACGACAAGACCGACGAGATAGATGATTTCGTGCATGGCTCTTTTTCGGTTGGATTAGCCACTGACTGTGCGGGGGGCGAACGCGGAGCCGGCAGTGAAGTTCCGCCACTTTCATCCATTGCGCGAATAATTCGGTGCGGCACCGCAAAGAGCCAATTTTGCTCCGCAACGCGATCGCGGCCCGCCGAGCAAAGAGCCGTTTTACTGTCGCCGGCTAGCCACATTTCTCCGTGAACCCCCGCATCAGTTGGGGGCGGACGCCCCAACCGAACGGAGACGCCTTGACACCGCCGGGCGCCACGGCATCGTCATCCCATGCTCACGCTGCTGCTGCTGCGTCATGCCAAATCCAGTTGGGAGGTCCCAGCCCTCGCCGACTACGACCGGCCTCTGGCCAAGCGCGGGCAGAAAAACGCCCCGCGTATGGGCGCTGAGATCGCAGCGCTCGGCCTGCGTCCCGACCTCGTTCTGTGTTCAGGCGCAGCGCGCACGCGCCAGACGCTCGACTTGGCGCAGGCCGCCTGGGGCGCTCCCCCGCCTCAAGTCGTTTACGACGATCAGATCTATATGGCTTCCCCCGCGGCGCTCCTGAAGTTGCTGCGCGCGCTTCCCGACGCTCCGCCAAGGGTGATGATCGTCGGGCACAATCCGGGGCTCGAGGAGCTATCCGAAGAGCTGGTCGGCAGCGGCGATGCCGCGGCGCGGGAGCTGTTGGCCAGCAAATTCCCGACCTGCGCCCTCGCCGTCTTCACCTTCGATGTTTCAAGCTGGAGCGACATCGGGTCCGGCGGTGGCACGTTGGCCCACTTCCTCACCCCAGCGCGCCTTACTTGACGCTGCCGGGGACGCTCCCTAAACCGTGACAGCGAGTTTGCGCAGCGCCCTGAAGTCAGCGAGTGCCCATGCTGATCCTCATCGATAACTACGACAGCTTCACCTACAATCTCGTCCACTTCCTGGGCGAGCTCGGCGCGCCGTGCGAGGTCATCCGCAACGACAAGATCACCGCCGAAGAAGTGATCAAGAAGAAGCCGCAGGCGATCGTTCTGTCGCCTGGCCCTTGCACGCCCAATGAGGCTGGCGTGTGCCTCGACCTGATCGCCAAGGCGGGCGGTAAGATCCCCCTGCTCGGCGTTTGCCTCGGCCACCAGGCCATCGGGCAGGTTTACGGCGGCAAGGTCATCCGCGCGCCCGAACCGCTGCACGGCAAGCTGTCGACCATCCGTCATACCGACGAGGGCGTGTTCCACGGCCTTCCCGAGAGAGTTCGACGTCACCCGCTATCACTCGCTCATCGTCGAGCGCCAGAGCCTACCCGACGATCTGGAAGTGACGGCCGAGACGCCGGACGGACTCATCATGGGTCTGCAGCACAAGACGCATCCTGTGCACGGCGTGCAGTTCCACCCCGAGAGTATCGCCTCCCAGCAGGGTCACGCGCTGCTCGCTAACTTCCTGGCGCTGGCCGGCATGAGCCCCAAGCGCCGCAACGCGCCTGCCGCGCGCGACGCCGCCTGATAGGCCAACCATGCCCGCTATCGAGCTGAAGCTCCTCATGCAGAAGGTGGCCTCCGGCGCCAGCCTGAACGAGGAGGAGATCCAGGACGCTCTCGAGACGATGATGTCGGGTGTCGCCAGTCCGGTGCAGATGGCGGCGTTCCTCATGGCGCTGCGCGTGCGTGGGGAGACGATCCCCGAGATCACCGGAGCCGCGCACCTGATGCGCTCGCGCATGCTTGTCGTCGAAGCCCCGCCCGATGCGGTCGATATCGTCGGCACCGGCGGCGATGGGCACAACACATTCAATGTGTCGACCTGCGCCGCCATCGTCGCGGCCGGCGCGGGTGTGCCGATCGCCAAGCATGGCAATCGCGCCGTGTCCTCGTTATCGGGGCGTCCGATGTCCTCAACGCCCTCGGCGTCAAGATCGACGTCCCGCCGCTGGTCATTTCGCGCTCGATCGCCAAGGCCGGCGTTGGCTTCATGTGGGCGCCGATGCATCATCCGGCGATGAAGCACTGGGCGGCCGCGCGCGCCGAACTTGGCGTGCGCACCATCTTCAATCTGCTCGGGCCCCTCGCCAATCCCGCCGGCGTCACGCGTCAAGTGGTCGGCGTATTCAACGCCGCGTGGACGGAGCCGATCGCCGAAGTTTTGAAAAATCTCGGCTCGGTGCACGCCTGGGTGGTGCACGGCTCGGACGGACTTGATGAGATCACCACTACGGGATCTACGCGTGTCACCGAACTGAAGGACGGCGCCGTGCGCACCTTCGAGGTGCAGCCCGCCGACGCCGGTCTGCCATCGGCAACACTCGATGACCTCAAAGGCGGCGACGCTACGGTTAACGCCGCAGCAATCCGCAACCTGCTCGGCGGGGAAGAAGGACCGTTCCGTGACATCGTGCTGCTCAACGCCGCTGCAGCACTGATCGTCGCCGGCAAGGTCGGTAGCCTGACGGAGGGCGTCGAGCGGGCCGCGCGCGCCATCGATGAAGGCGCCGCGACGCAGGCGCTCGACAAGCTCGTCGCCATCACCAACGAACCGGCCTGATCCGTCCAGGGCTCTGCCGGGGAACGTACCGGCGGGCTTGCCGTTTAATCTGCATGACACAGGATATGGACGCTCAACGCGAGCCGCTGACCGCCTCCGGCGCGCAGCCGCCGAAGCCCTCAAAGCCGATCACCATTGCGCCTGAGCCCGGGCCGCAACCTGTTCCGGCACCGCCCATCCCGGAGCCCAATCCGGTTCCGCGGCCGACGCAGGCGCCTATCGAGCAGTTGCCTATCTAAACCCGCTGGCGAACCGCGGCTGTCAGTTGAGCGGGAAGTTGGTACCGATGCGGAGAATGTGCCCCTGAGTGTCGAACTCGGGACGGAAGGTGAAGGGCTCCGGGGCACCGCCGATCAGGAACGGGGCAGACAGGGTTTCCTGCCCGAGGTCATAGAACAGGTATTCGGTCTTCACCGAGAACTGGCCGAACGCCACCTCGACGCCACCGCCACCCGTATACCCCACCTTCAATTGCGAGTTGGTAGCTCCGGCAAATCCGCCTCCCGCGAATTGGTCGTCTGTTAGCCCGAAGGCATACTCGACCTGTCCGATCGCCAAACCACCTGTCGCGTAGAATAGAATGTTGCCGGCGGCGTATCCAAGCCGTCCGCGCACCGTCGAGAGGCTCGACAGCTCCTCGTGCATGAACGTGTCACGCACGCAGCATGGGAAGGGCTGTTGGAAGGTGCTCGTCGTGTTGATGCTCGTGTAGGCGATATCGGCTTCAACACCGAACACGAGGTTACCCGCCTCGAAATTGTACCCTATCTGCGCGCCGCCGAGAAAACCCGTGTCATTCAAGTTGAAGAAGTTCCCAGGAATGCCGAACGAGATATCCGTCGAGCAAACGTTGGGATCGGGATTGGTGTAATCAAAGCAATTGAGGAACGGGTTGGACTGCTGCCAGACCGCGCCCGCCACCACTCCGACGTAGGCGCCCGCGAAGTTACGCGTCAAAACGACGGGCGGAGGCGTGGAGGGCGTGTAGGGCGTCGACGGCTCGTCGTCATAGCTCTGCGTGGGGGGCGGAGGCGGCGTATAGGCCTGCTGTGAAGGCTGTGTCGGCGTCTGCGGCGCTTCGGCCTTCTGCGGTCCGGCCCCCGGCTTGGCGCCGCACTGATTCAGTTCCACGGCCGTGCGCGTGAACAGGGGGCGCGGATCGATAACGGGTGGCGTGCCGACGAACGGAAAGGCTGTATCGAAATTGATCTGCCGCGTCTGCGCCGGCCAACCCTCCGGCCCAGCGATGACGCCGGCCGCCGTGATGTGCACGACGCCGCATGGATTGACGACGTCGGTACACTGCCCTGCCGTATTGCAGATGCGCACCGATCCTTCGAGCAGCAGCAGCCAGGTGCCACCGTCGGGGTCGACGTAGACGTCGAATATCGTGCCGCGCACGGTAATCGACGCCGACGGCGTGCGCAGCTGATAATCGCTCTTGCGCGCGAGGCCGGTGATGAAGCGGAAGGCGCCCTTGAGAAGATTGGCGCTGACGGTGCCGGTCGACGGTGTCGGATCGTAGACGAACTTGTCGAGCACAAGCTTCGCACCAGGCCCCAAGGCGATCTTGCTGTCATCCCGCAGCTTCAGTTCACCGAGCGCGTTGTAGGCGACATCGATGGCTTCGTTCTGATTGACGCCATCGCCGACGGCGAGATCGCGCTGGCGGTCATCGAGCGAGCCGGTCACCTTGTTGATGACGCGCACTGTCGATCCGATCGGCTCGGCGGCTAGCGCCGCGGTGAACGGTGACAGGGCGAGTGACATCAGCATCGCTGCTGCAAGTGTCTTGATTCGCATTTCGTCCCGCCCCAATTCGTTGTTCACAAACTGTGAATGAGCGGTGTTCGGAACTTCAAGGCGAACAGCATGCGCGCTGCAATCGAATCAGCGCCGAGAGTCATTCGCGCCACACAGATGCTCCCCCGCCGGAAACACCGGAGACGAATCGATCGGTGCGCGTTTGCGCGTGTGTGGACGGGCTCGTGCTGCAGCTATCCGCGGTTTGGCTTGTCCGGTGGTTCTTCGACAGGACGGCTAGGCTTGCCGGGTAGCTTCTGCGGCTGCTCGGGACTTCGCTCGGGCGGATCGCCGGCGGGTGGCGCCGGCATCGGCAGGTCGGGATTGTCGAGGGGCTTGGACGGATCAGGTTGCATGGGTGCGAAACGCCGGCCCGCCTAGCTCGGTTCCGCTTCTAGCGCGGCGCGTCGAAGGCCGCCGCCAGATCCTTCGCGCCCTGCAGCTTGGCTTCCTGCACCATCTTGGCGTCGGTTGCCGCGATGAGCTTGGCGACAGTGTTGTTGCGCGCCGCCACAGGATTGCGCTCATAGCCGCCGCGCTGGAAGAAGTTCGAGGTCGGCACCTTTTCGCGCAACGCTTTCGACATTCTCAACATGTCATAGCCGTTGCCGTCGCCGGTGAGGTTCATCATCTCCAGCTCGGCGGCGGTCAACGGTTTGTCGTAACCCTTGCGGCGGGCGAAATCGACCGACGTCGTCAGCTTGCGCGTCTGCAGCAGCGGGCCGACGTCCATATCGAGATTGAGGGCGTGCACGCCGATGCCTTTGGGCGTGCCGGCGAGGCGCCCGTGCGCGCTCCAGTCGTTGGGTACCGTGCGTGCGAAGGCGATCATTTTCTTCAGCTTGGCGATCTTGTCGGCCAGCGCTGCTTTGCGCGCGCCCTCGGCCGCCGCATGCTTTTCGCCCAACGCAGCGACGAAATCATCGCCGTCCTCGGCCAGTAGGCCGATGGTGTTCGTCGTCAGCAGTTGGTTGTAGCCCAGCGCCGTGGAGATCACTTTCGCCTTCTTGTCGTACTCGCGTCCCGCCTGAATGTCGTAGTTGCCGTTTCCGCCCGATTCAAAGCCGTAGATCTTCACGGCAGCTTCCTTGGTCAGACCCTTCGCCGCCGCCACCTTGGCATAGGCGCGCTTGAAGGAGACCTCGTCAGCAGGCGCCTCGGGCACGAAGGCGAAGTGTGTCTTGGCCTCGGCGAGGAAGTCCGCGACGTCTGGGATCTCGCTCTTCTTCTTGGGGGCAAGCGGATTGTCGGGCTTGGATGGTCCGGTGTAGGGCGGCGGCTGCGTCATCACATAGTCGTTGGCGGTGAGGCGAATATTGTTGGCCATCTGGGTGCGCCGGCGCGAGCGCTTTTCGGTGACGGCACGCCAATAGGGGGCCGCGATCTTCTCGTAGGCATCCCAGGCCTTGTTGTAGGCTGCGAGTTGCTTGCGGTACTCGGCCATGGCCGCCTTTACCGGTGCCGTCTCGCCGTCGGCGCCCGGTGCGGCATCGACGGCATGCGTGCTCGAGGGCCCGATGGCAAGAAACGCTCCCAGGGCCAGAGTTATGCCGCGTCGCGCCGAGACGGTTCGGGTGCGCATCGAGCCTCCATCAAGTTAAAGCCGGCGCGCCGGTGACGCACGAAACGCAATCTCTATCCGATTGCATTGGGGCAAAGGCAGGGTAGGACAGCCTAGTAGTCGAGGAAACCCATTGGACGGTAGGTCACCGCGTATCCTTAAAACGAGGCGAACGGGAGGAAATTCCAACGTGGCAGAGACGATCGAACTGACCGACGTTGCCTTGCGCATCATCGGCGCGTTCTACGCCTTCGCGGGCTTCGTAGCCACGCGTGCCGGATTGATGTCGCGTTTCTTCGACCAGGCCATCGCCGCCATTTCAATGCAAAAAACCAGCACGCGCGAAAATGCGCTGAATGCCTGGCTGCTCGGCGCCGGGGGGCTGGTGCTTATCGGCGGCGTACTGCTGCTTGCCGGCCTGCAGGCCGCCGCTTGGGCGTTCGTCGCCTCGACGATCGCGCAGGCCGCATACATCTACTATCTCGCCCCGCGCTACTTCGACGTCGACGACGCCCCCGATGCCGCCGGGAGGCAGCAGACCACCAACGCCTTCGTCATCTACGCCGCCGCCACGGCCTTCATTCTGTGGGCCACTTGGCGCGGGCGCCTGACGCCCTTGCCGGACGCTTCCCTGACCGAACTGATCGCCGTCGCCGCAGCGCTGCTGCTGTACGCCGGCTATGTTGCGCGCGCGCTTTGGTGGACCCCGCGCAAGTCCAGCGGCGGGTTCAACAGCTTTGCCGATCCAGGCAAAGATTCCCCGTCGCTGCCCGCGCACGAGTCGAAGCGCATCAAGGTCATGGCCGACTACCAGTGCGACCCGCTGTGGGCACTGGACGAGGAGCGCTACGGGTGCTTTTCGCCCGACATGATCGACCTATCGCCGACGCTTCGCAGCGATCTCAAGGACCTGGGCGGAATCCTTCGACAGCTCGCTGAACATGGACGATCCGGCCACCGGCAACTGGAGCGAGGCCCAGCACGCCGCGCACGCCGCTGAGGGCCGCAGCCTCGCTGTACGCCTGAAGCGCGAGCGCCCCGATCTCATGGTGTACGTGCTCGAAGGCGACATCGGCGTCGTCGAGGTCCACGCCGACGAACCGATCTGATCAATCGATCGATAAGGCTGCACCCAGACATGTGAGCTTCAGCGGTGCAGGCTCGACCGGTCAACGCCCGCATGTTTCGGAGAGGCCGGCGCTGATCTGGTCAGCCGCCTTGACCCGCCCACGGCCCACGGGTAGCAAGCCGGGCACCCGCGGCGTATCCTCAGGTCCCATGGCCGACATTCTCGACAAGATCACGCGCTACAAGCTGGACGAGATCGCCCGCGCCAAGGCGGCAACGCCGCTGCATGTCATTTCCGAACTCGCCCGCAGCGCCCCGCGCGTGCGCCCCTTTGCCGGAGCCGTCGAAACCAAGCTGGCGGCCGGGCTGCCGGCTCTCATCGCGGAGGTCAAGAAGGCGAGCCCGTCGAAGGGCCTCATCCGCGCCGACTTCGATCCCCCGCAGCTCGCCAAGGCCTACGAGGCCGGCGGCGCTGCGTGCCTATCGATCTTCACCGACGCGCCCATCGTTCCAAGGCGCGCCCGAGTATCTCACTGCGGCGCGGAAGGCGACGTCGCTCCCCGCCCTGCGCAAGGACTTCATGCTCGACACCTATCAGGTGGCCGAGGCGCGCGCCTGGGGCGCCGACTGCATCCTCATTATTCTGGCACAGGTCGACGACGCCACCGCGCACGCTCTGGCGCAAGCCGCCAAGGACTGGGGCATGGACGCCATCGCCGAAGTGCACGACGATGCCGAACTCGACCGTGCACTGGCGATCGACTGCCGCCTCATCGGCATCAACAATCGCAACCTGAAGACGTTCGAGGTAACGCTGGAAACGACCGAGCGCCTCGCACCGCGCGTGCCCAAGGACCGCATCGTGGTCGGCGAGAGCGGCATCTTCACGCCGGCCGATATCGCGCGCCTGGAGCAGGTCGGCGTGAATACATTCCTCGTCGGCGAGAGCCTGATGCGCCAGGCTGACGTGACAGCGGCAACGCGAGCGCTGCTCGCCCGATCGCTCGCGGAGACGCCCTATGCCCACCGTCGCTAGGTCCACCTCGCATGCCTAAGCTGACGCACATCGACGCCAACGGCGAGGCGCGCATGGTCGACGTGTCAGACAAGGCTGCGACGGCGCGCGCCGCCAGCGCCACAGGTTTCGTCAGCATGGCGCCGGCGACGCTGGCCCTGCTGCAGTCGGGCGAAGCGCCCAAGGGCGACGTGCTGGCCACCGCGCGCATCGCCGGGATCATGGCGGCGAAGCGCACGCACGAGCTGATCCCCCTGTGCCATCCGCTCGCCCTGTCGAAGGTTGTCGTCACACTCGAGCCGAGCGACGCGCCGGTCGGCGTGCGCGTCACCGCCGAGGTCAAGACGACGGGGCCGACGGGTGTCGAGATGGAGGCGCTGACGGCCGTGTCGGTCGCCTGCCTGACGCTCTACGACATGCTGAAAGCCGTCGACCGCGACATGAGCTTTGAGGGCATCCGCCTGACGCAGAAGTCCGGCGGCCGCTCCGGCGACTATCCACCCAAGAAGGGCGAGTGACATGACGCTGCTCCCCGTCGACGAGGCGCTGGCGCGCGTACTCGACGGCGTGGCCCCGCTCAGCGTGGAGAGTGCCGACCTCCTCGGCGCCGCCGGCCGCGTGCTGGCGCAGGATCTCGCCGCCGGCCTGACGCAACCACCCTTCAACGCCTCCGCCATGGATGGCTATGCGGTCCGCGCTGCCGACGTCGCCGCCGTGCCGGCGGCGTTGCGCATCATCGGTGAGTTCGAACGCCGGAGGCCCGTATGCCGGCTCGGTCGGCCCCGGCGAGGCGGCGCGCATCTTCACCGGCGCCAGCGTGCCGCAAGGCGCCGACGCCGTCGTCATCCAGGAAGACACCGAGCGGAGCGGCGATCGGCTTTCGGTGCGCGAGCCGGCAAGTCGCGGCGCCAACATCCGCCCCGCCGGCGGCGACTTCCGCAAGGGCGACACGTTGCTGCGCTCAGGGCGCCTGCTCGATGCCTCGGCGATCACGCTGGCGGCGGCCGGCGGCCATGCGCGGCTGATCGTGCGCCGTCGCCCGGTCGTCGCCATCCTCGCCACCGGCGATGAACTGGTCGAGCCCGGCACGTTGCCCGGAGCCGGGCAGATCGTGTCCTCCAACCCCTACGGCCTCGCCGCGCTCATCGCTGCCTTCGGCGGGGAGCCCAAGCTGCTCGGCATAGCCGGCGATACGCTGGAGGACTTGCAGGCAAAGCTCGCGACAGCGGCAGACGCCGACGTGCTGGTCACCATCGGCGGCGCCTCGGTCGGCGACCGCGACCTCGTCAAGCCGGCGTTGGAAGCGCGCGGCATGGCCCTCGACTTCTGGAAGGTCGCCGTGCGCCCCGGCAAGCCGATGCTGTTTGGCCGCCTCAGCGCCCAGCGCGTGCTCGGCCTCCCGGGCAACCCGCTCTCCTGCCTCATCGCCGCGCGGATTTTCCTGGTGCCGCTGCTGTACGCGCTATTGGGGCGCACCGATCCCCCGCTGCGCGAACAGACGGCGGTGCTGGCGCATCCTCTGGAGGCCAATGGCCCCCGGCAGCACTACATGCGCGCCACGGTGACCCCGGGAGCCCCCGGCCTCTTGCCGGTCACGGCGCTCACCACCCAGGACAGCGCCCACATGTCGGCGCTTGCCTCGGCTGACGTCCTCATCGTCAGGCCGCCGAACGCGCCGGCGGCCGCGATCGGAGAAGCCGTCCGCGTTCTCCCGCTCGACTTCTGAGCGCCGGAAATACAACCCCTCTTGCGGAACGCTTGCGGAACGGCTAGGGTACGTTCACGCTTTGTCCAGACAACCTGGCGAAGTGCTTGCCGACGAGCACCCAGGAGGCTTGATGCTCACGGAAAAGCAGAAGGAGCTGTTGCTCTTCATCCACGCGCGCATGCAGGACAAAGGCGTGCCGCCGTCGTTCGACGAGATGAAGGACGCGCTCGATCTGAAGTCGAAATCGGGCATCCACCGCCTCATCACGGCGCTGGTGGAGCGCGGGTTCATCCGCCGCCTGCCGCACCGCGCCCGCGCCATTGAGGTGATCCGACTGCCCGAGAATCAGACGCTATCGGCGGGGGCACGTCGCTCCGGCCTCAGCGTCATCGAGGGCAGCCGCAGCAGCCGCGATCTCTCCCCACCACCTTCAACGATGATCGACAGCCGTACAGTGTCTGTACCTGTGATGGGCCGCATCGCCGCCGGCACGCCGATCAGCGCCATTCAGAACCACAGCCATGACATCGCCTGCCCCCCCGACCTGCTCACCAATGGCGAACATTTTGCCCTCGAGGTGAAGGGCGATTCGATGATCGAGGCCGGCATTCTCGACGGCGACACGGTGATCATTCGCCGATGCGACACAGCGGAGAATGGCGATATCGTCGTTGCCCTCGTCGATCAGGAGGAAGCAACGCTGAAGCGCCTGCGCAAGAAGGGCACCACCATAGCGCTCGAGGCCGCCAATCCGGAGTTCAAGACGCGCATCTTCGGCCCCGACCAGGTCGACATTCAGGGACGCCTCGTCGGGCTGATGCGGCGCTACTGAAGCCCTGCCGTGCGGCGGTCGTCGGCAGCTTCGGCGCCGACGCTGCGTGGGGGCGGCATCGACCAGGGGCGCAAGCCGCGCAAACCGGCGACCGTCTCGATGCGGATGGCGCCGGCCTTGTCGATATAGAGCGCGTGCGTGCCTTGCCGGCGCGCGGCAAAGAAGTCGATGAGCGCCTTGGGGCCCGTGCAGTCGCGTGGGCCGACAAGGCTCGAAACGAGAATTCCCGCCCGGCGGCAATCCTCAGCGAAGGCGGCGGGATGCTTGGCGACGGCGATGTCGATGCCCTTGACGGTGGTGCGGCAGCCGATGCCGTCGCAGGTGAACTGACGACCTTCCGCCGCGGCCTCCAAGCTGCTGCTGGCGCCGTCGTGCTCCAGCCAGCGTTCAAGCTCGAACGAGCTGCGCGTCGCCCCGACCGCCGATAGCTCCCCATCGGCCCCGCGCACCGCCACGAGGGCCCCGTCGCGGCCAATGAGGATATCAGGCACCGACAGGGTCGGCGCCAGCACCGCCCCGCCTGCGATCACCGCCAGCCCGAGCCATCGCCACCGCGTCTGCCACAGCATCAGCCACAGCCCACCCGTCACCATCAGCATGAAGGCCAGCGTCGGCATGGCCGGCACGTTGACGACCGCGCCCGGCAGCGCCGCGACGCGGGTGGCAATCCACACCATGGCCTCGATCCCCCAGCCCATGACCTGCAGCGGCCACGCCTCGAGCCCAAACGGCATGGCGATGAGCGCCGCCAGCGCCGCCGGCATGACCAGCATGTTGCACACCGGCAGGGCGATGAGGTTGGCGAGCACCGCATACTGCTGGCTCTTATGGAAGTGGTAGGCGGCGAATGGCGCAACCGCCGCGCTGGCGACCAGGGTCGACAGCACGATGCCGGCAAAGAACACGAGGAGGCGCGCCGCCGGCTGCTGCATCAGCGAAGCCCAGGTTTGCCGCTCGCGCAGCGCCTCATAGATGGAGACCAGCGCCAGCACGGCAGCAAACGACATCTGAAACCCGACGTCGAATAAGCTTTCGGGGAACGCAACGAGGATGATCGTCGCTGCCAGCACGACATTGCGCAGCGCCAGCGCCGGGCGATCCAGCAGCACCGCGAGAAACATGATCGAGATCATGATTGTCGAGCGCACGGTGGCGAAGGCTGCGCCGGAAATCAGCAGATAGCTGAGCGCCGCCAAGATGGCCGCTGCCGCTGCCCACTTCTTGATGGGATAACGCAGCGCGATCGATGGCAGGAGCGCGAGCCCCAGGCGCACGATGAAGAACACCGAGCCGGCCATGATTGCCATATGGAAGCCGGAGATCGATAGGATGTGCACGATGCCGGAATCGCGGAAGATGTTGTTGGTCTCTTCCGAGATGCCGCCGCGCTCGCCCGTGATCAGCGCCGTCGCGATGGCGCCGGTTTCGCCCGGTAGCGCCGCCGCAATGCGCGCCCCGATCGCCTGGCGCATGCGCTGCACGCCGGCCCAGAACCGCAGGTCGGGAGGCGCCGTCCTCGCCGCCTCGATCACCGGCATCGACAGTGAATAGCCGACGGCTCCGATGCCTTGGAACCACGCCTGCCTCCCGAAGTCGTAGTCGCCCGGCAGTGCAGGCTCGGCCGGCGGCATGAGAGTAGCGCGCAGTCGCACGAAGCTTCCCGGCATCACATCGCCGACCACTCGATTGATGGTGACGCGGACCCGTGTCGGGCGGCGCGGTTGCGGCAGGTCGCCGAGCGCCGCGACGCGCAGCGTGAACCGCTGGCCGCCTTGCGGGCGCGGCTCGATCTGCTCCACCCAGCCGTGCACCTCGGCACTATTAAGCTGTTTGATCAGCACCGGGGCCTGCACCCATTCCACGCGCAGCTTGGCCAGTGCAAAGCCGCACGCCATGGCGCAGAGGGCGGCCATGAGCAGGCCCAGCAGCGGCGCGCGGCCGCCGGACCGACGCACGCAGGGCGAGGACGGCAATGAGCGGCGCCAGTGCCGTCGGCAGCGACGGCTCGACCGGCAGCGCAAAATAGGTGCCGATGCCGCCGCCGAGAAGCACCGGAAGCCAGCAGAACCAGCGTTCCTGCTCAGCTTCGAGCCGGCGCGCCAGCGTTGCTAAGACGCCGTCGCTGCCGCCCCTTCCGGCTACTCCCAACATCCGCCTGCCCCGAGCGCCCCTTACCCACCCTGCCGAGGCATGCTACATCGCTGGACACCTTCCCGCATCCAACGCAATCGATAAAACATGACCGATAAGACACGCGGCGGCCCCGCGCCGATCGTGCGCTTTGCCCCATCGCCCACCGGCTACCTGCACATCGGCGGAGCGCGGACGGCGCTCTTCAACTGGCTCTACGCCAAGGGGCGCGGCGGCAAGATGCTGCTGCGCATCGAAGATACCGACCGGGAGCGCAACAATCCGGAGGCCGTCGCAGCGATTCTCGACGGACTGAAGTGGCTGGGCCTCGACTGGGATGGCGAAACCGTTTCGCAGTTCGCCCGCGCCCAGCGCCACCGTGAGGTGGCCGAGGATATGCTGGCGCGCGGCCATGCTTACCGCTGCTGGCTGACGTCGCAGGAACTCGACAAAATGCGCGAGGACGCGCAGGCCGAAAAGCGTCCCCTCACCATTCGCTCGCCCTGGCGCGAACGCGATCCCGCCGAGGCCCCTGCCGGCGTTCCCTACGTCATCCGCCTCAAGGCCCCGCGCGAAGGCGAGACGGTGGTCGACGATCTCGTGCAGGGACGCGTCGTTTTCCAGAACAAGGAACTCGACGACCTCATCATCCTCCGCAGCGACGGCAATCCGACCTACAATCTCGCCGTCGTTGTCGACGATCACGACATGCAGATCACGCACGTCATCCGTGGCGTCGACCACCTCACCAACGCGGCGCGTCAGACGCAAATCTATCAGGCCATGGACTGGCAGGTGCCCTTGTTCGCGCACGTGCCGCTGATCCACGGTCCCGACGGCGCCAAGCTGTCGAAACGTCATGGCGCGCTCGGCGTTGAAGCCTACAAGGAGTTGGGCTACTTGCCGGCGGCACTCCGCAACTACCTCGTGCGTCTCGGCTGGAGCCACGGCAACGACGAGATCATGTCGACTTCGCAGATGCTCGACTGGTTCGATCTCACCGACATCAACCGCTCGGCAGCGCGCTTCGACTTCGCCAAGCTGGAAGACCTCAACGGGCATTACATTCGAACGGCCGACGACCAGGAGTTGCTGCTACGGATCGAGGATCTGCTCCCCTATCTGCCCGCCGGCGCGGCCATCACCGCGCGGCTCGACG
Source organism: uncultured Alphaproteobacteria bacterium (assembly GCA_963759735.1). Classification (GTDB taxonomy): domain Bacteria; phylum Pseudomonadota; class Alphaproteobacteria; order Rhizobiales; family Hyphomicrobiaceae; genus Hyphomicrobium_A. The sequence continues at coordinate 53,436 of CAVXAF010000001.1, forward strand.
CCGACATGCGCGCCAAACTGCTCATCGCCATGCCAGGCCTCAAGGAGCGCGCCAAGACGCTCATCGAGCTGATCAACGGCACCGATTTCCTGTTCGCCGACCGGCCATTGCCGCTCGATGAAAAAGCCCAGAAGCTACTCGACGGTGACGGCCGCCAGCGCCTCTCCGACTTGCTGCCCAAGCTCGAGGCGGCCGATCACTGGAAGGCCAGCGAGTTGGAGGAGATCGTGCGCACCTATGCGGAGGCGACGGGAGCCAAGCTCGGCAAGGTGGCGCAACCACTGCGCGCCGCCCTGACCGGCAAATCGGTGTCCCCGCCGGTCTTCGACGTCCTGGCCGTGCTCGGGCGCGAGGAGGCCCTAGCCCGCATCCGGGATCAGGCGGCTTAAGGGTTTCAGCGCCTCTGCGAGCCGCGCGCCGCTGAGCTCTCGGCGTGGTTCGTTGCGCTGCGGCGGATGCTCCGAGCCGCTATGTTGCGCTGCAAAAGTAGTGTAGCATGGGGGCCTCCACAATCTTGGCGGCAACAGCTGCACGTCTCGACCAAAATGAAAAAACGCTCATAGGGGAACGCTGCTTGAGAAGCTCGCCGGGAGGCCCACGCGTGCTCGCAACCCATTCCCCAAGCCGGGTATCACAGGATTCCGCGCCATGAACGTCCACGACAAAGCGCCCAAGGAAGTCGCCGCCGAGTTGTCCCTCGAAGGCAAGTCCACCAGTTTGCCAGTGCGCAGCGGCACGCTCGGCCCCGACGTGATCGACGTCGGCAAGCTCTACCGCGACACCGGCTGCTTCACCTACGATCCCGGGTTCACATCGACCGCCAACTGTACCTCGCGCATCACCTACATCGATGGCGACAATGGCGTGCTGCTCTATCGCGGCTACCCCATCGACCAGTTGGCCGAGCAGTCGAGCTTCCTTGAGGTCTGCTACCTGCTCCTGCACGGCGACCTGCCGACGACGGACCAGTTCGCCGCCTTCCGCAACACGATCACGCGTCACACCATGCTGCACGAGCAGATGACGCGCTTCTTCACCGGGTTCCGGCGCGACGCGCATCCGATGGCGGTCATGGTCGGCACGGTCGGCGCCCTGGCGGCGTTCTATCATGACTCAACCGACATCAACGATCCGGGCCAGCGCGCCGTTGCCAGCCATCGCATGCTGGCAAAGATGCCGACCATCGCCTCGATGGCCTACAAGTATTCCATCGGCCAGCCGTTCATCTATCCGCGCAACGACCTCGACTTCACCACCAACTTCCTGCAGATGTGCTTCGCCATCCCGTGCGAGCCGTTCATGGCCAACCCGGTGCTGACGCGCGCTCTGGATCGCATCTTCATCCTGCACGCCGACCACGAGCAGAACGCTTCCACATCGACGGTGCGCCTCGCCGGATCCTCGGGCGCCAACCCGTTCGCCTGCATCGCCGCCGGCATCGCCTGTCTCGTGGGGTCCCGCACATGGCGGCGCCAACGAGGCGGCGCTCAACATGCTGATGGAAATCGGCAGCGTAGATCGCATCCCCGAATTCATTGCCAAGGCCAAGGACAAGAACTCAGGCTTCCGCCTGATGGGCTTTGGGCACCGCGTCTACAAGAACTACGATCCGCGCGCCAAGGTGATGCAGAAGACCTGCCACGAGGTGCTCGACGCGCTCGGTATCAAGGACGATCCGCTGCTCGCCGTCGCCATGGAGCTGGAGCGCATCGCGCTGCAGGACGAGTACTTCATCGAGAAGAAGCTGTATCCCAACATCGACTTCTACTCCGGCATCACGTTGCGGGCGCTCGGCTTCCCGGTTTCCATGTTCACCGTGCTGTTCGCCATCGCGCGCACCGTCGGCTGGATCGCGCAGTGGAAGGAAATGATCGAGGATCCCGAGCAGCGCATCGGACGTCCGCGCCAGCTCTACATGGGCTCCACCGAGCGCAGCTACATACCCATCGACCAGCGCCGCTGATCGAGGCGGTGAATTGCAGAGATTTTACGGGCACTATCGGCCGGCCGGCGGTTCACACCGTCGGCCGTTTTTCTTTTGAGGTATCCGGCGTGTCGATCTTCGAGCCCGCACCTAGCACGCCGAGCTATCCGGTCGTGTTGCGGCGCCCGTGCGCGGCATAGTCGAGAACGATCTCGGCCGCAGCTTCGCTCGGACTGCCGCCGTCGAGCAGCATCTTGTGGGGGATGCGCGCCAGCGCCGCCAGCTGCGCGCGGCTTTCCGGCGTATCGCGCAATTGCAGCTCCAAGGCATCGGCGAGGTTCTGCGGCGTACACTCCTCCTGCAGAAGTTCGGGAAACGCGTTCTCCCCGAGCACCAGATTGGCCAGCACGACCGAGGGCACTTTGAGCAGGAAGCGCAGGCGCGCGGCGATCGCGTCGACCTTGTAGGCGACCACCATGGGCGTGCCGGCCAGCGCCAGTTCGAGGGTCACCGTGCCGGACGCGGCCAGCGCCGCGTGCGACAGCTTGAAGGCACGGAACTTGTCTTCATCGCCTTCGACTATGTGCGGCTTCACGGTCCACGACTGCACATGGCGTTCCACGAGGTCGCGCACGTGCGGCACCACCGGAATGATCACCTGCGGGCGAATGCGCCGCGCGTGCAGCAATTCGAGCGTTGCGCCGAACGTCGGCATGAGGTGCGAGACCTCGGAGGTGCGGCTGCCCGGCAGCACCACGAGGACAAGGCGCCCTGGATCCAATTGCAGGCGTTCGATGAGCGGCGCGGTATCGAGGTCGTGCATCCAGTCGAGCCGCTCGATGAGCGGATGGCCGACATAGGTGCAGGGCGGACCGCCCAAGCGCTGGTGCGCGGCCGGCTCGAACGGCAGCAGCGCCATGACGTGATCGACATACGGGCGCATCTTGCGGGCCCGGCCCGGACGCCAGGCCCACACACTCGGCGACACATAGTCGATGATGGGGATGAGCGGGGCGCGCTTGCGAATGCGCTTGGCGATGGGATGGGTGAACTCCGGCGCATCGATGATGACGACGGCATCGGGCTCGGCGGCCACCGCCGCATCGACGGTCCGGTAGACGCGCGACATGATGCGCGGCAGTCGCGGCAGGATCGACAATGGCCCCATGACCGCCACGTCGGCGAGTGGAAACTGCGAGGCGAGACCGGCACGCTCCATGTCCTCGCCGCCGACGCCGAGGTAGTGGATGCGCCCCTTGCACTGCGCACTCAGCGTGGTCATCAGCTTGCCGCCCAGCGCGTCGCCGGAGTGCTCGCCGGCGATGAGGAAGATGCGCAGGTCATCGCGTCCGGCGGCCGGTCCTCCCTTGCCGATGCGTCCGGTGGTGGCCGGGCGCGCAGCCGCGGCGCGGTCGGTCAAACTCATGGCGCGTCTCCTGCGCGTCCCCCGGCCAGCAGAAACAAGCCGTGCCGATCGGCCAGCGCGACCCCGGCCTGCAACTCCTCGGCATTGCGGCCGATGACGGCGATGCCCGCGAATTGCGCCGCGGCGGCTGCGGCAATAACCGACGCGAGGTCGGCTGCGACCGCTTCGGAAACGACGGCGACGAATGAACGGCGCGCCCAGCGCCGGCGTCCCCATTGGCGCAAGCCGCCTGAGCGGGCAATCAGCGCGGCGATCCCCTCCCCGCACTCGATGGCCAGCACGTGGCCGCGATCGATGACCGTGCCGCCGCTGCGGCGGAAAGGAGCCAACGCGCGCAACAGCGCTGCGCCGTGCGCCGCATCGGCGACTTGGCGCGGAGCGGCCGGTGTCTGGCCGAGTTGGGCAAAAGGTGTCGCAGCCGGCGGCGTCGAGGCGATGGTCGCGCCGCTATCAACGGTGCCGACGATGAACATGTCGCCGGCATCGGCCCGGCGCTTCAGCTCGGCGCGCTCGAGAGCGATCGCACCCTTGGCCAGCACCGCGACACCGCGCAGCCCGGCCTCCAGCGCACGATCGACGGTGCGGGCGCCGATCGCCGGCATGTCGACGCGCATCTCCTGACGCGGCTTGGGCCGCTTGACGAGTACGCCGCGCCGGCGGCCGATGCCGCCTGCAGCGCCCCGCCGCTGCAGGGCAAGCCGCGCCAGCATGGCGTCGGTGTTTTCGGCCCCTTCGATGGCCTCTATGGCGCCGTCGGTGACGACGACGGCCTGGCCGACGTCGAACGGCCCCAGAGCGCGCACGACCTCGAAACCGCGTGCGATGTCGACCATCTCGTGTGCCTCGGCATCGAGCGTCCCGAGCGGTCCTTCAGCGACCAGCAGCGAGGGCGCGACTTCCGTCGGCGAGACGACCTTAAAGCCTTTGCTCTCGAAGAAGCGGACGACGCCGCTCAGCACGCTGTCATCGCCGGTGGTGGCGATGATGCGGGCGATGGCGGGCAGATTGAGGAAGAAGCCCAGGTCGGGCTTGATAGCGGAGAGGTCGGGACGGCGCACCGACCCGACGATGACGAGTTCGCTGACGTTGGCATTGCGCAAAGCGCGCACCATGCCGCCGGTCTGCGCCCAGCCCACCTTGGTGAGCGGAAAATCGCTCAAGTCGCGATCGCCTTCGCCGATGATGGACACGATATGCACCGCTCCCCCGGTCGACCTGACATGCTCGGCAATCTCGCGCGGCAGGCTGCCGCCGCCCGCCACGATGCCGACGACGCGCGGCGGGTACGCCATTTTTACTACCTCAAGCCTCGGCCGCTTCTTTCGGCGTGCACAGGCTGCGCTTGCCGCCGAGGCGAATGAACGCGAGGATTTCCTGCACGATCGGTTGCCCGGAGAATTCCTGCGCAACATCCTCGGTGCGCTCGGCGAGCGTGCCTTCGGCAGCAAACAGTAGCCGATAGGCACGGCGCAGATCGTGGATGTCGCTGCGCGAGAAGCCGCGGCGCTGCAGGCCGACGATGTTGAGGCCCGACAGGTGCGCCCGGTTGCCGAGCGCCATGCCATAGGGGATGAGGTCGTTCTCCAGCCCCGACATTCCGCCGAGGAAGGAATGCGCGCCGACGCGCGCGAACTGGATCACCGCTGCCCCGCCGCCGATGATGGCGAAGTCGCCGACCGAGCAATGCCCGGCCAGCATCACGTTGTTGGAAAAGATGACGCCGCTGCCGACATGGCAGTCATGGCCGACGTGCGAGTTGGCGAGGAAGGCGCAGCGGTCGCCGATCGTGGTCGACATGCCGCCGCCCTCGGTGCCCGGATTGAGCGTGACGCCCTCGCGGATCATGCAGTCGGCGCCCACGGTGAGCGTCGAAGCTTCGCCGTGGTACTTGAGGTCCTGCGGCTGGTGACCGATCGAGGCGAATGGAAAGATACGCGTGCGCGCCCCGATGGTGGTGTGCCCAGCGACCACGACGTGGCTCAACAGCTCGACCCCGTCATCGAGCGTTACGTCGGCGCCGACGACGCAATAAGGACCGATCTTCACCCCGGCGCCGAGCTTGGCACCTGTCTCGATCACCGCGGTCGGGTGAGCGGTCATCTCACCCATGCTTGCCTGCCGCGAACGCCCGTGCCTCGGCGGTGTCGGCAAGCATGGCGCTTACCTCGGCCTCGGCCGCCACCAGGCCGTTGACCTTGGCCTCGCCGGCGAAGCGCCAGACGCGCCCGCGGTTGCGGATCTTGCGCACGTGGTAATGGAGCTGGTCTCCCGGCACCACGGGGCGGCGGAACTTCGCCCGATCGATGGCCATGAAGTAGACCAGCTCGGCGCGGTAGTCCTCTCCGAGGCTGTGCACGCACAGCGCGCCGGCGGTCTGCGCCAGGCCCTCGATGATCAGCACGCCCGGCATGACCGGGTATTGCGGGAAGTGACCCTGGAAGAACGGCTCGTTGATGGTCACGTTCTTGACCCCGACGCAGCTTGCATCGCCGTCCATGTCGTAGATGCGGTCGAGCATCAGGAACGGATAGCGGTGCGGCAGCAGCTTGAGGACACGGATGATGTCCGCCGTCGCCAGCGCCTTCTTCGCATTGGGCTCGCCCATGTCGTTCATGTCTCTCTTCGACCTCGTACTCGCAGGCGCTCCGCGCCCGCACTCGTCCGCTACTATGCCTTGCCGGCATTGTCCTTCTCGCCGCGCTTCGCCAGACGGGCGATGAGCGCGATCTCCCTCCCCCACTGGGTGAGGGGCCGTGCCGGGGTGCCACCGACGCGCGCGCCAGGCGTCACATCCTTGCTGGCGTGGCTGGCGCCGGCCACATGCGCGCCGTCGCCGATCTTGATATGGCCGACGGCGCCCGACTGGCCACCCATGACCACGAAATCGCCCAGCTCGGCCGAACCCGATATTCCCGTTTGGCCGACGATCACGCAGTGCCGGCCCATGACGACGTTGTGCCCGATCTGTACCAAATTATCAATTTTCGTGCCCTCGCCGATGATTGTGTCCTTAAGGGCTCCCCGGTCGACGGTCGAATTGGCTCCGATCTCGACATCGTCCTGGATGATCACCCGGCCGATCTGCGGCACTTTGAAATGGCCGCGCGCGCTCATGGCAAAGCCGAAGCCGTCCTGGCCGATGCGCACGCCGGCATGGATAATGACCCGGTCGCCGACGAGCGCGTGGGCGACCGTAGCTGAAGGGCCGACATAGCTGTCGCGGCCGATCGTGCAGCGGTAGCCGACCACGGCACCGGCGGCGATGCGGCTGCCGCGACCGATGCGCGCCTCGGCCCCGACGACGGCGCCCGGTTCGATGACCACGCCATCCTCGAGCTCGGCGGTGGGGTCGATGAGCTTGGTGCCTCCACCTGGAGCACCCTGCGAATGCCGCGACTGCGGGTAGAACAGCATCAGCGCCTGGGCAAAGCTGCGGTAGGGCTCGGGCGTCGTCAGCCTTCCAGTTGCATGTGGCACTCGGCATGGCAAAGGCAGGCAGCACGAGGCACGCACCCGCGCCCGTCGCCTTGAGGCGCTCGCCGTACTTGGGGTTGTTGAAGAATGTGATGTCGCGCGGCCCGGCGTCGGTGAGCGTGCGCACGTCATCGATCATGGCGTCCGGCGCAGCCGAGCCGACGACCAGCTCAGATCCCGTCGCCTCGGCGATTTCCGCCAACGAGAACGGCCCGGCCCGCTTGAAGAATCCGGGATGTTCCATGCCCTGACCCGCCGCTGGGCGACGCTCCATCAATTGCTGCCAATTGTACGGAGGGTCGCTCCGCTACGCATACGGAGGTCTTCTTAGCACCAAACCGGCGGTGACGAGCCAGGATTAGAACTTGGTCGCCGCGCCGAAGCGGAAGATCTGCTCGTCGTCGTAGGTTTCTTTGGTGAGAACCTTGGCAAGGTCCATACGGATCGGGCCCACCGGCGAGGCCCACATCAAGCTGGCGCCGACGGAAGAGCGGATGGCCGAGCTGTCCTGCAGACACGCTTGGCCGCCAGAGGTGCAACCTGCCAGCGCATCCTGCGCGTTGCCACCGGCGTTCCACAGCGAACCGGCGTCGGCGAACACGGCGCCGGAGATGCCGAGGTCGTCGGGCACGAACGGAATGGGGAAGCGGAGTTCCGCCGTCGTCGCCCAGTAGTACTGGCCGCCGAGTGCGTCGCCCGTGCTCAAGTCGCGCGGACCGTAGCCGGCGCGATCGAAGCCGCGCACCGTCTCGCCACCCTTGAAGAACAGGTCGATGAGGCGGACGTCCTCGCCACCCCAGCCCTGGATGGAGCCGGCGATACCGCGGGCGACGAAGGTGATGTTGTCGGTGACCGGGTAGTAGCCGCGTGCCTCGGCCGCGAGCGAGATGTACTGCACGTCGCCGCCGAGACCGGCGAAGTCGGCGCCCGTCTGGAACCACAGACCCTTGGTCGGATTCTTCGGATCGTTGCGCAGATCGTAGGTGATCGTGCTGCCGACCATCGACGTATACGACGTCCCTTCTGCGTCCCGGATGGCCAGCGAGGCCCCATCGATGACGTCGAAGATCTCGTCACGCGAAACGGTGTAGGCGGTCTGCATCCACATCTTCTCGGAGATCGGGAAGCCGAGGCGGACGCTGCCGCCGGTGCGGCGGCTGTTGAAGCCGGACTGGCTCGACTGGTCGACCTCCTTGTGGAAGAGGTCGAAACCGGCCGCCAGGTTGCGATCGAGGAAGCGCGGCTCGGTGAAGCTCAGGTTGACCTGCAAGCGCTCGAGCGAGCCCGACAGCTGCAGGCGCAGGAACTGGCCGTTGCCCATCAGGTTGCGCTCGGTGATCGACACGTCGCCGATCACGCCTTCCGCCGTCGAGTAGCCGGCGCCGAAGGAGAGCTCGCCCGTAGACTGCTCGACCAGTTCGACGTCGAGCACGACGCGATCCTGCGCGCTGCCCGGGCGGCGCTTCACTTCCACGCCTTTGAACAGGCCAAGGTTGGTCAGGCGCTTCTTGGCCTGATCGACCATGAGCGGATTGTAGGCGTCGCCTTCCGCCACCTTGAACTCGCGCCGGATGACGTAGTCCTTGGTGCGCGTGTTGCCGGAGACGTTGATGCGCTCGATGTAGACGCGCGGGCCTTCCTCGATCACGTAGTTGAGCGCGATCTTGCGCGTCACCGGATCGGGAACCGCCTGCGGGCGGACGCGAGCGAAGGCGTAGCCGTCCTCGGATACGGCCAGCGTCAGCCGTTCGACCGACTTGTCGATAAGGTTGGCGTTGTAGGTGTCGCCGTCCTCGGTCAGCACGTCGCCCTTGAACTTGGAGGCATCGATCGCGGCAACCGTGCTCTCGATGTTGATGCCGCCGAAGTCGTAGGCCTCGCCTTCCTCGATCGAGTAGGTGATGAAGAAGCCGGAGCCGTCGCGGTCGAGCTCGGCGTTGGCCGCCGTCACCTGCACGTCGGCATAGCCGTTCTTCAGGTAGTACTGGCGCAGCAGCTCGCGATCGAGATTCATGCGGTCGGGATCGTAGACGGCGGTGCCCTTGAGGAAGTCGAACCAGCCCTTTTCGGTGGTCGAGACGACGTCGCGCAGCTGGCTGTCGGAGAATGCCTTGTTGCCGACGAAGTGGATGCCCTTGACCTTGGTGGCGGCGCCCTCGTTGATCTCGAACACGAGGTTCACGCGGTCCTGCTCGAGCTCGATGATCTTCGGCTCGACGGTCGCGGCGTAGCGGCCCTGGCGGCGGTAGACGTCGAGCACGCGCTGCACGTCGGCTTGCACGCGGGAGCGCGTGAAGACCGAGCGCGGCTTCATCTGCACTTCGTTGCGCAGCGTCTCGGTGTCGATCTCGCTGTTGCCCTCGAAGGCGACCTGATTGATGACGGGGTTCTCGACGACGGTGACGAGCACGTCGGCGCCCGAGCGATCGATGCGCACGTCGGAGAACAGGCCGGTGGCGAACAGCGCCTTGATGGAGCCGTCGACCTTGGCCGGGTCATAGGCGTTGCCGACGGAGAATTGTAGATACGAGCGAACCGTCTCCGGTTCGACGCGCTTGTTGCCCTGGACGTTGATGGCCCGGACAGTCGCACCCTGGGCATGGGCAGAAACGGAGAACAACGCGCCACCGACGCATATCACTCCCGATGAGATAATCGCCAGAAGCAACGCTAGGCGACAGACTCTCACCGCAATGGCTCGGACCACAGGCATTCGCAAGTATGCCTCGTTATTGCCGAATTCCCCCTCGGTGTCAGAACCCGTCGGCTTCGGGTCCCGTACCGCATGACTAACACGTGCGCCTTTGGAAGAGGGCCATTTGGCCTGATTCTTCGTCCGCGCGCACTCCCCTGTGTAAATCCGTTCTTAACGATTCAGAAGAGAGTGCGGAAGTGGCAAGATTACGTCACTGAACGGCATTTCAGCCTGCCCCGGTCCATCCCCGCCAAACCCGCAATAAATCGTTCAAATTCACGTACACCATGAGCATCAGGACCAGGGCTATGCCGATCTGGAATCCGATCTCCTGCGTGCGCCGACTCATCGGCCGCCGAAGCAGCCCTTCGATGGCGTAATAAACAAGATGTCCACCGTCTAGGACCGGAATTGGCAGCAGGTTCAGGAAGCCGATGTTGGCCGAGATAAAGGCGATCCAACGCAGCATCGGCTCGATGCCCCCCTCGGCCACCCTGGCGGTGACCTGGGCCATCAGGATTGGACCGCCCATCTGGTCGGCCGCCTGACGTTGAGTGATGATGTCGCCGATGCCCTGCACGGTATGGACGATGTTGGTGTAGGTCTCGCGGACGCCGAGGCGCAAGGCCTCGATAGGTCCGACCGGCTTGGCCTCCTTGTAGCCGGCAGCGTTGGACGGCGTGATGCCGATCAGGCCGCGCTTGAACTTCCCGCCGAAGCTATCGTCCTGCTCGCGCATTTCCGGCGTCACGTCGAAGGTGAGCTTCTGCGCCGCCGCGATCGACGCCGAACTTGAGCGGTCGCCCACCGTTGACCCCGACCATGCGCTGCACGTCTTCGAAGCCCTCGATGTTCCAGCCGTCGATGCTGGTGATCACGTCGCCCGCCTGCATGCCGGCGACGGCGGCCGGCATTCCGGCCTTAACCTCACCCACCGTGGGGGCAATCGTGCGCACGCCGAAGGCAAAGTTCACGCCGGCGTAAATCGCTATGGCCAAAAGGAAATTTGCCACTGGCCCGGCGGCGACAACGGCCGCGCGCTGCCACAGGGGCTTGTTCTGGAAAGCGCCGGCGCGCTCGGTCGCGGTCATGCTGTCCAGCGCGTCCGGCGAGGGCTGGCTGGCGGCATTCTCGTCGTCGACGAACTTCACGTAGCCGCCCAGCGGGATCCAGGCAAAGCGCCAGCGCGTGCCCTTGGCGTCGTTGAACCCGAAGATCTCGCGGCCAAAGCCGATGGAGAACGTCTTGACGGTGACGCCGCACCAGCGCGCGACGATGAAGTGACCGAACTCGTGGACGAAAACCACGATGGTCAGCACCACGAGGAATTGCAGGATGGTGAGCAGCACCCCCGGCATCGAGGTCGCTACATTGGCCAGCGTCAGCATCGTGCTCCTATCTCTCGTGGCAATCCGCGAGCCCCTGGGGATACGCGGGAAAAACGGCGATTTCGGCGCCCATCCCCAGCCTTCTTCGCGATACACGCGCAAGACCGGGAACGACGCCGGCTAGACATAGCGACCAAGCAGAGATTGTGCCAGTCGCCGGCCCTCGGCGTCGGCTGCCAGAACATCGCTCAGGCTCCGCGGGGCGATGATGAGCCCGCGCGCCTGGGCTGCCTCCATGGTGTCCGCAACATTCTGAGCAATATCAAGAAAACCGATCCGGCGGGCAAGGAAGGCCTCGACTGCGACTTCGTTGGCGGCGCTCAGGATGGCGGGCGCCGTGCCGCCAGCCAGGAGAGCATCGCGCGCAATGGTTAAGGCCGGGAAACGAGCCGGGTCCGGAGCCTCGAAACTGAGCGTGCCGACGTCCGCCAGGTCAAGACGACGCGTCGGCGCCGTCATGCGCTGCGGCCACGAGAGGGCGAGCGCGATGGGCGTGCGCATGTCGGGGAACGACATCTGCGCGATGACCGAGCCATCCGTGTAGCTGACGAGGCAGTGCACGATGGACTGCGGGTGGATGACGGTGCCGAGCTGATCGGCGCTGACCGGAAACAGGTGATAGGCCTCGATCAGTTCGAGCCCCTTGTTCATCAGCGTCGCGGAATCGATGGAGATCTTGGCGCCCATCGACCAGTTGGGATGACGCAGCGCCTGCTCGGGGCTGGCGTGCCGCAGCTGCTCGCTGGTCCAGGTGCGGAACGGCCCGCCCGAGGCGGTGATCACGATGCGCTCGATGCTCTCGGGCGCGGCCCCGGCCAGCGCCTGCAGGGCGGCGGAATGCTCGCTGTCGACGGGAAGCAGTTCCGTTCCGGCATCCGCCACGGCATCCATGAACACTTCGCCGGCCGAGACGAGACACTCCTTGTTGGCAAGCGCCAGGCGGCGACCCTGGCGGACGGCCTCGAACGTCGGCTCGAGCCCGGCAGCGCCGACGATGGCGGCCATCACGCAGTCGGCCGGCTCGGCGGCGGCGGCGATCACGGCTTGCGGACCGGCCGCCACGCGGATCCCCGAGCCCGACAGCGCCGCCTGCAGCTCAGCGTAGCGCGCCGGATCGCCGATCACGGCCAGCTGCGCCTGCGTCCTGCGCGCTGCCTCGGCAAGCGCGGCGACATTGGTCTGCGCCGTCAGCGCAACGACCTCGAACGCCTCGCGATGGCGCTCGATGAGATCGATGGTGCTTTGGCCGATGGAGCCGGTGGCGCCGAGAATGCTCAACCGGCGGCGGGCCAGACCCGCCCCGTCGGCGCGGGATGACGCCGGCCGCGACGGTGCGCGCCATGCCTCTTCTGGCTGCTGGCATCTATACGCCGAACATCAGTGCGCGCGCTGGCGCATGCGCATCAACGGCCAGGGCGAGGACCCCAGCCGCAACAGCGGCGGCGACGATGCTGTCCATGCGGTCCATGAAGCCGCCATGTCCGGGAATGAGAGCGCTGGCATCTTTCAGGTTGAACACGCGCTTGAGTGCGGACTCCGCGAGATCGCCGGCCTGGGCGATGAACGCCAAGGCGATGCCGAGGAAGACCAGTCGTGCCGCCGATGCCTCGGGCTCGAGTACAGCGAACACCGCGCCCACGAGGGCGCCTGCGCACAGCGCGCCGATGAGACCCGCCCACGTCTTGTTGGGCGACACGCGCGGCCACAGCTTAGGCCCGCCGATGGTGCGGCCGGCGGCATAGGCGGCCGTGTCGGACGACCAGACGACGGCGAAGAGGAAAAGCACGGCGGTAAATCCGAACGGCTCGTCGCTGCGCAGCCACAGCAGCGCCACAGCCGGAATGCCGACGTAAAACACGCCGAGCACTGACAGCCCAGCGCCGCCGCCCAGATAAAGCGGAATGAGCGTGATCGCGGCGATGCCCAGCACGGCGAGCCCCAGCGCTGCATAACCGGCACCGGCGAGCACGATGGCCGCTGCCACCGCCGTCGCATGCACAAAGAACCCCAGATCGAAGGAGGCGCCGCGCACCAGCCGTCCCCACTCCCAGCTGATTACCACGGAGCAGACAAGCACCAGCAGCGCAAAGGGCAATGGCCCGGCGTAGGCAAGGCCGAAGGCGACGGTGGCGAGCACCAGCCCCGAGACGATGCGCAGCTTCAGATTGCTCGACACCAATTGCGTGCCGCCCGCCTCGGTCGCTGCGACGTTATCGGGCATGACGCCTCACATCACCGAATGGCGGGAGCGCCCGCCAAAACGACGTTCGCGCTCGCGATAGCGCGCGATCGCTTCCTCCAGCAGCTCGCGACCGAAGTCGGGCCAGAAGGCATCGAGGAAGACGAACTCGGTATAGGCGCACTGCCACAGCAGGAAGTTGGAGATGCGCATCTCCCCGCTTGTACGCACGAGCAGATCAGGATCGGGGATGCCGGCGGTGTCGAGGGCGCCACCAAGCATCTCGACGGTGATGTCGGCCGGCGTCAGCGTCCCGGCCGCCACCCGCTCGGCGAGCGTGCGCGCCGCCTTGGCGATCTCGCCACGAGCGCCGTAGTTGAAGGCGATGATCAGAGTGATGGCTTCGTTATTTCGCGTCAGCTCAACGGCTTCGTCGATGAGCGTCATGAGCTCGGACTCGACGTTGTCCCGTTCGCCGATGACGCGGATCTTCACCCCCGCCTGATGCAGCTCGGCGAGATCGCGGCGGATGAAGCGCTTCATCAGGCCCATCAGGTCGTCGATCTCCTCGAGGGGCCGCGACCAGTTCTCTGACGAAAAGCTGTAGAGCGTCAGATAGGGGACGCCGAGCTCGATGGCGGCCCGCACCGTTCGCCGCACCGCCTCGACGCCCGTTGCGATGCCCGACCGCACGCGGCAGTCCGTGCTTGCTGGCCCAACGACCGTTGCCGTCCATGATGATGGCGATGTGCCGCGGCTGAGCGGGGTCGCGCTCGGGCGGTGCTGGCTTTGTCTTGATTTCCGTCACCGGCGGCAGGCTTCTCGAATTTGCGCAAAGCTGAGGATAGCGGAAATGACGCCTTTCTCAAAGGCTTCACACCTTATGGATTTCGGCCTCTTTGGCGGTGACCGTCTCGTCGATTTCCTTGATAAGGCGATCAGTCAGCTCTTGCACCTTGGCCGACGACTTGTGGTGGTCGTCCTGGCTGATCTTGCCGTCCTTCTCGAGCTTCTTGAGAAGCTCCATGCCCTCGCGCCGCACGTTGCGCACCGAGACGCGCCCGTGCTCGGCGTATTTGTGGGCCAGCTTGGCGAACTCGTTGCGCCGGTCGGCGGTCAGCGCCGGAATGGGCAGGCGCAGCAGCGCGCCATCGATGATCGGGTTAAGGCCGATGTTGGCCTCGCGGATGGCCTTGTCGACGGCCTGCACGTTGCTCTTGTCCCAGACCTGCACCGAGATGGTGCGCGGCTCAGGTACCGAGACGGTCGCCACCTGGTTGAGCGGCATCCTCGAGCCGTAGACGTTGACGTGGATGGGGTCGAGCAGATGCGCGCTGGCGCGCCCGGTGCGCAACCCCGACAACTCGCGTTTCAGAGCATCCATCGAGGCGCGCATGCGCTTTTCGAGATCGTTGAGATCGAACGTACCGCTGGACATGGTGGTCTCCCTTCGGCGCACAGCCGGGAGCAACATGGTTCTCCGCAGCTAGCGAGCCTGCTCTTGTAGTTCGCCGGGACACGCGCGCCGACGCAAATTCCGCTCAATCGATGACGGTAGCCCGTCCATCGCCGCGCAGCACTTTCAGCAGATTGCCCGGCTCCTCGATGGAGAAGACAATTACCGGAAGTCCGATTGTCGCGAGCAAGGGCGATCGCGGCACCGTCCATCACCTTGAGATCGCGGGCTAGAACCTCGGCATAGCCGAGCCGGTCGAAGCGCTTGGCGCCGGCATTGCGGCGCGGATCGCTGTCGTAGACGCCGTCGACCTGGGTCGCCTTGGCGACCGCCTCGCAGTCCATCTCGATGGCCCGCAGCGTCGCCGCCGTGTCGGTCGTGAAGAAGGGGTTGCCGGTGCCGGCGGCGAAGATCACCACGCGGCCCTCTTTCATGTGCTGCAGCGCCTTGGGGCGCACGTAGCTCTCGCACACCGTCGGCATCGGAATGGCCGACATGACGCGCGCCTGCACGCCGGCGTTCTCAAGCGCGTTCTGCAGCGCCAGCGCGTTCATCACGGTCGCGAGCATGCCCATGTAGTCGGCGGTGGCCCGTTCCATGCCCTTGGCCGCACCGGCCAGGCCCCGGAAGATGTTGCCGCCGCCGACAACGACGGCGATCTGGGCACCGGCCGCCAGGGCCTCGCCGATCTCGCGCGACGAGCCGCTCGACGACCGTCATGTCGATGCCGAAGTCGCCCTTGCCCATCAGCGCTTCGCCGGACAGCTTGAGGAGCAGTCGCTTGTAGATGAGCCCGGACGCGCCTTCGTGCCGGGCGCCGCTGCATCTGCCATGACCGCCTCCTGGTTTCCGCCGCGGTGCAGCCGCTGGCCGCAGGCCGGCCGGCGATCCTACGTAGCCTGACTGGCGGGGATTCGCCTAGAGCGCACCAGCGTTCAGGCGCGCTCTAGGCGTTCGACATCGTGCTCAGTTGCCGGCGCCGACGGCGGCAGCAACCTCGGCAGCGAAGTCCTCTTCCTTCTTCTCGATGCCGTCGCCGAGCTGCGTAGCGCACGAAGCCTGCGACCTTGATCGGGCGCGCCGATATCCTTCTCGGCCTTCTTGAGGATCTCCGCCACGGTCGCCTTGCCGTCGATGACGAACACCTGCTTCAGGAGCACCGCTGGTTGACGAATTCCTTCTGCAGACGTCCCTCGCTCGCCTTGGCGAGGATCTCGTCCGACTTGCCGGCGTTGCGGGGCTCGGCCTTGGCCTGCTCGACGTAGATCGCGCGCTCTCGCTCGAGCGCCTCCTGCGACAGGTCCTCGACGTTGACGACCTGCGGGTTGGCGGCGGCGATATGCATGGCGAGCTGGCGGCCGAGCGCCATCGAGCGCCGCCTTATCGCCGGTGCTCTCGAGCGCGACGAGCACGCCGATCTTGCCGAGGCCGTCGGCGACCTTGTTGTGCACGTAGTCGGCGACGACGCCATCCTTGACGGCGAGCGATGCCGTGCGGCGCACGCTCATGTTCTCGCCGATGGTGGCGATCAGCTCCTTGACCTGATCTTCGACGGTGATCTTCTTGCCGGGATAGGTCGTGGCGAGCAGCTTGCGCGACATCGCCCTCGGCCTTGCCGGCCAGCGAGGCGATCTTGGTCACCATTTCCTGGAACTGCTCGTTGCGCGCGACGAAGTCCGTTTCCGAGTTGACCTCGACCAGCGGCTCCGGTCTTACCCGACGGCGATGACGCCGACGAGGCCCTTCGGCCGCAACGCGGCCAGACTTCTTGGCGGCCTTCGACAGGCCCTTCTTGCGCAGCCAGTCGACGGCGGCCTCGAGGTCGCCGTTGGTCTCGGTCAGCGCCGCCTTGCAGTCCATCATGCCGGCGCCGGTCTTTTCGCGCAGTTCCTTCACGAGGCTTGCGGAAATCGTCATGAAATCAGCCCATTCGATTGGCGGGCGCGCATAGCTCACAGCTCGGCGCCCGCGGGTTGGCAAACGAATACGCAGCCGACGTTCAGACGGCGGCCGTTTCAACCATTTTCTTGGCCTGCTCGACCCATTTCTCGGTGGCGATCTGGCCCTTGAGCTTCGGAGCTTGCGATCGAGCGCGCCCAGCTGGTCGGCGTCGAGATCGGCGATCTGCCAGAAGTGGAACACGCCGGCGTCGTTGAGCCGCTGCTCGAGCTTCGGCGAAATGCCGGTGATGCGCTTCAGATCGTCGGCTTCGCCGCGCGGCGCCTCGATGCCCTGGAACTACCGCAGGGAGGTTCTCGCCCGGAGGCGATTCCGAAGCGCCGACATCGACGCCCGAGGACGCCTGGCTGCGCTCCAGGCCGTCGAGCGCCGCACGCGCGATCAGATCGCAGTAGAGCGTGATGGCGCGGCCGGCGTCGTCGTTGCCGGGGATCGGGAAGTCGATGCCGTCCGGATCGCAGTTGGTGTCGACGATGGCCACGATCGGGATGCCAAGCTTCTTGGCTTCCTTGATGGCGATGCTCTCCTTGTTCGTGTCGATCACGAACAGCAGGTCGGGCATGCCGCCCATGTCCTTGATGCCGCCCAGCGCCTGGTTGAGCTTGTCGCGCTCACGCGTGCAGGTTGAGGATTTCCTTCTTGGTGCGACCCTGCGGGTCGGCAAGGATGTCGTCGAGCTGGCGCAGACGGCGGATCGACTGGGAGATCGTCTTCCAGTTGGTCAGCGTGCCGCCGAGCCAGCGATGATTGATGAAGTACTGGGCCTACGCTTGGCGCTGTCGGCGATCGAATCCGAGGCCTGGCGCTTGGTGGCGACGAACAGCACGCGGCCGCCGCCGGCGACGGTGTCGGAGATCTTGACCAGCGCCTGATGCAGCATCGGCATCGTCTGCGTCAGATCGATAATGTGGATGTTGTTGCGGGCGCCATAGATGAAGGGCGCCATCTTGGGGTTCCAGCGATGCGACTGGTGACCGAAGTGCACGCCAGCTTCCAAAAGCTGACGCATGTTGAACGCGGGAAGCGTCATGGGCAGTCCTTTTCCGGTTGTTCCTCCGTACCCCCGAGAGAAGACCCCTCCTTTGGTAAGGAGCGGCCCACCGGAGCGCTGGACGGGGCTTTTAATCCGCCCGGCGCGAGGAGCACGTGTGAGATGGCGCGCTTATAGAGTGTACATCCGGGAATGACAAGGTAGCCCGGGCAAACCCAATCGTTAACGCCGCCAGGCGGAAAAGTGCATGAGCAACAAAGTCATACACGTCAGGGCGCTGCAGCTCGGCGAGCGCATCGACGTCAAAGGCCTGGAGCGCGAGGACGCCTTCTCGGCCATTCCCCTCGCCTTTCGCACCAGCGGTGAGGGCATAGCCGCCTTGTTCAAGTCGGGGGCTGCCGTGTTCATCGGCATGAACCCGGTCGATGAGGAGGCGCTGATCCGCGGCCTGGCAGACCGCATCATCGAGCCGTTGGCCGAGCGTGAGACGGAGAACGTTCGGCTGATCGTGAAGCCGGACGAGGACGCGCTGGTGTCGCTGTCGGGCGATTTACAGATCAAGTCGGCAGACAACGATCGTCTGCTGCTGGTCGCCGAGGCGCTGGCGATGAGCGTTGCCTTCGCCTACGACGAGCGGCGCATCGCTGTAGCCTTCGACCGCATCGAGGAAGTCGCCAAGACCCTGCAGAAGCGGCAGCTGCCGCGCAGCCCGCAGGGCGACCTGCTGGAGCAGATCGGCGAAGCTCTGCTCATTCAGCAGCGGCTGGCGGTGCGCGTCGACCTCGACGACAAGCCCGACGTATTGTGGGACCACCCCGAGCTGGAACGCTTCTGGGCGCGCCTTGTCGAGGAGTACGACCTCGTCCAGCGCGGCCTCGCCATCTCGCGCAAGCTGGACGTGATACGCGGCACCGCCGATACGCTGACCGACCTCTTCGCGACGCGCACGTCCCACCGGCTGGAGTGGTACATCATCGCGTTGATTGCGATCGAGATCGGCCTCAGCCTCTACGATAGATTTTTGAAGTAGCGCGGAGCTACTGCTCCAACTCGGCGCGCTGGTCCTTGACGCGGCGCGGATTAGGCTCTGGAACCACCGCCGGCTGCTCGTTCTTGCTTGTCGCGGAGTTGAGCGGCAGGCAACTCTTGAAGCGCGACGCCGCATCCTCGGTGACGATGGCAATCGCCGTGAAGCGCTGGCTGCTCCACTGCTGCAGTACCGCGACGCGATCTTCCGGCATGCCAATGCGTGCGTTGGTGCCCTTGTCGGCCCCGTCCCAGACGTGAACGAAGATGCACGATCCGGCCTTGGCGCCGCGCCGCGCCGGATAGTCAACCATCAGGGCGCGCTTGAGGCCCGGGACCGCCGACATATCCTCGGCGCTCTTCACTTTCGCGGCGAGTTCCTTGCTCACGATGCGTCCGTACAGCGCCGACGTCGGATCATCGACGCAGAAGCTGCGCCCGGTCTCGAGTTTCGTATAGCCCCTGATTTTATTTGGTTCAAAGCCGAAGGGACCGGCGACGCGGAAGATACCGGCCGGCGTGCGCTTGTCGCCCTCGCGCTTTACCGGCTCGTCTTTCTTGGCGAGGTAGTCGAAATCCTCGGACCATCCGATGCCGCCAATCCCGACGACCGCAGACTCGGGCGGGCCGGAGCGCTGCCACCCGGCGTCGGCCGGACTGCGCCTCTCAAAAGTGTGCAGCGTACCCTTCACCGACCCCATGGCGGGCACGGTCACGATCATGAGGCGCGTCGCCCGATGCAGCACGCGTGGGCAATAGGTGGCGATCGCCTGGGGAGGCGTGCCGGTCGCCGTCGGTGACGAAGAAGAAGGAGCCGCCAGCGCTTGCGTGGCCAGCGGAGCGAGCAGCGCGGCGGCGCCTAGAATAAAGCGGAGCACGATGATGGGCCCTTTGCACAAATTGTATCGAATAGGTGCTGGGCCTGAAGGTACGTTTAGATTTCTAAAACTTCGGTAACGCCGGGCGTCGCCGAGAGTATGCCGGCGCTCGAAGGGGAAACGTCGAAGCGACCGGCGACGCCGAATTCGAGTTCTTTGCCGCGATCGCCGAGAGCCAGCACCAGGCGGATCTCGCCCTTACCGCCCGGCTTGAGCCGCGACTTGATCACCGCCAGCGCGCCCGCGTTCTTTTCGATGAAGTGGCGGTCGAGAACCAGCTTGAGGCCGCGCTGCACGTTGGCCGCCGCCTTGTCGAGCGCCTCGATACCTTCAACGCGCATCTTCAGCGTGTCCCCGTCGCGCTCGGCGGTGACGCCGAGCAGCACCGCCGTGCCCGGCTCGAGCAGATCGCGCGCGACGGCCAGCGTGTCGGAGAAGATCACCGCCTCGAACTGCCCGGTGGTGTCGGAGAACATGCCGAAGGCGAACTTGTTGCCCTTCTGCGAGCGTCGCTCGCGCGCTGCGATGACGATGCCGGCAAGCTGCCCGCTCGTCGCCCCGCGTTCGGTCAGCGCCTCGAAGTCCGTGTAGCGCTTGACGCCGAGCTTCTGCAGCACCTGCTCGTAGCTATCGAGCGGATGGCCGGACAGATAAAAGCCGATGGCGTCGAACTCGAAGGAGAGTCGTTCCATCGGTGTCCATGCCTGCGTGGGCCGCAGGTCGAGTTGCGGGGCCGCCTGCCCGATGCCGAACAGGTCATCGGTGCCGTCGGCAGCGTTGGCGTCGCGCCGCTGAGCCAGCGCGAGGATGCCTTCGACGTTGGCATGAACGAGCGCCCGGTTTTTCTCCAGCGCTTCGAAAGCGCCGGCGGCTGCCAGCGTCTCCAGCCCGCGCTTGTTCAGGGCCTTAGGATTGAGACGTGAGGCAAAGTCGGCAAGCGTTGCGAACCGCCCTTTGGCTTGCCGCTCGGCCACGATTGTCGCGACGGCGCTGGCGCCGATGTTCTTCAGCGCCGCCAGTGAATAGCGGATGGCGCCCGGCTTGCCGGCCTCGCGCGAGGCTTCGGCGAGAAAATCCACCTCGGAGGCGTTGACGCACGGCGGCTGCACGGTGATGCCGCTCTTGCGCGCCTCGGAGGCAAACAGCGCCAGCTTATCCGTATTGCTCATATCGAGCGTCATCGAGGCGGCGAGGAATTCCTCGCGATAGTTCGCCTTGAGGTAGGCGGTGTGATAGCTGACCAGCGCGTAGGCAGCCGCGTGCGATTTGTTGAAGCCGTAGCCGGCGAATTTGTCGACGAGCTCGAAGATATAAGTAGCGTCCTTTTTCGAAACGCCCTTCGACATGGCGCCTTCGACGAACCGCGCCTGATGGCGGGCCATCTCCGCCTTGTCCTTCTTGCCCATCGCGCGACGCAGCAAGTCGGCCTGGCCGAGCGAGTAGCCGCCCATCACCTGGGCGATCTGAATGACCTGCTCCTGATAGATGATGACGCCGTAGGTCTCCGTGAGGATGCTCTTCAGCATGTCGTGCAGGCAGTCGACCGGCTCCTCGCCGTGCTTGCGGTTGATGTAGGTTGGGATGTTGTCCATCGGGCCGGGGCGGTAGAGCGCCACCATGGCGATGATGTCCTCGAAGCGGTCCGGCTTCAGCCGCTTCAAGCTCTCGCGCATGCCCGTCGATTCCAGCTGGAACACGCCGACCGTGTCCGCCTTGGCGAGCAGCTCGTATGATTTCTTGTCGTCGAGGGGCAGCGCCAGCAAATCGACATCGACGCCGCGCCCCCGCTTGATGAGTTCCACCGCCTTCTGCAGCACGGTGAGCGTCTTCAAGCCGAGGAAGTCGAACTTGACCAGGCCCGCCGCCTCGACGAGCTTCCAGTTATATTGGGTGACGGGCGAATTTGATTTCGGATCGCGCGTCAGAGGCACCAGCTCAACCAGCGGACGATCGCCGATGACGATGCCGGCGGCGTGCGTCGAAGCGTGGCGATAGAGGCCCTCGAGCTTCTGGGCGATCTCGACGAGGCGCGCGACGAGCGGATCGGCGTCGATCTGCTCCTGCAGCTTCGGTTCCCCGGCGATGGCTTCGGGCAACGTCACCGGGGCGGCCGGATTGTTCGGCACCAGCTTGCACAGCCGATCGACCTGCCCGTAGGGCATCTGCAGGACACGGCCGACATCGCGCAGCACCGCGCGCGCCTGCAGCTTGCCGTGCGTGATGATCTGCGCCACGCGGTCGTGCCCGTACTTGCGTTGCACGTAGCGGATCACTTCATCGCGACGATCCTGGCAGAAGTCGATGTCGAAATCCGGCATCGACACGCGCTCGGGGTTGAGGAAGCGCTCAAACAGCAACCCAAAGCGCAGGGGATCCAGATCGGTGATGGTCAGCGCCCAGGCGACGACCGAGCCAGCGCCCGAGCCGCGTCCTGGGCCCACAGGTACGCCCTGCGTCTTCGCCCACTTGATGAAGTCGGCAACGATCAGGAAGTAGCCTGGGAATTTCATGCCGGCGATGACGCCCAACTCGTAGGCGAGCCGCTTTTCGTAGTCCTCGCGCGCGAAGCCTTCGGCCGGCGGAGCCGCCGCCAGTCGTACGGCCAACCCCTCCTCGGCCTGACGGCGCAACTCTTCGGCCTCGAGCTTTGCCACGTCCTCGGCGCTGAGATCCCGGTCGGCAGCAACGAAGCGCGGCAGGATCGGCTTGCGGCCCTGAGGCCGGAAGGCGCAGCGCTTGGCGATCTCGATGGTGTTGAGCAACGCCTCGGGCAGATCGGCGAACACCTCGGCCATCGCCTCGGCGCTCTTGAAATCGTGCTCGCGTGTGACGCGGCGGCGGTCGTCCTCCACCACGTATCGGCCGGCGGCGATACACAGCAGCGCATCGTGCGCCTCGTAGTCGTCGGGCGTCGCAAAATACGCCTCGTTGGTGGCGACGATCGGGATGTTCTTGCCATAGGCCAGGGCCAGCAGTTGCGGCTCGACCTCGTGCTCGGACTTCAGCCCGTGGCGTTGCAGTTCGACGTAAAGCCGATCGCCGAATATCGCGTGCAGGCGCTCCAGGCGCGCCTCTGCGGGCGTCTTCTGCCCATCGCGCAGGGCGCGATCGATCGGACCGTCGGGTCCACCCGTCAGGAGGATCAGTCCATCGGCATGTTCAGCGAGCACGCCGGCCGTCGTGTGCGCCGCTTCGACGTCTGCGGCATCGAGGTGAGCGCGCGACACCAGCTTCATGAGGTTGGCGTAGCCGGCCTCATTCATCGCCAGGAGAGCGACGTTGCCGTCGCCTGGGGAGCGCGCTGGCGTCCCACGATCGCTCGCGTCGTGGCGGCGATCCTCGAAGTCTATCGTCAGGGTGACGCCGACGATCGGTTGAATGCCGGCATCCGCCAGTTTGTCGGAGAACTCCAGCGCGCCGTAGAGGTTGTTGGTGTCGGTGAGCCCTACGGCCGGGAAATTGTATCCCGTCGCCAGCTTCGCCAGCTTGCCGATGGGCAGCGCGCCCTCCAGCAGCGAATAGGCGGAATGCACTTTGAGATGCACGAAGCGCGCCCGGGCGGGAGCCGCGGGCGGACCGGAAGCTGGCGAGCGAGTTGGCGCGTTCATGCGCTGAACTTAGACCACGCGCCAGGGCGGCCCAAGGCCCGCGGGCCGCCTATCCCGTCCCGTCACCGGGCCAGCTTGCGCCCTAGCGCATCGAACTCGGCGGCACTTCGATCAACAGGCCGTTGTCCATCCGCAGCACGCGGTCCATGCGGCGGGCCAGTTCGAGGTTATGCGTGGCAATCAGCGCAGCGACGCCGGTGGTGCGGATGAGGTGCACCAGCGCATCGAACACATGCTCCGCGGTGTGCGGGTCGAGGTTGCCGGTCGGCTCGTCTGCGAGAATGAGACGCGGATCGTTGGCCAGCGCCCGTGCAATCGCGGTGCGCTGCTGCTCGCCGCCCGACAGCTGCGCCGGGCGATGATCGACGCGCTCGGCAAGGCCCAATGATCCGAGCAATTGTTTAGCGCGCAGCGCCGCCTGCTTCTTGCTGCGCCCCAGAATCATTTGCGGAATGACGACGTTTTCGGCCGCCGAGAACTCCGGCAGCAGTTGGTGGAACTGATAGATGAAGCCCATCTTCACCCGCCGCACGCGCGTGCGCTCGGCGTCGTTCATTCCCGTGCAGTCATCGCCGCCGATAATGACCTTGCCGCCGTCCGGCGTTTCAAGCAGGCCGGCGATGTGCAGCAGCGTCGACTTGCCGGCGCCCGAGGGACCCACCAGCGCCACCGCCTGTCCAGGGTAGATGTCGGCACAGGCCCCGTTCAGCACCGAGATGCGGCGCGGACCCTGGTGAAACACGCGCACGAGCCGGTCGAGCCTCAGCGCAGGCTGCGCAGTGTCTCGCCCGTTGTCTCGCACGGCTAGCAGCTCCTCGGCCAGATCGGTCATGCGGCGGTCGCTCATTCGTAGCGCAGAGCCTCCACAGGATCGAGCGTGGAAGCGCGCCATGACGGATAAAGCGTGGCCAGGATGGAGAGAGCAAGCGCCATGCCGACGATGGTCACGGTTTCGCGCGGCTCCATGTCGGCCGGGAGCCGCGTCAGGTAGTAGACGTTGGGATCAAACAGCGTCGTGCTGGTCATCCAGGATACCAGCTCGCGGATGGATTCTATGTTGAGACAGAAGACGATACCGAGAATGAGCCCGGCCAGGGTGCCGACGATGCCTATGGATGCCCCGGTGATCAGGAAGACGCGCATCACGGCGCCCCGCGTCGCCCCCATGGTGCGCAGGATGGCAACGTCGCGGCCTTTGTCCTTCACCAACATCATCAGGCCGGAAATGATGTTGAGCGCGGCGACGAGCACGATCAGAGACAGGATGATGAACATCACGTTGCGCTCAACCTCGAGCACTGTGAAGAACGTTTCATTGCGCGCTCGCCAGTCCGAAACATGGTTGGTTGGTCCCACCCCCCGTTTCACATCCAGCAAGGCGCTTTCTATGGAGCCAGGGTGATCGATAATCACCTCGATGGCATCCACCTCCGCCCCGCGCGAGAAGTAGCGCTGCGCTTCCAGCAGCGGCATGAAGACCATGGTGCGGTCGTATTCGGCCATCCCCATCTCGAACAGGGCGGCGATCACGTAGGGCTTGGTGCGCGGCGCGGTGCCGAAGGGGGTCGAGGCGCCGCGCGGGGAAACGAGCGTGATCGTATCGCCGACGTTGACGCGCAGCATATTGGCAAGTCGGGTGCCGATGGCGATGCCGCTCCCCTGCCCGAAACCATCGAGCGAGCCGAAGCGGATGTTGTCGGCAATGAGCGGCAACGAGCGCATGCCTTCTTCGGACATGCCGCGCACCAGCGCGCCGGTGGCCTGTACCGCGGAGGAGACCATCACCTGGCCTTCGATCAGCGGCATCGCCGACTTGACGCCGCTGATGGCTGCTATGCGCTTGGCCACCGCGTCGTAGTCCTCGAACGGGCCGCCGATCTTGTTGACGATGATGTGCCCATTGAGGCCGAGGATCTTGGCGAACAGCTCGTTACGGAAACCGTTCATCACCGCCATGACGATGATCAGCGTGGCGACGCCCAGCATGATTCCGGTAAACGAGAAGCCGGCGATGACGGAGATGAAGCCTTCGCTCCGGCGCGCCCTCAGATAGCGCAGGGCGAGCATCCACTCATAGGCCGAAAACGGCATCGTATCGCGCACCCGCTCGCGGGCGACAGGCTTGCCCAGTGCTGCCGAAGATGCGGTCGCCATGCTCAGTCGCCCCCGTAAACCTTAACGTGACGCGCGAACGCCGCTGCCAGACAGCGTGTCTCTCGCTCTGCATTCCCGGGCTGCAGAGCTATCCCCGCAATCGGGCCAGATTGCGTTGTGGACCGGGCGCTAGTAGGCGCGCCCGACCAACACATACTCGCGCGCCGGCTCCCCGGTGAACAGGCAAGCACCCTCGGCCGGCTTCTGATCGAGCGGGGCGTTGCGGATGGTCAGCTTCAGCGCCTTCAGGCGCTCGGCAATGGCCTCCAGCTTGGCCCCCTCGGGCTTCGCCCAGGCCACATACGCCCAGCCCTTGAAGGCCCCGCCTTCATCCTCGGCTGCGGCCGCGCCAAAGTAGTCCGCCAGGGCATCGAAGGTGGTGATCCCGGCAATGATGTTGCCGTCGAGGCGCGCCTTGGCCTCGGCGTAGAGGCGCGCCTGAATGTCATCCAGAAGCGCGGGCGCGCCGGCCACGAACTCGGCCCGCGGACTGGTGTGCGAGATGATCTTGTCGCCGTCGCGCAGGACATCCCGGCGCATGTAGGTGACGTTGCCGCCGGCCGCATCGCGACCGCCGATCTCCACGATCACCGGGGCGCCGCGACGCACCCAATTCCAGCGCTTTTCCGCCGACTTCACCGGCTTCACGTCGACCAGCACACGGATGCCGGCACCCTTCAGCTCCTTTTCGAGCCCGGCGCAGTAGTCGAGCAGCTCTTTGTCTTCCGGCTTGTCGCGCAGCATTGGCACGATGACGATCTGGCGCGGGGCGATCTTCGGCGGCATCCGCAGTCCGTCGTCGTCGCCGTGCGTCATGATCACGCCGCCGATGAGACGCGTCGACACGCCCCAGCTCGTCGTGTGGCAATATTCCAGCTGCCCTTCTTTGCTCTGGAACTTGATATCCTGCGCCTTGGCAAAGTGCGTGCCGAGATAATGCGACGTGCCGGCCTGCAGCGCCTTGCCGTCCTGCATCATCGCTTCGATGGAATAGGTATTGTCGGCGCCCGGGAAGCGCTCGTTGGCTGGCTTCTCGCCGGCGATGACCGGCATCGCCAGCACATTCTCGGCGAACTCGCGATAGACCTCGAGCATCTTCAAAGTTTCGACCATGGCGTCGTCGCGGTCGGCGTGCGCGGTGTGCCCCTCCTGCCAAAGGAATTCGGCGGTGCGCAGGAAGAGGCGCGTGCGCATCTCCCAGCGTACGACGTTGGCCCACTGGTTGATCAGCAGCGGCAGATCGCGATAGCTCTTGATCCAGCGCTGGAACGCATCGCCGATGATCGTCTCGGATGTCGGCCGCACGATCAGCGGCTCCTCGAGCTTGGCGGCAGGATCGACGACCAGTTCGCCATTGACGTTCTTCAGGCGGTGATGGGTGACCACCGCCATTTCCTTGGCGAAGCCCTCGACGTGCTCTGCCTCCTTGGCCAGGAAGCTCATCGGAATGAACAGCGGGAAGTAGCAGTTGTCGTGGCCCGTATCCTTGATGCGGGTATCGAGCTCGGCCTGGATGCGCTCCCAGACGCCCCAACCCCATGGCTTGATGATCATGCAGCCGCGCACGGGGCTCGTCTCGGCCATGTCGCCGTCGCGCACGGCGACCTGGAACCACTCGGGAAAGTTCTGCTCGCGAGAGATGGAGAGCGCGCGCTTGCTCATCGGCTGGCCACCGGCATGGTCGCTGCCCGGCCGGACCCCGACTCAATTGAAAGGTGCCGATGTGCAGATGGGAATTGGAGAAAGGGGCGCATGGCGGGCCGGAGCGTTGCAGGCCGGCGGACGATCCGGCGCGTGTTTAGGGCACTGCCGCCCAGTGAGCGGCTGGTAGCGGTAAACGGGAGCAGTGGCAATCCCGGCGACCCTCGGCGTTGTGCGTAGTTTTTAGGCGGAACAGGCAGGTTTTGTCGCCGGTCCGCACCTTGTCTGCGGCGTGTGCGCTGCGCCGTTGATTACACGCATCAATTGCAGCTCGGCGGGGCGTGAATTTTTTTTCGCATCCGTGCATGAAGCCGCGTGACAGAAGGCCGCGTGTCGAGTAAACGTACTCGCCATAAGGGTGGGTCAATAAGCCGTGAAAACAGACGGCAAGACAGCCCAAGTCTAGGGAAGATGGCGGCCGCGGGACTACCCAACTAGGTGGTCGATAAGCAGCCGGACGTGTAGAGCCCCAGCCGCAGCGCGGCGGGCTCCACGAACGAAAACAAAGACAATGCGCGGGAGCAAGGTTCGATGGACCTTGCTCTTCGCGTTTTGGGCACCGCGATGCGCGGCATCATTGAATGATCGTGTGCGCATCGACGAGCCACTTGGGCGCCGTTATCGCGTCCCGCCCGCCAAGACGAGCTCACGGGTGCCCGTCGCATGCTTCAGCGCAGCGGCGCCATCACCAGGGGAAGGTTTCCGGAGTGACGACCTTGTAGACGATCGCACCGTAGACGAGGGCGAACACGATGCTCGCGACCAGCGTATTGATGAGGAAAATCCGCAGCAAGCGCGGCTTGGCGGGGGCGCTCTCGGGTGTCCCGGGAACGACGCTGCCCTCCTCCGCCTGCGTCCGCACCCCGAAGGGAAGTACCGCAAACAGCACGATCCACCAGATGAAGATGTAGATCGCGACGGCCATTACGCGGTCCATGGTCGTCTCCCTTGTGCGCGCTCAGGCCTGCTCGAGTTCGGTCAGCGTACCAAGGAAGTCCTTGGGGTGCAGGAACAGCACAGGCTTGCCGTGCGCCCCGATCTTGGGATTGCCGTCTCCGAGGATGCGTGCACCCTGCGCCTTCAGCTGGTCGCGGGCGGCTATGATGTCGTCGACCTCGTAGCAGATGTGGTGGATGCCGCCGTCGCCGTTCTTTTCAAGAAATTTAGCGATCGGCGAATTCTCGCCGAGCGGCTCTAGGAACTCGATTTTCGTGTTCGGCAGATTGACGAAGACCACGGTGACGCCGTGCTCGGGCTGCGGCGTGGCCTCGGTCATGGTTGCGCCCAGCGCATTCTTGTAAATGGCCGTGGCGGCGGCAAGGTCCTTGACGGCAATGGCAACGTGATTGAGACGTCCGATCATGCAAGCTTCCTCGGGTATGCAAGGTCCGGCGGACACGATAGGGGCCGGCAGGTAGCCCCGCGAGCCTCAGCCCTTAGTATCGATCACGTTCACGAGCACCTTGCAAATGGGCTTCTTGCCCCAAGCGCCGTTGACCGCCGCACGAACCGAGCGCCGCACCGCCTCGGCCATCATCTCGGGGCCTTTGCGGTTCTGCTGTGGGATCGACCGCAAGGTGCCGTCGATGGCATTGAACACTACATCGAGCATGGAATCGCCGTCGGCGGTCTCGGCGGGCACGCCGTCGAGGACTGCCTGGGGGTCGCCGAGCAAGACGCCCTTGCGCGACAGGCAGAGGCTGACCGCCACGACGCCGACGACCGACAGCTTTCGCCGCTCGCGTACCGGCCCTTCGGCCTCGGAAACCAGCAGACGTCCGTCGCGGAACAACCGGCCGACCGGTGCGTCGTCGATCACCGCCGGATCGGGCGCAATGCGCAGGATCTCGCCGTCGGTGAGCGGGAACACGGTCGGCACGCCCATCTCGCGCGCCAGCGCGGCCTGTGCCTTGATGTGACGCACCTCGCCATGCATCGGCACGGCGATCTTCGGGCGCATCCAGCGATACATCTGGCGTAGCTCGTCGCGTCGCGGATGCCCGGACACGTGCACGAGCGCCTCGTTGTCGGTGAGGATTTCGCAGCCGCTGCGCGCCAGGCCGTTCTGGATGCGACCCACCGCCTTCTCGTTGCCGGGAATAGTGCGCGAGGAAAAGATCACGACATCGCCCTTGTTGAGGGAGATCTCCGGGTGCTCGTCCTCGGCGATGCGGGCCAGCGCCGCGCGCGGCTCGCCCTGGCTGCCGGTGCACAGCAGAACGGTGTCCCGACGGTCGAGATAGGTGAATTGATCCTGGTCGAGATAGCGGAAATCCTGGGGCAGGTAGCCGGTATCGATGGCCACTTCGATCACGCGATGCAGGGCGCGACCGGCAACGACCAGCTGGCGCCCGGCGGCACGCGCCGCATCCGCGACGCCTTTGACGCGCGCCACGTTGGAGGAGAACGTGGTCACGGCGACGCGGCCCGGCGCCTTCTTGACGATATCCGAAAGTGAGCGCGCCACCTCCGCTTCCGACGGCGAAATGCCCTCGCGGAAGGCGTTGGTGGAATCGATCATCAGCGCCAGAACGCCCTCATCGCCCAGCCGCTGCATGCGCGCGCCATCCAGCGGCGTGCCGATCGTCGGCGTAGCGTCGAGCTTCCAGTCGCCGGTGTGGAAGATCGTGCCGAGCGGGGTGCGCAGGGCGAGTGCGCTCATCTCGGGGATGGAATGGGCGAGGCTGAACAACTCGATGCCGAACGGTCCCACCGTGAACTTTGTATCCAGCGGGATGACGTGAATGGGGATCTGCAGCTGATTGCCGTACTCGGCCAGCTTGGCTTTCAGCATGCCGGCGGTGAACGGAGTTGCGTATACCGGCGCCTTCAGCCGCGGCCAAAGCTCGATGACGGCGCCGATGTGATCTTCGTGAGCATGCGTAATGACGATGCCGGCCAGGTCGGCGCGTCTTTCCTCGATGAAGCGAACATCAGGCAGGATGACGTCGATGCCAGGGTCGTTCTCGCCTTCGGGGAACGTGATGCCGCAATCGACCATCAGCCAGCGACGCCGGTCGGGCGGTCCGAAGCCGTAGAGATAGGCATTCATGCCGATCTCGCCGAGGCCGCCGAGCGCCACGAATACGAGTTCGTCGCCGCCAGCGCGGCCGGTCGCACGCTTCTTATCGCTCATGCGTTGCCGTCTTTCACAGCCAGCGTGACGTCACCGAACGCAAAGCTGAGCTGGCGTCCGTCGGCCGCATCGAGCAGCAGAGCGCCCTTCTCGTCGAGGCCGGCGAACGTCCCAGCAACGGGACCGCCCGCGGCATTGATCGACAGCGGCTCGCCTATGTCACCGGCGCGCTCGAGCCAAGCTTGACGAACGTCGGCAAATCCGGCGCCGCCATCCCAAATTGTGATCCATTGTTCCATTGTGTGCGCCAGGAAGCACAACGCCTCGCGCGGCGAAAGCGCTAATCCGTGTCGCGCAAGAAATGTCGCGCCTTGGCCCAGGTCATCTGGCGCCGAGACGAGGTTAAGACCGACGCCGATGACGGCGACTGTCGCCGGTCGTCCGGGTTGCGACGGTACTTTCAACGAGAATGCCGCCCGCCTTCGCCATGCCGACGAGAATATCATTGGGCCACTTGAGGCGCAGGCCGGGGACGTCTCCGGCGCGGCGGATGGCATCGATGACCGCGACGCCGGCGACGAGCGAGAGCTGCCCGGCAGCGGCCGGCTGACAGTCGAGCGTCGCCACAACGCTGGCGAACAGGTTGCCCGGCGCCGATGTCCAGATGCGCCCGGAGCGCCCGCGCCCCGATAGCTGCCGGTCGGCGCTGATCCACAGCGGCCCGCGCTCGCCGGCGAGCACCCGGCGCATGGCCTCGGCGTTGGTCCCGTCGACCTCCTCGAGGTGCACGTGACGACAGCCCTCCGGCAGCCCTGCCGGCGCGGCCTTCATTGGACGGAGGCGGCGGTTACGACGTGCAGCGCGCGCGCCGCGGTCAGTGCCGCATCGACGAGCGGACCGGGAAGCACGACGAACAGCAGCACGAAGGCGCCCGACAGCGTCATGACAAATCCGGCGCCGCGCTCGACGGGCAGGAAGCTCGCCTGCGGGGCATCGAAGAACATGATCTTGACGAGGCGCAGGTAGTAGTAGGCGCCGACGACGCTCGAGAGCACGCCGATAACGGCCAGCGTGTAGAGCTCGGCTTTCACGGCAGCGCCAAACACATAGAGCTTGGCGAAGAAGCCTGCGAGCGGAGGAATGCCGGCCATCGAGAACAGCAGCATGGCCAGCACGAACGCCATCGACAGGTTTGTGTTGGCGAGCCCGGACAGGGAGTTCGATGTCCTCGACCGGACCATCGGCGGTGCGCATCGACAGGATGCAGGCGAACGTACCGACGGTCATGACAAGGTAGATGGCGAGATAGACGAGCACCGCCTGCGTGCCGGCTTCGCTGTTGGCGGCAAGGCCGATGAGCGCATACCCGATGTGGCCGATCGAGGAGTAGGCCATCAGCCGCTTGATGTTGCGCTGTCCGATGGCGGCAAAGGCGCCGAGCAGCATCGAGGCAATGGAGAGGAAGACGATGATCTGCTGCCACTGGGCAGCGATGCCGGGAAAGCCCGTTAGCAGCGTGCGCACCAGCAACGCCATGGCGGCGAGCTTGGGAGCGGCGGCGAAGAAGGCGGTTACTGGCGTCGGGGCACCCTCGTAGACGTCCGGCGTCCACATGTGGAAGGGCACGGCGCCGATCTTGAAGGCGAGCCCGACCAATAGGAACACGAGGCCGACGATCAGGCCGATGTTCTGGGCGGCCGGCTGGCCCTGCGCCACGGATGCGATGACCGCCAGATCAATAGAGCCGGTGAAGCCATAGATCAGCGAAGCGCCATAGAGCAGCATGCCGGACGACAGCGAGCCGAGCACGAAGTACTTGAGGCCGGCCTCCGAGGAGCGCACTTGGCCGCGATCGATGGCGGCGATGACGTACAGCGCCAGGCTCTGCAGCTCGATGCCGAGGAACAAGGCGATGAGGTTGCCGGCTGACACCATCAGCAGCATGCCGGTGACGGCGAGCAGCGTCAGTACGCAGAATTCCGCCGTCAACAGTTTGGCCCGCGCCAGGCTGCCAAACGACATGACCAGCACCAGCGCCGCGGCGGCGAGCAGCAGCATCTTGGAGAAGCGGCTGAAGGCGTCGGAAATGAATGCGCCCTCGAACAGCATCTCGCGAGTTCCCCCGCCGTAGATGACAAGAGCGGCGGCAATGGCCAGCACGATGATGGCGAGCCCAGCGGACAGGTAATCTTCACCCGGCAGCAGCTGTTCGCGGAACACACCTATCATGAGGATGACCATGGCGCCGAGCGCCAGGGTGATCTCGGGCAGCATGGGCGCGTACAGCTTCAACTCGTCCATGGCGGCCTCGTTACTTGGGTGCGGGCGCGGGAGCCGGCGATGCCGGTGCCGACATCGTCGCAGGCGGCGCTGCGGCAGGCTTGGTCAGCGGCTTGATCGCCGCCTCGTAGTTGGCGACCAGCCTCTTCACCGAGACGGCGGTAACGTCGAGGATCGGGGCCGGATGCACGCCGAAGAAGATGGTCAGCGCCACCAGCGGGGCGAGAATACCGATCTCGCGATAGCTGACGTCCTGGATGTTCTTCAGCACCGGCTTCACCAGCGCGCCGTAGATGACGCGCCGGTAGACGTAGAGCGCGTACGCGGCCGAAAGAATGACGCCGCTCGTCGCAAGAAATGCCGCCCAGGTGTTCACCTTGAAGGCAGCGAGCAGGGTCAGGAACTCGCCGATAAAGCCGCTCGTGCCGGGCAGCCCGACGTTGCCCATGGTGAACACCATGAAGATCGCCGCGTATATCGGCATGCGGGCGACCAAGCCACCGAAGGCGGCGATTTCGTGTGTGTGCAGGCGGTCATAGAGGACGCCGACGCATAGGAAGAGCCCCGCGGAGATGATGCCGTGCGACAGCATCTGGAAGATCGCGCCTTCGACACCCTGCGTGGAGAAGGTGAAGATGCCGAGCGTGACGAAGCCCATGTGGGCAACCGACGAATAGGCGATCAGCTTCTTGAGATCGGTCTGCACCAGGGCGACGAGCGAGGTGTAGATGATGGCGATGATCGACAGCGCGAATACGAGCGGGGCGAAATTCTCGCTGGCCAGCGGAAACATCGGCAGCGAGAAGCGCAGGAAGCCATAGCCGCCCATCTTCAGCAGGATCGCCGCCAGCACGACCGAGCCGCCGGTCGGCGCCTGTACGTGCGCATCCGGCAACCAGGTGTGCACCGGCCACATCGGCAGCTTCACAGCGAACGATGAGAAGAATGCCAGCCACAACCACCATTGCATGTCGGCCGGAAAATCGGCGGTCATCAGTGTAGGGATGTCGGTCGTCCCGGCGTGCCAGTACATGGCCAGCACGGCGAGCAGCATCAGCACCGAGCCGAGCAGCGTGTAGAGGAAGAACTTGAAGGTGGCGTAGATGCGCTCCTTGCCGCCCCAGATGCCGATGATGAGGAACATCGGGATAAGGCCGGCCTCGAAGAACACGTAGAACAGCACCAAATCCAGCGCGCAGAAGACGCCGATCATCAGCGTCTCGAGCACCAGGAACGCGATCATGTATTCCTTGACGCGGTCCTCGATGACCACCCAGCTTTGCACGATGACGAGCGGCATGAGGAATGTCGTCAGCATCACGAACAGCATCGAGATGCCATCGACGCCGAGCTTGAACTTCATGACGTCGAGCCAGCCACGCTCCTCGACGAACTGGAAGCCGGCGTTGGTCGGATCGAACTTCACCCAGATGATGATCGAGATGAGGAAGGTGATGACCGTGGTCCACAGGGCCACCCAGCGCGCGTTGCCTTTGGCGTCGGCGTTGAGGAAGGCGATGATGACGGCGCCGACCAGCGGCATGAACATCACGATCGACAGTAGCGGAGCGGAGGCGAGATCCATCTACCGGCCCCCGCCCATGAACATTACGTAGGTGACGAGCACCGCCACGCCGATCAGCATGGCGAACGCGTAGTGATAGATGTACCCGGTCTGCAGCCGCACGGCGCGTTGCGTGATGCCGTAGACGCCTGCGGCGGTGCCATCGATCAGCCCGTTTATGATTTTGATATCGCCCACCTTCCACAGGAAGTTGCCGAGCCAGAAGGTCGGGCGCACGAAGATGCGTTCGTACAGCTCGTCGAAGTACCACTTATTGAGGAAGAACAGGTACAGCGGCCGGAACGCGCGCGCCGTGGCGGCCGGCAGCGACGGCACCGCGATGTAATAAAGATAGGCGATGGCGAAGCCGGCGGCCATGGCGATGGTCGGCGCCCACGGCACCCAATGTGGCACCTCGTGCAGGGCATGCAGGATGTGGTTGTGCTCGCCGTTGAAGATCGCCTTGCCCCAGAACTCAGCCTGCCCTTCGCCGACGAAAAACGGCGTCGCCGCGCCGGCGGCAACGGCGCCCAGCGCAAGAACTGCGAGCGGCACCAGCATGACGGGGGGGCTTTCGTGCGCGTGCTTGAAGGTTTTCTTATCGGCGCGCGTCTGCCCATGGAAAGTCATGAACATCAGCCGCCATGAGTAGAACGACGTCATGAAGGCGGCGATGACCAGAGCCCAGAAGGCATAGTTGCTGGGCGTGTGCGCCGCGAACGCCGCCTCGATGATCGTGTCCTTGGAATAAAAGCCCGAGAAGCCGGCGATGTGCGGGATGCCGAAACCAGTCAGCGCCAGCGTGCCGATCAGCATCATCGCCCAGGTGAACTGCAGCTTCGGGCGCAGACCGCCCATTTTGCGCATGTCCTGCTCGTGATGCATCGCGTGGATCACAGAGCCGGCGCCGAGGAACAGCAGCGCCTTGAAGAAGGCGTGCGTGAAGAGGTGGAAGATGCCGGCCTGATAGGCGCCGACACCGCAGGCGACGAACATGTAGCCCAGCTGCGAGCAGGTCGAATAGGCGATGACGCGCTTGATATCGTTCTGAACCAGGCCGACGGTGGCGGCAAAGAATGCCGTGATCGATCCGATGAGCACGACGAACTCCAGCGCCACCGGCGCGTGCTCGAAGATCGGCGACAGGCGCGCCACCATGAACACGCCGGCGGTGACCATGGTCGCGGCGTGGATCAGAGCCGAGACGGGCGTCGGGCCTTCCATGGCGTCGGGAAGCCAGGTGTGCAGCAGGAACTGCGCCGACTTGCCCATGGCGCCCATGAACAGCAGCAGGCTCAGCGTGGTGAGGATGTCGACCTGATAGCCGAGAAAGCCGAACGACTGTCCGGCGACGCCGCCCGCGGCGTCGAACAGCTGGTCGAGGTTGACGGTGTTGAACACCGCGAACAGCCCGAAGATGCCGAGCGCGAAACCGAAGTCGCCGACGCGATTGACGACGAAGGCCTTGATGGCCGCCGCGTTGGCCTCGGGCTTCGTGTACCAGAATCCGATGAGCAGATACGAGAAGAGCCCGACGCCCTCCCAGCCGAAGAACATCTGCACCAGATTGTCGGACGTCACCAGCATCAGCATCGCGAAGGTGAAGCCCGACAGGTAGGCGAAGAAGCGCGGACGACTGTCGTCCTCGTGCATGTAGCCGATGGAATAGACGTGCACGAGCGCCGACACCGTCGTCACCACGACGAACATCACCGCCGTCAGCGTGTCGATCTTGAACGCCCAGCCGATGTCGAGTTCGCCCGAAGTGATCCACCGTTCGATGGCGACATGCGCCGTCTCGTGCCCGAACCCGACGCGATAGAACACGACCCACGACAGCACGCAGGACACGAGCATCAGCCCGGTGGTGATCAGCTCGGAAGGCCGCGCGCCCAGCAGGCGGCCGAACAGGCCGGCGATGAGACCGCCAAGCGCCGGTAGGAAGACGATGGCCGAGTAGATCATTCCCTCAGCCCTTCATCATGTTGATGTCTTCGACCGCGATCGATCCACGGTTGCGGAAGTAGACGACGACGATGGCGAGCCCGATGGCGGCCTCGGCTGCGGCGACCGTCAGGTTGAACAGCGCGAACACCTGCCCGACGAGGTCGCCCAGGAAATACGAGAAGGCCACGAGGTTGATGTTGACGGCGAGCAGCATCAGCTCGATCGACATCAGGATGATGATGACGTTCTTGCGGTTGAGGAAGATGCCGAGCATGCCGAGCGTGAACAGGCACGCCGCAACCGTCAGATAGTGGCCGATGCCAATGGTCATGCTTCCCCCGCTGCGCGCATCAGCTTCGCACCTCGGCGGCGGGAATGATCGAACCGCCCGACGGTACCTTGACGATCTCGACGCCGGTTGCCGGCGTCCGCGCCACCTGCGCGGCGATCGACTGCCGCCGTACGCCCACCTTGTGTTGCAGCGTCAGCACGATAGCGCCGATCATGGCGACGAGCAGCACCAGGCCGGAGACCTGGAAGAAGTAGACATAGCGCGTGTAGAGGATGAGCCCGAGCTGCTGAGTGTTGGAGGCTTCCCGGCCCAGTTCGGCGGCTGCTGCACCAGGATGCTGGGCAAGCCCCACCCCGAAACCGCGACCCAGGAACAGCAGAATAAGCTCCGCGAGCACGATGCCGCCGACCATGAGGCCCACCGGCGAGTTCTTGATGAAACCGGCGCGCAGCTCCGCAAAATCGACGTCGAGCATCATCACGACGAACAGGAACAGCACGGCGACGGCGCCGACGTAGACGATGATGAGGATCATCGCCAGGAACTCGGCGCCGAGCAGAATGAACAGGCCGGCGGCATTGAAGAAGGCGAGGATGAGGAACAGCACCGCGTGCACGGGGTTCTTGGCCACGATCACCATGGCCGCCGCGGCGACCGAAAGCGCCGCAAACAGATAGAAAAAGCCCGCCGTCAGAGCCATTGCGTGCGTCCACAGCCCTCTGGGGACGCTGGTCGAGCAGGCGCACGTGTCAACGTGCACTCATCGAGCCAGCAGCCCATGCCACCGCGATAGGGTGAGTACCCCATGCGTCTTCACAATCCAAGCGCCGCGAACGTGTGCCGCTCGCAGAGCCTGCAGCCCCAAGCCTGGGCCTTAGCGATACGGCGCATCGAGCGCCAGATTGCGCGCGATCTCGCGCTCCCACCGGTCCCCGTTATCGAGCAGCTTTTCCTTGTTGTAGTAGAGCTCCTCGCGCGTCTCGGTGGCGAATTCGAAGTTTGGACCTTCGACGATCGCATCCACAGGGCACGCCTCCTGGCAGAGGCCGCAGTAGATGCATTTGACCATATCGATGTCGTAGCGGGTCGTGCGACGGGTGCCGTCGTTGCGGCGCGGCCCGGCCTCGATGGTGATGGCCTGGGCCGGGCAGACTGCCTCGCACAGCTTGCAGGCGATACAGCGCTCTTCGCCATTGGGGTAGCGGCGCAGCGCGTGCTCGCCGCGGAAGCGGGGCGACAGCGGACCGCGCTCGAACGGGTAATCGAGCGTCTTCTTCTTGGAGAAGAAGTACTTCATGGCCAGCCCGAAGGCCTGCACGAACTCCCACAGGAACAGCGCCTTGGCCGATTGTGCAACGTTCAATGCCACGTCCTTCAATCCTTCCCGCGGTCCTCAGACGACGCGCGTGTACTGCAGAATTCCGGCGACCACGACGACCATGACCAGCGACAGCGGCAGGAACACTTTCCAGCCTAGCCGCATCAGCTGGTCATAGCGGTAGCGCGGCACCAACGCCTTCGCCATGGCAAACAGGAAGAAGACGAAGACGCACTTACCCAGGAACCAGAATATTCCCGGCACCCAGGTGAATGGGGCAACCGCCACGGGCGGCAGCCAGCCGCCGAGGAACAGAATCGTCGCCAGGGCGCACATGGTGACGATAGCCACGTACTCGCCGAGCATGAACAATAGATAGGGTGTCGAGGAGTATTCGACCATGAAGCCGGCGACGAGTTCCGACTCCGCCTCGACCAGATCGAACGGCGGCCGGTTGGTCTCCGCCAGAGCCGAAACAAAAAAGATGACGAACATCGGCAGCAGGGCGAGCCAGTACCAGTCCAGCGCCGAGGCCGGCAGGCCGGCGTGCGTCCCCAGCCCCGTCTTCTGCGCATTGACGATGTCGGTGAGGTTGAGCGAGCCGACGCAGAGGATGACCGTAACGATGACGAAGCCGATTGAGACCTCGTAGGACACCATCTGCGCCGCCGAGCGCAGCGAACCCATGAACGGGTACTTGGAGTTCGACGCCCAGCCCCCCATCATGATGCCATAGACGGCCAGCGACGACAGCGCCAACAGGTAGAGAACGCCGACGTTCAGGTCGGAGATCACCCACTTGCCAAAGCCGTCCTCGTTGACCGGGATTACCGCCCAGGCAGCCAGCGCGAAGGTGGCGGTGGCCAGTGGCGCCAAGCAGGAACACGCCCTTGTTGGAGCCGGCCGGAATGATCGGCTCCTTGAAGGCGAACTTCAGAAGGTCGGCGAACGACTGGAAAAGCCCGAACGGCCCAACGACGTTCGGCCCGCGCCGCATCTGCACCGCCGCCCACACCTTGCGGTCCATGAGCAGGAGGAAGGCGATGATGACCAGCAGCACGACGAGCGTCAGCAGACTCCAGCCGATCATGGCGGCAAACCACAGGCCGTATTCCCACCAAGTCTGCCAGGAGCTGTCGGTCATCGTGGCGATAAATCCCTACTCGGCGGCCTTGAGGCGCGGCGAGGGCTGCAGCGTCTTCTTTAGCGCGCTCATCTCGGCCATGACGGCAGAGGCGCGCGCGATCGGATTGGTCAGGTAGAAGTCCTTGATCGGCGAGACGAAGGCTTCGCCGCCGACGCTGCCGGCTGCTTTGGCGAGCGACTCGACACCGGCGATAGGCGCGGCCTGCAGCGCATTGAGGCGGCCGAGCGCGGGCGCCGACTTGTACATCGCCGTGCGCAGATCACGCAGGTTGTCGTAGGGCAGCGTCTTGCCGACCTTAGCCGACAGCGCGCGCAGGATCGCCCAGTCCTCCTTGGCCTCGCCCGGCGGGAATACGCAGCGCTCGGCCAACTGCGCGCGGCCCTCGAGGTTGACGTAGGTGGCGCTCTTTTCGGTGTAGGCGGCGCCGGGAAGGATGACATCGGCACGATGGGCGCCGCGGTCGCCGTGATGGCCCTGATAGATGACGAAGGTCTTGCCGGCCGCCGGCAACTCGATCTCGTCAGCGCCGAGCAGGTACAGGACGTCGAGCGCACCCTTGCCGGCAGCGGCGATCATCGCGCCGGCATCGAGCCCACCCTTACCCGGCACGAAACCGAGGTCGAGACCAGCGACGCGCGAGGCCGCCGTGTGCAGCACGTTGAATGGATTCCAGTCAGGCGCGTCTTTGCCTTGCATGGCATTGAGCGCGATGCGCGCCGCCATGCCGAGTACCGCCGCACCATCGGCGCGCGCAGCAACGCCAGATCCGACGATGACCAGTGGCCGCTGGGCGCCCTTCAGCGCCTCGGCGAAGGAGTGCTTACCCTCGGCCAGTTCGCCGAGCGTCTGCGCGCCGGCGCCCATGTACTCATAGGCATAAGTCAGCGGCGCGGGCTCGCCGATGACGCCGACCTTGAGGCCGCCCTGGCGCCAGCGCTTCAGGATGCGCGCGTTGAGCACGGCCGCCTCGAGCCGCGGGTTGCTGCCGATGAGCAGGATAACGTCGGCGCTGTCGATACCGGCGACCGCGGAGTTGAACAGGTAGCTGGAACGGCCCAGCGCCGGATCGAGCTTGGCACCGTCCTGGCGGCAGTCGAGGCTCGTCACTCCGAGGCGCGCAGCCAGGTCCTTGAGCGCAAACATTTCCTCGGCACCGACCATGTCGCCGGCAATGGCGCCGATGCGCTCCGGCGGCGCCGCCGCCAGTTTCTCCGCCGCCAACGCAAGCGCCTCTTCCCAGCTCGCCGGGCGCAATTTGCCGTTCTCACGCACGTACGGCTGGTCGAGCCGCTGCGTCCGCAGGCCATCGCAGGCAAAACGGGTCTTGTCGGAAATCCACTCCTCGTTGACGTCGTCGTTGTTGCGCGGCAGGACGCGGAGCACCGCGGTGCCGCGGGAATCGACACGCACCGCGCACCCCAGCGCATCCATGACGTCGACGGATTCGGTCTTCTCGAGCTCCCACGGGCGCGCAATGAACGACCACG
This sequence comes from uncultured Alphaproteobacteria bacterium, assembly GCA_963759735.1. Lineage (GTDB taxonomy): Bacteria > Pseudomonadota > Alphaproteobacteria > Rhizobiales > Hyphomicrobiaceae > Hyphomicrobium_A. The sequence goes on from CAVXAF010000001.1 coordinate 93,406, forward strand.
GCCGATGCGTCAGCGCGCCGACCGGGCACAGGTCGTTCACGTTGGCCGACAGCTCCGAAAGGATGCCGCGGTCGAGGTAGGTGGTGATCTCCATGTCCTCGCCGCGCCCGATGGCGCCGAGCTCTTCCACGCCCGCCACCTCGGTCATGAAGCGGATGCAGCGCGTGCAATGGATGCAGCGGTTCATGAAGGTCTTGATCAGCGGCCCGATGTACTTCTCCTCGACGGCGCGCTTGTTTTCGAGGAAGCGCGAGCCGCCGAAGCCGAAGGCCATGGCCTGATCCTGCAGATCGCACTCGCCGCCCTGGTCGCAGATCGGGCAGTCGAGCGGATGGTTGATGAGCAGGAATTCCATCACGCCTTCGCGGGCGGCCTTCACCAGCGGGCTGGCGGTCAGCACGCTGCGCGGTGCGCCGTCGCGGTTGGGCGGCAGATCGACGACGCCCATGGCGCACGAGGCGATGGGCTTTGGGATGCCCTCCACCTCGACGAGGCACATGCGGCAGTTGCCGGCGATCGACAGGCGCTCGTGGTAGCAGAAGCGCGGGATCTCTGCGCCCGCCATCTCGCACGCCTGCAGGATGGTGGTACCGGGCTCCACCTCCAGAAGCTTGCCATCGATGATGATTGGCTTGGTCATGCGTTCTACCCGATTAGCGCTTCATCGCGTGGCAATGGCGAGGAGGGCGAGCCCGCCGATGAAAAGCCCCAGCGACACCCAGCCCTTGGCATAAGGGGAGATCGGCGCGCCGGCGAAGCGCTGCGCGAACCAAACGCCCGCCAAATAGCCGAACACCGCCCCGAGGACCGCGCCGATCCATCCCCACGAGAGATAGAGCAGCCCGCCCAGGGCCACGGCGCCGACGACCGCGGGAAGCGTGAAGGAAGCGATGATCAGCGCCAGCAGGTCCACGGTACGTTCCTTCGCGGTTTCGCATCTATTCGGCGGCTTCTTTGACGGCCGTGCGATGGGCGTCGATACGCTCTTCGATGACATGCCGATAGTTGCGGATGAGACCCTGTACCGGCCAAGCCGCGGCGTCACCCAGCGCGCAGATGGTGTGACCCTCGACCTGCTTGGTCACGTTGAACAGCAGATCGATCTCGCGCTTTTCCGCTTCTCCGTGGCGCATGCGCTCGAGCACGCGATACATCCATCCGGTGCCCTCGCGGCACGGCGTGCACTGGCCGCAGCTCTCGTGCTTGTAGAAGTAGGCGATGCGGGCGATCGCCTTGATGATGTCGGTCGACTTGTCCATGACGATGACGGCGGCGGTGCCGAGGCCCGACTTGGCCTTGACCAGGGCATCGAAATCCATAGTCAGGCCATCGCACTGATCGGCAGGGATCATCGGCATCGATGAGCCCCCCGGGATGACGGCGAGCAGGTTGTCCCAGCCGCCGCGTACCCCGCCGCAATGCTCGTCGATGAGTTGGCGCAGCGGAATGCCCATCTCCTCCTCGACGACGCACGGCTTGTTCACGTGGCCGGAGATCTGGAACAGCTTGGTGCCGGTGTTGTTGGGGAGCCCGAGCGAGGCGAACCATTGCCCGCCGCGGCGCAGGATGTCAGGCACGACGGCGATGCTCTCGACGTTGTTGACCGTCGTGGGCGCGCCATAGAGACCGACGTTGGCCGGGAACGGCGGCTTCAGCCGCGGCATACCCTTCTTGCCCTCGATCGACTCGATCAGCGCCGTCTCTTCGCCGCAGATGTACGCACCGGCGCCGTGATGCACGACGATATCGAAGTCCCAGCCGTTGGCATTGTCCTTGCCGATCAGCTTCGCGTCATACGCCTCGTCTATCGCCGCCTGCAGGCGCTCGCGCTCGCGGATGAATTCGCCGCGCACGTAGATGAAGCAGGTGTGCGCCCTCATGGCGAAGGACGCGAGCAGCGCCCCCTCGATCAGCAAGTGCGGATCATGGCGCATGATCTCGCGGTCCTTGCACGAGCCGGGCTCGCTCTCGTCGGCATTGATGACGAGGTAGGAAGGGCGCACGTCGTTCTTGGGCATGAACGACCACTTGAGCCCTGTGGGAAAGCCGGCGCCGCCGCGGCCGCGCAGGCCCGACGACTTCATCTCGTTGATGATCCAGTCCTGACCCTTGTCGATCAGCGCCTTGGTGCCATCCCAGGCGCCGCGCGCGCGCGCGCCGGCGAGCCGCCAATCATGGAAGCCGTAGAGATTGCGGAAGATGCGGTCCTTGTCCTGCAGCAGCATTGCAGTCCTGATCTCCTCACACCTTTTCCGAGTCGCGCTTACCTTCGTCGAGAAGCGTCGTCGGGCCGCCGGCGGGGCACGATGCGCGGCGACCTGTCTGTGAACCTGGCTTGACAGTTTTGCCTGTCCGCAAGTTCAACAGCAACGTCTCAAATAGCGCAGGGTCGAGGTCTTCGAACGTATCCTTGCCGATCTGCACGACTGGCGCGTTGGCGCAGCAGCCGAGGCACTCGACTTCCTCCCACGAGAAACCACCGTCGGCGGAAAGCTCATGGGCGTGCTCGGCAATGCGCTCTTTGCAGATCTCGATCAGCGCTTCGGAGCCGCGCAGCATGCAGGGGGTCGTGCCGCACACCTGTAAGTGGGCTGTCTTCCCCACCGGGGCAAGTTGGAACATCGTGTAAAACGTCGCGATTTCAAGCGCCCGGATGTAGGCCATGCCCAGCATGTCGGCGATGGCGCGGATGGCGGGCTCGGTGGTCCAGCCCTCCTGCTCCTGGGCGCGCCACAGCAGCGGCAGCACGGCCGAGGCCTCCTTGCCCGGCGGGTACTTGGCGATCTGGCGCTTCGCCCAGGCAAGGTTATCGGGGGTGAAGGCGAAGCTCAGCGGCTGCTCGGGATATAGGCGACGGACGGCCAAGGACGGCACCTCTCGGGAGCGCGGCTATAAACGCGCGACAGCGGGCCGCGATCGGTCCGGCTACGCGCTAGTTTCGCCGATTTTGACGCAGCGCACAATCACCGTTCACTACGTCCAGATGCGCCGCAACGCAAGCGTTTGCGGGCGTGCCGCGCCATCGTGTCGTTGATGGGTGGCAGGATGTCGTCAGGGCAGCGTCACGGCCGGCGCCTGCAGCGCCCAGGAGATGATCAGCAGCAGCGCGGACAGCGGGGCGAGCAGCAGCGCCGATTGCGCGCCCACGCGCAGAAAGCCGCTCCAGAAGATCGCAACCCCGACGCCGAAGATCAGGATTACGAGGCCGCCGTGCTGAGCGCCGAGTGCCGCCGCGAAGGCGAGGCCGACAGCAGCCGAGACAATGCCGAACGAGGTCGTGACCGCCGGAAGCGTCGACTGGGCGCTCCCCAATGGCCAGCCGTTCAGCTGCGCCATGGGCCGGTATGTGGCGAGCGACAACCCCCAGCCGATGGCCCCGACCGCCAGCACAAAGAGATGGTCGACTTGCATACCTACCTATCGATTTCGCCGAAGACGATGTCGATGGAGCCCAAAATGGCCGAGACGTCGGCGAGCATGTGCTTCCTCGTGAGGAAGTCCATGGCCTGCAGATGCGGGAAGCCCGGCGCGCGTATCTTGCAGCGGTAGGGCTTGTTGGAGCCGTCTGCGACGAGGTACACGCCGAACTCGCCCTTAGGCGCCTCAACGCACGCATAAACCTCCCCGGCCGGCACGTGGAAGCCTTCGGTGTAGAGCTTGAAGTGGTGGATCAGCGCTTCCATCGACCGTTTCATGTCGGCGCGCTTGGGCGGCACCACCTTGCGGTCGGCGGCGACGAACGGCCCCTGGCCCTCGGGTGCCCGCAGCTTGTCGCAGCACTGCTGCATGATCTTCACCGACTGGCGCATCTCCTCCATGCGCACCAGGTAGCGATCATAGCAGTCGCCGTTCTTGCCGATCGGGATGTCAAAATCCAATTCGGCGTAGCACTCGTAGGGCTGCGCCTTGCGCAGGTCCCAGACGGCGCCCGATCCGCGCACCATGACGCCGGAAAAGCCCCAGTCGAAGCAGTCGTCGAGGCTGACGATTCCGATGTCGACATTGCGCTGCTTGAAGATGCGGTTGTCGGTCAGCAGCGTCTCGATGTCGTCGAGCACCTTGGGATGGTGCGCGCAGAAGTCGGAGATGTCGTCGATCAGCTCGGGCGGCAGGTCCTGGTGGACGCCACCCATGCGGAAATACTTAGCGTGCATGCGGCTGCCCGAGGCACGCTCGTAGAACACCATCAGCTTCTCGCGCTCTTCAAAGCCCCACAGCGGCGGGGTGAGCGCGCCGACATCCATTGCTTGGGTCGTCACGTTGAGGAGATGCGACAGAAGTCGCCCGATTTCAGAATAGAGGACGCGAATGAGCTGGGCGCGCTTGGGCACCTCCAGGCCGAGCAGCTTCTCCGCCGCGAGGCAGAAGGCATGCTCCTGGTTCATCGGAGCCACGTAGTCGAGCCGGTCGAAGTAGCCGATGGCCTGCAGGTAGGTCTTGTGCTCGATCAGCTTCTCGGTACCGCGATGCAGGAGACCAATGTGCGGATCAACGCGCTCCACCACCTCGCCGTCGAGTTCCAGCACGAGGCGTAACACGCCGTGCGCCGCCGGATGCTGCGGGCCGAAGTTGATATTGAATTGGCGGATGTCTGTTTCTGGCATTGGTCTACCGATTGCGCTGCCGATATTCGTATTAGCCGATCTGGGCGACGCGGGCGAGTTTGGCCTTCTCGTTGACGCGGGCGACGAAGCGCGACCACGGAATGATCATGCGCTCATGGCTGCCCTCACCGATGAGGTCGATGCCGTCGTGGGCGCGCACGTTGAACCACACCCGGCGCCCGGCGACCTTGGTGCACTCGGCATCGACGGTGACCGTTTGGCCGGGCACGGTGGCGGCGACGTGCGACACATCTATGTGCACGCCCAGGCTCCCCTCGCCGGCTTCCAGATGCGGTGCGAGAACCTTGAGGCATGTCCATTCCATGAGGCCGACCATGAAGCCGGTGGCGAACACGGTCGGCATCTCGCGGAACTCGGGCGCCTCCGGATAAAGATGCGGCACCGTCTTCTCGGCCGGGATGCGAAACGCGAATTGCGCCGTTGCGCCCGGTTGCAGCGTGTCCTTCATGGCGCCTCGCTGTCGGCCTCCCGATGCAGATCGCCAGTTGCGATGTGCTCGATGCATACGTTGTAGAAGCTGAGGATCGACTCGCCACCCTCGACGCCCTGTTCGATCTGCTTGCCGACCTTGGTGAAGGGGTACGCCATGTCACCATTGGCGAACACGATGCCGAGGTTGCCGCTGTCGTCGGTATCCCAAGCAGCGCCCGTCGCGGCGATGATCGCCTGCCCGAGATAGCTCCCGAGCACGTTGACGAGCCCGCTGCTCGCTTCGGCGCCGGCTTTTTCGCGCTGTCGCTCGATGAAGCCTTCGACCCAGGCAACCGAATCCTCGTCGAAGCCAAAGTTCGTCTGGCTCAGGGCCGACAGTTCCTGGATGGCGAGAGCGGCGTTGGCCTCGATCATGCGCACCTGCTCGGGGACGATGCTCATCGGCTCACTCCTGCGCCCGCTGGCCGAGCATCCTGCCGGCATAGGCGGCTGCAAGACAGGGTACGGCGACCAGCGCAAACATCAACAGGCCGAGCGGGAACAGGCTCGGGACCCCGTCAGCGATAACAGACAGCAGGAGTGCCCAGGCGGCCTGGGCACCGAGCATTGCGGCGACCCAGCGCCAGGGCCTGTCGCGAAAGGCGAGGCCGAGCAGGAAGGCGGTGAACAGCATGAGCGGAACGCCGATAAACCAATAGTTGGGATCATCCCATGCTTCCCTGCGATCGCCGATCAGGCGCACCAGGTCCCAGGCGAGGATGCCGGCCACGACGGCGACGGCAGTGGCAATGAGGTTGGACGGCTCGCGTTGCATCGCTTCAGCTCGTTACCGGTCCGCTCATACCTTGCCGGCTGGACCGCTGGCCTTCTCATCGCCCGGCAGCACCGAACGCGTTCCTTCCCATGGCGATTCAAAGTCGAAGGAGCGGAATTCCTGGGCGAGTTCTACCGGCTCGTAGACGACGCGCTTCTGCTCGTCATCGTAGCGCACCTCGACATAGCCTGTGAGCGGGAAGTCCTTGCGCAGCGGATAGCCCTGGAAGCCATAATCGGTGAGCAGGCGGCGCAGATCGGGGTGGCCGGAGAACAGGATGCCGTACATGTCGTAAGCTTCGCGCTCGAACCAGTTGGAGGCGGAATAGACGTCGACCGTGCTCGGCACCGGCGTCTGCTCGTCGGTCATCAGCTTCAGGCGAATGCGCTGATTGAGACGCGGCGACAGCAGGTGATAAACGACATCGAAGCGCTTTTCGCGCGCCGGCCAGTCGACGCCGCAGATGTCGATCAGCACCTCGAACAGGCAGCCGGTATCATCGCGCAGGAAGGTCAGCACCTCGACGATCTTGTCGCGCGCGACATCGAGCGTCAGTTCCCCATGGGTGATGCGCGTGTCGAGCACGCTTTCGCCGAGCTTCGAGGAGACATGTGTTTCCAGATCAGCAAGCATGGTCATTTCCGCTTGAGAAGCAGCTAATCGCGCGAGATTTGCCGCCCGTCATTGCGCCAATCCCGCTTGCCCGGTCATCCACCGGATGATCGGACCTTGATAGGCGGCTGCCTTTTGAGACAACCAAATTTTTTTGGTCACGGAGTTCAGGTTGAGGAAGAACTCCGCATATTTGTCGTCCCCGTCGGTGCCATCCGCACCCAGGAAAATCTTGCATCTGGCCGTGAAAAGGCCCGCCTGGGGCACGATACGGCCACGCAGAATGACGAAGATGCAGCTAACGCCTGATTTTTCCGGGATGGCCGGCAAAGCGGTGCCGGCGAGCCCAAAGCACTTTTCGACAAATCTCACAAGATTGGTCGTTGGCTCGCCGAGCGAGGCCAAGTATGCCCGCCGCGTGGGATGACCCTTCGGAATTTGCCATTCGATCTCTTTCCGGTCGTCAGCCTTGCCCGTGAGGTGCGCCAAGCTCTGGACCTCCACGCGATCTCTCAAGGTGCCGTCTGACAACTCGAATATGAAACCGAATCCCATCAAGCCGTCGGGCGACTTGATCAGTGCGGCAGATTTCAAAACGTCGCCCCAGCCCCAATCCACGACATCGAAGTAAAGGTCACCCGGACCGGGAACGAACTTCAGCGGATCGCCGGCCGGATCGGGGCCCAGCCCCCATTTGGCGTTCTTCGGTATCTGGCTGTACACACCATCCGCGTCGGGCCCGGGGCTTGTAGAGCCTGCACTCTTTTTCTTCCCCCACGAAAATAAGCCCATACACGCTGGTTCCGATTTTTACTGCCGACTATCTCTCGATCGTTCCGGTGCGGCGGATCTTCCGCTGTAGCAGCAGCACGCCATAGACCAGCGCCTCGGCCGTCGGCGGGCAGCCTGGGATATAGATGTCGACCGGCACGATGCGGTCGCAGCCGCGCACGACGGCGTAGGAGTAATGATAGTAGCCGCCGCCGTTGGCGCAGCTTCCCATGGAGATGACGTAGCGCGGCTCCGGCATCTGGTCGTAGACCTTGCGCAGCGCCGGCGCCATCTTGTTGGTCAGCGTGCCGGCGACGATCATCACGTCCGACTGGCGCGGGGACGCGCGTGGCGCAAATCCGAAGCGTTCCAAGTCGTAGCGGGGCATCGAGGCCTGCATCATCTCGACAGCGCAGCAGGCGAGCCCGAACGTCATCCACATGAGCGAACCTGTGCGCGCCCAGTTGATGAGATCGTCTGTCGTCGTGACGAGGAAACCTTTGTCGGCCAGGCTCGAGGAGATTTGCGTGAATCCCTCATCACCCGGCTTGACGAGGATGCCGCCGGATCCTGCCAGCTCAGTTGTCCTGCCGGAGGCAGGCGCGTCGCGTGTCGGGGTGATCAATCCCATTCCAGCGCTCCCTTGCGCCATTCGTAGATGAACCCGACGGTCAGCACGGCCAGGAACAGCATCATCGACCAGAAACCGAACAGTCCGATGTCGCCGAAGGCGACCGCCCAAGGGAAAAGGAAGGCGACTTCCAGATCGAAGATGATGAACAGAATGGCGACGAGATAGAAGCGCACGTCGAACTTCATCCGGGCATCATCGAAGGCGTTGAATCCGCACTCGTAGGCCGAGACCTTCTCGGGATCGGGATTATTGACCGCGATCATGAACGGCACCGCCATCAGGGCCAGCGCGATGAACAGCGCCACTCCGATGAAGATGGCGATCGGCAGGTAGTCGTAAAAGAGCTGGTCCATGTGTGCGTGCCTGCGGCGGAGCCTGTGGACGGGCCTTCGAACGGCCTGGCCGCCCGCGCTACCGCCCCAACGCGTGTGCGCTGCAGCGCAATATCGGCAGTTCCGGTGTTAACCCAGCCGCCTTCCCCGCGCAACCGTCATCAAGAGGCAGGTAGCGGCGCGCTGTCAATTCGCGACTAGAGGGCAGTAACGCCCGAGGCATTACCCGGCCCCGGCATGTCGGCAGCTGCCTACGCCCCTTGCCACCAGCAGGCCGGCAGTTCGACGTCCGACCGCATTGGCATGCAGGTGGCATCCAAAGGATGCGGGAATGTCAGGGCCTGTGCGCCGTCCCGCTCGATGCGATCGTTGCGATAGAACGTGAATTCCATGATCGGCGGCACGCTCAGCCCGAAGCGCTTCACCGGAGCGATGCAGTTGTTGGGATGAATGTGCACGACGCTGTGGTGAGCCGTCAGCTTGGCGAACACGGGCTGCAGGATCGAATAGCCAAAGCGTGAAAACATGGCATCGAGGTCGTGAAACTCGATGATCATGATGCGGAAGCGGCGCAGGAGCTCATCGGGGACGGCGGCCAGCACGCGATACTCGGCCCCCTCGATATCCATTTGCAGCAGGAGATCGCCGTCGGCGACCGGAACGCACTGTTCGGCGAGGGTCATGGTCTGCGGCGAAGACCAGACGTCGAGAAACTTCGGCGTGAAATGAAATGCCGGGTTGGGGACGGGCGGCCCACTGACCGAGGCATCGGCCATGTAGACGTCCATGCCGCGCGCGGCCATGGCTTCGTCGAAACCGCACTGCGCCGACACCCCCGGCGATATGCAGGCGGCGATGCCGTCGAGATCGTCGGGCATCAGGTAGCCGCCATCACCGGGCGGACCAAAGCGCTGCAGGCCGGCGCGCTGTGGGACGGGCTTCAAGAGCTGCAGCAGCGCTCTGACCTGCGAGGGCTTGGTGGCATTTCCGACCGCAACCCGGTCGGCCAGGGTGCGCTCAAGGAGCCGTCGGATCCACCTATCCATATGCCAATGACGCCCCGTACCTACCGGCAGGGGCGCGATGGACCGCGCGCCCTATGCCGGGGTGTTAATGCAGGCACCGCGCGGGCGCAACCGCTGCACGCGCGACGTAAACTCTAGGCGCTTAGGGATTGCGGTCGGGAAGCGTGTCTTCAAGTTAGTTCGCCGGCCGCACCAGAGCGTAGATAATTTTCACGGCAAGGGGGTCGGCGCGCTTTTTGTAATAGTCCACATCGCCACGATTTGAGAATGAACGCATGTGGCTTGGTTGGTGCGCCTCACCGAAATATTCTCTGAGATCTCTGAAATTCTTTACTGCCTGGCGCCCTCTGGGTGAATCCGCCTCGCCTAGGAAACGTACAATGCGGGTGATTTCCACCGCACCCTTGCCTGACGTCAGGTAATCGTACCGCACCAACAGCTTTGGGTGCGGCCAGCTTCTGAACAAGCGGTTTAAGGCGTTGTACCGCCGAGCGTCGCCCGCCACCTTCCACAGATAGCGAAGCCGCGACATTCCCTTAGGCCGCGGGCGGTACGATAAGATCGCCTCGGCTGGGTCGCGCTGCACGAGGATCATCTTGCCAAGCGGCACGCGGCGTTGAAGCGCCCTGATCTCATCGGCTTGGTGGGCTTTGCGTGCGACCGGATCCTTGTGGCACACGTGCGCTAGCTCGGCAAAAACTGCTCCCGCAAAGATCGGCGCATCCTCCGGGGTGTCGTCGCAGCCGAGCGTAGCCCGTCCGGTGACATATTCGATGAAGAACCGCACGAGGTTATTGCCACTGCGCGGATAGCTGGCGATCAACACCGTGGCGCCTCGTGTATTGGGCGTTGCTGCCATACGAATCCCGCGTCTGATTCTGCCTAACAGCGTCAGTACGGGACAGCCCTACACAACCCTAGGTTGTGTCGCCAGTAACGTTATTTTCCAGCCGATAACGTAGCCACGCGGCAGTGTGCGCGGCGCGCGACACAGCCGTGTGACGCGGCAAGCTGCCCGCTCTCGCACCGTGGGTTCGCACGCTTGAAATCAGTGGATTTCCGGACTCAGCCCTGCGACCTTGAGGCCCGCATCGTCCCGAGTGAGCCGATGTTTCTGGCGCCTGCGAAAGTCCCAGGCCCAAGGCATGCAAGTTCGATTGAGAGCCATCAGCGATGAAAGATTGGATTGCCGCCCTTCCCGCCAAACGGTTCGCTAAAGGACGCTACTCCCAATCCTACCAAGACGTTTTGCTTGATGAGATTTTTGCCAATATCGGGACCGTCAACACGCCGCCATTTTGCGTCGAGTTCGGCTTCAACGATATGTCGCTCACCGGCGGCAGCGGCGCCAACGTGGCCAACCTAGCGGTGAACGCAGGATGGGATTCCCTGCTGCTGGATGGAGACTGCGAGAACCCCGCCATCAACCTTCACAAGCACTTTTTGACCCCAGACAACATCTGCGAGATTTTTGCCAAGTACAACGTGCCGAAGGAGCCCGAGTACGTATCCATCGACATCAACACCACCGATCTTTGGGTATTCAGGGCGCTGCTGACAAAGTACCGGGCCCGGGTGTTCTCCGTCGAATATAACCCCAACTTCCCATTGGACGCCGCGATTACCTTCCCCGCCAATACTGACCTCGGCTTCGCCGGGGACAGGGCTTACGGCGCATCGCTGAAGGCCCTGACCAGTCTGGCCGCGCTGCACGGCTACTCGTTGCTTTGGGTCATCCCCAAGCTGGATGCATTCTTCATTCGCAACGATCTGATCGACGATGGGTCCGGGGACTTGGTGTTTCCCCTCACGCGTTGGGCTGACTGCACCAACAGAGTCGCGCATGCCCCGGTCACCCAAGACGCCAGGCTGCGCGCCTTGGTCGACTTCGATGAGTTCACCGCCTCTGGCGGCAAGCGGCTGAGCAACGCGAGCACCTACGCAACCTGCAAAGCATTCCTGACCGATGCCATGGATTTTGAAAGCATCCGCCGTCGCGGCATCAGCCGGGTCGGGAGGGATATTTCGCGCATCGCCCGCCGTTCCGTGCGGGGACTCTTTGCCGCCCCCAGGTAAGTCACGATCAAGGCTGCCGAACACGCGAGGGCGCCGCGCCGCGGATCAGTCCGGCCGGACCGAACTTGGAGGCGCGCTCTCGGCCGAGCGCCCGTTGGCTCCCAGCCAACCCCAGAAATACGGAAGCGACACCCGCCCCGGCAAGACGCTCGGCACCAGCGGACGCAGCCCGCTCAGCCAGCCCTTGAGGCGCGCCGCAGCGTTGTCGGCCGCAGCCACGATGTCGTTCTTGCGCCGCAGGACCGGCCACTCCACGAGATGCCAGGACAGGAAGGCGGCCAGCCAGGCGAAGAGGACGCCGAGCACGACGCTCACGTACCAATCGCGATGGTCCGGCAGGAGATACGCGATCGTCTGCTGGATCGGGTAGCCGTAGATATAGATCCCGTACGAATAGTCGGCACCAGCGACGGGGAACCGCCGTGGAGGATTGTGCGTCCCAAGCCACACCGCGATGTAGACCACCGGCAGCGCCGATAGGCTCGTGGTTGCGGGGAAGCAAAGAAGCGCGAATGCCGCGACGATCGCAGCGCCGAGGGCGGCGCGCGAATGGGGGATGCGATCGCGACACACGTAAAGGAACGTGCCCCACAGGCAGGCCAACACCAGGTAACGGCCCGGAGGTCCGGCGACGAGTTCCAGTTCAGTGATGTCTTTGTAGGTGGCGTACAGGGTTGCGGCCGCGACGAAGAGGAAGAGCATCGCCGGTCGGCGGATCAAGCCGAACATGGCGACGCCAGCGATCGCGGCGTAGGAAATGAACTCGTAGGGAATGGTCCACAGCTGGCGGTTCACCTCGCTGCCACCGGGGTTGCCGTGGAAGACGCCGGGCAGCTGGTAGTGGATCTTGCCCGAGAGATTGAGCAGGTAGGTCCAGAACTCGCGGTGGCTGAAATATTCGGCGAGCGGCAGCGTCGTCAGCAGCGGACCCAGCAGGAAGGCGGCGATGATGATATCGCAGAATAGCGCCGGATAGATGCGCGCCGCGCGCAGCGATAAGAACGCTGGAATGCTGTTGCGCTGAACGCTGGCGGTGACGAGAAATCCGCCCATCCCAAAAAACGCCGGCAGGATGGCAAATACGAAAGGCCGCGGCCAGCCTGTCCAGAATGGCAGCTCGCCCGCTTCTCCGTAGCACAGATAGACCGAGTGCCAGACGACGACTGAAATGGCCAATGAGAATCGAAGATAGTCAAAGCCGGCGGGGAATCCCCCAGCCGCCTTCAGCTTTTCACCAATCGTCATTACATCCCCGCCGACAACGCCCTACAGCGTTTTGATTCTCCTTTGTCTGCGTCTGTCCCGCTATGCCTATGAAGGATTAGCCCGTTCCTCGATTGGAATGGTTAAGGGGTGAGTGCTTAAACACTCGGCGCACATGCGCCTAGTTCATGAGCATTCCGCTATGGTTTTCGCCAACTGCTGCTGCCCAGCCGCGGTCAAATGGATGTTGTCGCGGAACGCTGAGTCCACTTGCAGGAATCGTCGATCCTCAATCACGCGCGCGCCCGCGTGGCCTGCCGCCTCCATCAACGCCACATAGCCCGGCGCCGCGATGCCCGACATTTCTTCGCGCGTCGCGTGCAGGACGACGCACACCGACCCCTGCGCGCTGGCCTTGGCCAGTAGTCGGTCAAACGCCGGCAGGGCCAATGGCGTGGTCGGTGCCGGAGGGGTCCTCGTCACCGGCTCCCATATGCGCGGGAGCACATAACGCCCGACCAACTCGGCCGTGGCCGACCACGGCCGCTGCATCGGGTGCACGCGCGGGTCAGGCGGCTCAAATGTCGGAACATCGAACGCATCGTGCGCCGAGACGACGATCACGGTGAGTTCGGCGTCGAAGAAACCGTACGCGTCGACGTAGGCCAGCATGTTCTGGGGACCCCAGCTGATGGCCGACGCATTGAGGTAGAGAACTTCGTCGCGGCTCAGCAGGCTGGTGGCGAGTTCGGCCTGATCGGTGCGATTGCCGCCGTTCACGACCGAATCCCCCAGCACCAGAACGCGGCGGCTCGCATCCTTCGTCTTGGCGACGGGCGGCGAACGCATGCCCCACGCATTGACGGCCACGCGGTTGCCAAAACGGGAAACGTCCTGGTTCGGGGCCAGATGGTACTCGATGGTTGGGTGCGTGATGGTGAGAGCCGGATCACCAAGGCCGAGCAGGCGCGCACCGATTTCGACCATCAGCGCCAGCGTCGCAGCAATTGCCAAGGCCTTCATCATGGCGCCACGCTAACGCGCGCCGCAATCGGCTCGCCATGCTGATCCGTGCATAAAGTGAACGCGGCGGACCCACCTCGACGACTTGCCGACGGTCGACGTGCGGTGACGTCGCGGTTGTGAATGAGCTAGCGCCAGGACCCCGCGTGATGCTGTCGCAGAATGTGTTCGCAGGCTCGCACGGTCAGGGCCATGATCGTGAGGGTCGTATTCTGCGCGCCGCTGGAGACGAAGCAGGCTCCGTCCGTTACGAAAACGTTGTCCGCGTCCCAGCACTGGTTGAATCGGTTGAGCACCGAGTCCTTCGCGGCGGTGCCCATCGGCGCGCCACCCACCTCGTGCACTGCCGCGCCCGGCACTCCGGCGCCCGATGCCATGACGAGGCGCCTGCGCATAATACTGAATACGAGGTTCTGCAGCTTCTTCCCCGTCGGCGTCGCACGCGCCTCAAGCCCCGCGGCAGACACCATGCGCCGCATGGTGCGGAAAGCGTCCTCGATCATGCGGTTCTCGTTGTCGCCGTAAGCGAGCTCGATGCGCGCCGCCGGAATGCCCCAGGCGTCCTTCTTGTGCGGATCCAGCGAGATCGAATTTTCAAAGCGCGGCAGCATTTCGCCCTGCGCCGTGAGGTGCCAGAACGGATAGCCGCGGCCGATGCCGCCCATGATACCGAAGCCGCGGAGGTAGTTGCCTGACGCAGGCGCCGATTTGCGCCGCCGCGGCACATAGAAGCCGCCGATCTTGCCGAAATCGAATGCGTCTGTCTGCGCGACACCGTTCGCCTCGATGTCAGCGTGTGGCCCGGAAAGTACCACGTGCACGTGGTCCATAAGGTAGTGGCCCAGCTTGCCGGACGAATTGCCAAGGCCGTGGCGATGCCGGTCGCTCCGCGAATTCAACAGAATGCGCACGGTCTCGATCGTGCTGGCGCACAGCACGACGACTTTCGCGCGTGCCGTGGTCATTTGCTTGTTCTGCCGGTCGATGTAGCGCACGCCGGTGGCGCGGCCGGTCACGGAGTCGGTCTCGATGCTCTCCACTACCGCGTCGCTTCGCAAGGTGAGGCGCCCGGTTTCGCGCGCCGCCTTGATGGTCAGCGGGATGCGCGAGGCGTTGTTGCTGACATAGCGCGTCGGGATGACGCGTGTGTCCGGACTGCCAATCTCCACGACATCGCGAAATTTCCGCTCGGCAGCGTTGAGTGTCGTCGGCTTTATGTATTTCCCATCCGGCAGCCCTGAAATATTCTCAGCAGTGCCGTTAACGCCAAGGAAGGTCTCGACGCGGTCGTAATACGGACTGATGTCGGCGTAAGAGATCGGCCAATCGACGCCGTAGCCGTCCGCGCTTGCAGCCTTGAAGTCATCGTCCGACATCCTGAAAACGATACGGCCCCACGTGTAGAGCCGTCCTCCGACCTGCCTGCCGCGGAACCAGTTGAATGGCTTCTGCGGGGGCGTCGTGTAGGGGTTGTCGCGATCATTGACGAAGAAGCTCCGCGTCAACGGACCGAAGGCGATGCTCCGCGCCTGGACGTACTGGCCGCCGAACAGCGCCGCTCGCGCGCGCGTCAGGATGGGATGGCCCACGATAAGCTGGTGCCCGGCTTTGGCCGGTTGTCGGAAGTCGGCGACGGGATCGACCATGCGCCCCGCCTCGAGCATCAATACCCGCATGCCGCCTTCGGTTAGCTCCTTGGCCGCCCAACCGCCGGCAGCGCCGGAACCAACAACGATGGCGTCGTACTCGACGTTATCCTTCATGACGAGGATGGCGCTCCGGCTTTGTCTGACAACGGAACCGGCGTGAGGCAACTTGCGCCGACCACCGATCGCCGGCTCTTAGATCAGAAATACACAGCGCTTTCATCGAAGCGACGGGATTGGGTTAAGAGCGCCGATTTGCGGTCCGTGTTCCGCATCATTCGGAAGGGACACGCGACCGATCAGGCCTCCGCGAGCCGATAGCCGATGCCGAGTTCGGTCAGGATGATCTTCGGATCGTCGGGGTCGATCTTCGATCTTCTGGCGCAGCTGCCCGATATAGACGCGCAGGTACTGCGTGTCCTGGGCATGCGCCGGTCCCCAGACCGCGGTCAGCAGTTGCCGGTGCGTCATGACCTTGCCGGGATGGCGCGCCAGGCAGGTCAGCAGCTCGAACTCCTTCGGCGTCAGCTTGACCTCGGCGCCATCGCGCGGCGACGCGCCGGCGCGGCAAGTCGATCTCCAGCGCGCCGATGCGGACGACGGCCGCCTCGCCTTGCGTCTGGCGGCGATGGCGCAGGGCCGTGCGCATGCGCGCCATCAGCTCGCCGACGCCGAACGGCTTGTTGACGAAATCGTCGGCGCCGAGGTCGAGCGCCTCGATCTTTTCGGCTTCGCGCTCGCGCGCCGACAGCACGATGATCGGCACCTGCGACCACTGCCGCACCTGGCGGATCACGTCCTTGCCGTCGCCGTCGGGCAGGCCGAGATCGAGCACCACGACGTCGGGCGGCTCCTTGGCGATGCGCTTCATCGCCTCGGCCAGCGTCGCCGGCGCTCGCCACCTCGTAGTCGTTGGCTTCCAGCGCCGGCTTGAGAAAGCGCAGGATGGCCGGCTCGTCGTCGACCACGAGGACGCGGGCGTTGCCGCTCATGGCGGCGCCTCCTCGCGCGGGAAACGTCAGCGTCACGCGCGTGCCGCGTCCGCTGAGCGACCGGGCTCAGCGCCTCGATGCGTCCCGCCGTGCGCCTCCATGATGCCCTTGGCGATGGCCAGCCCGAGGCCGGTGCTTTCGCCGCCGTCGGCAACGCCGGCTTTCGGTGCTCGCGCGCGTGCACGAATTTCTCGAACACGTGCGGCAGCAGCTCGGGCGCGAATGCCCGCGGCCGTCGTCGGTGACGCGCAGGAGAACGGCTGCGGGCGTTGCCTCGGCGTCGATGACGACCTGCGTCTCGGCCGGCGTATGCGCAATGGCGTTGCCGACCACATTGCCGAGCGCCTGCTCGACCAGCTTGGCATCGGCACGCACCATCGGCAGGTCGGCGGGCAGGCGAACCTCGATGCGTCTGCCCTGCACCGCGGCGGCGCGCGGCGTCGACGACGCGCTCGACGATCTCGCGCAGGTCGACCCAGTCGCGGCGCACCTCCAGCGCGCCGGCATCGATACGCGTCATGGCCAGCAGATTGCGCACCATCTGATCGAGGCCTTCCGTCTCGTCGCGGATGTCGGCGAGCATGTTCTTGCGATCCTGATCGCCGAGCTTGTCGCCGTAGTCGATGAGGCTCGTCGCCGAGCCGAGGATCGAGGCGAGCGGCGTGCGGAAGTCGTGCGAGATCGACGCCAGCAGCGTGTTGCGCACGCGCTCGGTTTCGGTCGCGCTGCGCGCCGCCACCATCTCGCGGCCGAGCGAGGCGCGGTCGAGCGCCGCCGCCGTCTGCTCGGCAAGCGTATCGAGCAGCGCGCGCGCCTCCGGGTCGAGCGTCGACCTCGGTCCTCGTCGCGGCCGACGCCGACGACGCCAAACGCGGCGCGCCCCGTTTTCAGCGGCAGGAACAACCACGGCACCGCCGGCAGCGTCGCCGTATCGGCGCCCGCCGGCTCGTCGTGCTCGATCGCCCAGCGCGCCGCCGTCATCGAGGCCGTGTCGAGCGCTTCTTCCGGCGGCCAGGCGGCACGCAGCTCCAGTTCGCCATCGACGGCGAGCAGCACGACCGCCGGCCGCCCCAGGCTGGTATGGATCTCGGCAACCGCCGCCTCCGGAATGTCGTCGTACGAGGCGACGCCCGACAGCCGGCGCGAGAATTCATAGAGCCGCCGCGTCGCGCGCATGCGCTTCACCGCCAGCTGCGCCTGCTCGCGGATGCGCCCGGCCATGGTCGACGTGACGACGGAGATCGCCAGAAAGATGAAGAGCGCCAGCAGCTCGTGCGGCCTGGCGATCGTGAAGGTGTAGAGCGGCTCGATGAAGAAGAAATTGTAGGCGAGGAACGACAGCACGGAGGCGTAGACCGCCGGCCAGATGCCGAAGGTGACGGCGGAGAACACCACCGCCATCAGGAAGATCATCGAGATGTTGGGAAATGTCGTGAGCCGCGTCAGCACCTGTCCGACGCCGACAGCGCTGGCGACGGCCACCGTCGACCAGACGAGCGGCGCGAGTGCAAAATTGGCCGACGCCGGCAGCGTGGCGCGAGGCGGGCGTCTTGCTTCGCGCTTTGAGCCGGTGATGACATGCACGGCGACGCCGTCGGCGCGCCGCAACAGCTCGTGCGGCAGCGAGCGGCGCAACAGCTCCGTGATGAAGCCGCCGCGCGAGCGGCCGAGCACGATCTGCGTCACGTTCTCGAACTTGGAAAAGCGCAGCAGCTCGGCCGGCGATGTCGCTGGCCGCCAGCGTCGTCGTCTCGGCGCCGAGCGATCGCGCCAGTGTCATCGCCGCATCGACATGGCGGCGGTCGCTGCATCGTTGAGCTGCTCGCCCGGCCCCTCGACCGTGACGGCGATCCACGGCGCGTCCATCACGTCGGCGAGCCGCTTGGCGGCGCGCACGATCGAGGTCGCGTCGCTGTCGGGGCCGACGCAGGCAAGGATGCGCTCGCCCGCCGGCCACGGGCCCTCGATCGCCTGCGCCTGCATGTGATCGACGAGGTCGGCGTCGACGCGCTCGGCGGCGCGGCGCAGCGCCAGCTCGCGCAGCGCCGTCAGGTTCTCCGGCTTGAAGAACCGCTTGCGCGCCCGGTCGGCCATGTCCGGCACGTAGACCTTGCCCTCGGCGAGCCGCTTCAGCAGCTCGTCGGTCGGCAGATCGACCAGCACGATCTCGTCGGCCTCCTCGAACACGTGATCGGGCACGGTTTCGCGCACCCTCACGCCGGTGATGCGTTGCAGGATGTCGTTGAGGCCTTCGAGGTGCTGGATATTCAGCGTCGTCCACACGTCGACGCCGGCGGCGAGCAGTTCCTCCACGTCCTGCCAGCGCTTGGGATGGCGGCTGCCGGGGATGTTGGTGTGCGCCAGCTCGTCGAGCAGCAGCAGCCTCGGCTTGCGCGCCAGCGCCTTGTCGATGATCGAACTCGCTGAGGATCTTGTTGACGTAGATGACCGGCTTGCGCGGGATGACCTCGAGGCCGGCGAGCAGCGCCTCCGTCTCGCGCCGCCCGTGCGTCTCGACCAGGCCGACCGACCACGTCGCGGCCTTCGGCCTTTGCGACGTGCGCCGCCGCTCAGCATGGCGTACGTCTTGCCGACGCCCGGCGCTGCCCCCAGAAAGATCTTCAGCCGTCCGCGTCCGCCCTTCTTGGCGATGGCGAGGATCGCGTCCGGCGAAGCTCTCTGGGTCGTCGCGGCTGGCATGGCGTTGAGGTCTGCCTCGCCGGGGTAGCTGTCAAGGCTTGAGGGCGTCGAGCGCGAGATTGAGCCGCAGGACATTGACGCGCGGTTCACCCAGCAGTCCTAGCGCGCGACCTCGCACCTCGCCGTTAACGAGACCCCGCACCCGCTCTTCGGGTAAGGGCACGTGCCTTGGCGACGCGCGCCACCTGCAACAGCGCATTGGCCGGCGAGATATCGGGATCGAGGCCGCTTGAGGATGTCGTCACGGCATCGACCGGGATCGGCCCGGCGACGCCTTCCTTGTGCAGCTCATCGACGCTGCCCTGCACGCGGTCGAGCAGCTTCTTTGTGATGGGGCCGAGGTTGGAGCCGGTCGACGCCGCCGCGTTGTATGGCGCATCGACTGTCTTCGAGGCATCGGCCGGGTCGGCACCGCTGGTCGCCGACGGACGCGGATGGAAGTAGCGTGCTCGCTGGTGAACGACTGGCCGACGAGGCTCGAGCCGACGACCTTGCCGTCCTTCTCGATGAGGCTGCCGAGCGCCTGGTCCTGCATCATCACCCAGCCGATGCCGGTGATGGCCAGCGGATAAGCGACGCCGGTGAGCAGCGTGAAGGCGAGCAGCATGACCGTTGCGGTGCGAAGATTGTGAAGCATGTGTGCGTCCTCCTTAGACGAGGCCGAGGCCGGCGACCGCGAGGTCGATGAGCTTGATGCCGATGAACGGAGCGACGAGACCGCCGAGGCCGTAGACGAGCAGGTTGCGGCGCAGCAGCGCCGCGGCACCGATCGGCCGATAGGCCACGCCCTTCAAGGCGAGCGGGATCAGCGCCACGATGATCAGCGCGTTGAAGATGACGGCCGACAGGATGGCGCTCTGCGGCGTCGCCAGCTGCATGACGTTGAGCGCCGCCGAGCTCGGGCAGCGAGGCGACGAACAGCGCCGGGATGATGGCGAAATACTTCGCCACGTCGTTGGCGATGGAGAACGTCGTCAGCGAGCCGCGCGTCATCAGCAGCTGCTTGCCGATCTCGACCACCTCGATCAGCTTGGTCGGATTGGAATCGAGGTCGACCATGTTGCCGGCTTCGCGCGCCGCCTGCGTGCCCGAC
This sequence comes from uncultured Alphaproteobacteria bacterium, assembly GCA_963759735.1. GTDB lineage: Bacteria > Pseudomonadota > Alphaproteobacteria > Rhizobiales > Hyphomicrobiaceae > Hyphomicrobium_A. The sequence goes on from CAVXAF010000001.1 coordinate 113,384, forward strand.
TGCATGGCGACCGCAACGTCGGCCTGCGCCAGCGCCGGGGCGTCGTTGGTGCCGTCGCCGCACATGGCGATCAGCCGGCCCTGCGCCTGCTCCCCGCGGATGTAGCGCAGCTTGTCCTCCGGCGTCGCCTCGGCGACGAAATCGTCGACGCCGGCCTCCGAGGCGATGGCCGCCGCGGTGACGGGATTGTCGCCGGTGATCATCACCGTCTTGATGCCCATGCGGCGCAGCTGCGCGAAGCGCTCCTTGATGTCCGGCTTGACGACGTCCTTCAGGTGGATGACGCCGAGCAGACGCCCGCCGTCCGTCAGGCCGAGCGGCGTGCCGCCCGAGCGGGCGATGCGCTCGACGGCGGCGCGGAATGCCGGCGGCTCAGCGACGCCGCCGTGGCCCGCCTCGTTGGCGAACTTCAGCACGGCATCGACCGCGCCCTTGCGCAGCTTGCGTCCGTCGAGGTCGACGCCCGACAGGCGCGTCGTCGCCGAGAACTCGATGAAGCCGGACTGCGGGCGTTCGGCCGGCATAGCGGCGCGGTACTTCTCCTGCGTCAGCGCGACGATGGAACGTCCCTCGGGCGTCTCGTCGGCGAGGCTGGCGAGCAGCGCCGCCTCGGCGACCTCGCGCTCGGAGACGCCGGGCACGGGAATGATCTCGGTCGCCATGCGGTTGCCGAAGGTGATGGTGCCGGTCTTGTCGAGCAGCAGCGTGTCGACATCACCGGCAGCTTCCACGGCGCGGCCCGACATGGCGAGCACGTTGAACTGCAACAGGCGATCCATGCCGGCAATGCCGATGGCCGACAAGCAGGCCGCCGATGGTCGTCGGGATCAGCGTCACGAGCAGCGCCACCAGAACCGTGACGGCGATCGTCGTGCCGGAGTAGGCGCCGAGCCCGGTCAGCGTCACGACGGCGACAAGAAACACGATGGTCATGCCGGCTAGCAGGATGTTGAGCGCGATCTCGTTGGGCGTCTTCTGCCGCTCGGCGCCTTCCACGAGGGCGATCATGCGGTCGAGGAACGATGAGCCCGGCGAGGACGTGATGCGCACGACGATCCAGTCGGAGAGCACGGTGGTGCCGCCGGTGACGGCCGAGCGGTCGCCGCCCGCCTCGCGGATCACGGGCGCCGACTCGCCGGTGACCGCTGCCTCGTTCACCGAGGCAACGCCTTCGATGATTTCGCCGTCGCCCGGGATGATATCGCCGGCGACCACCACGACGGCGTCGCCGGGACGCAGGTCGAGCGCCGAGACCGTTTCGTACCGCTCGCGGCTTTTCGGATCGGCGAGCCGCTTGGCGGTCGCGTCGGTGCGCGTCTTGCGCAGCGCGTCGGCCTGGGCGCGACCGCGACCTTCGGCGATGGCCTCGGCGAAGTTGGCGAACAGGACCGTGAACCACAGCCAGGCGGCGATCTGCCCGCTGAATGCCGCCGGCTGACCCGGCGAGGAGATCGCGCACGAACAGCACGGTGACGAGCGCCGACACGACGGCGGTGACGAAGATCACCGGGTTGCGCACCAGCACGCGCGGATCGAGCTTGCGGAAGGCGTCGGCGATCGCGCGCCCTATCAGCGCCTGGTCGAATGAAGCGGCTTTGTAGCGCTTACGGAGCATGGATGAGGTCTCCTGCATGGAACGCTCAGTAGGTCTTGCCGGCGAGCATCTGGAAGTGCTCGACGATCGGGCCGAGCGCGAGCGCGGGGAAGAATTCGAGGCCGCTGACGATGAGGATGACGCCGGTCAGCAGGGCGACGAACAGCAGGCCGTGTGTCGGGAAGGTGCCGGCCGAGGGCGCCAGCTTCGGCTTGGCGGCCAGCGAACCGGCGATGGCCATCACCGGCACGATGATGCCGAAGCGGCAGGCCAGCATGGCGATGCCGAGCGTCGTGTCGTACCAGGGCGCGTTGGCGGTGAGGCCGGCGAAGGCCGAGCCGTTGTTGCCGGCCGCCGACGAGAAGGCATAGAGGATTTCCGTGTAGCCGCGCGGGCCGGGGTTGGCGAGGCCGGCGAGCGCCACCGGCAGCACGGCCGAGACGGCGCTGAAGCCGAGGATGAACACCGGCATGATGAGGATGGCCAGCATCGCCATCTTCACTTCCTTGGCCTCGAGCTTCTTGCCAAGGTATTCCGGCGTGCGCCCGACCATCAGGCCGGCGACGAACATGGCGATGATGGCGAACACGACGATGCCATAGAGGCCTGAGCCGACGCCGCCTGGCACAACCTCGCCGATCTGGATGAGTACCAGCGGCACCAGACCCCCAAGCGGCATGTAGGAGTTGTGCATGGAGTTGACCGAGCCGTTCGAAGCGCCGGTTGTGAAGGTTGCCCACGTCACCGACTGCGGGATGCCGAAGCGGATCTCCTTGCCTTCCATGTTGCCGCCTTCGATGCCCATGGCGTGCATGAAGGGGTTGCCGCCCGCTTCTGCCCAGTAGGCGATGGCGCAGCCGGCGACCACGAACAGCATCATCACCGAGAGTAATGCCCAACCCTCACGCTCGCGGCCGATCATCCGGCCGAAACTGACGGCTAGGCCAAGCGCGAGCGCAAGGATCGCCCACAACTCGATGACATTGCTCCAGATACTAGGGTTCTCGTACGGGTGGGAGGAGTTCACATTGAAGAAGCCGCCGCCGTTGGTGCCGAGCTGCTTGATGGCGACCTGGCTGGCGACGGGGCCCTGCGCGATCGTCTGCTTGGCACCTTCGAGCGTCGTCGCGTCGACGTATTGGCTCAGGTTCTGCGGGACACCGAAGGCGATGAGCGCAAACGCGACGACGATCGACAGCGGCAGCAGCACGTAGAGCGTTGCACGCGTGAGATCGACCCAGAAGTTGCCGACGGTTGTCGCCTTGGCACGGCCGAAGGCGCGGGCCAGCGGCACGACGACCGCCATTCCGGTTGCCGCCGAGACGAAGTTCTGGACCGTGAGGCCGACCATCTGGCTGAAGTACGACAGCGTTGTCTCGCCGCCGTAGCTCTGCCAGTTGGTATTGGTGACGAACGACACCGCCGTGTTGAAGGCTAGGTGCTCGCTCATACCCTCGAAGCCCTGCGGGTTAAGCGGCAGGTAGGCTTGCAGGCGCAGGATGGCGTACAGCAGCACGAAGCCGGCGGCGTTGAATATCAGCAGCGCCGCGACGTACTGGATCCATGTCTGCTCGCGCGCCTCGTCAACGCCGGCGAGCGCGTAGAAGCGCGATTCGATAGGGCGCACCGCCGGATGCAGGAACGTGCGCCTGCCTTCCAGCACCGATGCCATGAAAATGCCCAGCGGTCGCGCCGTCGCGACGACGAGGACCAGCATGAGGGCGATCTGAAGCCAGCCGTTGAGTGTCATGGGAGCGTCCTGCTTGGCGGCGCATAAAAGCGCGCGCAGGTCTTCAAAGCTTCTCGGGATAGAGGAGCGCGAAGACGAGATAGACCGCGATGAGAAGGGCGAAGATACCGCCTAGGATGAGATCGAACATGGATGGCCTCAGGCTTTTGCCGCCCAGCGGGCGTACAGTTGCATCAGGCCGAAGAGACCGAGCCCAAGCGCCAGATAGATGAGATCCAACATTGAATGTCTCCTGTCGACGACGACGAACAGGATCTAGGCGGGTCCACATAAGGATGCGATGCGGAATGCGGGTCGGCCGCATAAAGGCGGCATAAAGAGCCTACAGATCGCTCGACCACGTTTCGGGTCAGAAGCTGACCTTGCCAGGCTTCGGCGAGACGTCAGTTTGCCGTGGGGAATTAGCTGAGCTCGGGCTCAAATAGCCTGTCCGCTGCATCGACGTGTCCGCAGCCGCAGCGCTCGCCAATGGCGGCTCAAGCTTTCCGATCACTACCGCCGCACCGCGCGACCATCGATCGATCCGGACTTGCTGATCCGCGGGCTCATCGTCGGGTGTCGCTACGTCATGCGGTCGGAGCGCCGGCTGTGCAAGGCGGTCGCCCACCGGCTTTCCGGAGCTGGAATAGGCCGACATTCAGGGCCCCGCACTCAAACCCGACCTCGCAATAGACGAGATAATAGTTCCACAACCGGCGGAAGCGCTCGTCAAACCCCAAAGCTGCAATCGACGGCCATTCTGCGTTGAAGCGCTGGCGCCACTCGGCAAGCGTGCGCGCGTAGCTCGGCGCGAACATGTCCACCGCCGTCGTCGTCAGGCCGGCATGCGCCGCCTCGGCGCGAACGATGTCCGCCGTCGGCAAGGCGCCCCCCGGGAAGATGTGCGTCTGGATGAAGTCGGCGCGATGGCGATAGGTTGCGTATCGCTCGGGCGCGATGCAGATGACCTGGATGACCGCTACTCCGCCGGGAGCCAGGCACGCGGCCACCTTGGCGAAGTATTGCGGCCAATAAGCTTCGCCGACGGCCTCGAGCATCTCGATGCTCACCACCCGGTCGAACGTGCCGGCCACGTCGCGATAGTCCTGCAGGCGGATGTCCGCCCGCTCGTCGAGCCCGTTGCGTTGCAACCGTGCCAGTGTGTAATCGCGCTGCGGGACTGACAATGTCAGTCCGGTGACGTGGTGGTCGCCAGAAGCGGTCAACCGCTCCGCCAGGGCGCCCCAGCCGCAACCGATCTCGAGCACCCGCTCACCGCCTTGCAGCTCGAGCAGGCTGCGCACGCGATCGAGCTTGGCGGTCTGCGCCACTTCCAGCGAGCAGTTGGCGGCGGTGTAGAGACCGGATGAATAGTTCATGCCGCTGTCGAGCCAGCGGGCGTAGAAATCATTGCCGAGGTCGTAGTGCGCGGCGATGTTGCGACGACTATTGGCGCGCGAGTTCCGGCGCAGGCTGTGCTGAAGCTGCCGCAGAAAGCGGCTCGCCGCCTTGCCTGCCATCGCGGAGTCCAGCGCAGCTTCGTTGTCGATGCCCCAAGTCAAAAGCTGTTTCAGATCCGGGCTCGTCCAGTCGCCGGCGCGATAGGCCTGCGCCAGGCCGATGTCGCCGCCCATCAACAGCCGCAAGAAGGCCCGCCAACGTCGCACCTGGACTTCGGCGCGCACGCCCCCGGTGCCCTCCAAAGTGAATTGGTACGAACCGGGAAGCTTTACGGTCAGCTGTCCCACGTCACAGCCACCGAACAGTGCGCGCAGTGCACTTTCACGTAAGCCTGCGCGCTGTACGGGGTCCGGCTGGGCGATCGAGGAAGAGATTGGATGCATCGACTTAGGCATGGATATCTTCGGCTCGTTCTTGAGTATCATGGACAGGGGACGGTCGCGTCGTGCCGGGATGCGGGTAGAGGCGCAGCCCCTTGCCGAGCAGGCGCAATGCCTGCCAGTGAATGGCCCCTATGACTTTCAGCGTAACCAGGGGATGCGTAAAGAGCAGCCGCAGCAGCTGCCCGTCGGTCAACTCGCGGCGCCGGGCGCTGAGGGAAGCATTGATCAACGTGCCGCCGGCATCGGCGCCGGAGATTGCGACGCTCAGCGTTTCGCTCGGCAGCGTCACGCGGAATTCATACCGCATGTCCATGCCCATGAAGGGCGAGACATGGAAGCGCTTGGCGGTGGCTTGACGAATGACGCCATCGCCGCTCGAGCCCGCCCCGATGACATAGCTGTGCCGTTCGCCGAACGTGTTGTGCACCTCATAGACGAGTGCCGCTATGCGGCCGTCGCGCTGGTAACAGAAATAGACGCTGAGCGGGTTGAACGCGTAGCCGAGCACGCGCGGCATGCAGAGCAGGCGAATTGGCCCGCCGTCGTACGCGATGTCCGCGGCGGCGAGGCGGCGTTCGATCTGCAGCCGTAACGGCGCCGGCTCGAGCCCGTAGTCGCGCGCGAAAAACGCAAACAGGTTGAACCGGTCGAGCGACAGCCAGCGCAGCCGCCCCGCCAACGCTTGCAACCCATCGAGGTCGAGCAGCAGCCACCACGCGCGATAGCGGAATTGATGCCGCCGCGGGTGGAGCCGGCGGTGCATCACCCAACCGCTGTAGATGAAAGAGGCGCTACTCATGAATATTCCATACGCCGCGCCACTCTCGGCGGTTTCGAGCGATGGATGCGGCCCGACTCACCGGCGACCGCCCACGGTCGCCGCACGCCGCCCAGGTCTTCGGCGACCGCAAGGCCGGCCTGCAGCCCATCCTCGTGGAAGCCAGCTCCGAAGTAGGCGCCGCAGAACCACGTGTTGCGGCGCCCTTGCAGCGACCACAGTTCACGCTGCGCCGACATCGCCGCGACGTCAAATACCGGATGCGCGTAGAGGTCTTCGTTCAACGCATCGCGCGGCGCTTCGCGGGGTTGAGTGTAACAAACAGCGGCTGGTCTTCGCGGAGCCCCTGCAACCGGTTCATCCAATAAGTGACGTGGGCGTCGCCGGCCATCCCTCCTACATAATTCCAGCTGGACCAGACAGCGCGACGGCGCGGCATGAAACTCGGGTCGGAATGCAAGACAGCGCGGTTCTGCGTATAGCGGAACGCGCCCAGCAGACGACGTTCATCGGCGTCGGCGTCGCCGAGCATCGACAACGCCTGGTCGGCGTGCGTGGCGATGATGGCGTGATCAAAAGCGGCGGTGTGTCCTTGCGCATCGGTGATCGTGACGCCGTCGGCGCCGCGCGCGACACGCACAATGGGAGTCTTGGCGTGGATGCTGGAAGAAAACGCGCGCGTTAATTTCGACGTGTAAGCGCGGCTGCCGCCGATCACGGTGCGCCATTGCGGCCGGTCGCGCAGTTTCAACAGCCCGTGGTTATCGAAGAAGCGGATGAACGAGCGAGCTGGATAATCGTGCATGACTGTGGCGGGCGCCGACCATATCGCCGCTGCCATCGGCAGCAGATGATCCTCGCGGAACGCCGTGCTGTACCCGCCCCGCTCGAGAAATTCGCCAAGCGTCTCGTCGTCGTCGGTGATCTGCTTGGGAGCATCCCGATAGAAGCGGCGCAGATCGGCAAGCATGCGCCAGAACGACGGACGACACACATTGCTGCGCTGCGCGAACAGGCTTTTGATGTCGGTTCCGGCGTACTCTAGCGCGCCGTGGCGGCGCGATACCCCGAACGACATTTCAGCTGCACGCGTCTCCACCGACTGGTGTTCGAACAGCGCCGTGAGGTTGGGGTAATTGGGAGGATTGTAGACGATAAACCCCGTGTCCACGGGTAAAGTACCGCCCGGCGTCGGCGCATCTACGGTGTGGCAATGTCCACCAATGCGCTGCTCCCGCTCGAACACCGTCACGGCGTGGCGGCGGCTCAACAGCCACGCGGCCGACAGGCCCGAGACCCCGGTCCCAATGACGGCGATCCGCAATCTGTCTCCGCCCTCGCCCGTCATGCCACCCCTAGCTGCGCCAATCCAGGCGCCAGAAGAACCAACGACGCCCGCGGGCCCTTGGATCACCTCGCGCAGTGATCCAACGGCGGCATGGCGACGTTAATCCTCGTATGCGCGTAGTATGGGCACTAGATTGCGGGGCATCAGGTGGGGCGCCACACGCTTACCGCGAGCGAATGGCTGCGGCCAGAGTTGACAGGAATCCGCGGCCGGCGATGGACACCGACAAAAACCAGGCCATGGCGGTGGCGGGCGATTTCGCCGGGTTGATCGACGCTGTGGCGCGCGCCCGAGACCGCGGCGCTTTCGTGCTTCTCTACCGCCAGTTCGCCCCGCGCGTAAAAACGCTCATGCTGCGCATGGGAGCGACGCCAGAGCAGGCCGACGAACTCGCCCAGGAATGCCTGCTGGGAGTTTGGCGTAAGGCGCACCTGTTCGACCCATCGGGCGGCAGCGCGTCGGGGTGGATATTTCGTATCGCCCGCAACTTGCGCATCGATGCCTTACGGCGCTCGCGGCGCGCCGAGGCACTGGTTGAAGACATCGATATGACGGGCCCCGAAGTGCAGCTGCCGGATTCGATCGTGGCGGCAGCGCAGATCGGCCACCGCGTACGCGCCGCTGTGGCGCGGCTGACACCTGAGCAACTGACGGTCGTCACACTGTCGTTCATCGAGAGCCGGCCGCACGCAGAGATCGCCGAGACGCTGCAGCTTCCGCTGGGCACCGTTAAATCCCGGATCCGCCTGGCCATGAAGCGGTTGCGCGAACTTCTCGATGAGGTTGCATGAGCACGACACATCATCCAACCGATGCAACGCTGGCAGAATTCCTCGACGGTTCGCTGGATGCAGGGCGTCGCGTCGTCGTCGCGGCTCACATGGAGCTTTGCTCGTCTTGCCGCCGCTTGGCGTCGGCCGTCGACGAACTGGGGGGTACGCATCTGCAGCAACTGCCGCCGGCGGCGCTCGAAGAGGGCAAGTTGGAGTGGCTGTTGTCGCGGCTCGATAGCCCGCTGCGCGAGCCCGGCGCGCGGCCGCCGCCTGACGATCTCGGCCTGTCGAAGCCAGTGCATGCCTTGGCTCCCTATGAACTTGGAGCGTGGCGCTGGATCGGACCGGGCGTGCGCTGGCGCGCCGTGAATTTGCCGGCGAGCACCGATGGCTCGCGCGTGTTCCTGCTCAGGGCGGCGCCGGGCACGCATCTTCCCCACCACGCCCACGTCGGAACCGAGCTCACCGTTATTCTGAAGGGTGCCTTCCGTCATGCCGGCGGGCGCTTTGGTGTCGGCGATTGCGACGATGCCGATGAGACGGTCGAGCACCTGCCCGTGGTCGAAGACGGCGAGGAGTGCGTCTGCCTTGTCGCCATGCAGGGGCACATCCGCCTGCTCAGCTTCGTAGGCCGTCTCATTCAACCGTTCGTGCGCATGTGAGGCGAACATGACCGGCACCGTACTGATATCGGCTGTTCTTCTGATGTCGCTGGCGTTGTCGGCGGTCATGGCAGGGGCGTGGCTGGTGCAGCAGCGGACCGGCAACTCGGGCTGGGTCGATACCATCTGGACGTTCGGCCTCGCCGCCGTCGGCATCACGGCCTCCCTGGCTCCTGTGAGCTCGGGCGAGACTACGCATCGGCAGCTGCTCGTCGTGGCGTTTCTCGCCGTCTGGGCGGCGCGGCTTGGCACCCACATTGTAACGCGAACGATGGGCATCACCGATGACCCGCGCTATGGCGCGCTGATCCGTGGATGGGGAGCCGACGCGCGACGTCAGATGTTCTGGCTGTTGCAGAAGCAGGCGCTGGTCAGCATACCGTTGGCGACTGCTGTCTTTCTGGCCGCACACAATCCCGCCGCCGAGTGGCGGTTGCAGGATTGGCTCGCGGTCCTTGTGATGCTCACGGCTGTCATCGGCGAAGCCACAGCCGACCAACAATTGCGCCGTTTTGGACGCGATCCCAACAACCGCGGCAAGGTGTGCGACACGGGCCTGTGGCGCTACTCCCGGCATCCGAACTACTTTTTCGAGTGGCTCGGCTGGATCGCGTATCCGTTGCTCGCCATCGATCTCGGTGGCGGGTACGCGTGGGGCTACCTCGCGCTGGCAGGCCCGGTGTGCATGTACTGGCTGCTGGCTCACGTGTCCGGCATTCCGCCGCTGGAGGAGCACATGCTGGCCTCGCGCGGCGCGGCGTATCGCGCTTATCAGGAGCGGACGAGCGCCTTCTTTCCCGCGCCTCCTGCGCCTCGGAGGAGCATAGCATGACATTCGCGACCCTTGCGGCTAGCGCCGCTGAGCGCATGCCGGTTCCCGATCGCATTACGCGTGCCGGCATTTACGCGCTGGTCGAGCGCACCCGCCGCGCGCTGGTGGCGAGCGATGCCGACGCCGCGCGTCGCTTCGCCGATGGCATGCATGCTTACCCGATCGCCATGGCCGCGGCCGACGCCAATGCCCAGCACTACGAGGTGCCGGCGGCATTCTTCGATCTCGTGCTTGGACCGCAGCGCAAATACTCATGCTGCTTGTTTCCGACCGCAGCGACCAGCCTGACGCAGGCCGAAGAGCTGGCGCTGACAGCTACTGCGCAGCGCGCCGATCTTCGCGACGGACAGACAATCCTCGAGCTCGGCTGCGGATGGGGATCGCTGACCTTGTGGATGGCCGCGGCTTTCCCGGACGCAAAGATCCTGGCCGTATCGAACTCGCGCTCCCAGCGCGCGCATATCCTGCGGCTGGCGCAGGCGCGCGGGCTGCATAACATCGAGATCGTCACGGCCGACGTGAACACCTTCAGGCCCGACCGCACCTTCGACCGGGTCGTATCCGTCGAGATGTTCGAACATATGGCCAACTGGGCGGCCCTGCTGGGCAACATCCGCACTTGGCTGAAACCGGACGGGCGTCTGTTCGTGCACGTCTTCGCCCACCGCAGTACGCCCTATCGGTTCGATCACACCGATCGTTCAGACTGGATCGCGCAGCACTTCTTCACCGGCGGCCTGATGCCCAGCCGGCTGTTGATGTACGAGTTTGGCGACCGGTTCGAAGTCGATGCCGAGTGGTGGTGGAACGGGACCCACTACGCGCGCACCGCCGATGCGTGGCTCGCCAACTTCGACCGCAATGCTGCAGCGGTGCGACGCGTACTGGAGCCGGTCTATGGATCTCAGACGAGCCTTTGGATGCGTCGCTGGCGGCTGTTCTTCCTTGCGACATCGGGCTTGTTCGGTCACGCCAATGGCAATGAATGGGGCGTGGCACACTATCTACTGAAACCTGCTGGCTGATTATCGGCTTGCTGCCGAGACGCAGGGCACCACCACGGCCACGATGCGCGACGACGCCCGACGCGCCTGTCGGTTTTACAGGCGGTGCGACATCGGCTGCCGGCGCCAGATGACACTCAAGCGGCCTAGCAGCACCTCGAAAAGTGTCAGGTGCGCCGCAACGCCATTGATAAGTCATTGAAATAGTGGCGCGAGAGACGGGACTTGAACCCGCGGCCTCCGGCGTGACAGGCCGGCGCTCTAACCAACTGAGCTACTCCCGCAGTCAAAAACGCGCGCCCCGAGGGACGCGCTGGCCACGAAGCGATGACTTACGTGGCTCCCCCGGGGAAGTCAAGATTGCCCGGCCCCGGTGCGCAACAATAGTGCCCGCAATAATCGTGCCCAAAACACCACCAAGCCCCCAGGAACGGCCGCCGCCGGCGGCCTCCCAGGCAGGGCGCCTACAGCCGCTTCATGAAATCGCGCTTGCCGAGTTCCACGCCATTGTGGCGCAGGATGTCGTAGGCGGTCGCGGCATGGAAATAGAAGTTGGGCAGGGCGAAATGCAGCAGGTACTCCGCCCCGGTGAACGTCAGCTCGCGCGGGCCGGCCTTTATGGTGATCTCGCGGCTGGCGGAGGCCTCCATGGCCTCGGGCTTGGCCTCGGCGAGCACAGCCAGCGTCTCGGCGATGCGCTTCTTGAGATCGGCGAACGTCTTTTCGCTGTCGTCGTGCACGGGCGGCGTCACGCCGGCGAGGCGCCCGACGCTCAGCTTGGCGAAGTCGCAGGCCGACTGCACCTGCTTCTTGAACGGGTACATGTCGGGGTACAGCCGTGCCCAGAGCAGCGCTTCGGGATCGATCTTCTTGGCTTCGGCATAGGCGGCGGCCTTGTCCAGGATCGCGTCCAGCGCATCGAGGTGCTTGCTGAATGACGGGATCGCTATGTCGTACATCGAGATGGCCATTGGCTTCCTCCCCACGGTTCCGGCGGCGCTCTCAGGCGCCCGCCCACACATCGGCCTCCGTCGGCCCGTTGGCAAGGAGGCGGCCCACTTTGTCGCTGCGAGGGAGAATTGGCGGGCCTAGAAGCACCAAACCAAAACGGCAGAGACGCCGAGGTCTCTGCCGCTCGATCTCGCGCCCGCCGCTGCGCGAGGAGGTTACCAGCCGAGGGAAAGGCCCGCTTTTCCCGCAACCTGTCCATGGCCTGTCCCGGCGCCCACGCCCCCGTACAGGGTGGTGGTGCTGGTCTGTCCGAGCGATCCGCGGTCGACGATCCCCGCCGCCGTGAGGCCAACGGCACTCGCGCCGTCGTAGCCGCCCCACCCGATATTCAACGCGAATGTCTGCCCCGCATGGAAGATTGGCTTGTCGAGCGCGAGGGAGATGGCGATGCCCTCGGCAAGCTCGTCGTCGCGCTGATTGAGGTTGTTGATCTGCGATTGCAGGCGATCGGTGGTGTCATTCAAACCCGCAACGGCAGCCCCCAGGGCCGCGATCTCGATTGCCTGCGTATTGTTCGTCGTTGTGTTCTGGTCGATCTGGACCTGTTGGTTGCCATTTACAGTTTGGATGTTGTTGATCTGCGTCTGCTGCGTTGTATTGACGTTTTCCGCATTGGTGATGCGCGTGGTGTTGGAGTTGATCTGCGTCTGTTGAGCGGCATTCTGCTGATCGACGTAGCCTTTATTGGCGGCGTCTGTGTCGGCCGTGGGAGCGGCAACGCCATGGACTTGATTGCCGCCCATATCGATGTTGCCACCGGTGACGGTAATCCCCCCGTTCATCGTGACAATGTTCTGAAACGTCGTCGATGCGCCGTTGAAGGTCGCCGCGCCGTCGGAGGTCTGGAACACGGCACCATTCACTGCCTGACCGATGCGCACCGCGGTCGGAAAGGCACTGGGGTCCGTTGGATCTGCGCATTCGTCGGTTGTTGCGATGATCAATGTGCCCCCAGGAAAGCCGCAGACGGCGTTGATGTTGGCGTTTCCCGATCCTTCGTAGGTGACCTGCGCATGAGCGGATGTCGCCAAGACGTGGAGTGCGCCAAGCAGAAGAGCCGAACACGCGAGACCAGCAGCGAGACGGGTGAAAATGGCTTCGAAAGTTTTGATCCTGTTACGCAACATCGCGGCACTCCCTGAAACATACGCCCTCAGGGAATCAGCCAAACTCAAAACCGACGAACCGCGCGTCATGCATTTGGATGATGGCTATGCGCTTAACCAAACATCGCTGGAGATGTGTTGCGCTCGCGCAACCGTGGCAATCGACGATATGCTGTCATCATCTAAACGGATGATGTGATCCAAAGTGCGATTGATTAAGCACGAGCTATTGCGTTGCAAATGTATTTCGTGAGGAGGGCATCCTGGCGAGCAACGATTTTGAATCGACGGGTGCCCTTCTCGATCTCGTCGGCGACATCTACGACGCCGCCATAGAGCCGGCCAAATGGCCGGTGGCTTGCGAACGGCTTGGGAGGCTGGTCGATGGCATGCAAACGGTCATCGCCGTGCACGATACGGTCTCCCACCAGGTGTCTTTGAGCACCTCGTGGAACGTCGACCCCTTGCTCGAGAAGGCGATGAGGGAAAACTTTGGCATCAATCCGTTGGTGCCCGCCATTTGGCACGTGGAAACCGGCGAACCACATACCTCCTTCGGGTTTCTTGGCGAGGAGGCCTTCAAGAACACCCTTTTCTACAAGAGGGCCGTAGCACCATTCGGTGTGGGAGATTCCGCGCTGATCGTGCTTGAGAAATCGGTACGCAAGTTTGGTGCACTGTCTATTCAGCGCCACTGTGAGCGCCCCCCTTTTGGACAAGCGGAACTCGCGGTGTTGCGGCTTCTCTCCCCGCACATCCGCCGAGCCGTGATGATCGCGGATCTCCTGGACGCCCGCGCGCTGGAGCGCGACATGCTGTCAGCCGCCCTCGACCGCCTCGCCGTCGGCATCGTCCTGACCGACTCCGAAAGCCGCATCGCGCACACCAACGAGGCCGCCGACAGGATGTTCGAGGACGGCAGCATCTTGCGCCGGGTCGGCGACCAGCTCGCAGCCCGAGATTCCAACGCAGCGCGCGAGCTCTCGCAGGCGATCGCCGGCGCGGCGAGCGGCACCACAATCGACATCCCGCGGGGCGGCATCGTTGTACCGCTCATGGGCGAGTCCGGCCGCGATCTCGCGGCTTGGGTTCTGCCCCTCGACAGCGGCCTGCGCCGCGAGCTTGCCGCCGGACTAGCCGCGCAGGTCGCCATCTTCATCCGGGAGTTGGGCGATACCTCGCCATTCCCGGCCGAATTGTTCGTGCGCCGCTACGCCATAACGCCCGCAGAGTCGCGCGTGATGTTGCTGCTGGTGCAGGGGATGACCGTCGCGGAAGCCGCCGAAGCTCTCGGCATCTCGCTGCCGACCGCCAGGACGCATCTGGCACGCCTGCTCGACAAGACCGGAACGAGCCGCCAGACCGATCTCGTCCGCCTCGCCATGAGCGCGCTGGCGCCCACGGCGACCTGAGCCACGCGCCGACGCGCTTATCTGACGGCGTTACGCGACCACGGCCGCCCACAGGGCCCGGGAGCAAGGCGACCCGGCGCGAAGCGACGCCTGGCGCAGCTTGTGTCAGTCGGAAAGATGGTGGGCGATGAGAGGGTCGAACTCCCGACATCCTCGGTGTAAACGAGGCGCTCTACCACTGAGCTAATCGCCCGAACGCGTCTTCCTAGCGGGCGAACGCCAAGGCCGCAAGGCGGGCCTCATTGCGATGAGCACACCGCTTGGACGCAAGGCGTGCGACGCAGCCCGTCCGACGCGAGCCCATAGAACCAGCATTCGTTGCCCCAGAAGTGCAAAGACGCGCCGCGAGGTCCGCGACGCGCCAAGCAATATCCGGAGCCAGGCAACACGCCGCTCAGTTCAGGATGTCCTTCAGACCCTTCGAGGGGCTGAACTTCGGTACCCGCGAGGCGGGGATGTTGATGGTCGCGCCGGTTGCCGGGTTGCGGCCCTCGCGAGCCTTGCGGGCAGCCACTTTGAAGGTGCCGAAATCAGGGATGCGAACCTCGTTGCCGTCCTTCATGGCGCTGCGGATGTGCTCGAGCACAGCGTCGACCGCCACGGTGGCCTTGTCCTTGGTGAGTTCGGCTTCCTTGGCGACGGCGTCGATCAAATCTTTCTTGCTCATCTCGTGTCCGTCCTTTGCGTTCGGAAATGCGTCTTGGGGGAGTGGGGCGGAGGTTAGGGGCCCGCGCGTGTTGCTGAAGTCGCAACAGTGCGTGAGAGAAGCGCCCAATACGCCGCCCCGTCAAGGGGGAAATGGCGCGAATTTGCCCGAAAAACCTGGGGAAATTGGGGTCCGAAGGCGCACGTAGCAAGAACAAAAAACCCCGCGCCGAAGCGCGGGGTCTGCTCGTGTTGCGCATCAAACTGCGCGCGATGGTGGACGCGGAATGAAGCCGCGGAATTAATGCGCAGTAATGCGCGAACCCGTGGTGCCGTCCTCGTTCTTGACCGCGGCGGCTTCCGCCGCCTCGTCCCAGACGATCCGCTCCGGCGTCCTGACGAGCGCACTGCGCAGAACATCGTCGACCCGTGCCACCGGCACGATCTCGATCTTGTTCTTGATCTCGACGGGTATCTCCGTGAGATCCTTAACGTTCTCTTCAGGGATAATGACGGTTTTGATGCCGCCACGCAGGGCCGCAAGCAGCTTTTCCTTAAGGCCGCCGATCGGCAACACGCGGCCGCGCAGGGTGATCTCGCCGGTCATGGCGACGTCCTTGCGCACCGGAATGCCGGTCAGCACCGAGATGATCGCCGTTGCCATGGCGACGCCGGCCGACGGGCCGTCCTTCGGGGTCGCACCCTCCGGAACGTGCACGTGGATGTCCTTCTTCTCGAACAGAGAAGGATGGATGCCGAACTCAATCGACCGCGAGCGCACGTAGGCGTTCGCTGCCTGGATCGATTCCTTCATCACATCGCGCAGATTGCCGGTGACGGTCATCTTGCCCTTGCCGGGCATCATGACGCCTTCGATGGTGAGCAGCTCGCCGCCGACCTCAGTCCAGGCGAGACCCGTGACGATGCCGACCTGGTCCTCCAGTTCCGCCTCGCCATACCGATACTTCGGAACGCCGAGATAGGTTTCCAGATTGGCGCCGTCGACGACCACCTGCTTCTTGGTCGACGTGAGAATCTCCTTCACCGCCTTACGGGCAAGCTTGGCGATTTCACGCTCGAGCGAGCGCACGCCGGCCTCGCGGGTGTAACGCCGCACCAGTTCCAGAAGCGCCACGTCGTCGACCGACCACTCGCCCGGCTCCAGGCCATGCGCCTGCCGCTGGCCGGGGATCAAGTGCCGCTTGGCGATCTCGATCTTCTCGTCCTCGGTGTAGCCGGCAAGACGGATGATCTCCATGCGGTCCATGAGGGCCGGCGGAATGTTGAGCGTGTTGGCCGTCGTCACGAACATCACGTTCGAGAGGTCGTAGTCGACCTCGAGGTAATGGTCGTTGAACGTGCCGTTCTGCTCGGGGTCGAGCACCTCGAGCAACGCCGCCGCCGGATCGCCGCGGAAGTCCGAGCCCATCTTGTCGATCTCGTCGAGCAGGAAGAGCGGGTTGGTCCGCTTCGCCTTCCGCATGGACTGGATGACCTTGCCGGGCATCGAGCCGATGTAGGTGCGGCGGTGGCCGCGGATCTCGGCTTCATCGCGCACGCCGCCGAGGCTCATGCGCACGAACTCGCGGCCCGTGGCATTGGCGATCGACTTGCCGAGCGAGGTCTTGCCCACGCCGGGAGGCCCGACGAGGCACAGAATCGGCCCCTTCAGCTTGTTGGTGCGCGCCTGCACCGCGAGATATTCGAGGATGCGCTCTTTGACCTTCTCGAGGCCGTAGTGCTCGGCATCGAGCGTGGTCTGCGCCTCATCGAGGTCCTTCTTGACCTTGCCCTTGATGCCCCACGGGATCGACAGCAGCCAATCGAGATAGTTGCGCACGACGGTGGCTTCCGCCGACATCGGGCTCATCTGCTTGAGCTTCTTCAGCTCAGCCAGTGCCTTGTCGCGGGCTTCCTTCGAGAGCTTGGTGTTCTCGATCTTCTCTTCGAACTCGGCGATGTCGTCGCGCTCGTCGGAATCGCCGAGCTCCTTCTGGATCGCCTTCATCTGCTCGTTGAGATAGTACTCGCGCTGCGTCTTCTCCATCTGGCGCTTCACGCGCGAGCGGATCTTGCGCTCGACCTGCAGAACCGAGATCTCGCTCTCCATGAGCGTGTAGACGCGCTCCAGGCGCTCGGAGATCGTCGCCGTCTCGAGGATTTCCTGCTTGTCGGCGATCTTGATGGCCAGGTGCGAGGCAATGGTGTCGGCCAGCTTCGAGTAGTCCTCGATCTGCGCGACGTTGCCGAGCACTTCCGGCGAGATCTTCTTGTTGAGCTTCACGTAGCTCTCGAACTGCGTCACCGCCGAACGCGCCAACGCCTCGATTTCTTCCTTGGCACCGACGCTCTCGGGCACCGGCTCGACCTCGGCCTCGAAGTAGTTGGCGTTCTCGGTGTAGCGCTGGATCTTGGCGCGCGAGGTGCCTTCGACGAGCACCTTCACGGTGCCGTCGGGCAGCTTCAGCAGCTGCAGCACCGAGGCAAGCGTGCCGACCGGATAGATGGCATCGGTGGCCGGATCATCGTCACCGGCATTCTTCTGCGCGGCGAGCAGGATGTGCTTGTCGGAGCGCATCACCTCTTCGAGCGCGTTGATCGACTTGTCGCGCCCGACGAACAGCGGGACGATCATGTACGGGAACACCACGATGTCGCGCAGCGGCAGGACGGGATACAGGCCCTTGCTTGCGTTCTTGTCTTTGGTCTTGGTGTCGTCGCCCATTTCGCTACCTATCGTGGTCGCCTGCCGTTGTACGTCCGGAGCATCCGCTGAGCATAGCTCCCGACGCTCGATCAGGACATCAGAGACGCATGCCCTGGCACTATTGAGGCGGACGCCGCATGGATTTTCAACTACCCACCGCCTCGTTCGACATCACACAGTTTCTCAGAAGCAGCGCCCCAGGTGAAATGGGGCCGACTGCCGCTGGATCAAGAGCTGACCGCGCGTGGACCGCAACGGCAGCTTACCGACTGGGATGCGCCGACTTCCCTCGGCTCAGTGATCAAGAGGCGCTCGAGCCCTTTTCATCGGCCCGGTCGGAGTAGATGCGCAACGGACGTGCGCTCCCTTCGACAACCTCCGGTCCGATGACGACCTCCTCGACGCCTTTCAGCGCCGGCAGGTCGAACATGGTGTCGAGCAAGTTCCCTTCCATGATGGAGCGCAGACCGCGGGCACCGGTGCGGCGCTCGATCGCCCGACGGGCAATGGCCTTGAGCGCATCATTGGTGATCGTCAGCTTGACGTCTTCCATCTCGAACAGGCGCTGGTACTGCTTGACCAGAGCGTTCTTCGGCTCGGTCAGGATCTGCACCAAGGCGTCCTCGTCGAGGTCCTCGAGCGTGGCGATGACCGGCAGACGGCCGATGAACTCGGGGATGAGCCCGAACTTCAGCAGGTCCTCCGGCTCGACGCCGCGCAGCACTTCGCCCATACGGCGCTCATCGGCACCCATGACCTTGGCGCCGAAGCCGATCGAGGTGCCCTTGCCGCGCCGCGAGATGATCTTCTCGAGGCCAGCGAAAGCGCCGCCGCAGATGAAGAGGATGTTCGTCGTGTCGACCTGCAGGAACTCCTGCTGCGGATGCTTGCGGCCGCCTTGCGGAGGCACGGAGGCGACGGTGCCTTCCATGATCTTCAGCAATGCCTGCTGCACGCCCTCGCCCGACACGTCGCGCGTGATCGAGGGGTTGTCGGACTTGCGCGAGATCTTGTCGACCTCGTCGATGTAGACAATGCCGCGCTGCGCCCGCTCGACGTTGTAGTCGGCGTTCTGCAGCAGCTTGAGGATGATGTTCTCGACGTCCTCGCCGACATAGCCGGCTTCGGTGAGCGTCGTCGCATCGGCCATCGTGAACGGCACGTCGAGCATGCGCGCCAGCGTCTGGGCGAGCAGCGTCTTGCCGCAACCCGTGGGGCCGACGAGCAGGATGTTCGACTTGGCGAGCTCAACGTCGTTGTTCTTCGACGCGTGGTTCAGCCGTTTGTAATGATTGTGCACGGCCACCGAGAGCACGCGCTTGGCGTGGTCCTGACCGATGACATAGGAATCGAGAACCGCGCAGATCTCCTGCGGGGTGGGCACGCCGTCGCGCGACTTCACCAGGGTGTTCTTGTTCTCTTCCCGGATGATGTCCATGCAGAGCTCGACGCATTCATCGCAGATGAACACGGTCGGGCCGGCAATCAGCTTGCGCACCTCATGCTGGCTCTTGCCGCAAAACGAGCAATAGAGAGTGTTTTTCTCTTGAGCCATTTCGGATGTCTTACCCCTCCTGGGCCGTTGTGCGCCGGAAAGCGCGCGCCTTGGAAGATTCCTGTCTCATGCCGCCGACGCAAAATGCGGTTCCGAGTCCATTACAGCGATCTGAGCACGCTAGCGTTCTCGAGATCAAGATTGGATTAACGGATATAAGCCCGCACCGCGCCGAAGCGGCTCGATTACCACAGTTTTGTGGCGACCTCGCGGTCGCTGCCAAGGCGCAGCGGCCGCCGCCAACAAGGCTGCAGAACACGAGATTGAACGTCCGCAACCCGGTAGGCAAGTGCGGCGTCAGCCCTGCGGCCTTTCGGCCTTGTTGGCAAGTGCTTCAGGACGCGCTCTTGGCGGCGATCGAACCAAAATCTACTTCGTCACGGTTCGATAGCACCTTGTCGATAAGCCCGAACTCCTGGGCCTGATCTGCCGTCATGAAGTAATCACGGTCGAGCGTGCGTTCAATAACGTCGTAAGCTTGGCCGGTATGCTTGACGTAGACCTCGTTTAGGCGACGCTTCATCTTAATGATGTCCTCGGCGTGGCGCTCGATGTCCGAGGCCTGCCCGGAGAAGCCGCCCGAGGGCTGGTGCACCATGACGCGGGCGTTGGGCAGGGCGTAGCGCAGGCCCTTGTCGCCGGCGGCCAGCAGCAGCGAACCCATGGAAGCCGCCTGGCCGATGCACAGGGTGGCGATCTGCGGGCGAATGAACTGCATGGTGTCGTAGATAGCCATACCCGCCGTGACGACGCCGCCCGGCGAGTTGATATACATGGAGATTTCCTTTTTGGGGTTCTCCGCTTCGAGGAACAGGAGCTGCATGCAGACCGATGCCGCCATGTGGTCTTCGATCGGCCCGGTCACGAAAATGATGCGCTCTTTCAGGAGGCGCGATGGCAGGTCGTAGCCGCGCTCGCCGCGGTTGGTCTGCTCGACCACCATCGGCCAGAACGTGTTGGTGATGCTGCTGACCGGATCGCGCATGGCCTGTTCCTTTGCTGCATTCGGACCGGCGCGCTCGAATCGCACTGGTTCCGTCGTCTTTCTTGGGCAGAGGCGTCGGCGGGTGCAAGCCCCTGCATCCCGCCGACCGCAACGGCAAAGCTATATGGGTGTGCCGAGCCTAAATTACGCCGTGGCGTCTTCGACCTTCTGGAAAAGCTCGTCCTTGGACACTTTCTTTTCGGCGGGCTTGGCCTTGTCGAGGACGAAGTCGACGACCTTGTCCTCGAAAATCGGGGCCCGAAGTTCGGCCAGCGCGCCCGGCGTCTTCTCGTAATATTCGTAGACCGTCTTCTCCTGGCCGGGGAAGCGGCGCGCCTGCTCGATCAATGCCTTGCGCATCTCGTCCTGACTGATCTTGAGCTCGTTGCGCTCGGCAATCTCGCCGATGACGAGGCCCAGGCGCACGCGTCGCTCGGCGATGCGGCGATACTCCTCGCGTGCCTCATCCTCGCTCTTACCTTCGTCGGCGAAGGTCTTCCCGCTACCCTTCAAATTGTCCTCGAGCTGCTGCCAGATGGCGGCGAACTCGTTGTCGACCAGCGACGGCGGCAACTCGAAGCTATGCGCCTTCTCGAGCGCATCGAGCAGCTCACGTTTCAGCTTCTGGCGGGCTGCGCCGGCGTATTCGCGGGAAATCTGTGCGCTCACGAACTCCTTGAGCTGGGCCACGTTTTCGGCGCCCAACGTCTTAGCGAACTCGTCGTTGATTTCCGGGCGCACCGAAACCGCAACCTCCTTCACCTTCACTGCGAAGGATGCAGCCTTACCAGCGAGGGTAGCGACGGGATAATCCGCGGGGAAATTGGCGGCGACATCGCGTTCATCGCCGGCTTTGACACCGGAGATGCCTTCCTCGAACCCTGGAATGAAGTTGCCCTGGCCGAGCACGATCGGCGCTGCTTCGGCGGTGCCGCCTTCGAAGGCCTCGCCGTCGATGGTGCCGACGAAGTCGACGGTCACGCGGTCGCCCGTCTCAGCGCTGCGCGCTTCATCGGGCGTGAACGTAACACCGCGATCGACGAGCTGGCCGAGCGCCTTGTCGATGGCTTCATCGTCGACTTCGGCGACGAGCCTCTCGAGCTTCAGGCCCGAGAAGTCGGCGAGTTCGATGGCGGGCAGCACCTCGAAGGTCATCGAGTACGACAGATCAGCTTGCCCCGAGAGCACGCGCTCGATCTCCGACTGATCCTCCGGCAGCGTGACGCTCGGCTGCATCGCCGGGCGCAGCTTGCGGTCAGCGAGCGCCTGATTGGACGTCTCGCGCACTGCGTCCTGCAGCACCTCGACCATCAGCGATCGGCCGTACATCTTCTTCAGATGTGGTACCGGCACCTTGCCCTTGCGGAAGCCCTTGAGCTGCACGCGGTCCTTCATCTCATCGAGACGATCGGAAAAGCGTTTGCCCAACTCTCCGGCGGGGACGACCACCTGCAGCGTGCGCTTCAGACCTTCGCTGCTCGTTTCGGTAATCTGCATTGTTCTCCAACCTGCTCGTAAAGCCGACGGGGCTCCGTTCTGGCGTGTCGCGTTGGTGCGGGCGGAGGGACTCGAACCCCCAAACCTTGCGGCGGCGGCACCTAAAGCCGCTGCGTCTACCAATTCCGCCACGCCCGCGCGCGTCGTCCCCGCCTTCAGGCTGGCTCGGAGCCAGTCCAATCTGCCTTTACGGCAAGTCGCTGCGGCTGTCGGGAACGATCGGGCGAAGATATATCTGGCGCCGCCAGCAAAAAGCAACGCCCCTTTGGCCTTTGGGGCTGCCCAGTGTTTGTTCAGCGCAGCGACCAAGCCTCCGTTTGGGGCGGAAAATGCGGGCTTGCACGCATTGCGGGCGGCAATATGCGCCGTTAGGGTGCCTCGCCTTCCTTAATGGAGTGCTCCCCTTGACCCCCTGCTCGAGCGTCGCCGCCGCCGTCGGCCGCACGCCCCTCATACGGCTTCGCCGCGCCTCCGAGGAAACGGGCTGCACCATCTTGGGCAAGGCCGAGTTCATGAACCCCGGCGCCTCGGTCAAGGACCGCGCCGCTCTCGGCATCATCAGCGAGGCGATGGCCAGCGGCCGGCTGAAGCCGGGCGGCACGGTGGTTGAGGGCACCGCCGGCAATACCGGCATCGGCCTCACCGTGCTCGGCAACGCGCTCGGCCTGCGCACGGTCATCGTCATTCCCGACAGCCAGTCGCAGGAAAAGAAGGACACGCTGCGGCTGCTGGGCGCCCAGGTGGTGGAGGTGCCGGCGGTGCCCTACCGCAACCCCAACAACTATGTGCGGTATTCGGCGCGCCTCGCCGACGCACTGTCGCGCACTGAGCCGGGTGGAGCGATCTGGGCCAACCAGTTCGACAACACGGCCAACCGCGACATCCACACCGCCACCACGGCGGAAGAAATCTGGACCGACACCGACGGGCGCATCGACGGCTTCATCGCAGCAGTCGGCTCCGGCGGCACGCTCGGCGGCGTCTCGCGTGGTCTCAAGGCCAAGCGCGCATCCATCCGCATCGGTCTTGCCGATCCGCCGGGGTCGGCGCTCTATTCCTATTTCACAACGGGTGAACTGAAGGCGGAGGGCTCCTCCGTCACCGAAGGCATAGGCCAAGGTCGCATCACCAAGAACCTCGAAGGCGCGCCCATCGATGTCGCCTTCCAGATCCCCGATGCCGAATCGCTCGCCATCGTCTTTGGGCTCACCCGTGAGGAGGGCCTGTGCGTCGGCGCCTCGAGCGGCGTCAACGTTGCCGGCGCCATTCGCCTCGCCCGCCAACTTGGCACAGGTCACACGATCGTGACGATCCTGTGCGATAGCGGAACGCGCTATCAATCGCGGCTGTTCAACCCGGCCTTTCTCGCGGCCAAGTCCTTGCCGGCTCCCGACTGGCTGACGCGTCCACTGCCGGCACTGCCCGATGTGTTCAGCGCCGGCTGAGGCGATTGGCGGCCGGCAAAATCATCGCGAACCTTGCGGGTGTCGCCACTTTTGCCTATGTCGCTACCGAGCGCTGCCGAGCCGCGGCGGCCTACTGTGTTCACGCGCCTGTAAGAGAGGGAAATGTGCCGGACAGCGCCAAGAAGTGGATCGTCGATACCGACTGGCTGGCCTCGCATCTGGATGCCCCCGACCTGGTGATTTTCGACGCCAGCTGGCATCTGCCGACCGCCGGCCGCGACCCCAAGGCCGAGTACCTGGCCGAGCATATTCCGGGCGCCCTGTTCTTCGACATCGACGACCTCACCGATGAGAAGTCGACGCTGCCCCACATGCTGCCCTCCACGGTGAAATTCGCCTCGCGCATGAAGAAGATGGGCATCGGCGACGGCATGCGCATCGTCGTCTATGACACGCTCGGGTTGTTCTCGGCCGCGCGCGCCTGGTGGACGTTCCGCGCCATGGGCCACGAGGACGTCGCGGTGCTCGATGGTGGATTGAAGAAGTGGAAGGCCGAAGGCCGCGAGCTCGATGACGGGCCGCCTCGCCGGCGCACCGAGCGGCACTTCACGCCGCTCCTCAACGCCTCACTCATCCGCGACATGGACGACATCAAGAAGGTGATCGCGAAGCGCTCCGCGCAGATCGTCGACGCACGCCCCGCCGGCCGCTTCGAAGGCAAGGAACCCGAACCCCGCCCCGGCCTGCGCACCGGCCACCTGCCGGGCGCCCGCAACGTGCCTTCGCAGTCCCTCATCAACGCAGACGGCACGTTGAAGTCCCCAGCCGAGTTGGCGACGATTTTCGCCGATGCCGGCATCGATCCAAAGCAGCCGGTCGTCACGTCGTGCGGCTCGGGCGTGACAGCCTCGATCCTGTCGCTGGCGCTCGCCGTGCTCGGGCAGACCAACGCCGCGGTCTATGACGGCAGCTGGGCCGAGTGGGGCGCCGACAATGGCCTCCCGATCGAAACGGGTCCGGCGCGCGAGCTGACATCCTGAAAGCACGCATGTGATGCGATTACCGGCGCCATCATCGGCGCCGGCGGCTTACGCACGTCTGGCGGCTATTCGCTTCCGCCGGTCAGCGCCAACACGGCGAGCGCCAACGCCTGCACTTCATCGTCCTTGCCTTCAGCGCGCGGCGTCAGCAGAGCCTGCAACCGCAGCTTCGGATCTGCGGGCAGCTCCGCGTCTGGCAGCACGCTCGGTGCCCTGCCGCCATCGAAGCTATCGGCCTTGTGGTTCTTGATCATGGTGCTCCCCTTACAAAGCACCGGAAAAAGGCACCCTGCATGGGGCAACGCCGAGGCATCGCTCATCACATTTGGCAAACGTTCGTAACGCTGCACTGCCTGTGCCCGCGCTGCAACGCGCAGGCACGTAAGACGCCGACACCCGGGCCTTACGCGCCTGCGCAACGCAACCTCAGGCACGACGCGGCGTCGGAGGCATGTGGTAGGTTATCATCAGCAGCGACATCAGGATTGCCGAAGCGAGCCCGGCCACGGTACCGATCCACACCGGCGAAAATTCGCCGCCGACCTGGTCCAACACTTCTTTGGCGGCGAGGCTGCCGGCAATGGACGCGATGATGGCGAAAAGGCCGACCACGCCTAGTATGCGAAAATCATCAGGCCCGACGCCCGTCAGACGGTTGAGCAGCTTATTGCGCACGATCATCGCGGCAATCGTGGCGACAAAACCCGAGACGAGAGCGAGTGGCGCCGTCTCGAGATTCGTTCCGAGCAAACCGCCGACAATGGCGCCGACGGCGGCAGCGACAAGTATGATGACGATCAGGCTTGCGGATGTAACTCCTTGCGGCATCGACGGCATGCAAATCCCCCATTCGTTTTGATTATGCGCGCCGCTCCCAGCGACTTGCGCGCCGCTCACCGGCGGCACCCCTGTTCTAAAGCGATTGGTGCACAAACAATAGATGCCGCAAACTGATGGCTCGCGAGCGACAGCGGACAAACAAACGCCGCCACGACAGAGCCGCAGCGGCAAATTTGAACTTTGCTTGTTATTATTTATTGGGTCGGTAGGGACGCTACTGAACCGTCGGTCTGCCCACTAAACGGCCCATCCGAAGATTTGGTTCCGCGCGTCCCAGGAGCTGAATTTCCTAACTTTTCTTATCCCCGATATGCGCCAGGATCGCCTTTGCCAGTTCGGCGGCGCGGTCAGCCGGCAGGTCAATGGCGGTCACCTCGCCCAGTTCATCGACGAGGATCGCAACCTCGCCGTGCCCGCGCTCCGTCACCTCGATCGAACCGGTCGTCGTGCTGCACGTGAAGATCGCCATCACTACTCCTGAAGCCGGGCACAATCGTTTGAAGTCACAGGCTAGTGCCCGTTCAATTCGCCCGCTGCTGATACGTCTCGCACGGGGCCTGCACGGTGCGGCCGACGCTCGGCAGGTACTTGGGACACATCTCGGTTTCGCCGGTCGGGGCGGGAGCGCCACTGGCGGCAGGCGGCGTTGCAGCGGCCGACGTCTTCTTGACCTCTTCCAAACGCGCGCGCGCAAGGTCGCCAAACGGCGTGCCGCCAAAGCGCTCGATGTAGGCTTCAAGAACGGCAGGGCTGTTTGAACCTTGCGTTGCGGTCCAAACGGATGCCGCCTCGTTCAACTGATTGTCGGCGCCGCTGCCGCCTTGCGGGTCGGGCGACGGCAGCCGCGCATCGCTGCCTGACGAGGCTGCATCAGAATCGCCGCTGCAGCCCTGGCGTCTTTCCTGGGCGATGATCGAATTGACCCGCGCCTCCTGTGCCGAGCGCAGACGTCCGTAGGGCGGATAGCACCGCGCGCCGAAAACCGCGATGGCGCGTGGGGACTTAAAGCAGTGGCCGGCCTCGGCAAAGATGTGATTGCGCGCCTGCCAGAGCTGATCGCAGCTCTCGGCGCGCGCCGTTGCAGGCAGGAAGATCGTCGCACTGACGATCGCAAAGGCAGCGCATGGTCGCAGCCATGACGGCATGGGCACCGATCCTCAAAAACGATCGGGAGAGCCTATCGCAACACCCTAAAGGAGTGTAGTGGGCCGCCTTCGCGCTCGCGGCGTGTTGCCCTGATCGCCGAGGAAGATGTTGATTAATCAGCATTCGCTGCGATCAGGGGCCGTGCGGGTTGGCGCCCGCGCGGGCCTCAATCGAAGCGGAACACCGCGGCCGCCACGGCACAGGTCCAGCGGCCGTCCCGATCGCCCTCGGCATACGCCGTCACCGACGTACTGCCGATGATCAGGTTGCTCGTCTCGTAAACCTTCTTGCGCTCGTTCCACGCCGCGTCCGGGTCGAACTCGATGCCGAGTGTCGATGCCAGCATGGAGGCGGCAAGATCCTCCGCGTAATCCCCGCTCTGCTCTTGCGTCATGCCGTAGCCATGGTGCTCGGAAATATACCCATACATCGACGGCTCGGACGGTCGCGCCAGGCCGATGCTCGAGTGAACACGGCGCCCCGGCTCGTTGGTTTCCCCGCGCGCCAGCACCGTGAAGGTGATTTCGCCGGGCAGTAGTGTGGCCACGCCTTTCTGCGGCTCCAGCTCGATGCAGTTGGGCGGCAGGATCGAGGAGATGCTGACGAGGTTCTGTTGCTCGATGTCGGCGTCACGCAAGGCCAGCTCGAACGCCGTCAGTCGTTCGCGGTGAACGCCGATGCCACGGGTCAGGAAGAAGCTTTTCGGGACTAGCTGCATGAGCGTTCCACCCTCGCTGGATTGATTCAGGGCATACTACCCGATGGCGCTCGCATTGGCTTGGGCGGTGACGGCGAAGCGAATGAATACGGCCGCCCCAGCTTGAACTAGAATGCTCAGTATGGTCCCTTCGCCTTGCCGGCTATCTTATACACGCTCTAATTTGCTTGTCGGAGACCCGATCGTTTGCAGCCAAGATCGCTACCTCTCGATATTCTCGCCGTCCTCGCCCTGGTCGTGATCGTCGCCGTTGCAGGATCAGTCAGGTCGTGGGCGGCGGAGCAGTCCGCGGAAATTCCCACGTGGCTGCGCGCCCATGTCGGCGAGGGCGAAAACCAGATCGCGCCCGTCGTCCTGCAACGGGCCCGCGCACTCTACCTGGACAAGACGCGCCAAGGCGCCATCAACAGCCCCTGCTACTTCGCCAAGGACGCAACGCGTCCCCACACCTTGGGAACCGCCGGCCACCGGTTCTACGTCATCTGTGAAGCCGACCGATCGTTTCGCGCCATCTCGTCGGGTCACGGCGGCGGGCGACATCTGCGCGGCATCGCGAACTTCGCCAACGGCAAACGTTGCGCCAAGAACTTTGGCAACGCGCAGGGATCCACGCTGACGACCGGGGGCCGCTATGTGACGAGCGAGACCATCACCTCGTTCAAGGGCTACTACGGCACCGCGGGCGGCAAGCACGCCGCCTTCCTGCGCTCGTTCGTTCAGTTCGACGGCGAAGGCGAGACCGCCAACGCAAGGCCGCGGGAGATCGGCGGCCACGCCGCTGTCCTGTTGCGCGGGGTCTGCCTGCGCAAAAAGCCCGACAGCCCCTACGCCGACAAAAAGGGCTACGTCCCGTTCGGACGTCTGGAGAACTACGCCGACGGGCGCAGCAGCGGCTGCACCAGCTGGTCGGCGGCAGACGCCCGGAAAATCGTGACGCTCATGAAGGAAAAACCGACGACGCTGTATATCTATCCTGAATCGGCCGACATCAACGCCGTCGCCCAGGCGGTGAAGGCGGGCCGCTCACCCGCGCAGGCCGGAACCTATTGGAACGCCTCGTGCCTGAAAGACATCCGCAGCCCGAAATATTGGTCGAAGGAGACGCTGGAGCCCATCATCGTGCGCTATGAAAAGAGCCGTCCGGCTGCTCCGCCGCGCCCGACACCGATCTGCAAGACGCCGTGAAACTCATCCGCAATCCCATCCATGAGGCCACGCCATGAATGAGCCGCCTCCCTCGCGCATCAAGCCTATTCAACTGCTCTACCTGCTGGTGTTCGGAGGGTTTGCGTTCGTCTACGCGACGAAAGTGATCAATGGCTCGGCGACGACGCTGGACTGGGTCACGTTGGGCGTGAGCGTGTTCCTGCTCGCCATCACCACCTACCGCGTGCTGCGCGATTTATGAAGTTGGCCGGTGCGCGGCCACCATAAACAACAGCTGCATCCGGGTACGATGACCATACCCCGCGCAACCTTTTTTCGAGCTGAGAAAAGTGAGAATGACGGTTCGCACCCGCAGCACTCCGGGAACTCGCCTTAGACAGAAATGTTCTCACCTTGGGGAAGACACCAAGGAGATAAAACATGACACCCAGATACCTTGCAATCGCAGCAGCAATCGTCGTGAGCACCGCCGCACTGGCCCAAGCGCCGCCAGCTCCCACGGGAGTCATGCCGGGCCAGCCAGGCTCGGGAGACGCTGGCGAGACTTCAGACCGCACGCCTGACAAGGCGACCACTACTCCCCAGGCTCAGCAAGATACTGCTGGCGGCAAGACCTCCGACCGTAGTCAGGACAAGGACGTGAAGGTCCAGCACCAGCCGGGCGCGGCCGGAACGGGCTCGATGGAAGGTTCATCCTCGGGTACCGCGGGCAGCGGCAGCACGACCGTCCCGTCAACGACCCCCGCCCCCTCGAAGTAGTAGAGCATCTTGAGCGCTTGGGAGCCGCTGCGAGCAATCGTGGCGGCTTCTTTCTACAACGGCGTGACTGGGGCGCCGGCGCCAACCGGGTTCAACACTAAGAATCGGACGCGTTCGCTGACGGGCGAAATCGTTCTTCCATCATAGACTTGCGGGAACGACGCCTCACCAGCCCCGTTTCTCCTGACCAACTAGAACAGGAGGAATACCCATGGCCAGTTCAACCGCACATCCCAATCACCAGCTCATCTCCAGCGAGGACGTCGAGGGCACGACGGTCTACGGTGTCGGCGAGGAGAAGGTCGGCGAGATTGATCATTTAATGATCGACAAATTGTCCGGGCGCGTCCTCTACGCCGTGATGAGTTTCGGCGGGTTTCTTGGCCTCGCGCACAGCCACTACCCGATCCCCTGGGCCGCTCTCAAATACGACACCGCCTTGCAGGGCTTTCGCACTGCGATCACCGAGCGGCAATTGAAGGACGTGCCGGATTTCAGTGACGACACCTGGTCATCCGACCGCGCGTGGGAGACGGCGACGCACCAGCATTTTGGCGTCAGACCGTACTGGGACGCTTCGGTCAGCCGCTAGGCCATTTACGACGCCAGGGGCGCGCGGCGTCCCTGGCTATTTCTGCGGGAACTGGGCTACGCGGAGTCGCGCGCTCGCCAGCGACGCTTCGAGACGGAGCTACTTGCCGGCTCGTTTCGGGTCGTTCGCATCAGATCCGAAATCATCGTTCTCTGGATCATATTGCGACTGGACCTTCCGCAGATCCTTTTCAGTTTGAGTTTTGGTCCGGCCGGAGTTGATGTCGGGTCCGACACCCGCGGGCGAAGGCCGGCCTTCGTTTGGGTCTCGATCGCTCGAGCCAAGCAGATACTCGAATATACCCACGAGGGATCTCCTCTCGATCTACGTGCCTACGGAGCCGACGGCTGCGGCGTAGGCTGCACAGGTTGAACCATTGAAGGTCCTGTATTGGTGGTGTCGGGGTTTGGCGTGACGTCGTTATGCGGCACCAGCATCACCACAAGTATGGCCAACACCGCCGCTACGAGTGCGTAGGCTAACCAAGCTGATTTGGACTGGGGGGCGGACGGTCTTTCCGGTAGAGCCATGCGTTCCTCCTACCTGAGGAGCCAACCGTCCAGACGTCGACGGGTTCCCGTTGCCGGGTGGCTTTGTCCCATTTTATCCGGTGCGCGGCAGGACGTGCACCGCTGCTGCCCAATCGACGCGCCGCTCCCCTCACCTAGGCTATCTCCGCCACCGGGCGTTAACCGCTCTTCGCCATCGCGGACGGCGATTTCATTTCATCGAGGTTGGAACGCCGCCCCACAGTTGGCCATTCCTCGATCATGCGAGCAGTTCTCGTTGTAGACGACGACCCCAACATCAGATGCCTAATTCGAGCGACGCTGGAGGACAGCGGTTACGCCGTAAAAGAGGCTGAGAACGCAGACGAGGCCATCTCCTTCCTGGACGAAGTGGATGGGGTAAGCGTCGTGCTCACCGACATTAAGATGCCGGGGCACGAGGACGGACTCCATCTCGCATGGCTTATCCGCGCAATGTGGCCCTCGATTTCGGTCGTGGTGATGTCTGGTCAGACCCTTCCGCGACCGGAAGAGCTCCCGGTCCATGTCGGCGTCCTGACGAAGCCGTTTTCAGCTCAGCGGTTGGTAGCTGCGATCGCGACCGCCGTTTAGCATCCGAGGTGAGCTATGCTGTCGTTGTCGTCAGCGGGCTGGTTGACTGCCATCGAAATGAAATTTTTCGGCCGGCGCTCAAGCGCGGAACCAAGGCCAATGTTTTGCTTTAAATCGGCAACCTGTTTTATGAGGACGCCGGCATGACCCTGCAACCCACATTCCCCGACGATGACACCGTTCTACGAGAACAGGTGTTGGCGGACCGCTTAGCGGCCCTCGCCCGAGTCCGCCGCGCCCAGAAGCGCGGACACGCGGGTTAGAGATGCCGGATCCCCTCGATCCAGGCCACATCCCGGGTCAAAACCCGGCTACTCCGGAACGGATGCCGGGACATACCCGATCACCTTCGGGCGCTCGTTGGCCGGGCGCGCCATGGATCGCAGTGGCGGCTGTAGTGGGAATAGCTTTGCTCTATGCCCTGGGCTTCATCGGGCATTAGGGATGGTTGCGAGCGTCACCCAACAGTGGCGCGTGACGTGTGACGCTGCCCAAATGAGGATGTCATGGACACGAAAACCAACGCGCCCGACAATAGCGGATCAGCTACCACCGACGTGTCTACGGAACTCATCGCCCTGCGCGCCGATCTGCTGGGGTTGGCAGAGGCGGTAACGCGTTTGGCGGGGGAAACACCTGCCCTCGCTGTCGGCAGCGTCGAGGCATCCATTCGCCGCAACCCGATTGAGGCTGTCCTTATCGCCGGCGGGGTCGGTTTTCTGGTCAGCCTCATCCTCGTGCGTTAGTAGACCGACGAGGCGGCGCATTTATTGAGGAAGTTGGTGAGTCCGGATGGGATCGAGCCATCGGCACCCTGATTAAAAGTCGGGTGCTCTACCACTGCGCTACGGACCCGCAGGACCCGTGCTTGTGGTCGCCGCCGGACGCGTTGAGGATTTTCAAGCACGCGGGCGGAACAGCCGCAGTTGCAGGCAGCGTTCGTTTTAAGAAGTGCCGCGCTGAGCACCGCGTGCTTTGTCTCGCCATACTCGTCGGTCCGCGATGACCTTCACCGTCGCCGCAACTACCAGGGCGCACAAGCCCACCTTCGACACCGTTTCCATAGTGCCTTCAATTAGGACGCCGTGGACGGCGGTCCCTGTGACAATGACCGCTGCGAGGAGCGTATGAGCGATGCGCCAGGTCCGGGGACGCAGGCCTAGTCGCTGGCGGAACGCGACCATGATTGCGACGGCGAAGATGGCCCACATGGCGATCACGCCCCAGGCAGAGAAGGGTGTTGGTGATCTAAAGAGCAGGGCATCGATCACGTCGGGCGGGCTCGTGATCCAAAGCCCTGCGACGTGCATGACCACAGCTAGAACCAATAAAGCCCCGGTCCAACGGTGTACGCGCCGCGCCTGGTACGGGGAAAATCCTGGCAAGGAGCCGCCAATCAGCAAAGGCTGAAACAACATCAGAGCCAGCCCGGCAACCCCGGCAAGGCAGGCCACGATGTAGATAGGCTCGCGCCAGGCGAGCAGCGGGCTGAGCGCCGCAGCAATGATCGGCACCGCGGCGGCGGTCGCAACAGCGCCCCAGATCAGGCTCGCCCTGACAATTCTCATGCGCCCTGAATCAGCGTCGCTCAAACCGGCCGCAGGATGAAATGCGCCTCAAGGCTCGTGTCTTTGGCACTCGCCATTAGGGGACGAAGAAAGACGGTCTCAAACTCGCCGCTGTCATAAGCGAGGTGACCGTGGGGCTGACCGAAGGCAGGAACGATCTGCGGCATCTCGAGTCGAAATCGTCCGTCTTTATCTGTGAGCGTCGCCCCGTGGCTGTGTGGGTCTCGCTCGTGACCCTCCGTTGTGTGCGCCCAAATTTGGATGCGCTGACCTTCAAGCGGCGCCCCATCGCCAGCACGGCGCACGGTGCCGCTCATCCAGAACCCCCCGCCCCCA
The DNA here is from genome assembly GCA_963759735.1 of uncultured Alphaproteobacteria bacterium. Classification (GTDB taxonomy): domain Bacteria; phylum Pseudomonadota; class Alphaproteobacteria; order Rhizobiales; family Hyphomicrobiaceae; genus Hyphomicrobium_A. Next base: position 145,559 of record CAVXAF010000001.1, read on the forward strand.
ATCCGTTCCACGATCGGAGCTCCGGGACGGTAATTGTTGGATCCGCCCCGCATGCTGGGGGTTGGTGCGAGGCCTTGCGCTCTGGCGGGTATACGGAGGCCCGAAGCGCCCAGTGCCAATGCGGCTCCGCCGGCGGCGAGGACGTCGCGACGGTTGAGCAAAAGATTAGCCATGCAGAGTCCTCCTAACTTGCATCGAAGCACAGCCGGCAACAGAGCCTGCACGCTAAAACCCGTTGAGGTGGCCGCCCAGTTACAAATTCCTAATGGGGGCATCGGCCGACAGTGCTCAACCAGGTCGCAACCTAAGAATCTTCAGTGTCGGTCGTGCCCTCAAGTAATCCAGCTGCGCGAAGTTGCTCTACGGCGTTCCAGCCAGGTTCAGGTGACCTCGCCGATGACCACCAGAGCGCACCAGCCTCTAACCACCTTTGGCGCAGAGCGCTGTTGCGCTCCCCACGGTCTCGCCCAAGACCATCGACACCGGATTCGAATCCGCAGCACGGACAAAGATCGTACGTGGAGCCGCCATCCGGATGCAGCTCTAGAAACCTTGGGTAACCACAGACCGGGCATCCTGTTTGGGGCATCATATCTCCAGCGACTGATCAGCCTGCTCGTAGCCACTCCCTATGACTATAAGCTGCCTAAACCGCTCTCGCTGACACGTGATGAGAGGAAGCGGGGGATCCAGTATCCGGAGCCAGCGCGGCAGAAAAAATCGCAGATAGGACAAGGTCCGGCGCGACGTGATGCACCATGTGCCCGGCGTCTTTGACGTCCTGGATTACGGAGGCCGGCAACTCCGCGTGCAGCCGGGCGGACTGCCGGCTGGTCGTTACCACGCGATCGCGATCGCCCGCGATAATTTCCACGGGGACCGCAAGTTCGCGATATCTGGACCTTAGTTTCAAAGCAGACGGAATCATAAGTACCGCTTCAGCCGCGGTAGCGCGGATCTGCCAAGGTCGGAGTATCATCGACAGGGGAAACAACTTTTTGAACTGTTGCGGGACGGCGGGAGGCCCAAACATCTGCCGTAGCATGAGGGGTAATGATAGTGCCTGGAGTATCGGCGAAATCGTATAACGCAGCACGTCGCCAATGAGAGGAATAGCCGGCGGGGACGCCAGCAACACGTCGAGCCGCGGGCGCGGATAGTAGAAACCCGAGAGCAAGACGAGCGAGCGCACGATGTCCTTGTGATTGAGGGCCATCGCGACCGCTACCAGCGCGCCCCACGAATGGCCGACCACCACGGCACGCTCTACTCCCAGCTGACGCAATGCGCCCTCGAAGAGGTTTGCCTGCGCGATCGGCGTCCAGACCCTCGTGCGCGGCCGCTCACTGTAGCCGAACCCAGGCCGGTCAAAGGCGATGACTTCGGCAGCGCATGGCGGCCGCGTCGAACACGCCACTCGCGACAAAATCCTGCAGCATGACCGTATTGCCATGGAGCAGGACGACGACGGGACCCTCTCCCTGCTCAACATAGTGGAGGCGAACGCCATCAACGGTGATGAACTTTCCAGCTGGAGGATTTCTCCGCTCGGCCGCGCGCGCCGCGAGGTAGACGATAACCGCGAGCAGGGTGGTGCCCGCAAGGGCAGGCATCCAGGCTTTGTATTTCACGGAATTCCAATCGCTGGAGGAGAAGGCCACGCTGCCGTGGCGTGCCGCAAGTCACCAACGGCTTGGACGCGTGCCCGTTCCGATGACTAGGCGCGACATTCGCGCGAGGAGCGGGCTGCGGCAGAGATCTGGGATTGAAGCGGCGGTGAAGCCTGCCCGGCGGGCAGGCAGATTTCACGGTCGTGGAATGTGCACAGGGATGAAGTGATGCTCGACGGACGCAATTGCGACGCGGCAGCGATTATGGCGCGCAGCGCAAATTGAGAGCTTGGTGAGTCCGGATGGGATCGAACCATCGACACCCTGATTAAAAGTCAGGTGCTCTACCACTGAGCTACGGACCCGCAGGAGCCGTGCTTGTAGTCGCCGCCGGGCGCCGAGGTCAAGGCGACGGCGCGCAAAACTGCTCTGCGACAAGCCTTTCTCCCGGGCGCGCTTTGTCGATTGGCCCCCGCGCCGCCGATGCGTTATGAGACCGGGCCATGGACGACAGCACGGGCACAGATACCGCCACCCAGCGGGCGGACGGGCGGGTGCGCGCCGCCGCGCAGCCCCGCCGCGAGGCAATGATCCCACCGGCCGACCGCATGAAGGCGATCGGCCTGATGTGCGTTGCCGTGTCGCTGTTCTCCGCCCTCGACACCTCGGCCAAGTATCTCGTCACCCACGCGCACCTGCCGCTGGTGCAGGTCGTGTGGGCGCGCTTCCTCGGCCAGTTTCTGATCATGCTTTCGCTGCTCAGCGCTCTGCCGCTCACGGCACTGTTGCGGACACGCAAGCTGAAGCTCGAGTTGTTGCGCTCGCTGCTCATGGTGTCGACGACGGCGTGCAACTTTCTCGCCCTGCGCCACCTGCGCCTCGACCAGACCGTGTCGGTCGCCTTCCTGGCGCCGCTGATCGTCGCGCTGCTGGCCGGACCGTTTCTCGGCGAATGGGTTGGCTGGCGACGGCTCGTCGCCATCTTCGCCGGCTTCATCGGGGTGCTCATCGTCGTGCACCCGGGCATCGGCGGCCTGCACCCGGCATTCGCGTTCGCCTTCGCCGGCATGCTCGCCTACGCATTCTTCATGCTGTTGACGCGCTTTCTTGCCGCCCATGATGCCCCGCTCGTCATGCTGTTCTATTCGATCCTGCTGGGCACCTTCGCGCTCGCCCCCTTCGCCATCTGGCAATGGGTGTGGCCGGCGACATGGCAGGAATGGGCGTTGCTGCTGGCGCTCGGCGTGTTCGGCGGCACCGGACACTACCTGTTCATTCACGCCTACCGGCTGGCACCGGCGTCGAGCGTGGCGCCGTTCCTCTACGTTCAGCTGCTGAGCATGGTGGCGTTCGGATTTGCCGTGTTCGGCGACGTGCCCGACATCTACACGCTCATCGGTGCCGGCGTGATCGTCGCCTCGGGCATCTACCTGCTCAACCGCGAGCGCCGATTGCGTGCCGAGGTCGCTCCCACCGATCCGATGTAGCGGCCGCCATGCGCATCTTGGCCGCCGCGAACGATCACGGCTTGCCGTCGAGGCGGGCGAGCGTCGTCTGCGCCCAGTCGGCAAAGCGACCCTCGGCGATGGCTGAGCGCATCGCCGCCATCAGCTCCTGATAGAAGGCGGTGTTGGCCCACGACAGCAGCATGGCGCCCAGATATTCGCCCGACTTGATGAGGTGGTGCAGGTAGGCGCGTGAATAATCGCGCGCCGCCGGACAGCTGCTCTCGGGGTCGAGCGGAGCGGCATCCTCGGCATACTTGGCGTTGCGCAGGTTGACCTTGCCGCCCCAGGTGAAGGCGAGGCCGTGGCGGCCATTGCGCGTCGGCATCACGCAGTCGAACATGTCGACGCCGCGCGCCACCGACAAGATGAGATCGGACGGGGTTCCGACGCCCATCAGGTAGCGCGGCTTTGTCGCCGGCAGGAATGGCAGAACGCCCTCGAGCGTGCGCAGCATCAACTCCTGGCCTTCGCCGACGGCGAGGCCGCCCACCGCGTAGCCGGGCAGGTCCATGGCAACGAGCGCTTCCGCCGAGCGCCGCCGCAAGCCGGCGTCGATCCCGCCCTGGACGATTCCAAACAGTGCCTGCCCCGGTGCGGCGCGCGTTGCAAAGGCGCGCGAAGCGCGTTCCGCCCAGCGCAACGACAGCTCCATGGCGCGCTCGGCTTCCGCGTGCTCGGCAGGAAGCTCGATGCATTCGTCGAGTTGCATCTGGATGTCGGAGCCGAGCAGGCACTGGATGTCGACGGCGCGCTCGGGCGTCAGCATGTGGCGCGAGCCGTCGATGTGCGAAGCAAAGCGCACGCCTTCTTCGCTCACCTCGCGGATCTTCGACAGCGACATGACCTGGAAGCCGCCACTGTCGGTCAGGATGGGACCGCTCCAGCGCATGAATTCGTGCAGGCCGCCGAGCCGTGCGACGCGCTCGGCGCCGGGGCGCAGCATCAGGTGATAGGTGTTGGCGAGCACGATGTCGGCGCCAGTCGCCTTCACCTGGTCGAAGTAGACAGCCTTGACGGTACCGACCGTGCCGACCGGCATGAACGCGGGCGTGCGCACGATCCCGCGCGGCGTCGCCACTTCGCCAAGGCGCGCGGTCCCGTCCTGCGCCAGCAGCGTATAGCCAAAGCTCGGTGCGCGATCCTGCATCGATACCTTCTAGGGCTCGCGCGCTGGAAAAAGAAGCGAGGCGTCGCCGTACGAGTAGAAGCGGTAGCCGCTCGCAATTGCGTGGGCGTAGGCGGCCTGCATGCGCTCCAGCCCGGCGAACGCCGCCACCAGCATGAATAGTGTCGAGCGCGGCAGATGAAAGTTGGTCATCAGCACGTCGACGGCGCCAAACCGGTAGCCGGGCGTGATGAAGATGTCGGTAGGGCCATGAAACGCCTCGATGCTGCCACCGCGCGCGGCGCTTTCCAGCAGGCGCAGCGACGTTGTACCGACGGCGACGACGCGGCCGCCCTGCGCGCGCACTGCGTTCAGCGCCGCGGCGGTTGCGGTTGAAACCTCTCCCGTCTCGGCGTGCATCTTGTGCGCGCTCGTATCCTCGACCTTGACCGGCAGGAAGGTGCCGGCGCCGACATGCAGCGTCACGAAGTGGCGCGCGATGCCGCGTGCCTCGAGTGCTGCCATCAGCTCAGGCGTGAAGTGCAATCCGGCGGTGGGCGCCGCGACGGCGCCGTCGTTGGCTGCATAGATGGTCTGATAGTCGGTGCGGTCGGCCACCTCGACGGAGCGGCGTCCGGCGATATACGGCGGCAGCGGCATTTCGCCGACGGCGGCGATGGCGGCGTCGAGATCGGGCCCGGCCAGATCGAAGTCGATGTCGACTTCGCCCGCCTCCCCGCGGCCCGTGACCGTCGCATCGAGTGCACCCAGCATGCAGGCTCCACCGCCGTGGCCGAAGTGCAGGCGGTCGCCGTCCTGCAGACGCTTGGCGGGACGCGCCAAGGCGCGCCAGTGGGCCGGCCCCAGCCGCTCGATGAGCGTCACGGCGATGTGAGCCTCAAGATCGCCGCGCCGGCGCACCCCTTGCAGTGCTGCCGGAATGACCCGCGTATCGTTGAACACCAGCGCATCGCCGGCGCGCAGGAAATCCGGCAGGTCGCGCACGCTCTTATCTTCGAAGGGCGTGTCGCCCGCCGGCACGACCAGCATGCGCGCTGCATCGCGCGGGCTGACCGGACGCAGCGCGATGCGCTCCTCGGGCAGCGCGAAATCGAAGAGGTCCGTGCGCATCAGTAGACGCGGATGAGCAGCGCCCCGACGACCAGCAGGCAGGCGCCCGCCACGCGCCCGACCGTCAACTCGCGCACTGCGAGGTCGAAATAGCCGAAGCGGTCGAGCAGCAGGCCGGCCACCAACTGCCCGGTGACGATAAACGCCATCGTAGCGGCCGCGCCAAGCTTCGGCGTCAGCACCAGCGCGCAGGTGACGAACGCGGCGCCCAGACACCCGCCGACGACGAACATCCACAGCGGCGGCACGTGCCACGCAATTACCGCGCCTTGCACCTTGGTGACGATAAAGGCGATGGCGATCAGCGCAACTGATCCGGCGACGAACGATGCCGCGGCGGCGGCGACCGGTACGCCGAGAGCGTGCGAGAGCTGCGCGTTGATCGGGCCCTGCAGCGCGATCAACATGCCGGCGGCGATACCGAGAAGGCCCCAACCCAATTCCATGTGTGGTGTCCTCCTATGTCGGCGACCGCCTCAGCCGCGCGGCGCCAACAGCTCCCACACGCCTGCCAGTGTCACCACCACCCAGCCGAGGATCATCGTCGAACCGCCTATCGGCGCCGCCATCGGAAACAGGCGCTGGCCCATCAGCGTGCGCATGGCGATGTCGCCCGAGAACAGGCTGACGCCGACCAGCAGGATCAGCGCGGCCACTAGAAAACCCATCGGGTGAGTGGCGCGCGTTGCCACCGCCACGACGGCGAGCGCCGCCGCCGCGTGCATGATGAGGAAGTGCGCCGGCGGCGTCAGGTCAGACAGTGCGTTGCCGTGCGCACCAGCGGCCGCCATCCCAACGCCGATCGCGCCGGCGATGCCGGCATAGACGACAAGCAGAACCGCCAATGCTTGCATGACCGTATCCTCCCTGGCTCCGACCCTCAGGCGTCGGCGCCGATCTTCACCGAGATCATCTTGTCAGGGCTCTGCACAGGCTCGCCGCGCTTGATCTTGTCGACGTTGTCCATGCCCTCGATGACCTTGCCCCATACCGTATACTTGTTGTCGAGGAAGGTGGCGTCGTCGAACACGATGAAAAACTGGCTGTTGGCGCTGTCGGGGCTCTGCGCGCGCGCCATCGAGCATACGCCGCGCACATGCGGCTCGCTGCTGAATTCCGCCTGCAGGTTGGGATAGCTCGAGCCGCCCGTGCCGGTGCCCTTGGGACAACCGGTCTGCGCCATGAAGCCTTCGATGACGCGGTGGAACGCGATGCCGTCGTAGAAGCCTTCGCGCACCAGCTTCTTGATGCGCTCGACGTGCTTGGGGGCGAGGTCGGGCCGCAGCTCGATCACGACGCGGCCCTTGGTTGTCTCGATGATCAGCGTGTTCTCCGGATCGGCTGCCATGGGGGTCTCCGTTTTTTCTGCTTGGCTGATGGATGGGGGTGAGAAGCTAACAGTCAGGCCGCGCGCGCTTGGCGCACGTGCCAGCACACGCCGGCCGGGTCAATGATGTTCACCTCGCGACCCCACGGGAAATCGGTCGGCTCCTTGAGGCGGACACCGCTGAAGCGCTCGGTGAGCCCCTTGCCGGCGATCAGGTTCCAGTAGCCGTCGAGGTCATCAACCTCCAGCGTCAGCATCTGGTTCTTCTGCCACTCGGGAACATCGATGTCCTGCAGCATGAACGCAGCGGCTCCGAAACGCAGACCGGCCAACCCTTCGTGGCGCCACGTCGTGGCAAAGCCGAGTTCGGCGAAGAAGTTTAGCGCCGCCGAAAAGTCAGGTCCCGCCGGCACGAACGGGATCAGCGCCGTGGCACTGATCGATTTTTCGCCGGCCGGTGAGCCGCTCACTTGGCATCCGACTGCAGGTAGACCTTCTGCATGATGTCGGGAATCGGCGGCGGCTCGCCCTTGGCGACCTTGTCGATGTTGTCCATGCCTTCGATGACTTCGCCCCAGATCGTGTAGGAGCCGTTGAGGCCGGTGCAGCCGTCGTCGGTGAAGCAGATGAAGAACTGGCTGTTGGCGGTGTTGGGATCGGCGGTACGCGCCGCGCCGACCGAGCCGCGCTTAAAGGGCTGTTGCGTAAACTCGGCAGGCAGGTCGGGGTAGTTCGAACCACCGCGGCCGGTGCCGCTCGGGTCGCCCGTCTGCGCCATGAAGTCGCCGATCACGCGGTGAAACTTCAGGCCGTCGTAGAAGCCTTCCTTGGCGAGGGTCTTCACCCGTTCGACATGCTTGGGCGCGAGGTCTGGGCGCAGCTTGACCAGCACCTTGCCGTTCTTCGTCTCGATGACGAGTATGTCGTCGCCACCGGCGGCAACTTTCGGCTGATCGGAGCAGGCCGCTCCGGCGACCAGGCAGAATGCCAAAGCAAGGCATGTCATCAACCGCATGGTGCAACCCTCCCCGTTTGTTTGCTGAGGACCGTGATGGCTGCGCGATGGGCAGCCGAGGATGGCATTCTTAGCGCTCCCCACTGCGACCGCGCAACTTCCCAAGATCGCGCGCCGTGGATACGCGGCACAGGCACGCCCGGAGCGGGGCGGAGCATCCGCTGCCGACGGCAGTTTGACTATTGCTTCAACGCTTTGGGCTTGAGGCGTCGTGCCACGGTAGGGGAAACGAAGGGGGTCACGTCGCCGCCCATCTGCGCGATCTGCCGCACGAGGCTCGCCGCGATGTGACGCACCCCGGGGGCGGCGGCCACGAACACCGTCTCGATAAGTGGCGCCATGGCGCCGTTCATCCCGGCCATTTGCATCTCGTAGTCGAAATCCGTGGCATCGCGCAGCCCGCGCAGGATGACGCTGGCGCCGGCCTGCCGCGCCGCATCGACGGTCAATCCGTCGAAGGTGACGATATCGATGCTTGCGCCGGTCGCCGCCGCTATCGGCTTCACTTCCACGCGGAGCATCGCGACGCGCTCGTCCACCGTGAACAGCGGCCGCTTGGCGTCGTGCGCGCCTATGCCGATGACGAGTGCATCGACCAGCCGGCACGCGCGCGTGATGACGTCGGTGTGCCCGAGCGTCACCGGGTCGAAGGAGCCGGAATAAAAGCCGATGCGTTTCATGGCGCGGTGTGCCTGGGTCGCCTTGCGTTGCTGGTGCATCTCCTCTCGTGGGAGCCAACGACGCTATAGCTGCCTAGCGCATTGCCGTAAACAAATGGGCCCGGCAAATGCCGAGCCCAAGATCGTCGCCGTACGTTTTCTTTGTTTGTTACTTGAGGGGCATGGCCTCGCGGCTGCCGAAGAGGTCAGACAGGTTGAACCGGTAGCCGAGGTTCGCCGTCACGACCCATGGATCGAGGTCGTGCTCAGCGACAGCGCCGCCGGTATAGGTGAGCTTGGTATCCTCCCAGACCTTCTTGGCGTCGAGACCGAGCGACCAGCCCTCACCCAGGTCGATGTCCGTACCGGCCTGCAGCACGAAGCCCCAGCTGTCGCGGAAATCGACACTGCCGCCGATGTTCGACGACGAGTCGAAATAGTGGATGTATTGGATACCGGTACCGACATAAGGCTTGAAGGCGCCCATTCCGTCGAAGTGATACTGCGCCGTCAGCATCGGCGGGAAGACCCAGGTCGAGGCCAGCTTGCCAACGACGCCCGAGTTCCCGTGCACGTTGAGCTGGGCGAAGCAGCAGAAGAGCTCCACGGACCAGTTCTTGGTGAGGTAGTAGTTGAGCATGAGCGTCGGAATGACCGTGTCATTCACTTCGGCGCTAAGACCGACAACGTTGCTCGACGTTGTTTCGTCATCGAAGATGATTCCGGTCACACCCACCTTCACCTGCATGTTGCCATTGCTGTCCCCTGCCTGAGCGGGAATAGCCATCGCCATGACTGCCAGCAGTCCAGCTACGCCAAGCCCCAGTGATTTTGCTCGCATCGTCATCCGTGCCCCTGTTTCCGACCCGCGCCGCACGCGCGCCAGGCGCGCGTTCGACCCGCATCCAAGTCAATGTGGAGAACCTTCCCGCAAACGTCTGAATCGCCGAGCGATTCCTGCGTCACCCGGCTGATGCACATCAGTGGATGGCGCATCCGCCGCGGCGTGTGGCGGCTTCGACACGCGAAATGTTGATGCGGGTCAAACGCCCCGCGGCACCGGCGCACGGGTCAGGCTCGCTCGACGTCAGCCGGCTTTGACTCGGATCAAAGCCGGGCGCCGCCTTTGCCCGGAGACTGCCAATGCATGAGCAATATTCTGCACGGCGCCACACGCCATTCCGTGAGCCCGCATTCGTCCGCTGAACGAACTGAATCCACGACCGCCGCCCCCGAGTTCGGCGCTGCAGCAACTCGCGACCCCCGTTCGCGCACGGCGACGCCAGCGTCTCGCTCTGGAGTTTGCGCCCTCCGAAGTCGCGTATGTCGTGCGCTCCGGCCTGCTCGCTATCGAGACCACGGCACCCGGCAAGCACCGGCAGCTTCTCGAACTGTTCTACCCGGGCGACATCGTGCGCCGGTCGCACGTACCTGACCTGCCGGGCGTGACGCTGACCGCGCTCACCGTCACCGAAGTGTGGCGGCTGCCGGTGCGCAGTTTCGATGCCATCCTCGCTGCCAGCCCCGAGCAAAGGGAGCAGGCGCAACGCCGTCTCGGCGAGCAGCATGCGCGGGCGACGCTGCATGGCTCGATCGTCGGCACCTTGAATGGAGATGAGCGTCTCGCCTCGCTGCTCGTCGAGTTGGGACTGCGAATCGGCACAAACGTCCCGGCCGGCATCGCTATCGACCTGCCGCTCTCGCGCACCGACATCGCCGACTATCTGGCGCTCAATCCCGACACCTTGAGCCGCATCACGTCGCGCTTTCGCGCCCGGGGGCTGTTGCTGCCCCCGCGGTCGGGCCAGAGCGTCCTGCCGGCCTGGGAAGCGCTATGCGCCGCCTCCCCGGTCGCCGCCACGCTGCAGGCGCTGCACGCGCCGCGCGCGTAACGCAGACTGAGCTGTCCTCCTCCGCGACAACCCGCGGCTCACAGCCGGCAGCCTTACTCGGACGGCGGGGTTTCGCCGTCCACATCCTCGACACTCTCGCCGTCGCCGCTGCCGTCGTCGGGGATGTGCTCCACGGAGACGACCTTCTCCTCCGCATCGGTCTTGAACACGCGCACGCCCTGCGTATTGCGCCCCGCGATGCGCACGTCGTTGACCGGGCAGCGGATCAGCTGGCCGGCGTCCGTCACCAGCATGATCTGATCGTTGTCGGCCACGGGGAACGAGGCGACGAGCGGCCCGTTGCGGTCGTTGACCACCATGGCGACGATGCCTTTGCCGCCGCGCCCGGAGGTGCGGTATTCGTACGACGAGGAACGCTTGCCAAAGCCGCGCTCCGATACCGTCAACACGAACTGCTCCTTGGCGGAAAGCTCGGCAAACCGCTCGGATGAGAGATCCGCCTCGCCGACGATCTCCTCGTCGCCCTCGGCATCTACCTCGACGGCTTCCTCGGCGATCTCCTCGCCCTGCGCGCGACGCAGCATGGTCGCCTGCTTGAGATAGGCGGCCCGCTCGGACGCGTCCGCGTCGACGTGGGTGAGCACCGTCATCGAGATGATGTGATCGTCGTCGTCGAGCTTGATGCCGCGCACGCCGTCGCTGTCACGCCCTTTGAACAGGCGCACCTCGTCGGCGAGCAGGAAGCGGATGCAGCGCCCCTGCGCCGTCGTCAGCAGCACGTCGTTCTCGGGCGTGCAGATGCGGACGGCGACGATCTGATCGCCCTCGTCCAGCTTCATGGCGATCTTGCCGTTGCGATTGAGGTTCTCAAAGTCGCTGAGCGCGTTGCGGCGCACGCGGCCCGAGCGCGTGGCGAACGCCAGTTGCAGCGCGCCCCACGTCTCGGCGTCCTCGGGCAGCGGCAGGATAGACGTGATCACCTCGCCCTGTGCCAGCGGCAACAGATTGACCAGCGCCTTACCGACCGCGGTCGGGGTCGATGCCGGCAGGCGCCACACCTTCATGCGGTAGCACATGCCGCGCGATGAGAAGAACAGCACCGGAGTGTGCGTCGAAGCGACGAACAGCGTGGTGATGACGTCTTCTTCGCGCGTCCCGGCGCCCGAACGGCCCTTGCCGCCGCGCCGTTGCGCGCGGTAGGTGGCGAGCGGCACGCGCTTGATGTAGCCCTTCAGCGAGACAGTGACGACACAGTCCTCGCGCTGGATGAGGTCTTCATCCTCGACGTCGCCGTCCATCTCCAGGATTTCGGTTTTGCGCGGCGTCGCGAACTCATCGCGAATGGCCGTCAGCTCGCCCTTGACGATCTCGACCACGCGCAGGCGCGAAGCGAGGATGGCGAGGTATTCTTTGATCTCCTCGCCGATCTTCTTCAATTCATCGGCGATCTCGTCGCGACCCAGCGCCGTGAGGCGGGCGAGGCGCAATTCGAGGATGGCTTTCGCCTGCTCTTCGGAGAGCTTGTAGGTGCCATCGGGCAGCACCTTGTGGCGCGGATCGGCGATCAGCTCGATAAGCGGCGCGACATCGCGCGCCGGCCAGTTGCGTTCCATCAACTGGTCACGCGCGGCGGCCGGGCTCGGCGCGTGGCGGATGAGCTTGATCACCTCGTCGATGTTGGCGACGGCGATGGCGAGGCCGACCAACACGTGCGCGCGGTCGCGCGCCTTGTTGAGCAGGAACTTGGTGCGCCGGGAGACCACTTCCTCACGGAAGTTGGTGAACGCCTCGACCATGTCCTTGAGATTGAGGCTCTCCGGGCGCCCGCCGTTGATCGCCAGCATGTTGGCGCCGAACGTCGTCTGCAGATCGGAGAAGCGATAGAGCTGGTTGAGCACCACGTCGGCGACGGCATCGCGCTTCAATTCGATGACGATGCGCATGCTTTCGCGGTTGGTCTCGTCCCAGATGTCGGCGATGCCTTCGACACGCTTGTCGCGCACCAGGTCGGCGATCTTCTCGATCAGCGTCTTCTTGTTGATTTGATAGGGGATCGCCGAGACGATGAGCGCCTCGCGGTCCTTGCGCACCTGCTCGATCTCGACGCGGGCGCGCATGAGGATGGAGCCGCGCCCCTTGTGATAGGCGGCAAGGATGCCGCTGCGGCCGATGATCAAACCGCCGGTCGGGAAATCCGGGCCCTGGATGATCTGGCACAGCTCATCGATGGAGATCTCGGGGTTTTCCAGATGCGCCAGGCAGGCGTCGATGACCTCGCCCAGGTTGTGCGGGGGAATGTTGGTCGCCATGCCGACGGCGATACCACCGGCTCCGTTGACCAGCAGGTTGGGAAACTTCGCCGGCATCACCGACGGCTCGAGCAGGCGATCGTCGTAGTTGGGCTTGAAGTCGACCGTGTCCTTGTCGAGGTCGTCGAGCAGGTACTGGGCGATCTTCGACAGCCGCGCCTCGGTATAGCGCTCGGCGGCGGGCGGGTCGCCGTCGACGGAGCCGAAGTTGCCCTGGCCGTCGATCAGCGGCACGCGCAACGAAAACTCCTGCGCCATGCGCACCAGCGCGTCGTAGATGGCGAGGTTACCGTGCGGGTGGAAGTCGCCCATCGTGTCGCCCACGACCTTGGACGACTTCATGTGCTTCTTGTTCCAGTCGAGCCCCAGCCGCTGCATGGCATAGAGGATGCGCCGATGCACAGGCTTCAAGCCGTCGCGCACATCGGGCAGCGCGCGCGAGACGATCACGCTCATCGCGTACTCGAGGTACGAGCGCTTCATTTCTTCGGCGAGCGTAATGGGGCGGATGTCGCTCGGCGGCTTGCCGCCGGGCGCCTGGTCTTCGGTTTTGTCGGCCACGATGTTGTGCTGTCCGCTGAAAGCGCGACGCACGCCTTTGGGGCGTGCGTCGGGGGTGCTGAATCTCCCCGAATAATACCCTAGATCCGCGCGACGGTGCAATGCGCGCGACGCTATGCAGCGGGGCGGGCAACGGGATAAATACGCTCGCTTTTTCCGACACTTAGACGTTTCCGAGCACTTCGGCTCGCGCCGTCCTGGCGACTTGTGCGCGACACACGGAGGGGCTACATGCCTGCTGGCGGCAGCATGGTTAATCAAAGCTTGCCGACCGGGGCCGCGCGGCGGACCGGTGGACAGATGAAGGAGAGTTCGATGCACAGAGGCGTGTTGGCCGTTGCGGCCGTCGTAGCGGTATGGGCGCTGCCGGCATTTGCCCAGACGGCCACCGTTCCCCAGGACGTGTTCCTCACCACGCAGGGAGAGGGACAGTATCTGGCCAAGGATCTGCTGCTGGGCGCCAAGGTGCACAACGCCGAAGGCGCCATCGTCGGCGACATCGAGGACCTCATCATGGATGGCAACAACCAGGTGCAGGGCGTCGTGATGGGTGTCGGCGGCTTTGCCGGCTTCGGTGAGAAGCGCGTGGGCGTGGCGCTTGCCGCGCTGCAGATCAAGAACGAGAACGGCGTCGTGCACGTGACGCTGCCGCAGGCAACCAAGGAGACACTCGCGGCGCTGGCTCCGTTCGAGCGCAAGACGCCCGCGAAGTCACTGATGGATCGCGCCATCGAGAAGGCCAAGGAGCTTTCCGACAAAGGCTCGGTGACCGCCAAGGACGCCTACGAGAAGGCCAAGGAAGAGGCCGGCCCGGCGCTGGAGAAGGCGGGTGAGGCTGCCAAGAAGACCTACGAGGAGAGCGTGAAGCCGGCGCTCGAGAAGGCCGGCGAGGCGACGAAGGAAGCCTACGACAGCGCCAAGGAAGCAATGGCGCCCAAGCCGGGTGAGACGACGACGCCGACCGCCGCGACTCCGCCCGCCGCTCCGGCAACGGCCCCGGCTGAGCCGGCCGCCGACGGCCCGACGGCAACGCCGCCGCCGCCGGCGCAGCCCTGATCGGCACGCACTTCACGGCAGAAACAAAAAGAGCCCCGCAGTGATGCGGGGCTCTTCGTTTTGCGTGCTTGCGTCGGCTTAGCGACCGAAGACGCAGACAGTGGCCGGGCCCTTGAGCATGTTCAACCCGAGCGTCTGCCGATACGTCAGGTCGACGCGATCGATGACGCGACGTTCGCCGCGCAGATCGAGCGGCGGCGTCTCGCCCCCATCGCCGATCTTCTGGCGCACGCGCAGTTCGTCGGGAGAACCGCGATCGTAGACGACCGTGAGGTCCATGATTTCGATCTTGCTACCGCGCACGACCAGCTTGATGGCACTGAAGCGCCCCTCGCGGCGGCCGACGCGGATAGAGTCCCGGTCAGGCTTGATGCCGACCTTGCCGCAGCCCAGTTCCTCCCAGCGCGCCGAAGGCGGCGGCGGCCGAGGCGTGTCCTTCAGACCGAAGACGGCGACCTTGGCTCTGCCGCGGAAGCCCGGACGCGAGCGATAGGTGAGCTCGATGCGATCGATGCGGCGGTCGCCCCAGGCGAATTCGATCGGCCGTGTACGTTGACCGGCGCGGATGACCTGCCGCACGCGCAGGCTTTGCGGCGGTCCGCGATCGAAGATGACATTGAGATCGAGAATTTCCACGTCGTTGTCGCGCACTTCGAGCGCCAGCGCACTGAAGCGGCCTTCGCGGCGGCCGACGCGGATTACGTCACGGTCGACGCCGAAGCCGACTGCGGTCTCGCCGAGCAGCTCCCAGACTTCGCGTTGCGGAGGGCCGCCGCGATCGGGCGGTCCACGGTCACGGTCGAAGCCCGGAGGTCCGCGATCGCGGTCGCGACCCTGCGCCGATGCGACATCGGCAAAAACCGAAACGGCGAGCAGCGCCATCAGCGGCGCCATCATCAATCGCCAAAGCATCATCTCACTCCCTAATTTGCCCGTCCCGGCTTGGCCGGCGCGGTGACAAAGCCCAGTTTGCGGGCGCCCGTCGACCAAATAGTGTTAGCTGGGTCAGGATGAACGCAGGCTGCATGGCAGCGCCGTCGCCTAACCTCAGGGAAAGTCTCGCGGATACCTGGGCCCATTGGGGCCGTGCGCACGTCGCGTGCGCCGGCGTCTTGCGTGTAGCTCAGTCGACGACCTCGGTGACGATGTTGGCTTCCTGCAGCTCCTCGTTGGTCGGATACCAGACGCTCTCGGGTGGCGTTGCGAAAACCTGCGTAATGAATTCCTCCGGCACGTCCGCAGCGCGCAGCACGCCGGCCGCATGATTGGAAATCCTGGTCAGGACAACATCGGTGTTGCCTGATGGCGCGTGATAGCCAAGCTGCGCGCCGTCCTGCAGCATCCGGCGATGCCCGCCCAGGAACGCGAAAGTGCATGCGCTGGCGCACCTTGTCGTCGTCAGCGTGTCGAGCCCGCGCTCCCTGATCCGCTCGCTCATCTGCCGGCCGACGCCGAAATGACCGCCGTCGCTGTTAAGCACCACGGTCTGCAGCTCGGCGTTGTCGCTCAGCGCCTGCAAGAACTCGTCATACAGCCCCCAGGAAAGTTGCCCGGTGATCTCCATCTGGTCGCCCTCGACCGTCAGCGCGTGGGGCTGCTGTCCGATGAAGTCGGTATCGTTCATCTCGGAATAATAACGCGCCATAACGGGCGGCGTGGTTGAGACCGCGAAGGCGGCCAGAGCGAACCCGGCGAGGGCCACGAAGCGCGCTGCCCAGCGCGTCACGAACCAACGGTCGGGAGCCTTCGCCTTAGTGCTCGCCCGCCACGTGCCCACCAGCTGCCAGACACCGACGATGCCAACGAGGCCGAAAACAAGGGCGGCGGTGATCATGCTGCGCAGAGGCGTGCTTTCGATCGTGGCGTTGCTCAAGAAACTGATGCCGCCGAACGTCAAAGCCCAGGGCAGGATCAACGAAAACAGGAACACGCTGATCCAGAACGGGGCTTCACCCCGCCATTGCCGCCCAACGAATTTCAACATGTCGCGCAACCCTACGCACCAACGCCCTACGCAAGCTCAATCCTAATATGCACGCCGCTGCCCGTCGACGGCCGGCGGCGGTCGCCACGCTGCCGCCGCGCGGTGCCGCAAACAACAAAAACCCGGGGTCGTGCTGAACGCACGGCCCCGGGTTGAAGGTCGTCGTGGTGAGCGCCGCCCTTAGAACGGGATTTCGTCGTCGAGCTGCTTGTCGAAGCTGGCGCCGCCCTTTGCCGCGCCGCCCGAGCGCGCCGCCGCGCGCGGGGCCTCGTAGCCGCCGCTCTCGCCGCCGCCGTAATCGGCCTGGCCGCCCTCGGCCATGCCGCCGCCGGAGCGGCCGTCGAGCATGGTCAGGTTGCCGTTGAAGCCCTGCAGCACCACCTCGGTCGAGTAGCGATCCTGGCCGTCCTGGCCCTGCCACTTACGCGTCTGCAGCGCGCCCTCGATGAACACCTTGGCGCCCTTCTTGAGGTACTGCTCGGCGATCTTGCACAGGTTCTCGTTGAAGATGACGACCGAGTGCCACTCGGTCTTCTCGCGGCGCTCGCCCGTCGCCTTGTCGCGCCAGGATTCGCTCGTCGCGATGCGCAGATTGGCGATCGGACGGCCGTCCTGCGTACGGCGGATTTCCGGGTCCTTGCCGAGATTGCCGACCAAGATCACCTTGTTGACCGAACCAGCCATGCCTTGCACTCCTCGAAATTGCAGCGCGCCACCTCGGCAGCTGCCATGGATCCATCCCTCACCGGCAAACCGATCAGTCGCATTCGCAACCCGGAACCTACTCCATTGCGGCGCGCACGCGGCCAGCCGCGAGGCGGTTGTCCACACGCATGTAAACCGCGCGTGTGTTCTTCTTATGTTCTATAGGTAGGGCGGATTCGATCCGCTGACAAGCCCGCCGGCTCTGAGGCTTAGAAGCGAGCGCTTTCGGCTGCCGAAGACAGTTCCCGCATCACCCTGGTCGTCGTCTGCGTGGAGGCGGGGCATGTGTTCACCCGCAGCCCGTCATAGACGGCAACCACGTCGCCGCGGAACTGGCGGCCGACGGCCCGCCGAGCAATACCGGTGGCCACCGCACCGTTGCTCCAGCGCGCGCTGCACATCAACTTGGTGAGATAGGCGGTGAGGTCGAACTTGTAGTTGAGCGCCGGGGGCACCGGCGAGGCGCCGACCCAGCTTTGCCAGCGCTGCTGATCCAGGCTCCCGGTCCAGGTCGCATCCTTTTCCGAGATCTGGCCGATCAGCTCCTTGGCCCGCGCCCGCCCAGACGCATCGGGGATGCGCTCGAGGTTGGCCTGCATGCTGGCGCGCTCAGCCTCGTTTGGCGCACGCACGGCGAGGTCGCTGAGGTCCGTGAGGCCCGAGGTGTCCCACTGCGGCGCCTGCGTCATCCAGATGACAGCCCCGCGCAGGTCGCTGCCGGCCATCTTCATGCCGGTCATGTCGGTGCCGAGCAGCCGCGCCTGCTGCAGGCTGGCCGCCTCGAGGTTGGCATCGCGCAGCACGGCGCCGTCGAGTTGCGCGAAGTCGAGCACCGCGCCCTGCATGGAGGCGCTCGAGAAATCGGCGAGTTGCAGCCGAGCGCCGGTAAGGTCGGCGCCCTGCAGCGAGGCGTTGAGGAAATTGACGCCCTGCGCGTTGACCCCGCCGGTGAGCTCGGCCTTGTCGAGGCGCGCATTGGCGAGGCTCGCTCCGGTCAGCACCGCATTGGAGAGGTCGGCGGCGTCGAGCTGAGCTTCGTCGAGCTTGGCGCCGGTGAGGTCGATTCCCCACAGCCGCGCCTGACCGAGGCGGGCGCGCGTCAGGTCGACGCTGGCGCGCCGAGGCGCAGCGCGCCGCCGTGCGGTTGTCATTCAGCATTACGGCATCGGGCTCGGCGCAGTTGAGCGACGCCTTCTCCAGGTTGGCGCCGATGAGGCTGGCGCCATCGAGGCTCGCCCCGGTGAGATCGGCGCCCGAAAGGTCCGTGCGGTCGAGCTTGGCGTAGCGTAGATCGCGTCCGCGCAGGCGCAGGGTGGTCTTCTCGCTGTTGTCTTCGCCGAGGAGATCGGAATCGGTGACGACGAGGTTGCGCCGGAAGATGCCGAATAGTGTCCCGTCGGCGGTGAGGAATGGCGTGGTAAAGCCGCTTTGCTGCACCTTCGTTCCTGCGGCAGGCGCCGTCCAACCCGTCAGCTTCTGGCCGATCAAGTCGAGCGGTTCGCCCGGAACCGTGGCGGCGAAGTACGACAGGTAGGCGACGCAGGCGAGCACCGCGGCTGTGGCGATGACACTCAGCGGATGAGCGGCGGCAGAGCGCCAGAATGCCTGGAAGAAGGACGTCTCGGCGCGCATCAGAAACACGCCGATGAGCAACACGCCGACGATATCGAGGCTGAGGAAGATGCGGTTGATCCACGTCGTCGTCACGTCGTGATATGGCAGGAACGACACCTGCATGTAGAGCAACAGCACCACCGGCAGGATGACGATGGTCAGCCACGACATGATGTTAAGAAACCCGCTCATCAGCGCCGAGCGCTGCGGGCCGGCGATGCCCTGCACGAAGAAGAAGTTATGCAGCTCCAGGCGCAACGGATGCGTGCGCTTGTCGGAGGTCTCCAGGAAACGGATGGCGTGATCAAACTCCAGCGTCTTGCGCGCCAGCAGTACCAGCTGCGCGAGAATGCCGAGATGGAACAGCACCAGCACGATGGGCGCGAACTGGAAGAACTGTTTGAGCTGGATCTTCACCTGCAGGATGGGCAACTGCACCGGCGTATCGAGCAGCAACGCCTCATGCGTCACGCCGGCAACGGCGATGACGAGATAGGTCATGATGGCGAGAAAGATGAGCCAGCCGGTATGCGCCGTGTCGCTCGAGCTGTTGACGGCTTCGAGCAGACTGTAGGGGTTTACCGGTGTCTCCGTTTCCGCTGAAAGCCGTGCCCTGTCCGCCATACCGATGACACCCCGACGCTTACGCGTGCGAACTACGCAGAGCTTATGGGAAAAAGTGTGACATCACCCACGCGCTGTGGGCCATACATCCATCCCCCTTGCTCTTTCCCCATGGAGCATTGCATGAGTTAAGCAAAGTTCGATCGCCTTAACCAGGCTATGGTATCCCGTGGTCGACGGGTGGCCGAAACACCTCAGGGAGTGCGCCGCGCGTGGCTTCAGTTCAATACAAGTGCCAGAACTGCCCCGGCTATTGTTGCTCTTATCCGCTCATCCCCCTGGACAAGCGGGACGTCGAGCGGCTCGCCCGCCATCACAACCTCGGTTTCGAGGAGGCCAAGCGGGCGTTTACCAAGGAAGAGCACGGGCGCAAGTACGCCATGCGGCGCAAGAAGGACGAGGTATTCGGCAAGATCTGCCGCTTCTTCGACACCAAGAAGCGCTGCTGCACGATCTATCATGCCCGTCCGGCCGTATGCCGTTCTTTCCCGGGCAGCGGGCGCTGCGGCTATTACGACTTCCTGGCCTTCGAGCGCCGCGCCCAGGAAGACGAAAAGTTCGTCGCCCTGACCAATCACGAGGACTGAGCTCTCCCGCTCTCTGCTATCGCGGACGCCCGTCCCCACTACCCCGTCGTGACGGCGGTCTCGATGTCCGAGGGATCGACGCGCCGCTCCAACCCCCGCGCCAGCTTGTCGCGATCGAGTTCGCCCTCCCAGGCCGACACGACGATCGTCGCCACGCCGTTGCCGATGAAGTTGGTCAGCGCGCGGCACTCGCTCATGAACTTGTCGATGCCGAGCACGATGGCCATGCCGGGCACCAGTGCGGGACTGACCACGGCGAGCGTCGCCGCCAGCGTCACGAAGCCGGCGCCGGTGACCCCGCTCGCCCCCTTCGAGGTCAGCATGGCGACGCCGAGAATGACGAACTGCTCGTGCCAGGTGAGCTCGACGCCCATCGCCTGGGCGATGAACAGCGTCGCCAGCGTCAGGTAGATGTTGGTGCCATCGAGGTTGAACGAATACCCGGTCGGCACCACGAGGCCGACCACCGGCTTGGAGCAGCCCAGCCGCTCCAGCTTCTCCATCAGCTGCGGCAAGGCGCTTTCCGACGACGACGTGCCGAGCACCAGCAGCAGCTCGTCTTTGATGTAGGCGAGGAAGCGGAAGATGCTGAACCCGGCCATCCAGGCGATCGAGCCGAGCACCAGGAAGATGAACAGCGCCGACGTGACATAGAAGGTGGCGATGAGGCCGGCGAGATTGCCCAGCGCTTCGGGGCCATACTTGCCGATGGTGTAGGCCATGGCGCCGAAGGCGCCGATGGGCGCCGCCTTCATGATTACGGCGATGATGCCGAAAAACGCGTGCCCCATGTCGTCGACCAGCGCGCGCACCGTGCGGCCGCGCTCGCCCAGCACCATCAGCGCAAAGCCGAACAGGATGGCGATGAGCAAAACCTGCAGGATGTTGCCGTCGGCAAAAGCGCCGACGAGACTGTCGGGGATGATGTGCAGGATGAACTCGACGGTCGACTGGTGCGCGGCGCGGTCGGCGTACTGGGCAACGGCCGCCGCATCGCCGACAACGCCGCTGAAACCGTCGCCGGGGCGCACCAGGTTGCCGACGGCGAGGCCGATGGCCAGGGCCAGCGTCGACACGATCTCGAAGTAGAAAAGCGCCTTGACGCCGACGCGCCCCACCTTGCTGGCATCCTCGATGTGGGCGATGCCCGACACCACGGTGCAGAAGATGATCGGCGCGATGGCCATCTTGATCAGCTTGATGAAGCCGTCGCCCAGAGCCTTCATCCATGGGCTCTCGGCGATGTCGGGGGCCAGCCAGCCGACCAGGAAGCCGAGCACGATGGCCACCAGCACCTGCACGTACAGCAGCTTATAGAAGGGCTTACGCGCCGGCCTGACGACCTTTATCGCAGCGGCCTCGGACATGACCCTTCCCCCGATCGCTTCTTATTGTGGCGATCTAAGCAATTCGCTGTCGCCGCCGCAATCGCAGCGCCGAGTGGACGGTCGCTAGATTGGCCAGTGCTGCCGTCGATTACGGGGCGGCGAACTTGTAGGAGCCTTGGGCAAACAGGGCGGAATGCTCCGTGGTGAAGCGCTCGGGCTGGAACGTGTCGCGCGAGAAGAAATTGGTGAGGCCGCTCGGTACGCCCATCGACCAGTAGCGGCCGCCGGCGCCGACGCTGAATTGCTCGGTGATGTCGTAAGATATGACGCCTTCGACCTGAACGCCGGTGCCGACGCCGTGGCCGGGCGAGCGCGTCGTGAAGCTGGCGTCGCTGCGCCTGGGATGGTTGTCGACGCCGGAATAGCGGACGTAGGGCAGGTAGGCGGCATCGCCCGTCACCTTCAGCTGCGGCGTCAGCATCAGCTCGGCGCTCGTGCCGAGCCGCATCGAGCGCCACTCGTCCATCTCCTGCAGGAAAACCAACGTGGGGGGATCTGCGCCGCACGGGCCCGCCGGCGCGAACTGAAGGAACGAGCATCCCAGCGCGTTCATTTTGTAGTGGAAGTAGTTGTAACCGATTGTAGTGGAAGTAGTTGTAGCCGATGTACGGGGCGATCCGGTAAGCGTCGGTGCGCAGCACGTCGTAGCCGGCGTCGATGGTGAAATAGTCCAGCGACGAGGTAACGTTCGAGCGGGTGAGCTGGTACGGCGTGATCGCGGTGATGGGGGTGTCGCTGAGGCCCCAGTCCTCGTCGTAGATGTTGCCCTCGCTGCCACGACCGACGCCGACGATGGTCTTGAACATGACGTTCCACGGCGTGTCGATGCGCCCATAGATCTCCATGCCGTTGGTCCCGACGCTTTCCCAGGTCAGGCGCGAAGCGTTGGCTGGCAGCGGTGTGAGGTTCTTGCCGAGGTCCTGCTGAAAGCGCGACCACCCGTGCACATAGCGCCCTCCGAATTCGACCTGCAGCCCGCGCGCAAAGCCACCCGCGACGACGGGCCGGATTACGGCCTCTTCGCTCGCCAGCGGCTCGCCGCGATCATCGAGCGCGTAATTGACGGCGAGTTTCACCGCATGCAGGTCCTGGCTCAGTTTTGCGAGCCGACCATCCGTACCCGCCGACCCGGCGATTCCATCGAAGGCGGGGTTGGCCAAGGGACCGCCGTTGGGCGTTGCGAGGCTGCGCTTGCCGAAGCTCAGGTAGTCGTATTCCAAGCCCAGCGACCAGCGGCTGCTCAGCGCGTATTCGAGGCCGGCGCCGAGCGTCCAGCCCCATTGGACGTATTTGGACGTGGTGGTGCTGTCGCCGGGACCATAGTCCGGCGCCTGGATGTTGTTCTGCGCCATCTCCACGTCGTTATGTATCCACGCCAGGCCGCCCTTACCGTAGGCAAGCATGCGCCCGTTCGGACCGAACGCCAGGCCGCCGCGCGCCGTCAGCGTGCCGAACCAGTCTGGCTCCGCCTGGCAGGTAGCGCCAAAGAAGGAGCCCACGAAACCGGCCGCGCCGGCGCCTTCCTTTGCGGGCTGCATGCACGTCGCCGTGCCCTGCAAGTTGGACCAGGTGGCATCGGCCTGCAGGCCGTAGACCATCTGCCCTGACTGGTAATTGTAGCCGAACTGCCCGCCGATGAACGGTCCGGGGCTGCGCACCTCGCTGCCGAACAACGTCGAGCCGTAGGGATTGGAAAACTGGTTGTAGTCGATGCCGGCGCCGGTATGGCCGCCGACATAAAAGCCCGTCCAGTTGAACGCGCCTTGGGCACGTGCGGGTGTGCCCCAGCCCACGGCGCTCATGATGCAAACCACCGCCAACAACGCCGCTGCTACGCCAACCCATCGATTGGGTGTCGAGCGCATCGTCGTCCTCCCGTGCGCGAATCAACGTCGGGTTGAATTGTACAGGATTCAGCGCCGCCTTGGGGTGGCCGCCATCGCCATCCACGCCAATAATCGGCAAGCGTCAGTGCGCGAGGGGCGCAGCGGCCGGCGACTGTACATGCTCGGGGCGGATACCGACGCCGACAATGCGCGCCGGGATGCGCTGCAGCAGCGGAGTACGATTGAACAGGCGGAGGATCCAGTTCGCTTGCAGCGGTTGCGTCGAATTCAGCACCGGCTGCACGAAGCGGTTCTGCGCCAGAACCTGCAGGCGTTGCGTGACGCGGGTCGGCAGCGTCCGCCGATGCTGCACGCGCGCCAGATCGAAAGTCGTGAGCGTGCCGTTCTTGAGCGGCTTCCAGAGAATGTTCGCCGCCGCCACGGCATCCTGGATGGCGAGATTGATGCCGACACCGCCGATCGGCGACATGGCATGCGCCGCATCACCGATGCACAGCAGGCCGGGGCGATACCAGGTCGGCAGCCGGTCGATGGCGACGCTGAGCAGCTTGACGTCGTCCCATGTCTGCAATTCTTCGACCCGATCGGCGAGGAACGGCAGCGCCTTGGCGACGATCTGCCGGAAGGCCGGCAATCCAGCCTGCCTGATACGCTCGGCGGCATCCTTGGGAATGACGTAAGCGAGCTGGAAATAGTCTCCGCGGTCGATCACGGCGAAGAAGCTGCCCGAATCGATGCGCCCGCCCGATTCCGGATCGCCGGGACGGCGTGAGATGCGCATCCAGAACACGTCGATCGGCGCGCCGATGTCCTCGACCTCGAGTTTCGCCTGCGCGCGCACCGTCGAGCGGCGTCCATCGCATCCGACGGTCAACGCCGCGCGAACCTGTAGCGGCCCGTCGGTCGTGATTGCGTCGACACCGACAACGCGCCCCCCCTCCTCGATCACGCCGACGACATTGGCCCGCATGATGAGCTTGAAGTTGGGATAGGCGCGCGCCTTGTCGGCGAGAAAGTCGAGGAAGTCCCATTGCGGCATCAACGCGATGAAGGCGTGGCGCGGCGGCAGAAACGTAAAGTCGGCGAATGATATCGGCGTGTCGCCCACCTGCACCGCCAGCTTGGAGATCTTGGTGTGCGGCACCTTAAGCAGCTCATCCAGCAACCCCAGCTCATCCATCACCTGCAGCGTCGAGGGGTGGATGGTGTCGCCGCGAAAGTCGCGCAGAAAGTCGGCGTGCTTCTCCAGCACCACGACATCGACACCCGCCCGCGCCAGCAGCAGTCCAAGCATCATGCCCGCCGGACCGCCGCCTGCGATACAGCAGGTGGTCGACAGCGCGCTACCTGGAACCGGCGCGCCGGCGTTCATTGCTTCAGCCCGCAGGCCTGCATCAGTGTTTCGATGCGCTGTTGGGATTCCTTCTCCATTGCCTGCACCTTCTCCTGCGGTACACCGCTGTTGATGAGGCCCTTGGTGATGGCAACCACCTTGGTGGGGCTGCTTTCGAAGGTCGCCAGCAGCAGCAGTCGCAGGAAGCGCGACAGCTCGGTACCGGCCCGATCGGCGATGCACGCACAGCCCTCGGTGCTGCGCTCCTCGGCGCCGCCCAACTCGCAGGCGTTGAGCAGTGCATCTTTTTCTTCAGGCGTGTACGTGCCGCCGACTGCCAAGTCGGCCTCCGTCATGGTGACGCCCGGCACTCCGCTTGCCCAGTAGACGAAACCGACCAAGGCTGCGCCGCCGACGAGAAATAGAACGCCGACGACGACGAGCACCCACTTCATCACTGACATTGTAGACCTCCGTGCCCACGGTGCGGCCGAGATTAGCCGCGAACGCTCACCGAGGCCATGGGCGAGCGCGCGCACGCTGCATCGGTCGCACGCTTGAACCACAGCAGCGCAAAGCCGATGACGGGCAGCAATATGTCGGAGTAGAGCATGATGCCGGCATTGCCCGGTGCCATGTTGCCCGTCGCAAGCATGTCATGGATGTGGCCGATAGCGGCGCCCCACTGAAACATCGACGGACCCAGGATCGCCGCCAGCCGCACCATGCAGTTGCCCTTGAAGGCGAGCAGTCCGATCGCCGCGAAGCCGAGACTTGCATAGCCCACCTCGGCTTGGAACGGGCTGTTCGCCCAGCCGATGAAACTGGCTGCAAGATCGCCGAAGAAGACGTGGAAGACGAAATTGTAGAAGAAGCTCGCCGCCACCGAGAACAGGATGAAGTAGGCCAGCAGCGCTTCGGCAAGATTAGCGCGCGTGAAGCCATCGGACTTGCGGGCGACGGCGATAAGGGCGGCGACCAGTCCCAGCACCAGGAAGGTCAGCGTGAAATTCCCCAACACGAAGCGCAAAAAGCCTTCCACTTCGCCCCCCAATTAAGATGTCAGCCTGGTTGAATTTGTTGACTGTCGCGACAGCCTAAAGCCGCAGCGCCAATATTTCCGAAATCCGCCAGAGAGCGCGCTGCCGCTGGCCGCGAGCTGCACAAGCGCCCGCAGCCTAGTCGATCCAAACCGCAACCGCGAGAACGCAAAAAGCCTGCCAGCGCAATTCCAAATGTTGCAATGTTATAGTCTTGCTGGCCTCCAGCCCCCTCCCCATCTTTTGTCCAGCTCCGACGCAGAAGCGGAGCGGGACCATCAATCGACCAGTCAAAATTTGGAGGAATCCCAATGAAACTACTCACCCCCCTCGCGGCAGCAGCTCTCGTCATGGCCGTCGCCGGTCCGGCCGCCGCAGTGACCGTCAAGAACACCAGCGCCGGAGAGTTCACGATCGGCGTCGACATGGGCAGCAGCGAGAAAATCGAGACGATCGCCGCCGGCAAGGAAGTGAAGCTCGACTGCAAGGACGGTTGTGGCGTCACCGGACCGTGGGGCTTCTCGTGGATGGCCAAGGGCGATGACGTGATCTCGTCCAACGGACAGGCGCTTGTCACCGTGCAGGAGCCGGGGGCTAAGAAGTAAGCACCCACCGGACAGCATTACTCCTGGGTGCCATGTGCGCCCGCAGGCCGTGGAGTTTGTCTCTCGCGGCCTTTTTTTTGCGCGCCAGGTTTGCGCGCCAGGGGAGCGGCACGCACGCCCCCTCTCACGCTCGCAGCAATCGCTATTTCTTGCGCGGGTCCGTCGGCCGCTCCGCCACCGAGCCTCGTTTGATTCTGCATGCGCCACAGGGCTGGTGCGCTCGCTGGCATTTTCTGCGCGCCCAGAAATTGCCCCGCGACAGATCAACTGGAATATCGCGCTCGCCTCAACCGCGCGGTACAATCTCCGCAACGGGGAGACAAATCGCGTGCGGGGATCGATCGTACTCAAGACGGCCGGCTTCGCCATGCTCGGCCTCGCAGCGGTCGCCGCCTACCTCTGCCTATGGCCGGTTCCCGCCGATCCCGTGGCGTGGCAGGCCCCGATGCCGCCCGGCTACACCGGTCCGCACGCGACGAACACAAAGCTGGCGGACCTGCGCATGATCGACCTCGGCGGCGAAGCGGGCCCCGAGCACATCGCGATCGGCCCCGACGATAAGGTCTACGCGGCGGTCGAAAGCGGCAAGCTGCTGCGCATGGATCCCGACGGCGGCAAGCAGGAGGTGTTCGCCAACACCGGCGGGCGCGTACTCGGTTTCGACTTCGACGCCAAGGGGCGCATGATCGCTGCCGATGCCTACAAGGGCTTGCTGGCCGTCACCCCGGACGGACAAGTGACGCTGCTGACCGATCACGTGACTCCCGACGACCCGATCCGCTATGCCGACGCCGTCATCGTCGCCCCGGATGGGACGATCTATTTCACCGACGCGTCGACGCGCTTCTCTCCGAGCGATTGGGGCGGCTCGCTCGGAGCGAGCCTGCTCGACATGATGGAGCACTCCGCAACGGGGCGCGTGCTCGCCTACGATCCGGCAACCGGGAAAACGCGCATCGTGGCGCATGGCCTTGCATTCGCCAACGGGATCGCCCTGTCCACCGACGGCCGTACCCTGTTCGTCAACGAGACGGGCGGCTACCGTATCTGGAAGATAGACGGCCGCGCCGAGAATCTGGACGTGCGCAGCGGGTCGCCGCAGACCGCTGTGCTGCTCGACAACCTGCCGGGCTATCCCGACAACCTGATGCGTGGACGCGACGGTCGCATCTGGGTCGGGTTCGCCATGCCCCGCAACCCAGCGGCGGACGGGATCGCCTCGAAGCCTTTCATGCGAAAAGTGATACTGAGGCTGCCGCACTTCCTGTGGCCGCTGCCGAAGGCGTATGGACACGTCTTCGCCATCGACGAGAGTGGCCGCGTCGTTGAGGACCTGCAGGATCCGAGCGGCGCCTATCCTCAGACGACGGGCGTGACAGAGACGGTCGATCGCCGGTACATCCAAAGCCTGCATGCGCATGCCATCGGCTGGCTGCCGCGATGACGAGATCGATCGTGGGCGCCGTGGCCGTGGGACTTGTCGCACTGCTGCAGTGCTCGACCGCGGCCGCGGTCGACGCTGCCCCTCCCGCCGCATCGCTCGAGGACATCTACATCCTCCGCAGCATCCGAGAGCCGCGCGAACCGGTCACCGACTGGTGTTCATCCACGAAAACCGGCTTTGAGCCCTTCCCCAAGGACGCGGAGCGCTTCTTCACGTTCTGGACCGTTCGCACGAGCGCCGGCGACGGTAAAATCGTCGACGCCAAGGCATCTCGCGCCGCCGAGTTGCGCGCCTGCTTCGGTGCGACGAGTGAACCCGCGCTGCAGAACTTCTATGCCGAGGTCATGCTGGGTGCGCTGTCGTTCCGCGGCAAAGGCGAGTGCCGCGCGGCCATGGTCGATTTCCCGCAGGCCGGCCTCTACCCGGTCCGCTGCCAGCTTATCCTGAGCGGACTGCCGGCCCCGTATATCGGCGGCCTTCTGACGACGAACACGATGACCAGCAAAGCCTCGTTCGGCGGCGACACGGACCCCGCCGGTTACACCCAGGCCTCGATCGCCACGATCCGCCTTTGGAAATCCAAGTAGCTCGGCGCCGCATGGTCACATGGGCAAGCAAAGCCAAGCGCCTAGACAGGTATGGGGCGCCGTCGAGCTGCACGCTGTCTGCCAGGAGCGGCACGTCGTGGTAGCCGAGCCGTCTTTGCAAGTCATGTGGACGGGGCCTTTGCCCACGCGGCCCTTCCCATAGATGATGTTCTTAAGACCGTTCGTTGCGAAGAGCTCGGCGATATCGTGGGTCACGGCTTCGCCGACCGCCTCGACCTTGATGCAATCGGCCTGAGCCGTTGCCGAAAGCGCGCAAATCACCGCCGCGGCGGCTAAGCCAAGTTTCAAAGAGCGCATGGCCCCTCCAAACGAATGATTATCCCAGTGCCGAGACTAGTTAAGCGCGTGGCCGTCGACAATCGGATCGGCCTGCTCGGAGCCGGATTATCCCGTAACGAACCGAAAAGCGTGTCGCATTTGCCACCCCGCCTGGGTCGTACTGCCGGCACGATCAGCCGGCGAAATCGGGAGGTGTCCGGTCCAAAACACCTCGAGCGCATCGGTAAAGCGAGTGCGCCAACAACAGATCGTTGGCTTCGAAAAGCGGCGTCTCGACCCACCTCGGCAGACATCGCTTCGGTGATCCTCAAGTCGGATTTGGGGTCAGCAGCGACGGGTTGAACTGACCGGCTTAACGTTCTCACGTCCCGGCGCGACAGTAGCGGCGCTTTCGGACCCGTCCGGGCGACACTATCTATGTACAGGCTAAAGCAGCCGCCTTTCCCCGCCCCCCATTAAGCTAGATTTGCCGCCCCTTTCGGCGTCGGTTAGAGACACCCATGGCCAAAGCCCCCAAAGCGCCCGTCGCCCCATCGCTGATGAAGACGATCCACGTCCGCGGGGCGCGCGAGCACAACCTCAAGAACGTCGATCTGGAGATCCCGCGCGACGCCCTGGTCGTGTTCACGGGCCTGTCGGGCTCGGGCAAATCCTCGCTCGCCTTCGACACCATCTATGCCGAGGGCCAGCGCCGCTACGTGGAGAGCCTCTCCGCCTACGCGCGCCAGTTCCTGGAAATGATGCAGAAGCCGGACGTCGACCACATCGACGGCCTGTCGCCCGCCATCTCGATCGAGCAGAAGACGACCTCGAAGAACCCGCGCTCCACCGTCGGCACCGTCACCGAGATCTACGACTATTTGCGCCTGCTGTTCGCACGTGTCGGCGTTCCCTACTCGCCGGCCACGGGCCTGCCCATCGAGAGCCAGACCGTCAGCCAGATGGTCGACCGCGTTCTCACACTCCCCGAGGGCTCGCGCATCTACCTGCTGGCGCCCATCGCGCGCGGCCGCAAGGGCGAGTTCAAGAAGGAGCTGGCCGAGCTGCAGAAGAAGGGCTTCCAGCGCGTCAAGATCGACGGCACGTTCTACGAGATCGACGAAGCGCCCAAGCTCGACAAGAAGTTCAAGCACGACATCGACGTCGTCGTCGACCGCCTGGTCGTGCGCGCCGACATCGCCAAGCGCCTTGCCGATAGTTTCGAGACCGCGCTCGGTCTTTCCGACGACCAGATCGTCATCGCCGAGCTTGCCGACAAGCCGCTGCCCGAGGCCGAAACCAAGGGCGCCAACAAGTCGAAGAACGAGACGCACGAGCGCGTCACCTTCTCCGCCCGCTTCGCCTGCCCGGTCTCCGGCTTCACCATCGATGAGATCGAGCCGCGCCTGTTCTCGTTCAACGCGCCCGCCGGCGCCTGCCCGACCTGCGATGGCCTCGGCACCGAGCTGCAGTTCGAGCCCGAGTTGGTCGTGCCCAATGCCGACCTTTCGCTGGCGGAAGGCGCCATCGTGCCGTGGGCCAAGACCGGCGCCTCGTCCCCCTATTACGAGCAGTCGCTCGACAGTCTCGCCAAGCACTTCAAGGTGTCGACCAAGACGCCGTGGAACAAGCTGCCCAAGCACGTGCAGCTCGCGCTGCTGTACGGCACCGGCGAGGAAGAGGTGACGTTCACGTACTACGACGGCACCCGCAATTATAAGACCGTCAAAGCCTTCGAAGGCGTCATCGGCAATATCGAGCGGCGCTGGCGCGAGACCGATTCCGACTGGGTGCGCGAGGAGCTGGAGCGCTACCAGGGCGCCCATCCGTGCGAAGCCTGCGGCGGCTATCGCCTCAAGCCGCAGGCGTTGGCCGTGAAGATCGCCGGCAAGCACATCGGCGAAGTCACCGAAATGTCGATCAAGGCAGCCAACCTATGGTTCGCCGAGCTGCCCAAGACCTTCACCAAGCAGCAGAGCGAAATCGCCGTCCGCATCCTGAAGGAGATCCGCGACCGCCTGGCGTTCCTCAACGACGTCGGACTTGAATATCTGACGCTGTCGCGCGCCGCCGGCACGCTGTCGGGCGGCGAGTCCCAGCGCATTCGCCTCGCCTCGCAGATCGGCTCCGGCCTCACCGGCGTGCTCTACGTGCTCGATGAGCCGTCCATCGGCCTGCACCAGCGCGACAACGACCGGCTGCTCCTGACCCTCAAGCACCTGCGCGACATCGGCAACACGGTGATCGTCGTCGAGCACGACGAGGACGCGATCATGCAGGCCGACCACGTCGTCGACATCGGCCCCGGCGCCGGCATCCACGGCGGCAAGGTCATCGCCCAGGGCACGCCGGCCGAGATCATGGCCAACCCCGACAGCCTCACCGGGCAATACCTGTCGGGCGCGCGGCAGATCCCGCTCCCCAAGCAGCGGCGCGCCCCGCAGAAGGGCAAGGCGATCCGCATCGTCGGCGCCACCGAGAACAACCTGCAGGACGTGACCACCGAAATCCCGCTCGGCATCCTCACCTGCATCACCGGCGTCTCCGGCTCGGGCAAATCCTCCCTCGTCATCGACACGCTCTATGCCGCGGCAGCGCGCAAGCTGAACGGCGCGCGCATCCATGCCGGCGCCCACAAGCGCATCGAGGGCCTGGACGAGCTCGACAAGGTCATCGACATCGACCAGTCGCCGATCGGGCGCACGCCGCGCTCCAACCCCGCCACCTACACCGGCGCGTTCACGCCGATCCGCGACTGGTTCGCGGGCCTGCCCGAAGCCAAGGCGCGCGGCTACGGACCGGGGCGCTTCTCCTTCAACGTCAAGGGTGGCCGCTGCGAAGCCTGCCAGGGCGACGGCGTCATCAAGATCGAGATGCACTTCCTGCCCGACGTCTACGTCACGTGCGACGTCTGCAAGGGCAAGCGCTACAACCGCGAGACGCTGGAGATCACCTTCAAGGAGAAGTCGATCGCCGACGTGCTCGACATGACGGTCGAGGAAGGCGCCAAGTTCTTCTCCGCGGTGCCCTCGATCCGCGACAAGCTGGAGACGCTGGCGCGCGTCGGCCTCGGCTATATCCACATCGGCCAGCAGGCGACGACGTTGTCGGGCGGCGAAGCGCAGCGCATCAAGCTGTCGAAGGAGCTGTCACGCCGCGCCACGGGGCGCACGCTGTACATCCTCGATGAGCCGACCACGGGGCTGCATTTCCACGACGTCGCCAAGCTGCTCGAGGTGCTGCACGAGCTGGCCGACGCCGGCAACACCGTCGTCGTCATCGAGCACAACCTGGAAGTGATCAAGACCGCCGACTGGGTGATCGACATGGGCCCGCACGGCGGCGACGGCGGCGGGCGCG
The DNA here is from genome assembly GCA_963759735.1 of uncultured Alphaproteobacteria bacterium. Taxonomy (GTDB): domain Bacteria; phylum Pseudomonadota; class Alphaproteobacteria; order Rhizobiales; family Hyphomicrobiaceae; genus Hyphomicrobium_A. Next base: position 177,090 of record CAVXAF010000001.1, read on the forward strand.
TTGTCGCCGAAGGCACGCCGGAGACGGTGGCCGCGACGAAGGAGAGCTTCACCGGCGCCTACCTGCGCGACCTGCTCGGGCGTCGTGCCGGAGGCGCGCAAACATCGAGCGCCAAATCCGGCAAGCGCCAGGCGGCCGAGTAGCCCCGCTGGCCGTCATGACGTCGACGGCCGAGGCTCTCGCCGCCTACTCGCGACGATTTAGAACTCGAACCCGATGCCGCCGGTTGCCAGCTGGTAGGTCGTGGCGTCGAAGTTGACGGTCCAGGGGCTGGTGGGAGCGTGGAAGGGATACACGGTCGACCCGAAAATCTGATCGGTCGAGCCGACGTACAGGAAGCGATACTCGCCGAACAGGAAGGCGTTGCTGCCGATGGCGAGGCGAACACCGGCCTTGGCCTGCGCCGCGAAGGTCCAGGCGGAGGAATCGGGCCCGGAATTGAAGTGGTTGACGCCGGGCTCGATCGGGTCGATCTGCAGGGAATCCGCGCCGTTGATGGCGACGCGCGCCGCGCCGATGCCGCCGCCGATATACGGCGTCACACCCGGATATGAACTCGGAAAGCTGAGCACCATGTTGGCCAGCAGGACGGCATTATTCATCGGGAAGGTGTTGTCGAACGTGTGCTCGGGAAGGCGGTCGCTGGGCGCCGCCAGCGTCGCGCGCCGGGTTCCGGTCGCGAGATAGAAGCCTTCCAGCTCGAAGGCGGGCAGCACGCCCGAATTCGACGCGAATTCATGACCGACCTGCGCGCCGACGAATCCGACGCCGCCACTGCCCGCCGAGCCCGTCCCGTTGACCGCCAGCGGCCCGCCCTGAGCCTCGATGAAGAACACAGTGCCCCGCTGCGTGATGTCGGTGGAACTGCCGAAGCCGCCGCCGCCGAACACCGCGACGTACGTGCCGCGGCCGAGCGCGGCGCCACCGAACGCTTCGTCGGCGACGGCCGGAGCCGCCATGAGACTCGCGATGATCGCCAGCGTCAGTTTCAATCGCATGCCCGCCCCCGGTTTGCTGTCAGTCCGAATCGTTTTTGCTCTGGATCAAGCTAAAGCACGCGGGGCGCGCGCACGCGTCATTGCGGCCACACACGGCAAGCGTGCGCGCACGCCGCGGCGGGGCAGCGGACCTGCATCGCAGCCAATGCGGAGAGCGGATCGCGACGACGATTGAGCGTCGGCGCGCAGCGTCTATGACGCGCGCCGCGTCACGCCGCCGGCAGCCAGCGCGCGCGGCCCTGCGCGGCCATCACCGCTTCGGCGTCGTCGATGGTCAGGCGCACCGCCGGCTGCATGTCGGCATCGAGGAAGACGAACAACTCGCTCTCGATGTTGCGGACGGAGAAGAACACGATGGTCTCCTGGTCGCCGCCGCCTTCCAGATGCGGCTCGCCGTTGGCGACGCCCTTCACGTAGCTCCCCGTCGGCCGGATCTCCTTCAACTCGCCGGTCGGGCGATAGAAGCGCAGCTCGCCCTGCAGCACGAGCGTGACGTAGGGGCACTTGTGCTGATGCAGCATCGCCTTGGAGCCCGGCGCGAACTTGAACAGCGCATCGACGATGCGGTTCTGCCGGTCGACGTCGTAGACGTAGTACCAGACGTTCGGCAGCCAATCGAGCTGGTGCCAGGTGAGAATGCTGTCGTCGAACGGGATGTGCGGCATCGGTGTTTTCCTCCAGCGGCGCGCGTTTCTCGCGAGCCCTTGGGAGGAGTGTCGTCCGGCCAAACGCGGCTCGGCGAGGGCGATGCGCCCGACGTTGGCGGGCAAATCGCCCGCCCTGCGCCCGCCCTGCGCCTGCCCTGCGCCTGCCCTGCGCCTGCCCTGCGTCAGCGCCGCATCAGCGGGAGCCGGGCTTGCCCCCGGCGAGACTGGCGAGCTTGGTTGAGCACGGCTCCGACGCCGGATCGGGCAGGTTCGCCTCCAGCACCTCCAGCCAATCGTAGCGCATGCTGTCGAGCGCCTGCAGCATCTGCAGCTTGCCCAGCCCCTCGAAAATGTCGCCTTCCCCCATGCCGCGCACCAGCGCGACGGCCGCCGCCTCCGCCTCGCGCTCCGACATGCTTCGCTCGCGCGCCGCGCCCGGCGTTGGCACCGGCCGCAAATGCGGGTGTGATGTCGGTGGACGCCTGCTCATGTCCGACGTGAACCCCCGGTCTGATTGCGGATGCCATGATGCCACTTCACGCCGCAGTCCGGCACCGCTTCCGTGCATTCTCGTGAACAAAACGCTTCCGCTACCGGCGCGCCGTGTCGACAATTGCCGAGTGCATTTTGTGCGGCAGGGCTCATGTGCCAGCAAGCACCGGGATAGGACGTGTGCTGCGCACCTTTATCGGCGCGTTCACCCCAAAAGCTGAGCGGTCGATATACTCGACGCTGAGGTTTCCGACGGGCGTCTGCGCAGCGCCTCGCAGGGCTACTTCGGCAGCCCCGGATAGCGCGCCCCGGCCAGCAACTGCGCAAGGTGCGCCGCGTTCGACGCCAGCATGCGCGTTGCCTGCACCGTCTTGTCGTACGGCGCCTTCAGGTCCTTGTAGTCGACCCGCCCCATCGCCTCGCCCACCCAGTAGGTGCCGGCGCCGGCCGGGATGGTGAAGCCGACGTCGCTCAGCGCCTGGAAGACTTCCGCGTGGCAGTGATGCGCGCCGTCCTCGTTGCCGACCACCGCCACCACCGCGACCTTGCCGAACGAGGGCATGCGCCCGTTGTCGTCGGTTTCGGAGAGGAACGCGTCCATGCGCTCCAGCACGCGCTTGCAGACGCTCGATGGCTGGCCGAGCCAGATGGGCGTGCCGAGGACGAGGATGTCGGCGGCGAGGATCCTGAGCCCGCAGGCCGGGCCATTCATCGCCCTCGCCTTCATCGGAGGTGACGCCGGGCTTGATGTCGAGGTCGGCGACGCGGACGATTTCGCCGGTGACGTCGTGCGCTTGCAGTTCGGTGAGCACCTCGCCGAGCAGCTTGTCGGTCGAGGATGTCTCCTTGCCGGGCTTCAGGGTGCAGTTGAGGGCGATGGCGGTGAGCGGCATGGGGCGGCGTCCGGGGTGGCTGGGGGTGCGACCGCGAAACCGCTCAAAGCCCGTTGGGTTCCCATGGGCCGTGGCGGGAGGTGGGCGTCCTGCCTGAGGTGGCAAAAAAGTCCTGCCGGAGGCGAGCAATTCAGACGCGACCGTGTGAGTTCCGCCCGTTCGGCCGCTTTGCCTGCGGCGTCCGTCGGATTTTATGAATGAGGAAGTTGCGGCGGGCATGCGCAGCACGGATTCCGGCATTCGCCGCCGCGGCGCCGCAGAGGGTAGCCCAAGCGGAGAACTCGGCGGGCAAGGCTTAGCAGTCGATCTGGGAGTGGCAGCGGGTGAGTGACGTGGCCGCCGCGCGGTCGCATTCGAATTGGCGTGCCGCGCGGGCTGCTAGGTCGCATCGGTGATTGGGCAGGTAGTTTTTCTGAACCGCTTTGCCGCCGACTTCTCGAAATCGAAATGCATATCTGAAATCGTCATGCGATCTGTCGTTGGTTGGGCGAAGGTCGTTAGGCCGCTCGCCTTCAACATCTCCTGCCAGAGCGCACGACGATGCTTTGCTGGCTGTGCTGTCAAATGCAGTGAGTTTGTCTCATAGGCGACGGCGCCTGAGATAAGGTCGACAGCCTGGATCAACCTGCTGTTCTCCGAGCGCACATACCTTACGGAACGAAAGGGATCTGTTCGTATCCCAAATTGGGAAAAGCATCGATTGTTCAGCATGCCCCGAAGAGCAGGGTCTCCCCGCTCGTTGCCGTCCGCAAAGTCGACAAAAATATGATAGAAGTTGTAGGGACCGAAGTTAGAGGCAAACTGAAAGATCAGCGCGAAGATGAAGCGGGCAAGAACTTCCTCTCGGTTTAGGCCAGCACTTATCGAACGATCAATCTTAGACGTTTCAACCATCATAACATGGCAACGCATTTTGTATGGCTTAACCTGAGTACACCTGAGGAGTTCAACGCCGACGGCGGTGTACAGCGGCAGCAAGTGGTTTGTTAGTTCCGACCAGTGAATTTCTTTGTTTGGGCGCTGCCCATGCGGCCGGCACGGCGGCCAGCACCATACGCGCAATGTCGCGGCCAGGAATCTCTCCGCGCAAACAAGGCGCCGACGCCCATGAAAGGCCCGCTTTTGCTCGTTTCATCAACGTATAGATGAAACGTCTTTGCGTCTTCGTCGCTCATTCGAACCGCCGTGTGATCAGGAGCCATTCATCGCCTGCCCTATCATCCCCGAGGGCCGATTTCGAGGCGTTCCTGTATCGGGGCGCCGCCCCGTCACTCATCGGGAATGACAACTTGTTTTAGGCGGTGTCGACGACAACGCACACGGTGCGCTCCGCCTCGTCACTTCGGCAGCGCGGCAATCGTTTCGCACATGCCCGTCACGCCCTTGAGCGCGTTGGTCTCGAACAGCGGCTTGGCGGCATAGGCATCAAGGCACGCGGCCACCTCCGCCTTGTCGACGTCGGCCTTCTCGAACGGGTAGGCCGCGATCCAGGCGTCCTTCTCGGACTGGCTGGCCTTGCTCCAGTCGGGCGACTTGCTGGCGTCGGACAAAGGGTCGGCGATCGCGGCTGCCGACGCGGCGACCAGCGCCACCAGGGTGAGCAACGTTGTGCGCTTCATGGCCATCGCCCGTGACGTTGAAGGGATCGGCACTGTGCTGATTTTGGCGCGGACCGGCAAGCCGCCCTCGCAAAACTAATCCCCGCGGCGCCCGCCTCCGGCATACTTCCGCCTCATCCCGCCCCGCTCGAGGGGTCGATCTCGAGACGTACCTGTATCGAGGGCGGGCTGCAGTGTCGGGTACTGGCACCATAACGTGTGGGGCTACTGCCTGAGGCTCGCCGCGCCCACCGACTGCAATGTCGGAGGAGGAAACTCCTGAAACGCCGCGGGTATGCCTTAAATCCTGCCGCGGGGCGGCAGAGATGCCGCTCAAAAAAGCAAAATGCTTCGCGGCCCTCCCGCCCCGCAGCCCCTCGCTCTTAGTGGCGCCAACCGACTCCGACTTCGCGGAGCCGGCCGGTTGGCGCGTGGGAGTCCGGCGAGCCGGCCGGTCCATGCGGAGCATGGCAAGGAGACAGGGCGCGTGGCCAGATTGCGCCGACCGACTTCGCGGAGCCGGCCGGTCCAGCGGAGCATGGCAGGGATCGAGGCGCGCGGAAGTTGGCGAGCCGGCCGGTGCATGCGCAGCATGGCAAGGATCGAGGCGCGTGAATGCGCCTATAAAGGTCAGAGGCAAGGAGCAGGTATGGAGACCACAGCGACGGCGCACGCGGCCTCCGGCGCCCAGACGGGCGCCCAGATGCGCGCCAAGATGGCACGCAAGATGGCGCAGTCGATCCTCTGGAAGCTGCGCGACATGCGCCGCCGCTCGACGCGCCCGCGTATCGCGCGCCTGCCCAAGGAGGTGCGCGCGCTCAAGTCGTTGCTGGCGGAAGCGGAAGCGGCCGGCGTCGTGGCCCCGGCGCGCGGCGGGGGCGCGCGGCTGCGGCGCCCGCGGTGAAGGCGCCTCGCCCGCCGCCCGGCCTTGCCCGCCCCGCCTTGCCCCCTGGCCCGCCTGGGGCGCCCGCCCGGCTAACCTTTCCCTGCAGCCAATGCGCGCATCTCCCCCGTTCGGGGGACTGCCCGCTCGCCTCGGCCCGCCCTAGGTTGTATGGAACTCGCCTCCCCCCCGGAGGATTACGTTCGCATGCCAAGAGCACCCCGCAGCCTGACCGCCGCGGTCATCGCATATTTCCTTGCGATGGCCGGACTCGCGGGCGTTGGCGTGCAGCTCTCCCTGGTCGTCACCGCGAACGCGATCGCCCTCGCCCTGCCGCACCTGGCCAGCCACACCCCGCCGCGCCCCTCGCGCATCGATCAGCGCCGCATGGCGCAGGCGCACGCCATCCCGCCGATGCCGGTGGCCAAGCTGGCGGCGATGGCCGAGCCGGCGCTCGCCTATCGCGTCCTGGCGGCCGATCTCGATAGCGCCGAGGCGAATGACTTCAGCGCCCGGCCGACGAGCAGCGCGCGCAAACGCATGGCGGTGGCGCTGCGCATGCGCGCCCTGGCCGACGTGCCGGCAGCCGACGCCTTCAACCGCAATTTCGGCGTCATTCCGATCGCCTCCAACTAATCCGCGCCACGCCTTGCAGATGGATTATGCCGAGCGCGGATGAAACTCTCGCGCCGCCGCTGCATGGCGCGAAATCTCTTGCCCGCAGGCAATATTCCGGCAAACCTGTTGAGGCTCTTCGCACCGGTCGCCAAGTCATTGTGGAGACTCCCATGCCGAGCCCGCGATCCGCGCTGCTGTTGATCGTCCCCGCCCTGCTCACCGCACTGGTGGGCGCGGCCGTCTCGGGGCCCGACAAGAACACCGTGCAGGTGCCCGGCGGCCTCGGCTTTGCGGAGTTCAAGGGCTACGAGGGCTGGCAGGTCATCTCGCTCAGCAAGTCGGACGCGCTGCTGGCGGTGATCGTCGGCAATCCGGCGATGATCGAAGCCTACGCGGCCGGCATTCCCGGCAACGGCAAGCCGTTCCCCGACGGCGCCAAGATGGCGAAGATCCATTGGAAGCCGAAGCAGAGCGCCGACGCCCCCGGCCCGACGACGGTGCCGGGGCCGCTGCATGACGTCGACTTCATGGTGAAGGACGCCGCGCGCTTCGCCGACAGCGGCGGATGGGGCTACGGCGCATTCCAGTACGACCCCGCGACAGATGCGTTCACGCCGTCCACCGAAGCCGACTCCCCGCCGCAGGCGCACGACGCCAAGTGCGGCTTCGCCTGCCACTCGATCGTGCAGAGCAAGGACTTCGTGTTCACCGAGTACGCCAAGCGGTAGCTCTCCCGCATGCCGAGGAGGATCACCATGCGGTTGCTGTTCGTGCTGGCGATAGGCGCGCTGCTATTTTCCCGGCCGGTGCAGGCCGAGCCTGTCTACGACTTCGTCGCCCACTGCCGCGCGGCCAAGCTCGGTCACTGCTTCCACAGCATCAGCACGCGCCTCACGGTCCTCAACACCGGCCCCAACCGGCGCATCTGCCTGCCGGTCAGCTTCGGCGGCATGCTTTCGGGCGGCATCATTCCCGTATCGCTGCTCGAACATGTGCGGGTGAAACTGTCCGCCGCCCGCTTCGGCGATGCCGGCACCGACGTCGACATCGTCATGATGCGCGTCGTCAATCAGATCTACCCCTGCGACCTCGCCGCCAAACGTTGAGCTGGAAGCTCGCCCACCGCGCGTGCGCAAAGACATTAACAAATGGAAACGAGGAATTTCCCCCTGCCTGTCCGATACTGGAATGAGGATGTTTGGAGTTGGCAGAAAATGATCGCTGGTCCGCCGCCTGGCCGCATCTCGATGTTGTTCACCGCGTGGGCAAATTGGCTGTTCGAGAAACTCTCCCCGCCGGCGCCGACGCGCATCGAGCGCACGCAGCCGCCGCAACTCGTGAAGTCGGACCGCCTCGGCGACACCGTGCGCCACAACCCGGAGCGCCAAGGCAAGTCGCAATCGCTGCGCTCGCAGGCGCGCTGATCCCGGCCGCTCGGCGAAAGCGCCGCTAGAACCACATGTCGGCGACGCAGCGGCCGTCCTGGCCAAGGTCCTCGAACGTCTTGAGGCCGTCGAAATGTTCGACGGCGAGAGCGCCCACCGTCTCCGGATCCGACAGTCGCACATTTACGGCGATGCGGCGCCGGCCGTCCGGCTCTGGCGCCAGCGCGCGCCAATAGGCGATGCATCCGCAGTCGGCGCAGAAATGATACCCGAGGGTGCGGCCGCGAATGTAGACCCGTGTCGGTCCCGAAAGACCGATCCGCCCGTTCTCGTAGTCGTAGATCCACAGCGCCCCGTAGCGCCGGCAGATGGTGCAGTTGCAGGCGGTCGCCGATTCCGGCGTTCCTGCGAACTGCCAGTGTACTGCGCCGCAATGACAGGAGCCTTCGATCATCTTCGTCCGGCGTTGTGGTTCGCCGAAGTCATACCATGACCCGCAGCGCACGCATCGGCTATCCCCGCTGCCGTTGGCGGCGATACACTCTGTTACCGGATCTTCAACGGTTTCCACTATGTCGGAGGCCATAGAAGGAGCGCTCCGCCATGTGCAACGCAACCAAGTCGGCCCTCGATCGACGCAGCCTGCTCGCCCTCGGCGCCGGCTCCCTCGCCGCCACCATGGTCGGCCACAACGCGCTAGCCGCAGGCCCCGAGCCGGGCGAACCCGCTCGCTCGGCAGCGCACGCCATGGAAGGTCTGGTCGAAGGCAACAAGCGCTTCGTCACTGAACCTGAAGTCTGCGAGATTGACCTCGCCGGTCAACGCGCCCGCGTCGCCGGCGGACAGGCCCCGTGGGCCACGATCCTCAGCTGCGCCGACAGCCGCGTCCCCCCTGAAGTCGTATTCGGCGGCCGTGGGCTGGGTGAATTGTTCGTGGCGCGTAATGCCGGCAACCTCGCCGACACCGCCACCATCGGAACACTCGAGTACGGCGCGGCCGTGCTCGGTTCCCCCCTCATTGTCGTGCTGGGCCACAGTCATTGCGGGGCCGTCGAGGCAGCCTGCAAAGTCGTCACCGACAACGCGACGTTCCCCGGCTCGATTGGTCCCATGATCGACCCCATCATTCCCGCCGCGCTGTCCGTGCGCAGTGCCGACGGCGATTTCCTCAACAACGCCATCCGCGAGAGTGCCAAGCGAACCGCACGTCGTCTTGTTGCCGCGAGCACCACGCTTGCGGGCCTGATCGACGCTGGGAAATTAAAGATTGTCGCTGCGCACTATGATCTCGCCACCGGCAAGGTCGAGTATCTCACCTAGGCCGCTGCTGCGGAACCAAGGGTGGGACCGAATGTGCTTCGTCTCCATGTTGCAGCACCCGGCCACTATCGACTAAGGAGAGGCGGCACGGGCGAACCTGCCCATCACGCATTCATCGATCTCGAGGAAATGTCATGCCGACGCTATCAGACTCAGCGCGTAAGAAAATTCAGGCCCGGCAGCGCAAAGCGGAAAATACGCTGAAGCGCGAAGCCAAGATCGCCAAGAAAGAGCGTAACAGCAAGCCGGGCTCAACCGCGAAAAAGCCGGCTGCGAAGAAGCCAGCTGCTGCTGCGAAGAAATCGGCAGCGAAGGCCTAAGGCGCAAAGGCACGGCGGCGCTGGTTCGGCGCCGCCGCGCTGACGTCATCCTCAGCGTCAATAAGGGTAGCTGTAAAAGCGAACACTCGGACCCCGTCCGTAATATCCATCGTAGTACGGTCGATATCCATAGCCGCGGTAGTCGTCGTTTCCACCCCAGCGCCGCAACTGTTCGCGATCTTGGCGGTTGAGCCAGCGGCCTTGGCGCTCCTTTGCACGGGCCCCCTCAACGGTGCTGATGGAATCCGCCAACGATGCGGAAGGCGCCAGGAGGAAAGCCATGGCGGCACTGGCCAGAATGTATTTCCACTTCATGACATAACTCCTTTGCTCTCGGCGAACCTGCGCACCGCAAGAGGCTCACTTCCGCGCGCGCGAACGAGTAGGCAAACGCAGCCCAAGTGGACGTGTTCCACTGGCTCCCCTAAAGGCAAAGTCGTCCCCGGGGCGGATCTCTACGCTACAGTCCGGACTATGCTGCGCTTAATCACACACTGGGCCCGAGGGCGGCTCCGGGAAGGCCAGCACCTCTCCGGTGTAGGTCTCGATCACGTGACTGAAAGGCGTGCCGTCGGGCAAAGTGAGCAGAGCCCGATGCTCCAGCACCTCGTGCGGAACGGCCAGCGGCGGCGCGCAATCGCCCGGAGCTCGGCTCGAATCAGCATCCTTGGTCGCCGCCTGCATCTCCCAGTTCGCCGGCAACGGCGACCACAGCAGCTTGGACGAAAGTGTCTGCCTTCGAAACCGCAGCGGCTTAACGGCGCGCCCGAACGGCGTGTCCGTCGTCTCGAGCTGGCGGTTCATGTCATGTGTCAGCCGCCCCGGGACGTACCAGTTCTCTGCTTCCGACAGCACGTGCTCCCCGCACTTCAGTCGCACCCGGCGAAAGCGCACGGGCTCGTCGGCGCTGACGCCGAGCATCTCGCGCTGCTCGATGGTCGGCATTTTTCGCAGTGCCATCGACACGCTCGGCGATGATGCGCGCCGGAGAAGCCATTCGATGCACATCGCACCAGCGGTCCAGAGTCAGCGTGGCGCTGTTCTGGCTGAGGAGCTCGGCGTTCAATGTCTGCAGCAGTGCGTAAGCTTCAAGCCGCGTGGTGTAGTCACCCTGCCAAGCAGGCACGCCGTGGTCTTGCGCGCTGGCAGCGGAGGTAAAGAGCGCAAGAGCGAACGTCGAAATTCGGCTGCGGAGGTAGTGATGCATGCTGTGCGCTATCCATGCTGGGGCCGGCATAGACGAGTGTAATGGAAATTCTTTAAGGCGCGGGATCGCCAAGTGCCAAAAGCAACGGAGGCCGCCCACACTTAATGTGGACGGCCTCCGGGTCTAAACGGGTAGCGCCTAATGTTACTGCTTGTCGTCGACTGCCGGCAGGTTCTTCACCTCGGCTTCCGTCAGCTTCAGGATCATGCGGTCATCGGTGACGCCGTCGATCTTGTCGTTCGCCAGCAGAACGCGCGATTCACCGATGCCGAGAAAACCACCGATGTCTACGTACGTCTGATCGTCGGCAACGGCGGCGACTTCTCCGAGATGCTTGCCATCGGCGGAATACACCGCACGGCCGATCCAGGCATCGGTCGGCGTCAGCTTCGAGCCGACGTTGACGTCGAGATCGACACCGGCGGCTGGCGTCTTCACTTGGACGTTCGGCGTGTTCACTTCGACCTGCGCCAAGGCAGCGCCGCTGAGAGCGAGGGCCATGCCAGTGACGATAATGGTGCGACTAATCATCATTTCCTCCGTCAATTACTGCAGGGCAAACGCCCGCCAAACAAAGCTGTTCCACTATGGTGCACGGTGCCGCAGGCGGCGCTGGATGCAATCGCGGCGCCCCCCGGTTAAGGCTCCGATCCACCGCCTGGGCGCACCCACGGCTCGGATGCTAATGTCTCCCGGCACCGCCACAGCGAAGTAAGGAATGCATGAAGCCCAATCGATCAACCACACTCATCCTTTCGCGCGCTGCAATTCTCGCGCTCCCCATCGCAGTGGGTCTGGTCGCGCCATGGGGCGGCGCAGCCTTCGTCGCACCAGCACGCGCCCAGCAGTCGGAACTTACAAAGGAGCAGGCTCAGGCCGTTGCCGCGTACGATGCCGCGCTCGACGACTTCAAGACGATCCTGCGCCAGCGGCGCGCACAGATCGACGCCAAGCAGAAGTTGCCCAGCCTGCCGGGCCAAGCGATCTACCTCGCCCGCATCAAGGTGCTGAGCACCTATAAGGACCTAACGGACGCGCTGCCATCGCGGCTTGGCCGGCCCAACAAGTTCAATGTGCCGCCAGCCTATTTTGATGCCGACATCGAGCCGCTGATCGAAGAGTACGCCGCTCTCTTCAAGAGCCTGCAGGCCCCGCCTTCCTTTGCACAGGCCTCCTCGACGCCGTTCCAGGACGTCGCCGATATCGGCATGGCGATCGCTCGCGCCAACGGTCTGGATGCCGCGGCCGTAGATGCCGTCGGGCGCATCAGCGTTGGGATCTTCTACGCTGAGACCAACGGCAACCAGAACATCGGCAACGCACGCTCCAATAAGTACAAGGGCAGCCTACAAACCGGCGTCAGCGAGGATCGCAGCGGGCGCAGGAAATGGGCGGCGTTGAAGAAGAAGGTTGCGGAAATCGATCCTGACGTCAGCGCGCGTGACGATAAAGAGGAAGCGCGCGCCCGCGGCATCGACCAGCGCTACAATCACTGGACGGCTGTGCGCAATGGTCTGATGAACGCACACGCCGATCTGTTCGCACAATTACCGGAGATCGTGCGCGTGCTGCCCGACGAGATCGATCAGATGAAGTTGTTCCAGCTCATCCAGATCGTTCCCGCTCCGACGCGCGCGGCGCTCAACTCCGGCAACTTCGAAAGCTATCGCGTCACCAGTCCGACGGTAATGGGCTACCTGCGCAACAACTCGATGTTCACGTTCGGCAAGGTAGATCGCGCCAAGACCTCGGCGACGTTCCGCGAGATCCTCGATGCGATGTGGCTGTTCGAAAGCAAGTTCGAAAAGGCCCGAGCCAAGTTCAAGGAACTCAAGGCGGGCCAGAAGAGCTGAGGCGCGCTAATAGGCCCAGCGATCGACGCGCTCGTCGGGAAGATCGTCAGGACCCATGTCGCGCAGTCGCGGGCCGGCAACTCGGCGCGACGACGACCGGCCGGAGGACAGCGAATAGCCCGCGTCGTCGAAGCGCTGCCACGTCACCGTCACCTTGGTGCCAACCGGCACGCGCGGATAAAGGTCGAGCACGTCGCGATTGTACATGCGTATGCAGCCCTTCGAGGCCTCGGTGCCGATGGTCCATGGCGCGTCGGTGCCGTGGATGCGATAGGTGCTGGATCCGAGGTAGAGCGCGCGCACGCCGAGCGGGTTCATGCGGTGTCCACCCGGGACCCACCGCGGTAGCCGCGGATTTTCGCGCAGCATATCGGGCGTCGGCCGCCACGACGGGTTGACCCTCTTATCGGTGACCTTTGTAACGCCCTGCCAGCGATCCTGCTCGCGGGGGATTGCGATCGGGTAGCTCACCGCCTCGCCGGAGCGGGCGATGAAATAGAGGCGCCTGTCGCTGAAGCTGACGATGATCTGTCCGGCCGTGTACTGCCTGTCAAAGCGTATGATCTCGCGGCCGCTGCCGTTGCTCTCCTGGCCGCCACCCCAATCCCACAACAGCTGCGCGGAAGCCGGCTGCACTCCGGCAAGACCTGCAAGCATTGCAGCCATGCCAATACGCGCTAGTCCCGGAAGACGTCTCATCATCACCTGCAAATATGCCGCTGCGGCGAAATCCGCGTGACCATCTGCGACAGCAGTGTGGCGAGATCGCGAAATTTAGACGGCAGAGTTTGGGCCAGCGCGCCGCGGACCCGATGAATTGGCAGGCTGGTACGTTTAGGAGCCGCTGGCCGCGGGCCGGCGCGGCACCACGAGGTTCGACGTCATGACCTGTACGATCTCGTTGTTCTGGTTGCGCGTGTGCGTGCGCACCACGACGATACCGCGGTCGGGCTTGGACCGAGATGGCCTGATATCCAACACCTCGCTGGTGACCTGCAGCTCGTCGCCGGGACGCGTAGGCAGCGGCCATGTGAGTTCGCCGCCAGCGCCGATGACGCCGCCGGCGATTGGCGCGGCACCTTCGACCAGCAGGCGCATGGTCACCGATGCCGTGTGCCAGCCGCTAGCCGCCAATCCGCCGAACAGCGATTTGGCGGCGGCCGCGTCGTCGAGATGGAACGGCTGCGGATCAAACTCGGCGGCGAACCGCTTGATCGCCTCGGCAGTCATGCGGTGCTTGCCGCTGGTGAAGCGCTGGCCGATGGCCAAGTCTTCGAGATACAGCTTGCCGTCCATGGCCGCGGCTTCCCCGTTCAGGCGCTGCGTCAGGTCGGCAGCACCGAGCGGAGCTGGTCCTCGAACTGCTTCACCGCCTCGAGCGCCCTCTTCTTCATGGGCGTTTCGAGCGTGTCCGGCCCCTCCGGCCTGAATCCTTCGATGGCCTTCTGCGCGTTCGTCACGATACGCGTTGCCGCAGCCTGAGGATTGAGTTCGCGCAGCGTCATCGCCTGCAATAGCTGGGTTAGGATGACCCCCGTCGCCAGGACGAGCCCGTTCAACTCGGCATTCTCTCGGGTCAATCGCTCAATGGCGGCATGGATGTCGGCGTTCTCGGCGTTTGCGGGCTTCTCAGACATTGGGGCGGCTCCTGCGAGGTGGGTATGGCCAGCCTCGCTATAGCAATGGTTTGCGCTTCCTGCAGCGGCCATATTTGCGGCCAATGGCCCATCCGGTCCCGCGATGAAGTTCCCCTCCGGGTACGAACCCGCGCACGGCAGCCTTTCTCTTGCCCCGACTCTCGCGCTAGTTAAGCTGGAAAGCGGTATCGTGAACCGAATCGGGGCGTTGGGTGCCTCACTGCATGCTCATGAACGCAATTCGCCTGCTGATGCTCGCATCAGTGGCCAGCCTGTGCCTGTTGCCCATGAGCACAGCCATCGCGCAGAACGGCGGGCCTCCGCCATCGGCCGCCGCGGCGCAGATCGCCGATATCTTCAGCCAAGTCGGCGACCAGATCTACGAAGAGTGCATCTTCGACCTGTCGCCCGAGCAAGTCGATGTCCAGCACGCTTTGATCACCGCCTATATCCAGCAGGGCGCGGGCAGCGCGCTTGCCAGGCAGCTGGCTGTCAAGCAAATCCAGCCTCCTGCGCTATCGCCCGGTTGCGAGCAGGTCCGCCGCCAACCTCCGCCAGCGCCTTCGCCCTGGGAGACAACGCTGGAACTCGAGAAGAAGCCCAAGCGGCCGAAAGTGGCGGCCGCGCCAGTCGAGCCCGAAGCACCCCCGGCATCGCGCGCGGAGACCCCGGCATCGGCCTCGGTCCTCGCCGCCGTCACCGACAAGCAGGTCTTGCCGCAGTGGGATTGCGCGCCAAATGTCGATTTCGTCACCATCAGCCTCAACGGTTTCAAACGTAAGCTGACCGGCGGCGAGATCTGCAACCCCTACCAGGATGTCGTGACCGAGGTGCCGGCTTCGATCGGCAGCTTCAAGCTCGGCTACACGATCAGGACCGGTCGCTTGTTCGTTGTCTCCGACGACCCCAAAGCAGACGGTCGCACCATCGCCTGGGCGATCTCGGGCCGCGACGTCTGCCGAAACAATCCCGACCCCGATTGCCTCGCCGCACGCGCAGTGGGTCCGCTGCCACCCGGCACCTATGCATTCGCGGCAGAGAAGGAACGCCGCGTCAGCTGGGGGCCGAAAACCAAACGCAACGTCGCCGGCATCTGGCTCAAGAAGCTGCGCGACAAGGAGCGTTATTCGCCGCAGCACCGGAAGGCCATCCTGGCGCGCGGCAACATCGCTATCCATATGCGCCTCAAGGGCGAGATGTCGGAGGCCTGCCTCGGCCTGGAGCCGAAGGGCTGGGCCTATGTCGCCGCGCTGATCAAGGACGGGCGCGCGACGGGCGTCGAGGTCTACATCGACGAGCAGCATCCGCAGATCGCCGAAGCCCCGCCTGTCGTCGAGGGTTCGTCGTTCTCGCTCACGTCGCTGTTCAAGTAGCAGAGCAGCTCAGGCCTATTAGCCGACTCGCGGACGCATCACGTATCCCGCTGCCAAGCCGGCAGCCACCGCCGCGACGGTTGGCATATAGCCCCCTGCGGTCACGCCCAGCGCCGCCTGCAAGATGGCCGAAACAACGCCTGCAACGACGCCGGTGCCGCCGGCCCGCATCATGACATTGCGATCGCGGCCACCGAAAAGGAGATTGCTCAAGGCGCCGGCAGCGAGGCCGGCGAGAACCGCGGGGCCGGCCAACGCGAGATAGGCGGTGATGAATTCCGACATCATCCATTTCCTTGCAGTCGAGAACGACACGCTCTGATCAACCGCCGGTTTCGTCTGGCTGACACTGTCCGTACGGGTTGCGATACATGCCAGCCGGACACGCCTTGTTTTTGCTTTTCGCCGCGCGATCGCGCTCGGACTTCTTTTTCGGCGCGCATTTGCCGTTGAGGTAGATCATGCCGATGTCGACGCACGCCGCCTTGGCGCGGCTCTCGGTGCTCGGCTTCGTTGATTGCGTCGTCTTCGCCGCCGGCGTGGCGCGGGGCAATTCTGCCTCAGGCAGGATGCGCGCAATCGTCAGGCCATCGCCCGGCATGAACAACTGGCGGCAGCTCCCTTCCTGATACGCGGCGATCCAAGGATGCGTGATGAACGTATCCTGCGTCAGCTGCGCGCCGGCGGGCACCTCGCCGTACTCCTTCAGCGCACCGTTGAAGTCGATCCACTGCAGGATGATCGTTCCTGCGGACTGATTGACGAAGCGGATCTTCGCGGGTTTGTCCGAGCGCTGCGATTTGAGCTTTCTAGACATCCGCGCAGGGGCGCTCCTGCGCATGGTTCGCCGGATACGGAATCGGCAGGCGGCGGGGTTGACGCGCCCGCTGGCGGCGGCGTCGCGGGATCGCCGAGCTTCTTGACGTAGGCGCGCGCCAGGTCGGCATGGAAACCGGTGGGATAGTTCGACAGGAAGGCGTCCCACGCCTCGACGGTGCCAAGCTCCTTGGCGGCCTCGAAGGCGTCCTTCTCCGACGCCGGCGCGCCCTGCGCGTTGACCGAAGCGTAGTGCCACAGACCGATCCATGCCGAGTGGAGCGGCAGCAGGAGGAGAAACGCCACGCAGGCCAGCGACAGAACGCAGCCCGGTGGCTCGCCAGTACGACTGCATAAATACTCCGTGGCTGCTCACACCCTATTGGTACGCCAGCATACCTAGATATTTTCCTGGGCTCGGGAATTTGCTCCAACTTGACTGAAGCGCGCACGCAAAACGCCCGCCGGACGATCCAGCGGGCGTTGTCCAATCAGTGCAACGCAGCGTGCGGGTCAGTCGACGGTAATGGCGAAAACCTTGAAGTCACCGGTAATGCGGAAATCGTAATTGCCAGACTTGCACTTGACGTCTTCGGCCTCGTAGACGCCGGTGGCCTCCGTCTCCTTTTCGAAGGTGCCGCCTTCGCATCCCCATCCGGTGACGATCGCATTGAGCTTGGCAGCCTCGTCGTCGGTGACTTTCTCGTCGGCGAAGGCAGCGGCACTGCACATACCCAGCGCAAGAGCGGTCACTAGAGCCAGTCGCATGGCGGATCTCCTTTTTGCGTGTCCGGCGGAAGTGCCGGCGTGGCCGCCATACTAGCGTGGCCGTTCCTGACAGCGCACTGACAGATATTCTCCGGCAGCGCACCGCCGCACAGCTATCAGACGCAGCAGCGCCCGCCGAACTTCAGCGGGCGCTCATCATCGAACGTGTCCGATCGAGCCAGGGTTCACTCGCACGGCACCGTCAGCGTCATGCCGACCGAAGCGAAGAATTTCTTGCAGTCCGTGGGCTTGGCCGCGGCTTCTTTGGCGCGCGCATTGGCAACCGGAGCCGTGTCTTTGGTCGCGGCGTCGGCCACCGCCACGCTGATCGAGGAGCTTTCGCTCTCCGCCGGAGTCGCCTCTATAGGCTCTGCCTTAGCGATGGTGGACGTCTCGACCGACGTCGCAGTCTTCGGCGACCTTCGCAGGTTTGTCAGCCTTCTCGACCTTGGCGGCCTTCACCGGCTTGTCCGCCCGCTCGCTCTTGACGACACGCGCCCTGGACGCACGCTCGGAACGCTGGATGCCGGCGCTATAGCTGCGCGACTTGTGGTAGGAGGGCGCCTCGTTGTGCGTGGAATGCTGGCGCACGACCTCGGGAACGTACTCGCACGAGATGCAGGCTTGCGCCGCCGAGGCGAAGAACGCCGTAGCTGCGACGAAAGTGGCGGCGGCTGCGAGGAGGGTACGGTTCACGGGAATCTCCAACGGTTGATTGCAAGGGTCGTTTCTCAGGAGATCATGCGCGAGCCACCCCGGGTCGGCTGTTCCGTCTGGAACACCCCGGTCGCCCCGGCATCGCACCGGCCCTCTGCCGGCACGCCGATTGGCGCAAAAGAATTCTCTAATCATCACGCCAGAACAAATACTTACGTCGCCACCGCCAGAGTGCGGCACCTGATGCCGCATGGAACGGGGGTAGCCCCATCGCGTTTGACAGGCGGGGAAACATTTCAACGACCAAGGAGATCATAAAAATGAAAGCTTCCAAGATCGCCGTGGCAACCATTGCCGCTATCGGCCTCTCAGCCAGCTTCGCCCTCGCCCAGGAGGCCGGGTTCGGCAATGACCCGAATGCCTCGAAGAACCAGGTCCCGGCGCCGAGCGTTAACAATCCCGCGGACCCTGCAGCCGGTAACCCGGGCTCGGCCGCGCAGGTGCCTACGGCTCCGCAGAAGCAGGAAGATCTCTACGACAGCGGCGCCAGCGGTGCTGGTACGGGCGAGGCCGGCAGCGCTAACAACCCGGCAATGACCAAGCCGCAGACGTCGAACCCGGCGCCATAATTGACGCCGACGCACGAAGGTGCCCTGCCTCCCGGCGGGCATCTTCGTGGTCGGCGGGGCACCATCGCGCCGCAGTTCAACCGTTCGAATATTTTCCCTCTGGCCACGGAAGTGGGCCAATATTGGGCATGGTCACCGCCGCGCTGGTGGGGATAGGCGACAGGCGGCAGGGGATCGAAAGCGGTTGGACGCGCGTGACACAGATTTGGCGAGGCCCGACCTACGCCGCACCAGAGACGGCCGGCTGGTCCGATTGGCGACCCTTGTCGGCCTCAGTGCCGCAGGCATAGCGCAAGATGCAGCCACCGCTTGGCGCACTTGGCGTGACAGGGCGGCGGACCGGGCCGCTGTGGCGCCCGGCGATGTTCCGATATCGAGGATGGGGCGACCACGCGGCGCTCACAGCCGTTCGGAGAACTGGCCGGGATTCACTGGCGTCATCAAGCACCGCAAGGTCGCCGAACGCTTCGACTTTAAAGATCCGTTCTATCAGTGTCATTCGCCGAGCCGGACGCCGCACATCGTCGTCGATGGTCGCACGCTGCTCAACTATTCCGCCTACGATTATCTCGGCCTGAACGGACACCCCGTCGTGTCGGCGGCGGCGAAAGAAGCCATCGACCAGTACGGCACGTCGGTCTCGGCCAGCCGCATCGTCGCCGGCGACATCGAACTGCATCGTGAGCTCGAGGCGGCCCTGGCGGCTCACTATCAGACGCAGGCAGCCCTCACCTTCGTCAGCGGGCACGCGACCAACGTATCGACGATCGCGGCGATTACCGAGCCAGGCGATCTCATCCTGCATGACGAGCTGGCACACAACAGCATCCTCGTCGGCGCCAAGTTGTCGGGCGCGACCGTCATCGGCTTCCGGCACAACGACCTTGGCTCCCTGCGCGCTCTTCTGCAGCGCGAGCGTGGGCGCCACAAGAATACGCTGATCGTCGTCGAGGGCCTGTACTCGATGGACGGCGACATGTCTGACTTGCCCGGGCTCATCGAACTGAAGCAGCGCTATGGCGCCTGGTTGATGGTCGATGAGGCTCACGGGCTCGGCGTCCTCGGACGCAACGGCCACGGCATCGCCGAAGAGGCCGGCGTCGATCCGCGCGACGTCGACATCTGGATGGGAACGCTGAGCAAGGCACTCGCCGGCTGCGGCGGCTACATCTGCGGCTCGTGGGAACTCGTCGAACTGCTGAAGTTTCGCGCCTCCGGTCAGGTCTACTCGGTCGGCATGTCGCCGCCCGTGGCTGCCGCGGCGCTCGCGGCGCTGAATATTGCCCGCGCCGAACCGGAGCGCGCCCAGCGCCTGCACGCCAACGGGCGCCTCTTTCTTGGGAGAGGCGCGCCGCCTCGGCCTCGACACTGCAACCTGTCAGGGTTTTGCCATCTGCCCGGTCATGGTCGGCGACATCGTCAGCGCCGGGCGGATCACCAAGCGCATGCTGGAACGGGGCATCTACGTGCTGCCGATTATCTATCCCGCCGTGCCGATCAAGGCCTCGCGGCTGCGCTTCTTCCTCACCAGTGAGCACACGCCCGAGCAGATCCGCTCGACGCTGGCCATCACCGCCGAAGAGGTCAACCGGGTCTATTAGACCCGCCGCACGGCGACGCGCTTGGCAACGCTCCCATCGTTCTCGACGATGAAGATCGGGCTCACGCCGCCCTGCGCGAAGTGCCTGCGGTCGGCCAGCGCGAGGCACTGACGGTGTCTCAGCGCTTGAATTTCCTCGCTCAAATCGGCGCCGCACACCGTCGGCGCGCAAAGTTATTCATCTGCTGTTTAAAAAGCGGGCACCCGTGTGCACAACCGCTTCGCCGCAACAATGGAAGCGACAACTCCCGTGTTAGCCGTGCCTCTCGTTGCGTAGCCCGCGTACTGGGGGAAGGAATAATCGAGCGAGGGAGTACGTAGCTTTGAAACATCTTTATCTAGCGGTCGCAGCGTTGGCTGCCGCTGTCACCGTGACGCCAGCACAGGCACAGGTGACAAATCCTTGGAACGGTCTCTATGTCGGTCTCAACGGGGGCTATGGGTGGCAGGACCTCAACGGGAACTTCGATAACCTCGGCGTCGCGACGAACCTATCGGGCATCGATCTGAATGGCGCGCTCGTCGGCGGACAGCTTGGTTACAACTGGCAGAGCGGGCAGTTCCTGCTTGGCGTCGAACTCGATGCCATGACCCTCGTCGGGGGTGGAGATAACATCAACAGCCCGAGCGCGCCCAACGCTTCAGTCCTCGAAGCCGATATGAACTATCTTGCCAGCGCTCGCGCCCGCCTCGGCTGGGCGATCAACAACTGGCTGTTGTTCGGCTCGGTCGGCTGGGGATTTGCCGATTATGATTTCACGCAGACCGTTCCAGCGACGAACTTCACGGGCAAAACGCGCCTCGATGATTCCGGCCTGGTGTACGGCGGCGGCGTCGAGTGGATGATGGTATACGGCGTGTCATTGCGCGCCGAATTCCTGCGCTATGACATTGGTGCCAGTTCGCCGCTGCCGGCCGGTTCGCCGAGCGTCGATCCGGGCGATCGCGTCTCCTTCGACAACATCGACGTGGCGCGCGCGGCGTTGAGCATCAAACTGGGCAACTGACGCGACTTCGGGGATGCGGCGAACGGCATTCAGCGAATGCCCTTCCCGCGCCCCGGCGCACTTCCGGAAATTCGCATCTCTGTTGCCGCGAATTCTCCCGGCACCCGTAATGCTCGCGCAAGCGCCGAGGACTAAGCGGATTGTTCCACCTAGCTAACCCAAGGAGTGGAACCAGATGAAAAATATCCTCGCACTCGCTACCGCTTCAGCATTCGCGCTTGCCGCCATAAGCATCCCCGCCGCTGCGGAGACGACCGACGAGCGCATGCAGAAGGCACCGACCAAGACCATGGGCGATCAGGGCAAGCTCCCCGCCACCGGCAAAATGGGCAGTCAGGTCCCAGATATGACCGGTGCGCGCACCGCAGCTTCTCCGGCAACCGAACCATCCGGCGCATCGGGTCCAAAAGGACCGGCCAAGCGTATGGGCGATCAGGGCAAGCTCCCGGCTACCGGCAATATGAGCGATCACGTGCCGGAAATGACAAAGCCGGCCAGCAACGACTAGTTTTTGAGAGCGATCCGACGCCGCCGCCAGGAGTGCGTGTCCGCGGCGGCGTTGGTGTGTTCGCGAACCGCAACTGGCTGCTCACGCCTTGAGATTTGCTTCCTCTTCCCGGGCGCCTGCCCGTCCGCGCGTGCTAGCGTCCTGCCTTTGGATGCGAGGAGCCACGGCGGATGTTGAAGGTTGCAGCGATAGTATCGGTAGCGTTGGTGCTTTGCTCACCAGCGTTTGCCGCGGACTACAAGTGCGCCGAGAAGGGTACGGCCGTCGCCCTCAACAACCACGACATCGCCATTGCGAAACGCGAGGCCAACATCGCCGAGATGAAGGCCGAGATCCACGATAGCGGCGGCGCTACCGAAGATCAGCAGAAGGTGCTCAAGTCGATCGAGGACAAGCTCGCCAAAATGAAGGACGCGCGCGGCGTCCTCGTCAACGAATGTTCGCAAAAGCCAGCGCCTTAGCGCTTCGGTATATCTCCTCGCGCCTGCGAACGGGATGTTGTCCCCAGTTCTTTGTCCTGCCCCTATTCAACCGTCGAATCGAATCGTTCAGAAAGTCTAAGGCTGCGACTAGGTGGTGAGCGTAGCGGCCAGACCGAGGTTGAGCATGCTGGGCTTTCTTACGATCTTCGCCGCCGCGCTTTCCGGCTTCAGCGGCCTAGGCGTGTGGGCCATTGCGGCTGCTGCGATCGCCCTCGCCTCGTTCTCCTACTCCGAGCATCAGCAGATATATCGGCGCGGCAACGAGGCCGGTCTCAGCGATGCGCTGCGCGGCAACGTGGTGCGTAGCTTCGCCAATGCGCTCATGGCCTCCGGCGGCGCCTACGGCTGCGGCGCGCTCCTGCGCCTGATCTAAGCCACGCAAGTCAGCTAACCCGCGAAACGCACGCCCAGCGGTTGCGGGCCGTATTGCTGCAGCCCGCGCATGCGGCGGCGCGGCCGCCCCACCATCGACGGAGGCGATGAACGGTGCTAAGGGCACCGCTCAGCACCCTGCCCCGCGCGCCGGTGCGCGCGCTCTAAACCCAGGCGCCGCCACTAGAATGCCCAACGACATCGCGCCCTCTGCATCTCCGACGGCCCCGACCGGCGCGTCCGCCAAGCTCGCCGCCGAGATCCGCCGTCGGCGCACCTTCGCCATCATCTCGCATCCTGACGCCGGTAAGACGACGCTGACCGAGAAACTGCTGCTGTTCGGCGGCGCCATTCAGCTTGCGGGGCAGGTCAAGGCAAAGCGAGACGGCCGCAACACGCGTTCCGACTGGATGGCCATCGAGAAGGCGCGTGGTATTTCCGTCGTCACCTCGGTGATGACCTTCGAGTACGACGGCGCCGTCTTCAATCTGCTCGACACGCCGGGTCACGAAGACTTCTCGGACCATACGTATCGCACCCTCACCGCCGTCAATTCAGCGATCATGGTCATCGACGCAGCGAAAGGCATCGAGGCGCGCACGCGCAAGCTGTTCGAGGTTTGCCGGCTGCGCGACATCCCCATCATCACTTTCATCAACAAGCTCGACCGTGAGTCGCGCGAACCGCTCGAACTGCTCGATGAGATCGAGAAGGTATTGGCGCTCGATACCGCCCCGATGGTTTGGCCGATCGGCATGGGTCGAACCTTCCGGGGCACTTATGACCTGCAGAAGCCGCGCATTCGCCGCATCGACGAAGCCAACGAAGGCACGCCCGTCTCCGGTCCCGATGACCCTGTGTTCGAGACGCTGCTCGAGCCGGACGACCTTGCCAGATGGCGCGAGGAGATCGAGCTCGTGCGCGATGCTTGTGGCAACTTCGACCTGAAGGCGTTCCGCGAGGGCACGCTATCGCCCGTCTACTTCGGCAGTGCGCTACGCAATTTCGGCGTGCGCGACCTGCTCGATGCCCTGATCGAGTACGCGCCTCCTCCGCTCAGCCGCAAGGCCGCCAATCGCACCATCGAGGCGACGGAGCCGGCCATGACCGGCATCATCTTCAAGATCCAAGCCAATATGGATCCCAACCACCGTGACCGCATGGCCTTCATGCGCCTGTGCTCCGGGCGGCTGACGCGCGGCATGAAGGTGAAGCACGTGCGCACCGACAAGATCATGGCGCTGACGGCGCCGCAGTTCTTCTTCGCCCAGGACCGCTCGCTGGCCGAGGAAGCCTATGCCGGCGATGTCGTCGGTATTCCCAACCGCGGCACGCTGCGCATCGGCGACGCGCTGACAGAGGGGGAGGACGTGCAGTTCCTCGGCATCCCCTCGTTCGCGCCGGAGATCCTGCGACGCATCCGGCTGGAAGACGCCATCAAGGCGAAGAAACTCAAGGATGCGCTGAAGGAGATGGCCGAGGAAGGCGTCGTGCAGCTGTTCTCGCCGCTCGATGGCACGCAGCCGATCGTCGGCGTCATCGGGGCGCTGCAGCTCGACGTGCTCGGCGACCGCCTTACGCATGAGTACGGGTTGACGACGGGCTTTGAGACGGCGCCGTGCGAGGTGATGCGTTGGATCGAGGCGGACGACAAGACGAAACTCACGCGCTTTATCGAGTCAAACCGATCATCGATCGCCAAGGACGCCGATGGCGACCACGTCTACATGGCGCCGTCCGTGTTCAGCCTCAACTGGGTCGCCGAGCGCCATCCCGACATCCGCTTCAAGGATGTGAAGGCCGTAACGCAGGACTGACGATTGAGCAGCGAAACTCAGACCCGCGGCAACACGGCGTCCTTGCCGAGCGCCGCGACGGCTACGTCACCGTCGGTGATGTAGTGGTTGACATGATGCCCGACGACGCGGTCACCGGCCTCCACCGAGACGACCTCGCCGATCGCATCCGCAGCCCGTAGTTCGCCCATAATGTAGGCGCGCTCGGCATTGGTGTCGGAATCGGTTGCGTGCGTGATCTGGAAGGTCAGTTTGGTCAGTCCGAAACCGGTGTCGCGCGTACCGGCGCCAACCCAGGGAATGCGTGCGCCAGCCGGCGGGACGTCGGTATTGAGCCAGAAACTCGCGGTGTCGATGTCCTGCGTGAGGTCCATGCTGCGCCCCCAGAAGCGTACGTGGTGGCGCTTGCGCGGGCTGTCGCCGATGGCCTTCTGGAAGCCAATGTCCTGACCGCGTCCGAATAGGAATAGCGTCGAAAACGGCGCCGCCGGATAGGGACGGTTGAGCACGAAGGCTTTCGCCATGCGCCAGGAGCTGACGAGACCCAGCTTGTCCGCCTCTACCCAGCCGATGGAAGCGAAGGCGGCTCGCAGTTGATCGAGCGTGCCGATCAGCACGAGGTTGACGGGATCGGCGGGTAGTCCGTCAGCGGCCGTGGTGAAGCTCGGCACCCGGTGCCGCTGCAGCACCTTCAGCCCCATGCGCACCGCATAGGGGAGGATGACGTAGGCGGCGATGGTGTAGGTGGCAAGCAGCGCGAAATAGACCGGCAGTTCCTTGTCGGCGAAGTCGAACACGACAAAAACAATCAGCCAGACGCTGACCACGCCGATGGCGAAAATCAAAATGCGCTGCAAGGTGCGGATCAGCAGTCCCATCTCGTCCCCCGAACGCCGTCAGTAGCCACTGCTGCGCTGAATGAAGCTCTCCGGCGTACCGTCCTTAGGATCGACGAAAATGACGTCCTTGGGATCGCGCCGCGGCGTATCGATGGACAGGAAGACCAGCGGCTCTTCGAGAATGTCGGGAAGCGCATGCACCGTGCCGCGCTCAAAGTGCAGCAGCTCACCAGGCCCGAACTCGGCCTGGCGAGAAGCATCGCCCATCCAGAACGTGCCGCGGCCGGAGAACACGTAGAGGTATTCATCGCATTGGGCGTGGTAGTGCGGCGGCGTCGGCTTGTAGACGCGGAACACGCGCGCACTGGACGACGGCCGATCGGTCAGGTAGCGGTCGACCAGCATCGTGCTGGCGCATTCCGGAAGAGAGGCGGCGATCGCGGCGATATCGAAGCTGCCCGTGCCGCGCAATTCGTCCATAACCTTGCCCTACCCATAATTGTCTCAGCGTTGTAATGCGGTCTTATCCTATCCGGCGCACCGTTGCACCGGCATTGGCAGACACGACGGGGAGCGGTTGCATGGCGGACGCACGGCAGGCGGCGCGCGATGACGCGTTCACGGCAACAGATTTCTCACTGGCCGCCCTCGTGCTGCTCGGCACACGGTTCGTGCAGGGGTTCATCTTCTGGGGCGGCGCGAGCCGCCGGCTCATCTACGACTACCACGACGTTGCCGGCGTCGATCACGCGGTGAAGCTCGACTTCGACATCCCGGGCTATGTCGCTGCAAAGCTGACGCACGCCCTGCCGGGCGCGCTGTGGGTGCAGGGCCCGATCGAATGGACGCTCGCGCATCACGACTTGATCGTCATCTCGGTGTGGCTGTGGACCATCGCCGAACTCGCCGTCGGGCTCGGCCTGATGTTCGGCTTGGCGACCCGCCTTTCCGCCTTCGTCAGCATCTGGCTCAACGTCTCGCTGATGCTGATCTTCGGCTGGATGGGATCGACGTGTCTCGATGAATGGACCATGGCCGTCTCCGGCGTCGCCATGAGTACGGCTGTGTTCCTGGCCGGCGCGGGCGCCTATGCGCTCGATAATCGCATGTTCGTAACTACCCACGCGGGGGAGGGACGTCCGTGGCTACCATGGATCACCAGCGGCCCGCTCCCGGCGGCTGACGTCCGCAAGCTTGCGCTGTGGCTCGGCGCTGGCTGTATCGGCTTCACGATCCTCAGCTACCACATCCTCTTCGGTGCAGTGCTCTCGCCGCTGCATCCGCGCACCAACTTCCACCGTCACAATATTGCGCTCTCAGCTCCCGCCGTTTCTGCCGACGGAAGCGTCACCTTCGATGCCTATGTGAATGCGGGTCCCGATACCGGAGCGGCGTACATCATCGCCGCCACGCTGCTCGACGGTTCGGGGCAGATCCTCGGCAAGTGGGATGGCGCTGTGCTTGCCGCGCTTCCCCCAGCAGCGATACGAAACAAGTATTCATATGCATGGGCCTCGCAATTCCGCCCCGAGCGCATCGGCATCAGCGGACAGACGGGTGCCAGCGCGACCATCACGCTGCCGCCAGCAACGTTGCAGGCAGGCGCCAGTCCGGCCCGCGTCCTGGTTCTGGAAGCCATTGATGCCAGTGTCTGGCGATCCGTCACCGCTGGGTCTCAGACTCTACCGTAAAGGCGTTGCGCTTTCTTCCACCCCTATTCGCCCGTTCGAACGGGACGTGTCATAACCTTGTTTTTCCGCTCGGGCGCTCGTGGCAGGCAAGCTCATGTTGAAACAGAACCCGAAGCCCAAGGGCATGCTCGCAACGTTGCGCCATCTCTATGAGTTGGATTCGCCCGACGCGCACCGCTTCAGATATGGCCTCCTGGCTTTCGACATCATCACGGTGGCGTTCATAGTCTTCACCTCGTTTCTGCCAGAAACGCCGGCTCTTGAATTTGTCGACATCCTATTCGGCGTGTTCATCCTCGTCGACTTCATCGCGCGCCTAGCGATCAGCCGCAACCGCCTGCGCGATCTGATGCACCCGGCATCGTTGGCCGACATGGTGGCCATCGTTTCGTTTCTGGCGCCCGTGGCCGGCGAGGCTGGCGGCTTTCTGCGCATCCTGCGCACCGTCCGCCTGCTGCACACTTATGAATTGCTCGCGCGCCTGCGCAAGGACAGCACCTGGTTCCGGCGCCACGAGGACATCGCACTGGCAGCCGTGAACCTCGCCGTATTCCTTTTTATTATGAGCGGCATCGTCTATGTGAGCCAGCATGGCCGCAACCCGGGCATCAACAACTACGTCGACGCTCTCTATTTCACAGTCACGGCGCTGACGACCACCGGGTTCGGCGACATCACGCTGCAGGGTACGTTCGGCCGCTTCATTTCTATCGTGATCATGATCCTCGGCGTCACCCTCTTCCTGATGCTGGTCCGCACCCTGCTTCAGCCGCAGAAGGTTCGCTTTAGGTGCCCCACCTGCGCGCTGCTGCGTCACGATGCCGATGCCGTACACTGCAAGGCGTGCGGCACCACGCTGCAAATCCCCGACGAGGGCAACTGAGCACGCTCAACGCCGCCGCGTAATTTGCTCGCCGCCCGTTACGTCGTAGCGCGCAGGGACGGGTCAGCTATCCATTGCGGTTCGGCGTGCCGAGGATGTGCGATTTCGGCGGCAACATCACGCTGTCGAAATCCTGCGTGAACATCGCCGCGGCAAAGAAGGCAACAGCGCGCAGCGGTTCAGCGCCCACGTTGGCGAGGTCGTGACGCACATTGGTGGGCAGTACGAACACGCTTCCAGGCCCGACGCGATACGTGCCGTCCTCCATGCGCAGCTCGCCCTGTCCGGAAACGATGTATTGCGTCTCCTCCGTCGCGTCAGTGTGCCAGCCCAGATGGCCGCCCGGCGCGATCTCATAAACGATGGTCGAGGATTGCTCGGCGTGATTGCCGCCGCAGGTTGCAAAAGATGCCCTCCAATTCACCGTCGGATCGTCGACGCTGCTGACGGCGATGCGGTCCATCTTGCCGGTATCCACGACCGGGCTCGCGGCACGCGCCGCCTTTTGCGGTATAGGCTTGGTCGCTGTGCGTTTTCCAGGTGAACTCGTCTGCGGGATCATGATCGGCTCCTCCGCCTGCAGGCTGCATGCGAGCCAGACGCTCGCGCCCCATCAGTCGGCTACCCGCAGTTGTCGGCCGGTTTCGCGTCGGCGGTAGATTCGTTTCGAAATGCGCCTATTCACCCTACTCGACGCCTTGACCGGCGGCGGCGGCGTTGCCACCGTCGCCGGAACGCGTGGCAAGAGGTCGACATGGCAAAGCAAGGAATCATCCGCGCCGGCATGGGCGGCTGGACGTTTGAGCCGTGGCGCGGGACGTTTTATCCCGACAAGCTTCCGCAGGCCCATGAGCTGAAGTATGCGGCGGCGCATGTGCCAACCATTGAGGTCAACGGAACCTTCTACCGAACGCAGACGGCGAAAACGTTCGCCAAGTGGGCCAGTGAGGCGCCGGACGGGTTCGTATTCGCGCTCAAGGGACCGCGCTACGCCGTCAACCGCCGGGTACTGGCCGAGTCAGGCGACAGCATCCAGCGCTTCATCGATTCCGGGCCGCTGGAACTAGGCGACAAGCTTGGCCCGATGCTGTGGCAGTTCGCACCCGCCAAAAAGTTCGACCCTGGCGATTTTGCCGCCTTCCTGGCGATGCTCCCCGCCAAAGTCGGGGATCGCCAACTGCGCCACGTCGTGGAAGTACGACACGACAGCTTCTGCACGCCCGAGTTCATCAAGCTGGCGCGCGCGCACGGCGTCCCCATCGTCTTTGCAGAGCACGCCGAGTATCCGGCCATCGCCGACATCACCGGCGACTTTATATATGCGCGCCTGCAGAAGGGCAGCGACGAGGTGGCGACCGGTTATGCGCCCAAGGCTCTCGAGCCGTGGGCCAAGCGCTGCAAGACGTGGGCCGAGGGCGGCGCGCCCGATGACCTGTCGCGCATCGACACAAGGCACAAGCCCGCAAAGAAACCACGCGATGTGTTTGTCTACTTCATCCACGAGGGGAAGGTGCGCGCGCCGCACGCCGCAATGGCACTGATGCAACGCATCGAAAAATAGCGCGCGAAGCGTGTCTCTACGACGCTCGAAAATTTTGGCTTCAAACGCGTCCGCGACTTTGATCTAAACATCTCACCGGTCCAGCCGGTCAGACGGCCTCAAGCGCCGCAACGGTGTCAGACCCTCGCGGTCTGGCACCATTCTTTTTTCCAGCAACTCCGAAATCTAGAGACGCTCGAGGAACGGCACCGGATCAACCGGCTTCGATCCCTGGCGCAGCTCGAAGTGCACCTGCGGCTGGTCGACGGAGCCCGTGCGTCCGGCGGTGGCGATGACCTGCCCACGCTGCACCTTGTCGCCGCGCTTCACGCTCAGCTGGTCGTTGTGCGCGTAGGCCGTCACCCAGCCGTTGTCGTGACGGAGCAGGATCAAGTTGCCATAGCCTTTGAGTTCGGCGCCGGCGTAGGCGACGGTCCCGCTTTCGGCTGCATGCACGGAGGTGCCGAGCGGCACCGACATGTTGATGCCGTCGTTGTGCGTGCCATCAGCGCGCTGTCCAAAGCCGGTGATGATGCGTCCGCTCACTGGCCAGCGCAGCTTGTCACTGCCCGATGTCGACTGGCGGGGCGGCTGTGTTGCGCCACCGGCCGCCACGTCGTTGGTGTTCCGCGTAGCCACCTGCGTGTATTGGCTGCCACCGCCCTGACCATTGAGAACCGTCGGCTGTTGCGCCGACGACGGAGCGTTGCCCATGGATGACGACGGCGGAGGCGCCGAATATTGCGTCTGTGACGGCGGGGCTGAATATTGCGTCTGGGCAGGCGGCGCCACGGCAACCTGCTGCAGGGGAGCATCGCCGCCGCCTGGAACGCGCAGCACCGCACCGGCCTTGATGCCGCGCGCGTCGGTGATGCCGTTGGCCTGCTGTAGTTCGGCGACCGGCACGCCGTAGGTGCGCGAGATGCCGTAGATCGAATTCTCCCTGACGCACCGTGTAGGAGCCGCGGTACTTGTCGCCGACATCAGCCGACATCGGCGGGGCTTGCACGCTGGCCGTCTGCAGTGGCGGCGGGGGAGCCGCCGCGCGGCCGCCAGCAACGCCCTGGGGTAGATAGAGCTTTTGGCCCGGCTGCAGGTTCGGGCTGGTCATGTTGTTGAGTTGCATCAGCTCGGCAACCGCCACCCGATGGCGCCGCGACAGGCCATAGAGCGTATCGCCCGGCTGCACCTCGATCGTGTCGCCGGGCGTTGCCAGCGACGGCGTCGGCTGCGGATCATAGCGGTTCGTCGAAGCTGTGCTCGCCGGCGGCACGGTGCCGTAGCGGCCGCTGGCCGTGTAGGAGTTCGACGGCGGGGTCGCGTAGGTGTTCGACGCCGGCGGGGTATTGTAGCGGCTGTTGGCGGCGGCGTACGTGTTGGAGCCCGTGCGGCCGCCTGAATAGGCATTCGGCGAGGCGTCGGGGAGGTCCTGCGTCGCAACGCTGCTCTCGCGGTAGGTACGCGGCGCGTTGTAGCTGCCGTCGTTACCGAGATAGCTCGGGTTTCCACGGCCGGATGCCGAAGCTGTCTGCTGTGGCTTGGGGTCGTCGTTGAGGCTGAAGCTCGGGAAATCGAAGCCCGAGATCGAAGCACTGCAACCGCCAGCAAGCGTGGCGATGAGAACGACTGTGGCGCGGCCCGCTGTTCTGGCGGTGGAGGTTCCGCGGCGAGTGAAACGTTTAAAACGCGTCATGATACGCACCTTTACTGCCAACCTTCCATTAATCCTTAAGGAGTTAATGGAGCCTTAACGGGCGGCAGCGGGAGCTGGTGAAATCGCATCTTCG
Organism: uncultured Alphaproteobacteria bacterium; assembly: GCA_963759735.1. Taxonomy (GTDB): domain Bacteria; phylum Pseudomonadota; class Alphaproteobacteria; order Rhizobiales; family Hyphomicrobiaceae; genus Hyphomicrobium_A. The sequence continues at coordinate 207,689 of CAVXAF010000001.1, forward strand.
GGGCTCGCTGGACGGCATCAGGATCGCGCAACGCGGCCCTGCATGAGCCTGCTAAGCTACGCAGCCATTGTGCTCTGTTAAGGACGTCGCGGCGACGACTTCACGGCGCCGGCGTGTCGATTGGCTGAACTGGCGATGAACGCTCAGACCTCGCTATCAACCGTGCGCTTGCCGGCGCCGGCCGGATCGAAGGCTTGCTCGAGCGATCGGCAAGTTGCCTCATGCGTGAGGTTGAGGCACAGGGGCGTCACCGAGATGCGGCCCGCATCTATGGCGGCGAGGTCCGTACCCGCGACCATCGTCGACGGCGGGCGCTCGAAGTTGAACCAGAAATACGGCATGCCCCACGGGTCGGAGCGCTGATCGATGCGCAACGACGCCTGGTCGCGACGGCCCTGGCGCGTCACTTCAATGCCGGTGACCGCCTCAGGCGCGCACGGGGGGTAATTGACGTTGAGCACCACGCCGGTCGGCCAGCCGGCGTCGAGCAGCCGCGCCAGCAGCTCCGGACCGTGGGTTAGCGGCGTCTCCCAGTGGATCTTGCCCTCTTCGAGCGAGCCGCCAACCTGGCTCATGGCGATGGAGCGGATGCCCAGCATCGTGCCTTCGATCGCGGCGGCGATGGTCCCCGAGTAGGTCACATCCTCAGCCAGGTTCGAGCCGTGGTTGATCCCCGATAGGACGAGATCGGGCGGATGGTCGATGAAGAAATGGCGCACGGCCATCAGCACGCAGTCGGTCGGCGTACCGCGGATGACGAAGGTACGCTCATCTGTCTGCCGCACGCGCAAGGGCTCGTGCAGCGTCATCGAGTGCGAAGCGCCCGACTGGTTCTTCTCCGGCGCTACGACCCAGACGTCCGAGGATACCTCCTCGGCGAGACGGCGCAGCGTGTCGAGGCCTTCGGCACCGATGCCGTCATCGTTGGTGACCAGGATGCGCATGGGTCAGGCAGCCTTCTCGATCTTGGCCAGGCCGCCCATGTACGGGCGCAGCACCTCGGGGATGACGACCGAGCCGTCGGCCTGCTGGTAGTTCTCCAGCACGGCGATGAGCGTGCGCCCCACCGCGAGGCCCGAACCGTTCAGCGTGTGCACGAAGCGCGTGTCCTTTGCGCCCTTCGGCTTGTAGCGCGCGTTCATGCGCCGCGCCTGGAAGTCGCCGCACACCGAGCAGGACGAAATCTCGCGGTAGGTGTTCTCGCCCGGCAGCCACACCTCGATGTCGTAGGTCTTCTGCGAGGCAAAGCCCATGTCGCCGGTGCACAAGAGAATTGTGCGGAACGGCAGGCCGAGGCGCTTCAGGACTTCCTCGGCGCAGGCGGTCATGCGCTCGTGCTCGGCGAGGCTCTCCTCCGGTGTCGTGATGGAGACAAGCTCGACCTTGGAGAACTGATGCTGGCGGATCATGCCGCGCGTGTCCTTGCCGGCGGCGCCGGCTTCCGAGCGGAAGCACGGGGTATGCGCGGTGAGGCGCATTGGCAGCTTTGCTTCGTCGAGGATTTCCTCGCGCACGAAGTTGGTCAGCGACACCTCGGCGGTCGGGATGAGCCAGAATCCATTCACCGTTTGGAACAGATCCTCGGCGAACTTGGGCAGGTTACCGGTGCCGTAGGCGGCGTGGTCCTTCACCAATAGCGGCACGATGTTCTCGGTGTAGCCGAACTCGCTCGTATGCAGGTCGAGCATAAACTGGCCGAGCGCACGCTCCAGCCGCGCCAATGCGCCCTTCAGCACCACAAAGCGCGCGCCGGAAATCTTCGCCGCGGTGGCGAAGTCCATCAGCCCCAGCCGCTCGCCGATCTCGAAATGCTGCAGCGGCTTGTTGATGCCTTCGAGCTTCGGCGGCTCGCCTACGCGGCGCACCTCGATGTTGTCCTTCTCGTCCTTGCCGAGCGGCACCTCGTCGAGCGGCAGGTTGGGAATGACCGACAGCGCGTCGCGCAGCTTGCCGTCGAGTTCGCGCTCGGCTTCCTCGCCCTTGGCGAGCTGATCCTTGAGTGCGGCGACCTCGGCCATCAAAGCGCTTGCCTTGGCCTCGTCCTTCGCCGCCTTGGCGGCTCCGATCTCCTTCGACGCCGTGTTGCGACGCGCCTGCGCCTCCTGCAGCTTGGTCACGTGGGAGCGGCGCGCCTCATCGAGCGCGATCAGCTCGGCCGACAACGGCGCCAGCCCGCGCTTGGCGAGGCCGGCATCGAACGCCGCGGGGTTTTCCCTGATCCACTTGATGTCAAACACGTGCGGCCTTCCCAATTATCAAAAATCGTCCCAATCCGTCATCCCGGCGCATGGACAACGAGGATCTACGACACCTCGAACAGCAGGCGCGGAGACTTGCGTGGACGCCGGCCTGCGCCGGCATGACGGTAGTTTGCGGCAGTCGGGGGTCGGTATAATGGGCGGGCGTTGCTCGGTCCAGCCTAGGCCTAGGTGGACGCCTGTTTGGCGGCCTGCTGGCGGGCGACGCGCTCCACCGCCCAGATCGACAGCTCATAAAGCGCAACCGTCGGCAGCATCATGGCCAGCATGCTGAACGGGTCAGGCGGCGACAGCACGGCCGCGACCGCCGTAATACCGAGGATGGCGTACCGGCGGCCCTTGCGCAGCGTCGCAGCGGTCACTAGCCCGGCGCGGGCGAGCAGCGTGAGCACCACCGGCAGCTGGAAGCAGATACCGAAACCGATGATCAGGTTCATGATCAGCGCCAGGTATTCAGATACGCGCGCCTGCAGGTGGATCTCCACCGGCCCGCCCGTCTGCTGCATGGACAGGAAGAAGCGCATCGCCATGGGCATGACGAGGAAATAGACGAGAAGCGCGCCGAGCGCGAACAGCACCGGCGTGGCGATGAGGTAGGGCAGGAAGGCGCGGCGCTCGTTCTTGTAGAGGCCCGGTGCAACAAACTTGTAGATCTGGTTGGCGACGATGGGGAACGAGATGCACGCGGCGCCGAACAGGGCGAGCTTCATCTGCGTGAACAGGAACTCCTGCGGCGCAGTGTAGATCATCTCGATCGGGTCGGTGCCACCGTGCGCCCACTGATAGGGCAGCACGAGGATGTTGTAGATCTGCTTGGCGAAGGCAAAGCAGATCACGAAGGCGATGCCGATACCGATGAGCGAATAGATCAGCCGCGAGCGCAGTTCGACGAGATGGTCGAGCAGCGGTGCCTTGGAGGCGTCGATCTCCTCCTGGCCTATGCGCCCGGATGGGCGTTCCACGACGTCGGTCATGCCGCGCCCCTGCCCGGTTCGCGCGGCCCGGCCTCGTCCGCCGGTCCGGGCACAGGTTCGCCCGTCGTTTCAGACGCGATACCGGGCGACGGCGCCGCGATGCCGGGGGATTGATCCGGGACGCTAGGCTGCGGCGTTTCCGGCTTGCCGATGCCGAAGCGTGGCGACTCCACCTTCGTGCTGGCCGCCGCGATCTGGCTATCGATGGCGCGCGAGCCCTCGTCCATCGTCGCGCGCACCTCGCGGCTGACGTTCTCGAACTCTTTCTTCAATTGGTCGAGTTCGGATTCGCGCATCGCCTCGTCGAATTGGTGACGGAACTCCGCAGCCTGGCGGCGGATCATGCCGAGGTACTTGCCGACCGTGCGCAACAGGATCGGCAGATCCTTGGGACCGACGACGATCAGCGCCACGACGGCGAGGATCAAGAGCTTGCTGGAGGTGATGTCGAACATGCGTCGTCCCGATTGCCGACGCGCTCAAGAGCGTGCGAGCGCTTGGCGCTGCGCCATGGCGCGCCGCTCCGGCGTTCAGCCCGTCTTGGTGGTGTCGCGCTCCGACGACTTGAGCGGCCGCTGATCGATGACGCGCGGGTCTGCCGCACGCACCTCAGGCTTGTCCTCCTCGTCGTCCTCGGAGAGGCCCTTCTTGAAGCTTTTGATGCCCTTGGCCATGTCGCCCATGATCGACGAGATGCGTCCGCTGCCGCCGAACACGAGAACCGCGACAAGCGCGAGGATGAGCAAATGCCAGCCGCTCAGGCCCATCGTCGTTGGCTCCCAATTTGCGTTGCGAGAACCGCAACCGTCTCGTCAACGAAGCGTTGCTGTTGCAGCAACTGGTATCGCAGAAAGCATATGGGCCCGCAAGGCCGCCAATCCTAGACGGTAACGCTAAGGTATTACGGAAGCTTCACTTTTGGCTTTCCTCGGGGAACACAAGCACGCTTCCGGGATCGAACTGCGCGCGCACGTCCTCGCCGCGCGCCCAACCTTCGCTGTCGCGGGCCCGTACTTTCAATGGCTTGTCGAAGCCATCGATGCCCACCTCCAGACGCGCGACATCACCGAGGAACTTGACGTCGAGGATGCGGCCGGCGTGCCCGGCGCCATCGCGCGACAGGTTTACGCCTCGCTCGCGCACGCACACCGTGGCGCGGCTCCCTTCGCCAAGGCCGGGCGCGGCCAGCATGCCTATCGGCGTGTCGATGCCGGCCGACCCGACGCGGTAGCCGATCTCATTGATCTCCGAGAACAGCCGCGCGACGAACAGGTCCGCGGGCTGGCGGTACAGCGCTTCGGCGCGACCGACCTGAACGAGGCGCCCTGAGCGCATGACGGCAATGCGATCACCGATGCGCATCGCCTCTTCTGGATTGTGCGTGACGATAACAGATGTGGCGCGCGTCTCGCGGAGCAGCGAGACCGTCTCCTCCTGCATCTCCTCGCGCAGTTGCACGTCGAGACCGGAGAACGGCTCGTCCATGAGCATCACGGCGGGGCGAGGAACAATGGCGCGCGCCAGCGCGACACGCTGCTGCTGGCCGCCGGAGAGGATGTGGGGATATTCGTCGGCCAGCTTGGCGAGCCCGACGCGCTTTAGGGCAGCGAGGGCCTCCCGGCGCGCCTCGACCTTGGGGAGCATCTTCAGGCCGAAGGCGACGTTGCCGAGGATAGTCAGGTGCGGGAACAGGGCGAAGTCCTGGAACATCAGGCCGACGCCGCGCTCCTCGGGAGCGACGAAACGCGAAGGGCCGGCGACTTCCTGCTCATTGATGAGCACCCGCCCGCCGGTCGGCCGCTCGACGCCGGCGGCAATGCGCAGCAACGTCGTCTTGCCGCATCCCGACGGCCCAAGCAGACAGACGATCTCAGCCGGCGCGACATCAAGATCGACACCGGCGAGCGCCGCGGTTGAGTCGAAACGGCGGCTGACGTTCTCGAAGGTGAGCCGCGCGGCAAATGTCGCCGCTGCGCGGCCTTTGCCGTTGCCATTGGCGACCGCGTTTTCGGCGGCAGCCGACGCTGATGGAAGGGCGGGGGAGGACGACAACGCCGGGATACCTTGCTACGCACAACAACGGCTCAGGACTTATCGGGGTCCTCGGTCAGCGGCAAGCTGTCGTCGTCGGCGTCCTCTTCGCCGGCCTCCTCCGCTTCGTCCTCGTCGTCGGCCGCCTCGAGCGGCAGCTCGTCGGGCATCAGGGCGGCGATGTCGGTCGGATCGGGCACGGAGAAGTCAGGCGGCAGGTTGCCGTCGAGCAGACCCGAGGCCCGCAGTTCGGCGAGCCCAGGGAGATCCTTGATTGCTTCGAGGCCGAAGTGATTGAGGAAGGTGTCGGTCGTACCATAGGTCACCGGCCGTCCGGGAGCACGGCGGCGGCCGCGCAGGCGTACCCAGCCGGTCTCCAGCAGGATGTCTAAAGTGCCGGCAGAAGTCGTCACGCCGCGAATTTCCTCGATCTCGGCGCGCGTTACCGGCTGGTGGTAGGCAATGATCGACAGCGTTTCGAGGGCAGCCTTCGACAGGCGCCGCTCCTGCGTGGCGTAGCGCTCGAGCAGGTAGGAGAGGTCCTCCGCGGTGCGGAACGCCCACTTGCCGGCGACCCGGACGAGATTGACGCCGCGCCCAGCGTAGAAGGCGCGCAATTCTTCGATCAGCGCGCCGATGTCCTCACCATCGGCGAGATGGGTGGCCAGCTTCGCTTCATCGAGCGGCTCGGAGGCCGCAAACAGCAGCGCCTCCAGGATACGCAGCTTCCCGCGATGATCGGCAAAGGGGAGCGCTGAGACATTGCGCGGCAATGCGCCGGACAACAGGGGCTCCTCGCCCGTCTCGTCACGGACGTTGTCGTTGCTCTCCTGGCTTGACGGCACCAGGCTCAGACGTGGCGGCTCCATGCGTTTTTCTTTCGTCATTGGCTATCCGGGACGCACACGTTCCACCAAACAGACGACCTGATCACGAACTCTGTATTTGCAGAATTGCGCGCGCGATGCAGATCATCTCACGAGCTGCCAATCTGCCTCGGACGCATCGGGGTGGCGCGACCGCATGTAGATAGGCTCAAAGGGGCCTTCCTGGCGCAGCTCGATATGGCCGTCGCGGGCCATTTCCAAAGTGGCGCCGAACGAACTTGCGAGAACCGTCTTGCCGTTCTCGTGGCTGCCCGCCAACTCCAGCATACAGCCCTCGAAGGCCAGCCAGTCGGTTGCCGATGGCGTCTCGCCCAACATGCGTTCGAGGCGCAGGCGGGCATCCTTGATCGACCACACCGGACGCACTTTGACCACGTGCCCCACCTTGATGGTGCGGCGACGCTGATCGGCGTACGCGTGCAGCAGGTCGTAGATCTTGGCGGTGAACTCGGTCTCGCGAATAGTGCGCGTGCCTTCCGGCATGCCGCGCTGGAAGACATCGCGACCCAGCCGCATGCGCGTCATCAACTGCGCGGCGGCCTCGCGCATGGCTTCCAGGCGCATGAGGCGGAACGACAAGCGGCGCGCCAGTTCCTCGGCGGTGGCTTCATCGCCGCGCGCGGCCTCGCGAGGCAGCAGCAGGCGGGACTTGAGATACGTGAGCCACGCGGCCATGACGAGGTAGTCGGCGGCCAGTTCCAGGCGCAGCTTCTGCGCCTCGCCGATAAAGCCGAGATACTGGTCGGCTAGCGCCAGCACGGAAATCCTGGACAGGTCCACCTTCTGCGTGCGCGCAAGCGCCAGCAGCAGGTCGAGCGGGCCCTCGTAGCCGGCCACGTCGACAATCAGCGCGTCCTCGTCGTCAACGCGCGCTTCGACGAGGGGCACTTCCCACGTCGAATCGACCTCGTTGGCTTCGTGCGGCTCGGAGCTCATCGCATCCCGACTGTCATTTCAGGCAGCGCCGGAGGCCGGCGCCACGTTCGATTCTGCATCATATAGTATTGAGTTTACACTGATTCAGCAGCGGCGGCTGCAATGGCAAGGACCTTGGCCAGTTGCGCCTCAGCCGCAGCAGAATCAAACGGCCGCGTGGCTTTCGTCACCTTAACGGCTGCGTCAAAACGTTCGCCCGCGCGGCCACATAGGCTGCCGGCGCCGGCCGCCGCCTGCAGCATCTCCGACAGATCGCCACTGCAATGCAGGGCGAGATCGGAGCCCGCGGCGATCACGGCCTCGGCGCGCATGCGCATAGGCCCCGAGAGAGCTTTCATGGTCAGGTCGTCGCTCATCAGCAGACCGTCGAAGCCTATATGGCCACGAATGACGTCGCGCGTCACGATCAGCGAAGTGCTGGCCGGCTCGGCGGCATCGATGTCGCGGAACACGACGTGTGCCGTCATCGCCGCCGGCATGGCGTTCAGTGCTTTGAAGGATGCGAAGTCCGTGGCTGCCAGCTCGGCGCGTGGGGTATCAACGACTGGCAGCGCCAGGTGGCTGTCTGCGGTCGCGCGCCCGTGCCCGGGAATGTGTTTGATCACCGGCACGACGCCGCCGGCGATGAACCCCTCACCGACCGCCTTGGCCAGCGCGACCACCTGTTCGACGCTCTGACCGTAGGCGCGATCGCCGATGATATCGTGCGCGCCGGGCACCGGAACGTCGACCACCGGGGCGCAGTCGGTATTGATGCCCAGTTCGACGAGGTCGGCGGCGAGCAGGCGTGTGACCTCGTAGGCGGCGGCCGCAGCCGCATCGCGGTCGTCAGCGTAGAGCCGGCCATAAGCGGCGGCAGGGGGCAGAGCACGCCCCAAAGGCGGGCGCAGGCGCTGCACGCGGCCGCCCTCCTGATCGATGAGGACGAGCAGATCCTCGGCGCCGACGACGGCGCGCACGTCGGAGATCAGCGCGCGGATCTGCTCGTGATCGACAAGGTTCCGGGCAAAGAGAATGAAGCCCGCTGGCTGCGCCTCCTTGAGGAAAGCAGCCTCATCGCGCGACAACTGCGTGCCGGCGACGCCGACGATAAGAGCGGTGCGCATCGCCTATCCGATAGAGATTTCAGGTGGGCTCGACCTAGCACCGCGAGGAGTGATCGTCGAGCGCGCCCCGCGCCGGGTGCTTAGTATGCGGTAACCCAGCAGTCCTTGTAGCCCGAAGCCTTGAGCTGGATGCACAGTTCGTTGGCCTGCGAACGCGAGCTTGGAGGACCGACCAGCAGGCGGTGGTAGGCGCCCTTGCCCGCCAAGGTCGTCTCGCGCACGTCCGGGGTCTTGTTGGCGAGCACGGCCCCGTACTGCTGCTGCATATCGGCGAATTTCCTCAGCGCATCGAGGCGGCTGTTGCCGGAGGCGGGTACCGAGGCCAGCACGACGACATAGCCGTTCGCGCCGCCACCGCTGGTTGCGGCTTCCTCGCCGGCAGCGGGGGCCGCGACGGCCACCTTCTGTTTCTTGGGTACGACGACCGCAGGAGCTGGATCGTCAATGCTGGCGGTGGTGGCCGGAATGACCCTCGTAGATTTGACATTGACGCGCGGGCGATCCGGCACGTTGACCACGACCGGCTCCGCTTCGGCCTGCGGCTCGGGTTCACGCTGGCGTGCCGGCGGCGGTGCGGCGGTAGCAGCGCTACCGAAGGCGTCAACGACCGTCAGTCCGGGAACCGAAACCGCGTCTTCCGCGGGGGCCGACGCCGCTTCGGCCGCAGGAGGCGCGATCGACCCATCGCGGCCGATCACTAGTGTCGCAACTTTGCGCGAGCCATTGCTGGCGTCCGATTCAGCAAGGCTGGAATCTGCTTCCCCGCCGGGAGCATCGCTCTCGCCGAGGCGTCCAAGAACCTTGCTGTCCGGATGTGAGAACTGCTTTCCGCCCGGATCGGTGGGCCGCTCCTTGGCGGGCGAGCTATCGCTGGCGATCACCGGGGGCGTCGAGTCCGGGGGCGATCCCAGCACGGCTTTGTAGGCTTGCGCCAGTCCGTAGCCTAGGCCAATGGCGACAACCACGGCGCCGGCGATGCGCATCGTCCAGCTGCCGCGGCGCGGCTCTTCGATTTCGTAGCCGCCAGCTTCTTCTTGGTTGTAGGTCGGCTCCAGCGCACCCGCCTGGGGCTGGTCGTAGCGCGCGTATCCCTGCTGCTCGAGCGCCGGATCGCCGTAGCCGGCCGCCGGCATGGCCCAGTCTGCCTGCTGCAACGGATCGGTGTATGGCTGATTGCTGTTGGCCGGGAAGCCCGTGTCATTCGGATGGTACCCCCCGAGCTCCTGGCCGTAAGGATCATGGGCAGGTTGGGCGGGCGGCCACTGCTCGTATCCGTTGGCTACCGGCTCGCGCGGCGCATACTGAGGGGCGGCGTGCTGCGGCTGACCGTATTGGGGCGCCGCCTGCTGCGGCTGGCGATAGCCAGTCGCCGCATGAATCGGATTGGTATCGGGCCGAGGCGCGGCATAGCCGCCCGGCTGGGGATGGCGCGGCGCCGGCTGGGCGACCTGCGGAGCGTACTGGGGCGGCTGGGTGCGCGGATAGTTCTCGAAATCGTGAGTCGGCTGGGCATTGCGCGCGCTTTCGAGGCTGCTCAACGCCTGGCGATTGCCTGGAGCTGCCGGCGCCTGGGGCGGCGCATACTGCTGCGGTTGCTGTTGCGGATAATGATAGGCCTGCGGTGGCTGGGCCGCGTAGCCCGGCTGCTGCCCCTGCTGAGGGTCGTAGCCCGGCTGCGCCGGGTAGCCGCCCGCGGCAGGCTGCCCGGGAACGGCGTACTGGGGAGCCTGCTGCGGCGTCTGCGGGCGTTGTGCTGGGCGACCGCCAGTGCGGGGATCGGGCTCGCCCGCGGGATGGCGCTGCGCGGGCCATCCGTTATTCGCGGCACCTTGGGAGCGAGACATCGTGATAACCCCTCGAAGCGCTGTTTCAGTCATCTGCGTCGAATCGGAGTTTAACGCATAGATTCCGGAGCCTCGACGCCCAGAACTGAAAGTCCCGAGGATATCACCTGTTGTACGGCTGCGATCAACGCTAGGCGCGCAGCGGTCATAACCCCGTCTTCTGCCTGAATAAATCGCAAATGTGGCGAATTGTTGCCACGTGCCCATTGGCCGTGCAGCGCCGAAGAGAGGTCAAACAGGTAGAATGCTAGCCGATGTGGTTCCTCAGCGCGCGCGGCACCAGAGATAAGGCGCGGGAAATAAGCCAGTTTCTTGATCAGTTCTAGTTCGCCGGCATCGGTCAGCTTACTGAGGTCGGCCTCGCGCACGGCGCGGCTCTCGGGTGACAATGCGGGGAACACCTCCTGCGCGTTGCGGAATACCGAGGCAGCGCGCGCGTGTGCGTATTGGACGTAGAAGACGGGATTGTCCTTCGACTGCTCGGTCACCTTGGCGAAGTCGAAGTCGAGCTGCTCCAGCTCCTTGCGATACAGCATCATGAAGCGCACGGGATCGCGGCCGACCTCATCGACCACGTCACGTAGCGTCACGAACGTGCCGGAGCGCTTCGACATCTTGTAGGGCTCGCCGTTCTTGAACAGTCGGACGAGGTTGACGACCTTGATGGCAAGGTCGCTGGTGCCACCGTTCGTCTGCCATGATTTGAGCTTGCCCTTGGCGTCGCGCTCGACGGTGCCGCCGGCGAAGGCTGCAACAGTCGCCAGCATGCGCGGTATGTAGCCGATGTGATCGGCGCCGAAGACGTTGATCAGGTGGCGATAGCCGCGCTGCAGCTTGTCGTAGTGATAGGCGACGTCACCGGCAAAATAGGTGTAGCTGCCGTCGGACTTGAGCAGTGCCCGGTCCGCCTCGTCACCGTAGTCAGTGGATCGGAACAGGGTCTGCTCGCGGTCCTCCCACTCCTCGTCTTCGTGCCCCTTCGGCCTCTCGAGCCGGCCCTCGTAGATAAGGCCCTTGGCGCGCAGGGCTTCAATGGCGCTCTTGATCTTGTCGGTCCCGGCTGCGCGTCAGCGAAGCTTCCGAGAAGAAGACGTCGTGCTTGATGTTCAAGGCCGCGAGATCGTCCTTGATCATCGGCATCATCTTCTCGATGGCGAACGAGCGCACGATCGGCAGCCACCGGTCCTCAGGCATGTTGAGCAGCGCCTCGCCGTGGTCAGCCGCGAGCGCGGCGCCGACTGGCCTAAGGTAATCACCGGGGTAAAGGCCCTGCGGGATGTCGCCGATGGCCTCGACCCAGAGCCTCGCGATAGCGCAGGAAGACGGAGCGGGCGAGTACATCCACCTGCCCGCCCGCATCGTTGACGTAGTATTCGCGCGTGACTTCGAAGCCGGCGAAGGCGAGCAGATTGCCGAGCACATCGCCAAAAACGGCGCCGCGGCAATGCCCGACATGCATCGGCCCCGTCGGATTCGCGGATACGTATTCGATATTGACCGACTGACCTTTGCCGAGTGTCGAGCGCCCGTAGCCGGCCCCGCTTTTCAGGATGGCGTGCACGAGGCTCTGCCAGATCTCCGGCTTGAGCGTCAGGTTGAGGAACCCGGGGCCGGCGACGGACACCGATTGAACGCCTTCGGCCCCGGCCAGCTTCGCTTGCAGCTTTTCGGCGATGTCACGCGGCTTCATGCCCGCCGGCTTGGCGAGAACCATGGCGGCGTTCGTCGCCAAGTCACCGTGAGTCGGATCGCGCGGGGTCTCGACATCGATGCCGGCGAGCGGCAGGCCGGCCGGCAATGCCCCCTCGGCCTGCAAGGCTTCCAGCGCGGCCGCGACGCGGCTTTCGATCTGTGCGAACACGTCCACGGCGCTGGTCCCGAGGTCTGAATGATGCCGGTGGCGGCGAAGAAGAAAGGCGCGGCCCGCCTAACGCAAATCAGGGGTGGCGTCAAACAGCCGGCGGTGCTCGGCGATGGCGTAGCGATCGGTCATGCCGGCAACGAAGTCGGCGATGACACGAGCACGACGATGCTCATCGACGCGGCGTGCCGCGGCGTGCCAGGCCTCCGCCATGGCGGTCGGATCGGCGATGTAGCGAGCGAAGAGGTCGGCCACTATCCCCTCGGCATTGCGCATTACGCCCATGACGCGTTCGTGGCGATAGACGCGCTGGAACAGGAATGCCTTGAGGCGCGCGATGTCGGCAGCCAATGCGGGCGAGAAGCCGACTATCGCGTCCGGCACCGCGCGGATGTCGTCAGGTGACCGCGGTCCTAGGGAGGCAAGGCGCCGGCGCGTTTCGGTGACAAGGTCGGCGATCATCAGGGTGATCAGCCGCCGCGTCACCTCGTATACCGCGCGCGCCTCATCGACGCCGGCGCTGGCCCTGGCACGCACCTCGGCTATGGCGGGACCCGACAGTGGCTGATCCTCCAGATCGCCGAGGGTGATGAGATGCGCCCGAAGGCCGTCGTCGATGTCGTGCGACACGTAGGCGATATCGTCTGCGAGCGCGGCGACCTGCGCCTCCGCCGCCGGCCACAAGGCGAGGTCAAGGCCGCGCCACTGCTCGATACGCTGCGCGACCTTGGCGACAGCGCTGCCGTCCTCGACCGGACCGTTGTGTTTGGTGAGACCTTCCAGCGTCTCCCATGTCAGGTTCAGGCCGTCGAACTGGGCATACTTGCGCTCAAGAACGGTGACGACGCGCAGGCTCTGCGCATTGTGGTCAAAGCCGCCGAAGCCGCGCATGGCCTTGTCGAGGGCCCGTTCCCCGGCGTGACCGAACGGAGGGTGACCGAGGTCGTGCGCCAGCGCTATCGCCTCGGCAAGGTCTTCATCGAGGCGCAACTGGCGCGCCAAGGTACGCGCGATCTGCGCCACCTCCAGCGTGTGCGTGAGGCGAGTGCGATAGTGGTCGCCCTCGTGGAATACGAACACCTGCGTTTTGTAGGTGAGACGGCGGAAGGCGGTCGAATGCAGGATTCGGTCGCGGTCGCGCTGGAACGGACTGCGAGTGGCGCATTCGGGCTCGCCGTACATGCGCCCGCGGCTTACCGCCCCTCCGGCCGCGTAAGCTGCCGGCGACCGCGCGCCAGGAGTTCAAGCTGGCCCCGTAGTCGGACACAGGCTGCTCGTTGCCGGCTGGTTGCACGGTCGGCTTGGTATCCTGCGGCGCCCAGATCGACTTCGAGGCGGGCTTTGATTTGGCGCCCATAGCGCTTATCTTCCGTTAGGCCTATCCTGCATAAGGATAGATTCCCAGCCAACTGCAACCCCGACCGCCCATTTGCGGTAAATCCTCCCCGAGACAGATCGATGAGCCAGCCCGTCACCGTCACCGATCGCGCCGCCAAGCGCATTGCCGAGATCGTCGCCGGAGAGGCCGCGGCGCGCGCGCTGCGCATCAGCGTCGAGGGCGGCGGCTGCTCGGGCTTTCAGTACAAGTTCGATCTCGTGCCCGAGGCCGCCGAGGACGACATGGTCCTGGAGCGTGGGGGCGCAAAGGTGTTTATCGACCCTGTTTCGCTTGGTTTTCTTAGCGGCTCGGAGATCGATTTCGTCGATGACCTCATCGGGGCGTCTTTCAGGGTGAACAACCCCAAGGCGACCGCCTCGTGCGGTTGCGGCACCAGCTTCTCTCTTTGAGCCTCCGCGCCGAGCCTGCACCGCTGGTTTTGCGCTCGATTCTCGACTACGCCTTCAGCGCATGAAGGTCACCACCTGGAACATAAACGGCGTCAAGGCGCGGCTCGAGTCGGCGCTCGCCTATCTGCGCCAGGCCTCGCCCGACGTCATCTGTCTGCAAGAAATCAAGAGCGTAACGGAGGGCTTTCCCGCCGCCGCGTTCGAGGAACTTGGCTATCACTGCGCCGTGCACGGACAGAAGGGATTCAACGGCGTCGCCATCCTGTCGAAGCTGCCGCTCGAAGAGGTGCGCACGGGGTTGCCCGGCAACGACGCCGACGACCAGTCACGCTTCATCGAAGCCGTCATCTCCGTACCTTCGGGCATCGTCAAGGTCGCCTCGATCTACGCACCCAACGGCAATCCGATCATCACCGAGAAATTCCCCTACAAGCTGGCCTGGCTGGCGCGGCTGCGTGCCCACTTCCAGCTGCTATTGGCGGAGGAGGTGCCTTTCGTCATGGCGGGCGACTACAACGTCATCCCCGAACCCATGGATGCCAAGCGACCGGCGGCGTGGACGTCGGACGCCCTCTACCAGCCCGAAACACGCGCCGCTTATCGCTGCATGCTCAGCGACGGGCTGACCGACGCCATACGGCTCTGCCATCCAGGTCCGGGCGTCTACACGTTCTGGGATTATCAGGCCGGCGCCTTCCAGAAGGACGACGGCATCCGCATTGATCATCTGCTGCTGTCACCGCAGGCGGCGGACAAGCTCATCGCCGCCGGTGTCGATCGCTTCACGCGCGCCTGGGAGAAACCCTCCGATCACGTGCCGGCGTGGGTCGAACTCGACTTTTGATATCTACTCGCTGCACTTGGCGGTGACGACGCTGCCTGTCGCTGGCAGGAACACCTTGCAATCGAGCGCCCGCGGCTTTTCAAGCGACACTTCGGCTATTTCCGACTTGCGTTTGCCCTTACCCTTTTCCTTACCTGAGGATCCCAGCGCCGACAGCCGCTGGCGCGCTAGGCGCCGCGTCGTGCGCCCGTCGAAGGAATTTGCAGCGCCAGCAAGCGCCTTCTCAAAACGCTGGCGTGCACCGGCACGGTCGCCGTCCTCTTCCAGAATGCGTCCCTTCAACATGTGAGCTGCCGCGAAGTCGGCGCGCAGCTTGAGGGCGCGGTCGACATCCGCCTGAGCGGCGGCGACACGTCCTTCGGCAAAAGCCACGCTGGCGCGCGCATAGTGCGCGGCGGCATCGTCTTTGCCGTCCGACAGGACGCGGTTGATGTCTTCGCGAGCCTCGGCATAGGAACCCTCGTCGGCAAGCACCAGAGCCCGCATCAACTCGATGTGCGGGGCATCGCGCTTTAAATCGGCGGCTGCGTCCAGATCGCGCCGCGCGCCTTCGCGGTCGCCATCGGCGCGGCGCACGACGGCGCGGCTATAGAAGAACTTCCATTCCTTGCCGTCCCGCTCGATGGCGGCGTCAAGGTCGGCGAGCGCCTTTTCAATGTCGCCCGCATCGTCATGCGCCATGCCGCGCGCCTCGTGGGCGCGAGCGAAACCAGGCTTCAACTGCAGGACTTTGGTGAAATCGGTGATCGCCTTTTCCGGCTCGGCGGCGCGCCGATAGGCGGTGCCGCGATTGAAATGACCGATGTACATTTGCTCGCGTGGCAACCGGCCGCTGTCCATGACGCGCGTGCATGCCGAAGCCGCCGCATAATCTTTTGCCGCGGTGCAACGTGCCAGGTCATCACTCATGCCCGCGGAAGCCGAGGTCGCCATGAGGGCGAGGAGCAGGAAGCCTCCAGTGAGGAAACCCCCAATCAAAACAAAACAGGCGCGCAGCATTTTAGGCCTCCCCTGGTGCGAGATCGTTAGCCATCCACATGGATCGCCGCCCAACGGCGACATTGGCCCAATCGTTACCGGCACATGCTGCGCAGCGCTGTTCCGCGAGGAACAACCGGCCTTTCAGAAGTTAAAAACGATGCTTAGATGCAGATCGTAGGAGGTCGCTGGGCGCGCATGCATTCAGCGACTTGTTACGTTTCTCAGCCAATGTCTGCACCCGGAGCTTACCGCTTCGGACATCGGTGTGTGGGGCATCAATCTCGTGTAGTCTGTCCGCGTTAGGCACAGGCTCATTGCGCAAGGTCCAGTCATGAACATCCAGAATCTCAATCGCCTGACGCGCCGCGCAGCCGTGCTGTCGCTGGCCGCTGTTCCAGTCCTGGGCTTCATCGGCCCCAGCGCAGCCGAGCCAGGCGGATTGGCCGGGTCGTGGAGCGGCGGCGGCTGGGTGTCGTTCGCCAGCGGCTCGAAGGAAAAGGCCCGCTGCACCGCCCGCTACACCGGCGGCGGCGGCAGCTACACGGTCACCGCCACCTGCGCGACGGCATCGGGCAAGGCGTCGCAGTCCGCCCAGATATTCAAGGTCAGCGGTAGCTCGTACAAGGGCAGCTTCTTCAACAGCGAGTATAACGTGCGCGGGTCCATCCGCGTCGTCGTCAACGGCAAGAGCCAGAGCGTGAGCCTGTCAGGTGACGGCACGTCCGCGCAGCTCAACCTGCGGCGTCGCTGAGCACATCGTTAACGGGCAAACACAAAAGCCGGCGCGCTACAGCGCGCCGGCTTTATCTTTCCCGCAAGGAGCGGCGGCTAAACGTCGTGCTTGGCGTTTAACGGCTGTTGCAGCGACCCGAGCACTGAGCCGCTCCACCGTTCGGCCTCTTCAGGCAAGAACCGGTAGCTGTGGAGCTTGAAGATCAGCCCGTCACGCATGACTGTGTGCTCGCCCGTGTAAATGGCGGTGGCCGGCAAATAGTATGCGCATGAAAACTTGGCGATGGCCTTGTTGACAGCGTTGGCCGCTATTTCCTCGTTCTCGCCCTGCGCCTGATACAGCAGGAAATTGATCGAGTCAGTCTTCTCGTTACAGAAGAAGCCTTGCACCCGCTCTGGCATCGCCGCGGTCCCGGCATTCGAATTCGGCGCCCCCACGATCACGCCGACGAAGATGATGACCAAGGCGATCGCAGCGATATTGAGAGGAAATTCCCGCCCTGCGCGGCGGAGCAGTCCAATGAAACCAGTCATCGACACCTCCAAGATCTAAGCGCGCGCACGTTTGTGCGCCTCACTCCGCCTTGGACGTCGACCCCGGTCTGCCTCTTTTTCTTGCTCTTGCCACTGAGGATATGTGCGATTCGGGAGCTGCTCAAGTACCCGGCATGGGCAATGCCTGCACAATAAATCGCCAGCGCAGTCACAGGTTCCGGGTAGGGGCTCTGGACGCTGCTAGAGCTGATAATTCTTTGCCATGCCAAGTCACGACCCGCGGCACGAATGCTCGCCGGTCAGGGTGAAGGTGCGGCGCTGGCATTGGCGCCGATGTCCCGCATTCCACCCGCTTCCGCTGACGACCCCCGCATGAGGCCATTGCCAGGGTTGGTCGGCGGGGGAAGCACTGCGGGCTCCGGTACGGAAAGAGCCGGGCCGCTGCCCGACGGCACCGAAGCTCATGTCGTATACGACTGGCTCGCCGTTGCCGCAGGTCCGCGTCGCCTGCACGTTGAGAAGCCCAAGGCCCGTGTCATCGCGCGTCTCGGGCTTGCGCCCATAGCGCGTGCGCCAATCGGCGACGATGCCTGTCGCCTGCTTGCGGACACCCTGCGCGGCGCCGCAGTAAATGTTCTGGTAGATGTCGTCGATCCACACACGCTCGTAGGGCGGAGAGTTGGCTACGGCGACCGAGATCAGCGCCAACGCCCGTACCGGGTCGGCCTGCATGTATTTGCCACGCCACAACAGGTCGGCAAGGAACGCCTGCGCGCCGGCATGTCCCTTCTGGCTGAGCACCGAAAGCCAGTGCTTCGCATAGGGCACATCGCTCTCGATGCCATCGCCGTGCAGGTAGAGCTTGGCGAGTTCGAACTGGGCGTCCTCATCACGGAAGAACTGCGCCGCCTCGCGCAGATACTCCATCGCGATCTTGGCGTTTGGCTTAAGGTTCACGTCCGGCAGACCGTTGAGCAGGTAGCCCGCAATGCGCGTCATCGCTTTGGCGACGTACGGCGCGCGCTGGTCATCGTCGGGATCGACGTCCGTGTGCTCTTCGGCGATCTTCAGGTACAGCTCGTAGGCCTTCGCGTGGTCGGTGCGCGAGCCGTTGTTGTCAGAGTAAATTCGGGCGAGATAGTAGGGCGCCAGAAACAGGTGCGCATCGGCCGCGTGCTCGAGCGCCGGAATGGCGATCTCATAATAGCCGCCGTTGAAGGCGCCGATGCCCTGGTCGAGCGCGTCTTGCGCCGATCGATACTTCGAGGCCGCGGTCGCGGCTCCGAGCATGCCGAGACACATCATGAGCCCGGCCAGAATTACGCAAACCGTTCGTTCAAATATCCGCATAGCAGATCACTTCCGCGCTGCCGCCAGCATGAGTCACGGCCCCCTTGTAGGCAGGCCCCACCTGATCGGCGTACTTGCGAATTGCGCCGCTCTGGTAGGGATTTGCCGGGAGCTTCCAAGTCTTCCTGCGCGCCGTCAGCTCGGCTTCGTCGAGCTCGACATCGAGCGTGCCCTTCGTCGCATCGATTGAAATGATGTCGCCGTCTTTGAGCAGGCCGATCGGGCCGCCGACCGCCGCTTCAGGACCTACGTGTCCGATGCAGAAGCCGCGCGTACCGCCCGAGAAGCGCCCGTCGGTGATGAGCGCAACTTTCTCACCTGCGCCCTGGCCGTAGAGCGCCGCCGTCGTCGACAGCATCTCGCGCATGCCGGGACCGCCCTTGGGGCCCTCGTAGCGAATGACGATGACGTCGCCTTCGTTGTACTGACCGGCGTCGACCGCAGCGAAGGCTTCCTCCTCACAGTCGAATATACGCGCGGGGCCACGGAACTGCAGCTTCTTGAGACCGGCCACCTTCACGATGGCACCTTCTGGAGCAAGCGTTCCGCGTAGCCCGACGACTCCGCCTGTCGGCGTGATCGGATTGGAGACCGGGTAGACGACTTTCTGGTCGGTGTTGAACACGACCTTCTCGAGGTTCTGCTTCATGGTAAGGCCCGTTGCCGTGATGCAGTCGCCATGCAGCAGGCCGCCGTCGAGCAATGCCTTGAGGATCTGCGGCACGCCACCGATGTCGTACACATCCTTGGCGACGTACTTTCCACCCGGTTTCAGGTCGGCGATGTAAGGCGTGCGTTTGAAGATTTCGGCAACCGCGAACATGTCGAAGTCGATGCCAGCTTCGTGCGCCATGGCCGGTAGATGCAGCGCGGCATTGGTCGAGCCGCCGGTGGCGGCAACGATGACGGCGGCATTCTCAAACGCCTCGCGAGTGGCGATGTCGCGCGGACGGATACCGCGTGCCAAAAGATTCATGACCGCCTTGCCGCTCTCGGTGGCATAGGCGTCACGGCTTTCAAAAGGCGCAGGTGCGCCGGCCGACCCCGGCAGCGCGAGACCGATGGCTTCCGACACGCAGGCCATGGTGTTGGCGGTGAACTGTCCGCCGCATGACCCAGCCGAGGGACACGCGACGCACTCGAGTTCGTGCAGGTCCGCATCCGACATGCGTCCGGCCGAATGCATGCCGACGCCTTCGAACACGTCGACGACGGTGACATCGCGGCCCTTGAAGCGACCGGGCAGAATCGATCCGCCGTACATGAATACGGACGGCACGTTGAGCCGCAGCATGGCCATCATGATGCCGGGCAGCGACTTATCGCATCCGGCGACACCGACGAGGGCATCGTAGCAATGCCCGCGCATCGTCAGCTCGATCGAATCGGCGATCACCTCGCGCGAGACCAGCGAGGCCTTCATCCCCTGGTGACCCATGGCGATGCCGTCGGTCACCGTGATGGTGCAAAATTCACGCGGTGTGCCACCGCCTTCATCAACACCGATCTTGACTGCCTGCGCTTGGCGCATCAGCGAGATGTTGCATGGCGCTGCCTCGTTCCAACACGACACGACGCCGACGAACGGGCGATGGATATGCTCTTCTTTGAGGCCCATCGCGTAGTAGTAGGAACGATGCGGCGCGCGCGTCGGCCCTTCCGTAACGTGACGGCTCGGCAGCTTTGATTTGTCGAACGTTTTGGCGTCCATACTTGTTTTTAGTCCGTGTACCTAGATAAGCGAATGTAGCGAGCACTTCCTCGCGAAGCGTCGCGCGAACCGGGCAAAGCCGACCCAAGCCGTTGTGTGTCTGAAAAGCATGCGCGGCTGACGACCACCCGTCGCCTTCCGCGCGCCTCCACTGCTCTCCCTTAGCCCGAAGGCTGGCGCCGTATTGTGGCCCGACGGAGGCAGTGGCCGCCCAAATCGTGGCATGTTCGCCACATGTAGCTTATGGAGCGTTAACCGCTTTCTGCCTGAGCGCCTGACGCGCCTTCAGCTGACGCCTTCGAGGCGCCGAACGGCGACCTTCAAACGGCGGATTGTGCCTTCCAACTCGGCCT
Organism: uncultured Alphaproteobacteria bacterium; assembly: GCA_963759735.1. Classification (GTDB taxonomy): domain Bacteria; phylum Pseudomonadota; class Alphaproteobacteria; order Rhizobiales; family Hyphomicrobiaceae; genus Hyphomicrobium_A. The sequence continues at coordinate 227,840 of CAVXAF010000001.1, forward strand.
TGCGCTCGCGCGCTTCCTCGACCGCCTCTTCCTTGGCCTTGGCCATGAATTGGGGATTGGAAAGCTTGGCGTCCATCTTTCCGAGGTCACTTTCCGCCTTCTCGATCTCGCGACCAAGGCGCGCAGTCTCGGCCGCGGCGTCGATCACCCCGCCCAGCGGCAGCGCCGCGGTCACGTCGCCGACAACGATCACGGCAGCGCCCTTCGGGAGCCGCCTTGGGGAAGGTGATACTGTCGAGGCGGGCCAGCCGGCTGATCGTCTCCTCGTGCCGGCGGGCGCGCTCGCGCAACGCGGGGGCGGCGTTCGGCAGCGCCAGCGGCAGCTTGGCGGCGACCGGGACATTCATCTCCGTGCGCACCGAGCGGATCTCGGAGATGAGACGCACCACCCAGCCGATTTCCTCGTCGACCTCGGCGTCGATGAGGCCGGACCAGGTCGGCCACTGGCTGAGCGCCAGAAGGTTCTCGCGCTTCTCGCCGTGCTCGACGGCGTGCGCCCACAGCTCCTCGGTGATGTACGGCATGAACGGGTGCAGCAGCTTGAGGATCTGATCGAGCGTCCAGGCGACGGTAGCGCGTGTCTCCGCCATCGCCGCTTCGTCATCGCCCGACAGAATCGGCTTGATCAGCTCAAGATACCAATCGCAGAACTCGCCCCACACGAACTCGTAGACGGCCGCTGCTGCCTCGTTGAACTTGTAGGACTCGATGCCTTCGGTGACGGCGCGTACGGCGCGCTCGGTCTCGCCCGCGATCCAACGGTTGACCGGCTCCTTGACGCTGGCGGGATCAAAGCCGCGCTGGCGCACGCACTCGTTCATCTCGGCAAAACGCGCCGCGTTCCACAGCTTGGTTGCGAAGTTGCGGTAGCCCTCGACGCGCTGCGTCGACAACTTGATGTCGCGACCCTGCGCGGCCATGGCGGCGAGCGTGAAGCGCAAAGCGTCGGCGCCGTACGTGTCGATGAGCACGAGCGGGTCCATGACGTTGCCCTTCGTCTTGGACATCTTCTGCCCCTTCTCGTCACGGACGAGGGCGTGGATGTAGATGTCGCGGAAGGGCACTTCCTGCATGATGTACATGCCCAGCATCATCATGCGGGCGATCCAGAAGAAGATGATGTCGAAGCCGGTGACGAGAACACTGGTCGGATAGTACCGCGCCAGCTCCGGCGTCTTCTCCGGCCAGCCGAGTGTCGAGAACGGCCACAGCCCCGATGAGAACCATGTGTCGAGCACGTCCTCGTCGCGGCGCAGTGTCGTTTCACTGCCGTAATGAGCCGTGGCCTTGGCTTGCGCGCCAGCTTCGGTCTCGGCGACGAACACCTTACCGTCGGGCGCATACCAGGCCGGTATCTGATGTCCCCACCACAGCTGACGCGAGATGCACCACGGCTGGATGTTGCGCATCCACTCGAAGTAGGTCTTCTCCCAGTTCTTCGGCACGAACACCGTCTTGCCGCGCTCGACCATGGCGATGGCGGGCTTGGCCAGCTCAGCGGCGTTGACGTACCACTGGTCGGTCAGCCACGGCTCGATGACCACGTTGGAGCGGTCGCCGTGCGGCACGGTGTGCGTCGTCGGCTCGATCTTCTCCAGCAGTCCCAGCGCGGCAATGTCGGCAACGACACGTCGACGCGCTTCGAAGCGATCGAGACCGCGATACTCGGGCGGTGGGACATCGTTGATCTGTGCGCGATCATCGAGCACGTTGATCTGCTCGAGTCCGTGCCGCTTGCCGACCTCGAAGTCGTTGAAGTCGTGCGCCGGCGTGATCTTGACCGCGCCCGTGCCCTTCTCGGGATCGGAATACTCGTCGGCGAAGATCGGAATCTCGCGGCCGACCAGCGGCAGCTTCACCTTGGCGCCCGCCTTGATCAGCGCCGCATAGCGCTCATCATCGGGATGCACGGCGACGCCGCTGTCGCCGAGCATCGTCTCGGGACGCGTCGTGGCAACGACGATGTAGTCCTTGTCGTAGCCCGGCACCTTCGCGGCCAGCGGATAGCGGAAGTGGTACATGTGGCCGGACGGATTGCGCGCCAGCGCCTTGCCGAGCGCACTCGACGTCGAGCGGCTTCTCGGGGTCGCCGGCGGTCCACTCGAAGGTGCCGCGCGCCTCGATCTGCACGACCTCGAGGTCGGAGATCGCCGTCTGGAACTTGGGGTCCCAGTTGACGAGGCGCTTGTCCTTGTAGATGAGGCCGCCCTCATAGAGGGAAACGAACACCTTGGCGACGGCCTTCGACAGGCCTTCGTCCATGGTGAAGCGCTCGCGGCTCCAGTCGCACGAGGCACCGAGGCGCTTCAGCTGATTGGTGATGGTCGAGCCGCTCTCTTCCTTCCAGGCCCACACTTTCTCGATGAACTTCTCGCGCCCGATCGTGCGCCGGTCGGGCTCCTGGCGTTCCATCATCTGCCGCTCGACGACCATCTGCGTCGCGATGCCGGCGTGATCGGTGCCCGGTTGCCAAAGGACGTCTTTGCCGCGCAGCCGCTCGAAACGACACAGCACGTCCTGCAGCGTGTTGTTGAGCGCGTGCCCCATGTGCAGAGAGCCGGTGACATTCGGCGGCGGTATGACGATGCAGTAGGGCTGCGCGTCGCGCCGATCCGTGCGACCGGCCTTGAAGGCATCAGCGCGCTCCCATTCGGCACGGATGCGCGGCTCGATCTGAGCAGGCTGATAGATTTTGTCGAGCATGGGAGCGGAAATCTCTAGGGAGCAGGCGGGACCAGCGGTCCTACGCTCTCCGTTCCCAAACTGTCAACGGTACCCCCGTGCGCCGGTAGACGGGCGGGCCGATGCGGCTCAAAGCGGGCAGCCGGTCAGCCCTTTCCGGGCTCGTTGCCACCGCTCTGCGTAGTCTCCGTCAACTCACTGCGCAAAGCCTCCTCGACGATGCGCGGCATGTTGTCGGCCAGCCATTGCCGCAGCATGGGCCGCAGCAATTCGGCGGCGGCGCGATCGAGCTTGGGCGGGGCTGCGCCGTCGCTGGAGCTTGCGGCAGCAGTTTGATCAGTGCCGGCGGGCGGTCCGGCCGCGGCTGCAACCGCGTCGGCGATTGCTTTCTTGGCTCCGATGCCGCCGATGAACGAGGCACCCGAAGTGAAGACCGACAGCGAGCCTGGCTGCTGCTGCACCATGTCGACGACGGCGTCGAGCAAGGCATCGGCCTGCGCGGCGGCGGCTTCCGCCACGGTCGGAGCGGCATCGGACTCCGGCGGAATTGCCTCGGCCACCGTCTCGACGACGGCGGTCGGCTCCGGCGTCGGAACCACCGCGGCAGCCTCGGTGGTTTCGACCGCGGGTCTAAGGGCCTCGCCGAAGGGCCTGACCGCTTCCGTCGCCGGCTTGGCCGTGCGCGGGAACGGCGCAATCGTGCTGCCATTGGGCATGCCGGCTGCGTATCCGTTCATAGACGAGCCGTTTAGTCCACTTGGCGCCGAAAGACTTGGGGAGGACGGGCTTGGGAGGACGGACTTGATGAAGCCGAACCTGGCGAGGACGTGCGCGCCGGCATGGCGACGATGCGCGGTTGTGCGGGCTCAGCGTCGGCCTTCAGCCCTGACTTGGCATCGGACGTGTCCATGGTGTTCTTGGCTGCGCCGCCGCCGTCGACAGCGGCTCTCGTGGCATCAGATGCCTTGACCTCAGATACCTTGGCCTCGGGCTCCTTGGCGCCTTGTGAATCGCGCTGCGGCACGACGGTACCGAAGTCGAACGACATCAGATCCCGTTTCTCGCCATTGGCATGCGGCGCCTGCGGCGTATCCCAATTGCCGATGTTCGCCTGACGGTGGCCGCTGGCCGCCGCACTCGGAGCGGCCGGGGATTCGGGCAACTGGTGCACGTTGTCGAGTCGGTTCGCGGCGGGCGCCGCGTGGGTCGCCGATGCGCCAGAAAGCGGATCGATGATGTTGCCGCGCGACCCCTTTTCGAGAACGCTGGCGATTTCCTGCTGCAGGGATCGGCGCTGATCAGAGAGCGTGGTTGCCACTTTGAGGGCATCGGCCAGGCTGTTGAAGCTTGCCGGCTGCGTGCCGTTCGCGCGCGCATCACCGGGCGCGGCCAAGGGAGAAGTCCGGCCATTATACTCTGCGACCGCTGTCTTCGCGGCAGAGCCGAAGGGCGTCCGCCCCATCTGGTCGGGCATCGGGTTCGGACCCGGCCTGTCGTCGGAGATCATCTTGCGGATGGAAGCGAGAATCTCATCCATGCTGGGCTCGGAGGCCAGCTGCGGCTTACTCATGAGGCGCAATCCTCTACACGCGCGCCTCGGTCATCGCCCGCTCGCGGACCTTAAGCGCTTCCCCGGTCGTACAACGGCAAGGCCACCCCATCAATACGCCTAGGCAACTAGGGGCGCCGGAGCTCTCCACCACACACCCTCGGGCGCATTGCGCCCTGGCTCCGGCCGGCAAGCCGCTACGTCATCGGAGAATGGCTAGCTGCCATACTTGGCAGCTCTGTGGCCGCGGCGGGGTGCCACGCATCTTTCCGCAGGTTAATCCCGCCTGGCTACTTAACCGGGTCCCAGCCCTGCTCGACCGACGGCTGGGCCTCGAACGTCTCGGTACGGCCGTCACCGTAGGTAATGCTGAGACCGATCCACTTACGCCGCACTTCCTTATAGTGGACGTTGGGGTCGTAGACGTAGGCGGCGGCGCCGATCCACTCGGCATCCAGGCGGCCCATCGAGCCCAGGACGGAATAGGCGGCGACGACGAGGTTGCGCCGGGTCGTCTCCAGGTTGACCTGCGAATTGAGGTATTCGAGCTCGGCGTTGAGGACGTCGAGCAGGGTCCGCTGGCCGACCTTCTCTTCCTCGCGGACGCCTTGCAGCGCCACCTTGTTGGATTCGACGGCCACGCGGTCGGATTCCAACTGGGCCCGCGCTGCCTCGAGCTGCGACCAGGAGGCGACGACGTTCTGCGTCTGCTCGGTGCGTACCTGCTCGATCTGCTGCAGCAATCCGATGTGGTTCTGCTTGGCCTGGCGCACACGGGCGTAGACGTCGCCCGCCTCATAGATCGGGATGATGGCTCGCCCGACAACGGTCGAACTTTCGACCTCGTCAGTCAGCTTGGAAGAGCCGAAGCGGTCGTTGTAGCTGGCCTCGAGCTGCACGGTGGGCAACAGCTCGCCACGAATGCGCTCGACCAAGTACTTGCCGGACTGCTCGCGGAATAGCGAGGCGACGACCAGCGGATCTTCGTTGTTGCTGACGCCGATGGCGTCCTGCAGCGACTGAGGAAGCAGGCCCTCCGGCGCGCCCGGCCACGCGAGGCCGCTCGGCGGATGCCCGATGACGAGCTGATAGCTGCCGCGGCTGGTGCGCAGATTGGCGCGGGCCGCGTCGAGGCGCGACACGGCATCGGCGCGGCGTGCTTCAGCCTGCGCCACGTCCGTGCGCGTGACCTCGCCGACCGCGAAGCGGTCTTGAGCTGCCTTCAGCTCGCGCGACAGCACGTTGACGTTATTCTCGTTGAGGCGGACCAGCTCCTGGTCGCGCACGACGTCCATATAGGCGGTGACGGCCTGCAGAAGAACGCTGCGCTCAACGTCGCGCAGCACCTCGCGCTCGGCGCGCACGTTGGCTTCCGCCTCATTCACCGCGTTGTAGGTGCGAAAGCCGCTGAAGATGGGCTGCACGGCATCAACGCCGTAGCCGCGCGGCTTGGTAACGCCGTCGAGGAAGTTGCTCGGCCGCTGGTCGGTCCGCTCTAGGCCGATGTCGGCATTGCCGGTGACGGTCGGGCGATAACCAGACATGGCGCGCGCCACGTCTTCGTCGGTCGCCCGTTGAAACGAGCGTTGCGCATCCAGGCGCGGGTTGTAGCCGTAGGCGGCCGAAAGCGCATCGCGCAGCGACTCTGCCGTAGCCGGCGTAGCGATGCCGGTGGCGAAGCCCACGGCCAGCGCCAGCCAGCCGAATACCGGCCAGGTTACAGTCGAACGAAACGAACGACGTGCTGACTTCAGACCCAAGTTGCCAACCCACCTTGGTTCGATTTTGTTCTTGATGGCCGTCCGCATTACTTCCCCTCAGCCGCACACGCACGCGGCCCGCTCCGAATCGAAGTGCGGAATCGGAGACGCGTGCTGAGTCTGGGGGTTGGTCAGAGTTTTGTGTAGTACCTGGGGAGCGTCCGGGGAAAACCCTTGGTATGGCGTGGCTACAATCCCACACCGTTACGCGGCACGCCGCCGCAGCCCAGCAGCACAACTGCAAGAAATCGCCGCGCAATCGCCGATGCGCCGACGGTTGCGCGGACGCAAGTGTTCGCGCCTACAACACGAACATAGGTGTCTGTGCGAACCCGGGCAGGCAAGGCCCTGTCGCATCGAACGCACGCCACGCATCAACCGAGCGTCCGAGTCGCCGCCAGATGGTCGCTTTGCCAAGCCCATCTTCCATCATGATGGCGACGAGCCGCCCGCCGTCCTTCAGCTGATCGAACAGCACCTCGGGTGCCGCCGTGATCGAGCCCTGCAGCACGATGGCGTCGTAGGGCGCCTTGGCCGGGCAACCGCCGGTCAGCTCAGCCACCACGACAGCGACATTGCCGAGGGCGAGTTCGGCGAGGTTGCGGCGCGCCTCTCCCGCGAGTTTGGCGTCGCTTTCGAGGGCGACGACCGAGCGGGCCATGCTGGCCAGGATGGCGGCGGAATAGCCCGTGCCGCAGCCCACATTGAGCACACAGTCTTCGGCGCCGATATCGGCGAGCTGCAAAAGCTTGGCCTCCACGCGGGGGGCCAGCAGCCAGCGGCGGTCCGGTCCCGGCGGCGTAATCGGGACCGCCTCGTCCATATAGGCGAGCTCGGTCATGGGCGGGGGCACGAAACGCTCACGCGGCAAATTCCGCATCGCACGCAGGATGCGCCGGTCGGTTACGTCGCTGGTCAGGACCTGGCTCTCGACCATGTTCAGGCGCTGCGTCGCGGCGTCGACCATCATTTCCTCCGGCATCCGAACCCTGGCGCGGCGCAAAGCTTAGCCGACCGCGCGCCGAAGCGCGACGGGGCGCACTGTCCTACGGCACTCCAGCCCCGCTTAATCTGGCCATGCGCGCACTTTCCAGCCCCCAATCGGTATGATACACGGCGCATTCCTTTTTTGGCTCCGGCGTCGCCGGGCCGGAGGGCCACGTGACGGAGTGGTGACGTAGCGGACTGCAAATCCGCGCACCCCGGTTCGATTCCGGGCGTGGCCTCCATCCTTTTCATTGTCCTGAGTAGGGCGCGCGGCAAACCGCCGGCGCGCGGTTGCCTGCACGGCGGGGGCCGCGCATGGCTCCGGGAACGCTTTGTTAGCGCCTGTCGCCGTAGCTGCTCCTATGGCGAATGCCTCGGACATCGACCCTGCACCTGTTGTGCCTACGCGCCCCGCCGTCAGGCGTTCGCCCCGCAGGCGGGGCAGTGAGCGAGCGCGCAGCGGCGCGTCGAACGCTCGCAGGCGACTACTGGTGATTCTCTTGTTGGGCTGCCTCGCGTTCATCGCCATAGCCTCCTTCGAACGCCTTACCGCACCTCGTGGAGAGTTGCGCGCCGGTCCCATCGCGCTCTGCTCGGTGCTCGAGCGCCGCAACTGCCTGATCGATGGTGACACAGGACGCGATAACGGGCGCAAGTGGCGGCTCATTTCGATCGACACGCCAGAACTGTCCGAGCCCGCCTGCGAAAAAGAAAGAGTGGTGGCGGTCGCCGCGCGTGACCGGCTGCGCGCGCTGCTGGCCGACGGATTTCGCATCCGCTCCAGTGGCCGCAGCGATCCGCATGGCCGCGAACTGGTCGATATCGAACTCCCCGGCGGAGGCGATGTAAGCCGCATACTTCTCGATGAGGGCCTCGCCCAGCGGTGGCCTAATCGTGGCAACGTCTGGTGCGACCGCTACACGGGCAATCCGCGGCGCCCCCGGGGGTGAGACGCTGCGTCGCCGCCGCGTCGAGATAGCGGGGGCTCCGACAAAGGGCGGGCGCAAACGCGGCGAACCCCTTGATTAAAGGGTGCGATTGTGGGAATGCATGGCCGCCTTGGTGCCAGACACTCCTCGCGCTAGGCACTGGCTCGGCCCGAGGCTTTCTGCTAAGAGGCCCGACGCCTCGAGACTAGGCATATTCCGCGGTAGCTCAGTGGTAGAGCATCCGACTGTTAATCGGACGGTCGTAGGTTCGAGCCCTACCCGCGGAGCCAACTCCTCTCTCCTGTTGCCAGAGACGCTGCCTCAGCCGGTGCCACGTTGATGGTAGCTCAGCCGAGCTTGATGCTGCGGCCGGTCCAGCGTCGATAAATCCATTCGGCAGCAAACGATCCCGCCCCGATGAGCACGAGCGCCACCATCGCCGCCGGCTGCTGCTCGTAGGTGTAGACGGCGAGGACGGCGAACATGGCAAGACACGTCAGCAGCGACAGCCACACGATGACTGCTTTGGCGCCGGTCTGCTTGAGAACCAGCAGATGGCCGCCGTTGACCGCGGCATAGAGGAGAAGGAAGGCAGCGCTGCCCATCATGGCGATGCCGGACAGGTCGAAGAAAAGCATCACCACGACGACGAGCGCCGCGGTCAGTAAGAGGCCGCCCGTGGCCTGCCTCCATTCAGTGCGCGCAAGTCCCTGCGGGAGTTCGCCGTCGCGGGCGATCATGTAACAGATATTGGCCGAGCCGAAGAGCGTCGCATTGATGGCTGACGCGGTCGAAAACAGTGCCGCGATGGCGATCAGCCGGAACCCGAGTTCACCCAGGAACGGCTTGGCGGCTTCGGCCAGTGCGTAGTCCCTCGCCCGCTCGATCTCCGCATTAGAAAGATTGCCCGTCACCGTGATCGACACAGCGAGATACAGCACGATGACGAAGATGACGGCGGTGTAGAGCGCCAGCGGCAGCGTGCGGCGCGGATTGCGCATGTCGCCGGCCGCATTGGTGATGAGCCCGAAGCCTTCATAGCCGATGAACAGCACGCCGGCGCCGAACAGGATCGATTGCGTCTGCGGCCACAGTGCGGGCGAGAGATTGGCCGGCTGCATGAACCACAACCCAGCGGCCGCGAAGACAACGAGGATGGCCACCTTGACGGCGACGATGATCGTCTCGCCTTGCCCCATGACCTTGGCGCCGAAGGCATTCAGGATCGTCACCAGAAGGACCGAGCCGATGGCCAGCGACTTGAGCAGCAGTGGCGACGGCGCATTGGTGATGAACGTCGCCGCGTAGCTGCCGAAGGCCGTCGCATACAGCGCCAGCGAGATGATGTAGCCGGCCCACATAAAGAGGTTGAGCCCGCCCGTGAAGACGCTGTCGCCGAATGCCTTCACCAGAAAGCTCACCGCTCCGCCGGCGGAGGGGAACGTCGCCCCGAGCTTGGCGTAGGAATACGTAGACAGCAGCGCCACGACACCGCCGATGGCGAAGGCGAGCCACATGGCGTTGCCGGCCGCCTGCGCGACGACGCCGAGAATCGAGAATATTCCAGCCCCCACCATGCCACCGATGCCGATGGACACGGCGGCGACCAAGCCGATTTGTCCCCCGCCCGGCTGGGCAGCGGTGGAGACGTTCGGTGAGCCTGGGGCCATGGCGACTTTCGATGCTGTGAATTGGAGACGAGCCGCAACCCTAGGACAAATTCCAGAAGGAAACCTTGCGCGGCGGCGCGCCGTGCCCTTGTCGCGCCATGGGGCCAACTTCAGCGCGCCTCGATCCCTGCCATGCTCCGCATGGACCGGCCGGCTCGCCGGAGTGCGCACGCGCCAACCGGCCGGCTCCGCGAAGTCGCGAGTTGGTTGGCGCAACTAAAGCGAGGGGCTGCGGGGCGGGAGGGCCGCGAAGCTATTTTGTTTTTTTGAGCGGCGCCTTGCCGCCCCGCGGCAGGATTTAAGGCATACCCGCGGCGTTTCAGGAGTTTCCTCCTCCGACATTGCAGTCGGTGGGCGCGGCGAGCCTCAGGCAGTGGCCCGCCACGTTATGGTGCCAGTACCCGACACTGCAGCCCGCCCTCGATACAGGTACGTCTCGAGATCGACCCCTCAGCGGGGCGGGATGAGCGGCAGCATACGCGCGGGTCAATGCGCGGGGATTAGTTTTGGTGCTTCAGGGCGCCAGAGTGACGGTCGGCGGAGGATCGTTGGGGTCGCGATCCATTTCAGCGACCCGATCGGCAGCGCCGTCGCGGCCGTAGATGTCCGGACGGAAGGCGACCTCGCCGTCTCGCTCGGCCCAGGCGGTGATGTAGGTGAAGTACACCGGCACCGGCCGCGTCAGGTTGACGTCGACCGCCTGCCCACCTTCGACGATCTGTTGCGCGCGCCCGGGACCCGTCCAGCCCGGTTCATAGCCGGCGAGCCAATCGACGAGATCGAATACGCCCTCGACGCGGACGCAGCCGGCGCTGAAAGCGCGCGAGCGCTGCGCGAATAACGGCTTCATCGGCGTGTCGTGCATATAGACCGTATGCTCGTTGGGCATGTCGATGCGCACCAGCCCGAGTGCGTTCTGCGGACCGGGATCCTGGCGGAACTTGAGCCGCTTGGCCTCGGCCGAATTCCAATCCACGGTCTGCGGATCGACCTCGTTGACACCCGCTGCATCGAGCACGCGGATCTTCTCGTTCTGCAGGTAGTTCGGCTCTTTCATCAATCGCGGGATGAGATCGAGGTGAGCAACGCTCTCGGGCACGCGCCAATAGGGGAAGAAGTTGAGGCCGCGGATGGTCGCCTTCACCGACGGCGACTCCCGCTCGACGCGGCCGACGATGACGCGGTGACGTCGCTGGACCTCGTACTTCTCGACGGCTTCGAGCTGGAAGCCGGGCACGTTGACGAGCACGTAGCGCTCCTCGATCGGCGTCGCCAGCAATTCGCGCACGCGCCCGACGTTGAGGCGCAGCTGTGCCAGGCGCTCGTCGACCGTCATGTTGAGCGCCGGATAGGTCGAGCGTTCGACGCGGCCGGTGGGGCGCAGTCCATTGCGACGCTGGAAGTTGCGGACCGCGGCGGCCAGTTCCTCATCGAAGGTGTAGGAATTGTAGTACTGCTCGCGCGGCCTGAAATCGCCACTGGCGCTCAGGCGGCGACGCAGGATCGGCACGCGGTCGTCGTCTTCGCCGGCGCGCATCATGCGTCCGGCCGGCACGACCGGCCAGCCGCCCTTGTCGGCGATCTGCTGGTATTTGGCGATGGCGGCTTCCATGGCCGTAATCATCTCGTCCGAACGCATAGGCATGGCGTCGGGTCGCAGATCGTCGAGAGGCTCGGACTGGCGCGCAGCGCGCTCGCGCTCCCCCGCTTCCTGGCGGCGCCCGGAATAATCCGGCGTCCCCGAGCCGGTGAGGCTCTCCCACCAGTTGGTCTGCGCCGCTTGCGCGCGCGCCGGATCGGCGAACAGCATGACGCTCAGCAGGGCAGCAATGGCGCACATGGCCAGATTGCGAGGTGTTGCCCCGCGTCCAGCGAGGTACGAATCCAAAAGTCGCGCCCGCGCGCGAAATGCCTGCATGAAATCTTCCCGATTCTGCTCAAGCCGCAAACGTCGCTTACGGCCATCGACCGCAACCCCTGCAAAGCGGTCGCGTCCCACTGGAGCTAACGCCAAGTGCCTCAATAGCCGTCAGGATATGGCCAAACCAAGACGCCATCGAGCGGTTAGATCGTCTCAGCTTGCGATGGCGCCGCAGCGATGCGATTTGGGCGCCCGCGTCCACAGGTTCAAGCGTGCGTGTCAGGAAATGTGGTCCCAACCCGTCTTCGTGAATATCAAGGGCGCACCGTCGTCATCCGTGGCGCTTATGCCCGCGCTCGCTGGACCGATGCTGCCAATGCACGTGACGCGTGTGCCCGCCTTTGCTGCAAGCCGTTCGAACTCGTGGCTCATCGTCGGCGGGACTGTTGCCAGGACCTCATAGTCCTCTCCGCCGCTCATCAGATCGGCCAGACTGGCGCCTCCAGCGGCGATGATGGCCCGCGCCGGACCTGAGAGGGGCACCTGGCTCGCCGCGATATGCCCACCGACGCCCGAAGTCCGACACAGGCGGGCGAAGTCCTTCATTAGCCCATCCGAGATGTCGATGGCCGCCGAGGCACAGGCGCGCAGAGGCGCAATGATGCCGACGTGGGGATGCGGACGGGAAAACTTCCCCTCAAGATATCGTTTCCCTTCCGCGTCGAGCTGATAGCGGACCGACGGCGTTGGATCGAGGCGCAGAGCCAGGCCCATCGTTGCATCGCCGATGCTGCCGGTGACGTAGACGTTATCTCCGGCTTTTGCGGTGGATCGCATTACCATCGCACCGGCCGGGACAGTGCCGAACGCGGTGATCGATACGCTCAGCGGCCCCGGCGTGCGGTCGGTGTCGCCGCCGGCCAGCCGGCAACCGAAGGCTTGCTGCGCGGCCCCCAGACCATCGGCGAAGGCACGCAGCCACGCGCCGTCGGGCGCTCACGCGGCAGCGCCAAGCTCATCAGATAGGCAAGCGGCGTGGCGCCCTTGGCGATGAGGTCCGATACGTTGACCGCAAGCGCTTTCCAGGCGATGGCGCCGGGATCCTCGCCGGGCACGAAATGCACGCCCTCGATCAGCGCGTCGGTGGTGACGATGAGTTCGGACCCGGGCGGGGGTGCAATGACGGCGCAATCGTCCTTCAGGCTGAGCGCGCCGGGAAATTCCGCAGCCAAGGGCGCCCAATATTTGGCGATCAGCGCTTCTTCGCCGCCGCTGTCGCCAGCGCCAGCGGGTGGATCATTTGGATCGGGTGTCATTGCGGTCAAATTCGCCGGTGCGCAGCTGACGCGCCAGCTTGTCGAGCACGCCGTTGACCACTTTGGGCTCGTCCTCGGAGAAGAACGAGTGGGCGACGTTGATATACTCGTTGATGACAACGCGACCCGGCACGTCGGGGCGCTCCATCAGCTCGAAAACACCGGCGCGCAGGATGGCGCGCACGATCGCGTCGATGCGCACCAGTCGCCAGCCTTCGGCGAGCTGATGGTCGACAAGCGGATCGATGTCGCGCTGGCGACGCACGACGCCGCGCAGCAGTTCGGCAAAGAAGGCCGGATCCGCGCCAGCTGCGGCCTCATCGCCCGGTGGGCGGGGAAAGCGCAGGCTCACGAACTCGTCGATCACCGCATTGAGGTCGGTGCCGGCGAGGTCCATCTGGTACAGGCCCTGCACCGTGGCGACGCGCGCCGCCGTGCGTGGCGGCAGAGCGATCTTGCCGGTCTTCGGCGTGGCTTTGCTGGCAGCTGTCATGCGCTCTGTCCCTCGAACGCGCGCTGAAGTTCAACGAGCCGCAGACAGGCGCGCGCCGCATCTCCGCCTTTGCCGCCGCGGGCCCGCGCCAGCGCCTGTGCTTCGGTATCGACCGTCAGGATGCCGTTGCCCAGCGGCACCGCGTGGCGGACGGCGACGTCCATGAGCCAGTGATTGGCGTTGTTGCAGACGATGTCGTAGTGCGAAGTCTCGCCGCGAATGACACAGCCGAGCGCGATGACGCCGTCGAACTTGCCGTTGGCGGCACGGCGCGGAACGAGCCCGGCGGCGGTCGCTTGCACCAGGACCTGGGGTATCTCAAGCGCGCCCGGCACGCTGGTACGGTCGTAGTCGACGCCCTGCGCCTCGAGCGCATCGCGCGCGCCGGCAAACAGCAGGTCGGCGATCTCGTCGTAGTAGCGCCCTTCGATGATCAGCACGCGCATGCGTATGCCGCCGTCGGGGCCGCGGGCCGTGCTGCGCGTCGGACGATCAACCTTGACGATCATCGCTCACTCGATCCTGCGCGTACCGACGACGCGCAATCCAAAGCCCTCGAGGCCGACGTAGACGTGCGCCGGAGAATTGGTCAGCAGCACCATATCGCGCACGCCGAGATCGGTAGAATTTGCGAGCCGACGCCGATCTCGACCTGGCGGCGCTCGCGCGCGCCTTCGGCCGAGCGTTTGGGCTGGGCGCGTCCGGCAATCCACTCCGATACCGACTTGGGACGCAGGTCGCGGATCAGAACCACGACGCCGCGGCCTTCCTGCTCGATGAGGCGTAGCGATTTGGCGATCTGCATGCCCTCGCCGGCGTCCCCGACGCCGATCACGTCGCCGAGCAGGCTGACGGCGTGCACGCGCACCAGCACCGGTCCCGGCGCGGTGATGTCGCCTTTGACGAGCGCCAGGTGCTCGCGGGGCTCGACGGTCGTCTCGTAGACGCGAAGGTCGAAGCGCCCGGCGGCTGTATCGATGCTGGTCCGCGCCGTGGTGCGTACCAACGTCTCGTTGCGCAGCCGGTAGGCGATGAGCTCCTCGATGGCGCCGATCTTGAGGCCGTGCCGCTGCGCGAAGGCCACGAGATCAGGCAATCGCGCCATGGTGCCGTCGTCGTTCATGATCTCGCAGATGACGGCCGCGGGGTAGAGACCGGCAAGGCGCGCAAGATCGACGGACGCCTCGGTGTGCCCGGCGCGGATCAGCACGCCGCCCTCGCGCGCCACCAGCGGAAACACATGGCCGGGCGAGACGATGTCGGCGGCACTTTTGGTGGCGTCGATGGCCGTAGCGATGGTGCGTGCGCGGTCGGCGGCCGAGATGCCAGTGGAAATACCCTCGCGGGCCTCGATCGATTGCGTGAAGGCGGTGCGGTTGCGCGATCGGTTGCGCCCCACCATCGCTTCCAGCTGCAGCTCCTCGGCGCGCGCGCCGGTGAGCGTGAGGCAGATGAGGCCGCGCCCATAGCGGGCCATGAAGTTGACGGCGTCGGGTGTCGCCATCTGCGCGGGAATGACGAGATCGCCTTCGTTCTCACGCTCCTCGGCATCGACGAGCACAACCATGCGACCGTTGCGCATGTCTTCCAGGATCTCCGCGATCGAGGACAGACAGCCACGGCCTTCCGAGATGGCGTAGGTGCCAACGTCGTGCGTCACGAGCGAAACTCCAGGAGCCGCGCGATATAGCGCGCGAACAGGTCGACCTCGAGGTTGACCGACTGCCCGGGGGTTTTCGCCCCCCAGGTCGTCACCGTCAAGGTGTGGGGGATGATGTTGACGCCGAAGCGCTTGTCGCTGACCTCATTGACCGTCAGCGACACGCCATCGAGGCAAATCGATCCCTTGGGTGCGATATATGGCGCCAGGTGCTCGGGCACCTCGAAGGCGAAGCGACGGCTGTCTCCATCGGTGATGACATCGACGATGCGCGCCAGCCCGTCGATGTGACCCGTGACGAGGTGGCCGCCCAGCTCCTGCCCGAGGCGCAGCGCGCGCTCCAGGTTGATGCGGCGTCCCGGCTCCCACTCGCCGAGGGTTGTCTTGCCGCGGGTCTCGTTGGAGACATCGACGCTGAACAAGCTACCGGCCGCTTCGGCTCGCACCGATGTCATGGTGAGGCAGCAGCCGTCGCAGGACATCGAGCCGCCGACCTCGAGTTCTTGCGCCGGGTAGCGGGCGCGGATGGTGAAGCGGCCGCCCTCGCGCGCGGTGACCTCGCCGAGGTCGGAGACGATGCCGGTGAACATGGCGTGGCTTCCTCGCAGTCCTTACGTCGCTGGGTTTCGTCCGCGAGAGGTCTCGCGGTGCCAGGGCCGGCGCAATGCCAGCATATCGTCACAGCCTATGGTTCGCCGATCGTAAACTTCAAAGCCGCGCGTCGCGATATAGCGCCCGAGCGCCTGTATCCCCGCAGCAGGCGACAACTCGGCGCCGTCCGATCCGCGAGCGTGAAAGAGCACCGTCTCGTCGATGAGGCCGGCGTGGGAGAAGGCGCGCCAGGTTGCTGGACCACCCTCGATGAGCAGCCGCGTGATGCCCGCGGCAACCAGCGTTTCCATGACGGCGGGCAGCCATAGCTCGCCGCCGACGAGGCGGGTCGGGAAGATTTTTGCGCCGGCCGCGATCAATGCCGAAGCATCGACATCTTCGCCGCAGACGACCCACAGCGGATGTTGCCGTGCCGTGTGTGCCAGCCGCGATCGTTCGAGCCCGTCCAGCTGACGCGCCAGCACGATGCGCACCGGCGTGCGCGAGCTCAGTCCCGGCAGGCGGCTGGTCAGCAGCGGATCATCGTCGATCACCGTGCCGCGGCCGACGAGTATGGCGTCGGAGCGTGCGCGCATCAAATGCCCGTGCGCCCGCGCGCCTTCGCCCGTCGCCCACGTCGGCTGGCCGCCGCCGCCCCGCGGCACGCCACCAGCAGCATCCAGCGCAACCTTGGCCGTGACCAGCGGACGGCGCTCGGTGACGCGCAGAATGTGGCCTGCCGCCGCCCTGTGCGCCGCTTCCGCCAACAGTCCGCGCTCGACGGCAACACCGGCCTGACGCAGGCGAGCCAGGCCACGCCCCGCAACACGCGGATCGGGGTCCTCGATGGCACACACGACGCGGCGCAATCCGGCATGCACCACAGCATCGGCGCAAGGCGCCGTGACGCCGTGGTGCGAGCATGGCTCGAGCGTGACGTACATCGTGGCGCCATTCGCGCGCCCGCCGGCTCGCGCAATGGCTTGCGTTTCCGCATGCGGTCGCCCGCCGGGCGCCGTCCAGCCGCGCGCGATGACCTCGCCCGTCCGTTCATCCGCAATCACCGCGCCGACGGACGGGTTAGGTGCCGTGCGGCCAAGCCCTCGCGCCGCAAGGCTGAGAGCGATGTGCATCATGTGGGTGTCGAACCCGGCGGGTGCCGCGGGA
Organism: uncultured Alphaproteobacteria bacterium; assembly: GCA_963759735.1. Taxonomy (GTDB): domain Bacteria; phylum Pseudomonadota; class Alphaproteobacteria; order Rhizobiales; family Hyphomicrobiaceae; genus Hyphomicrobium_A. Next base: position 244,505 of record CAVXAF010000001.1, read on the forward strand.
TCCATAGCGCTCAGCGTCCCGATTCCGACGTTTGCGAAAGCCAGAGGCTGGGACCAGGAGCGAACTTCGGAACTTGGTTCAGACCGAGACCTTCGCTCGAAACCACGCCGCTGACGATTGCGAATTTCTCGATCATCGCATTAGTGCTTCTTGAGCGGCGCCGTCTCCACAACGGAGCCTTCGAAGGCAATATGAGGCGGCTCGTGCGCACCGACCGGCTCGGCGGCAATCTCGCCGAGTACTTCGTGGAAGTCGGAGGCTTCGCGGAAATCGCGATAAACGGAAGCAAAGCGCACGTAGGCGACGGGATCGAGCCCGCGCAGCGCCTCCATGACGAGGCCGCCGATCATCGAGGATGCGACCTCGCTCTCGCCGGCGCTCTCGAGCTGGCGCACGAGGCCCGACACCATGCGCTCGACGCGCTCGGGATCGATGGGACGCTTGCGCAGCGCGACGTTCACCGACCGCATCAGCTTGTCGCGATCGAACGCCACTTTGCGGCCCGAGCGCTTGACGACAAGCAGCTCGCGCAACTGCACCCGCTCGAAGGTCGTGAAGCGCCCGCCGCAATCGGGGCAAATGCGACGCCGGCGAATGGCCGCGTTCTCTTCGGTAGGACGGCTGTCTTTGACCTGCGTGTTATCGCCGGCGCAGTACGGGCAACGCATGCTGTCTGGCCTCCGGCAAAATGTGCGCCGCGCGCAGGATGCGCGTTGCGTAGTCTTAGCTTGAACGCATGTCGCCTGATAGGCGCGTGGCTGTTTTTCAACCGTTGCCGGCGGACTTAACAACCGCTACTTGCCGCAGGTTGCGATAGCCCCGCAGTTTGCATCCCTCGGCCATGCTGACGTGCCCGCCGATCAAACGTGCTGGAGATCCGCCACCCGCGCATCCGGCGATCCTACGGCTCAACCTGTTCGTCAAGTTGTCATCGGCCAACCGTGCCCACGCATTGGCGTCGCCATAAACAACCGGCCCGCCACAGTTTATGCGGCGGGCCCGGCGATGCATCGATGCAATCTGACGTTACTGATAGATCGGGAAGCGCTTGCAAAGTTCAATGGCCTGCGCCTTGACCTTCTCTTCGACAGCGCCGTTGCCTTCAGCGCCGTTCTTGGCGAGACCGTCGAGCACTTCGGCGATCAGGCGGCCGATCTCCTGGAACTCGGCAACGCCGAAGCCGCGCGTCGTGCCGGCCGGTGCGCCGAGGCGCACGCCGGAGGTCACCATCGGCTTCTCGGGGTCGAACGGCACGCCGTTCTTGTTGCAGGTGATGTGCGCACGCTCCATCGCCTTCTCGGAGATGTTGCCTGTCAGCTTCTTGGGCCGCAGGTCGAGCAGGATGAGGTGCGTGTCGGTGCCGCCGGAGACGAGCGCGAAGCCGGCGCTGACCAGCACCTCGCCCATCGCCTTGGCGTTCTCGATGACGTTCTTGGCGTAGATCTTGAAGTCGGGACGCAGCGCCTCGCCGAAGGCCACGGCCTTGCCGGCGATGACGTGCATCAGCGGGCCGCCCTGGATGCCCGGGAAGATCGCCGAGTTGACCTTCTTGGCGATGGTCTCGTCGTTGGTCAGGATCATGCCGCCGCGCGGGCCGCGCAGGGTCTTGTGCGTCGTCGTGGTGACGACGTGGGCGTGCGGGAACGGACTGGGATGCTGGCCACCGGCGACGAGACCGGCGAAGTGCGCCATGTCGACCAGCAGGTAGGCTCCAACCTCGTTGGCGATCGCGCGGAATTCGGCGAACTCGAACTGGCGCGGATACGCCGATCCGCCGGCGATGATAAGGCGCGGGCGGTGCTCGACGGCGAGCTTGTAGACTTCGTCCATGTCGACGCGGTGCGTGTCGGGGCGCACCATGTACGACACCGGCTTGAACCACTTGCCTGACTGGTTGACGGGCGAACCGTGCGTCAAGTGTCCGCCAGCGGCGAGGCTGAGGCCGAGAATGGTATCGCCGGGCTGGGCGAGGGCGTTGAACACGCCCTGGTTGGCCTGCGAGCCCGAGTTCGGCTGCACGTTGGCGAAGTCGCAGCCGAAGAGCTTCTTGGCGCGATCGATGGCCAACTGCTCGACGATGTCGACGTACTGGCAGCCGCCGTAGTAGCGCTTGCCCGGATAGCCCTCGGCATACTTGTTGGTGAGGACGCTGCCGGCGGCCTCGAGCACCGCTTTGGAGACGATGTTCTCAGAGGCGATCAGCTCGATTTCGTGCTGCTGGCGCCCCAGCTCTTTGCCGATGGCGTCCGCGATCTCCGGATCGCTGTCAGCCAGGCGGGTATTGAAAAAGCCGCTCGTGGAGCTGGTCTCAGCCTTCGCGTTAAACATAGGACTTTCCTTGGTTCGCGATAAATGAATGGGGTTCGTATCGAGCGCGCGGGCAGGCAGGCCTGCCGCCATAGTAGGGGCGCGCCGCGTCTGGCTCAACCCGTATAGCTTAATGGGGTTTCCAACTAGCGATTTCTGGGGGGTGCGTTGAAGCGCAGCGGACCCTTATTCCGCTGCCAGCCTGACGTGCTGACCCTTGGACAGCGGGCAGGCGTCCCAGAGTTCGCCGAGCGCCGCGACAAGGTGGCTGACCTGGGCCGGCGTGTGCACCGGCGAAGGCGTCAGCCGGATCCGCTCGGTGCCGCGCGGCACGGTCGGATAATTGATCGGCTGGACGTAGATCGCATAGTGCTCCAGCAGCGCGTCGGTCACCGACTTGCAGTGGACCGGATCGCCGATGGTCACCGGCACGATATGGCTCGGCGAGGAGACAACGGGCACGCCCGCGGCCGTGAGCCGGGTCTTTACCTCGATGGCCCGCTCCAGCAGCTGGGTGCGCTCGATGCTGCTCGACTTCAGGTGCCGGATGCTGGCCAGCGCGCCGGCGGCGAGCGTCGGGCGCCAGCGACGTCGTGAAGATGAACCCGGTGGCGTAGGAGCGGATGGCGTCGCAGCAGTCGCGCGAAGCGGCGATGTAGCCGCCCATGACGCCGAAGCCCTTGGCCAGCGTGCCATTGATGATGTCGACGCGATGCATGACGCCGTCACGCTCGGCGATGCCGCCGCCGCGCGGACCATAAAGGCCGACGGCGTGCACTTCGTCGAGGTAGGTCAATGCGCCGTATTTCTCGGCCAGATCGCAGATGGCGCCGATGGGCGCCACGTGCCCGTCCATCGAGTAGACGCTCTCGAAAGCTATGATCTTCGGGGTCGCGCGATCGAACTGCTTCAGCTGCGCCTCGAGGTCTTCGAGGTCGTTGTGGCGCCAGATGCGCTTCGGGCCGCCGCCGTGGCGAATGCCGGCGATCATCGAAGCGTGGTTCTTCTCGTCGGAGAAGATGACGGTGCCGGGCAGCAGCTGGGCGAGCGTCGCCAGCGTGGAATCGTTGGCGACGAAGGCCGAGGTGAACAGCAGCGCCGCTTCCTTGCCGTGCAAGTCGGCAAGCTCCGCCTCGAGCTCCACGTGATAGTGGGTCGTTCCAGCGATATTGCGGGTGCCGCCCGAACCAGCGCCGACGGTATCGATCGCCTCGTGCATGGCGGCGATCACGTCCGGGTGCTGACCCATGCCGAGGTAGTCGTTGGAGCACCACACGGTAATGGGGCGGGCGGGGGCAGAGTTGTTGAAGTGCTCGGCTGCAGGGTAAGCACCGCGCTGGCGCTTCAGATCGGCAAAGACGCGATAGCGCCCTTCGCGGTGCACGGCATCGAGCGCAACTCTGAATTGCTTCGCATAGTCCATCAGCCGACTTTCACTCCCCTAGGGCCTTCTTTGTCGTTTTGCTTATCATTGCCCGGCAGCCCCCTTCGAGCAACGTGTCTATTGTCGCGCCGACCATCAAGCCTGGCACGAAAATTTTCATCGATGTCTGCGCGAACAACCTTGATGGCGATCAACCCTGCGGCGCGACAACTAGTACGCCGAGGCGACTTCGCCAACCCCATCCTTGAGGTAAATGTCGGGGCGGAACTGGATGACGCCGTCGGGCGTCGACCACGCAGTTACGTAGGCAAAATATAGCGGAACGGGCTTGCGCAGGCGCACCGTCTTGGTCTGGCCGCTCTCTTTGATCTGCTCGACCTGCTCGATCGTTGCCTGGCCCGTCAGCAGCCACGCCGCCAGAAGTGAGATATTTTGCACCCGCACACATCCCGAGCTGGCCGCTCGGAAATTACGCCCGAACAGGGACTTTTTCGGGCTGTCGTGCATGTAGACGGAGCTCGAATTGGCGAAGTTGATTTTCAGGAATCCGAGCGGGTTTTCTTTTCCTGCCACCTGCCGATAGGACAGCTGCGTCGGCTGCGCGCTCGCCCAGTCGATCGACTCGGGGTCGAGCTTCTTGCCGCCCTGGTAGGCATCGATGCCGAACTTGACCAGCACGTTTTGGCCCTTGCTCTGCATGTCGCGGCCCTTGGGGATCAGATCCTCCTTGATGACCGTCGGCGGCAAGGTCCACATCGGATTGAAGGCGAGGTCGGTGATGGTCGACCGCAGCATCGGCGTCGGACGATCCGGCTTGCCGACGACGCCCGAGTGGCGCAGCGCGACGGCGTTGTTTTCCACGGCCTCGATTTGCGCGGCGGGAATGTTGACCAACACGTAGCGCTTGCCGACGATCTTGGTGAGGTCGGTGAGACGCGTGAGGTTGGCCTTCAATTGTGCGAGGCGCACCTCGGAAGGCACGTTGAGCGCGGCGATCGTGCGTTTGTCGACGACGCCGGTCGGCGCCAGTCCGTTCGAGGCCTGGAATCGCTTCACGGCGGCATCCAGATCGCCGTCGTAGTGATCGGGATAGCTGGACTTGGTGGTGAGTTCGCCCGAACGCATCAGGCGACGGCGTAGCACACCGACGGCGGGATCGCTGGCGCCCGGCTCCAGTTCGACTTCGGGGATCAAGGGAAAGCCCCCGCGGGCGACGATCTCTTCATAGCGAGCGACGGCCGCCTTGGTCGGCGCCAGGTTGGCCTTCGACAGCGTCGGGTATCCCTTGGGCGGGTTGGCTTGCCATTCGCGGATGAAGTTGCGGTCATAACCGGCATTGTACTGGCCCGGTCCTTCGCCGACGGGGCCGAAGCGCAGCGAGTTCCTGCGCGCCTGCCGGTCCTCCGCCGGCTATCGCGCCAGCGCCGAAGATGACCACGGCAATCCAATTCCCCCGCATTGAGCCCACGACAGCCCTCCCGTCTTGCAAACGGCGTTGAAATTCTGGCCGGTGCCCGCGCATCCCTTAGCAACCGCCAGGAATATCGAGACATTCGCTGACACATGCAAAGGCAAAAATATGCGCCCCCCAATCCCGCTGCCAGCCAGAGTGGCCCGAAACAGCCCCTGAAAAGCAAAAGGGAGCCGCGGCGGCGCCGCAACTCCCTTGTTATCAGTGCTTCGGCAGCTCAGCTGCCCGAAACTTAAAGGCGGTAGCGGATCTGGTCGGACCAGAAACGCTCAAGGCGAACCAGCGCCTTGTTGAGACCGCGGAAGTCCTCTTCGGTGACTTCGCCGACCGTCTCGACCGAGCCGAGCTGCCGCTGGTAGAGCTTCTGCACCACCTGGCACGCTTCCTTGCCCTTTTCGGTCAGGCTGACGCGTACGCTGCGGCGGTCGGTCTCCGACCGCTTGTAATGCAGGTAGCCCATGTCGACGAGCTTCTTGAGATTGTAGGAGACGTTCGAGCCGAGATAGTAGCCTCGCGTCTTGAGCTCGCCCGCGGTCAGTTCGCTATCGCCGATGTTGTACAGCAGCAGAGCCTGCACGCTGTTAAGGTCAGCGCCGCCGAGCCGATCGAACTCATCCTTGATCACGTCGAGCAACAACCGATGCAGCCTTTCGACGAGGCGCAACGCTTGCAGGTACTCGGAACGAAAATTGTCGGTCTGCACTGGCGCACGATGACGCGCCACGTCGAGCGCAACACTCATAACTGCCTCACACTGTTTGACGCCGGTCCCGGGTATTTTGTTTTGTCCGGGTTACGCCAAGAGATAAGGCATAAAACTAAAAGTCACCTAAATACCTATAGTAAAAGAATGGTGTTGAGGTGTCTGATAACTGGTTCATTCATCCTGTCTGCGGCGCGATGATTGTGTTTCTAGACGCGTGCAGCCTGCATTTCCGGGCGCGTCAGCAGTACGAGTTCATCTGCTCCCATTGACGCAAAATAATCATCGACCATAGTCGAAGATACGTCTTCGAGGCGTTGGGGCTTCCAGTGCGGCGTGCCGTCCTTGTCGATCAACGCCGCACGCACGCCCTCGTAGAAGTCGTGACCATCGAGGAAGCGGCAGGCGAGACGATAGTCGACGCTGAGCGTCTGGCGCAGATCGAGAGCTTGCGCATCTCGAATGTGCCGATGCGTAACCTTGAGCGACAACGGCGAGCGCGATTCGAGATCGGCGATAACGCCGTCGGCCCAATCGCGCGCCTTGCCCCCTACCACACGCAGCCGCGCTATAGTCTCCTCGACGGTGCCCGCCGCGAAGCAATAGGCGATGTGCGCTGTGTAGGGCGACAGTTGGCCTGGGCCCGGATCGACCTGCATATCGTCCAGCACCGTGTCGACCGGCCATGTATCCGCGAGCGCCGTCTTGATCTCCTCGAAGCGTGACGCGGGAATGCAGTGCGTCAGCAGTCCCAGCGCATAGGCGTCGGCGGGCCCGATGGAACGTCCGGTGAGCCCCAGATACATGCCGATGTTGCCCGGCAGGCGCGATAGCGTCCACGCCGTACCGACGTCGGGGAACAGGCCGATCGCCGTTTCCGGCATGGCGAAGCGGTAGCGTTCGCCAGCGACGCGATGCGTGCCGAACAAGCTGATGCCGACGCCCGAGCCCATCACCGGGCCGTCGATAAGCGAGATGGTCGGCTTGGAGAAGCACTCGTGCAGCCAGTTGAGCGCGTACTCGTCGGCGAATGCGCGCTTGGCGCGCGCCCGGTCCTCGCGCCCCCAGCGCACGATCTCGCGAACATCGCCGCCGGCCGAGAACGCCTTGTCGCTCGCCGACTGGATGACGACGCAATACGTCTGCGCCTCGCGTGCAAAACGCGGGAACGCCTCGGCCAGCTTCGCTCGCATGGCGGTGGTGAGTGCGTTCAGCGCGCGGGGGCGATTCAATGTAATGACGGCGCACGATCCCTGCATCGCGATGCGAAGCTCGTCGACCGCCTGCTCCGCCGAGCTCTCGGCCGTGCTCTGCGCTGGTGCCATGTCGTGCACAGGTTTGTTCCCGTTATCTGATCGCGTTCGCGATCCATCATCGTTAGGACTGAATTCCCTATACACTGAGCGCGATTACGAAGAAACTTGCCCGGTTGATTCGCCAGTCCTGGTCGAAATCCCGTGCCCCGCACCATGCAAAGGTGGAGACGCGAACGATGTTGCGATTCGGACTAGGACTTTCGATCGCGGTCGCGGCCGTCGCCTGCACGACCCTCGCCGCCGCCCTGGCCCAGCCTCAAATCGTCGTTGTCGCCGCGCGCGACGCCAAGACTCAGCCGGCACGCCGGAGCGATGACAAGGCCGCGCAGGCGTCTCGTAGGGACGATAAGGCGAAATCGACCAGCACCGCGCAGCCGCTGCTCATTCCCCCGCTGCCGGAGCGCAAGACCGCCAAGGCCAGCCCCATCCAGCCACCCGTGCCAGACGTCTGGACCCCGGCCGAGATCGCCGACGCCAAGGCGCGCTGCACCGCCGCTCTCAAGGGCCTCGACGCCGAGGTGACCTTTGAAGCTCCCATCAAGGAAGGCGATTGCGGCACGCCCGCCCCGATCCGCCTGTCGCGCCTCGGCAAGGTCAACTTCGCCCCCGCGGCGCTGATCAACTGCGGCATGCTGGCCCCGCTCAACGCGTGGATCAGCAAGGACGTGCAGCCGGCCGCGGCCCGCCAGCTCGGCGCCAAGATCACCAAGATCGAGGTGATGAGCGATTACTCGTGCCGCACGGCTTTCGGCCGCAAGGGCAAAAAGCTCAGCCAGCACGCCTACGTCGATGCCCTGGATATCCGTGGATTCGTCACCGACAACGGCCAGCGCGTTTACGTCCTCGAAGCTTGGGGCGCCAACAAGCGCGACATCGCCCGCGCCGTGGCCGCAGCCAAGGCGGCGCAGGAGAAGCTCGCCCAAGCGAAGGTCGCAGCGGCCGAGGCCGAGCAGGAGAATCAGCGAGATCCCAAAGCCGACCACTCGGCGAAGGCGCCGACGAACGCTGCCGCTACGTCGCTCGGTGCGCCGGGTAGCGGCATCGTCAAGTCGACACGCCGCGGCGGCGTCGACATGGTCACCGTCATTCTGCCAGGCGGCAGCAAGCAGCAGCAGACGGCGGCACGTCTCGGCGGCCCCCCCGACAACGCCCGCCCGACGAAGAGTGTCACTGCCGACGCCGCCAAGACTGCCGCACTGACACCGGCAGCGTTGGCGGCGCCGCCGAGCGACCCGAAAGCGCGCTTCCTGCGCGAGGCACACGCTGCCGCCTGTCGCATCTTCGGCACGACGCTCGGCCCGGAAGCCAACGAGGCACACCGCAATCACTTCCACGTCGACATGGCCGAGCGGAAGATTAAGAAAATCTGCGACTAACCCTGCCGAGGCAGGTTGCGACCACGGGCCTTGCCAAAGATGGCCCGTTGCGGTGAGTGTGGCTGAACCCCTCGCCTCGGACGCACCGCATGAAGCCCCGCCGACCCGTAACGCAAGTGCCGTCCGCCGCCCGCGACGCCGACGTCACCGGCCGTGCCAGTACGACCGCCGCATCTGGCGGTTATCCCAGCGTGCGCCTGCGGCGCGCGCGTTCGACCCAATGGTCGCGACGCCTCGTCGCCGAGCACCGGCTTGGCGTTGAAGATCTGATCTGGCCGCTGTTCGTGGTGGATGGTCACAACAAGCGCGTGCCCATCACCTCGATGCCGGGAGTCGATCGCCTGTCGATCGACAATATCGTCGCCAGCGCGGAGCAGGCAGCCGCGCTCGGCATTCCGGCGATCGCGCTGTTTCCCAACACCGAGCCCAAGCTGCGCACCGAAGACGCGCGCGAAGCTTTCAATCCCGACAACCTTGTCTGCCGCGCCACGCGCGCCGTGAAGAACGCGAAGCTCAACGTCGGCATCATTCTCGACGTAGCGCTCGATCCCTACACCAACCACGGGCACGACGGGCTGCTGCGCGGCGGCGACATCGCCAATGACGAGACGCTCGAGGCGCTGGTGCGCCAGTCGCTGGTGCAGGCCGAGGCGGGCGCCGACATCCTCGCCCCATCCGACATGATGGACGGCCGCGTCGGCGCCATTCGCACCGCGTTGGAAGGCAACGGCTACGCCAATACGCTGATCATGGCCTACGCGGCCAAGTATGCCTCGGCGTTCTACGGGCCGTTCCGCGACGCGGTCGGCTCGTCGGTGACGCTCGCCTCTTCGCAGGGCCAGCGCGACAAGCGCTCCTACCAGATGGACCCGGCAAATTCCGACGAGGCATTGCGCGAAGTGGCGCTCGACCTTGCCGAGGGCGCCGACCTCATCATGGTCAAGCCAGGCATGGCGTACCTCGACATCGTACGCCGCATTTCCGAGACGTTTCGCGTGCCGACCTTCGCGTACCAAGTGTCGGGCGAGTACGCGATGCTACAGGCGGCCGCCAATGCTGGCTGGCTCGACGGCGACGCCGTGATGATGGAGAGCCTGCTTGCTTTCAAGCGCGCCGGCGCCGCCGGCATCCTCACCTATTTTGCCCCGCGCGCGGCCGCGGTGCTCGAAGCCTCGCGCAACGCATGAACATTCCCCGCTAGCCTTCGGCAAAACGAAAATGGGCGCGGAGTCGACGACTCCACGCCCATCACGAAATCGTCTGTTAAATGCTTACCTAGCGGGCGCCATCCCGGGCTTCTCGGGCATCATGCCCGGGGCGCTTCCCAACTCGCCGCTGCCTGCGCCGCTCGAAGCCGCGCCGCTCTTCACCATCCCGGCGTCGCACGCCTTGGTGAACTCAGCCTTCTCAATCGTGGTGTCGCCGTCAGGATTGGCGGCCTTGAAGTCGGTCACGTACGGCGCTGCCTGCGCCTGGGTAATCGGGCCGCCATCGGGGCTCGCCTGATTCCACAGGGACGAACATTCCGCCGCCGATAGCTTCATCGCCCCCTGATCCGTTTGGGCATAGGCGCCCAGCGCTGTACCTGCGGTGAGCAATCCAGCGATCAGCATACGTTTCATCTGACGTCCTCCTATGACTTTTCTCGGGCCGGCGTTTGGCTGCCGGCCTGTCGATGAAACGTCTAGCGCAGGAGCGATGTTCCGAGGCTTGTTATGCTGCAGAGGAGCGCAACACGCCGATAAATCAGCCGGGCGCGATCATCGCGCCCGGATATGTTTCGTGCACAAAGGTGTGAGCACGGTCAGTGGATGAGCTTCAGCAGTTCCTGCCCGGCCGGCGACTTCAACTCGGTCTCATCGAGGGTGCCGTCATTGTCGGGATTGGCCGCATTGAAGCGCTTCTCGATCAGCGCGTTGTACTCCTTGAGATCGAGCGTGCCGTCATCGTCGGGATCAGCCGCCTTCAACTCGTCGGCCGTGACGCGCCCATCGAGTTCCTTGGCATCGAGGGTGCCGTCGTTGTCGGGGTCGAGTTTCTTGAAGGTGGCGGCACCCGCAGCCTGCGCCTCGGCCAGATCGACCGTGCCGTCGGCGTCCGGATCGAGCACCTTCATCAGCGCGGCATCGACCATTGTGTCGGCAGCAGCCGGTAGTGACAGAAGCGCTCCGCCGGCGAGCGCAAGGCTGAGCGAGAGAAAAATCCGCGCAAACATCTGGCAATCTCCTTGTTGCTTTTTTCCCAGGTTTCACGCGACCGGCATACGCTGTCGGCAACCATGCAGCTAGGCGCCCCCACGAGTGCAGTGAGCGCGGCGTCATTGCTGGTCCCACGATCAGTTGAAAACTTGAGAGAATAACGCCGCTAGATGCAGCTAGGTTAGCTGTGGATCGTTCAGCGGCGAACGCGACGGCGCGGCTGGAAGGGATCCTCTTCCGGCGGCGGCGCATCGGTAGGAGCGGCGTTGGGATCCTCAGCACCGCGCTGCGCGACCGAACCGCGCGGCTGTTGGCAGTCGGTCAGCCACACGTCGAACACAGGGTGCTCGACGGCGTTGAGGCCCGGGCTCTCGGCGAACATCCAGCCGCTGAAGATGCGCTTTTCCTGCCCGTCGAGTTGTATCTCGTCCACATCGACGAAGGAGGTCGTCTTGGGTTGCTCTTCGGGCGGGCGCGAATAGCAAACGTGCGGCGTCACTTTCAGCGCGCCAAACTGCACCGTGGAGTTTAGCGGCACTTCGAATTTGGAGGTACGCGCCGTCACCTTGTCGAGGGCGGAGAAGACGGCGACGCCGTTGTCGACGCGGTCGGCATGCGCAATGGCAGTCGCGGCCAGCACGGCGCCGCAAGCTACCGCTGCCACTCCACACCACGTGCGCCAGCTCATCGGGACCTCAGCCATTCTCATTTAGCGCCTGTCTCGTGTGGAGCGTGCGGGTCGACCCACTGCCGTCTCCCTGAGCCGCGAGTGGGGCCGAAGTTGGGAGGCAAGCGGAGCGCGGCGGCAGGCATGCGCTCTCACGCCTCGGGACGCCAAGGCTTGTAGTCGCCCGTCGCCTTGGAACGCACACCCTGGCCGAGAATGGAGCCGGGCGGCCGATAGGCGTCGGGCGTGCCGGTCTGGTTCATCAGATGCGGACGCTGCCAGGGTCGCGTCTGGTAATCCTGCTGCGAGGGGGGCGTGTCGGCGGTGTAATGCAGCCACCCATGCCAGCCGGCCGGCACCTTCGAGGCCTCGGCGAAGTCCTGATAGGTGACCCAGCGGCGCGGGCGGCCAAGCGGCCCGACGCCCTTTTTCTGCTCGTAGTAGCGGTTGCCGAACTCGTCTTTGCCGACGAATTTCCCCTGGCGCCAGATGGTCAGGCGCGTGCCCCAGGTGTTGCCGCCCCACCAGCAGAAGATTTCGCTGAAAATTCCCATGTCCCGCGCCCGCTGTTTCGCACTTGCACCATCGCCGATATCGCCTGGTACGGCAATGCGCGCACCTCAGTGTGCATGCGCGGCAGATCCGCAACAGTCGGCTGCCACGGAATCGCCATAGGCTGCAAAAGTCGGCTGCGAGGGTGTTCATTTTTCCACACCCAGCCCCCGCCAGGGTTCACGGGCGCTTGCCGCCGCGAGCCGTCCCAACACCCCACAGGAAATACACGACTTTCCCGGCCCTTATGGTGCATCTATCTACATCTAGTATGGGTGCGACCCGCAACACACAAACTCTTTGGCGTCAGCTGGCGAATCGGACAGTTTGAGGTGGCGCGATCCAACGCCGTCGCGAGTGGCCCCTGAGGGACATTCGCTGTGGCTCCCAGGCCCGCGCGCCAGTATCGGGTCCGTTGGCCCAATCCAGACATCGCGTAGGTGGCAGGCGAAGACGCTGGAAGGCGTTTCCGCCGACGGCGGACTTGTGCCTCGTCACCGACGCAGCAGACCGAACAAACACACGGCGTATCTCGTCACGCGTAACGCCCCGCAAATGCCAATCGGGGGACACTATGCAGATCACGCGGCGCTTCACGACGGCCGGCACCTCGCCTTACGACCTCATCGAATTCCGCCGCACGACGAGCGAAATCAAGAACCCCGACGGCTCCATCGTCTTCCGCCTCGATGGCCTCATGGTCCCGGCGCAGTGGAGCCAGGTCGCCGCCGACATCCTGGCGCAGAAGTATTTCCGTAAGGCCGGCGTCGCGCGCCGCCTCAAGAAGGTGGAAGAGACGCAGATCCCGTCCTGGGCCTGGCGCTCAGTGCCCGACGATAAGGCGCTCGCCGAGTTGCCGAAGGAAGAGCGCTACGGCGGTGAGTCCGATGCCCGTCAGGTGTTCGACCGTCTCGCCGGCACATGGACCTATTGGGGTCTCAAGGGCGGTTACTTCTCCACCGAAGAGGATGCGCTCGCCTTCTACGACGAGCACCGCTACATGCTCGCCATGCAGATGGCGGCGCCCAACAGCCCGCAGTGGTTCAACACCGGCCTGCACTGGGCCTACGGCATCGACGGCCCCGGCCAGGGCCACATGTATGTCGACCACGAGACCGGCAAACTGACCGTCTCCGATTCCGCCTACGAACACCCGCAGCCGCACGCCTGCTTCATCCAGTCGGTTGCCGACGATCTCGTCAACGAGAACGGCATCATGGATCTGTGGGTGCGCGAAGCGCGCCTGTTCAAGTACGGCTCAGGCACCGGCTCCAATTTCTCGAGCCTGCGCGGCGCCAACGAGAAGCTGTCAGGCGGCGGCAAGTCGTCGGGCCTGATGAGCTTCCTGAAGATCGGCGACAGAGCTGCCGGAGCCATCAAGTCGGGCGGCACGACGCGCCGCGCTGCCAAGATGGTGGTGGTCGACGTCGATCATCCCGACATCGAGGAATACATCAACTGGAAGGTGAAGGAGGAGCAGAAGGTCGCCGCTCTCGTCACCGGTTCGAAGATCTGCCAGAAGCGCCTCGCCGCCGTGATGAAGGCGTGCGTCAACTGCGACGCCGACGGCGCCCCTGAGGACGCCGGCAAGCAGGAAGAGCGCTGCTTCGACCCCGCCAAGAATCCGGCATTGAAGCGCGCGATCAAGGAAGCGCGTCGCGACGAGGTGCCGAACAACTACATTCTGCGCGTCATCCAGTTCGCCAAGCAGGGCTACAAGGAAATCGATTTCGCGACCTACGACACCGATTGGGATTCGGAAGCCTACCTGACCGTCTCGGGCCAGAACTCCAACAACTCGGTGCGCGTCACGGACGACTTCCTCAACCGCGTTGAGGAAGACGCCGACTGGGACCTGATGCGCCGCCTCAACGGCAAGCCGCACAAGACCCTCAAGGCGCGTGACCTGTGGGATCAGATCGGCCACGCCGCGTGGGCGTCCGCCGACCCCGGAATCCAGTTCCACACCACCATCAACGACTGGCACACGTGCCCGAAGTCGGGGCCGATCCGCGCCTCGAACCCGTGCTCGGAATACATGTTCCTCGACGACACGGCCTGCAATCTCGCCTCGATGAACCTGATGACGTTCCGCAGCCAGGAGACCGGCGAGTTCAACATCCCCGCCTTCGAGCATGCCTGCCGGCTGTGGACGGTCGTGCTGGAAATCTCGGTGCTGATGGCGCAGTTCCCCTCGCGCCAGATCGCCGAGCTGTCCTACCGCTACCGCACGCTGGGCCTCGGCTTTGCCAACATCGGCGGCCTGCTGATGGCCAGCGGCATCGGCTATGACTCGGCTCCAGGGCGCGCCATCTGCGGCGCCATCTCGGCGATCATGACCGGCGTTTCCTACGCCACCTCGGCCGAAATGGCGCGCGAACTGGGGCCCTTCCCCGGCTACCACGCCAACGCCGCCGAAATGCTGCGCGTCATCCGCAACCACCGCCGCGCAGCTTATGGCCAGAAGGACGGCTACGAAAAGCTGGCCACGGCGCCGGTGCCGCTCGACCACGCCTCGTGCACGGACGGCGCACTCATCGAAGCTGCCAAGAAGGCCTGGGACCGCGCCATCGCGCTCGGTCAGAACCACGGCTTCCGCAATGCGCAGGCGACGGTGATTGCACCGACCGGCACCATCGGCCTGGTCATGGACTGCGACACGACCGGCATCGAGCCCGACTTCGCGCTGGTGAAGTTCAAGAAGCTGGCCGGCGGCGGCTACTTCAAGATCATCAACCGCGCCGTGCCGGAGGCCCTGCGCACGCTCGGCTACCGTCCGAGCGAGATCGCCGAGATCGAGGCCTACGCCGTGGGTCACGGTTCGCTGGCTCAGGCGCCCGCCATCAATCCGGCAACGCTCAAGGCCAAGGGCTTCGACGCCGAAGCGCTGGCCAAGATCCATGCAGGTCTGGAGAGCGCATTCGACATCAAGTTCGTGTTCAACAAGTGGGTGCTGGGCGAAGCCTTCATCACCGACAAGCTGAAGGTGCCGGCCGACAAGGTGAAGGATCCGGCGTTCGATCTGCTCACCGCGCTCGGCTTCACCAAGAAGGACATCGAAGCGGCCAACGAGCACGTGTGCGGAGCGATGACGCTGGAAGGCGCGCCGCACCTCAAGCGCGAGCACATTTCGATCTTCGATTGCGCCAACCCGTGCGGCCGCAAGGGCAAGCGCTATCTCTCGGTCGACAGCCACATCTACATGATGGCCGCCTCGCAGCCGTTCATCTCAGGCGCCATCTCCAAGACCATCAACATGCCCAACGAGGCGACGGTCGAGGATTGCAAGGCGAGCTACATGCTGTCGTGGAAGCTCGCACTGAAGGCCAACGCGCTCTACCGCGACGGCTCGAAGCTTTCGCAGCCGCTCAACTCGCAAGTGCTCGGCGATGATATCGACGAGCAGGATGACGTTGCCGAGCAGCTGCTGGCCGACAAGCCGCAGGTCGAACGTGCGCTGGCTGCCGCTGAGAAGCTTGCCACACGCGTCATCGAGCTCGAGCGGAAACTGTCGATCGCGGAGCAGCAGTCGAATGCCCGCGAGCGCGAGAAGCTGCCAAACCGCCGCAAGAGCTACACGCAGAAGGCCACCGTCGGCGGCCACAAGGTGTACCTCCACACCGGCGAGTACGAGAGCGGACGCCTCGGCGAGATCTTCATCGACATGCACAAGGAAGGCGCTGCCTTCCGCTCGTTGATGAACAACTTCGCGATCGCCATCTCGCTCGGCCTGCAGTACGGCGTGCCGCTCGAGGAGTACGTGGAGGCCTTCACCTTCACGCGCTTCGAGCCGGCCGGCCTCGTCACCGGCAACGAGACGATCAAGAACGCCACCTCGGTGCTCGACTACATCT
The DNA here is from genome assembly GCA_963759735.1 of uncultured Alphaproteobacteria bacterium. Lineage (GTDB taxonomy): Bacteria > Pseudomonadota > Alphaproteobacteria > Rhizobiales > Hyphomicrobiaceae > Hyphomicrobium_A. The sequence continues at coordinate 260,333 of CAVXAF010000001.1, forward strand.
TCCGCGAACTCGCCGTGTCCTACCTCGGACGTCACGACCTGGCGCACGTTGATCCGCGTGAGATCGTCGGCGAGACCGGGCTCGGTTCCTCCGATGAGGCGACCGACGAAACGCTCGATCTGGAGCTGCCCGACAGTGTTACCCGCGTGGTGTCGAAGGGCTTCATGCGAGGCAACCTGCGGCTCGCCACCTCTGGCGGGCGCGGACAGATGGAGAGCGCTGTCGCGGCTCTGGAAGACTTTTCCAGCTCCTACCCAGCCATCGAAGGCGACACCGCCGTCTATCCGATGACCGACGGCGCCACGGCGTTGAAAGCAGAGACGGTGATGTACCGCCGGACCGTGACTCGCACAGAGGCACCGGCGAAATCGCGCGAAGCCAACCTGCGCGCCGAGGCACGCATCCGCGGCTATGAGGGCGAGGACTGCCGCGAGTGCGGGAACTTCACGCTGGTGCGCAACGGGACCTGCTTGAAGTGCGACACCTGCGGCGGCACCAGCGGCTGCTCGTAAGGGAAGCTCACGCGAGCTGTTGCCGCGGAATGAGAATGGGCGCGCGAATCTATCGATGATTTGCGCGCCAGTGCGGGGAAGCACAGGAGCCTACGTAAACTCGCGTGGATGGCCGCCTGAGGGGCCATGACGAATCGAGCGATGCGTGCATCAATCGCGATCTGGGACGCAACGGGTTGGGGGACCTTCGCGATGACCAAGCTGGCTGAACTTGCTCCTTTGTTCGAGATGACCGCTGCCGAGCGCAGGCAGATGCTGTTCGACGCTTGGCTCGCCGTCAAAATCGACCCGTTGGCGCAGGCGACGGTGACGCCCGACGATGTGGCGCTCGCCGATGCACGAACACAGGAATACGACCGCGCGGCACGGCGTCACCAGCTTTGGCTGGCGCGCTACCTGGAAAGCCGCGGGGCAGAGGCTCAATGAACGACGACCTGCTGAACCGATTCAACGCCCCGGCCAGCGTCTATCTGCTGGCCGAGCACCTCGACGCCGCGCTGGCCGCCGGCGAGGACCTGACGAGCGTGCTCTACATCTGGCCGGGACCGCCGCCGCGCGAACCCGCGCGCATTGCCGAGCTGCGTGCTGGCCAGCGCGCCGCCATCGAGCGTATTCGAGCATTCGAGCTCGCGTTCATCTCGCGTGTCTTGGCGGGCCGCGAATGGGCGAGCGAGGTGGTGCAGGCTGAAGACCGCTTTGCCATGATGGCGCGCCTCTACCTCGCCGGCACGGCGATCCTCCTGGATGCGGTGGCTGAATGCGCCGACGTCAGCGCGGCGGATTTCGACGCCGGTGATGGGCTGCTTGCCTATGTCAGAAGTCGCGGGATGATCAAGGCAGACGCGCCGGCCCTGTCCGACACCTCGCCGCTGGTTGCTGGCGAGGACTTCCTGATTGCCCGGCGCATACCGCTCGGGCCGCTGCTCGATCTCATTGCCCAATTCCTCGATACGCTCGAGGCCGAGTACGAGCTGTTCTTCAAATACGATGACGGCGGGTCAGCTTTCAGCCTCCCCGCCGCCCTGTTGCGTTAGACGCCCCGCAAAACCTTACAGGGGTCGGAGATTGTCCGACATCGTCTGGCCGGCGCTGCGACCTTCTCCGCCGTAGTTGCCTTGCGTTGAGTAGGCGACGCGCGGGCGATACTCGCGCTCCGAGCGCGAGGAACTGCGGCTGCTGCCACGCTCGTCATAGTCGGCGACCTGACGACGCGACGAGCGACGGCGCTCGGAGTTGTTGGCCGTCTTCGACTTAGACGACTTCTCCGACTTGCCCTCGTCGCGACTGGACGACTTCTTCTTGCGCGGCTTTGCATCGTCGTAGACCGCTGCGGCAAGCTTCGCCTTGGCGCTCTCCTTGACGTTCGCAGGGGTCTTGGAGACCGCCGTTGCCTCGGTGATCGACGACGTCTCGGTCACCGGTGAGACGCGCACCGGTCCATCGATGACGCGGTCCTCATCCCACTGGGTCTGGTTGGCGGCCTGGCGTGCGCCAAGCGTCGCCGACGCGACGCGTTCGGTCGTGGTCTGCGCCTTGAAGCCGCCGAAGGCCAGCGGTGTGCTGGGCGGCGAATAGGCGATGGTCATAGTGCGGCCCATGACCTGCGGAGCCTCCGCCACGAGCATGCTGTCCGAACCGATGCCCTTGCCAAAGGCGTTGGCCGTCGTCACAGGAGCGAACGGCGAGCCGGTCGTCGCCTTGAACGCCAGCACCACGGCCATGCCGCGCTGTGCGTCGTCGAGGCTGGCGTACTGGCCGATGTCGCCAGGTACCGGATCGTAGTTGCGGTTCTTCACGTACTTCGTCTCGTGAAGCTCCGGCGCCTTGATGACGCGCACCTTCAGCTTGGCGACGCCGCTGCCTTCAAAGCCGAGCTTCTCAGCGGCGGCACGCGACAGGTCGAGCGTACGATTGCCCCAATAGGGACCAGCGTTGTTGACGCGCAGTACCAGCGCGCGCTGGTTCTGTGGGCTCCACACGAGGAGCTGCGTGCCATCGGGATAGATGGGGCTGGCCGTGTTGTCAGGGCGCTCTGGATGGAAGCGCTCGCCCGACGAAGTGAGACCGCATGGATTGTAACGATCTTTGCTGCAGTCGTCGTAGTGCGATGCGACCACCGACTGTTCGACGCCGACGAGCGCCTGCGTTTCTTCGATGGTCTTTACGCGATGGCACTTACCAACAAAGCAATAGGTCTTTCCCGGCGTCTTCGCCTCGGCGGACGAAATGACTACGGCCGGAATGGCCATCGCCGAGATCGCCGACGCGATCGACGCGATGCACACTAGGCGAACGCGCTTCGCCCAGGTGGATGTGTTCCACGCCATTACAGAACTCCGTGTTTGTTTTAATTTGCGACGGCGAGAACGAGGTGCAGAAGATTGAGTTCCACAACCACGCCCCCCCGGAGCGGCTTGCATCAAACAGGAGGAAGAGGAGATAACGCGGCAAATCACTGCGTGATGCCGCCGCTGCGACGCATGGCCGCTAAAATTGAATCATTCCGCGCGCTGCTAGCAAGTGCAGCAATTCATCATGCGCGCGCTTGAGCATCTCTGAATCTGTTGCTCTCAGAACAAGTTGAGTGGAGATGCGGCCGGCGGCGAACGACGGATAGCTGCCCATTGCAACATCGGGAAACTTTTGTTGATGCGCGGCGAAAATTTCTGCGACGTCGCCCTCGGCGCGAAACAATTGGATCATCGCCGTCATCATTTTGGCTCCCGTGCGCAGTTTCGGGGTCACGTCGTCGAGCATTACCTGCATCACATCGGGCACGCCGGCGAGCACGATGACGTTCGAAATCATGAACCCCGGAGCAACAGAAATTGGATTGGCGATGAGTTCCGCACCGTGGGGGATGCGCGCCATGCGCATGCGCGCCGGCGTCGGCTCGATGTTGCGTTTGGCAAAGAACGCCATGAGCAGATCGACAGCGCGCGGATCATGATCGATAGGCACACCCAGCGCCTTGGCGATCGCATCGGCGGTGATGTCGTCGTGCGTTGGGCCGATACCGCCGGTGGTGAAGAGATACGTGCAGCGCGCGCGCAATGCGTTCACGGCTTCGATGATGGCGTTCTCGTCGTCAGCGACGACACGCACTTCGTTCAGGCGGATGCCAATGCGCGTCAAGTGCGCGGCGATGTAGTTGATGTTGCTGTCGCGCGTGCGGCCCGAGAGGATCTCATCGCCGATCACCAGCACCGCCGCCGTGACGATTTCTTCCCCGCTCAACGCATCCTCCCTCGGCTTGTCTCCCTGACGCCTGGACCGTGCAGGCTGCGAGGGCTATCAGTCCTCAGCCGGCGCGGCGCTCGTCATCGGATTGGCCGCGTCTCATAGCATCTCGTCTTCCTGCATGCGATTCACATCCCCCCTCATTCGCGGGCGTCTGGTGCAGCGCTACAAGCGCTTCCTCGCCGACGTGCGTCTCGACAGCGGCGAGGCCATCACGGCCGCCTGTCCGAATACCGGCGCCATGCTCGGACTGACGGCACCCGGCTCCGTCGTGTGGCTGTCGCGCAGCGAAGCTGAGCATCGCAAATACCCGCACACCTGGGAGATGGTCGAGGCTGAGATCGGCGGTGGGCCGACGCTGGTCGGCATCAACCCCATGCAGCCCAACCGCCTGGTTGCCGAAGCCGTCGCGGCCGACGCCATCAAGCAGCTTAGCGGGTATGCCACGCTGCGGCGCGAGGTGAAGTACGGCGTGGCGAGCCGCATCGATCTGCTGCTCGAGGACGAGCGCCGGGGCCGTTGCTATGTCGAGGTCAAGAACGTGCATCTGCTGCGCGCGGCGGGGCGAGCCGAGTTCCCCGACTGCGTGACGACGCGCGGGGCCAAGCACCTTCGCGAACTCGCCTCGATGGCGGTCGAGGGTCACCGCGCGGTGATGGTCTATCTCATCCAGCGCGCCGACGCCGAGCGCTTCTCCATCGCGGGCGATCTCGATCCCGGCTACGCGGCGGCATTTGGCCTGGCGATGGAGGCGGGCGTCGAGGCGCTCGCCTATCGTTGCCGGTTGGGCACCGAGGAGATCGTCGTCGACAAGCAGGTGCGCATCGAACGCTAGCGGTCGCGGCGGAGCATGGTGTTTGCGGATTTGCCGCCGACGTTGCGATAGCCGCGCTCTTCAAGGAAGGCGATGCAGTCGCGCTTCCACTCGGACTGGCCGTTCTCGATGATGAACAGTTGCGGCCACAGCGACTCCGGAGCCTCCTCGATGAACGGTAGCAGCGCGCGATCCTCGGCGCCTTCGATATCGGCCTTGATGGCGTCGATGCGCGTAAAGCCGGCTTCGCGCACCAGATCGATCAAGCGGCGCACGGGCAGGCGTACGATGCGGCGTTCACCCCGCCCCTTGCGGCCCGTGTTGAGCGAGGTGAAGCCGAGGTTGTTGGTGTCGACGGCGAATTCGATCTCGCCCTCATGGTCTGCCACGGCCACCGGTGCGACCTGCACATTGAGATTATTGAGCGCGATGTTCGCGTGCAGCCGCTCCAGCATCTCGGGCTGCGGCTCGATCGCGAGTATCCGGGCCTGCGGACCGGCCAGCTTGCCGACGAATACCGAATAGGTGCCGACGTTGGCACCGAGGTCGACGAACTGAAAGTCCGGATGCATCATGCCGCGCAGGACCTTGAGCTCCTGCGGATCGAAGAAGTGCGGCGTTACCATCAGCCGCCGCTCGCACGCATTGTTGGCAAGGCTCAGCCGCATGCGCTGGCCGAGCACGGTCACATCGATCGGCTGGCGCGCGGTCGACTGCAGCAGAAAGCGTAGCCAGCCGGCAAATCGCTGTCCTGCCCAGTTGTACGGTAGCCGCCCGCCGATGGTGCGAACGAGAGTTTGCAGAGGACTTGGGGGATAGCTGCCGAACGCAGCGAGTGGGAGAGGACAAGGAAGGAGATCAACATCCGAGGACGTCATTTGCAGACTCTGAACTATGGCGCACGCCAACTTGTACACGATGTGCGCACATGTCGGTATGATCTTCTTGATGGGCGGCCTTTTTAAAGCTTTTGCGACGGCGCAGCATGTAACCGAATGGGGCGCTACGGCGTACTATTGGCGAACCTGCTTCAGGTGCCCGATACGTACATCCGGCCGCGGCCACGTGGCCTTTACGGAGGCTTTTTATGCTCACCCGGCGAAACTTCGGCTTGGCTAGCCTGGCGCTGGCGGCCACCGCCACCGGCTGGCGTATTCCGCAATCCCAAGCCAGCGAGGACACAGTGACCGCAACAACAAAAACCAACTTCGAAGTCACCAAGACCCCTGAGGAATGGCGCAGCATCCTGACGCCGGCACAGTTCCAGGTGCTGCGCGAGCATGGTACCGAGCGCGCCGGCACGAGCCCGCTCGACAAGACGTACGCGCCGGGCACCTATTCCTGCGCCGGGTGCGACCTGCCGCTGTTCTCCTCGGAGACGAAATTCAACAGCGGCACCGGCTGGCCGAGCTTCTATAAGCCGCTCGACAACGCGGTCGGCGACAGCGTCGACAAGAGCTATTTCTCGACGCGTACGGAGATCCATTGCCGGCGTTGCGGGGGCCATCTCGGCCACGTCTTCGAGGACGGCCCACCGCCGACTGGCCTGCGCTATTGCATGAACGGCGTCGCCTTGAAGTTCATCCCCAAGACGACCGGCTAGCGTCGTGCGAGGAGCACATCCCACCATGACGGCATCTTCGCCCAACACGTCCATGGTGGGACGGCTGCGCGCATGGGCGCGCGACATCAAGCGCGACGTGCACGCGCTCTACCTGTCGGCCCGCGACCCGCGCGTGCCGTGGTACGCAAAGGCGGTAGCGCTCGCCGTCGCCGCCTATGCGCTCTCGCCCATCGACCTGATCCCGGATTTCATTCCGGTGCTCGGCTACCTCGACGACATCATCCTGGTGCCGCTCGGCATCATGCTCGCCGTGCGGCTGATACCGCCCGACGTCCTGGCCGAGCATCGCGCCACGGCCACCCACGCACCCATGCGAGCGGGGCGCGGCGCCGCCGTGTTCATCATCGCCATCTGGGTCGGCCTGGCGCTGGTACTCGCCGGCATTCTCGTACGCACTTTCGCGACTTAGCCCCCAAGCGGAGCCCATCATGCCCCATATAAAATCCAACCTCATCGCCCCAATCGCGGCCGCAGCCTTTGGCGCCCTCGCGTTCGCCGGGATGACGATCGCCGAAACGGCTGCGACGCCGGCAGGCAAATATGAAGTCGCCACCTTCGCCGGCGGCTGCTTCTGGTCGATGGAGTACGCCTTCGACAAGCTCCGCGGCGTCAAAGAGACCGTCTCCGGCTTCATGGGCGGCAAGACTCCGAACCCGACTTACGCGCAGGTGTCACACGGCAACACCGGACACGCCGAAAGCGTGCAGGTGACGTTCGACCCGGCGGTGGTCAGCTACGAGCAAGTCGTCGATCATTATTGGCACAACGTCGACCTGCTCGACGGCGGCGGGCAGTTCTGCGATCGCGGCGATGAGTATCGCCCCGTGATCTTCGCCCGCACGCCCGAGCAGAAGCGTATCGCTCAGCAGAGCAAGGCGGCTCTGGACGCCAGCCATCGCTTTGCAACGCCGATCGCCGTCGGTATCGCCGACGCCGGACCGTTCACGGCCGCCGAGGCCAGCCACCAGAACTTCCACACCACCAACGAGCCATACTACAAGCGCTATCGCGCCGGCTGCGGCCACGATGCGCGTTTGAAGGAGATCTGGGGAGCGGGCCCGGAAACGGCGGCGCACTAACGGCGCGCCGCCGCTTCAATCGATTGGCGGCCCGGCTGGCCGGTCAGTTGGTGCGGCGGCCGAACGACACGGCATAGTCCTGCGAGCGCATGGGCAATATCTTGTCGGTGGGCGAGGGCTCAATGCCGTCGGCCAGAACGTTCGGGTCGAAGATGCCGACGTCGCAGGCCTCGGTGTTCTCCAACCCGGTAATTGAAATGGTGCCCATTTTCACGCTCTTGCGGTCGGCGGGCCATTCCGCGGTTGGGTCGTCGTCCTGGTCACCCGGCTGACCCAGCACGGCATAGAGGTCGAAGCTGAGCGGGCCCTTTGCGAAGCGATCCTTGAGTTCGGCTGCATAGAAGTCAGTGCCTTTGGATTTGGCTTCCTCATCGGTCAAGCCGACGAAGCCACCGACCGGCTCTGCCTTCCACTTGATGGCTCGGCGCTCCCCCTTGGCGTTGGTGAGGTAGAACGTGTGCACGCCGAAATAGTCGGCGGTGGCATAGCTGGCCGGCGTCGGTCGAGCATTCAGCCAGGCGCCCTGCTTGGTCGAATCCGGATTGGCCTTAAAGAAAGCGCCGATCTTTTCCTTGTCCTTGGTGGCAACGGTGCGCAGCAGTTCGAGGAATATCTCGGGCGTCTTGGCGATGAAAATCGGCGCCGAGATCAGCAGCAGATCCGAAACGCTGCCGTCGGGAAGCTGGAAGTGCATGGCAATGCCGCGGACGTTGTCCTTCTGACCGTCGGACGCCATCGGATTTCCGCCGCCCAGCGAAAACCGACCAACCAGCGGCACCGGCGCTGAGAACACCGGCGCCTTGCTGAGCGCAGCGGCCTCCGCCGTCGGCGTGAAGCTGCCTTTGACGCAGATTCCCTTGGTATGGGCGGCGCGCATTTTCGCATGCGCTCCGAACACCCCATTCAGCGCATCTACGAGCTGTTCAGGCTGCGCCTCCTGAGCCGGGGCCGCCGACGGCAACACCAGCAGCGATAGTGCGGCGATAACCGCCAATTTGCTTATCATCCTCGGTCCCCTCGACTACTGCGGCGGGGCTAGCGCCATCCGCCTTACCCGAGCCTATTCGCCGCCGCTGACGCGTTCGTGTCAACGCAACCAGCGCCGCGATGCCGCAGACCGGCGCCGCTCGCTAAGGTGTCGGGAAGTAGCTCCCGTGCAGCCCGAAGGGGATCTGGTGGGGGCACTCGGCCCGGGCGATTTCGGCAAGCGAATGTGCATCGAGGACCAACAAGAACGATCCCCCGCGCTGCGCGTCAAGCACCACCGACAGCAGCACGCCATCGCCCTCTTCCTCGGCGGCCGGTCGGCCAACGAAGACCGGCTCGCCGGGGAAACATCCCTCGGAATGCCAGGTGCGCGTTTCGCCGTTCGTTACGTCGACGCGGACGACGCTGTCGAGAAATTCTCCATGCGAGGTGCGGCCGTTGCCCCACATGTAGCAATACGGCTGGCCGGCGCGATTTTCGTAGTCGATGCGTGGCAGCTCCACCATCTGATCGGCGAGGATGCCGACGCCAACAGGCGTTTCGGCCCGCAAAGACAGCGTGAAGCGCGTCGGGCGCCCCGTGGCGCGCACCGCATCTCCGGCACGCAAGGGCGAAAGGTAGAGTTGGTCAATGATCTGCGCGTCGTCGTAGGTGACGACATCGATGATGAGATCGTCGCCCGCCTCGTAGGCATTGACGTGATGAAACGCGAAAGCGGCGTCGGCCGTGTGCGAAACGACGAGCTCGCCGCTGTCCTTGTCGAAAACGTGAAAGCGCAGACCGCGCTCCGGTGTCCAGCGATAGTTGCAGATGAACGGGGAGATGTTGAGCAGCAGGCGTACGGGATCGACGACGAGCGGGAACTCGGTGAGTACCAGGTAGCGCTCGGTCATCGCGAACGAGTGCATGTAAGCCGGCTTGTCGACCGGCATCTCCGCCACAACGCGCTGAGGCGAGCCATCGTCGGGAATGGCGAACAGCCGATAGTGCGAGCGCGGTCCGAACTGCACGACGTAGCTAAAGCGGCAGCCGCGCCGGCGGTCGTGATGGGGATGGGCGATCGACACCTGCCCGCCAACTTCCTCACTGATCGCGTAGTGCCCCATCGCCTGCAGCGTCTCGGGATCGAAGCGCACGGGCAACATCGTCTCGGTGAGGGCCACGGGTTCGCCGCCGAAGGCATCGATGTTGACGTTGCCGTTGTCGGTGTAGTGCGGGGAGAATACCGCGGCGACCCGCTGGAAGAGTGTGCGGCAGGGATCGGTGGCAAAGCCGCCGAGCGCCAGGCCACCTTTGTCGACGGATTCGCAATAGGCGTCCGAGCGCAGGAAACGGTTGGCGTAGGTTACGTCACCGTCGGCAAAGCTGAAGCGATGCAGCATGGCCAGGCCGTCGAACCAATGGTTCACGGTTGTGCTGCCGATGTCGAACTTGGCGGGACCAGTGCGCAGCAAGGTACCCGACAGCCAAGTCGGAAAGTCGCCGCGCGCCGTCAGGCGCACATGATCGACCTCCGCGTCGAGGTCGGCAAAGCCAATGGCGAAGGACGCGCGATCACTTCCTGTCATGGCCGCCAAGGTGCGCACAGAAGCGCAAATGAAGCCTCAACAACGATCCTACAAAGCGTTAATCTGCGTGGCCAGGAGGTGTCCGGCCCACACCGCCAGCAGGCAGACGGCTACCGACGCGAGAACGTAGGCGCCAGCGTGCAGCCACTCGCCCTCCTGCATCAGCACCATGCTCTGCAAGCTGAAGGCGGAGAAGGTCGTGAAGCCGCCGCACAGCCCGACCGTGGCGAAGAGGCGGATGTTCTGGTCGACTGCATAGCGCCCATCGGGGCCAGTGAGCGCGACGAAGAACCCGATGATCAGCGATCCGACGATGTTGATCAGCAGCGTTCCCCACGGGAACGTGTCGCCAAAGAGTCGCGTCGCGGCACCCGTACACCAATAGCGGGCCATGCCGCCCAGCGCGCTGCCGAACGCAATCCATAGATAGGCCTGCACGCATCCTCCGTCGCGGTGGCTGAATCGATGTGCGGAAGACTAGCACGCCTACGCCGGCGGTCGGCCAGCCGCCGGCGTGCCAATTGGGCCCGACTGCCCGCGCTATTCCGCCGCCTGCCGACGCGTGGTCAGCACCTGATCGGCGAGCCGGCCGGTCAGTTCGGCCAGATGATCAAAGCGGGCCGTATAGGTGCCTACTCCGGAAGTCGCCGAGCGCACGTCGACGATCAGGCTCTCCATTTCGGAGGCCGGCATCTGCGCTTGCACCACGTCCCAGCCGCTCCATCCATCGCGCGCGTCAAAGCCGAGGATCTGACCACGCCGCTGCGCGATGATGGCGTTGATGCGCGCCGTCGCCTCGTTCGGCACGACGATTTCAACCGCCATGACCGGCTCGAGCAGTACCGGCGAGCATTTCGGCAGCCCCTCGCTCATGCCGATACGCGCCGCCTGGCGGAACGCCATGTCGGAGGAATCCACCGTGTGATAGGAGCCGTCGAGCAGCGTCACCGCCACGTCGACGACGGGAAAGCCGAGCGGCCCGTGCTGCAGGAAATCTTTGACCCCGATCTCTACCGACGGAATGTACTGCCGCGGCACCACGCCACCGCTGATCTTTTCGCCGAACTCGAAGCCGGTGCCGCGCGCCGCGGCTGGATTTCGAGCACCACATCGCCGAACTGGCCGTGGCCGCCCGACTGCTTTTTGTGACGGCCCCGCACCTGCGTGCCGGCGCGGATCGTCTCTTTGTAGGGCACGAGGCGCGGCTGGCGCTCGACGCCGACGCCGTACTTGCGCTGCAGGCGCTCCAGCGAGACACGCAAGTGCATCTCGCCTTGCCCCATGAGCAGCATCTGGTGGGTATCGCTGCTCATCTCGACGCGCAGCGACGGGTCGTCTTCGAGCAGCTTCGCGAGCGCGGTCGTGAGCTTCACTTCGTCCTTGCGATCCTTGAGGCCGAGGCCGACCGCGAACACAGGCGGGGGAGCGGCAGGACCTTGGGCCTGCACGGCGCCGCTTTTTTCAGCGCTGATCGTGTCGCCCGACTTGATGCCCTCGAGCCGGCCGAGCGCCACTGTGTCGCCGGGCTTACCGGTGCCGCGCTTGACCGGTTCTTCGCCGCGCAGCGCGAACACACCGGCAGCGCGCTCGTCGCGGCCATCCGGCCCCCTCACCACCGTTCCGTCTCCGAATTCGCCGGTGAGGATGCGCACCAGCGAGAGCTTGCCGCCGTGCGCGGTGTGCATCGACTTCATTACGTAAGCGGCCGAGCGGGCGTTCTCCAGCTTCAAGCGGCGCGCCGTCACGTCGACGGTCGGCGTCTCGTGGCGCAGCGCCTTCAGCAAGCGGAAGATGCCGTGATTTTCGCGCGCCGAGCCAAGCAGCACGGGGCAGATCAGGCCGTCGCGAAACTCCTGCGAAAGATCCTGGAAAATCTTCTCGCACGAGGTCGGTACGTCGCTGAGCAACTGCTCCATGAGTTCATCGTCGTGATCGGCGAGCTGCTCCAGCATGTGAAAACGCGCTTCCTTCTCCCGCTCGGAGATCGTGGCAGGGAGTTCGACTAACTCGGAGGGGGCGTTGGCGCGATAGATGAAGGCACGCTCGGAGGCCAGATCGACGAAACCGGTGGCGACGCCGCCTTCCCAGATCGGGATCTGCCGCAACACCAGCGGGCGCCCGCTGGCCGGCTGCAGCACCGGGATCAATTCGCGCAGCGGGATTTCGGATTCATCGATCTTGTTGAGGAAGAGGAAGTGGGGAATGCCGCGATCTTCAAGCTGCTTGAGAATGATCTGCAGCGCCGGCACGCGCTTGGCATCGGCCTCGCAAACGACGACGGCCGCATCGCAGGCGGTGAGCGCCAGAGCGCCCTCGTGCTGGAATTCGATCGACCCCGGGCAGTCGACGAAGGTGAAGTTGTCGCCAAGAAACGAGACGTCGGCGACGTTGAGCGAAACGCTCATTCCGTGGTCGCGCGCCTCGGGGCTGGCGTCGCCGACAGACGTCTTCTCCGCCACGCTGCCGGGGCGCTGGATGGCGCCGGTGCGCGCCAAAATGGCTTCCAGAAGGGTTGTCTTGCCGCTGAGGTACGGTCCGACAAGTGCGATGCAGCGGGAGCGGGGGCTCCCGCTGGCTTCCATTTTAGGCCCATTCGACTGCGCCATGGCTTCCTCCTCTGTGGAGGCGCGCGCTCGCGACCCGTCGCGGCCTCGCGCCTCGGAGAGAGCGCGACACCCTCATGTTCGCGCCGGCATGCCTCTCGCGCAAGTAGTCTTCTGCCAAGCCGGCGAGTTGTCGTTAGAAGTCGCGCGCGAATATTGCGACGCACAACGAAAGCGGAAGAATTCGATGCTCCAATTCGCAGCGGCACAATGGAAAATACTTGCTCGGGAACCATTTTGTCGCAATATGAATTATACGGTTTGCTCGGGTGTTTCGAGCGAAGCGAGAGGGTCGCTCGAGGCGATCGACCCAGGAGAAAACGAGGCGTGCGATGAGTATGAAATCGCTGATGTCGGCGGCCCATGCGGCAGGTTACGCCATGGCAGCCGAAGAGGTTGCCGAGCCGCGGGCAGTGTTGGTTCGCGCCCCATCCAATGCGCTGGTAGCGCACCGCACATCCCAGCGCGGCATGCTATCGAGTGCGCAGCGGTCGTTGCGCCGCATGTGGGTGCGCGGTTGGCTCGCCGACCATTGGGGCCACCGCGCCGCGGCCTAAAGCGGCACCATATAACCCATGTTTACGGGCGCGCCATTGGCGCGCCTTTTTGTTTCCGGGTCGCGCTTCAGCGCTACTGGATGTGCGTCACCAAAAACGTGACGGTGAATACCAGGACGGCCGCCCCCAGCGCGATGCGCCAGAAGTGGCACGCCGCGCAGGGCTGCCCCCTCGACCCCTTCATGATTCCCAACGCCTAACGCAGGTTGCCGCAGAAGCGCTGGATGCGCCGGCAGGCGTCCTCGAGGATTTCCTTGGACGTCGCGTAGGAGACGCGGAAGGCCGGGGATGAGGCAAACGCCGCGCCATGCACGACGGCGACGCCCTCTTCCTCCAGCAACGCCGTGGCGAAGTCCTCGTCGTTGGTGATCGCCTTGCCCGCCCCGCTCGTCTTGCCGATGGCACCCGCGCAGCTCGGATATACGTAAAACGCGCCCTCCGGCTTCGGGCACTTGAGGCCGTTCGCCTGGTTGAGCATGGACACGACGAGGTCGCGACGCTCCACGAACTTGGCGTTGTTCTGGGCGATGAAGTCCTGCGGCCCGTCGAGCGCCTCCACAGCGGCGGCCTGCGTGATCGAACTCGGGTTGGAGGTCGACTGCGACTGCAGCTTGCGCATGGCATCGATGAGCGCCACCGGACCGCCCGCATAGCCAAGCCGCCAGCCGGTCATGCAGTAGGCCTTCGACAGACCGTTGATGGTGAGGGTGCGATCGAACAGGCCTGGCTCCACCTCGGCGAGGGTGTGGAACTTCAGACCGTCGTAGAGCAGGTGCTCGTAGATATCGTCGGTCATGATCCAAACGTGCGGGTGCTTGAGCAGCACATCCGTCACTGCCTTGATCTCCTCCTTGGAGTAGGCGGCCCCAGTCGGGTTCGACGGCGAGTTGAAGATCAGCCACTTGGTCTTGGGCGTGATTGCCGCTTCGCAGCGCTGCCGGCTTGAGCCGGTATCCGTCCTCGATCTTTGTGTCGACGAACACCGGCTTGGCATCGGCGAGCATCACGATGTCGGCATACGACACCCAGCACGGCGCCGGGATGATGACCTCATCGCCTGGGTTCAGCGTCGCCAGCAGCGCGTTATAAATAACCTGCTTGCCGCCGGTGCCGACCGATATCTGGTTCGGCTTGTAGTCGAGGTTGTTCTCGCGCTTGAACTTGCGCACGATTGCCGCCTTGAGCTCAGGCGTGCCGTCGACGTCGGTGTACTTCGTCTTGCCCTCGGCCAGCGCCTTGACCGCCGCCTGCTTGATATTGTCGGGCGTGTCGAAGTCCGGTTCGCCTGCCGACAACGAGATGACGTCGCGACCGGCCGCTTTCAGCTGACGCGCCTTCGTCGATACCGCGATGGTCGCGGATGGCTGAATACGGTTCAAGCTGTCGGCGATGAAACCCATAGTCAGAGCCCTTCGGATGATCGTGTGCCTGCGCAAGCGGCGCGGACACTATCTGCAGCCCGCGGTGACTTCAATACATCGCGCCGTTGCATTCGCGCCCGCTATGCCATGCGCTGCTCCGTCGGCGCTGGCGATTCGGCGTGACCGAGACGCCACAAACGCTGCGCAACTGCATTAATCAAAAGAATACGCCGCGATCGCCACAATGTGTCCCCACACCCGCCACGAAACGGGTTGAGCATCCCTTCAACACGCAACGTTGTCGGCCGAGGCGCCGACGAGAGCCGAGAAGGATCTGATGCGATGTCCGAAGCGGGGCCGTTCAGACTGATCCTACGGACTGTGGCCGATGCATGCATCGGGCTCATCCTCTTCGCCAGCTTCGCCATGGCGCTGAGCGCCCATCAGCGCGGCTCTGAAGCAACGCAGCGGCTCGGTGGCCTGCTTTCGATCAGCTCAAGCGCCGGCGATCTGCTGAAATTCTCGCTCGACGACAGCCCCTTCATGGCCGCCGCCATGGTCGCGACAGCCGTGCCGGTGCCCCAAAAGGCGGTTTTCGACACCCGACGCCCGATTCCGCCAGGTTTGGCGATGCTGCTGATGGCAGGGATCTTTTCCGGTATTGTCGCCTTTAACCTTGCGTTTTTCCGACACCTTCGCCGCGAGTACGCCTCCCCGCGACGAGGTGCTGTGGAGGAGGGGCCCGGCTCTGCTGGGAGCCCTTGACGGTTCCTCCTCCACTCCTAACATTCTGGTAATTCGGCTGTTGTACTGGGCCATAGGGCGCTAGCTTGGCCTTATAAGAGCCGGCAAACGGAAGAGAACGGAGCTGATCATGGGCACGGGCGCCATTCGCAAGAACCTGCCGATCGCCACATTGGCCTTCGCCGCCGTGGGTCTCGGCGCTGCCGCGGTGAGCATCGGCAACGGCGAATCGGTTGTGGAGCGTGGCTTCCAGCGGGCCATCGCCGACATGGACAGCAAGGCTTCTCCCGGCAAGCCACTTCCCGTGGTTGCAGGTACTGAGGAGTTCTGGCTCACCCGTCTCGTGCACGACGCGGGCCCGGCGGTCACCAAGCCGGTGGCCGTGGGCGACCGCATCACCATTTCCTCGAACGGACGCGAGCGCGTGCTCAACGTGGTCACCGTCGATAAACTCGACAGCCAAGTGCTGCCGATCTCCTCGGAGCATCCGACACCGCTGCTGCTTGTCACCTGCCGCGATCAGGCAGATCCCAACAGCCGTCCCGTTCGGTTGCTGCTGGAGGCCGGCGATGAACTGCCGGCCCTGTCATCGGCCAAGGCCCTGCGCACTCTCTAGAAGTTCCCACCGGCGAGCTGATGTTGCGGCGACGCGGCGCTGTCGCGTCGTGCCGCGGCGTGTTGCCTCCACAGCCGAGGCTCGTGGTATGCTGGCGATCATCAGGGGATACGGCGACGGCGCCTAGCCGCCCGCCACGAGTGCCGAACGGGGGAAGATCCTAGCCATGCGTCTCAATCCGCCGACCATCGCCATCTTCCTTATCTCGCTGACACTGGCAATTCTCGCGCTCGTCACCAAGCTGGGCTTCCTCGGCATCCCGCGCTACCTGCCGCATCAGGAGTTCTGGCTAGCCATCACCGCCTACATCACACTGATGGTCGGCAACCTGGTGCGCGGCGTCTGATCCAGGGCGTCCAGGGTCACCAAGCAATCGGCGCCTTGTCGCGGAAGAATCCGCCGGTCGGACCGGTATCGGGCAATGTCGCCAGCCACACCGCCGTCTCAGCACCCTGTTCCACCGATCGCGTGGCGTTGGGACCGCCCATGTCGGTACGCACCCACCCCGGGCACATGGCGTTGACCTTGATCGGCGAGGGTCCGAGTTCGGCTGCCGTCACGCGGGTCAACACATTGAGCGCCGCCTTCGACATGCGATAGGCCGGATAACCGGCGCGCATATCGGACAGTTGGCCAGCTCCCGACGACAGGTTGACCACGCGCCCGTAGCCACCCTTCTGCATGTGCGGCACGACGGCCTGGATCATCCGCATCGGGCCTAATGTGTTGGTCCGATACGTCTCCAGCGCCAGTTCCGGCGACAGCTCGAGCACCTTGGAGGCTTCGGGCGACTGGCCTTCCTTGAGAATACCGGCATTGTTGACCAGCACGTCTATGCGCCCGAAGAGGCCGATGACTTCCTCTAGGGCGGCGCGAATGCTGGCCTCATCGTTCACGTCGAGCGCCACGACCGGCGGCTCCAGCCCCTCGGAGGCGAGCTTGGCGGCCGCCTCGCGACCCTTGGCGACATCGCGCGAACCGAGGACCGACATGAGGCCCGCGCGCGAGAGCTGCTTGACGATCTCGAGGCCGATGCCGCGGTTGCCGCCGGTGACCAGTGCGATGCGTGTCTCAGCCATGTGTCTCCTCGCGCGGGGGCGTCCAGCTTTGTGCGGGACCTTATCTGCTTCAGGCGCGGCCCGAGAAGACAAAGAATGCACCCACCGCGATAAAGCCAAAGCCGATGATTTGGTTCAGCCCCATCGGCTCCTTCAGGTACAGCGTCGAGAAAACGGCGAACACCACGAGCGTAATCACCTCCTGCATTGTCTTCAGTTCCGCTGCCGAATAGACCGCGCTGCCGTATCGGTTGGCCGGAACGGCAAGGCAGTATTCGAAGAAGGCGATGAACCACGAGACGAAGATGACCAGCACCAGCGGCTGTTCCTTGAAGCGCAGATGGCCGTACCAGGCGAACGTCATGAAGACGTTGGAGAGCGAAAGAAGCACGATCGGCGTCAGATGTGCCGGGAGGGATGGAAAGACCATTGGGCAAGGCTCCGGTGGCTGCGGCGCGGCAGTTAGCCGAAGGGCGGTTTGGCTGTCGAGTTCCCCGTAACGGGCGGGCGACGGAAGGTCGATGCACATGGCGTTGGGAGAAGTCATGGCCGCCTACTGCGGCAGTTCACTTGCGGAGGGCCAATGAACCGCATCATCACCCCGCAACTCGGGCGACGCCACGTAGTGCGCGGGCTCGCCGCCATCGCGGCGGCAGCGCTGGTGCCGGGCGGGCGGCCCGCGGCCGCAGCGGAGGGGCTGGTTGCGACGCCGGCGCAGACCCTCGGACCGTTCTACCCGACGGACTGGGGCGGCGATGCCGACAACGACCTGGTGCGCGTCGTCGGCGAGGCGGCGCAGGCGCAAGGCCAGATCACCCACGTGCTGGGGCGGATCCTCGATGCCTCGGGCTCTCCTATTCCCGGCGCGGCGGTCGAGATCTGGCAATGCGATGCCACCGGCATCTATCGACACCCGCGTGACACGCATTGGTTCCGCGAGCGCGATGCGCGCTTTCAAGGGCGCGGCCGCGCCACCGCCGATGCGCGCGGCGCCTACAGCTTCCGCACCATCAAGCCGGTCGCCTATCCGGGACGCACTCCGCACATCCATTTTTCCATCACGGCGCCCGGACGCCCGCAGCTGATCACGCAAATGTACGTGGCTGGCGATCCGCAGAACGAGCGCGACGGCATCCTCAACGGCATCCGCGATTCCCGTCAGCGAGACAGCGTCGTCGTGCGGCTCGAACCGGGCGAGGCACTGGAGGCTGGGGCCCTGGTCGGCACTTTCGACATCGTTCTGGCTGGCTGACCCCCTGCCTACCCGCGCCCCCCGGCCGCATAACTGTGTTCTTGAGGGCGGCTGCAATCCAGACGTTTTCGGGACGCCGCCGAGTTCAAGAGATGAGAGACGAGCCGTCGGGCTCTTTCTTTTGGCCTGACTGCCCGATTTGGCGACCTCGTCTTCCTTGACTGCGTACCAACTGGTTGGTACGGATAAGTGATGAACCAGAAAACGGGCATATCCGACACGCCTGCCAAGCCCTCCGCTCGCGCCAAACTCCTTGCAGCGGCCATGGATGTGATCCGGCGCCAGGGCTACGCAGCGACCAGCGTCGATGCCCTGTGCGACGCCGCCGGGGTCACCAAGGGCGCCTTCTTCCATCACTTCAAAAGCAAGGAAGACCTTGCCGTCGCCGCTGCCGACCACTGGTCGCAGACCACCTCGGCGTTCTTTGCGGCCGCGCCCTATCACGCGCACCGCGACCCGCTCGAGCGCGTGCTCGGCTACATCGACTTTCGCCGCGCCATTCTCGTCGGCGAAATCCCCGAGTTCACCTGTCTCGCCGGGACGATGGTGCAGGAAACGTATGCCTCCCATCCCGCCATTCGCGATGGCTGCGCGCGAGTCGATCATCGCGCATGCCGAGATCGTCGAAGCCGACATCGCCGCCGCCATCGCCGCAGCACGGCCTGACGCCTGCGTGGACCGCCAAGAGCCTCGCTCTCTACATGCAGGCGGTGCTGCAGGGCGGCTTCATTCTCGCCAAGGCCACGGGCAGCGCGCAGGCCGCCGCCGATGCGATCGATCACCTACGCCGCTACGTGAAGCTGTTGTTCGAGACATCCAAGCCTCAGGAGGACGCCGCATGAGCAAGTCAGCCACAACGACAAAAAGCAAGCCAACCGCCAAGGCCAAGACAGCCAGCAAGCCGAATGTCACCGGCCCGGATCGAAGCGCGCCTTCGCTCACCCCTCACATCACCTGCCGCAATGCCAGCAAGGCCATCGACTTCTACAAGGAGGCGTTCGGCGCGGTGGAGATGATGCGTCTGCCGGCGCCCGACGGCCGACTGATGCATGCCGCGCTGCAGATCAACGGCGGCGTGCTGATGCTCAATGACGAGATGCCCGAGCACGGCGCACTGTCGCCGCTCGCCTTGAAGGGCACGCCCGTCACCCTGCATCTCAACGTTCCCGACGTCGACGCCGCCTTCGCGCGCGCAGTGGATGCCGGCGCGACCGTCCTGATGCCCGTCGCCGACATGTTCTGGGGCGATCGCTACGGCATCGTCACCGATCCGTTTGGGCATGCCTGGTCGATTGCGACGCACAAGAAGGACATGTCGGTGGACGACATCAAGGAAGCCCTGGCGAAGATGGGCAATCCCCCGTGTCCGGAAACGGCCGAGCAGCGGTAGGCGGGGCGGGCACCGCCTCGTCGCTGTGCGATCGCCATGTAGCCGCACGGCTTCACCCCGGATTAAGACGCAGCGGGTGAAGCTTTGTAACTTGCTTGGTAAGCGCGGCTCACAGACAACGTGGCCATGGGGCGAGGGAGGCCGAACGTGAGAAAGCTGCTGCTCGTTAGCGCGCTGATGTTGCCGACCGTCGTGGCCTGCGTCACCGCAGACGCCGCGGACAACGTCATCAAGGTCAACACATCTCCCGAAAGCCCGGCAGCGGCGGCGAACCCGCCGCCGGCGACCCCCGCAGCCATTGATTGCACCGACAAACTGGGCGTTGCACGCGTCGCCGAAATCGACACGACCGGCGGCGGCGACTACGGCGAGCAGTATCCCCCCACGCAGCTGCTCGCGAAGGGGGAGGTCGTCCTCACCTTCGACGACGGCCCGCATCCCGAGTTCACGCGCCAAATTCTCGACGCTCTCGCTGCACAGTGCACGAAGGCGACGTTCTTCACGGTCGGCCGCATGCTGAAGAACTTTCCCGATGTGGCGCGCCAGGAGCAGGCCGAGGGGCATACTGTCGGCACGCACACCTACACGCATCGCAATCTGGCCGGCGCCTCGAACGCCCAAGCCGAACAGCAGATAGAGAGCACGTTCAATATCGCCCAGGCGACGCTGCCCGAGGGCGTGGCGCCGTTCTTCCGCTTTCCATACCTGTCGGATCCCAAGCGCGTGCGCGACTATCTCGCCAAGCGCAACATCGCCGTGTTCGGCATCGACGTGGACAGTTTCGACTGGCGCGTGCGGACACCCGAGAAGGTCATGCACAACGTGTTCACGACGCTCGACAAGACCGGCGGCGGCATCATTCTGTTCCATGACATCCATGGCAACACCGCCAGGTCCATCCCGCTGGTGCTGGCTGAGCTAAAGGCGCGCGGCTATAAAGTGGTGCACATGGTGCCAAAGTCGCGCCTCGAGGCAGTCGCGGCCGCCGAGCCAGCCGCATCGACGGCGCCGCGACGCCGCACGCAGCGGCATCGCCGCGCCGCGGCCCGCTAAAACTCTTCGTCCCGGCTATCGTTGTCGGCATGCCGTGCGCAAATTGCGAGCCGTCGGCCGAAACCCCTGCGCGACTTGCCGACCATAACAATGCCTGCCCGATAGTCGGGCGGATGCGCGCTTTCTCGGCGTGAGTGCGGGGACCGTCCGACTATCGGCGCCGCCGCCGCCCCCTTTGCGAGGGCGGAAACGAAACAAATTCCCTCGCTTTTCCAAATACCTGTCGAATTCCTGACAAGGCACCTCGAGGTCGGTACGGGATTTGCACTGTGGTTAAGATAGTTTCAGCTCCAGCAATTCCAGCTGAGCTGATGGGTGGTGCGCCAGCGCGTAGCAGTGAGGGTGGGATAGGCAATGCCAAACGAAACAACGGCGATGACGACGCTGTTCACAGAGTTCTACTTCTTTATGACCGTGGTGCTGATGTTCTTCATTCACATCGGCTTCTGCATGTACGAGGTCGGCGTCTCGCGCACCAAGAACGTGCAACACACCCTCCTCAAGAACACCATGGCCATTCCCGTTGTCGGAATGGCCTTTTTGTTGTTCGGCATGTGGCTCTACATCGCCCTGCAGGCGTGGCCGGTCGGTTCGCCGGCGGTCAGCCTCGAAACCGGGTTCGAGCCCTGGTCGCAGAAGCTCGCCCCCAACCTCACCGACCACATATCAGGCGTCTTCTGGGCGGCCTTTGCGCTGTTCGGCATGACTGCAGCCTCGATCGTCTCGGGCGCCATCATTGAGCGCGCCAAGACGACGGGCTTCCTCATCATTGCCGTCTACGTCGGCGCCGTCGCCTGGGTCGTCCCAGCCGCCTGGGGCTGGTCCGGCAACGGCTGGATGACGCAATATCTTGGCTTCCACGATCAGTACTGCTCGGCCGTTCTGCACGCGCCCGCCGGCTTTGCCGCGCTCGGCGTACTCATGGCCCTCGGCCCGCGCATCGGCAAGTTCGCACCCACTGGTGAGCCGCGTGAGATCCCGCAACACAATCCGTGGATGGTGACACTCGGCATCTTCATGATCTACATCGGCTTCTTCGGCTTCTATGCGGCGTGTCACGTGCCGATCGTCAATGTCGCCGCCGAGGGTCAGGCCGCGTTCTACACCACGACGAACATCTACGGCGTTCCGATCACCCTGTCGGGCGTCACGCTCAACTTCCTGTTCGCCCTCTTTGCCGGCATGATCACTGGCTATCTGGTCTCGGGCGGTAACTCGTTCTGGACCTATTCGGGCGGACTTGCCGGCCTCATCAGCGCCAGCGCGGGCAACGACCTCTACCACCCGATGCTGGCCTTCGCCATTGCGTGCGCAGGCACGTTCATGGCCTACCACCTGCACAATTTCGTCGAACGCCGCTTCAAGATCGATGACGCGGTCGGCGCAGTCGCCGTGCATGGATATTGCGGGGTGTTCGGCGGCATCGTGGCCGGCTTCGCGCTGTGGGGCTACCCGGCGGTGCTGCCGAGCCCAGGCATGCTGATCACGCTATCGGAGGGTGCTGGCTGGTTCGGCACCAACGCCGAGGGCCTGCCGATCGTCACGCCCATGGGCAACACCATCGCGACGCTGGTCTTCGCCATCGGATTTGGTCTCATCCCAGGCTACATCCTCGGTCAGGTGCTCAAGGCATTCCGCCTGCTGCGCGTGCCGGGACTGGTGGAAATCAAGGGTCTCGATGGCGATGACGTCGGCGCCTTGAACTATCCCGCGATGTCTGGTCGGGAAGCTGCCTTCGAAGCCATCCAGCAACGCGAAGCAAAGTTCTAATCGAAACGACGGAGAGAACGCATGTCTACCGGTGTGACGTCCTACGCCAAGCTTTCGGAGCTGACCACGCTCTACCCGTTCGCCGGGATGGAGTACGTGTTCACCATCGGGTTCCTGGCTTTCTTCATCCTCTTTTTTGTCTGGCAGACGGCCATGGAGCAGCTGCACATCAGGCACATCATGGGCAGTGCCAAGTCGGCAACGCCCGAGGTGGGCGGCGCCAGCCTGGCACCGGCCGAGTAGCCGTTGTCTGTCACCAGAGTTGCATGGCGGCCCGGGTGCAAATCCGGGCCGTTATTCTTTGCGCATAAGCACCGCGGTCGATCCTCCCCAACCCCACGAGCATGCTACAAACCGCATGTAAACCCACGCGGGACTGGGCACGATGGATCGCACCTGGAGCTGCTTTGATTGCCAGTTCGATGGCGCCGAGCCTGTTTGCTTTAGCGACGGCTGGCTGCTTCGATCCCGCGTCGACTCGCGCGCATGCTTCTGAAGATCCACGCGCCGACGCGATGCGCCGGAGCACAAATCCGATCGCATGCGCGCCTACGACTGCGTCGACGAGATGGTTCAGGCGGCGCCGGATGCGGCGGTGCAATTCATCCTCGCGGCGCTCGACGAGTGTCAGACCGGTGCCCACGTCGCGCTCCTCGGCGCCGGCGCGCTGGAAACCCTGCTCAATTGCCAACGGCCCGATAGTGATCGGCCGGCTCGAAGCCGCGGCGCACAAGCACGCCAAGGTGCGGTATCTGCTGTCGGCGATCTGGGGACAATCCTCGATCAAGCCGGCGGTGTGGGAGCGGCTCGTCGCCGCCGTCGCGCCGGGACCGGTGATGGACGCCGAAGCGCGCACGCCAGCGGCGGGGCTGACCGACAAGATCCTCGATGCCGAGGGACTCGCCAAGCTGCTGGCAGAGCCTATCCAATGAGCGCAGCCATCGGCGCACTTTGCAGGGGCGGCGGAGACCGCTAAACACCGGCGCGTGAGCAACGAGACACCATCGCCGACCATCTATGTCGACGCCGACGCCTGTCCGGTGAAGGACGAGGCGGTGCGCGTCGCCGAGCGCCATGGCCTGCAAATCCATTTCGTGTCGAACGCCTTCATGCGGCTGCCCGAGGGGCCGCTGATCCATCGCGTCGTCGTCGCCGAGGGACCCGATGCGGCCGACGACTGGATCGCCGAGCGCATCGGCGCCAGCGACATCGCCGTCACCGCCGATATTCCGTTGGCTGCGCGCTGCCTCAAGAATGGCGCGCAGGTGATCGGCCCGACCGGCAAGCCGTTCACCGAGGCCGGTATTGGCATGGCACTCGCGATGCGCGAGCTGTCAGCGCATTTGCGCGAAACGGGAGAGAGCAAGGGCTACAACGCCGGCTTCACGCGCCAGGACCGCTCGCGCTTCTTAGAGGCGTTGGAACTCGCGGCACGACGTGCCGTGTCCGCCGGCAGGCGACCTTAACTCTGCGTTCGATGGCCGCGACGGGCAGGGGTGACGCCGCGGCGGCAGCCTTGTAGGTATCGCGGATGCGCGCGGCCGGCGCCGGCTGGCCGATCGCCGGGAAGAAAATCAGCGGGAGGTGGCGTGAACCAGTTGAGCCAGAGCAATCGCCTGGATCGTGCCGTCGGTCCGGAAGATCACATTCTTGGCCCCGATAATGCCCCCATCACTCTTGTCGAGTACGGCAGCTACGCGTGCCCCTACTGCCGTGCCGCCAACGAGCGCATCGCCCAGGTGCGCGACCAGCTCGGCGACCGGCTGCGCTATGTCTTCCGCCACCGCCCCGTGCGCGACGACGGGCTGGCGCGACGCGCCGCCGAACTCGTCGAGCACGCACCTAATGCCGAGCGGTTCTGGGATGCGCACGTCAAGCTGATGTCGCGCTCGCAGGCGCTCACCGAGGACGATCTGAAGTCAGTGGCCAGCGACCTCGGCGTCGACGTGCCTTACGCGCAAGCCTCGCCCGAATTCGAACAGTATGCCAAGGAGCGCGTCGACGCCGACGAGCAGAGCGCGCGCGCGTCCGGCGTCCTCATCACGCCGACGTTCTTCATCAACGGGCGGCGCTATGACGGCCCGTGGGACGAAAGCTCGTTTTCCGACGCGATGCTGGGCACGCTCGGCTTCCGATTCCGCTCCGCCGCCCTCGACTTCGCCAGTTGGGGACCTTCGGCCGGCGTGCTGCTGCTGCTCGCCACGGTGCTGGCCATCGTGATCACCAATTCGATGTGGGGCGGCGCCTTCGAAGCATTCTGGGAACAGTACCTGGGCGTCACGCTCGGCTCTGCAAGCTTCCAGATGACGCTGCGCCACTGGGTCAACGACGGCCTGCTGACCGTCTTCTTCCTTGTCGTGGGGCTGGAGATCAAGCGCGAGTTCACCGTGGGGCGCCTCGCCACCCGTCGCTCGGCGGCGCTGCCCATCGCCGCCGCACTCGGCGGCATGGTCGTGCCGGCGGCGCTCTACGCGCTCATCATCCCGGCTGGGCCGTGGGCGCACGGCTGGGGCGTACCGATGGCGACCGACACCGCCTTCGCCGTGGCGCTCATCGTCATGATGGGGGCCCGCGTCCCGGTCGAGTTGCGCATCTTCCTCACCGCTGCCGCCATCGTCGACGATATCGGGGCCATCACCGTGGTGGCGCTGTTCTATTCCAACGCGCTGCATTGGGGCTACCTGCTGGCGGCGCTCGGCGTCACGGTGGGTCTGGCCTGCTCAGCCGCGCACGCATCTATCGCGTCACGCCCTACCTGCTGCTCGGCGTGCTGCTGTGGGCGTGCGTGCACGCTGGCGGCCTGCATGCGACGCTCGCCGGTGTGGTGCTGGCGCTGTTCGTGCCGACGCGTCCGCCGCCCGACCTCAATGCCCTGACGACGCAGCTGTCGACCATCGTACAGGCCGAGGCGCGTCGCGGCCCGGAGGTGCTGCGCCACGGGCCATCGGTGCCGGTGGTGCGCGCCATCGACGCCATTTTCGATCGCATCGAATCCCCGGCCGACCGCCTCCTGCGCCACGCCGGCGCCCGGTCGAGCTACATCATCCTGCCGCTGTTCGCGCTGGCCAACGCCGGCGTGCCGTTGACCATCGGCGTGATCGGCGGCCACGAGCACCTGATGCTGGCCATCATGGCCGGCCTGGTCATCGGCAAACCGCTGGGGCTCATTGCGGCCTCGGCCCTCGCCGTGCAGCTCGGCCTCGCCGCCAAGCCGGCCGAATATTCCTGGCGTCAATTATGCGGCGCCGGCGCGCTGGCTGGCATCGGCTTCACGATGTCGCTGTTCATCGCCGGCCAGGCGTTCCCGCTTGCCAGCGATTTCTCCGCCGCGAAGATCGCGGTGTTCGCCGCCTCGCTGCTGTCGGCCCTGATCGGCGTCGCCGTGCTGTGGAATGCGCAGGTCCCCACCGAGGACACGATCACGGAGCCGCAGCAGGAAGCGACGGGGACGCCCGTGTCAGGAGGCTGAGGCTTTCAGCGGCAGACGCGCAGCGCCGATGATGGCGCCGGGGCTTTGCGGCGTTCCGGTCTGCACCAGCACGATGATGCCGTCGTACTGCGCGTAGTCCTTGCCGGAAATAGAGCGCTCGAGCGGCGTGCCGCTCCACGGCGCCAACGAAACGATGTCGCGCACGACGTTGGTATAGGTCAGTTTGCGACGCGCATTCTCGCCGCGCCCGACGGCGACGTCGCGCGACGCCAGATACGGCAGCAGGACAAGCGTGGCCTGCGGCGCCGCCGCGCTCGCCGCTCCGACGGAAATAGTGATGTCGTCGCCATGGCGCTGCAGGCTCACCGGCACGTTCAACGGCGCCGTGGTCTCAGCCGAAGCATCGATGGCCCGCCGGCTGGCGCCGTTGGCGTGCTCACTGCCGTTGACCACCACCTGCGGAGTGTAGACCTGCTTGTCGCCGCGCCCGTTGGCGTACGCATACTGGCGCTCGGTGAACGTGTGCTTGGCGAAAGTATCCTTCCAGCCGAGCCGATCCCAGTAGTCGACCGGCAGCGACATGACGATGAATTGAGGGTCACCGGCGAGCTCCGCCAACAGGCGATCGGCCGGCGGGCACGATGAGCACCCCTGGCTGGTGAACAGCTCAAGCACGTGCGGGGGCTGCGTCGCCGGGCCGGCGGCGGCGGATAGATAGCCGACGGAGGTTGCTGCCAAAACAGCGGCCAATGTCCGTGCCTGCCAATATCCGCGCATGTACGTGCTTCCTGCTCAGCAATCGCCTGCTGAACATATTCGGCGATGGGCGGCATTCGTTACCTGCCGAGAGCAATCGCCCTCGGTGCCGGGGTACCGCTCATTCCAACTCGAGCCGCGTGCGGTGCAGGTCATCCAGCGTTCCGCGGAGCGGGACGCGCGTCGCGCCGAGTATGGCACCTGGCTTTTCGGGCGTACCCGCTTGAAGCAGCACGACGACGCCGTCGTACTGGGCCGTGTTCTGCAACTGCAGCTTCTTCTTCACCGCCTTGCCGTCCCAGCGGCCGGCCGGAATGATATCGCGCACGAGGTTGGCGTAGTGCAGCGTCTCGCCACCACGCAGAGCGATTTCGCGGGACGTCATGAACGGAAGCAAGGTGATCATCGCGCCGCCCTCGACGGCGTGTTTACTGGCGCCGACAGAGACCTCGATCTCGGTTCCCGCCACCGCCGCCTTCACGGGGACCGACAGCACGCCGGCCGTCTGCGCGATGGCATCGCCGATCTCCGAGCGATCAGAGCCGTCGGCCTGGGCGGCGCCGTTGATCACGGCCTCCGGCGTATAGAGGAAGTCTTGCTGACGCACGTCGGCATAGGCCGACTGGCGATCGGAAAAGGCCGGCTTGGCCAGTGCATCCTTGCGGCCGGGGCGGTCGTAGGAATCGACCGGCATGACAAGGGTGATGAGATCGGGATAGCGGGCGAGTTCGACGAACAGTGCGTCGGCCGGCGGACAGGATGAGCAGAACGGGCTGGTGAACAACTCGAGGACTGCGCGGGGCTGCGCTGCCTGGGCGGCTGTAGCGCCCAGCGCGGTAGCCGCCGCCAGCGCAAATATCTGCCTGAACCTGTGCATACGAAGCTCCTGATTTCCCTAGCCAACAGTCTCCACGTCGATCGCGGCCCCGATGCGGCAGCTTCGGGGCGAATTATTAAGCTGGGGTGTCGGCTTACTCACTCCCTCATCTCGGGAAGCCTCAGCAGTTTGGGACAACCGCCGGCTTGAGTGGGCGGGCGCTAAACGCCATATTCGGGCCATGCCCCCTCCCCCCAAGGACCCCGACAAGATCCCCAAGCCGCGCCCCTCGCGCGTCAGGTCAGGCAAGCCGACGCCGCCGCCCACCGAGACGGCGGCCGGCACGCCCGAGGTGCGGGCGCGCGGCAAGGCGGGCCGCAAGCGCGCCGAGCAGACGACGGGGGCCGGCCTCAGCGAAGCGCCGCAGGCGGATTTCGGCGTCGGGCCTTTGCGTCCGATGCTGTCGCCAGGCGGCGAGGTCGAGCTGCGGCCACAGCCCCCGGAGGCGCGGCCGAGCTACGACCTGGAGGAGACGCACAAGCCGCTGCCGGCGCTGCGCCAGCAGGGCCCGCGCCCACCGTTCGGCGGCGAGCCGATGGGCAAGTATCTCGACGCCCTGCTCGCCAAGCCCGAGCAGCGCTCCGAACGCGCCCGCGAAATATTGCAGAGCCAGCCGATGATGGCGGCGCATCCGCTGGTTTCCGGCGATCAGGCGACCTTCACGCCGCACCGGCCACCGCGCCCGGAGAAGTCGGAAGGCGGCGTGCGCTTCGAGATCATCTCCCACTACTCGCCGAAGGGCGACCAGCCGACCGCCATCGCCGAACTCGTCAAGGGCGCCAACGAGCACGAGCGCAGCCAGGTGCTGCTGGGTGTCACCGGCTCGGGCAAGACGTTCACCATGGCCAAGGTGATCGAGGGCACGCAGCGGCCGGCGCTGATCCTTGCTCCCAACAAGACGCTGGCGGCGCAGCTCTACGGCGAGTTCAAGGGGTTCTTTCCGGAAAACGCGGTCGAGTACTTCGTCTCGTACTACGACTACTACCAGCCGGAGGCGTACGTACCGCGCACCGATACCTACATCGAGAAGGAATCCTCGGTCAACGAACAGATCGACCGCATGCGCCATGCGGCGACGCGCTCGCTGCTGGAACGCGACGACGTGATCATCGTCGCCAGCGTGTCGTGCATCTACGGCATCGGCTCGGTGGAAACGTATACGGCCATGACGTTCACCGTGCAGGTGGGCGAGCGGCTCTCGCGCGACCAGCTCATCGCCGACCTCGTGGCGCTGCATTATCGGCGCAACGACATCAACTTCGTGCGCGGCTCGTTCCGCGTGCGCGGCGATACCGTCGAGCTGTTCCCGGCGCATTTGGAAGACCGCGCCTGGCGTATCTCGCTGTTCGGTGACGACGTCGAAAGCATCGTCGAGTTCGACCCGCTCACTGGCCAAAAGTCGGACGAGCTGGCGCTGGTCAAGATCTACTCCAACTCGCATTACGTGACGCCCAAGCCGACGCTGCAGCAGGCCATCAGGTCGATCAAGGCGGAGCTGAAGCTGCGCCTCGACGAACTTTACGCCAACGGCAAGCTGCTGGAGGCGCAGCGCCTGGAGCAGCGCACCATCTTCGACATGGAGATGATGGAGGCCACGGGCTCGTGCGCCGGCATCGAGAATTACTCGCGCTATCTCACCGGCCGCAAGCCGGGCGAGCCGCCGCCGACGCTGTTCGAATATCTGCCCGACAACGCGCTCGTCTTCGTCGACGAGAGCCACGTGACCGTGCCGCAGATCGGCGCCATGTTCCGCGGCGACTACCGGCGCAAGGCGACGCTGGCCGAGTACGGCTTCCGCCTGCCCTCGTGCCTCGACAATCGACCTCTGCGTTTCGAGGAATGGGACGCCATGCGTCCGCAGACGGCGTTCGTTTCGGCAACGCCCGGCTCGTGGGAAATGGAGGAGACCAGCGGCACGTTCGTCGAGCAGGTCATTCGTCCCACCGGCCTCACCGACCCACCGGTGTTTATCCGCCCCGCCAAGACGCAGGTCGATGATCTGCTCGACGAGGTTCGGCAGGTGGCCAAGCGCGGCTATCGCACGCTGGTGACGACGCTCACGAAGCGCATGGCCGAAGACCTGACCGAGTACATGCACGAGGCCGGCATTCGCGTGCGCTACATGCACGCCGACATCGAGACCCTCGAGCGCATCGAGATCATCCGCGATCTGCGCCTCGGTGCTTACGACGTGCTGATCGGCATCAACCTGCTGCGCGAAGGTCTCGACATTCCCGAATGCGCGCTGGTCGCCATCCTCGATGCCGACAAGGAGGGCTTCCTGCGCTCGGAGACCTCGCTGGTGCAGACGATCGGCCGCGCGGCCCGCAACATCGACGGCCGCGTCATCCTCTACGCCGACCACGTCACCGGCTCGATGGAGCGCGCCATCGCGGAGACGGACCGGCGGCGCGAGAAGCAGGTCGCCTATAACCTCGCCCACGGCATCACGCCGGAAAGCATTCGCAGCAACATCCACGACGTCATGGCGTCGGTCTATGAGCAGGATCACGTGACGGTGGACATCGGCCTCGCCGATGCGCCGATGGTCGGGCACAACCTCGCCGCCGTCATCGAGGACATGGAAAAGCGCATGCACACGGCGGCGGCCGATCTCGAGTTCGAGACGGCGGCGCGGCTGCGCGATGAGATCAAGCGCCTGCGCGACACCGAGCTTGCCATCGCCGACGATCCCCTGGCGCGCCAAGCGGAGGTCGAAGATAAGGCCGGCGCCTTCAAGGGCGAGCGCAAGTACGGGCCGAGCGCCAACCTTCCGCACGCGGGGTCGCGCATTTCCACCGAATACGAGCCGGTGCAGCCAACCAATGCGCAGTCGACGGCAAAGCCGCTGTCGCGCGCCAAGAAGCCGTCGCTCGACGACATGGGTCCCGGCACCGACCGGGCGATTCCGCTGCGCGACGCGGACGCCGTGCCGGCGCGGGCGCCCAACATCGATCCGCGCACCAAGGCGGGAGCGTTCGGGGAAGGCGTGCGCGGGCCGCACAAGCCGACGCTGGATGAGATGGGGCCGCACGCCATGCTGCCGGTTAAAGGGGCCCCGCCGACGCCGCGCCCGTCGCGCACCATCGATGTGCCGAGCGAGCAGGAGAAAAAGGGACGCCGCGGCCGCCCGCGCAAAACGGGACGGCCAGGGCAGTAGTTGCATCGCCCGTTGAACGACCCCCGGCGAAGACCGGCGTCCACGCCAGTCGATACTGGCCGCAGCGCGCACTTGACGGCGCGCCGGACGTTGCAGACGCTCCGCCTCGTAGCGGCGGGATTCCCTGCCGACGCACGGAGATCACCAATGAGCCGCATCAGCCGTATCTTCATCACCGGCCTGCTGGCCGCGCTGCCGCTGCTGCTCACCATCTTCGTCATCGCCTGGCTGCTGTCGCTGCTCAACCAATACTTCGGTCCCAGCAGCGGCTTCGGGCGCTTCCTCACATCTCTCGGCTTCGGCGGCGACGCCTCCGAACTCGTCTCCTACCTCATCGGCCTCGGGATCATCGTCGCCGCCATCTACGCTCTCGGCCTCGCGGTACATTCGCGGCTCGGCGCCTGGATCGCTGCGCTCTTCGACCGCGCTCATTCGCCGCATCCCGCTCATCTCCAGCGTCTACGATCTCTCCAGCCGCTTCGTGTCGATCGTCGATACCAAGAACGGCGACAGCCTGAAGAGCATGAGCCCGGCTTGGTGCTTCTTCGGCGGCAGACCCGGCGCCGCAGTGCTGGCGCTGCTGCCGTCAAAGACACCGGTCCGCCTCGGCGATGAAGACTATCTCGCCGTCCTCATTCCCTCCGCCCCGGTGCCGTTCGGCGGCGCGCTGGTCTACGTACCGGCGGCGTGGATCGAGCCGGCGGAAGGCGGCATCGACGAACTGATGAGCGTCTACGTGTCCATGGGCATCACGCCGCCCGGGGCCATCCCGGCAGCATCGGCGTCCTTAGCCCGGCCGGCGGGCTAGGCGCGGCGGCGGCGTTCGATGAGCATCCAGGCGAGCGCCATCAACGTCGCCAGGTACGGCACCAGCACCCATTCGTCGTAGACGAACACCGCCCACGCCTGCTCGGGATTGAGCGCCGACAGCGAGGGATCGGCTGGATCGTACACGACGTCGACGCGCTGGCCGACGCGATAGGCCGCGGCCCGCTCGCGCGACAGCCCCACGTTGCCGTTGATCGTCTCGTTGGCGAGTGTCGTGAAGCTGTAGTCGAGGGCCCAGCGCCCCGCCTCACCGGCACGACTGTGCACCGCGACGTGCACGCCACGCACGGTTGCGGAGGCGGTCCTGCCCTCGGAGATCAGAGACCGATATGCCTGGTAGTCGTAGATGGTCTTGGCGGCGAGCCCGGCGACCACCAGCACGTTGACGACAAGGAGCACGTACAGCAGGCGGTCGCGCATATGAGGGCTCCGCACGAGGGGGCCAAGCGGCTACCACTTCGGTACGACCGCGCGTGCGCCGGCGCAAGGCCCGACATTCACACGCTTGATATTGCGCGCCGCGCGCCATGTTCTTGCCTTGTCGAGCCGTAGTATCGCGTCTCGAAACGGACGCCGTCGCGCCATGGCGCGGAGCGGGGCAGAGCTCAGGGCGCCGTCTTCAAAGCACGCAGGCAGAGCGGCATAGCTGCATTGCCCGGCGCGCCACGTCAGGTGGGTCAGACTACGATCACCACCGGTTAACAGCGATCGTCAGGTCGCCTGGCAGACGGCCGTTTTAGCCGCTGGGGTAGTAGGCATGTCCGCACACCAAAAAATGTCGTTACGCGTATTGCGGATCGCCGCGGGCATCGTTGCCGGCGGAACGCTGCTGATCGCGCCGGCGACGGCGCAAACGAACGCCGATACTGCCGTCGTCGAAGGTGCCGTCATTCATCGACGCCGCACGCGTGGCCGATCTCGCCGATGCATGGCGGGCGAACAGCGCCCAAGCGGGCCGCGCGGACATCGCCGCGAGCGGCGCTTCGGCACGCGCCCGCGGTGAGGCATTGAGCCAGCGTTTCATCGAGGCCAGCGTGGAGCAGGCGCGCGCCTCGCTCGACGACGCGCCAGCGCCAACGCCGATCGCCGCCACGCCAATCGAAGTGAGCACGGCGCCGACGCAGACATCGCCGGTCGCGGCGGCAATCTACCGATCCGCCTGCGGCCGACGCGGCCAGAAATGAACCGGCGGCGAATGACCCCGCGGCGCCGACCGAAGCAAAAATCGCTGCGCCGCGTGTCCGCACACAGCGCTCCAACGCTGCTGAGCCGCGCAGGCGTTTGCGCACGGCCCTCATCAAGCCGCGCGCCGCGAAGTTGCCGGACGACGCTCCCGGGCTCGGCCCGGCTGGGCGCATGTCGACCGACTACGGCAACTGGGATGCATTCCCTCGATAGCGCAGCGAACGCGGCCGCGCCGATCGGCCGGGCGTACTGCTCGCGATCGTTCCGTCCGCTTCGACGTATGTAGCCCTTACTGCTGCGGCGCGGGGACGATGCCGGCCAGCTCGGCGGGGGCCGGGAATATGCCGTACTGGCGATCCAGCGCGGCGTGATCCGACGAAGTCTTACGCAACGACATGAGGAACGGGTCTTCGAAGACCAGCGGCATGCCGAGTGGCCCGGTGCCTTGCGCGTTCGGCCTTGGCGCGCATTTCGTCGAGACCGGCGCCCAGATGCTCCATGCAGGTGACCCGCGAGAAAATCATCGCTTTCACATCATCGCGCGGGCGGCAGACTTCGCCGTAGCCGCTCTGCACCTCGGCGCCGGCGCGGGCGGGGAAGTAGAGCGGCCCGGTGCCGCCGCTGCGCTTCTTCTTGTGCTGCCGCTGGCTACCCCAGAAACAGATCATGTCACGACCGTCGGCCTGGCGGTGTCCGGTGTAGACCACTTGGTGGCCCTGCTCGGAGGCGCCGACGCCGCCATTCCAGAACAGCTTGAGGAAATCGCCGGGACGCGCGTAGCGCAGCTTGTCGTCACGAAAGCTGACGCCGGTGCCGGTGTGCTTCAACAGCGCGGCGACGCCGGCGCCATTGGAGTTGAAGATCCACCACGGGCCCTGGCCGTCAACCAGCTGCGAGCCGTCGGGCATGCTCCGCCGCACCTCGAGCGAGCGAAGCTGATCGGCGGAGAGGCTGATCCGCCCGCTGTTGTTGAGCACCGCAATAAGGTGCGCATAGAGAGCGTAGGTGGCACTCGTGCAGTGGGAAGGAAAGCCGTCGTAGACGCGCAGCTCCCAGTTGCCGCCGCCGACATTGTGGGCTTGCAGCTTGGGCGCAACGAAGCTTTCGCCGATGCTGTAGCCGCCGCCGGTCGGCAGCGTGGAGATGATGTCGAGGATCATGCGATTGTAGTCGACGCCGGAGCACGTGCGCTGCTGCGCATGGGCGCCCTGCGCGAAGCACGCGAGTGCTACCGCAACCATGCCAACGCCAATACGGCGCATCGTCGAGGATGCGATCCTCATGCTGGGTAGTTCCCCCGAATAACCTGTCCTCGCGCCTCAATGCACTCCCCGCGGGGCACGATAACGGCCGGGGAGCGTGGCGAGTTGTCTCGCTTTTGCTCGCGCTGATATTCTCTCGTCCGGTGTGGCGCGGATGCGTCAGCGGACCCGTTGAAAGTCCAGCAAAATCGGACGTTGGAGGAGAGTGCCGTGCCCGTGGCGCGAACGCTGAAGCGGCTAATTGAACGCCTGCACGGACGCGCCGAGGCAGCGCGCGAGCTCTTTGTGCACGAAGACGATTGGGGCCGGATCGAGGTTCTGCCGGCCAGCGCAGCCGAATGGTGCGCGCGCGAACACGCGCGTATCCGTGTCTTTGCGGCCGCCCACGAGGCGCCCGACGGCGGCGGATGGACCGATATCTACATGCGCTCCGCACCGCCCGTCGCACTCGCCGAGATGCGCATTCCGTTTGCCGAGGCATGCGCTGCGATGCGCCGCCAGCTTGCTGCTTTCGACGTGGTGGCGAGCGGAACATTCTCGGCCCCCGAACCAGTCCCGCGCGTGCGCGGCTTCGGCGCGGCGAATACCGGCATCATTGTCGTGCCTGATCGTGA
This sequence comes from uncultured Alphaproteobacteria bacterium, assembly GCA_963759735.1. Lineage (GTDB taxonomy): Bacteria > Pseudomonadota > Alphaproteobacteria > Rhizobiales > Hyphomicrobiaceae > Hyphomicrobium_A. Next base: position 294,673 of record CAVXAF010000001.1, read on the forward strand.
CGGCGCGTGCGTCGCGATGATCAGCCTGGTGCTGTACGGCGCGGACGGTGACTGTGCTGCCGTCGTCGCGGCGCTCGGCGCGCTCGTGACGCCCGAGCCCCTGGTGCTTGTCGACTGGGCGCGCGGCTGCATCGTGCCTCTCGCCGACGCGCTGAAAATGCGCGCGTACGTGCAGGGCTCTTGAGCGTCAGTCGATCGGGAACTGCGGCGCCTTCGATGGCTCTGCAATGATCTTCGAGTTCCACATGGCGACCGCATAGCCGTCGACGCCCGGCGTCAAGTAGGCCTCGATGAACTTGGCGCTCGTCAACGCGTCGGTATCGGTCCACATGGTGCCGCCGATCGGCACCTGCTCACCCGCGCGGTGACAGGCGACGGAGAAACTCACAGGGCTGCCGACAGCAAGTTTTCCACCGGCGTCCTTGAAGACCTCGACGGTCTTGCCTTCCACGAGGCAGTTGCCCGCTCCCTTCGCCGGCGGCGTCACCTTGTCGATGGCGACCTGCACGTGGAACGGCGCGTCAGCGCGAGCCTGGCGATAGAACTCGGGAGCCATCAGAGCGTGGGCGCTCGTCATCAGCAGCAAGAGGCAGCCGACGGCGCGTGCGATGTGATGCATGTCGTGCTCCACCTTCGTTAAGTTCTACGACGCGTTTCTCTCACAAGGCCCGCTGGGCGTCACTTGCCGCGCTTAGCCAGCCAAGCCTTCATCAAGGCGATCTCCTGCTCCTGCGCCTTGATCACATCTTCGGCGAGCTTGCGCACCTCGGGGTCCTTGCCGTGCTCCAGCGCGACTTTGGCCATGTCGATCGCACCCTGATGATGGGGGATCATGCCGCGCATGAAATCGACGTCGGCATCGCCGGTCAGTTCGATGTCCATGCCGGCGTGCATCTTTTCGTTGGCCGTCTCGAAGGCCTCGATGACCTTGTCGTCGGATGCGGACGCCGCTGATCCCCCCTCGTGGTGATGCGCGTGCGGATCTTGCGCGTTGGCGAGCGGAACGAAAGCCGTAACGGCGATGGCGGCCAGAGTTGCGAGCTTCATGCAGATTTTCCTTCATCGAGAACCGCGAGGCGAACCGCTACTTGCGACGCGTGAGTTCGGCGCAGCCAGCCGTCGCCTCGGCGCCCGATTCCACATAGCAGGCGCCGATGCGGTCGGGTGCGAGAATGCGGCCGTGGTTGTAGCCCTTGCTGTCGGCAGCCACCCAGGTGAATGAGGTGTTGTCTGGGTAGATGACTCCGAAGAAATGTTTCGTGCCTGCGGCGTACGTGAAGTGGCCGCGGAAACGCCGATCCTGCTGCTCGGTGATGACGACTGTTTTTTCGCCCCACACCTTGAAGCCCTTCTTGTCAGAAACGATGCGGTTCTCACCGACCCAGGTGCCGACGAGGCTGGGTATGGCGGCATCATCGGCCAGTGCGGCGGTGTAGCCGGCGGTAGCAACGATGGCCGATGTCAGCGCGCAGGCCATTGACCCGGCACAACGACGCGCCTGGACGGCGATGCGAAGAACTGGTGAGGCGCTTGTTCTCGGCATGGAGGCCCTCGGTTAGGTGCGACACTTTGACTTGCCAGCGCCGACGCTCGCGCCTACGTTGAAGCAAGGATTGCACACGGTGATGCCATGACACTGACAACGATGCCAGCGAACCCGGCAACGGCGGACACGGCAAGACGCGATATCTGCAAAGGCGACGTCGAGCGTTTTCTCTTTGGTAAGCACATCACGGCATGCCCTGCCTGCGGTCGCTTCAGATCGCAGTGCGATCTCGACGTGCACACCATCGCCTGCCAGAGAGCGCCGTCCTGCGGCGCTGAAGCCGCTGCCGTCGAGGTGCTGATGGTCGTCTGCCAGAACTGCGGCGGCATCCAGTTCCACGACCGTACCGTCGTTGCCAAATGGCTGGACTGCCATAGCGGCACCGCCCGCCGCTGACCGCAGGCACGCTCGTCAAGGCCAACCCGACGTCTCGGGTGGTCCTCGTGCGCCAAACGCGCTACAGACGGGCCGCAAAACAAAAGCCTTCAGGGAGAGAACGCATGCCCGCACTTTCGCGCCGGGGCACTTTGGCCCTCGCGCTCATTGCTTCGCTGGCGCGCCTTGGCCGGCGCCACCATCCACCCCCGCATTTGCACAGCAAGGAAACAGCATGACAACGCCGTCTGGCCTAACGATCGCCGACACCCAGGTGGGCAGCGGCAAAGAGGCCACCCCTGGCAAGGTTTGCGTGATGCACTACACCGGCTGGCTCTATAACAATGGAACCAAGGGCGAGAAATTCGATTCCTCGCTGGACCGCGGCGAGCCGTTCGAGTTCGGCCTCGGCCAGGGCCAGGTGATCAAGGGTTGGGATGAAGGCGTTGCCGGCATGAAGGTCGGCGGCAAGCGCACACTCATCATCCCAGCGCAGTTAGGCTATGGCGCGCGCGGCGCCGGCGGAGTCATCCCGCCCAACGCAACCTTGATGTTCGACGTCGAGTTGCTCGACGTTAAGTGACGCGCCTGCAGATGCGCTCAATCTCAAGCTCGGCACCCAGCGTGCCGAGCTTGCATCGCCGGATGCAGCCACCATCGGAGGCGTTGCATGATCTCGCCCGCGCAAGGCGGGCTGACGGGCTAGGCTCGTGTGGTTATTTCAACGGGCCGGTCTCGCAGCTGTCGCCACAGCCGACGGGATAGCCCCAGGCCGGATAGTACGGGGGCTGCTGGTAGTACGGGCGCGGGCGCCGCATCTCGGACGCCGGACGCCAATCACCCGAGTTGTAGTAGGGATAATAGCGCGGCGGCTCGTAGACGTAGGGATACCGATCAGGCGCGTCGGGATCGCGATCACGCCCGAACCACCCGGCTTCAACCGGTGCAGGCGCAAAAAGGCTGGCCGTGAAAGCCAACCCGAGAGCGGCAAGCGCTGTCTTCAATTGCATATGGCACTCCCCAACCGCCAAACCTTAGGCGATTCCCGCGCGGCTGCACAATGACCGCTGGGACGCACCCGTGGAATAAATTAGTCGGCGGATATCGCTCGATTTTTCTGGCACACCCTGCCGCTAGAGGATCGCCAACGCCGCGATCACGGCTACGGCGGCGAGAATGACCAGCGGTTCGGTGAGGTTGGCCAGCGCGCCGGCGGCGAGCGCCGCGTGGCTGAGGCCTTCACGTTCGATGGCCAGGAGCGCCCTGTCGCGGTCGTCGATCTCGCCCATCACCGCTTCCACCTGCGCGCGCGTGCAGGCGCCCACGAAATGGGCGCGCAGCGGGACAAAAACATAGCGCGTGCCCTGAAGCTGGGTTTCAAGGTCGAAGCCGTCCTGGCAGGGCACGCCGGCGAACCGCCGACGCAGGGCGGGCGAGGGGATCTGCCGGTGGTGAACGGTAACGAACGCGCCGTAGAGTTCGGCGAACGCAGGTTTGTCGGTGCGCGCGATGTCGGCGGCGACACGGTCACAGCCACCGCTCCAAAGGGCCGATTCGGGATCTGATTCGCAGGTCATGCGGACGGCATAGCCGGACGGGAGGTCGAGCCGTCCCTGGCGGTCGCTCAGTTCGATTGCCAACGCGATGCCGGCTACCGCCAGCACGGCGGCCAACAACAGACGCCAGTGGCGGCGCGCTTCAGCCGCAACCTTGCTGCACCAGGCGCCGACGGTGTCTCTGACGCTGCGTTCATGCGCCATGCTTTTTCAGTCCCTTATCGAGGGTTCCTAACGACTCCGCGGATAGATTGTCGTTGTGATAATTGCAAACACCGAACCCTCGGGTTCCTTGCAATATTTTTCGTTGACGGGGCTTGGTAGTTCTTCCGTATACAGACCGTCCGCCACAGGATGCTTTTGTCTGGATATCCGGCAACGAATAGTGCACCTATCCCCGCATACTGATTGTCGTCAGGAAATATCTCAACGTGGAGCGATGCACCTCCGGCGCGCAGGATGTTTTTTTACCGGCACTTTCGCAAGCTGAGACGGCATCGATCGGGCACTTGGACACACTCATACTGGTGCAGAGCATCTACAGATGTTTTCGCGAGAAACGACTTGGCGAAGTCGTTGACCTGCTCAGCGACGACTTCAGGTTCCTCGCCCAGCTTCCCGATGACATGCTGGAAGATATCAATCGCCCGCGCAGCCGCGCCGAGATCGCCTTGCTGGCGCATCGCTCGATGGAGGAGTTCGACATCCTGACCTTCGAGCCGGGTGCGATCCGCGTCTCCGACAACTTCGCTTCGACCGAAACGGAAGTGAAGTTCCGCCACAAGAAGACGGGCAAAGTTCTGGAAACGCGCTTTGTCCACGACTGGCGCATCGCCGACGGCAAGGTGTGCGAGTTGGAGCAGCGGCACGATCTGGCGCAACTGCGCGCCTTCGCAGAAAGCCTCGAGAGCACGGACGCCTAAGTCGCCGCCCGCCAATTGGGCGAACGTCGCTGGTCCGACGTCCTGGTCCTGCGCCTCCCCCGGCCCTGCGGACAGCGGGAGGGGTCAGGCGCCCTGAAATCCGTGTTCAAAGCCTTGGCCTCAAGCCAAAAATTGCGCACACTGGGCGCGCGCCCCGGCGACGCCAAGTCCCGGCGCATAAAGGCCCCGATCTGCTATCTTGCTGCGCTGCACGCCGGGCATCAGCTTCGGTGCGAGACGAACGATACGAAGGCGAAGGAATGACCGGCCTCCCCGACTTCACCAAAATTGCCCTCGACGGTGGCACTGCTGGCGGCGCACCCGCGCCCGCCACCGACGCCATTACATGGGAGTCGCCGGAAGGCATCGGCATCAAGCCGGTGTACACGGCGGCCGATACGGCCGGCCTCGACTTCCTCGACACCTTCCCCGGCATCCCGCCCTACCTGCGCGGCCCATACCCGGCGATGTACGCGCTGCAGCCGTGGACCGTGCGCCAGTACGCCGGCTTCTCGACGGCGGAAGATTCCAACGCATTCTATCGCCGCAACATCGCCGCCGGTCAGAAGGGTCTCTCGGTCGCCTTCGACCTTGCCACTCACCGCGGCTATGACAGCGATCATCCACGCGTGCGCGGCGACGTCGGCATGGCGGGCGTCGCCATCGATAGCATCTACGACATGCGCACGCTGTTCTCCGGCATCCCGCTGGAGCAGATGTCCGTGTCGATGACCATGAACGGCGCGGTGCTGCCGGTGCTCGCCTTGTTCATCGTCGCCGGCGAGGAGCAGGGCGTGCCGCCCGAGAAGCTCTCCGGCACGATCCAGAACGACATCCTCAAAGAGTTCATGGTGCGGAACACCTATATCTATCCGCCCGAATCCTCGATGCGCATCGTGTCGGACATCTTCGGCTACACGTCGCGCCACATGCCGAAGTTCAACTCTATCTCGATCTCCGGCTACCACATGCAGGAGGCCGGAGCGACCGCCGACCTCGAACTCGGCTACACGCTGGCAGACGGCATCGAGTACGCACGCGCCGGAGTCGCCGCGGGTCTCGACATTGACGCGTTCGCGCCGCGCCTGTCGTTCTTCTGGGCCATCGGCATGAACTTCTACATGGAGATCGCCAAGATGCGCGCGGCGCGTCTGTTGTGGGCGAAACTCCTGCAGGAGGAATTCAAGCCCAAGGATGGCCGCTCGCTGTCGCTGCGCACGCACTGCCAGACATCGGGCTGGAGCCTGACGGCACAGGACGTCTTCAACAACGTGACGCGCACGTGCATCGAGGCCATGGCGGCAACTCAGGGTCACACGCAGTCGCTGCACACCAACGCGCTCGATGAAGCCATCGCCCTGCCGACCGATTTCTCGGCCCGCATCGCCCGCAACACGCAGCTGCTGCTGCAGCAGGAGACCGGCACCTGCCGCGTCATCGACCCGTGGGCCGGCAGCTACTACATCGAGCGGCTGACCTATGAGCTTGCCGCCAAGGCGATGGCGCACATCACGGAGGTCGAGCGGCTGGGCGGCATGGCCAAGGCGATCGCCGCCGGCATCCCGAAGATGCGCATCGAGGAAGCAGCAGCACGCACCCAGGCGCGCATCGACAGCGGGAAACAGACCATCGTCGGCGTCAACAAGTACCGCGTCGATGACGAGGCGACCATCGACATCCTCAAGGTCGACAACAAGAGCGTGCGCGAGCAGCAGATCGCCAAGCTGCAGCGCCTGCGCGGCGAGCGCGACGAGAAAGTTACGCAGGCCGCACTCGAGGCGCTGACCGAGGGCGCGCGCGGCAGCGCCAACCTGCTCGACCTTGCCGTCAAGGCGGCGCGTGCCAAGGCCAGCGTCGGGGAGATTTCCGATGCCATGGAGAAAGTGTACGGCCGTCATCGCGCCGAGATCCGCGCCATCTCCGGCGTCTACCGGTCGGAGGCCGGAGCCATGAACACCAACGTCGCAAAGGTGCTGCAGCTGGTCGAAGCGTTCGACAAGAGCGAGGGGCGCCGGCCGCGCATCCTCATCGCCAAGATGGGCCAGGACGGCCACGACCGCGGACAGAAGGTCATCGCCTCGGCGTTCGCCGATCTCGGCTTCGATGTCGACATCGGTCCGCTGTTCGCAACCCCCGACGAAGCGGCACGCCAGGCGGTCGAGAACGACGTGCACGTCATCGGCGTTTCGTCGCTGGCGGCAGGCCACCTGACGCTGGTGCCGGATCTGAAGGAGGCGCTCGACAAGGAAGGTCGCGGCGACATCATGGTCGTCGTCGGCGGGGTCATCCCGCCATCCGACTATCCGGCGCTGTTTGCCGCGGGTGCTGCGGCCGTGTTCGGCCCGGGGACCAACATCCCCGAGGCTGCCGCCGATCTCATCAACAAGCTGAACGTCAAGCTGGGCCATGCCGGCAAGGCGGCCGCGGAGTAGCGGGGAAGCGATGTGTCCGCCTTGGAGAGCGCGCAATGTCGAGCGAAAGCAGGATGGAGCGAGCTGCGGAACTCACTACCCCTCCGCCGACATTTACTCGGCGTTAAAACGATCGGGCCCTAACGGCATTGGCGCTGAAGTGGCGTGATCCCGCTCTGCGCGGGGTCGGTTATAGCAGTCCCTCAACGAGGAGCACACGATGAACGAGACGATCCAACCGGGCTTCATGGCCTTCATCGCCGAAGGCCAGGAAGGCATCGGCGCCGTGCGCGAGACCGCCCCCGACCACATCGTCATCTACGTCGAGAACGCCGGCGAATTTAATGTGCCGCGCACCGCCGTCCGCCGTGTCCACGACAGCAAGGTCATCCTCGATCCCCGTCAGCTCGACCGCGCGCTGCTCGACGCGCTCGGCCACGTGCACGACCGCGAGGACCCCAATCTCGTGGGCTAACGAGCCTTTTGAGAAGGGCGGCGGCTTGGGGCCGCACGGCATGTACTTTGCGGAACAGCCCTTACCTGCGGTATAAGTCATAACAGTTCCATCTGTGGGCGCGTGTGCTTGCGGGCCGGAAGGACCGTGGGCGTGGCCGTTCGCAACTCGATCGGGACCCGACATGCTACGCACGGTCTTTGCCGCTCTCGGAATGCTGTTCGCCCTGCTGCTCGTCTTCACGGCGAGCTTCCTCGGCAATGTGGCGCTCGACATACAGAACCGCAGCGACGAGTACGAAGCCCTGACCGTCGACGTGACGCGCACCCTATCGCGCTCCTGGCGACTGGCGGCCATCGATCAACATTACGTCGATGATGCGCGCGAGGAGCTGCGCCCCGTCCTCAGCGCCGATATGGAGGAATTAAAGCCGCTCGGCGCGCTGCTCTACGTGGACGCGATCCAGGTGGAGACGCGCTGGTCGCGCGGGCCGTTGACGGGCTTCCTGTCGCCCATGCTGGCCGCTGAAAGGGTCGCTGAGCTGCTCAACAGGTCGGTCAAGGTGTCGTTCGTCGGCAAGTTTGCCGGCGGGCTTGCCGATGTGACGGCCGAACTCAAGCGCGAGGGGGGCCGGATGAAGATCGTGCGCTTGCGCGTCGAGAGCCGCGAAAAGGGTCGTCCCCTGGAATACCCTGCTCCACGCATCATCAGCCACGCCTGACCCCGTTATCCATGACCTGAAGCTTCTCGGCACCGGGGCGCGGAAACTCTCCGTCGCCGACCTGCGTACGGTTGCGCCCGACCTGCCGCAGGCGTAGGAAGCGGCCAGAATAGGGTCGCGATGCCGACCGCCGCTGTCTTGCGGAGCCAAAGCGCATGATCACGATCTACGAGTTGAGCGGCAAGGGCCTCAAGGTGCACGAAGCGGGTGCGCCGTTGACGGGCAACTGCGTGTGGATCGACCTCCTGCAGCCGACGACTGAAGAAGACAAGTTCGTCGAGGAAGCGCTGACCATCGACGTCCCGACGCGCGCCGAGATGCGCGAGATCGAGCCGTCCAATCGCTTCTACCAAGAGCGCGGCGCCTACTTCATGACCGCCTCGATCGTCTACAACGTCGAAGCGCCTGTGCCGCAGTCGACCGCCGTGACCTTCATCCTCGCCGGCGACCGCCTGGTGACGGTGCGCTACGCCGAGCCCAAGGCATTTCCGCTCTACCTGCAGCGCGTCGAAAAGGGCGACGCGTCCTGCACGACCGGCGCGTCGATCATGACCGGACTGATCGACGCCATCGTGCACCGCATGGCCGACCTCATCGAGCGCATCCAGGACGAGGTGGAGCGTCTGGCCCAGTCGGTGTTCGACCTGCGCGGCGGACAGCAGACGCGCAATCGCCGCCTCGACGCGGTGCTGCGGCGCATCGGCAAGGCGGGCGATATCACCGCGCGCGCCGAGGACAGCGCGTCCTCGCTCAGCCGGTTGCTGCTGTATTTCGTGCAGGCGGCGCAGGATCGCGAAGACGATCCGCGCATTCGCCAGCGCATCAAGGGCGCACAGCGCGACATCAATTCGCTGCTCGATCACACGAAGTTTCTGTCACAGCGCATCAGCTTCATCCTCGAGGCGACGCTCGGCATGATCAACATCGAGCAGAACCAGATCATCAAGCTGTTCTCGGTCATGGCGGTGATCCTGCTGCCGCCGACGCTGGTTGCTTCGGTCTACGGCATGAACTTCACGCACATGCCCGAGCTCGAATGGAGGCTCGGTTATCCGTTCGCGCTGGCACTTATGGTGCTCGCCGCCATCGGGCCGATCATCTACTTCCGCCGCAAGGGCTGGTTCTAGATCTTTTCTCAGACCGGTGGACTAGGTCGCGACGCCGAGCCACAGAACCGCCGCGCCAGCGCACACGGCAAGCGTCGCAGCGATGCTCCAGCGCAGCGCGAATATCGCCACCATCGCCAGACACGACAGCGCAACCGCCACCACATCGAGCGAAGTTATATCCGGCACGTAAAGGCGCAGCGGGCCGATGTGACGCTCGTCGATACGCGCAAACAGGACGTGCAGTGCGAACCACGCCGACAGGTTGGCGATGACGCCGACGACGGCGCCGGTGACGGTGCGCAACGCCGAGACAAGTCGCGGAGCATGCGTCAGGCGCTCGATGTAGGGCGCGCCGACAAATATCCACAGGAAGCAAGGCGCGAACGTCGCCCACAGCGTGACGAGGGCGCCGAGAATGCCTATGGCGACGCCGCCGACACGCAGCGCGGCGATGTAACCGACAAACTCGGTGACGAGGATGAGCGGTCCGTTGGTGGTCTCGGCGAGACCAAGCCCGTCGAGCATCTCGCCGGCGGAGAGCCAGCGATACCCACTCACCGCTTCCTGCGCCATGTAGGCGAGGACTGCGTAGGCGCCGCCGAACGTGACAACGGCAAGCTTGGAAAAGAAGAAGGCGATTTGCGCCAGCACATGCTCGGCGCCGAACACGGCAACGATGGCGAACAGCGGCAGCAGCCACACCGCAAGCCAGACGGCAAGCGTGCGCAGGGTCTGTGCCATCGGCACCGGCGCGATGGGCTCGACGGGAAAAGTGACGCCATCGCCGGAGCGCAGCAGATAGCCGGCCGCGGCGGCGACGGCGATCACCAGCGGGAACGGCAGATTGAAGAAGAAGAGGGCGACAAAGCCCGCTACGGCGGCGAGCCAATCAAGCCGGCCTTTGATGGCCCTGTTGGCGACGCGCAGCAGCGCCTGCAGCACGATGGCGAGCACGGCCGCCTTCACGCCGACGAACAGCGCCGCCACCATCGGTGTTGTGCCGTACGCCCCGTAGAGGATCGACAGCGTCAGCACCAAGAGGGCGCCCGGGGCGACGAACAGCAAGCCGGCGGCGAGCCCGCCCCTGACGCCGTGCAGGCGCCAGCCGGCATAGGTGGCGAGCTGCATCGCTTCGGGTCCGGGCAACAGCATGCAGAAGCTCAGCGCGGAGAGAAAACGGCGCTCATCGAGCCAGGCCCGCTCTTCGACCAACACGCGGTGCATGAGCGCGATCTGCGCGGCGGGACCGCCAAACGACAGAAGCCCGATCTTGCCGAAGACGGCGATGAGTTCGCGGAAGGTAGGGACGGGCGGCGCGTTGCCTGTCGCTGTCGAAGCGCTCGATGAGTCCATGCTTGCCTCCAAAGGCGTTGGAGACGGCGCTTGGACACGAGGTCTAACGGGGCGGCCCGTCATGCCCCACGCGAAATTCTACGCACACGCGCTGCACGCGGCAACTCGCGCGCGCAAATCTCGCTCGCACGTGCGACCCGCGGTCGCGCCCTGCCGAGCGACTTTCGCGCTAACTCCTTCACACAGCGTCGTTCCTTCGAATGTTGCGCAATTGTCGCTCAAATTGAAGCGTTGACCGCCACAATTACCGGTGGTCGGTAGCGCGACCGGAACGGGGGGCACACCCCAAAAATCTAGAGGGCGGCTGAACGGGTTCTGGGGTTCGGCTTCGGACGTCTACGAACGACGATCTCACCCACCAATCGCGCGCCATCGAACGAGCGTGCCTCCAGCGGTCCTGAAGCGACACGCTGGTCTGGGGATCGCCATGGTTCCGAGCCTGCTGCCCTGCAACGAGGAGTATGAAATGCGGACCTATCTTCTTGCCGCGCTGACGATCGCCACCTTTGGCCTCGTGGCGGTCGGCCCGGCCAATGCCGAGAACGCACCTTGGCAGTGCATGAGCCCGGCGTTTGCCTGCGGCGGCGCACCGACGGCCAAGACCTACCGTTCGAACGAATACACCGGCGAACGCAGCCGGCGTCGCCAGGCGAGCACCAAGCGCAAGAGCCCGCGCATCGCCAAGTCGGAGACGGTGAAAGAGAAGACCGCCGCCAAGCGCGTTGAGGCAAAGGTCGATTTGCCGGAGAAGAAGCAGCAGGCCAAGATCGAAACGCCGAAGGTCGAGGCTCCCGCCCACAAGCAGCAGCACGCTGCCATCGCGCCGTCCGAGAAGACCCCCGCGCTCGAGAAGAAGCCGGAGATCGCCGTCCGCTCGGTGGAGACTGAGTCGACCGTTCGCGTCACCTCCACGCAGTCGGGCATGGCATCCTACTATTGGCAGGGCCAGATGACGGCATCGGGCGTCCGCTTCAACCCCAGCGCCATGACGGCCGCCCACCGCAGCTTGCCGTTCGGCACCAAGGTGCGCGTCACCAACAAGCGCAACGGCAAGTCCGTCATCGTCACCATCAATGATCGTGGTCCGTTCATTCGCGGCCGCATCATCGATCTGTCGAACGCTGCAGCCGGCATCATCGGCATGCGGTCTGCTGGCGTCGCGCCGGTAACCGTCGAGCGCATCGCCCGCAACTAACGCCATCGCGGCTGCAAGACGCAAAAAAAGCGGTGGGTGCCCATCAGGCATCCGCCGCTTTGCATTTGAGGATAGCTACGCGTCGGCGTCAGCCGAAAATGAGGCTCTGCAGGGTGGCGAAATCGGGAACGAAGCGGGCAACGCTCAGTTCGCGGGCGCCGACCAGCAGCATTCCGCCGACGACGATGGCGGCGCCGCCAAGCGCAACGAAGACGGCGGCGCAGGGCCCGCCTAGATGAAGGGGGTCTTCAAGAACTCTCGCTCGGGGCCTTCATGGCATTGAGCTCCTGATTTGCGGGACCAGCCGAGCCGGCCCGTTACGAAAATCCACCTCGACACTGCCCGCGACGCGCCGGAAAGACGAGGCGCCCAACCCCCAACATCAAGGAAACGCCGCTAGCGCGTGGTTCCGTTTGCCCAGAAGGGAGAATTGCCGGTAAATTCCGGCAAATTCCGTTCCCATTGGCGTCTTCTCCGAGGCAGACCGCACCCATGAAGGCCACCGTGTCGAGATCAGCGCGTGAATCCGCGGTTACTCAGATCAAGACCGCAATGATCGAAAAAAAGCTGACGCAGGCTGAACTTGCCGATGCTTCCGACTGCCACGAGAAGACCATCCAGAACCTCCTCGGCGGCCGTTCGGTGCGCGATCAGACGCTGTTCGACGTCTGCATGGTGCTGGGGCTCGACTTCGACAAATTGAAGGGCGCCTGGAGCGGGACCGGCGGTATGCCCGGCGCTCCGGCCGAGTTGCAGGGCGAAAACGGCGGAGTCGTCGCGCCGTTGTACATGGGCGCCTACACCCGCGCCGCGGTCGACCAGTACATCGGCAGCTACGTAACGTTGCGCCGCGCTTTTTCGCGTCCCGATTGCATTGTCGCTTATCGCACCGACGTGACGTGGGATCCGGACTGGCCGAGCCTGCTGTTCCAGGAGCGCGACCGGCCGGACGCACCCTACTCGCATCGCGGGCGGCTCTACATTCCGTCCTCTTCGATGTTCATCCACCTCGTCTCCCTGACCAAGGGCGCCATGCGCATGGTCGTCGTTTCGCAGGTCGACCGCTTCGGCGAAATGCGCGGGATCATCACCACCATCCACAAGCACGGAGCGATGCTGGTGCCGGTCGCAACGCCGATCGTCTACGCGCGGCGCGATGAGTTCAACGGCAACCTCGGCGACATTGCCGCCGACAGTCCCCACTATGCAACGTACAAGAAGATGCTCGAGGAGACGGTGACTGAGGGCTACGCGCGGCTGCTGACGTGATGGGCTCGGGCCGGCGACAGCGCACTTAGCTTTCGCGCATCACGTGCAGGGTCGATGCATCGAGTTGCACGCGAAGTGCATCGCCGACATGCATCGGATGCGCAGCGACCTCGCGCGTCGTCAGCCTGAAGCGCAACGGCGCATCGGCGACCAGCAGCGTGAGCGTGGAGATGTCGCCTTGCCGCTGCACATCCGTGAGCGTCCCGGTCACGACATTTTCCGTCGCCGCAGGTTCTGCAAGTGCGATGAAGTCCGGTGGCACGAGGATGGTGACCTTCTGTCCGTGCTCGAAGCCGCGCGTCGATGCGACGCTCAGCGCGCCACCGTTCCAGCGCACCCGCTGCTCGCCGTCGATGACGGCGTCAAATAGGTTGGTCTGCCCCATTAGACGGGCGACGCGCGCATTTGACGGCTGCAGTCGCACCTCGATCGGGGGTGCCGATCTGCAAAGTCGTTCCCGCGTGCAGGATACAGATGCGGTCGGCGAGCGCCTGTGCCTCTTCCAGGTCGTGCGTGACGAGCACGATGGGGATGTCGAGCGAGCGGTGCAGGGCGGCGAGCTCCTCCTTGAGCGGCTCGCGGGTCATGCGATCGACGGCGGAGAACGGCTCATCGAGCAGCAGCACCTTGGGGTCGCGGGCCAGCGCGCGGGCGAGGGCGACTCGCTGGCGCTCTCCGCCGGAAAGCTGATCGGGCCGGCGCGCCTCGAGCCCGTTGAGATGGACCCGCGCCAGCAGGCTCTCGGCCCGCTCGGTGCGCGCGGGCTCGGCGAGGTGCAGCAATGCCAGGCGCACGTTGTCGCGCGCGCACAGATGCGGAAACAACGCGTAGTCCTGAAAAACCAGGCCGACGCGGCGCGCCTGCGGCGTCATATCGATGCCGGCCGCTGTATCGAGCCAAGTTTCGCCGCCAGCAACGATGCTCCCCGCCGCGGGTCGATACAGCCCGGCTATGCAGCGCAGCGTCGTCGTCTTGCCGCTGCCTGACGGGCCGATGAGCGCCAGCAGCTCGCCGGGCTGGCAGGACAGCTCCACATCCAGCGGAATGGGGCCGTCCTGCTTCAGAGTGACTTGTAGCGCGCCCGTCTCACCGGCCATGCGTGCCGGTCCGGTTGCGCGCCAGCATATGCACGACGGCGATGGCGATGAGCGAGAAGGCGAGCAGGACGGCCGACATCACGCTCGCGGCGCCGATGTCGAATGCCTGCACGCGATCGTAGATGGCAATCGACAGCACGCGCGTTTCGCCGGGAATGCTGCCGCCGATCATCAAGATGACGCCGAACTCGCCGAGTGTGTGGGCAAATGTAAGCGCCACTGCGGAGACGATGCCGGGCCAGGCCAGCGGCAGCTCGATGCGCCGCAGCGTCTCCCAGCGCGACAGGCCGCTGACGAACGCGGCCTCGCGCACGTTGTCGGGGATTGCCTCGAAGGCGCGCTGGATCGGCTGCACCGCGAACGGCAGGTTGATGATCAGCGAAGCAACCAGAATTCCGACGAACGAGAACACCAGGGCTTCGCCGGTGATGGATCTCAAGAGGCTGCCGAGCTGCGACTGCGGCGAGAAGGCGACGAGCAGATAAAAGCCGAGCACCGTCGGCGGGAGCACCAGGGGCAGCATGATCAGCGCCTCGATGAGGCTCTTGAAGCGCGTGCGCCCCCAGGCTAGTCGCCGGGCGAGAAGCACGGCGATTGGCACAAGCAGCACCACCGTCCAGGCGGCGAGCTGCAGTGTCAGACTGAAGGCGGTCCAATCCATGTCGCGGCGCCTTATCGATCAGGAGGCCGGAACGGCGAAGCCGTTGGCCTTTAGTACCTCTTGGCCTTGCGGCCCGCGGACGAAGTCGGCAAAGGCCTTGGCCTCTCGCGAGGCGCCCTTCATGACCGCCATGCCATGCTCGATCGGCGCATGCCAGCTTTCCGGCACGACGGCGGATGTAACACTCGGCGCAATCTCCTTGGAGATGGCCAGCGAGCGGGCGATGAAGCCCACATCGGCGGCGCCCGTGGAGACGAACGTCGTTGCCTGGCCGATATTCTCGCCTGTTACTAGCAACCGCTGGACCTGTTCCCACAACCCGGCCTTCTGCAGCGCTTCCTGCGCGGCGCGTCCGTATGGTGCCGTCTCGGGATTGGCGATGGCGACGTGCTTCACCTTGCCGGCGGCAAGGGCCGCCCTGAGCCCCTTGAAGTCGCTATCGACGACGACTGACGAACTCTTCGGCGCGGCGATGCTCAGCTCGCCGCGCGCGAATATAACGGGGTCGCCCTCAGTCTTGCCAGCCGCGGCGAGTTTCTTGACACTCTTGGCGTCGGCGGCGAACAGCGCCTGGAAAGGTGCGCCGGCCTCGATCTGATGCACGAGGGTGCCGGTGGCGCCGTAGGTGATCAGGATACGCTTGCCGCTGTCCTTCTCGTAGCGTCTGGCGATCGCATCGAGTGCATAGCGTAAGCTCGCCGCTGCAGCGACGGTCGGGATGCCCGTCACGGCGGCCGCTGGCAGTCCGGCGGCCGGCTGCTCCTGTGCATTCGCGGGCGCGCTGAAGGCGAACGCAAGCAGGATGCCGACCAGCGCCACGCGAAGCGTGGTCCAGGGGGGGCTCGAAGCAAAGCTCATCACGACCTCTATGCCAAAGCGCGCGGCATGATAGTGAGGCGGACAAACTCCCGTCGAGCGTTATATTCAGTCGGGTATATCGGCCCCTGCAACGGCCCTTGTTTTGGCGGAGGCTTGTTCGGGCCCGGCACTGGCGTCCTTCTCGGACTGCGGGGTCAGGAAGCGCTCCTTGAGGTCGACCGTGGAGCGGCGACCGATGCTGCCCCGGTGCTGGCCAAGCCACTTGTCGGCCTCATCACGACCGGCGCTGAACAGATAGGTTAAGAGCTTCCAGTCGGGCTTCATGGTGCTGTCGGGGCTGAGGGCGGCGGTATAGCGACCCGCGTCGATGAGGTGGAAGCGATGCGTCGCCAGCTTGCCGTAGCGGCCGCGTGGCCCGCCCATGCGACCCTGCCAGCACTCGCGCACCGTCTCGATCAGCTCGACCTCGCGGATAAGCGGGGCGTTGAAGGCGAGGCGGTTGGCGTGCATCGAGATCTCACGCACGCCTGTTGGTAGCCCCTCGCGCACCATCGAGGTGAGCTGCACGATCAGCGTATCCTCGACCGGGCTCTCCATGGCCAGGGTCTTGATGTCGGGGTTGGCTGAGAAGCCGCCGTCCCAGTAGGCGACGCCATCGATCTCGACCGCATGGTGCACGGTCGGCAAGCACGATGAAGCCAGCACGGACTCGACGCTCAGCTCATGGCGACGAAATATGCGTGACCGTCCGCTGGCAATTTCCGTCGCGGCGATGAGCAGCTCGATGGGCGAGCTCTTGCGCAGCTTTTCGAAGTCGATGCTTTCAGTGAGCAGGCGCCGCAGCGGATCAAAGCCGAGCGGATTAAACTCATACGGCGACCAAAGACTGGCCATCTGAGCCATGTGCGGAGTACGCGACAGACCGTAGAGGAATGGATTGAGGCGCAAGAGGTCGGGGACGCCCGCCTTGTGCACGGCTTCCCAGACGCTGCGCAACTTGTTGCGTGCCGACGTCTTGCCGCCCTCGCTGAGACCTGCAGCAACGGCGACCGCGTTCACCGCCCCGGCACTCGTTGCGCTGACCCAGCTGATTTCCAACTCGTCGTCCTCGAGCAGACGATCAAGCACCCCCCAAGTGAAGGCGCCGTGGGCGCCGCCGCCTTGCAGAGCAAGATTCAGTCGAACGTTTCGCCGGAACAGACGCACTTGCATTCACCCCGCCTAACCGAGGTGCTCCATCCGCCTTGCACCTCGTAGCCCTATATAGTGCCACGGTGAACGATGAATGGGGAGAAGCGCGCGACATGTTGGTCGGCGCGCAAACGTTGCACGGTCGCCATAGATTTGTGCATGACGCACACAGGGCTGCGCGTTTGCGCAGGCGTTGTGCAACGACGCCCTGAGCTGCGCGAATGCGAGCAATTATTTCGGCACTCGTGCGACAACACAGCGCGGAGATTGCCGATCAGGTGAGACGTTTGCGTTCGATTTCCACAAGCGCGTTGTCGCCGGCCTGCAGGCCACGCGTAGTGCACTCAATGTGCACGCGACCATCAACACGTCCGATGTGCAGCAAATTGTAGCGACCGAGAGGCTCGTTCTTGTGCACGCGCCCGATCGAACCGGAGGCGACGCCAATGACGGGAATGCTGCCGCCGCCCGTTTCGGCCAAGCGCGCGAAATCCATGTGGCTGTCGACGTGATTATGCCCGTGCAGCACGAGCTCGGCGCCATGCTCGGCGAGGACGCGCGACAGCGCTGAAGCATCGCGCAACGCGCGCCGCGACGGAGCCTGGCCCGGCAATGGTGGATGATGGATGAGCACGACGCGAATGAGAGCCTCGTCGCCCAACTGCGCCAGAAGCGTGGCGAGGGCGGCGAGCTGGCTCGCACCGACTTCGCCTTGGGCAAACAACGGCGGCGTTTTCACCGCGGAGTTGACGCCGATGAGTGCCACCGGACCGACGCGGCGCACGAAAGGAAAGCGTGCCGGCGGCCGCAGCGCGTACTTTGCCCCGAAGGCGTCGGCGCGCATGTAGTCCGCCCAGCGCTCGACGCCGGGGTCGCCGCGCAGCGACGTGTAGATATCGTGGTTGCCGGGGACCACGGTGACATGCTGCGGCGTGCCGACTGCGTGCAGCCAGGCGGTCGCCGCATCGTATTCTATGGGCAGCCCCAGATTGATCAGGTCGCCGGTGACGGCAATATGATCGGGACTGCGGGCCTGCATGTCGGCAATGACGAGATCGAGCGCAGCGCGATGGTGGGTGTGCTTGCGCTGGCGCCGCCAGTTGATGTAGCCGAGGCCCCGCTTGACGTTGAGATGACGCAGCGCAAAGCGCGGCATCGTCGACAGATGCACGTCCGATACGTGGGCAAGCGTGATGGTTTCGCTCATCGGGGATCGGCCAGAATATCTTCGCTAATATTGCTCGGGGCGGGATACCGTGAAGTCTAGCATGTGCCGCGACTGATACCGCAAACGTCAGGTGGCGCCAAACGTTGCGCCATGTGCGCCATGGAGGAGCCGAGGGTGGCGAGGGATCTCATCGTTAGGAAACTCTTGCAACGCTACTGGCGAATATCGCGCGGGCTGACCCTCGGCGCGCAGGCGGCCATTATCGACGGCGAGGGCCGTGTCCTGCTCATCCGCCACACCTACCAGCCCGACTGGCGCTTTCCCGGTGGCGGCGTCGAACGCGGCGAGAGCGTCGAAACAGCGCTGGCGCGCGAACTCGATGAGGAGGTCGGCGTGGGACTGGTCGGCGAGCCGCAGCTGTTCGGGATCTATTCCAATGGAGCGGTCTTTCCCGGCGACCATATTGCGCTGTTCATCGTCCGCTCGTGGCAGCAGACGCGGGTGCCCGAGCCCAATTACGAGATCGCCGCGCAGCAGATGTTCGCTCCCGATGCGCTGCCCGACGACGTCAACCGCGGCACGGCGCGACGGCTGGCGGAGATCCTTGGCGGCACTCCGCGCAGCGCGGCCTGGTGACTCTGGACCGAGGCCCGGACGCATGCTAAACGGCCGCTCATGAGACGGCTACGAGACTCAACGCTGCGACGAGGCACGCTCAGCCGCGCGCCCTTCCCTCGCGTTGCCAACTAGATGTTGAGACCCGCCGGCGCTGCCGCGCGGCTTTGCTCGAAAGCCTCGTTCCATGTCTCCTAATGTCATCAGCCGGGCTATGACGCCGGCCGACTTTCCCGCCGTTTCGCAGTTGCACGCCAAGGTGTTCGGGCCCGGCCGCTTCACGCGTACCGCTTATCGCGTGCGCGAAGGCGCCCCGCCTCTTTCGCCATATTGTCGGGTCGCAATGCTGGGCGAGCGGCCGATCGCGGCTGTCCGCTTCACCGCCATCACCATCGGCGGTACCGGTGCGGCTCTGCTGCTCGGGCCGCTCGTGGTTGATGCGGATTTTGCCGGCCAGGGTTTCGGCAAGCGGCTGGTCAGCGAGGCGATGGCGGCGGCCAAGGCGGATGGCGTCCAGATCATGCTTTTGGTCGGCGATGAGCCCTATTACGGCCGTTTCGGATTCCACCCCGTGCCGCCGGGACAGATCGTCCTGCCCGGGCCCGTTGATCCCCGGCGCCTGCTTGCGGCCGAGTTGACGCCGGGCGTCCTTGCCACGGCCAAAGGCCTCGTCGCGGGACAACGTACGTGATGACCGCAGAGGCGTCTTGCGCTTAGACTTGCCGGCGACCAGCGCACGGCAAGGGGAGGCGGAGGATGGACAGGCGCGCATTGCTCGGCGGAGGAAGCGTGCTTATCGCCGCGACGGTGCTGAGCGGACCGGCGGCGGGGCGGGCCAGATCATCGCCGGTGACGCCCGACGATGAAAAGTTCATGCAGATCGCGATCGAGCAGGCCAAGCAAGCTGATTACCCGTTCGGCGCCGTGATCGTCAGCGATGGTCGGGCGCTCGCACTGGGCCGCAACAGCACCAAGCGCAAGTCGGACCCGACGGCGCATGCGGAGATGATGGCCATCCGGGCTTTCCTCGAGGGGCATGACCCCGAGGCGCTGAAGGGCACGACGCTCTATACTTCCGGCGAGCCGTGCGTGATGTGCATGGGAGCGATCGTCTGGTGTGGGATCACGAGGGTAGTCTACGCCGCTTCGATCGCGCAGCTGTCTTCGCGCATCGGACAAATTGATATTACCGCGAGGCAAATAGCCAACGCAGCTCCCTTCGCGAACATGGCGCTTACCGGCGGCGTCTTGTCGGCTGATGCCATTGCCCTGTTTCCTAAAGACAAGCTGTAGGCGGTTGCCATCGGTCGCCGCGGAACTCTTGTCTGCGCCACGAGTTTATCGGCAAAACAACCGAAGGAGTTTGACGACATGCGCAGCGTTCTTCTCTGGGTGCTCGGAGTGCCGATCAGCGTCATCATTCTGATGAATATCTTCAACGTGGTCTAAGCCTGACGGTCCACCGCGGGCGACCGGACGCGGCGGAAACCACCCTCCTGCCGCTGAATTGGCGGTGTTTTTCCGGCCCTTACGAAATCGGTGAAAAATACGATCCTGGGTGGGAACGATATTCGGGGGATCTGCATTTTCTCAGCGGACACGGGCTTCGCTCCCCTCCCCCCATCCCCTCGTCGAGGCACGGGTCCACCCATCTGAAAGGACACCTGCCTCGCCCGAGGCAGGTGTCCTTTCTTTTTGGGAAGTTGCCACCCACGAGCGGCTTAGTCTGCGAATGGATCTTTCATCAAGATCGTGTCGTCGCGCTCAGGGCTGGTCGACAGCATGGTGACCGGCCGCTCGATCAGCTCCTCGATATAGCGTACGTACTTGACCGCCTGCGCAGGCAGTTCGCCCCATGAGCGTGCGCCGGCCGTCGATTGCGACCAGCCTTCCAACGTCTCGTAGATCGGCTGCACCCGCGCCTGCGCGCCGCTGCTCGCCGGCAGGCGGTCAATGCGCTCGCCGTCCAGCATATAGCCGACGCCGACCTTCAATTCCTCGAACCCGTCGAGCACGTCGAGCTTGGTCAGCGCGATGCCGTCGATGCCGGCGATCTTGAGCGTTTGGCGCACCAGCGTTGCGTCGAACCATCCACAGCGGCGCTTGCGCCCCGTCACGGTGCCGAACTCGCGGCCGCGCTCGCCCAGGCGATTGCCGACCTCATCGGTCAGTTCGGTCGGGAACGGGCCCAGAGCCGACGCGCGTCGTGTAGGCCTTGGCGATCCCAAGCACGTAGCCGATACCGCGCGGCCCCATGCCCGAGCCGGTCGCCGCCTGCGCGGCCACCGTGTTGGACGAGGTCACGAACGGATATGTGCCGTGATCGATGTCGAGCAGCGCGCCCTGGGCGCCTTCAAAAAGGATGCGCTTGCCGGCGCGGCGCGCCGTATCGAGCAGCTCCCAGGTGACATCGACGAAGGGCAGGATTTTGGGAGCGATCTCCGTCAGCTCGGCGAGCATCGTCTCCTTGGAGAACTCAGGCTTGCCGAGGCCACGACGCAGCGCGTTGTGATGCACGAGGATGCGATCGATCTTGGCGCCGAGCGTCGCCGGGTTGCGCAGGTCCTGCGCACGGATGGCGCGGCGGCCGACCTTGTCCTCGTAAGCGGGACCGATGCCGCGCCCCGTGGTGCCGATCTTGCCGGCGCCGGCGGCTTCCTCGCGGATGACGTCGAGCTCGCGATGCAGCGGCAGGATGAGCGTGGCATTCTCGGCGATGCGCAGGTTCTCGCGATTGACCTCGACGCCCTGCGCGGCCAGCTTGTCGATCTCCGAACAAAGCGCCCACGGATCGACAACGACGCCGTTGCCGATGACGCCGAGCTTGCCGGGGCGGACAACACCCGACGGCAGGAGCGACAGCTTGAAGGTCTTGTCGCCGATGACCAGGGTGTGACCGGCGTTATGGCCGCCCTGGAAGCGCACGACGATGTCGGCGCGTTCCGATAGCCAATCGACAACCTTACCTTTGCCTTCATCGCCCCATTGGGCGCCGACCACCGCGACGTTCGCCATGAAAAGTCCCACTCGCAAAGAGGCCCCGGCGAGCGGCCAGGGCCTTTCGGGCTCTTATAGCGCAGATTCGTCCTTGCCAACCCCTCCCGCTTGCCGGCCGGGGGACGGCACAGCGCTGCCTTGGAGCGCGGCCGGGAAAGACGCCGAAAAAGGAGCCTAGTGGTAGACGATGGCGCGGGCGCCCGGCCAGATCACCCGGTAGCCGAACTCGATCAGCCGTTCTTCCTCGGGCCCCAGGGTGGATTCGAAGGCGACCACGCCTCGCTTGCCATCGAGGTCTTTTTTGGTGGGCTGTGCAGGGCCTACGAGTTCGACCTTGATGTCGTCGTTCTGCGACACGGGAATCTGGTCCTGGACCACCAGCTCGACGGCGCGCTCGTGCATGTTCTTGACGGTAATGCGGTAGTTGCGGCTGTCCGTCTTGGCCGAGGAAATGAGGCCGGTCTCGCCGCGCTTTTCATCGGCGATGGCATGACGCACGCGCACCTGGTCATCGGCGCCAAAGCCCAGATCGTGCCGCTCGCCGGGCGCTAGGATTGGCAGCGCGCCGGTGCCAACGAAGGTGCCATCACGAAACAGCGACACCGATCCAGGCAACACGGGCGAGCCCTTTGGCAGAACCAGGCGCGCGTAGAGGTACGCCTTGTCGTCCAGCTTAGGCACGGTGAGGACGCTGAGAACGGGCTCGATGGCGTCCTGTTGCAGGAACACGCGCTTGGCCTCTCCGGTCGAGGGGACGGTGGGGCGCCCCGGCACGGCGAACACGGCCTGGAAAGGCAGCGCTTCGACGGCGGCGGCTTGCTCACCAAGGGCGAGTTCGACCGGCGCCTCGGCGCTTTCGCCGCCGGCGGCCGCCAACGACGTCGTCTTCCTCTGGCGCGTCGCGAGGCCGTCGTAGAGCTGCGGCGCCGGCGCGGGGGCGAGCGGACTGGACGAAGCTGAGTCTCTCGCGTCGGGCTGGAAGTCGACGGTGACGGTGTCTATGGCCGGTGCGGCGGCATTCGCCGTCGGCCGCGTCGTCGACAGCAGCAGAGCAACATTGTCCCAGTCCTCGCCGGTGCGCTGCACGATATCGGCGCGCCGCGATAGCTCGAGAGAGGGCGGGGCGGTTTTCGAACCGGTGGCAAGGCGGGCATCATAGCGCGGCGTCCAGCCAGCATTGCGCACCTGGTAGCGGACGGCGAGATCGGCTTCGAGCGGGGCAGCGGCGATGACGTGAACCTTCACCTCGGTCTGCTCGGTACGCGCGGGCGCCAAGGCTGACAACTTTTTCTCCAGCTCCTCGATGCGGCGATCGAGATCGCGTTTCTTGACCTCGGCGTCGAGCACCAGTCGCTGCGCTTCCGTCATACCGGTAGAGATGAGCGCCAGTATTTGCGTCCAGTCGGTGGTTGGAACGGGCGTGACCGACGGTGTCGGCTGGCCTTCCGCGATCGGCGTGCGGCCGGGCATCTGGGCGAGGTTCTGCAGCAGCGTCTTTTGCGTCTGCGCGGCGTCCTCCTGGCCCTGAACGATGCCGCGTTCATCACGCAGCTTCTCAATCGAGTCTTCGATGCTCTTGCGCTCGGCCTGCAAGGCGTCCTGGTCGGCACGCGGAATGTAGCGGCGGCGCGTGTCGACGGATTGGATGTCGAGGCCGGCAGTCGCCTTGCCGTCGACGCGGATGGAGCCGGGCACCGCTTCGGCGGGCAGATCGCTGAACACCAGCGTATGCTCGCCCTTGTCGAGTGCCATGCGGGCGGTGCGCATCGCTTCGGCGCCGGACAGGAATACAGTCACCGTTTCAAGGCGTGAGGCTACGGCGGTCTCTTCGGCCATCGCGCGACCGCCGAGGACGACCAGAGCCAAGCCGGTGATCGCTACGAGATTGCGCATGCTAGTCCCATTTCCTAGTCGATCGAGCGGCCTTAATGGCCAGTGAATCGGGCCGCTCCGACGAGACGAGTGGGGGCGGTTCACGTCTGAATTATGGCCGCAGACAGCAGTTCGGCGGGGGACCCTGCTGCGGCGTTAACCGACTTCTTCGCGCGCCTCGGCGTTGGCCCAATCGAGCCACGGGACGAGCGCTTCGATGTCGGATGTCTCGATGGTGGCGCCAGTCCAAATCCGCAGGCCAGCCGGGGCACCGCGATAGGCGCCGATGTCGTGAGCAACGCCCTGCTCGCCTAGGAGCGTGACGATGCGTTCGGCGATGCGGCGTTCCTCTGGGGCCCCTCCGCCCACATCTGTGAAGCGCAGGCACACCGAGGTGTTGGAGCGCGTCGCCGGATCGACGGCGAGGTTGTCGATCCACGGTGTCCGGGCGATCCAGTCGAAGAGCACGCCGGCATTCGCATCGGCCCGCCGATGAAGTGCATCGAGGCCGCCGATGCCCTCTGCCCAAGCGAGCGTGTCGAGATAGTCCTCCACGCACAGCAGCGATGGCGTGTTGATGGTGACGCCGGCGAAAAGCTCGCGCAGCACGCGACCGTTTTCGGTGAGGCGGAACAGCTTGGGGATCGGCCACGGCGGCCGATACGCGGCCAAGCGCTCCAGCGCGCGCGGGCTGAGGATGAGCATGCCGTGCGCCGCCTCGCCGCCGAGTATCTTCTGCCAGGAGAAGGTGGCGACATCGATCTTTGCCCAGTCGATCCGCTGGGCGAACAACGCCGAGGTAGCATCGGCAAACGTCAGCCCGCGGCGGTCGGAGGGGATCCAATCCCCGTTCGGCACGCGCACCCCGGCAGCCGTGCCATTCCAGGTGAAGATGACGTCGCGGTCAAAGTCGACGGCCGCAAGGTTGGGCAGGTGGCCGTAGTCGGCGGCCAGCACGCGTGCACCCGGTAGCTGCAGTTCGGTGATGATGTCGGCAACCCAGCGCCGCCCGAAATCCTCCCAGGCAAGCACATCGACTCCGCGGGCGCCGAGCATCGTCCACAGCGCCATCTCGAAGGCGCCGGTGTCAGAGCCCGGTACGATGGCGAGGCAGTAATCGTGGGGAAGGCCCAGCAGGGCATGCGTTTTATCGATGGCCAGCTTCAGCCGGGCAATGCCGGCCGGCGAGCGGTGCGAGCGACCGACCAGTGCGGATCGCAGCACATCCGGTGTCCACCCGGGGCGCTTGGCGCACGGCCCCGAGGAGAAATTTGCATTGGCCGGACGGCGGCCGGGTTTGGCTAGGCGGCTCATGACGGCCGGGTCTAGGAGCAGGCAACGCCGGCGTCAACCGCTGCCCGCAAACGCAAAAGGGGCGGCACACGGCCGCCCCTTGCTACGCGAAACTCAGCACCAGCTAATTGACGTAAAACCGTAAGCCAGCGCGGATCTGATGTTCGTTGAGACTGCCGATCTCGGTGGTCGAGGCGACGTCGGGGGCAAGGCCGACGCCCGAGCCGCCGATATGCAGGAAGCGATAGTTCACATCGATGGCGAAGAACGACGAGACGTCGTAGGTCACGCCGGCCATAGCGGCACCGGCAAATTGCACGTCAGTGCTGCGATTGCCGGCGGTAACGTTGGTGCCGCCGGGCGTCGAGGTGACGTCCAGGTTGCGCGTTACCTGATTGACGGTGAAGCCTAAGCCGCCGCCGAGGTACGGCGTCCACGCGCTGCCGGTACGGAAATCGTAGTAGCCGTTGAGCAGCAGGATGGTCGACATCATCTTGGTCTTGTCAGACACCGACACGGTATTCGCGCCGACGACGCCGCTGGCCGACTGCTCGGTGCTCATGATCGAGTGCAGGTCGACCGTCAAATCGGTGCGGAAGTACGGGCCCCAGATGTAGCCGACGCCCACGCCGCCGGTAAAGGACGGCTCGAAGCTGTCTGAGCGCGGGACCGTTCCGAAGTTCTGCTCGATGAGGTTGGCGCCCAGGATGTTGACTGACGGCGTGCTCCCGAAGCCGGCGGCGAAGTCTCCGCGGAAGTACCACTCGGCCTCTTCGACCGGCACCGGCACAGGCGCGGGGACGGGCGTGCGAACGCCCGAGGGGTTGATGCCGTTGGAATAGTAGGGGTCGCCATCGGCGAGCGCGCCCGACGTCAGCGCGGCCAGCATGCCGGCGCTCAGCGTCAATGCGAGGAGGAATCCAGTGGTGGCACGATTCATCTGCGTCGATCCTTGCTTGACGGCTGGCTGGCCTGAAGGCCGCGCCCGACGTCCTAACTCTGCTTTTGAAGGCTTGAGCCGCCCGAAGGGGCGATTGCCTCACGCGTAAGCAAACTAGGAAATCGAACTGGGAACTTCAGGGGCCACGATCGACGCCGGGCCGTGATCGCCGGGCCCACGTTGGGGCCCGGCGCAATTTCGTGGGACGCCGCTGCGCGGCGCCGTGTCGATTACTTCACCGGCTCGTAGGCAACGGTTTCGCGCTGCAGCTTGTAGCGAACACCGAAGAGCAGGTCGTTGGACGTGATGTCCTTGATTTGATGACCCGAGTAGGCGAGCGCTCCGTCAAAGGTGGTGACAGGGCCACTCTGCGCATTGCCGAGGTCGGTGTAGCGATACGCAAGATCGATCACCGTCTGCGGGGTGACGTCGTAGCTGACGCCTGCGTGCAGGGCCCAGGCGAAGTTGCTCTTCGTGCTGCTGCCGCCGAAGGCCACACCGCCTTGGGGAACATTGACGTCCTTCAGGCCTTCGATCGTGATGGTCGAGAAGCCGATGCCGGCGCCGATGTACGGGGTGAAGCCGCACCAGTTGCCCATGTCGATGTAGGCGTTGGCGAGGCCCAGCCAGCTCTTCATGTCGGCCGTGTACTCGTTGGTGCCGGCCGTGAAGCCGGCGCCGCCGGGATAGGAGTTGGCGCCGAAGAAGGCAGCGTCGCCGCGATATTCACCGGTGAGGTCGAAGCGCAGCCAGTGGCGCGCCTGCCAGCCGACGCCGATGCCGTAGAGCGGGCTCGACTTGATATCGTGATTGAAGATCGTGAAAGCGTTGGCGTCGTAGGTCTCGTTCCACATGCCGCCAGCGTCGGCATTGGCCTGGCCGATGTAGCCCTTGAAGTAGATCCCACGGTCGCTCGGCGGGGGCGGCGGAACGTCGTAGCCACCCTTGAGGCCGCCGTCGTAGATGTCAGCGGCCATGGCAGGAGCGCTCAAGGCAAGCACGATGGCCGACCCGAGCGCAGCGCCCAGCGCGTAGGTAATGCGATTGGTATTCATGTTACTTCCCCTTCGAATTCGTCATGCCGCCTGACGAGGCGGCGCCGGTCCGGCGAACGCGAAACGTGCTCAGGGGATGAATATGGAGGAGAGTGTTTAAGGGACACTTAATCGGCGTTTCGATTTGAAACGCGGGCTGCGTAGCGCGATGCGTTAACGAGCCGTTAAGCCGCCGGCAACGGCGGTTTAGGTTCAATCAAGAGCGTCGAGCGAGAGTGCGGGGCGCGTTGGCGTCAGGCGGCAGCAGCCGCGCGCACCGCTTCGACGATGTCGCCGACCACGGTGCTCACCAGTCGCTCGTCGTCACCTTCGGCCATGACGCGAATGACCGGCTCGGTGCCGGACGGGCGGATGACGAGGCGACCATAGGCGCCCAGCTTCGCCTTGCCGGCATCGATGGCTTTGACGACGCGCATATCTTCCAGCGGACTGCCGCTCTCGTAGCGCACGTTCTTGAGAATCTGCGGCAGCGGCTCGAAGCGATTGGTGACCTCGCTGACCGTCGAGCCGGTGGAGACGACGACGGCGAGGAGTTGCAACGCCGTGACGAGACCGTCCCCGGTGGTCACATGATCGGACAGCACGATGTGTCCCGACTGCTCGCCGCCGACGTTGTAGCCGTGCTTGCGCATATGCTCGACGACGTAGCGATCGCCCACAGGCGTGCGCACCATGTCGAGCCCGATGCTCTTCAAGTAGCGCTCGAGCCCCAGATTGCTCATTACCGTGGAGACGACGCCGCCCGCCGTCAGCTTGCCGGAGCGATGCCATGTGTCGGCGATGACTGCCATGAGCTGGTCGCCGTCGACGATGTCGCCCTTCTCGTTGATGATGATCACGCGGTCGGCGTCGCCGTCGAGAGCGATGCCGACGTCGGCGCGCACTTCGCGCACCTTGGCCATCAGCGCCTCCGGCGCGGTCGAGCCGCACTTGTCGTTGATGTTGCGGCCGTTGGGTTCGACGCCGATCTTGATGACTTCGGCACCCAGCTCCCACAACGCCTCGGGGGCAACCTTGTAGCCGGCGCCGTTCGCGCAATCGATGACGATGCGCAGACCGTCGAGGCGCAGGTTCTTGGGCAGCGTGCGCTTGGCGAACTCGATGTAACGTTCCTGCGCGCTCTCAACTCGCGTGGCGCGTCCGATGGCATCAGCGGAGGCTAGCAGGTCGGCAGTGTCGGCATCGATCATCTGCTCGATGCGCCGCTCGGTATCGTCGGAAAGCTTGTAGCCGTCGGGATCGAACAGCTTGATGCCGTTGTCGTCATACGGATTGTGCGAGGCGGAGATCATCACACCGAGATCCGCGCGCAGCGAGCGGGTGAGCATGGCGACCGCCGGCGTCGGCATCGGACCGAGCAGGAACACGTCCATGCCGACGGCCGTGAAGCCCGACATCAATGCCGCTTCCAGCATGTAGCCGGAAAGGCGGGTATCCTTGCCGATGACGACGCGGTGGCGGTAGTTGCTCTGTGTCTGGAAGATCTTGCCGGCGGCCATGCCGACCTTCAGCGCGACTTCCGAGGTCATCGGCGACTTGTTGGCGAGACCGCGAATACCGTCCGTACCGAAATAACGGCGCGACATGGAGATCCCCTTGGCTCGGTTGCGGGGCTTCTGCCCGGAATTGCGTGTGTTCGATTGCATAGGCTACCCCGGCCGCCCGTTGCTTGCGAGCATGCTAAGCCCCCGGCGCGCAGCTTTTGCGGCGTCCCAGGGCTCTGAACCATCAAATCCTGTTGGTGCAGGTTACACACAGCACCTTAAAAAGCCGAAACCGATCCCGCGGCGGCCCTCAGTCGAGCCCCCGGTCGCTGCCCGACAGGGCGGCACGCCACACGTTAAGAGCCTGGCGCGTGGCGGCGACGTCATGCACGCGGATGATCTGCATTCCCTGGGAGACGCCGGCCAGCGCCGCGGCGATCGAGCCTGGAACGCGGTCGCGCGGGTTGGGAACATCGGAGATGTGGTCGATGAGCTTCTTGCGCGAGGCGCCGAGCAGCACCGGGACGCCGAGTGCGTGGTAGAGCGACAGTGAGGCCAGCACGGCAACGTTGTGGTGCAGGTGCTTGCCAAAGCCGATGCCGGGATCGACGACGATGCGCGAGCGCGCGATGCCGGCGGCTTCGCAGGCGGCGAGACGCTGCTCCAGATAATCGAACACATCGAGCGCGACATCGGAATATTGCGGGTCGTCGTTCATCGTGCGCGGATCACCCTGCGCATGCATGAGCACCACGGGAAGGCCACTCTCGGATGCGACGCGCAGCGCATCCGGATCATGGCTGAGCGCGGAAACGTCGTTGAGGATGTCGGCGCCGGCGGCGGCCGCACGTGCCATCACCTCGGCCTTGCGGGTGTCGATCGAAATGCGCGCCTCGGTGCGCGCGCGCAAGCCTTCGATCACCGGGATGACGCGGCGCAGTTCCTCCTCGACCGGAACGTAGGCGGCGCCGGGGCGGGTCGATTCCCCGCCGATATCGAGAATGTCGGCGCCCTCCTCGGCCAGCTGCAGACCGTGCGCGATGCCGGCTTCGACCGAGGCATGCAGGCCGCCGTCGGAGAAGCTGTCGGGCGTGACGTTGACGATGCCCATGAGGCGTGGGCGATCGAGGCTGAGGCCGGCGAGGCGCGGGCGCGGGCTGGTTATGGCCTCGAGGTCATGCGCGGCATCCAGCGTGCCGCGTCCCCACTCGCGCTCGATGGCTTCTTCCAGCGAGATAACGCGGCGCTTGACCTGCGTGCCGTCACGCTGGGCGATCTCCATAGCCGTAAAGCGCAACGGCTGACCGGCGAGCGGCAGGCCGCTGAAGACATTGTCGGCGGCCTCTGGGGGGGCTGGATACATACCGACCGGGCGCACGTAGGTGGAGCGCTGCATGTGGCGACGTCGTCCTCAAAGCGAAGCGGCCGCGAGAAACATCCCGCGGCCGCATCTAGAGTGGTTGCTCTGCCCCGGTAAAGGGGGAGCCGTTACGACTGAGGCTGAGGCTCCATGCCGCCCGAGGGACGGAAACGGCCGCCAGCGCTCGGCACGGCCGAGCCGACCTGATCCTTGGGCAGGTCGTCATCCGGCTTGCGCACGATCTTATCGCCCCGCAGCAGCGCCTGCACCTCATCGCCGGAGATGGTCTCGTACTCCATCAACGCCTGGGTGACGGCTTCGAGCTCGCGGCGATGGTTGGCAATCACCTCGCGTGCCGTGATCTCGCCTTCGGTGACGATGCGGCGGATTTCCTGGTCGATCAGGCGCGCAGTGTCTTCCGACATGTTCTGGCGCTGCGTGATGGCGTGACCGAGGAATACCTCCTGCTGGTTCTCGTTGTAGCGCAGCGGCCCGAGCTTCTCGCTCATGCCCCACTCGGTGACCATGCGGCGCGCAAGGTCGGTTGCCTGCATGATGTCGCTCGAAGCGCCGGTATTGAGGTGGTCCTTGCCGTAGATTGCCTGTTCGGCACAGCGGCCGCCGAACGACATGGCGATGCGCGCCTCGCACCACTGCTTGGAGTAGCTGAGCTTGTCGCGCTCCGGCAGGTTCATGGTCACGCCGAGCGCACGTCCGCGCGGAATGATCGTCACCTTATGCAGCGGATCGCCACCCACGACCTTGAGGCTGACCAGCGCGTGGCCGGCCTCATGGTAGGCGGTGGCAAGCTTTTCTTCCTCGGTCATGGCCATGGAGCGCCGCTCGGCACCCATCATCACCTTGTCCTTGGAATCTTCGAACTCGAGCTGCGTGACGAGGCGCTTGTTGCGCCGCGCGGCGAGCAAGGCTGCCTCGTTGACGAGGTTGGCGAGATCGGCACCCGAGAAGCCGGGCGTACCGCGCGCGATGACCTTCGGATCGACGTTGGGGGCGATAGGGACCTTGCGCATGTGCACGCGCAGGATTTTCTCGCGTCCCGTCACGTCCGGGTTCGGCACGGTGATCTGACGGTCAAAGCGGCCGGGGCGAAGCAACGCGGGGTCGAGCACGTCGGGGCGGTTGGTCGCCGCGATGAGGATGATGCCCTCGTTGGCTTCAAAGCCGTCCATCTCGACGAGCAGCTGGTTGAGCGTCTGCTCGCGCTCGTCGTTGCCGCCACCGAGGCCGGCGCCGCGATGGCGACCGACGGCGTCGATTTCGTCGATGAAGATGATGCACGGCGCATTCTTCTTCGCCTGCTCGAACATGTCGCGCACGCGCGAAGCGCCGACGCCGACGAACATCTCGACGAAGTCGGAACCCGAGATCGTGAAGAACGGCACGTTGGCTTCGCCAGCGATGGCGCGGGCGAGCAGCGTCTTACCGGTACCGGGCGGGCCGACAAGAAGCGCGCCGCGCGGAATGCGCCCGCCGAGACGCTGGAACTTCTGCGGATCGCGCAGGAATTCAACGATCTCTTCCAGGTCGTCCTTGGCCTCGTCGACGCCAGCGACGTCCTCGAACGTGACGCGGCCGTGACGCTCGGTCAGCAGCTTGGCGCGCGACTTGCCAAAGCCCATGGCGCGTCCCGAACCCGACTGCATCTGGCGCATGAAGAAGATCCACACCGCGATCAGCAGCAGCATGGGGAACCAGTTGAGCAGCATGCCCATGATCGATGGCACGTCTTCATCGGAGGGGCGGGCGCGGAACTTGATGCCCTTCTTCTCCAGTCGCTCAACGAGGCTTGAATCCTGCGGAGCGTAGGTGGTGAAGGAGGTGCCGCCATCGCGCATGGTGCCGTAGATGCGATTGCCGGCCAGCGTCGCGTCGGAAACGTTGCCGTTGTCGACCGCCGTCAGGAATTCCGAGTAGGTGATCTCGGTGCCACGGCGGCTCTGTCCGGGGTTGTTGAACAGATTGAACAGGGCCGCGAGCAGGACCAGGATCGCAACCCAGATGGCAAGCTTTTGGAAGTTTGAGTTCATTTCGTTCCCTGTAGAGCACGACGTCGGCGCGCGCAGGCTGTCTAGCCGAATGGACGCTTACCGCTCGCAACTGGCCGTTAACATAGGAGTGGCCCGCCGCATTGCCAAGTTACACGCCCTTCGCTCCCCAGGAGCTTAACGGCGCCCCCGGCTGGCCGCGACCGCAGCGCCGTCGCAGCCGGCGCCAATTTGCGACGTTTACCCAATGAATTCGGCCGAATAGAGCCGCGCGGCGGTCTCCCATCCGGGCGAGGTGCCGGGGCGACCGGCGAAATAAGGCACGAGCAACAAATCTTCTCCCTGCCAAAATGCAGGCAAGGTGGCGGCGGCGCTGGCCGGGATATCAGCGATCTTGAGTTGCTGACGCAGCCGCGCATAGGCCTCGGTGCCGAGCGCGCGCACGATCACCTGGGCGCGACTGGCAGGCGCTGCTCCGACGCGAAAGCGGCAATCCCACACGGCGGTCGTTCCAGAATCGAGGGTCAGCGACGGGAGAGAGGCGCGGCCCGGCTCGCGCTGGACGCGAATCTGATCGCCGTGACGGGAGATGATGGCGCCGGCCAGCGTTGCGCCCTCGAACGCCGCCTGCCCCAGCCGCTCGACAAGGGCCTCGAGGCGGGCAAGGCGCAAGGGCTCGGAATGACCACCGTAGGCGGCGATGAGTTGGGCGAGAAGCCGCAGACGCGTCTCCTCGGGCGCGGCCAGCCAGACGGACCGTTGCAAGCTGGCGTATGCCCCGGCATGGAGATCGAGTAGCGCCGTGCGCCCCAGATCAACGGCGGCCGCATCGAGCGCGGCGCGCGCACGCGCCAGGCGGCGCGCGCTGAGGGCGAGCTTGTCGTTGTCGAGACCGACGCCGGCGAGAAGCGCGCGCGCCTTGCGCACGCGCACGCGTTCGAATCGATCCGCCTCATTGCTCGGGTCGTCGATCCAGGCCATGCCGACTTGGTGCAGCGTGGCGCGCAGACGTGCGCCCGACACGGCAAGCAGCGGACGCAGCAACACCACCCGCGCATCGTCATCGATGTGGCGCGCCGATGCCATAGCCGCGAGCCCGTCGAGGCCGCTGCCCCGGGCCAAGCGCATCAGTAGCGTTTCGGCCTGATCGTCCTCGGTGTGGGCCGTTACGATCGTGACGGGCCCCGCCGATGCGCGCGCGCGCGCGTGCTCGGCGAGCAGCCGGTAGCGCGCCTGGCGCGCGGCATCCTGGATGCCGGTGGCCGGCTTGTCGCCGCTCCACGTCAACGTCACGTGTTCAAGCCCGAGGGCGGCCGATTGCTGAGCTACCCAATCGGCTTCATCGCGCGCGTTGGCCCGCAAGCCGTGGTCGACGGTGGCGACGAGAAACTCGGGCGCCGAACCGGCGCGCGCTGCTCGCCAGCGGACGGCGAGACGCAGCATGGCGATGCTGTCGGCGCCGCCCGATACGGCAAGGATCGCTAGGGGATAGGCGGCAAGCGGGGAAAACAGCGCATCGAGCTCGTCATCGCGCAGCGGGTCGGCGGCCCCGGATGAGGCGCCTGGAGGCGCAACGGTGTCGGGGTCAGCTGCTGCAGCCAATTCTCTGGCGCTCCGACTTGGCGCGCATTTTGACGTTCTCGGGTGCATTGGGGAATCGCGTCGACAGCTCGCCGAAGGATGAGCAGGCGGCGTCCTTCTGGCCGAGCCGGTCAAGCGACATGGCAAGCTTCAGCAGGCTATCGGCGGCGCGCGCGTTGCCGGCGTAGTTTTGGTAGCCCTTGAGAAACGAGCCGGCGGCCGCTTTGTACTCGCCGCGCACGAAGTGCGCTTCGCCCAGCCAGTATTGCGCGTTGCCGGCCAGAGAGTCCTGCGGATAGCGGCTGAGAAAGTCTTCAAATGAGCCCTGCGCGGCCGCGTAGTCGCGCTGCATCAGGTAGCCGTAGGCCGTCTCGTAGAGCTGCTTGGCATTGCCAGCGTCGGCCGCGTTGGGTGCCGTCGCCGCGCCGAAGGCGGGAGGGAGTGCGGCCATGTCGGGGGCCGCATCGGCGGCGGCACTGCTGCCGCCCTGATCGCTTTCGATAAGGCCACCGATCGAATCGCCGGTGCCGGCAGTCACCGTCGTCGAACCAAAACGACCGGTGTCGGGCTCGGCGGCGGGTGTTGATGCGGATCGGGACGCCGTTCCAAGTCCGGGTCCGGGCGCACCGGAGGTCGGCGCCTCGGCGATGAAGCCGGGCGCTGCGCCAGACGTCGGACCAGCATCAGAGCGGCGCGGCTGTCCGCCGAGCGCGCGCACCTGATCGCTCAGCTGCTGGATCTGCGCCGACATGGCACGCATCTGTGTTTCGAGACCGTCGACGCGGACGCTGTCGGCGCCGCCGCTGAACCCGCCACCGCCGCCCGCCGGAGCCCCGCCACCGCGCGCCAGGGATTCGAGCGTACCAATGACCACCTGCATATCGACGAGCTGCTCTTCGAGCTGGTCGACGCGCTGCTGCAGGGCGGAATCTCCGCTCGCCGCAGCCGCGCCCTTGGTTGGGGCCGGCTGGGCCTGCGCAATCTGCAGCGGCTCGGCGATGGCGGCGCCTGCCGCGAGCCCGATGAGGCACGCGGCGCTGAGAATCAGCGATCCGATTGAGTGGAGCATGGGGGAGCGAAGCATGAGCTTTGAGTACCTGAGCTGCTTACGGGGCCACTTGCTTGGGCAAGGTCGCTGGCCACATTGGCATTGCGGGCGCGCGCGGCGGCCAGCTGCAGTAACATCCACTTTCCTAGCCATCACTTACAGCGTGCCTTGTCAACGCGTCACGCCCACTTGCCGGGCCGGTGGCGGCGTCTGGTCGCCGGGCTGCTGGGCAAAGCGTGCCGATACCTGCGGCACCAGCGTGGCGGCGCGCGGGGATCCGCCGACGAGGCCGAGCCTCGCCTGCGTGCCCGTTGCGAAGACGCGCGTCACGACGCGGCGATTCTGCGAGCGGCAATCGACATCGGAACATGTGGCGAGAGGAACCGAGCGACCGAGCGGCACGACGGCGATGCGCCGCGGCTCGACGCCCTCATCGATCAGGCGCTGGCGCACTGCCTCGGCGCGCTGCACCGACAGCGCGACATTCTCTTGATCGCTACCGGGCTCGTCGGCATGGCCCTCGATGGCGGTCTCGAACTCACGCCAGCGAATCAGCCACTGCGCTTGAGCGGCGAGCGCGACGCGGGCGCGGCTGCCGAGTTCGGCGCTGCCGGGAGAGAAGAACACCCGATCGCCGGCTTCGATGCGCAGCTTCGACTGGATGGACGCGTTGCGGCGCAACTCCACATCCCAAATTGGAGTGCGTTGAACGGTTGTCGAGGCGGCGGATTGCGTGTCGGCCAGCGCGACCGGGGAAATCGATCCCGTCGTCGAAGGGGGAGCGGCGGGGAGTGCGCGTGGCGCCGTCACGATCAATGCTGGTGCGCTGCTGCCGCGACCGAGGGCGGCAAGTTCGCGGCGGGCATGCGCTGCGGCAGCGCTGGTCGGATATTGCTCGATGACCGATTCGAATAGTTCGCTGGCGAAATCCGGATGGCCGGCATCGAGCTTCTCAACCGCGTCGAGATAGATCTCGTCGGCGCGCTGCTCCGGCCCGAACGATTCGCGCGCCAGGTGACGGGAGTAGGACGGCTCGGCGCTCGCTGTATGATACTGGCTGGCGGCGGCGCACACGGCGATCGTACACGCAATGATGAGCGCGCAACGTCCAACGTACGAGCGATGCTCAGTTCCGCCGAGACGCAATCTCGCCCCGCACTGAAGCCACGACATGCAAATCCTCGCAAGCAACCAGCTGAAATGTCAGCGATCATTGCCCAGGCTTTGCGGCAAATCTTTGCCGTGTGGCGCGTTTGCGCGCGCAGGTGTGGATGTGCGGCGCCGGCGCAACAGTTGCGCGTCGGGGCGGCTGATCGGCTCGCGAAAAAAGAAAAATCCCGGGGGTGACCCGGGATTGAAATTCACACAGCAATCGCTTTGGCGGTGCTTAGTTTCCGGCGGTGCGCGAGTTGAGCACCGTCTGCGCACGGCGGTTCTGCGACCAGCAGGAGATGTCGTTGCAGACGGCGACGGGCCGCTCCTTGCCGTAGGAAATGGTGCGCAAGCGCGAGCCATTGATTCCATTCTGGGCGAGGAAGCCGCGTACCGTCGTGGCGCGTCGGGCGCCGAGGGCGATGTTGTATTCACGCGTGCCGCGCTCGTCGGCGTGGCCTTCGATGGTGATGGTGTATTGCGGATATTGCTGCAGCCACTGTGCCTGCTTCTGCAGCGTGGCGGTGGCTTCCGGCGTGAGGTCCGTACTGTCGGTCGTGAAGTAGACGATGTCGCCGACGTTCACGGAGAAGTCACGATGCGAGCCGGGCGACACCGAACCATCGCGGCCCGTGAGCTGCGAGGACGGCTGGTTCTCGTTGTTGGCGCAACCGGCGGCCAGGGCACCCACAAGCACCACAGCAAAGACGCGCGCTGCGCGGGTGAACCAGGTTGTCGTGGCCATGAACATCCCTTTCGTCGCCCTCTCACTCAACATCGAGGCGTGGCGACAGTTCCAGATCGACCAGGAGTTATCCGACGGCTTGTACGAAAATATGGCCGGCAACCCCATCAGTCGGCACATTCCCCCAATTCGCGGCGTGAAGCACCGACCCCAAATCAATAACCAGTGGGAAGACTTTGCGCGCGGCGACCAATGGACCCGGTGTGGCGCGGAGGCCGCGATGCGGCAAGCTGGCAGGCTCTCGCCGATATCCGGCCGACATCGGGCCGGCACGTCGCGACGTGGAGGCGGACTGTTGCCCCAAAAAGATCAAGGCCGAGGTTAGCGCCCTGAAGCGCTGACCTCGGCCTTGAAAACGGTCCTCCCCGACAGAAGCCGGGGAGGCTAGCCTTACGGCAATTAGCGAGCCGGCTGAACAGCGACCGGAAGATCGGCGCCGAGCTTCAGCGGAGCAGGCTCCTCGCGGCGGCAAGCGCCGAGAGCAACCGCAGCGGCAACGGCCGCAATAAGGATGGCCCCCTTCATCGTCATTCTCCTAATAGCAAAAAGGTTTTCCCACCCGTCTAAGCGTGATGCTTAGCGAGCAACTTCCGTGGTCATATCAGCGCCGAGCTTCAGCGGAGCAGGCTCTTCACGACGGCAAGCGCCCAGAGCAACAGCAGCGACGACGACGGCGAGCACGATTGCACTCTTCATAGCATTTTCTCCTATGTTGTCCTGGCCTTGCCGCCAGCTCTTAGCGAGCGGGCTGCGTGGCGGCAGGCATATCAGCGCCAAGCTTCAGCGGCGCCGGCTCTTCACGACGGCACGCGCTCAGCGCAACGGCCGCAACCACTGCTGACAAAACGATCAGCCCCTTAAAACCCTGCATGGTAGTATCTCCTGATGCTTCATCGGCACTAGCCATATATTGGGGTACTGGCGTGGCTCGACTTGATCAAGAACAGAGGCAGTTATCCCTCAGTTTTCCAAGTCGGTAGGTGCGAAAATGCCACTCCGTTCCGCACGCCATCCCACACCCTAACCAGTACACCCCCGAACGCCGGATAAGCTTGATTCCACGCCAAGAACCGGCCCCTCCGGCTGCGGGGCGCATGTGCATCATACAGCGCTTACGACAGTTAATTCCAAGTTAAGCGCTGTTTCAATTCAGGAGTGGCGACCAGGCCGGATCCGACGCGAAAGAGGGCGTACGGATCATCTTCTCGTTGTAGCCGGTCAAATCGACCGAGAAGATTCGCGCCCCTCCGGTCGCTCCCTGCGACTCGCGGAAGAACATCAGGACCCGCCCGTTCGGAGCCCAGGTGGGTCCCTCGTTGTGATAGCCCTCGGTCAGCACGCGCTCGCCCGAGCCGTCCGGGCGCATGACGCCGATGAGGAAGCGGCCGCCGAGTTGCTTGGTAAAGGCGATGTAGTCGCCGCGCGGCGACCACACGGGGGTCGAGTAGCGCCCTTCACCCTGGCTGACGCGGTGCGGGTTCGAGCCGTCGGAATTCATCACGTAGATCTGCTGGCTGCCGTCTCGGTCGGTCTCGAACGTGATCTGACGGCCGTCCGGAGCGTAGCTGGGACTGGTATCGATCGAAGTGCCGGGCGTCAGCTGACGCCGTTGCCGCGAGCGCAAATCCATCTCGTAAATCGAGGAATTGCCGTCGGCCTGCAGGCTCATGATGACGCGTTGGCCATCGGGTGAAAAGCGGGGCGCGAAGGTCATCCCCGGAAAATCTCCGACGGTCTCCCGCTGTCCCGTGTCGAGGTTCATGAGGAACACGCGCGGCCGATCGCCGGCGTAGGACATGAACGTGATCTCTTGGTTGGTCGGACTGAAGCGTGGCGTCAGCACCAGCTCCTGCCCCTTGGTCAGCAGCCGAACGTTGAAGCCGTCCTGATCCATGATGGCCAGGCGCTTGACGCGGCGATCCTTCGGCCCCGTCTCGTCGACGAATACAACGCGGGAATCGAAGTAGCCGGATTCACCGGTGAGCTGCTTGTAGACCTGATCGGCAATGATGTGGCCGACCCGGCGCCAGTTCTGGGCGCTGGTGGCGAATTGCTGGCCGGCGAGCTGGCGCCCGGTGGTCACGTCCCACAGCCGGAACTGCGCGATGATGCGCCCGTCAGCGCCGCGTTCGACGTCGCCCACGACGAGCGCGTCGGCGCGAATGGAACGCCAGTCGGGAAAGCGCGGCGCCGCGTTGACGTCGCGCACCTGCTCCAGGAACGAGGCCCGGTCGAGCGGCTCGAACAGGCCCGAGCCGCCGAGATCAGCGGTAACGACCTCGGCAATGTCGGCGGACAGCTTCGGGTCGGGGCCGAGAAAGTTGGGAATGGCAATGGGAATAGGCGCGATGGTGCCCTGCGTCTGACGCCCCTGCAGGCCGCCACCACCGCCCCCACCGACAAGCCCGCCGCCGCCACCTCCCCCCGGTGCCGGGGGTGGCGCCTCGAACTGGCGCATCTGCCCATCGAGGCCACCGCCCGCGGCTGGCCCCTTGTAGCTGTCGTCCTGCGCATAGGCGGGCGCGAGGAACACGGCGGCGGCGAACCAGGCGAGCGCGCTGAACAACGCCGGCCGGCCATACCTGAGCCAGCGCGCGCCTGCTGCTATCAGTCCGTTGTCGTCTCGCATGTCTTCGACCCTTTGCCCTTTGAGGCGCTGCTTAACATCGAATCGAGGTTGTGGCGCGCCCCTAACGCTGCACCAGACCTAGGATTACCGGCCAATCAAAGGCCCATGTGACCGTGCTCCAGGACGCGTACTTGTCGGGCGGCAGCTGGAACGGCGCGCACTGCTTGACGGCCCGCAACGATGCTTCGGCGGCGATGGCGAACAGCGGCGTGTTCTGGCGGTCGACGACTACCGGCTCGCCGGCGAGCGAGCCGTCCTGGTTCAAGCGGAAGCGGACGTTGATGATCGGTGTATCGGGTCCCCCGCCGCCACCCGGCAGGCGCGCGCATGGCTCCAGCTGGGAGTTGATCATCGACAGCAGTAGATCCTGCTCGCGCGCCGACAGGACCGTGTCGGTGCCACGCCGCTCGCCGGCCGTCGGACCGGTGTAGTCGGTCGGCTTGGTCGGCGGCGTCGAAGACTGCGGCGCACCTCGCTTGTCGGGCGTCTTGTCGAGCAGGGCGGCGATCTTGTCGGCGTCGAACTTCTTCTTGTCGTCCGCCTTGCGCTTAGCTTCGGCGAGCTTTTTCTTCTTGTCCTCGGCCTTCTTTTTCTCCGCTGCCTTCTTCTTCTCGTCCGCCTTTTTCTTTTCCTCTGCCAGCTTTTGCTCGGTCTTTTTCTTCTCGTCTTCGACCTGCTTCTTGCGCTGCTCTTCAGCGACGCGCTCCTGCTCGAGCTTTTCCTCGAGCAGCTTCTTCTCATCGGGCGTCGGTCCCGGCTCGGGCGGGGGCTCGGGCGGGGCAGCGGCAAGCTTCTCCGCAATCGGATCCTGCTTGGGCGGCGGAGGCGCTTCGGTCTTCTGCGGCTCGGGCTCGGGCGGCGGCGGCTCGGCAGCCGGCGGCGGCGCCGTGATCGGCTTGGGCTTTTCAGCCTCTTTCTTGGAGGTCTCCGTCGGCGGCTCTTCCTTGGCCTTCGCCTCGAGATGCTGCGATTGCGGATCGCCCTGCTTCAGGCGCGTCAGCTCGGACGTCGTGATGAGCGTCGCCTCGATGGGGATGATGGCCGGCATCTCCGGCGGCGCGTGCTGGATGTTGATCAGCGCGTAAGCCAGCAACAGCGCATGTCCGACAAACGAGGTGAGGAGGCCGCGGTACACGCCTAGTGCCCCGATGCTGAAGTTCGCCGGACTTCGCAGGCTCGTTGGCAGACAATGATGGCGAATATCGCGATCATCGCGCTAGTGCCCCGATGCTGAGGTTCGCCGTAGGTCGCTGGTGGAGCCGAGCGCGATCCGCGGCATCGGGCGAGACGCGAGAAGCACGGGTCTGCGCGGGCGAATGAGGTCGTGAAATTCGCAAAGTATCGGGCCGAGGATGTTGGCGAACTTCTCGATCATCGCGTTAGCCTCCACCCTCCACTTCCGTGACCAGCGACACCTTGCGGAAGCCGCCGGCGCTGATGCGACCCATCACGCGCATGACGGTGCCGTAGGCGACGCCCTTGTCGCCGCGCACGAATATCTGCTCGTCGTAGCCGTTCTTGGCGATGGCCTTCAGCTTCGGCGCGATCTCATCGAGCGAGACGGCCGTCTCTCCGATGAACACGCTGCCGTCGGCCTTGACGCTGATGGCGAGCGGCTCCTTGTTGCTCTCGAGCTGCTTGCCTTTGGCCTGCGGCAGTTCGATCGGCACGCCCACCTGCAAGAGCGGGGCGGCGACCATGAAGATGATGAGCAGCACGAGCATCACGTCCACCATCGGCGTGACGTTGATCTCGCTCATCGGCGTGTGTCGACCGCGCCGTCGACGTTTGCCGCCACCACCGCCCGCTGCCTTGATGCTCGCGCCCATGCGTATCGACCCCGCTTTTTAGCGGCCCTTCCTCAAGTTCTGACGTCGATCTGCCGTGAAACGATGGCGGCAAACTCGTCGGCGAACGCTTCCAGCCGATGACTGATCTGGGCGCTGTCGGCGGAGAACTTATTGTAGAAAATGACCGCCGGAATGGCGGCGACAAGGCCGAGTGCCGTCGCAAAAAGCGCTTCCGCGATACCGGGTGCCACGACGGCGAGATTGGTGTTCTTGGAAACCGCGATGGCTTGGAAGCTCGACATGATGCCCCAGACCGTTCCGAACAGACCGACGAATGGCGCCGTCGAGCCGACAGTGGCGAGGAACAACAAGCGGCGATCGAGCCGCTCCATCTCGCGGCTGATGGTGACGTCCATCACCTTCTCAACGCGTAGCTGGATGCCGCCGAGAGCGCGGATGTTGCCTTCGACGGAGCGCTTCCACTCGCGCATCGCGGCGACGAACAGCGCCGCCATAGTGATGGGCTTGGTGCGCGACAGCGCGGTGTAGAGTTCGTCGAGCGACTGGCCCGACCAGAACATGTGTTCGAAGCGGTCGGACTCAACGCGCGCCCGGCGGAAAGCGAAGAATTTCTCGACCACGATGGCCCACGACCAGATCGAAGCGATGAGCAATCCGCCCATCACGAGCTGCACGACGATGTGGGCGTGCAGGAACAGCTCGAGAAAGGAGAAGCCGGCCGCGGGCGCGGGACCGATGGCTTCCTGCGCGAGATCGGTGGGATTCATTTTTTTATCCGTGACGAGGTGGGGTGAGCCCGGGGCGCGGGCGCTCGCAATCCTGGCGCCGTACGGCCGGAGGTGCCGACCGTGCGCAACCGAAGCCCGAGTGTGACGTGCTTCGCCCACATCCCCAAGAGGGCATGTTGCCTCGCAATATGACCAAACGGCGGCGGTGGGAACGGCGACTCGACTGCTTGGCGTATATTCTACCGCACGCCGCAAGCCCCGGGGCGCAGACGTCCCGGCTCAGAGCTTGTCGAGCAGGCCGCGCCACTCGCCCGACTCCCGATCGTAGGCGGTCAGGACGCCTTCCTCCATGTCGTAGAGCCAACCGTGGATATTGACCCGGCCGGCGGCCACGCCCTCGCGCACGATGGTGTAGGTCATCAGGTTATCGAGCTGGAACTGCACGTGCGCCTTGATGGTGGCGGTCAGCCGCTCGGCGTCGGGGACACCGGCCGCGGCGATCAGCTGATGCGCCGGCTTGGTGAATTCGACCCAGCGGCCCAAATGCGCCTCGCGCTCGGGCGGAATGGGCTCCAGGAGGGCGGCAATGCCGCCGCAGCCGGTGTGACCGCAGACGACGATGTCGTCGATGCCCAGATGCCCGATGCCGTACTCGATGGCGGCGCCAACCGCATCGTCGGCCGCATCGGCCGGGGGCACCACATTGGCGATGTTGCGCACCTCGAACAGCTCGCCGGGGTCGGCGCTGGTAATGGTCGCCGGGACGACGCGGCTGTCGGCGCACCCGATCCACAACAGGCGCGGCTTCTGCTTCTTGGTGGCGAGGTCTCTGTAAAAGGCGCGGTCGCGTTCGAACTCCTGGCGGAAGCGCTCATGGCCCTCCATGGCGTCCTTTATGTCGAGGTCGATGCCCTCGGCGTCCTTGCGATTCGTCACGTTGCCCCCTGCCGCGCCATGCTCAGGCCCTCCCTCGCGGTCTTATCGCCCGGGGTTGCCGATGCCACGAGTAGTATCGAGATTCCCGGCGTCATCCATCTTTTGTTGGCAGCCTGGAGCCTAAACTTCCCCCCGCCGGCGGTGCGATGGCGGTGGCAGGTCCTAATTCGGGCTAAATCAGCCACTTAATTCGCGCCTGCCGAGGGGAGCCGGGGGGCCGAGCGAGCCTGGATATGGTCAAGTTGCGTAGACTACTCCTGTTGCCGATGGCTCTGCTGGGGCTAGCCGTGCCTCCGTGCGCCTCCACCTCGGCCGCCGAGGAATGGGTCGGTCACAGCGTGACGCTGGCCGGTCGCAAGATGAGCTGCGGCAAGGCCGACATCATGATCGACCGCGAGCTGCCCAGCGAAGGCGGAGCCGGCGATACGGTGCTCATCCTCAACCCCAACATGCTCAATCAGCAGCCGCCGACGGTGCGCCTGTTCGTCTTCACCCACGAATGCGGCCACCTCTCCATCGGCGACAGCGAACTCGATGCCGACTGCTTCGCCGTCAACCGCGGCGTGCGCGACGGCTGGCTCGACCGCCAGGGCCTTGCGCAGGTTTGCGACAGCTTTGAAGGCGCCCCCGAGACCGATACGCACCCCTCGGCCAAGCGCCGCTGCAAAAATCTCGACCGCTGTTTCACCAAGGCCGAGGCCGATATGACGCCGATCGCCCCGCGCCCGGTACCGGTCGAGATCCCAGCCAGGGCGCCGGCGACCATCACCGCCGAGCTCCCCGAGGTGCCGCAGCGCAAGAGCGCCGCGCTCGGCCAGCCGAAGGTGCTTTCGGCTTGGCGCTGCACCGATCCGCTCGAGGTGATCACCGGTTCGGTCGATCCGATCGGCCAGGTGCTCAAGAAGGACGCTGAGCACGCCGAGCGCTGCCGCTAAGCCGCCCGCATCGGCAGGAACTGCGATCCATCCCACAAGCTAACGGTAAGTTGCCCGGCGCCAGAATATGGTGCGCGCAATTCTTTTTGCGCATTTACACTCGACGCCGCATTGCGCGTCTAATCGTTATAATTTTCGGCATTGGGTTTATTAGCTTTTGATCCGAAATGATTTGTTGCAGAAGCGACTTCGACATTAACCTGGGAAGATGCGATTTTTGCGTATATCCATTATCGTTTTGGCACGGACAAAACAGCTTCGATGCGCTTCATTAACCACGTCTGGAAATGCATTCTGT
Source organism: uncultured Alphaproteobacteria bacterium (assembly GCA_963759735.1). Taxonomy (GTDB): domain Bacteria; phylum Pseudomonadota; class Alphaproteobacteria; order Rhizobiales; family Hyphomicrobiaceae; genus Hyphomicrobium_A. The sequence continues at coordinate 338,006 of CAVXAF010000001.1, forward strand.
TTGTTTTTCAGGCTAACCCATTTTTACAATGGGCCCATGTTATCCATTTCGCGTGCCGTTCGGCGTATCCGGTTTATTACCGAAACCCGAACATTTCAAAATCGTGCGTGGGTGAAACTGGGAGTTTTCTGATGCGTGGGCTTCTTGGAGTTCTGGTTGCCGCAGGTGTGATGGCCGGTACGAGCATGGCTGTTACGACTTCTGCGGAAGCACATATGTTCGATCGCGGCGGTTGCTGCACCGTTGCGAAGAAGGTCTATTATCGCCAGCCGACCGTTAAGCTGGTGCCGCGCGTATCGTATGAGCGCGTGCGCAGCTACCGCACTGTGTGGGTGAAGAAGGCCTACAGTGACCGTTGCGGCTGCCGCAAGTTCTATCGCCGGGTTGCCGTTCAGCAGCCGACCGTGTCGGTTGTCAAGAAGGTGACCTACGAGCGCGTTCGCGCTTACCGCACCGTCGCTGCCGTCAAGCACTATCGCAAGCGCTGCTGCTGCCGCTAATTGGCAAGCAGCTCTCTACTGACAAGTGGAGGACGCGGCGATAGCCGTGTCCTCCCTTGCTTTTGCAAATGCCCGTGAGTTGTTTCGCCGCCCGCCATTACGCGGGCGCTTTGCGTTTAATGCGCCAAATAACCTATTTGCCGCGCTCTTGGTCGCGCTGCCAGTAGACGAACCAAACCGTCACCAGCGCCGTCAGCACCATGGTGGCGAGGATGTCGGTGCGGACGATGAACGTCACCCACGCGTCCCAGCCCTGCAGCAGCCGTCCGCGCGGCACGAGCAATCCATTGCCTATCAGGATGGCAAGGGCGACCACTGCGGTCAGCCCAACGGCAGCGGCAATCTGCAGGCTGCGCTTCAGGACACGCGGCACGGTGAGCTTCTTGCCGGGTACGACGAGGATTGTCTTCTCAGACATGTCACCTCCCTCGATTGCTGGTTTCAAAGGTAGCTGATTCGCAGCTTAAGGCGCGCTGATGGCAATACTTTGGTAACCATGCGACCCACACGCGCGCCCAAACGCACTGCGCGCCGGTGCAGAGCACCGGCGCGCAGCAATGCGCAGAAGAAAACCTCGCGTGAGCCTATCGGCTCAGACGGATTCCTTCAGTTCCTTGGCGGCGCGGAAAGCCACCTTCTTCGATGCCTTGATCTTGATCGCCTCGCCCGTCGCCGGGTTGCGGCCCATGCGCGCCGGACGCTTGCGAACCTGCAGGACGCCGAGTCCGCCGATGCGAATCTTGTCACCCTTCTTCAGGTGCTTGGTGATCAGGGTCACCAGATCCTCGAGTATCGCGGCGGCCTGCTTCTTCGGAATCTCGTGCGCTTCCGAGAGAGTGGCTCCGATCTGACGGAGCGTGATCGTGTTGATCTTCGGAGCGGGTTTTTCAGCCATCGGTTGTTTCCTTGAGAGAATCGTTCAGCCGGAGGAGCATACAAGATGCACGCACAATGTGCCGTCGGCCGAGGGCGAATATGCGGGATAAGGGCCAGAATCAAGCGTTTTCTGCACGTCCATGCACAGGCGCCTCACCCTGAGAGGGCCTGGATTGCGCCGACTCAGGCGGCGCCGAACGCCTCGCGCAGCGTGTTGGAGATGCGCAGCGGCTTGCCGGAGACCGAGATCAAGACCACCGTAACTTCGGCCTCGATGAGCATCGTTTGCCCGCGTTCGACGCCCTGCAGCAGGGTTAGGCTGGCAGCTCCGATCGCCTTGACGCGCGTTCTGACCTCAAGCAATTCGTCGATGCGCGCCGGCTTTAGAAAGTCGAATGTCATGCGCCGCACGACGAACGCGGCGGGCTCCGCGCCGCCTGCCCCGTCGATCAGACGACGGTGATCGCCGCCGAGCAGGCGCAGGAAGTCCGAGCGTCCGCGCTCGCACCAGCGCACATAGCTGGCGTGATAGACGAGGCCGGAGAAGTCGGTGTCCTCGAAGTAGACGCGCACGGGAAGCACATGCGTGCGCGCACCCTCGACATCGACGAGGCGCCCGGCGAGATCAGGCCACTGGTTGGCGGTCGTGCTGGTCATGACACGAGGAGAGCCGATCAGCGCCGCGTTGTCACGCGCGCATGCATCACGCGCCGAGTTCGAGCATGACGACTTCGGGCGGGGAACCAAAACGCACCGGAACACCGCTGCAGCCCAGACCGCCGGAAACGACCATGTTGCGCCCGTTCTCAACGATGTGCCCGTAGGCGTAGCGCGAGCCGTAGCGCGACGGCACTACCGGCGCGTAGCCGAGCAAGCGGATCTGTCCGCCATGCGTGTGGCCGGCAACGGTAATCGATACGCGGTCGGGCATGCGTGCGAAGACGTCGGGCTCGTGCACCATCATGATCAGCGGCGCATCATCGTTGGCCGGCTCCAGCGCTGCGTCCATATTGTCGACGCCCTGATAGAATGATCGCCCCCTGCCGCGGCGCAGGAGCGCCCACTGGTCGCCGAGACCGGCGAGCCAGAACGGTTGCCCGTTTTTGCTGAGCCGCAGGCAGGTATTCTCGTGCACCGTGATGCCGGCATTCTGCAGGGCGATGCCTGCCTTGGTCGGTCCGCCACCGCGATCCTGCACCGCCTCCTCTTCCCACCAATCGTGGTTACCCAGGACGGCATGCACGCCGAGCGGGGCGCGCAATCCGCCAAGCGCCTCGGCCCATTTCCTATGGGCCACCGGCTCGGCAAAGCGGGCAATGCCGCTGCCGGCGACGTAATCGCCGAGCAGGAGCACGCCATCGGGCTGGAGAGTGTTGACGTGGGCCACCATGCCCTGAATACGCTCGGCGCTCATCCACGGGTTACAGGCGTGCAGATCGGCTAGAACCGCCAGTTTCAGGGACAGGCCGGCCGGCCAGCGCGGCGGGACGATCCGATAACGGGTCACCTTCATGCCGAACGGCTCAGCCAACGCGTAGCCCCCGAAACCGACACTGGCGACGGTGGCAGCGCCAAAGCCCTGAAGGAGTTGTCTGCGGTTGATCAAGGGGACCCCGGGGAACAAACATCAACGCTGGTTCTAGCAAGTTAATTCGCAAGAATTGTGCCAGAAGTTGACGGCCGATGCGGCATAGCGGCCCGGGTATATTGCCGTCTGCCTGCCCCACAGCCCGCCCGTCAGCCTGTGCCAATTTCCCCGTCATCGTCCACGCCCGTGTCCGTATTAAGGGCATCGAACAGGGCGCCCTGCGGCGTCGACAGGCGCTGCGGCCCCGACATGCCGAGGTGCTTGTAGGCCTTTAGCGTGGTGACGCGGCCGCGCGGGGTACGGCTGATGAAGCCCTGCTGCAGCAGGTACGGCTCGACGATTTCTTCGAGCGCGTCACGCGGCTCCGACAATGCTGCGGCGATTGTCTCGATGCCCACCGGGCCACCGTCGTGTGCCTTGGCAATGCAGGCGAGGTAGCGGCGGTCGAGCGCGTCGAGGCCTTCGGAGTCGACTTCGAGCGCCGTCAGCGCCTTGTCGGCCAGCGTCTTGTCGATGATCGGCAGGCCGGCAACGGACGCGAAATCGCGGACGCGGCGCAGCAGTCGTCCGGCGATGCGCGGAGTACCACGCGCCCGGCGGGCGATCTCGTGCGCACCGTCGCTGCCAATCGGCGCGTTCAGCACGCGTGCGGCGCGCGTCACCACGCGCTCCAGTTCCTCGACGCTATAGAAATTGAGGCGGACGGGGATGCCGAAGCGATCGCGCAGCGGTGTGGTGAGGAGGCCGAGGCGGGTGGTCGCGCCGACCAGCGTGAACTTGGCAAGGTCGATGCGCACCGAACGCGCCGCCGGGCCTTCGCCGATGATGAGGTCGAGCTGGAAATCTTCCAGCGCCGGATAGAGGATCTCCTCCACCGCCGGGCTGAGACGGTGGATCTCATCGATGAACAAGACGTCCCGGTCTTCGAGGTTGGTGAGCAGCGCTGCCAGATCGCCGGCCTTGGCGATGACGGGGCCGGAGGTGGCGCGAAAGCCGACGCCCAGCTCCTTGGCCATTATCTGCGCCAGCGTTGTCTTGCCGAGCCCGGGCGGCCCGGCGAACAGCACATGATCGAGAGCTTCTCCGCGATCGCGGGCGGCCTTGATGAAGATGGTAAGGTTGGCGCGCGCCTGCTCCTGGCCGATGAACTCGCCGAGCGCCTGCGGACGCAGCGAGGCTTCGGTGGCATCGGTGTCGCGCTTGGCGCCGGTGACGAGCCGATCGGTCATGGTTTGTTCCTGGGCTGCTTTGAGCGCGCCGTCAAGACGATCTGTGGCTCACAGACGTGACAGGCGGTCACCGATGGGTCCCGCCGCAGCAGCCAGCAGCCACGTCCACTGCCCGGCACTGGCGCCCGCAACGTAGGCGACAACTATGGAAACGCCGAAGACGCCGGCCACAATGAGAGGCGTGATGACGCCGGCACGGCGCTGGCTGTGCGAAACCTCGGGCGACATCAGGTACGGCTTGAGACTGGCGTACCACCACATGGCGGCGGTCATGGATGAACTCGCCAACAGTACGGCGGCGTAGAGCATGGTCGGCAGCGGCGTCGCATGGTCGCTCAGCACGCTGGTGACGAACGGGATCAGGCCCACCGACATCAGGAAGAACAGGTTGAGCCACAAGATCACTCCGTCGACGCGCGGGATGTAGTGGAACTGATTGTGGTGGACCATCCACAGCACGCCGATGACCACGAAGCTCAGCGCGTAGCACCATAGCGCGTGCGATAGGCCTCCCAGCGCGGCGGAGAGGTTCTCGTCGCTTATGCCCTCAGGCAGCTTGAGGTCGAGGACCAGAAGCGTAATGGCGACCGCCATTACGGCGTCGGTGAAGGCGACGAGGCGCTCCGACGCGTAGGTCTCGTGAATTTGCTTGCTGAGGCTCATTGACAGTTGGGTGGGCTGCTTCGCGCATATCGTCAATCACGTCATGTTGCGTCGCCGCAAAGGTAGGTGATCAAAACCCTGCCACTTCACAGGCTTACGGGTTGCGGATAGCCTCTGTACCGGCGCACGGGGTAGCGACAGGTGGAGAGTAGCAGCATGCTTCGAGCGATCGGTTTGGCGCTCGTGTGCGCCAGCGCAGCAGTTGCCGCGCGCGCCGGTGAGGTGTGCCTCGTCTGCGATGAGCCGACCGCATCCTATCGCTGCATCGTCGAGGAGGCGTCCACGAGGTACAAACTCGGCGCCGAACTGCAGCAGGAGATTTGCACGAAGGTTCTCGCCAAGCAGGGCCCACATCAGGCGTGCCGGCGCGTCGATGTCGCCGAAGGCAAAACGTGCGAAGGCAACCCGCGCACCGTCAGCGTCACCGACTATCAGCGGGCGATGACTGCCAACGGTGAATCGACCTACGAGGTTGGCGCCTTGGAAATCGCCCGCCGCAACGTGCACGACACGTGGCTGTGCGTGACCTCGATGTTCAAAGATTGCTGATTTGTAAGGGCCGCGCCGCCACCCGCGCAGCTATCTTGCTCGCAACGTCGACATTCCATCCCTACATCCTTCTCGTCGACGCCAGCGTGAGGAGATGACATGCGTGCGCCCGCTTTTGTTCGCTCCGGAGCCTTAGCCGTCGCGGTGGCTGGTTCGCAGGTTCTGCCATCGCTGCTGACGGAGGCGCGCGCGTACGAGCGCAAGCCTGAGGGTTCGACAGCCGTCTACGAGGAAGTGTGGCGCCTCGTGCGCGACAAGTTCTACGATCCCAAGCTGAAGGGCCTCGACTGGGAGGCGATGGGCAACAAGCATCGCGCCGCGTATGCCGCCGCCGACAGCGAAGCTGAACGCTCGGCCGCAATTAACGGGCTGCTCGGCGAACTCGATGCCTCGCACACGCACCACTACACCAAGGACGAGACCGCCTATTACGAGCTGGTCGACATTTTCCGCTATCCGCTACGCCGCGATATTCCAAAGCACTTCGCCGGCGACAAGGTGCGCTATGCCGGCATCGGCATGTTCACCAAGGTCATCGACGGGAAGACGTTCGTGTCCGCCGTGTTTCCCGACCTGCCGGCAGCGCGCGCCGGGCTAGTGGCGGGCGATGAGATCATCACCGCCGACGGCGCCCCGTTCGCCCCGGTTGCGTCGTTCCGCGATAAGCTCGGCGACAAGGTCACGCTACGAGTGCGCCGGGCGGCGAACGCCGCGCCGCAGAACATCACCGTCGAGCCCAAATGGATCGAGCCGGGCGAGACGTTCGAAGCGGCGCTGCGCGACAGCGCCCGCATCATCGAGGCCAACGGCAAGCGCATCGGCTACGTGCGCGTGTGGTCATATGCCGGAAACGATTATCAGCAGCAGCTTGAGGAGGTCCTCAGCGACGGTAAGCTGAAGGACGCAGATGCGCTCGTCTGGGATCTGCGCGGTGGCTGGGGCGGCGCCCATCCGCGCTATCTCGCGATGTTCAATCCGCAGGGGCCGACCCTGGCGCTCACCGGACGCGGCGGCGGGACGAATCTCGTCGGCTATCGCTGGGAGAAGCCGGTGGCCATGCTGATCAACAGCGGCACGCGCTCGGGCAAGGAAGTGCTGGCGTATGGCTTCAAAAAATACGGGTTCGGCGAGGTCATCGGCGAGCGCACGGCCGGGGCACTGCTCGCTGGCACGGCCTTCCTGCTGTCTGACGGCACCCTGCTGATCCTTGCCGTCGAAGACGCTGCAGTCGACGGCGTACGCCTTGAAGGCAAGGGCGTCGATCCTACGATCGAGGTGCCGCTGGATATCCGCTACAGCGCGGGCAAGGACCCGCAGCTCGACCGCGCCATCAGCGTTCTTGCCGCTGGCGCGTGAGCCCTGCTAGGTCGGTGTGCTTTTGATGCGCAGCTCGATTACGGTGACGCTGTCGCTGGGGCCCGGCTTGTCGCCTTCATTGGTGATCGGCTGCAGCGCATAGGCCGGCTCGCTTTCGCCGACGAGCTGCTTGGGCGGCTTGCCGTCTGCCGTGACGCCCTCGGCGCCAGTGTCGCCGACGTAGGTCTGCTGCAGCACCGCCGGCTTCAGCTTACGATCGGAAGGCCCCATGACGGCCCAGATCAACACCGCCGTGCCGCTGAGCTCGGTCTGCGACCCGACCTTTTTGATCTCACCCAGGTAGGTCTCTTCCGGGCCGGTGCCCTTCGGCTTGAAAGAGCAATGCATGGCGCGCGACTGGCTATCGGGATTGGTATCCTTCTCACCATGCTCGGCGAGTGTGCAAGTGAGGACGCCGACATCGGTCTGCATGGCGCCGGCCGCGGTGGCGACGGCGCAGAATATTGTTGCTAGCACCCAGCGCATGGAAGGCCTTCCTTTCGGCTTAGGTGGCAGGAAACGCTCACCATCGAGATTTGGTTGCGCGCGCACTCAGTCGGTGACGATTTCGGCCTGCAGCAGCACCTGGCGGACGGCAATCGACACCAGTCCGGCGAGCAGGGCCAGATAGGGCCGGGCGTCGTGCAGTTCGAGTGGTAGCAGCAGCGCAGAGCCGGCGAAGGCGATGATCGCGACGCCGGCAGCGGCGAGCCAGCTCAGGGCGCCGGTCCGCCACACGACAACGGCGAGGATGAGACCAGCAACCGTCGCCGGCAAAGCCGACCACACGAAGGCGGCGAGCGCCGCCTCGCCGAGCCCCGATGGCTCGACCGGCAGCAAGCCCGACAGATTGAACAGCGAAGCCAGAACAACGATGATGACCAGCGCCAGAGCAGCGAAGAACGGGCCCACCAGCGCATAGATGAGGAACGTCCACAATGCGCGCTGGCTGTTGCTGGGCATCGACCCTCTCGACACGGAATAATTCTAAGTGGCGCCGCGATCGACGCCCCGGATTGATAAGGTCGGACGCGACCGCGGTCTAGCGCGCCAGTTCCTTGAGGCCGCGACGGATCAGCTTAGCGGTATCGGCCTCCTCGCCCAGCTCCTTAATTGCCACGGCTATGGCGGCCGACGCTTGGGCCGGCTGATAGCCGAGGTTCGACAGCGCCGACATGGCTTCGGCCGCAGCATTGCCCTCGGGCGGGCCGCCCAAGGCGCCGGAACCCGGCAGGTGCATGCCGGCGGCAGTGAGGGCGGGCGCTTTGTCCTTCAGTTCGGCGACGATGCGCTGCGCCAGCTTCTTGCCGATGCCCGGCGCCTGCTCGACACTGGCCCAATCGCCCAGCGCGATGGCGTTGGCGAGATCCTGCGGTGATAGCGTTCCAAGCAGCGCGAGTGCCACTTTCGAGCCAACGCCCTGCACGCTCTGCAGCGTGCGGAACCACGAGCGCTCCACCTCGCTGGCAAAACCGTAGAGGCGAATGGCGTCCTCGCGCACGTGCGTGTCGATGGTGAGTGAGACCTCTTCGCCCGTCTTCATGTCGCGCAGCGTGCGCGATGAAGCCTGCACCTCATAGCCGACGCCGCCCACATCGACGATCAGGAAGCTCTCGCCGATGGCGTCGATTTTACCTCTAAGCTTGCCGATCATTGTCTACTCGCAATCCTTCAGCGAACGGCGACGGCCAAGCGCACGCGCGCCTGACGGTGATTGGCGTGGCAGATGGCGATGGCCAATGCGTCGGCCTCGTCAGCGCTGGCGACGCGCGCCTTCGGCAGCAGATATCCGATCATCGCTTCGATCTGCCGCTTCTCCGCGTGCCCCGCGCCGGTGACGGATTTCTTGATGAGGTTGGGGGGATATTCGGCGACGAGGAGACCGCCCATGGCCGGCGCCAGCAGCGCCATGCCGCGCGCTTGGCCGAGCTTCAGCGTGGAGCGCGCGTTGTCGTTGACGAACGTTTCTTCAACGGCCGCCTCTTGCGGCTTGAAGCTGGCGATAACGGAGGCGATGCCCTCGAATATCTCGCGCAGCCGGTAGGCGAGATCAATGTCGGCGGGGGCCGTGATCACCCCGCTCGCGACGTAGCTGAGGCGCACGCCATCGCTGTCGACGACGCCCCAGCCGGTGCGTCGCAAGCCGGGATCGATGCCGATAATGCGCGTGAAAGTTGCCCCCATGGCCGGCACGCATAGCACGAAGGCGATTCGCCCGCGTGGCCTGGGCGCACTGATCGAGATTTTTCGGCCTCGATCAGGGATTTGGCTTTGTTCCCAGCCTCGTCCCGGGACGGTGGGTCGCAGGCACCTAAACGGCGGACAGGGCGTTGATCAATGGCATCTGCAGGCCTAATTTCACGGGACATTTATGGTTTCGAATTATTTGTCGCTGATCGTCGGTACGGCCCAGGGGAACAGTACCCCGGAGATTTCCAGCCGCGCGGATCAGAGTGTGTACGCCGTGATGCGAGACAAACAGGAAAAGCGCGCCCTGGCGCTGCGGTGCCCTCATCCCCGGGGCGGCTCGGCGCTCGATGAACTGCCACCGGCGTTGGCGGGCGATGTTGCCTTCCAGATTTTCTGCACCCCAGAGCTGTCGCAGCATCGGACCGCCGACCACGATATTCTGACAGCACGGGCACGCTTCCACTTGCGCCATGCGCGCTGGAAGACCGTCTCGACCCCCGTCGGCGATGTGCAAACCTACGTCTATGATCCGACAGGCGAACCGCGCGGCACCGTGCTGCTGGTGCACGGGTGGACCAGCGAGGCCGCCTTCATGATGGCATTCGTGGAGCCGCTGCGCCGCTCGGGCCTGCGTGTCGTCGCTTTCGATTTCCCCGCGCATGGGCTTAGCCCTGGCCGGCGCACCAATCTCGCCGACTGCGCGCGTTCCATGCTGGCTGTTTGCGACCACTACGGCCCCATCGATGGCGTGGTGGCGCACTCCTTCGGCGGCTTCGTTTCGCTGTTGGTCGCCGAAGGCGGACCGCCGATCGATCACGCACACCCAATCGGTCGCTTCGTGCTCCTCTCCTGCCCCAACCGCTTGTCGGAAGTGACGCGCAACTTCGGCAAGGCGCTGAAGCTCGGTCCTGCTGCCCAGCGCGCCTACGAGCGCCACCTGGAACGCGTCGGTCATCGGCCCGTGGCGACCTTCTCGGCGGCCGAGCTATTGCGCGGCACGGACGCGCCAGTGCTCATCATCCATGGCCGCGACGACGACGAAGTGACCTTCCGCAACGCCGAGGACATCGCTGCGGCGCGGCCGTCTGCGCGGCTGCTGCCGTTTGACGGGCTTGGCCACCGTAACATCCTGTTTGCGCCGCCCGTTTTCCGTGCCGTGATGAATGAATTCGCGCCGAAACAGCAAACGGCTGCGGCATCGAGGCGCGAGGCACACGCCGACCAGCGCGAGATGCGCGCCGGCTAAGCGGCAGTAAGCTTCTTCAGGACGTCGTCGGAGATGTCGAAGTTGGCGTAAACGTTCTGCACGTCATCGTCGTCGTCGAGCGCGGCGATCATCTTGAAGATGGCCTGCGCATTCTCCTCGTCGACTGGCGTCGTCAGGTTGGGCGTCCATATTGCTTTGACGCTGCGCGGCTCGCCCAGCTTTTTCTCGAGCGCCCCCGCAACGGTGCCGAGGCTGTCGAAGGCGCACGTAACGACGTGGCCGTCGGCGTTGGAGACGACATCGTCGGCGCCGGCATCGATGGCCGCTTCCAGCACGCCATCGGCCGAGCCGGCGCTGGCGGCAAAAGTGATCTCGCCGACATGCGAAAACATGTGCGCCACCGAGCCGGTGGCGCCGAGGTTGCCGCCGTATTTGGTGAAAATGGCGCGCACTGCCCCGCCCGTGCGATTGCGGTTGTCGGTCAGCGCCTCGGCGATGATGGCAACGCCGCCCGGCGCGTAGCCCTCGTAACGGATCCCCTCGTAGTTGTCGGCATCCCCGCCCGCCGCCTTCTTGATGGCGCGTTCGATGTTGTCCTTGGGCATGTTCTCTGCGCGCGCGGCCTGGATGGCGAGACGCAGGCGCGCGTTCATGTCGGGATCAGCCATGCCCATCTTGGCCGCGACCGTGATTTCGCGTCCCAGCTTGGAGAACGCCTTGGCACGGGCCGCGTCGGCGCGACCCTTTTTGTGCATAATGTTCTTGAATGCTGAATGGCCTGCCATGTCGCTCACGCCTGTCTGGATTTGCGCGTTTTATCGTGTGCAAGCCGCCTGGCGGTCAAGCCCGCACCTTCGGCGCTCAAGGGCTGCGTCCCGGGAGGCGCTCGCAAGGGCGCCTCGCCGCGATGACATAAAAGCAGCCACCTATGCGTCCCAGAAGGCGGGCTTGGCGGGCTCGAGGTGCGGGCCGACGCGCAGTGCCGCGCAGTTTCGGGCGAGCCCCGTGGCGTCGTCGATGTCGATCGCGAGGCCCGAGATAGTGGCCGGGCCGGCCGCCGGCTCGAAGCGCTGGCGCGGGATTTTGGTCAGGAAGCGGTTGATGGGCTCTTCCATGTCCATGCCGAGCACCGAGTTATAGTCCCCGCACATGCCCGCGTCCGAGATGTAGGCGGTGCCGTTTGGCAGCACGCGGTCATCGGCGGTCGGGACGTGCGTGTGGGTGCCGATGACGGCGGTAGCGCGGCCGTCGACGAAGTAGCCGAGCGCCTGCTTTTCGCTGGTCGCCTCGGCGTGGAAGTCTATGACGATGGCGTCGGCGCCCTGCTTCAGGCGGCAGGCGACGAGCTCGGCATCGATGGCGCGGAATGGATCGTCCATCTCGGGCATGAAAATGCGGCCCATGGCGTTGATGACCAGCACTTCCGCCCCGCCCGGGGTCTTGATCAGCGAGGCGCCGCGCCCCGGCGTGCCCTTGGGATAGTTGAGCGGCCGGATGAGCTGCGGATAGCGCTCGATGAACACCAGCGCATCCTTCTGATCGAAGGCGTGATTGCCGAGCGTCACCGCGTCGGCGCCGACCGCGAGCAGCTCCTCCATGATGGCTTCAGTGATGCCAAAGCCGCCGGCCGAATTTTCCGCATTGATGATGACGAAGTCGAGAGCGTAGCGACGGCGCAGGCCGGGCAGCGCATCGACCACAGCCTTGCGGCCGGCGCGGCCGACGATATCGCCGAGAAACAGGAGACGCATTCAGGGTCCAGAGCAGCGTTGCGGGCCTGACGGCGTCAGCACCCAATCGAGGGGCTGGTCATAATGGAGATGAGGGACCGCGTCGACCTTCAGCTCATCGTAGGCGATGCCGACAGCGATCACAGGCTTAATGGCCCGTAGACGCTGCAGGGTTCGGTCGTAGAAACCGCCGCCGTAGCCGAGGCGATAGCCGCGTGCATCGAACGCGAGCAGCGGCACCAGCACCACATCGGGGTCCAGCACCGGCTGGTCGGGGAGCGGCTCGGCGATGCCCCACTGCACCTTGCCCATGGCATCGCCCGGCGCCCAGGCGCGAAACACGAGCGGCAGGCCTCTGCCCTGCATCACCGGAAGGCAGAGGTGATGGCCGTCAGCATGCAGGCGAGCCAGCAGGCGCGCTGGATCGATTTCATCGCGAATGGCGGAGAAGCCCGAGATGGTGACTGCGCGAGGTAGTGCGAGGAAGCCCAATCCGTATTCGGCAAGGGTAGCGCCGGCATGGCTCCCGTGGGCAGCGAAAGCTGCCGCGCGACGGGCGAGTGCCCGGGTTCTCTCTGCCCGTTTTTCCTCGCCCGTCTGCATGGAAGAAAAATGCCGCGGTGGCCGTCGAAGCGGATGATCCCGCGATGGTCCCTACGAGAGTAGGTGGGCGCCGTGTGTCCGAGACCACGGTCTCGGCCAGGGACAGCTCCCTTGCGGATCTTATAGGCCCCGGGGAACATATGTGCTTCTAACGCACCCCGCAGCGGTTCCAATGTAGAGGATCGATCGCTAAAATTCCAGTCGCTTCCACCAGCTAGCAGGGAACTGGGTTGCCAAATCAGGCGCGACGCTTGGCTCCCGCCGCGTCGGCAACCTTGGCGGCCGGGATGTCGCCGGCGGTGGCGTCCCACAGCTCATCGGCGATCAGCAGCGCCGTCATCAAGAGCAGCCGGTCTTCGCCGATGGTGCCGTGCTCGCGCGTCAATCCGTCCATGCGGCTCTTGACGTAGGCGGCCAGCTCCTGGAGCCGCGCCTCCTCGCCGTCCCCGCATTCGAAGCGGTAGGAGCGCCCGTTGACAGCGATCGCGACCTGACCCATCGCCCCCACCGTTGCGCAACGCCCCTTCGAGTTGCTCAGGCGTCGCTTTCAAGCACGTTATGGAGCAAGTCTATGGCCCAATCAATGCGATTGACGGCCTCGTCCCGCGCCTGTTCGAGCTTGGCGACCAATGCCTGGGCATCGGCCAATTGCGCCTTCAGTTGATCGCGCTCGCGCTCCAAAGCGTCGAGGCGCCCGCCAGCGTTTGGCTTCACCTCGCCCGGCGCATTGCGTCCAGCCCGCTGTCGCGGCGGCGAGGGAGCCGGCCGTTTGCTCTTTCGCGTGACCCGTTCAGCCATTAGGTGCTGCCCTCCGAGATTCGCCCAACATGCCCCCCGGCGATCCACGGCTGCCTTCCCGTGCCATGACCTTATGTGTCGCCGTTCGAAGGCGTCAACAAGGCAGCCGGGGAAGCACCGAATGTCTAACAGGAATCTCCGCTCACTCTTTTTGCGCAGCGATGCCGGCCGCTGTTCAGCAGTCCCGGGCATGCCGCATTGACACCCATGGCCTGCGTCCAGTTAATGGCCGCGCCTTTGGGCATGCGCTGGACGCATGCACTGATAAAAGAACGCGCACAGGAGGCGACGACGATGGCTGTGAAGGTTGCGATCTCGGGATTTGGCCGCATCGGAAGAAACGTGCTGCGTGCCGCCGCCGAAGCAAAACGCACCGACCTCGAGTTCGTCGCCATCAACGACCTCGTGCCGACCAAGGACAACGCCCACCTGTTCAAGTACGACAGCGTGCACGGCACTTTTCCCGGCGAGGTGAAGGTTTCCGGCGACACCATCGACGTCGGCCTCGGCGCGCCTATCAAGGTGCTGGCCGAGAAGGACCCGTCCAAACTGCCGTGGAAAGAGCTCGGCATCGACATCGTCATGGAATGCACGGGCATCTTCACCGACAAGGAGAAGGCCAAGGTGCATTTGGATGCGGGCGCCAAGCGCGTCCTGGTTTCCGCGCCGTCGAAGGGCGCCGACATCACCGTCGTCTATGGCGTCAACCACGACAAGCTGACGGGCGACCACAAGGTGGTATCGAACGCCTCGTGCACGACCAACTGCCTGGCGCCGGTGGCCAAGATCCTGAATGACTTGGTCGGCATCCAGTCCGGCTACATGACCACCATCCATTCCTATACCAACGACCAGCGCATCCTCGATCAGGCGCACAAGGACATGCGTCGCGCGCGCGCGGCAGCCCTGTCGATGATCCCCACCTCGACGGGTGCCGCGGTGGCGGTCGGCCTCGTACTTCCCGAACTCAAGGGCAAGCTCGACGGCACATCGATCCGCGTGCCGACGCCGAATGTCTCGGTGATCGACTTGAAGTTCATCCCCGGGCGCGAGACGACTGCCGAGGAGATCAACAAGGCGATGCAGCACGCGGCCGCGCAGCAGCTGAAAGGCGTGCTCGACTACGTGACCGAGGAACTGGTGTCGATCGACTTCAACCACTCGCCGTTCTCGTCGAGCTTCGATTCAACGCAGACGCAGGTCGTCGACGGCAAGCTGGTGCGCGTGATGTCCTGGTACGACAACGAGTGGGGCTTCTCCAACCGCATGCTCGATACCGCCGTCGCCATGGGTAAGCTGCTCTAGGCAGCAAGCAGCAGGTCGGCGAAGACGAAGCCATCGCGTGCCTCGATGGCCCCCGCGCGCGCCGGTATGGCGTGGGCGAACATCGGTCCGGCCAACGCGCAGGTGTGAAACTCGCCGTTCTCGCCGCACGGGTCGATCCCGGCAGGCAGGTCGGCGAGAAGCGCCCGATCGAAAGAGCGCCCCGCAAATCGATCGGGCAGCTTGCGCGCATCCACGCACGTGAGCGTCGCCTTAAGGCCGCCGTCGATCATTTCCTCGGCGAGCACGCGCGTCGGCCTACCCCACAACGGGAACAGCGGCGTGATCCCGGTGCCGCGCAGCCTTTCCTCGCGATAGGCGCGGATATCCGCCAGGAAGAGGTCACCGAACGCCATCGCGTCGATGCCCTGCTCGCGCTGGTGTGCCACGAACTCGCCCATGCGCGCCGCGTAGATCTCGTTCGGGCACGGCCAGGGTATGTCGATGACGTGCAGCGGCAGTCCGGCCGCAGCGGCCTGCGCCTCGAGCAGGGCACGCCGCACCGCATGCATGGCGACGCGATCGGAGGCAGCATTGACCGTCGTGAACAGGCCGGCGACGTCAACGCCGCTGCTGCGCAATACGTGCAGCGACCATGCCGCGTCCTTGCCCGTGCTCCAGCTCAAAAGTGTTCCCACTCGCGCCTCCGCGTTGCGCCGCCAGCGATCTGCCGCTAACGCTGCATGAATACCAGGGTTAAGCAACATCGTCGTGCTTACCGGCGCCGGTCTCTCCGCAGAGTCCGGCATCGCTACGTTTCGCGACAAGGACGGCATCTGGTCGAAGTTCAACATCGAGGACGTGGCGACGCCCGAAGCCTTCCGCCGCAATCCGCAGCTCGTGCACACGTTCTACAACGATCGTCGCCGCGGCCATGCCGGAGTGCAGCCCAACGCCGCGCATGTCGCGCTCGCCAGGCTTGAGCGCGAGCATTCGGGCACCGTCACGGTCGTGACGCAGAATATCGACGCGTTGCACGAAGCGGCGGGCTCGCGCAACGTCATCCATATGCACGGTGAGATTTTGAAGGCGCTGTGCGCGCTCTGCGGCGAGCGCCACGCCTGCAGCGACGACCTCAGCCTGATAGCTGCATGCCCGGCATGCAACAAGACAGGCGGCCTACGTCCCGATGTCGTCTGGTTCGGTGAAATGCCCTACGAAATGGAGCGTATCTACAAAGCGCTGATCGGTGCCGACCTGTTCATCTCGATCGGCACCAGCGGCAATGTCTACCCCGCCGCAGGCTTCGTTGCCGCCGCGCGCGAGGCGGGCGCACATACAGTGGAACTGAACCTGGAGCCATCGGACGGCGCCCACTTTTTCCACGAGGCGATCCACGGCCCGGCGACCGCGGTGGTCCCGTCCTTCGTCGAACGCCTGCTGTCTGCGACCGTCTAGCGGCGGAAGACGGCGACGGCCTCGATGTGCGGGGAGTAAAGAAACTGGTCGATCGGCGTTACGCGCTCAAGCGTGTAGCCGGCATCGATGAGAATGCGCGCATCGCGCGCCAGCGTTCCCGGATTGCACGACACGGCAACCACGGTCTTGATGCCGGAGTCGGCCAGCGTGGCGGCCTGCGTCGCGGCACCGGCGCGCGGGGGATCGAACACGGCTGCGTCGAAGCCGGCGAGTTCGCGTCCGCCCAGCGGCTCGCGGAACAGATCGCGCACCTTCGTCTCGATCGGCTTGAGGCCGGGCGTGCGCTTGGCGGCGTTTTGCAGTGCTTCGATGGCCTGCCTGTCGCCGTCCACAGCGAGCACGGCGGCACGCTGCGCGAGTGGAAACGTGAACGTGCCCATGCCGCAGAACAGATCGACGACGCGCTTGGCCTCGCCCACGGCTTGCGTCACCAGCCGCACCATCTCCGCTTCCGCCACGGGCGCCGCCTGCAGGAACGAGCGGACCGGCAGCACGACGTTGGCGATGCCGAAGCGCACAGCCGGCACGGTCGACTGATAGAGCGTGTCGCCAGCGATGGTCAGGCGCGCCAGCTTGAGCGCAGCAGCTTCGCGGGCCAGAAACTCTCGCACCTCCAGCGAGGGATCGCCGGGCACATCCTCGATGGCGACGTCGAGGCCGTTGGCGGCCAGCGTGACCACCACGCGTCCGGGGGCGCGGCGCGACATCAACGGTTCGACGAGGCGGCGCAGGCCGGGCAACGCGCGCACGATGGCGGTTGCCGTTACCGGGCACTCCTGCAGGTCGACGATGTCGACGCCCTTGGCCTCGTGAAAGCCGAGGATGACGCTGCGCCCGGTGCGCCGCGCAGAAAACGCCGCCCGCCGGCGAGCGCCGAGGCCGACGCCGGCGACGTGGCTGTTGGGCGCATCGATGCCGCGCGCGGCGAAGGCGGCGGCGACCATCTCGCGTTTCCAGGCGAGGTAGGCCGGCATGCGCAGGTGCTGCACGGCGCAGCCGCCGCAGTGGGTGAAGTGCCGGCAGACCGGCGCAATGCGGTCGGGACTGGCCACCGTGACGGCGATGAGCCGCGCGCGGTCGCCCCGCACCTCGGCCTGCACGCGCTCGCGCGGTAGCGCGAACGGCACGAACACCTGTCCGCCGGGCGTGTCGGCGACCCCGTCGCCCTGGGCGCCGAGACGGGCAATGTCGAGGGCTTGCGTGTCACCCATTGTGTACGGCACCGAGCAGGAACTCGACATTCCCGGCGCTGCCGGTGACGGGCGACGGCATGGTGCCGGTGATGCGCCAGCCGGGGCGTGCGGCGAGCCATGCGGTTACCGCCTCGAGCGCATCCTCGCGCGCCTCGGCATCGCGCACGATGCCGCCCTTGCCGACGCGCTGCGGCCCGACTTCGAACTGCGGCTTGACGAGGGCGACAAGAAACGCCGCCGGGCCGGCGAGTTCCAGCGCGGGGCCGAGCGCCTTGGTCAACGAGATGAAGCTGACGTCGGCAACGATAGCGGAAACGGGATCGGGCACGATGGCGCGGGTCAACTGCCGGGCATCGAGCGCTTCGAGCGACACGACGCGCGGATCAGCTAGCAGCGAAGCGTGCAATTGCCCGTGTCCCACATCGGCGGCGTAGACCTTGGTGGCGCCGCGGTCGAGCAGCACCTGCGTGAAGCCACCGGTCGAGGCGCCGACGTCGAGCGCCGTGCAGCCGTCAGGATCGAAGGCAAAAACGGTCAGAGCCGCAGCGAGCTTCTGGCCACCGCGCGAGACGGCGCGTGCCGCGTCAGCATCAAGCGTCAGCGGCTGGGTGGCGGCGACTTCGGCACCGGCCTTGGTGCAGACCACCTCCCCGACGCGCACCAGTCCCGAGCGGATGAGGTCGCGCGCACGCGAGCGCGTCGGTGCCAAGCCGCGGTCGACGAGTGCAATGTCCAGCCGCATTCGCATAAGCTCTGATTTAGGATATCTTGGGAGCCATCGCTCAACCCGGTCAAGCAACCGTTGGAGACTTACATGCGCCGCGCTTTGGCCGCCACTCTCTTAGTCCTCTCGCTCGCCGCCTGCGGCGACAGTGGCACCCCCGCGCACGATGAGGCGCACAAGGAGGGCCAACCGGTGGCCGAGGCCATTCCGCGCACGCCTTCTCCGGCCGGCGCAAAGGTCTGGCTGATCGAGCCCAAGGACGGCGAAACCGTCAAGAACCCCATCACCATAAAGTTCGGCGTCGAGGGCATGAAGGTCGTGCCGGCCGGCACCGACGAGCCCGACAGCGGGCATCATCATCTCTACATCGACACGACAGTCGTGGACGACGATGCGGCTGTCCCGGCCGATGCACAGCACATCCATTACGGTAAGGGACAGACCGAGGCGACGATCGAACTGGCGCCCGGAAAACACACCCTGCAGGACGTGTTCGCCGACAAGGGACACATTCCCTTCGAGCCACCCGTCCAGTCGGACCCGATCACCATCACCGTCGAATAGGCCGCTAGCCCCGGCAGCAAGCCTCCGCAGGCTGACTTATCAACTTCCTGTGAAAAGGCTGCATGCGCCCGCGCCCATGCATCGATTGCGGCGCTTGGCCGTTATCAAAGGCAAATCACGCAAGACCAGGAGTTTCCGCATGCTGTCCATCGAACGCCGCACACTGTTGCAGGGAGCCGCCGCCGTTGCAGTCTCCGCCATGGTGAGCCCGCGCATCGCGTGGGGTGCCGACGCAGGCCCATTCAAGCTGCCGCCGCTGCCCTACGAGTTCACCGCGCTGGAGCCGAGTATCGACGCCAAGACCATGGAGCTGCACCACGATAAGCACCACGCCGCCTACGTGGAGAAGTTGAATGCCGCGGTGAAGGACCATTCGCAGGTCGCGGCGATGCCGCTCGAGGAAATTCTCGCCAAGCTGCCGGAGCTGCCCGAGGACATCCGCACGGCCGTGCGCAACAACGGCGGCGGGCATGCCAACCATTCGATGTTCTGGCAGGTCATGGGCAAGGCCGACGGCAGCGCGCCGGAGGGCGAGCTGAAGGCGGCCATCGACGCCGACCTCGGCGGCCTCGACAAGTTGAAGGAGGACTTCAACGCGGCGGGCGGCAAGGTGTTCGGGTCCGGATGGGTGTTCGTCGGCGTAACGCCGGAAGGCAAGCTGTCCCTGGTCTCCAAGCCCAACCAGGACACTCCGCTCATGGAGGGCGGGCGCGTGCTGTTCGGCAACGACGTGTGGGAGCACGCCTATTACCTGAAGTATCAGAACCGTCGCCCCGAATACCTCAAGGCGTGGTGGGACGTGGTCAATTGGAAGGCCGTCGGCGAGCGCTATGCGGCAGCCAAGTCCGGCGCACTCAAGGTCTAAGTCAGCTGGTGGCGGCACCACCCTCGTCGTCCTCGGGACAACCCGGGGACGACACAGGTGCGCCGAGGCTAAGCGCGGCTAGCGGCGTCGTTGAGCGTATCGCGGCCCAATGCGCCTAGGACCGTCGTGACGATGCCGGAGGCGGTCAAGCCGGCGTGCTCGTACATCGCCTCGGGCTTGCCGTGCTCGATGAACTCGTCGGGCAGCACTATGGTGCGCACCTTAAGCCCGCGATCCAGGAGACCGCCTTCCGCGAGGAAGCGCAGCACATGGCTGCCGAAGCCGCCGATCGACCCTTCCTCGACGGTGACGAGCACCTCGTGGTTGCGCGCCAGCCGGCGGATCAGGTCCTCATCGAGTGGCTTGGCGAAGCGGGCATCGGCGACGGTCGTCGACAGACCGAACGCACCAAGCTGGTCTGCCGCCTTCAGGCACTCGTGCGCACGCGGGCCAAAGGACAGCAACGCGACGGCGGTGCCTTCGCGCAGGATGCGGCCCCTGCCGATCTCCAGCGGAACGCCCTCGGCCGGCAGCGGCACGCCGAAGCCTTCGCCGCGCGGATAACGGAACGCAGACGGGCGATCGTCTATGGCGGCGGCGGTGGCCACCATGTGGACAAGTTCGGCCTCATCGGCCGGCGCCATGACGACGAAGCCGGGCAGGCAGGCGAGGTAGGTGATGTCGAAGGAGCCCGCGTGCGTGGGACCATCGGCGCCGACGAGGCCTGCGCGATCGATGGCGAAGCGCACGGGCAGGCGCTGGATGGCGATGTCGTGCACCACCTGATCGTAAGCGCGCTGCAGGAAGGTCGAGTAGATGGCGGCGAACGGCTTCAGGCCCTCGGTGGCGAGCCCGCCGGCGAAGGTGATGGCGTGCTGTTCGGCAATGCCGACGTCGAAGGTGCGCTCGGGGAATGCCTTGCCGAACACATCAAGGCCGGTGCCGTCAGGCATGGCGGCGGTGATGGCGACGATGCGGTCGTCCTTCTTGGCCTCGGCAACCAGGGCGTCGGCGAAGACGCGCGTATACGTCGGCGCCTTCGGTTTGGCGATGACCTGTGCGCCGGTGACGACGTTGAACTTGGAGACGCCGTGGTACTTGTCGTCGGAAGCCTCGGCCGGGGCGTAGCCTTTGCCCTTCTTGGTCACGACGTGGACGAGGATCGGCCCTTGGCGCGCATCGCGCACGTTTTTCAGCACCGGCAGCAGGTGATCGAAGTTGTGGCCGTCGATGGGGCCGACATAATAGAAGCCGAGTTCCTCGAACCAGGCGCCACCCTGCCACAGATGGCGCGTGTATTCCTCGACACGCGCCGCGCGGCGCTCCCAACTTTTGGGAAGCTGCTTGGCGAGCTGCTTGGCGATGTCGCGCAGGTAGAGGTAGGTGCCGCTCGACGTGATGCGCGCCAGGTATGAGCTGAGCGCACCGGTCGGCGGGGCAATCGACATATCGTTGTCGTTGAGCACGACGATGAGGCGCTCATCGCGGCCGCCGGCGTTGTTCATCGCCTCGTAGGCCATGCCGGCGCTCATGGCGCCGTCGCCGATCACGCACACGACGTTGTTGTCGCGCTTGGCGAGGTCCCGCGCCACGGCCATGCCAAGGCCGGCGGAAATCGAGGTCGAGGAGTGCGCGGCGCCGAATGGGTCGTATTCGCTTTCGGCGCGGCGGGTGAAGCCGGAGAGCCCGCCCGGCGCGCGCAAGGTGCGGATGCGGTCGCGGCGGCCGGTGATGATCTTGTGCGGATAGGTCTGGTGGCCGACGTCCCAGATCAGTCGGTCGCGCGGGGTGTCAAAGACCCAGTGCAGCGCCACGGTCAACTCGACGACGCCAAGGCCGGCGCCAAGGTGCCCACCGGTCACTGAAACGGCGTCGATCGTCTCCTGGCGCAACTCAGCGGCGAACTGAGGAAGATCGGATGCATCTAATTTGCGCAGGTCCTCAGGCGTCTTTACGCGGTCGAGAAGCGGCGTCTTGGGAGCACTATCCACCGAGCCATCCCGTGCTGTGGTAATGCCTTGTTATGTCACACTGTCGCGGCCCCGCAAGGGCACAATCGACGCGGAGGTTGCAGACGAGCAAAGAAAAAGCGCGGCTCCGGGGGGAGCCGCGCCGATCAAAAACAAGCAGCCTGGCAATTACCAGTGGCGCTTGCAGGCCTTGTACTTGCGCATGCTCACGTGCTTGTACTTATGGCACTTCTTTGCCTTGTAGTACTTGGCGTGGTGATGCTTCTTCTTGAAGTGCGCCTCAGCCGGCGACGTGGTTGCAACGCCGACAACGGCGAAGCTGCTGAGCAGGACAGCGAGAGCCATCAAGGACTTCATTGGTCTTCTCCCCAATTATGAACACACGGCCCAAAGCATCGGGTGAAAAGCAATAAAGTTCGCCTCCCTGTGCTTGAGCCGGGCGCACCGTAACGAGGATGTATGGCCGAGGCTAGGGCGAACGGCCTCAAGGCCGGGGCCTCGCCGAGGTGCGAATAGGAGCCGGTCTTCTAAGACGTTTGGTTGTAACGGTAATTTCTCAAAGCATTTGGGTTCCGACGACTATAAGCCGCAGGCGAGAGCCGCTCCGGTGCGTTGCAAGTCGCCGGTTTCCTCGCGCTATGCGCGATTGACCATGCGGTGCTCGCGCATAACCTGCATGCCATGAGCAAAGGCTGGATCACCGTCAACGACCGCATGCAGAAGGGATACCGTTATCAACGCGTGGCACGCATCGGTCGCGACTTCGACGAGGAATTCACGCCCGACTTGACGCCGCCGGAGATGCTGCGCCTCGGCGTGTTCGGCGGCCGCTACATGACCGATGGGGCGGGCGAGTTTCCCGAGAGCTGGTTCACCCATGCCAAGCTCGCCAGGGGACGGCGCGGCCGCGATCCCGAGCTCAACTATTTCGGCGTCGACGCCAGCCAGCCTTTGGCCGAGTGGAGGCGCAAGGGCTGGATCCACGACGACGACCCGCGCGGCTGGTTCCAGTGGTACTGCCGCTACTACATGGGCCGCCGCATGCCCGATGAGGACACGCGCCAGATCAAGCGCTGGAAGGCCATGCGCCGACATGTGCGGCAGGTCGAGATCGGCTGCGAGAGGGGCGATATCTTCTGCCGGCCGAAGCAGCGGCAGGCGCTGCTCCATTGGGCCTACGACTCCCGCAAGATTTGACGCTCTTTCCGCCGCTGCGAGGAGGCGAACGGCGTTTACTGTCATGTTTGCGACGGTCCGATACGAAATCCTCACGGCCCACGCGCTATCGAACGATCATGCGTCGCCATCAGGCGCGCCATCCTTGCCAGATTGAGCAGCAGCATGATCGTCGCTATCCGATGCGTTCCCGTCCCCACCCGCCTTGCCGTCGCCGCATGCGCAATCGGCCTCGCCATCCTCAGCGGTGGGGCGGTTGCCGAACCCGCAACCACGACGCCGCCGGCCGACGACCACTCCGTCTATCTCGGCAACGAGCCGATTGAAGCGTGTATGAAGCGATGGGATCCGGGCACGCACATGACCAAAGAGGCGTGGCGCGAGACGTGCGAGCGCGTTTCGAAAGAGCGCGCGCCGTACGCCAAGGATCGCTGAGCCGGCTGCGCGCTAAGGCGTCATTGCGGATCGAGCGGCTCGGTGCCCTTGGGCGAGCCGTCGGCGGCGAAGGTGAGCTTCTCGACCTTGGCCTCTGCCTGTCGCAACAGCCGGTCGCAGTGCGCCTTCAAGACCTCGCCGCGCTCATAGATGGCGATGGATTCTTCGAGTTCGACATCGCCGCGTTCCAGCCGCGTGACGATGCTCTCGAGCTCCTTCAGGGCGCGCTCGAAGCTCATGTCCTTGATGTCGGCGTGACCGGCTTGCGCCTTCGAGGTGACCGTTTCCATGCTGCGCCCCGCTGGGTTGGGTTGCGAGATTACGCGCCGGCGTCCATCAGCGCTTTGACGTGCACGGCGACCGAACGCGCCAGCGCGGTGAGGTCGTAACCGCCTTCGAGCATCGACACCATGCGACCATTGCAGTGCCGCTTCGCCGTGTCCGCCAACTTCTCCGTCGCCCACAGGTAATCGGCTTCCACCAGTCGCAAGTTGGCGAGCGGGTCGGCCTGATGGGCATCGAAGCCGGCCGAGACGATAAGTATGTCCGGGCCGAAGTCGTGCAAGGCCGGCAGAATGCGCGATTCTACCGCCTCACGGAACCGCTCGCCGGAATCGCCGGCCCGCAACGGCGCGTTGTGGATATTGCCGACACCCCGCTCGGCCATGGCGCCGGTGCCGGGAAAGAGCGGCATCTCGTGCGTCGAGCCGTAGAACAAGTTCTTGTCAGACCAGAAGATGTCCTGCGTGCCGTTGCCGTGGTGAACGTCGAAATCGACGATGGCGATACGCTCGGCGCCATGCTTGGCGCGGGCATAGAGCCCGGCGATGGCGGCGTTGGAGAAAAGGCAGAAGCCCATGGCGCGGTCGGCCTCGGCGTGATGGCCCGGCGGGCGCACCTGGCAGAAGGCGTTGGCGACGCGCCCGTCGATGACCGCGTCGACGGCGGCAAGACCGGCCCCGACGGCGCGCACGGCCGCCTCCCAGGTGCCGGCCGAGACGACGGTGTCGCCGTCGATATGGGTCGGCTGCTCACGGCCCTGGGCGCGCTCGGCGACGGCGCGCATCTTGTCGAGATGGGCTTGCGGGTGGGCGAGCAGGATTTGCTGCTCGACGTCCTCACGCAGCGGCGCCTCCTCGCGGATCAGCCCCTTGAAGATCTCGTGCCCCAGGACCTTGTCGATGGCGCGCATGCGGTCGGGCCGTTCCGGATGACCAGGACCGGTGTCGTGGGCGATGAAGGACGGATGGTTGAGGAGTAGGGTCGCCATGGATGCGCTTTGCCGCGTTCTGCTGGGGCGGAGGGCTCGCATGTTAGCGCGCCGCGCCGAAAGGGCCAGCACGGCGAAGGCAGCCGGCAATTTCGCGGTTAGCGGAGGATCAACCGGTGCCAGCCTGCTGACGCGAGATGAGCCAGCGCGTCGCGCGCACCGGCAGGGTGACCAGCGCCCATAGCTGCTGCATCGCCGTTACCACCAGGGCCGGTCCGCCGACGATGGGGAGAAACAGCAGGACGAAAGCCATAAGGCGGGCGGCCTGTGCCGCCCGGTAGCCGGAGGCGCCGCGGTACTCGGTACGCTGCTCGGAGGGCCAGATGCGCTGAAACCAGCCGCTGGCGACCGGCCAGCCGAGCAGGCCAGCGATGAGGCCGCCGAGGTAGGCGAACTGCAGCCATGAAGGAATGTGCGGGACGATGCGGCGGTCGAGCTCTTGCTGGCGCTCTTCGCCACGCGCGTAGACCTCGACGCCGGTGGTCACCACGTTGCCGGTGACGCTCGACACGGTGCTCGACCACAGCTCGCCGACCATACCGGTGATCGGTTCGCCGACGGCCTCGGCGGGAAGCGCGCGGACGACGAGGCGGCCCGTCGCGTCGCGCTGCATGCTGACGCGGAAGGCCCCGCGCGCCGACCCCAGCGCATCGAGAAAGTCGCCGAGCGTCGCCCGCTTCAACGCGTCGTCGAGACCGCCGACGGCAATTCGCTGCCAAAGCCAGTTGCGCCCGCCCGGTTGGCGCGGTGCCTCGGCATAGAGAATGACGAGGTTGACGTCCGCATCGGCGGCGGCCGCTTTGACGTCGGACAACTTGAGGCTTTGCTCGGGGCCGCTGGCGGGGCGGAACTTGAGTAGGTTGCCATCGACGCGGCCGGTGATGAGCACCGTCTGCCCGCGCACCGAATAGAGCGCTGCTGGGAGCATGGGCGGGTCGATGGCATCGACGAGTGCCGCCTTGGTGTCGGGATCGAGACGCGGCGATGACGACAGCGTGCCGGGGCCGCCCGGTTCCAGCGCCAGCGTGCGGATGCTGGAGCGCGCCAGCGGCCGCTCGAGCTGGGCGATGCCCTCATCGAACAGCGTGCGCTCGCGCGCCTCGACCAGCAGGTTCGGCCGCACCTCGGCGTAGAGCGCATCGACGCCATCGTCGATACGCGCGATGAGCGGATAGCTGTCGCGGCCGGCGACGACGTGCAAGCTGGCGCCGAGTGGCAGATCACGCAGCATCGCGCGGTCACGGAACAGCGTGTCCTCGCTGAGATAGACGACCAGCTTGCCGCCCGGAGCGGCCTCGGGCAGCAGCGTCGGAACGACGCGCTGCAGCTCCTCGGGGGTTGCGGCCGTAAAAACGTCGCCGTCACGGTTGGCGAACTTCCAATGGCCCTCGGGCGTCGCGTGCGCGGCGAGCACGCCGCCCGAGGCGCTGTTGGGAAGCGTGCGGATGTGCGCTGCTGCCCGTTCCAGTTCGACAACGCCGAGGCGCGCCGCCTTCGATGCGACCTCGCCCGTCTCGGTGCCGATGCGTGACAGACGCGACAGCCAGTTGGCTTGTGCGCTGGCGATAGTCGCCGTGAGCAGCAGCGCGGCGCAGGCCGCGCGCATCAGGGTGTGTCCGGCGGCCAGAGTGAGGTGCATGGCTGTCCATCCCGCTTGTGGCGGGGGAGATTACACACTGTTGGGACAGAATTCAGGTGGGGGAGCGATGACCCGCGCCGGGGTAGTTTCGGGCGCGAGCGCCTGGGCGTCCCGGCATGGCGCCAGAGACTCCCAGGCGAGTTGAGCGATCAGCGTCCCCTACGGTCGTCGTCGAAGTCGCCGAGACGGTCAAAGCAGCGCTGCAGGTCATCGGAACGCGCGCGCTGTTCTTCGGCGAGCCGGCGGCGCGGGACGTAACGGCACCACTGGAAGTGCGCCTTGGTATCATCTGTCCAAGCCGGTCCCCGGAGGCCGCAGCGGAACCTGCGAGCGGCTTCGGCCTGCACAACGGCAATGCGCGCGTAGACTTCGCAAGACGCCCGCTTGCCTTCGACATCACCGCGGCGGTCATCGCGGCCGAACTTGAACGAAAACTCGCCGCCAGGTCCGACGCGGATCGATTGGGCTGCAGCCCCGCCGGCTACGAGGCTCAGGCATAACGCGATCAGTAGAGAATGAGAGGTGCGCATAAAGTGCTCCTTGAGAATAACTGCCCTCTCACACAGCGCTCCGATTGTGGCGCGCTGATTGCGCTGGCCCTCAACTGGCCCAAACTTACCGTGCAATGCAGCATGGTCGGCATAGTTGGCGCGAGGTGCCTGCCGCCGCCCCACTTGCGATATGACCCCGTGCCGGCTAGAGCGGCCGCACCATGGGCATCGTCAAGGCAACGGATGAAGCGATCGGCGCCGCCGCAGAGCACCTGCGCGCCGGGCGTCTCGTCGCCTTCCCGACCGAGACGGTTTACGGGCTCGGCGCCGACGCCACCAACGGACACGCCGTGGCGGGCATTTTCGCCGCCAAGGGGCGACCGCATTTCAACCCGTTGATCGTACATGTGCCGGACATTGCGCACGCCGAGGCGCACGCCGTGCTGACTCCCTTGGCGCGACGCCTAGCCGATGCCTTCTGGCCGGGTCCGCTGACGCTTGTCCTCGACAAGCGAGCTGCTTCGGGTTTGTCGGACCTCGTAACCGGCGGGCTTACAACCCTGGCCCTGCGCGTGCCCGACCATCCGGTAGCGCGCGCGCTGTTGGCGGCAACGCAGCGCCCGCTCGCAGCGCCGTCCGCCAACCGCTCGGGACGCATCAGCCCGACGCAGGCGGTTCATGTCGCCGCCGACTTCGGAGATGAGGTGGCCATGATCCTCGACGGTGGAGCCACCGCGCACGGACTCGAGTTCGACCGTGATCGATGCCCGCGGCGCGCATCCCATTCTGCTGCGCCCCGGCGCGGTGACGGCGGAAACGATCGAAGCTGTGCTCGGCGAGAAAGTCCTGCGCGCCGACATCGACGCCGAGCGGCCGAACGCGCCGGGCCAACTCGCCAGCCATTACGCGCCCGCGGCGCACGTGCGGCTCGGAGCATCGGATGTGCGGGCGGGCGAGGCGCTCTTGGCATTCGGGGCCAATGTGCCGGCGACCGACGGCACCGTCATCAACCTCAGTCCGACCGGCGATCTCACCGAGGCGGCGGCAAACCTCTTTGCCGCCCTGCGCGCGCTGGATGTGGGGGGCGTCGCTACCATCGCGGTCATGCCCATCCCCGAACATGGGCTCGGAGAGGCCATCAACGATCGCCTGCGGCGGGCGGCGGCACCGCGACCAGCCCTGGAACGGTAGCGAGAAGTTGCAGGGCCGAGTTGCTGGTCCTTGGCTTTTGCGGCAACAGTCCGTGGTTGAAATCGCCAACGCAGGCGGACCCCCGTGTCAGGCACGCGCACAGACAGCAGACCAGGCATAGCGGGCGAGCGCGCGGCAGCGCTGGCGCGCATGGTCGACGTCGTCGGCGGCGCCAATGTCATTGCCGACCCTGAGCGCCAGCTGCCGTACCTCACCGAATGGCGCGGGCTTTACGTCGGCAGCACACCGCTGGTGGTGATGCCGGGTTCGACGCGCGAGGTGGCGCAGCTGCTCGCCATCGCCAACGAGGCGGGCATCGGCGTCGTTCCGCAAGGCGGCAACACCGGACTGGTCGGCGGCCAGATACCGTCGGCCGACGGCAGCCAGGTGGTGATTTCGCTGGCGCGGATGAACCAGGTGCGCGCCGTCGATGCGGCCGGCGGCACGATGATCCTTGAGGCCGGCGTGACGCTCGCCGACGCGCACGTTGCTGCCGAGAGCGCAGGACGGCTGTTCCCGCTGAGCCTGGCCTCGCAGGCAAGTTGCCAGATCGGCGGCGTGCTGGCGACCAACGCCGGCGGCGTCGGCGTGCTCGCCTACGGCAATGCGCGCGCGCTGACGCTCGGCCTCGAGGTGGTGACGGCCGACGGGCAAGTGTGGGACGGCCTGCGCACCTTGAAGAAGGACAACACCGGCTATGATCTGCGCGATCTGTTCGTCGGCTCGGAAGGAACGCTTGGCGTCATCACGGCGGCGGCGTTGAAGCTGTTTCCGCGTCCCGCCGAAACGGCGGTGGCGCTGGCGGCGCTGCCTGACATCGAAGCGGTGGCGGCGCTGTTCCGTCTCGCCGAGGCGCGCGGGCACGCCGGGCTCACGGCGTTCGAGTTCATGAGCCGCTTCACGCTCGATCTCGTCACCAAGCACATTCCCAACACGCGCGTGCCGCTGCGCGCGCCGGCACCGTGGTACGTGTTGCTGGAGATTTCGAGCGCCGAATCGGGCGGGCTTGCCGAGGCGACGATGCAGCGCCTTCTCAGCGAAGCAGCCGACGCCGGGATCATCGCCGACGCTGTGCTGGCCGCTTCACTGGCGCAGGAGCAGGCTCTGTGGCGGCTGCGCGAGACCGCTTCCGAGGCGCAGCGTCCCGAAGGCGGCAGCATCAAGCACGACGTGTCGGTGCCGGTGGCACGCATTGCCGAGTTTCTCGCCGCGGCCGGCGAGGCCGTGCAGCGCGTGTGCCCGGGCGCGCGGCCGGTGGTGTTCGGCCACTTCGGCGACGGCAACGTGCACTACAACGTCACGCAGCCGGCCGGCACGAACAAGGCGGCGTATCTCGCGCTATGGGAGACGATGGCCGCCGCGGTGCACGACGTCGTCGCGAAATTCGGCGGCTCGATCTCGGCCGAGCACGGCATCGGCCAGATGAAGCGCAATGAGCTGCTGCGCTTCAAGAGCCCGCTGGAGATCGCCCTGATGCGCCGCATCAAGGCAGCGCTCGATCCCAACGGCATTCTCAACCCGGGCAAGCTCCTCTAGCTAGCCGTCGCTGCGCCGCTTGAACGGCATGCGCCAGGCGACGCGTGACCATTTCATGCCAGTGGGCGGCCGGCGCGAGGGACGCCAGCTCGCCTTCAGCCAATCCTCGGTGCCATACAGCCAGCGCTTAAATGTGCCGCGCTGCTGCTGGGTGCTGGTGCGATCCTCGAGCACCAACTGCGACAGTGTATCGACGTCGGCACAGAGCTTCTCCATGGCGGCGAGGCGCTTGGCGCCGTCCTCGTGCACCGAGCCGATGCGCGCATTGATGAGGTGGATTTCGCCCGAGTCGTTGTTGCGCCAGTTGTCGATGACGCCAGCCAACGTCTGCTGGTTTGTGCTGACTTTCATCAGTGCATCGTGCACTTCGCCCAGTTCCGCGCTGTAGACGGCCTGCGCATCCTGCAGACGCTGCGCGTTGGCGTCGAGCGCCCGCTCAATGGTGCCGATGCGATCGCCGAGGCTGGAGGCGAGGTCGAGCCGATACTGATCGAGGCCGCCGGAAAGATTGTGCATTTGCTCGGTGAGCGCCGCCTGCGCCGTCTCGCTGCTCTGGGCAGCAAGGCGCACGGCGCTGCGCACCCCGGTGATCTCGTCGGACAAAGCCGTGATGGCATTGGCACGCTCGGACCGCTCGGCACCCAGCGCGCTCTCGATGGCAGCCAGGCGATCGGCGAGCCCGGAGTCGGAGGCGAGGCTTGCATCGCCGCCGGCGCGCGCGTGCAGGGCGTTCTCGATAGCCGAAAGGCGGCCGTCGAGCGGGCTCAGATCGGTATTTTGCGACAAAGGCTGGCGCGCCATGGCGGCTTCGAGCGCGCTTAGCCGATCGGCAAAGCCGCGCTCGATGTCAGCCAGGCGTTCGAAAATGCGTTGCGCGACAGATTGGTCGAGCCCGGGCAACGATGGCGCCGTGGCGACGAGGGCCAGCGGTCGCTCGTGTTCGCCAGATTCAAACAGGGGCCCGCCGGCATGGGTATGCGCGCGCGCCGGTCCCGCGGAGGACCAGAAGTCGCGCGACGCGCGCGGCAGGTGCCGCACGATGAGGTCGGCGCCCGCAACATCGCCGCCGACGTCACCCAGCGCCTGCACCACGTCGTCGACGCCGGCGGCCCGTCCGGAATGGGCGGCGCGCGAGGCGGCGAGCCGCAACACGTCCTCGAGCTCGGGGGAACGGCGCGGCACCGTGCCGCCATCAGAACCGGACGCGGGTGGTTCGCCGGCGACGGCAATGGCGCTGTCGCGGCGCAGCGACGCGACGCGTACCCCGCGCGCCTCCAGCGCTGCGGCTGCCGCATCGACGCGCGTCATGGCGAGCAGAAGGTGGGACAGGCGGACCTCGGCCGCGCGATAGGCGAGCGCCACGTCGTAAGCCTGGTTGGCGCAGGCAAGCAGGATGTCGTCGACCCAGATGGGACTGGAGCGCTGGCTGGGGCGGCTGACGACGGGCGGCTGCGGCGGCGATGAGGATGCCTCGCGCCAGCTTGCCGGATCGGTCGAGGCGGCGCTCCAGCGCGACGTCCTCAGGTCAAGGTCAGGCCCCCGATAGTCCATACGCACAACTCCTCACCGTTGATGTGCGCAACCTTATCCCTGAAAGAGGCCCGCGGCGAGGACCGGCGGGGCACACCCGGCGCTCGCTGAGTTTCGCTAAGGCCGCCATTTCAAAGGCTTCGCGCGCCGGCAAAGCGCTAGAGCAGCGTCGCCGTGCTAACCGGTTCCTGCACCTCGGGGCCTTCGTTGCGCGGGTTGTTGAGCTTGCGGCTAACCTCGACGACATCGAGGTAATCCTCGGGCGCGGGTCTGAGCAGGTCGACGATCTCGGTCGTCGTCCCGGGCCGGCAATCGAGCCATAGGTCGAAGTGCTCGGGCGCAATGACGACCGGCATGCGGTCATGCAGGGTGGCGAGCGCCCGGTTGGCACCGGTGGTGAGGATCGCCATGGTCTCGATCTCGCTCCCGTCGGCGCCCAGCCAGTTCTCGTAGATCCCGGCAAGACCCATCGGGCCGGCGACGCGCGGGTGCACCAGATGCGGGCGCTTGGCGCCGACGTTGCCGGTCCATTCGTAATAGCCGTCGGCAGGGACGAGACAGCGTTTGTGGCGCAGTGCGGCGCGAAAGGATGGCTTGTCGGCGGCGCTTTCTGAGCGGGCGTTGACCAGCATCTTGAAGGCGCGCGGATCCTTCACCCACGACGGGATGAGCCCCCAGCGCACCAGCGCCATTTCGCGCTCGTGCCTGGGCGTGTTGCGGACGATGGCCACCGGCTGTGATGGCGCTATGTTGTAACGCGGCGGAAACACCGCCTCGTTGTGGTAGCGAAAAAAGGCGCGTACCGCCTCAGGTGGTGATGTAAGCGTATAGCGCGAGCACATGCCCACAAGGTAATCGCTGGCCGCCGCCGGGAAAAGTCGAATGGGTGAATTCGACACAGCCGAACCTCTGCAAGGCCACTGGCCGCGTGCCGGCGCCAGCGCCGTGCTGTTCCGCGGGGAGGCCGTCCTGCTGGTTGAGCGGGGCCGACCGCCGTCCGAGGGACTGTGGAGCCTGCCGGGCGGGGCCATCGAAGCCGGCGAGCCGGCCGAGGACGCGGCCCGGCGGGAAGTACGCGAGGAGACGGGGCTCATCGCGCACATCGAGGGCCTGGCCGGCGTCTACGACGTCATCGATCACAACGCGGCCGGCGAGGTGGTGCTGCACTATGTCATCGCCTGCTATTTCGGCCGCGCCGACGACGGCGAGCCTCGCCCCGGCGGCGATGCAAGCGAGGCGCGCTTTTTTGCGCTCGATACCGTGCACGCGTTGCCATTGACGCGCGGCACGCAATTCGTCATCGAGGAAGCGTGGCGGCTGCTTGCCGCGAGCGCCAATTAGGCGCCTCCGGAACGTCCAGAATCGGTGCTAATCTCCACCCCATGCGCGACCCCAGATCCACACCTTCGCCCCAACGCCGTTCTTTGCCGCGCTCGACGGTCTGCGGCGCGCTGCTCGCCATCGTGGCGGCGCTGCCGGCGATCGCCGCGCCCGACGCCAAGCCTTACGACGACCGCCTTCTGCGCCTGTCGGAAATTCTCGGCGCGGTGCATTACCTGCGAGAATTGTGCGGTGCGGAGGAAGGCCAGCAGTGGCGCGAGCGCATGTCCGAACTCGTTCAGTCGGAAGGCACGTCGGCGCTGCGTAAAGCCAAACTGACACGTAGCTTCAATAAGGGTTATCAAAGCTACAGCCGCACCTACAATACCTGCAGCCCGTCAGCGCAAAATGCCATCAATCGCTTCCTGGCCGAAGGGGCGACCATCGCCGACACGCTCGTGCGCTCGGTGCCCTAGCGCGCGGGTGAGGCGCCGGGCGATCCAATCTTTACTGTGAACTCGGCGCACCCTTTGCAGAGCGCGCGTGCGTGTTATGCACCTACATCGGGTGTCGCGTTCGTGCGCTGCCCATTTCTATCGACCCGCGGCCAGCGCGAGGGGGCGTTCGGGTCGAAAGGGGGAACGATGCAGTTGTTCGAAGGCTTGGACGCCGACGATTCTACCTACCGGGCGCTGTCGCTGATCCTCGAAGCGTGGGACGAGGGTACTGAAAGCGGCGTGCCGAACGAGCAGATGGCGTATGCGGCGCTGTTCACGGCGCTGACCGATCTCGTCTCCCAGTTCGGCGAGGAAGCGGTAGTGAAGCTCGCCAATGGGCTTGAACGCCGCATCCGTGTCGGCGAGTTCACGCTGCACCATACGCGGCAGTAGCTTCCGTTACGGCTAGAGCAGCCCGACGCGCTTGGCGACGACCTCGCCGATCAGCAGCACGCCAAAGCCGACGAGCAGCAGACCAGCGATCTGATTTACGAGTTGCAAGCGCGTCAGGCTGATGCGATGGCGGAAGCGCGCAATGAAATGCGACAGCGTCAGCCACCAGGCCAGACTGCCAGCCATGACGGCGGCGACGATGGTCAAGGCGTCGACGTAGGACTTCACCTCGACGAAGGTCGACACGCCACCGAAGATGGCGAACAGGCCAAGCACCGCGCCGGGATTGGTGATGGTGAGCAGGAATGTCTGCGGAATATCCCAGACGAAGTCGCGCAATGTCTCGGCGCCCTCGCTGGACTCGACGACCGCCACAAGGCGCGGGGCGGTGAAGTAGAGCTTCAGCCCGAAGGCGACGAGCACCATGCCGCCGATAAACTGGATGACCATCCGGTGATCCTGGACGGCACCCGATATGGCGCCGACGCCCATCGCGGCGCACAGCGCGATCAGACCGTCGCCAAGCATGGCTCCAAGACCCGCCGCAATGCCTCCCCAAAATCCGCGCTCGATGGCGCGCTGGATGCACAGCACATTGACGGGGCCGACAGGCGCGGCGACAAGGATTCCAATGATGAAGCCAACGGGGATGATCAGCGGATTGGGCAGAAACTCCATGCACCTTCCTTTGCCGGCCCGCGGCGCGAGCCGTAACCTGTCGATCAACCCCTTAAGCTGCGCCGGGGTCCGATGATGGCTTGGCTCATCGCGGGACGTTGGGTGGGCTGGCCGGCATTGGTACTGGTGATGCCCGGCATTGTCTACGCGACCGCTGCGCCGGCGCCCGATCGGCGCCCGACCATCGAGCCATCGCCGCTCCTGTCGCGCATTGCCAAGAAGCTGCACAAGCCCGGCGAGGACACCGGCCCGCTGCCGGCTCCGGTCGAGGAAATGCGCCAGGGGATTTTGGCCGCCACGCATTCGGGCAACATCGAGGATCTGCGCGAGCCGCTCGATTGGAATGAGCTGAAGCCCGAGGTGGCGGCGCCAGCGGGCGAAGATCCCATCGCCTACTGGAAGAAGACCTCCGCGGACGGCAACGGCCGTGAAATTCTAGCAGCGCTGGCCGATATCTTGCCGATGCGGGCGGCGGAACTGCCGCTCGGCAAGGATCTCGAGAACAACATCATCTACGTGTGGCCGTACCTCGCCGAGATGGACTTGGAAAAATTGACGCCCGCCCAGGAGG
This sequence comes from uncultured Alphaproteobacteria bacterium, assembly GCA_963759735.1. Taxonomy (GTDB): domain Bacteria; phylum Pseudomonadota; class Alphaproteobacteria; order Rhizobiales; family Hyphomicrobiaceae; genus Hyphomicrobium_A. The sequence continues at coordinate 372,080 of CAVXAF010000001.1, forward strand.
TCGATCTGCTGCGCCTCGTCGGCGCGGCCGAGGCCAAGGCAATGCGCGCCGCGAAGAAATGGACGTGGTGGCGGCTGACCATCGGAGCCGATGGCACGTGGCACTCGTTCAAGAAGGGCGAGTGAGGGCAAGAAGGCGAGTGAGGCGATAAGTAGCGGGCGGGCCGTTATTTTTCCGCGACGGGTTGTACAGCTTCCGCACGTTCCCAGATCTACCGACCACCAAACCAGGGTCTAGGGGGTCTCATCATGTGGCGAACAGCTTTGGTGGCAGCGAGCTTGATTACGCTGGTCGACGCCGCGCCGGCGTCGGCACAATTCTACGGCTGGGAGAATTCCGGCCGCACGCCGTTCTGGGAGCAACGCTCGCGCCGACGCCAGCAATGGCAGGGCGGCGATGACTGGGGTTACAGCGACGATGACCGCCGCGCGCCCGTCACCCGTAGCGGCGGCGCGCGCCCAAGCATCGCTCCGCTCGCGCCGTCGGTGGTCGCCTTCCACAGCAACTTCGCCGCCAACTCGATCGTCATCGATAGCCAGTCGCGCATGCTCTACTACGTGCTGTCGCCGAGCGAGGCGTACGAGTATCCGATCTCGGTCGGGCGCGAGGGCTTCTCGTGGACCGGCACCGAGGTCATCAGTCGCAAGCAGGAATGGCCCGACTGGCATCCGCCCAAGGAAATGATCGCGCGCGACCCGCGTCTGCCCGACAAGATGACGGGCGGCGTGAAGAACCCGCTCGGCGCGCTGGCGCTCTATCTCGGCAACACGCTCTATCGCATTCACGGCACCAACGAGCCAAAGAGCATCGGCCGCGCCGCGTCATCGGGCTGTTTCCGCATGATGAACGAGCATGTCCTGCATCTGGCGTCGCTAGCCGGCGTCGGCACGCCGGTGACGGTGGTAAAGCAGTTGCCGACGCAGACGGTCGCGGGGCCTGGGTTGCCGCCGGGCCGCACGCAGCAGCACAGCGACATCTACGCGCGCGATCCCGATGATGACCGCAACGACGAGGCCGATGATCCTCCCGGCTACGGCGGGTACGAGCGCTACAACCGCTATCCGCGCTTTGACCGTTACGGCGATCCGCTGTAGCTCGGCGTCAGAAGCCTTCGAGGAAGCCGACCGGGGCGCCGTGCGCGGCCCCGATGATCTCGCCGTCCCACATGACGCGGCGACCGCGCACGATGGTGCCGACAGCCCAGCCCTTGACGCGCTTGCCGTCGTAGGGCGTCCACCCGGCGCGGCTCGCCACCTGCGCATGCGTGATGGTCGTTTCACGCTTCATGTCGACGACCGTGATGTCGGCGTCATAGCCGACGGCAATGCGCCCCTTGCCACGGATGCCGAACAGCCGCTGCGGCCCGTGGCTCGTCAGATCAACAAAGCGTTCGATGGTGAGGCGCCCGGCGTTGACGTGGTCGAGCATGATCGGAACCAGTGTCTGCACGCCGGTCATTCCTGAGTGCGAGGCGGGATAGGCGTGGTCTTTCTCCTCGCGCGTGTGCGGCGCGTGGTCGGAGCCGAGGACATCGACGACGCCGGCGGCAAGACCCGCCCAGATCGCCTGCCGATGGCGCTCATCGCGCACCGGCGGGTTCATCTGCGCGTAGGTGCCGAGCCGCTCGTAGCAATCGGGAGCCACCAGCGTCAGATGATGCGGCGTCACCTCGACGCTCGCCCAGTCCTTATGGTCGGCAAGGAATTCCATCTCCGCCGCGGTCGAAACGTGCAGGACGTGCACGCGCCGCTTGTACTTTTCGGCGAGCCGCACGAGCCGCCGCGTCGAAATGATCGCGGCTTCCTCATCGCGCCATTCAGGATGCGACGACGGATCGCCAGGACGGCGGATGTGCAGTCGCTCGATGAGACGCGCCTCGTCCTCGGAATGGAAGGCAGCACGCCGGCTCAGCCGCGCGATGATGCGGTCAAGCGAAGACTCATCGTCGACGAGGAGATCGCCGGTCGATGAGCCCATGAACACCTTGATGCCGGCCGAGCCCTCGAGCTTTTCCAGTGCCGGAATGTCGTCGATGTTCTCGCGCGTGCCGCCGACGTAAAATGCGAAGTCGCAGAACATGCGGTTGCGCGCACGGGCAACCTTGTCGGCGAGCGTTGCCGCAGTCGTCGTCAGCGGCTTGGTGTTGGGCATCTCGAACACGGCGGTGACGCCGCCGAGAACGGCGCTGCGGGAGCCGCTTTCTAGATCTTCCTTGTGCTCCAGCCCCGGCTCGCGGAAGTGCACCTGCGTATCGATGACGCCGGGCAGCACGTGCAGGCCGCGCGCGTCGATCGTCTCGCCGGCGCTCGGCCGCGTCTATCTGGCCTATGGCGGCAATGCGCCCACCGACAATGCCGACGTCGCGTACGCCGACCCCGTCGTGGTTGACGACTGTGCCACTTTTCAGCACGACATCGAACGTGGCGCTCATGGCTTCACCCGCGGCTTGCCTCCGGCCCGCGCCCCGCATACGTAAATCGGACGCCGGTTGCAACCGGAGCGGGGAAACATGGCTGAGACAAAAATAGCGCTGCTGCCCGACCGCGGCGTGGTCAGCGTCACTGGAGCGGACGCCCGCAAACTGCTGCAGGGCGTCATCACCAATGACATGGACCTCATCGATACGCAGCCGGCGCTGCATGCGGGGCTGTTGAGCCCGCAAGGAAAAGTGCTGTTCGATTTCTTCGTCACCGCCAGTCCCGGCGGGTTCTGTTTGGAAACGGCGCGCCTCAAGGCGCCCGAACTCGCCGAACGCCTCAAGATGTATAAGCTGCGCGCCGACGTCGCGATCAACGACGTCTCCGCCGACTACACGGTAGCGGCGATCTGGGGCGGAGCTTATGCCCCGCGCGGCGAAGGCAACCCGCCTCTTTGGTTTGTCGATCCGCGCTTGCCGGGGCTCGGCTATCGCGAACTCGCCACGCTGCGCTCGGACTGGGCCCTCGGCGGGGAGGAATGCGACAGCGCCACGCAGGACGACTACCACGCCCACCGCATCGGCCTCGGCGTGCCCGAGGGCGGTCGCGATTATGCTTTCGGCGACGTCTTCCCGCACGAGGCGCTCTTCGACCAACTGAATGGGGTGTCGTTCGAGAAGGGCTGCTACGTCGGCCAGGAGGTCGTCTCGCGCATGCAGAACCGCGGCACCGCTCGCCGCCGCATCGTACCTATCGTCGCCAACGCCGCATTGCCCGCGACCGGCGCGCCGATCACGGCCGGCGACGTCGAGATCGGCACACTCGGCTCCAGTGCCGGCACGCGCGGGCTGGCGCAGGTGCGTCTCGATCGCGCCGCCGAGTTCAAGGACAAGGGCATTGGACTGCGCGCCGGCAACGTCGAAGTGCGCATCGATATCCCGGCATGGGCACGCTTCTCGCTGGATGCCAAGTCGGCGGGCCCGGCGCTATGACCCGTGCGCGCGATACGGCGCCACAGCGCTGCACCTGGGCCGGCAACGACGCCACGTATCAGCGCTATCACGACGAGGAATGGGGCGTGCCGTTGAAAACGGATCGCGCCATTCTGGAGAAGCTGGCGCTGGAAGGGTTCCAGGCCGGCCTGTCGTGGATCACCATTCTGCGCAAGCGCGAGAACTTCCGCCGCGCGTTCGATAAGTTCGACGCCGAAAGCGTCGCCGGCTATGGCGACAAGGACGTTGCCCGGCTGATGGCGGACGCGGGCATCGTGCGCAACCGCGCGAAAATCGAGGCGACGATCGACAACGCCAAGGCCTACCTGCGCCTGCGCGAGCGCACCACGCTGCGGCGATTTCTGGCGGACTTCCTCGTCGATGGCCCGCTGCAGAACCGCGCCCGTTCGATGGCCGACATACCGGCCGAGACGGCGCTGTCGAAGGCAATATCGAAGGCGCTGAAGGCTGAAGGGTTTCGCTTCGTCGGGCCGACCACCGTCTATGCATTCATGCAGTCGGCCGGGATGGTCAACGATCACCTGCTCGGCTGCTTCCGGTATGCCGAGTGCGCCAAGCTGCAGCAAGCGAGCGCCAAGCGATGACCTCTTCTTCCGATCATCAACCGACGGGGCGCGCTTGGCAGCGCATGCTGTCGGGGCGACGGCTCGATCTGCTGGACCCCTCGCCTGCCGACATCGAGATCGAGGACATCGCGCACGGGCTCGCGCGGGTCGCACGCTGGAACGGGCAGACCGTTGGCGCGCACGCCTTCTCGGTTGCCCAGCATGCATTGATCGTCGAGGACATCGCGCTGGCCCGCAATCGGGAGTGGCCAGCGCGCTGGAGGCTGGCGACGCTGCTGCACGACGCGCCGGAGTACGTCGTCGGCGACCTCATCAGCCCGTTTAAGAACGCCATCGGTCTCAACTACAAAGCCTTCGAGTTGCGTCTGCTTGCCGCGATTTACACCCGCTTCGGGCTCCCCAGTGAATTGCCGAGCAGTGTTCAAAGCGAGATCAAGGCGGGGGACCGCATCGCCGCCTATTTCGAGGCCAAGGGGCTCGCCGGATTTAGCCAAGATGAAGCAACGCTTTACTTCGGCCAGCCGAACGACTTGGAGGCGGAACTCGCGGCAGCGTTAAATACATTGCAGCCGCTTCCCGCCGAGGCCGCAGGAGCGGCATTTCTGGGCAGGTTTCGACATTTGATTGAACGTTTGTGAGCATTGAGCGTTGTGATTGGCGAACAATAAGGACGCTGTGCGTTCATCAAAGCGCAGGGTCACTTTGAAGCCTCCGAGCGTAAGGGGGTCTCCAACACACTTGGAGGATTGCCAATGTCGTACGGCCAAGTTCGGGAAACGGCAGAGCGAGTGAAGGTCGACGCCGATCCCACGTCCGCAAACGCAACCGGCACGGCCGGTGTAGAGATCGGCCTCAACGCGGCCATCGTCGCGGTCGCCGACAACGAACCGGTTGCGCTTATCATTCGCAACGAGGCCGACAGTGCCGGCGCCACCGACGGGCTCCCATTCGGTCCGTTCTCACCGGTGCAGCATCGAACTTTCGAGGGTGGCCTGCGTGCCTGGGTGCACCGGCAGACCGGCTTGGAACTAGGATACGCCGAGCAGCTCTATACGTTTGGCGACCGCGGTCGCCACGCCGAGCCGGGCGACGCCAGCCCGCATGTCGTCTCCATCGGATATCTTGCGCTCACGCAAGCCAAACCGCCGCTTGAGGCTCAGAACGGCGTGTGGCGCAGCTGGTACCAGTATTTCCCGTGGGAGGATTGGCGCCGCGGGCGCCCGGATATTCTCGAAAGCACCATCGAGCCGCGCATGCGCGAGTGGGTGTCCGCTCAGCGCGGCGCCGCCTCGCAGCCCATCAGCCGGCAGGAGCGCGTGCGCATGTGTTTTGCGCTTGAGGGCGCGACATGGGACGAGGAAAAAGTCCTTGAACGCTACGAGCTTCTTTATGAAGCCGGCCTCGTTGATGAGGCCGCGCGCGATGGTCGCGATACCTCGCGCCAGTGGGACGAGCGACCGCGCCTCGGCCTGCCGATGCGCTTCGACCACCGCCGTATCCTGGCGACGGCAATCGGCCGGGTACGCGCCAAGATCAAATACCGTCCGGTGATCTTCGAGTTGATGCCGGACGACTTCACGCTGTTTGAACTGCAGCGCACGGTCGAAGCGATTCTCGGTCCTCACCTGCACAAGCAGAACTTCCGCCGACTCGTGGAAGGGGCCGGCCTCGTCGAGCCGACCGGCGAGGTGAAGATGCGCACGGGCGGCCGTCCGGCGAAACTTTATCGCTTCCGCCGCGAGGTGCTGCTCGAGCGTCCGGCACCCGGCGTGCGCGTCAAACCCGGCAAGACCTGACGGCGTCGCCGGCCTTCGGCAGCGCGACGCGTCCACGCCACATGCGTCGCCTGCGAGAGAAGGAATTTGCCAACGCCGAGCTACTCTTAACTGGCCAGGCGGAGCGGCATGAAGTAATCTCGACACCACCCTTGGAGTGCTCAAATAGAGCATTATATGGAAGGTAACCGGCCCCGGGGCCGGCTCGTTGGATGGCCTGTTTATACTCAAAATGAGCATAGCTGGCCGTTAGAGGAGCACGTCATGGACACGTTGAACGTCTGCCCCGCCACCGACCGCCGATCGCCCCCAGCGTCGACGCGGCATGTGCTGCCGGCATTCACCGCCGAACTGGCCGCCGAGATGGCGCCGCTGTACGCGCGCGTCCAGCACGTCGTCACCCCGATGGAGTGGCCGGCATATGCGCCGCTGATCAAGGCCATCAACGAGCTGAAGCGCGAGCGCAATGCCGTCATCCTGGCGCACAACTACATGACGCCGGAGATCTTCAATTGCGTCGGCGATTTCCGCGGCGACAGCTTGCAGCTGGCCAAGGAAGCGGCGCGCACCAAGGCCGACGTCATCGTGCAGGCCGGCGTGCACTTCATGGCCGAGACCTCCAAGCTGCTCAGCCCGGACAAGACGGTGCTCATTCCCGACCCGCTGGCCGGCTGCTCGCTGGCGGATTCGATAACGCCTGAAGATGTGCGCATGCTGCGCGACATCTACCCCGGCGTGCCCATCGTCACCTACGTCAACACCTCGGCGGCGGTGAAGGCCGAGTGCGACATCACTTGCACCTCCTCCAACGCCGTAAAGATCGTCGAGAGCTCTCGGCGCGCCGCGCGTGCTGCTCATTCCCGACGAGTACCTGGCGAAGTACGTGCAGACCAAGACGGACGTCGAGATCATCGCCTGGAAGGGCCACTGCGAGGTGCACGAGCGCTTCACGGCCGCCGACATCGCGGCCATGCGCGCTGCCGATCCCGGCTTGAAGGTGATCGCGCACCCCGAATGCCCGCCCGAGGTGATCGAGGCGGCGGACTTCACGGGGTCGACGGCGGCGATGATCAACTACGTGACGAGCAAGCGGCCGCGCAAGGTGGCGCTGATCACCGAGTGCTCGATGGCCTCCAACGTCGCCGTCGAAGCGCCGGACGTGGAGTTCATCCGCCCGTGCAACATGTGCCCGCACATGAAGCGCATCAGCCTGCAGAACATCTATGAGGCGCTGCGCGACATGAAGTACGAGGTCCACGTCGATCCCGTCATCGCCGCCAAGGCGCGTCGCGCCGTCGAGCGGATGGTCAACCTCACCAACTGACGAGCGCGCCGGCGGCCTGCCGCCGGCACCACATTCGTCCTCTTGGGATGTCCATGGCACACACCTTCAAGCGATCCGGTACCCATAGCTTCCGCCCCGCGCATGATGAGCCGCTCGGGGCGCAGGGCGATGTTGTCATCGTCGGCGCCGGACTGGCTGGCCTCTTTACGGCGCTGAAGCTGGCGCCGATGCCCGTTACCGTGGTCGCGGCAGCCCCGCTTGGCCAAGGCGCTTCGACGGGCTGGGCGCAGGGCGGCGTGGCGGCGGCCGTCGGGAGCACCGATCGCCCCGAGTTGCACGCGTCCGACACCGTGGCGGCCGGCGCCGGCATCGTCGATCACGAGGTGGCGCGCTTCGTCGCTGCCGAAGGACCGGCGCGTATCGCCGACCTCGACAGCTACGGCGTGGCGTTTGATCGCGACGACAGCGGCGCCTTTGCACTGAGCCAGGAGGCCGCGCATTCGCGTCGCCGCGTCGTGCACGTTTCAGGCGATCGGACCGGCGCTGCGATCCTTGATGCGCTGATCGCCAAGGTGCGCGCCACCCCATCGATCCGCGTTCTCGAGGGGTATGAGGCCGACGAACTCATCCTCGCCGACGGGCGCGTCGAAGGTCTGCGCCTGGTGCGCATGGGTCCGCTCGGCAAGGAAGTCTATGAGTACTTCCCGGCCCGCGCCGTCGTGCTTGCGACGGGCGGCGTCGGCGCCCTGTACGCCGTGACCACCAACCCTCCCTACGCTCGCGGTGAATCGATCGCCATGGCAGCGCGTGCCGGCGCCGTCATCAGCGACGCCGAGTTCGTGCAGTTCCATCCGACCGCTATCGACGCCGGGCTCGATCCAGCACCCCTGGCGACGGAAGCGTTGCGCGGGGAAGGTGCAACGCTCGTCAACGCGCAGGGCGAGCGCTTCATGGCCAAGATCGATGCGCGGGCCGAGTTGGCGCCGCGCGATGTCGTGGCGCGCGCAGTCTTCACCGAGATCGCCGCCGGGCGTGGCGCCTTTCTCGATTGCCGCACGGCCATCGGCGAACGTTTTCCCGCCGCCTTCCCCACAGTGCACGCGCTCTGCGCCAAGGCCGGGATCGATCCGGCGCGCGAACTCATCCCGGTGGCGCCGGCGGCGCATTATCACATGGGCGGGATCGCCACCGATGCGCGCGGCCGCTCCAGCGTGCCGGGTCTGTGGGCCGTCGGCGAGGTCGCCGCCACGGGCCTGCACGGCGCCAACCGCCTCGCCTCCAACTCGCTGCTGGAGGCGCTGGTGTTCGCCGCCCGTGCCGCCGACGACATCGGCCATCTGGAGCGCGGTATTCGCCAAGGCCCGCACACCGCCTTGCAGCGCGTCGGCAGCGATGTCGCCGATCATGCACAAACGCGCGGTCCGGCAGTGGCGCGGCTGCGGCGGACGATGGCTGAGCATGTCGGCGTCGTTCGCACTGCCAGCGGATTGAAAAAGGCGATGGCTACATTGCGCGACATCGAGCGCCAGGCAGGTTCCGACCGCGTGCTCGCCAACATGGCACTGGCAGCGCGCTTCATCGCCGCCGGCGCATTGCTGCGCGAGGAGAGCCGCGGCGCGCAGGCCCGCGACGACTTCCCGGAGGCGAACCCGGCATTCGCGACGCGCACCTTCCTCACGCTGGAGGACGTCGACGAAATCGACGAGCGCCCGGCAGTGGCGCCCAGCGGATGGCAGTGGCAGGCCGGAGCGGCGCGATGAGCGCTATGGCGCCCGACCTGCGGCTGCCGGGCTCGGTCGTCGACAAGGCAGTCGCCGACGCGCTGGCCGAGGATCTCGGCAGCGGCGGCGACATTACGACAAACGCGACGGTACCCTCCGGGGTGCGGTCGACATCGGTGATTGCCGCGCGTCAGGCAGGAACGGTGGCCGGCGTGCAACTCGCCGAAGCAGCGTTCAAGATGCTCGATCCGTTCGTGGAGTTCACCGTCGTCGTCGGCGATGGGCAACGCGTCGCGGCGGGAGGGGTGATCGCGCGCATTGCCGGGGAAGCGCGCACGCTGCTCACCGCCGAGCGCACCGCGCTCAACTTTCTCGGCCACCTCAGCGGCATCGCCACGCTGACTGCGCGCTACGTGGCGGCGGTCGAGGGCACGCGCGCGCGCATCGTCGACACGCGCAAGACGACGCCCGGACTGCGGGCGCTGGAAAAATTCGCCGTGCGCTGCGGCGGCGGGGTCAATCACCGCTTCGGCCTGTTCGATGCGGTGCTGATCAAGGATAACCACATCATCGCCGCCGGCGGCATCGGGCCGGCGCTGGAGCGCGCACGGCAACATTCCGGGCACATGGTAAAGGTCGAGATCGAAGTCTCCTCGCTGGATGAGGTCGATCAGGCCCTGCAGCTCGATCCCGATGCGCTGCTGCTCGACAATATGCCGGTTGAGCTGCTCACCGCAGCGGTCAAGGAAGTCGCCGGCCGCGTTGTCACAGAAGCGTCCGGCGGCGTGACGCTCGATAGCGTGCGCGCCATAGCCGATACGGGGGTCGACCTCATCTCCGTCGGTGCCTTGACGCATTCAGCGCCCGTGCTCGATATCGGGCTCGACTTCGACCCGGACCCAGAGTCATCGTCGATCAACGCTTGATTTCGCCACAGTTGCTGCGCACATCACGAGGATTGGTTGAGGCGCCGTCCTCAAGGGGAGGACATCAATGGATGTCGTACGCGGTATAGTGATCTGGGGTGGTGTGGCGGTCGCCTCGGCGACGGTCGGCGGCCTGCTTGCCGGCGTGAAGAACCGCGATTATTCGTCCTGGATCGCTTGGTGCTTCGTGCTGCCGCCGCTGGTCCTGCTGCTGTTGCTGCTGCCCCGCTTCCAAGGCACGCGGCCGCGTCAACCGCGGCTCGACCAAAGCGAAGGCGGCAACTGGTAGCGCGGCCCTAATCGTTGACCGAACGACCACCCTTGTTGCGCGCCATGATCGCGGCCTGCGCCGCAGCGAGCCGCGCGATAGGCACGCGATAGGGCGAGCACGAGACGTAATCGAGACCGGCGCTGTCGAAGAAGGCGATCGATTTGGGATCGCCGCCATGCTCGCCACAAATTCCGATCTTCAATCCCGGCTTGACCGCCCGGCCGCGCTCTACGCCCAGGCGGACGAGCTCGCCCACGCCCTCCACGTCGATCGATACGAACGGGTCGACGGCGAACACTGCCTGCTGCGTATAAGCTTCGAGAATGGGCGCGGCATCGTCGCGGCTGAGCCCCAGCGTCGTTTGCGTCAGGTCGTTGGTGCCGAAGGAGAAGAACGCGGCGCCGTCCTCGCCGTCGGCTAGGTCGCCGGCACGCAGCGCGGCGCGCGGCAGCTCGATCATCGTGCCAATTGCGAAGTCCAGCTTGTGTCCGGTTTCCTTTTCCACCGTCGCGGCCGTGTGCTCGATCACCGCGCGCAGGATGGCGAACTCGGCGCGATAGGCGACGAGCGGCACCATGATCTCCAGCGGCGTCGCCTTGCCTGTACGCTTGGCGACGGCAACGGCAGCCTCGAACAGGGCGCGCGCCTGCATCTCGGGGATTTCCGGATAGAGGATCGCGAGGCGGCAGCCGCGGAAGCCGAGCATCGGATTGAATTCCTCCAGCTGCGCAATGCGCTGCTGCAGTTTTTCGCTCGGCACCCCGAGCGCGGCGGCGATGGCCGGCACCTCCTCCGCGTTGCCCGGCAGGAACTCGTGCAGCGGCGGGTCGAGCAGGCGCACGGTGACGGGCAGCTCGCCCATGATCTCCAGCAACTGCTCGAAGTCGCCGCGCTGCATGGGGAGTATCTTGGCCAAGGCTGCGCGCCGGCCGGCCGCATCGTCAGCGAGGATCATCTGGCGCATGGCGAGGATGCGCTCGGCATCAAAGAACATGTGCTCGGTGCGGGCGAGGCCGATGCCTTCGGCGCCGAACTCGCGAGCCTGACGCGCATCGCGCGCAGTGTCGGCGTTGGCGCGCACTTTCAGTCGGCGCTCGGCGTCGGCCCAGCTCATCAGCATGGCGAAGGCTCCGGAAAGTTCCGGCTCACGCATCTTGGCGCGGCCCATCAATACCTGGCCGGTGCTGCCGTCGATGGTGATGATGTCGCCCTTGCTCAGCTTGCGCGGGCCGATCTGCAGCGTGCCAGCCTTGGCATCGATGCGCATCGCGCCGGCACCTGAGACGCATGGACGGCCCATGCCGCGGGCGACAACGGCGGCGTGACTGGTCATGCCGCCGCGCGCAGTCAGGATGCCGACGGCGGCGTGCATGCCGTGGATGTCCTCTGGGCTGGTTTCGAGGCGCACCAAGATGACCTCGTGACCATGGGCGCGTTCAGCCTCGGCATCTTCGGCGGTGAAGACGATCTCTCCGGACGCGGCGCCCGGCGAAGCCGGCAGGCCCGAAGTCAGCAGGTCTTTCGGGGCATCGGGGTCGAGGGTCGGATGCAGAAGCTGGTCGAGCGCCGAGGCGTTGATGCGCATGACCGCTTCGGGCTTGGTTATGAGGCCCTCCTCGGCAAATTCGACGGCAATGCGCAGCGAGGCTTCCGCCGTGCGCTTGCCGGACCGCGTCTGCAGAATCCACAGCTTGCCGTTCTCGATGGTGAACTCGACGTCCTGCATGTCGCGATAATGCTTCTCCAGGCGGCCGAAAATGGCGGCCAGACCTTCGAACAGAGACGGCATCAGCTCCTGCAGCGATGGATTTTCCTCGCGTGCCTCGCGCCGCGCTTTTTCAGTCAACGGCTGCGGCGTGCGGATGCCGGCGACCACGTCCTCGCCCTGCGCGTTGAGCAGGAACTCGCCGTAGATCTCCTTGGCCCCCGTTGAGGGATTGCGTGTGAAGGCGACGCCGGTGGCGCTGCTTTCGCCGAGGTTGCCGAACACCATCGCCTGCACGGTAACGGCGGTACCCCAGCTATCGGGGATGTCGTGCAGCCGGCGATAAGTGTTGGCGCGCGCGTTCTGCCAGGAGCCGAACACGGCGGCGATGGCGCCGTAGAGCTGCTCACCAGTGTCCTGTGGAAACGGCCGGCCGAGATTATCGGCCACCGCCTGCTTGTATTCCTCGATGATCTGCGCCCAGTCCTCGGCGGTGAGCTCCGTGTCGGACGACAGGGCGTTGAGGTTCTTGAAGTTCTCGAGCAGATCCTCGAACACGCCGTGATCAACGCCGAGCACGACATCGGCGTACATCTGGATGAAGCGGCGATAGCTGTCGTAGGCAAAGCGCCTGTCGCCCGAGCGTGTGGCCAGCCCCTCGACCGTCTCGTCGTTGAGGCCGAGGTTGAGGATGGTGTCCATCATGCCCGGCATCGAGGCGCGAGCGCCCGACCGCACCGAGAGCAGCAGCGGGCGATTGACGTCGCCGAAGTGGGCGCCGACCTCATCGCCGATCAGCCGCACCGCCCTCTCGATCTGCGGCTTGAGGCCGTCGGGCAGCTTGCGGCCCAGCGCGTAGTAGGCGTCGCACACTTTGGTCGTGATGGTGAAACCGGGCGGGACAGGTAGCCCGAGGCTCGCCATCTCGGCGAGGTTGGCGCCCTTGCCGCCGAGCAGCTCGGTCATGCTGGCGCGGCCGTCGACATAGCCGGCGGCGAACGCGTAGACCCATTTCGGTTCGGCCTGCGCCGACCTGTCCGCCATCTCTTCGGCTCCCCGCGACGCTATCGCTCGCTGCGTCGCGAGCCGGCTGTCGTCGTGTGATGGCATATCAGCCTCCGCGCCGGCTCGAAAGGTGGCGAGCCCGCCCATGTTGAAACCGCGAGTTGTGCGGGCACGTTCCTCGCTGCCTTTGACGCAGCCGCCGGCTTATTTCACTGTGGCGCCGCACCGCCCTTTCCGGAGACGAGCCTATGAGCGAACAGCTGAACCAAGTCCTGACGACCCTCGATGATACGAGCGATGCGGCGCTGGCGCGGCTGTTCCAGCTTCTGCGGATCGAGAGCGTTTCCACCGACCCGGCGTACAAGGCAGGCTGCCAGGAAGCCGCCGAATGGTGCGTCAACGAATTGCGCGATCTGGGGTTCGATGCCCGCGTGGTGCCGACGACCGGCCACCCGATGGTCGTGGCGCATGACACCAAGCCCCGGGTGCCGGGCACTCCGCACGCGCTGTTTTATGGGCACTACGACGTTCAACCGGCGGACCCAGTCAACTTGTGGACGTCCCCGCCGTTCGAGCCGATCATCCGCTCCGATCCCGCCAACGGACAAGTGATCGTCGCGCGCGGGGCCGAGGACAACAAAGGCCAGTTGATGACGTTCTTGGAGGCCGTGCGCGCCTGGAAGGCGGTGGCGGGCGAGTTGCCGATTTCCATATCGGTCCTGCTGGAGGGCGAAGAGGAATGCGGCTCGCCATCGCTGCCGGCGTTCCTGGCAGAGTACGGCGATGAGTTGAAGGCCGACCTCGTGCTCGTCTGCGACACCGGCCAGTGGGACAAGGAGACGCCCGCCATCACCACCATGCTGCGAGGACTCGCCGCGATCGAGGTGACGCTGACCGGCCCGGCGCGCGATCTGCATTCGGGCATCTATGGCGGGCCGGCGCTCAATCCCATTCGCGTCCTGGCGCGCATCGTCGCTGCGATGCACGACGACAGCGGCGGGGTGACCATCCCCGGGTTCTACGACGGCGTCACGGAGACGCCCGAGGCGCAAAAGCAGCAGTGGTCGACGCTCGGCTTCCGCGGCGAGGAATTTCTCAGCGCGGTGGGACTCAAGCAGGCGGCGGGCGAAAGCAACCGCTCCGTGCTCGAGCAGCTGTGGTCCCGACCTACCCTCGAGTTCAACGGCATCACCGGCGGCTATCAGGGCGTCGGTACCAAGACGGTCATTCCCTCAAAAGCGTCGGTGAAGATCACCTGCCGCCTCGTCGCCGGGCAGGACCCGGAGAAGATCCTCTCCGGCATCGAGGGCTTCGTGCGCGCTCACCTGCCCGCCGATTGCAGCGTCGAGTTTGCCCACAAGCAGTCGGGCACTGCCATTTCCTTCGCCACCGACACCGCTGCCATGCAGGCGTGCGCGGCGGCGCTGGCCGACGAATGGGGACGCCCGACCGTGCTCATGGGCTCTGGCGCGTCGATCCCCATCGTCACCTCGTTCAAGGCGGCGCTCGGCTGCGACAGCCTGATGATTGGCTTTGGCCTAGACGACGACCGTATCCACAGCCCCAACGAAAAGTACAATCTAACCAGCTTCAAGAAGGGCGCCCGCAGCTGGGCACGCATCCTCGAGCGCCTTTCAGGGACGACACCGGCTTGAGCTTGCCACAAAGCGTTGCCCTCATTGCCACAACTTGTTCCCTGACGGAGACAGCATGCAGCTTGTTCGCACGCCCACCAATTCGTCCAAGTTGACTCTGCCCGCCCTGGCGGTCGCCTTCGGCCTTGCTTGCGTGCCCGCGCAAGCCGAAAAGCGCTACATCGTCGTTACGGCGGTCGAGCCCAAAGGCGGCGCCTCGGTCGAGAAGGAGCCATTCCCCACGGTTCCGCTGCCCGACGGCGGCGGCTTCCAGCTTAAGAAGCCCAACGCGGAGGGCCGCTGGGAGGTCGCCGTGTACGTGTTCGATCCGCGCCAGATCTTCGTCAACGAGGGCGACGAGGTGACGCTCGACTTCGTCGGCATCAATGGCGCCAGCCATCCGATCACTATCGGCGGCTACGACAAGACTTTCGAGCTAAAGCGCGGGCAGTCCACGCGCGTCACGTTCATCGCCGACAAGGCGGGGACATTTCCCATCGTCTGCTCGACCCACCATCCCACGATGGTCGCCGAATTGATTGTCACAGCTAAGAAAAACTAAAGCATCGGGAAGCGAGCCGCGCCGGCGCCAATGAAACGACTGCCCGAATATCTGCGGAGGACGGCGGCTTTCGCCGTGATGGCCGTGTGCGTGCTGCCGGCATATGCCCCGTGGGAGGGCGAGGCACGCGCGCAGGAGCGGCGCGCGGCGCCGTGGCCGAGCGAGGTGTTCGGCTCCAAGCAGAATTCCAATGTCGCCGGCAAGTTCGACTACTACACGATGGTGATGTCGTGGAGCCCGAACTCACTGCGTCAGCGCCCAGGAGGGCCGCGACGAAGAGCAGTGCGCGCGTGAGGACGGCCTGCGCTACGGCTTCGTGCTGCACGGCCTGTGGCCGCAGTACGAGAAAGGCTTTCCGGAGGCGTGCCCCATCGGCAAGAAGCCGTTCGTGCCGTCACCAGTCATCAACGACATGCTCGACATCATGCCCTCGCGCGGCCTCGTCATCCACGAGTTCAGATTGCATGGCACATGCTCTGGGCTCGATCCGGAAAAATACTACGCGCTGTCGCGCCGACTGTTCAAAGGCGTGCGCATCCCCGAGCGCTTCAAAAACCCCTTCGAGATGCAGTTCATGAGCCCGCAGGACGTCGAGAACGAGTTTATGCGCGCCAACACGTGGCTGCGCCCGGACATGATGGCCATCACCTGTGGCGGCCCAGGCAACCGTCTGCGCGATGTCCGCATCTGCCTCACGCAGGGCGGCATGGGCCGGTCGTGCGGACAGAATGAAGACCAGCGCAAGCTGTGCCGCTCGGATCAGTTGCATGTGCCGCCAGTGCGCTCGACGCGGCGGGGTGCTGGAAGGTCCTCGACCGACAAGATGCCGCCCTCACGCGATCGTGGATTGCCGCGTCCGCGTGTATTGGATGCCCCCACCCCCAACTGACGGCGGCGCTCCCAGCGCGCGAGATGGCGCACCTGTGGAAAGCGGCTGCACGGCCACATAGCGCCTGAGCCGCGCGCCTTGCTCGGCTGCCTGGCACTCCTCAGACTTGCAGAAGTGATTCATGCCGAACTGGGGATCGGCGCATGCAGCAAGCAGCACCAGACAATGCGCAACCGGCCGGTCGGTCGAAGGTTGGCGCGCCATCGACGGCGCAGCCATCGCGATTGCGCGTGCCTGCGTATGGTGCAGGCATCGGGGCGGCGCTCGGCGTCCTGGGCGGCGCACTGCTGTTGCACGCTCTCGGTACGGCGGACGGACCCACTGCGCCGGCAAGCGATGCGTCAGCGACGCCACACGTAAGCGCACCGGGCGGCGAGACCTTGGTGACGGGGAGCTTGCCGACGATCTATCGCGTCGATCCCGCGACCTGCACCGTTCTCGAACTCGATCGGACGACCAATCTCACCAATCAGCGCCCGTGCCCGGCCGACGGTCTGGCGCTGCGCCTTGACGGGGATGAGGACCGCGAGGATCTGGCGGTGTTGACCGTCGACTAGCCCGCGGCTCAAGCTGCCTTGCGCTGGCGTTCGGCGAGCCACTTTTGTGACGGCAATGCGATATAGCCCAGCGCCGGCGCAGCATGCCCCTCACCGAGCGTCGTCGGATCGATGCTCCAGCGGTTGGCGAGCCGCATGATGTGATCTTCGGTCGGATGCATAATGAGTTCGCCCCCGGCGTCACCCTTGCGGCCCTCGACACCGCGCAACTCAAAGAAGCTCAGACCGAGCGCCTGCTCGTCCTGGCTCGCGCGCCCCTTGTTCCAGATGAGCCCTTCATCGCTTGTCGCGAAGGCGCGCAGCAGGCGACCCTCCTTGACGCGCGCCCAGGCGTAGTAGTCGAGCGGCGGGTAACTGAAAAAGTACTGCACCTCTTCGAAGTGGCCGCCCAGGTCGACGAGCAGCGGAGTACATTTGTCGACAAAGCCGCTGCCCAACGGATGCGGAAGCGGCAGGCCGACGACAAAGATCCAGCCGTCGACGGGTGGAGAGATGAAAACGCGCGCACTGCCGAGCCAATCGTCGTACACGGCGTCGATCCCCGAACTCCAGTTGCAGGGACTGACTTCGAGGCGCAGCGCCTCGACGACCGCTTCAGGGTCTTCGCTGCGGATGGCCAGCCAAGCCATGCTGCAGCCGAAGCGGCGCGGGACATCGGGAGTTTGCGCGAAGGCGACACGCTTGAGGCCGCTGCTGCCACCGACCATGAAATAGGCCCCGAGGACCGTCAGTGCGATCATTCCGAGGATGACGACGACCACGTTGCGCCTACATTTTTTGACAGCCGAGTATTTATGACTCCCGCCCGACGGCGCGGGCAATAGTCCCTGCATGCGCGGGTGGGGAAAAGACACGGATGCAACATGAGGCCGAGTGCCCGGCGGGCGGCCGGATGGTGGGAGGGGTCGAGGCCAGCTCTGCGGCACCGTCGGCAGCGGGCTCCGGCGGACGCCGCAAGGCTGGCCTCCTGCCTCGCGGACCGCGCCATTTGAGGGCCTCTGGCGCGCTCTGCGTCTTGGCCGCCGAGACCACCGCTGGTGAGCCAGCGGATCGGCCGGGAGCCAATGCTGCAAAAAGCACGCGTACGGATAGCCGAGGTCTATGACAGGCCTGTGTCGCCTCTAAAAGCAAAGAAGGCGGCGCCCGGGGCGCCGCCTTTTCAATTCGGTAGAGCGCGCAGCGCGGGCTTTTTACGGGACGGCGACCTTGGCGGAGAATACGAACCGCTCGTCGCACAGTGAGTCCACGGCGCAGATATTGGCTGCGTCGCCGTTGATGTTGGTATCCCAGTAACGGAAGTCGAAGGTTATGTTCTCGACGCCCAGCGCCAGGCCGGCGTTCCAGTAGTAGTACTCGTCGTCGGTGCCGTTCACGTTGACGAAGTAGCCGTCGTTGGAGTCGCCCTTCTGCCAACCGAGCACGCCGTTGATGACCGGCGTGAAGATGTGCATTTTCGGCAACGTCCAGGCGGCCATGGTCTCGATGGTCCACACCGAGCCCGTCTCGGCGAAATAGTCCGGCGACCAGTAGAGGGTCGTGCCGGTCACCAGGCTCGGATGGATGGCGGACCAGCTATAGCCGGCCTTCAGTTCCACGTAGTTGGGATCGCCCAAGCCGGGAACGAAGTCCGGGTTGGCACCGGGGTAGGAGTAGTAGATCACTCCGAAATCGAGATTGATGGTGCCCAGCGGCGAATTCCAGGTGGGGCGGATACCGCCGTACCAATCGACCTCGGCGTTGGCCGGCGGTACACCGCCGAAATCAACCATCGAGGCCCAGACGCCGGCGTAGATGATGCCCCAGGAGACATCCGCGCCGCCCTGCAGGGCCGGGTCGTTGTCGGACTGCGAGATGCCGCGGAACACGTAGTCCGAGGTTGCACCGATGTTGAAGGAATAGGTGAACTTGCGGCCCTCTTCGGCGGCGGCAGGAGCAGCCACTTCGTAGCCGTCGGCGAGCGCGCCTGAGGCGCCCACGATCAGGGCGCAGAACGCCGCGCCGAGCGAAAGGAGATTGCGTGACACGGTCATGATGAAGTCCATCCCCGGCTTGGCATAGACGCGCCATCACACGTGCCGCGAATGCGCGGCGATTCCTCAAGCAGGCCTGAGAAGTCGATTCGCGACCAGATCGATCTGCGGCGCCCGTTCGGCTTGCTGTGCCAGTGTTGCTCGGCCGCAACGACTTCGTAAATGAAAGGTAAAAATGTCGTCGTTCGAAGGACCGGTATTGACGTAGCGGCCCCGAATGAAGTTCGGGGCCGAGTATGACTCGGCCCCGATAGGTAGTGACTGAGAGAGGTTAGGTTTAAGGCAGGACGACCTTGGCGCTGAAGACGAAGCGCGAGTCGCAGTAGCCGTTGATGCAGGTAAGTCCGTCCGACACCGTGTTCGAGGCGTTGGAGGTACCCCAGTAGCGGAAGTCGAAGGTCAGCTTTTCGACGGCGAGAGCAAGACCGGCGTTGTAGTACCAGTACTCGCCGAAGCCGTTGAAGGTCGTGTAGTCGTCATCCGAGCTGGTCTGGTAACCGATGGCGCCCGTGAGGCTCGGCGTGAACACGCCGATCTGCTGGAACGTCAAACCGGTGTAGCCCTCGAAGGTCCACACATTGCCGGTCTCGCCGAAGTAGTCGGGCGAGAAGTAGATGGTGCCGCCAACGAGCCAATCCTTGTGGATGTTGCCGCTGACGCCAGCCTTGAGCTCGACGTAGTTCAGATCGGGCCCAACCACCGGCACGATGAAGCCTTCGCCGGGATAGGTGTAGTAGATCACGCCGAAGTCGAAGGTGGCCGGACCCCACGTCGGCTTGATGCCGCCGTACCAGTCCATCTCGACCGTGGCGTCGTTGAAGGCCGCATCAAACTCGACGCCCGATGCCCACCAGCCGGCATAGAGGATGCCGTAGGCGACATCGATGCCGCCCTGGATGGTCGGGTCGTTGTCGGTCTGCGAGATGCCGCGGAAGACGTAGTCCGAGGTCACGCCGATGTTGAAGGAGTAGGTGAACTTCCGGCCTTCATCAGCGGCCGCTGGCGCGGCAACCTCGTAGCCGTCGGCGACGGCCGTGCCGGAGATCGCGATGAGCGCTAGTCCCGCCGCCCCGCACAGGGCAGCAAGCTTTGAAGTGTGAGTCATGAGACGAAGATTCCCTCTTGCTTTCGACAGGCAAGAACGCGCCCAACGGCTAAATTCGCATCCGCGGTGCGCTGTTACGGGAATCCACGGCGTGGGATTGAGAAACGACCCAGTTCGCCGTTGTTCACAAGATGTAATCAAGTTATCCCGAGCAGGTCGGGAGCCGAAGCGTTGCCCCAGAGCAACTTTGCGTGCTCTTTCAAGCTTTTGACTGACCGGAAATTAGGCACTTGACGCAAAACGGGGCCGATTTCTCGGCCCCGTTCGCGTTTTAAAACATTGTTAACTCTTCGCCCGATCAGGGCAGGGTGAGCGTCACAGAGAACACGAAGCGCTCGTCGCAGGTGCTGGCGTGAAGCACCGAAGCACACGTCGCTGCCGACAGTCGGTGTCCCAGTAGCGGAAGTCGAAGGTGAGCTTCTCGACGGCGAGAGCCAGACCGACGTTCCAGTAGGTGTAGTCGTAGTCGGCGGCCGTCGGGATTCCCAGTTATACGTGCCGATCACGCCGCTGAGGGTCGGGCGTGAAGACATGGAAGGTCGGCAGCGCGTAGGCCAGCGTACCTTCGTAGACCCAGTACTCGACGTCGTTGTAGTCCGGCGAGTAGTAGACGGCGGCACCGCCGGTCAGGCTCTTGAAGATCTCGCCGCTGACGCCAGCCTTGAGCTCGATGATCTCGGGATCGAAGCCGGGGTCATAGCCCGGGATAGGTGTAGTAGATGATGCCGAGATCAAAGGTGGCCGGACCCCAGACCGGCTTGATGCCGGCGTAGTAGTCGATCTCGACGTTGGCCAGTCGGCGACCACACCAAAGTCTACGTTCGAGGCCCAGATGCCGGCGTAGACGATGCCGTAGCCGATGTTGATCGCGCCCTGGATGGCAGGCTCGTTCTCGGTCTGCGAGATGCCGCGGAACACGTAGTCCGAGGTGCCCGTGGCGGAGAACGAATATGTAAACTCGCGTGCCGGAGCGACAGGCGCGTCCTTGATGCTGCCCTCGTAGCCGTCGGCAAGAGCGCCGCCGGTGAGAGCAAAGAGCGCAACGCCTGCTGCGCCTAGAAGGTTAACCACTTTACGAGACTCGGCCATGATGGAACTTACCCCCGTACACTACTGACCACTCAAAGCGCCGACACTCGTCTTTGCCGCATGCACGGCCTAACTCGAACGCTTCTGGATCGTAGGAAAAGCGTAAACGGGTCTTGCTACAAGCCAAATCACCTCGCAGCCACGTCTCGTCTGCCACCCTGTAGCGCAAAGGCAACGATGCCTGTGGATTGACTATAAATGCGCCAAAAAACGCTTTGTGACAGGGCATCCACCTGCGCTGATTCGTTACAGGTCCGAGTTGCATCGCCCAAATTGTGGGCAGGCCCCCAAAAGTCGAAGTGCACCGGCAATTCGCTCCACTGACCGCGCGAGGCTGGCGAAGCGGTCGCGGAGCTGCGATCATCGCACTTCGCATGCCCCATTCGACGATGCAGACTGCCCTCATCACCGGAGCCGCCCGCCGTATCGGACGCGCCATCGCGCTCGATCTGGCAACGCACGGCTGGCGGGTCTGCGTGCACTACCGGCATTCGCGCGACGAGGCCGAGGCTCTGGCCGCCGAAATCGTCGGCGCCGGCGGCTCCGCCGTGGCTCTGGCGGCCAATCTCGCCATCGTCGATGAGGTGCAATCGCTGATAGCCCGTTGCACCGAGGCGCTCGGCCCGCCCACCTGCCTCGTCAACAACGCCTCGGAGTTCTTCCTCGACACCATCGGTTCGGTGACGTCGGCGGGATGGGACACGCATCTCGACATCAACCTGAAAGCGCCGGTGTTTCTCGCCCAGGCCCTTTACGCCAACCTTCCCGAGGGCGCGGAAGGCAACGTGATCAACATCATCGATCAGCGGGTGTGGCGGCCAACGCCGGAATTCTTCTCGTACACGATCTCCAAGGCCGGCCTGTGGACGGCGACGCAGACGCTGGCCCAGGCGATGGCGCCGCGCGTACGCGTCAACGCCATTGGCCCCGGTCCGGTGCTGCAGAGCGTGCACCAGAGCCAGGCCGATTTCGCCGCCGAACGAACATCGACACCGCTAGGGCGCGGTCCCTCGCTGCCCGAAATTGCCGCCGCGGTGCGCTTTATCCTGGCGACGCCATCGATGACCGGCCAGATGATCGCCCTCGACGGTGGGCAGCACTTCGTCTGAGGGACAGCGTGGCTCCCACGACCGGCGTTTACCTCGCCACGCTTAATGCTCAGCGCCACAATTCCGCTCTGCCGCGCCCTAACTGGCGCCCAAATAGTGCTGCTTCCTCGGACACCTCGGGGGTGACCATGATTCGTAAACCATCCATTAACGTTAAGCCTTTAAGAACGTTTGATGGTTTCGTAGGGCGCTCACGCAAAAGAAGCGCCGCGTTCAGACGGGTGTACTCATGAAGAAACTCTTCGGAGCTTCCCTCACCATCGCATTTGCCGCTGTCGTCAGTTCGGCTTTCGCGGCTGGCCTTCCCGAAGTCAAAGTTTCGGCAAGCAACAAGGTGCCCCAGTGCGCCACGCCGGGGCGGCTGACCTCTTACTTGAAGGTCCGCAATCCGCGCCTTGATCCGCGCTTTGAGGACTTGGCAGCCCAGTACCAGCACCACGGCGAGGCCCTTGGCATCCGCTGGGACATCGCATTCTTCCAGATGATCCTCGAGACCGGCGCGCTGCGCTTCACCGGCGACGTACGTCCCGACCAGAACAACTTCGCCGGCCTCGGCGCTTCGGGCGGCGGCGCCCGCGGCGAGCGCTTCGCCGACCTGTCGAGCGGCGTGAAGGCGCATCTCCAGCATCTGCTGATGTACGCCGGCGATCACATCGATGAACCAGTCGCCGAACGCACGCGCAAGGTGCAGGCGTGGGGCGTGCTGACCGCTTGGCAGAAGTCGATCGACGGTCCGATGACGTATGCGCTGATTGCCCAGCAGTGGGCGCCAACCTCACGCAACTATGTGCGCGACATCACCGCCATCACCGAAGATTTCTACGCCGCCCACTGCAACGGCAATGATCCCAACCCGGGTATCCAGGAAGCCAAGGTCGACACGCCAAAGGCGAAGAGCAAGAAGGTGCAAGCGGCCACCGTGCTCGCCGAGGCGACCGCCGCCGATACCGATGCGAGCGATCCGGCGCCGGAAAAAGTCTCCGGGGCAGAGATTGCCAAGCGCAATATCGAGGAAGAGCGCAAGCAGGGCATGCCTCTCAAGGCGCTCGGCGCCAACATGATGGGCTCGCTCGGCCAGACGGCCAAGGCCGCCGCCCAGGGGGATGGTCCGCCAGTGACGCTGCTCAACGACGATGGTCAGGCCACCGCCGAGGCGCCCCAGCAAGGCAGCGCACCCGCTTCAGATACAAAGGCGAAGGAAAAGGCCAAGCCGGAGGCCAAGTCGACGCTGGCCAAGGCAGAGTCCAAGCCCGCAGCCAAAGGCGCCGCCAAGGGTGCCGAAATCCAGACCGCGGCGCTCGGCAGTGCCGCCACGCAGCTGAAGCCGCCACCTGCCAAGGGCAGCAAGTGCAAGGTGTGGACGGCCAGCTATGGCGGGCAGCGCGCCGTCATCATCAAGGCCAACGGCAACGGCACCTTGAACTACACGGTGCTCGACGTCACCGAAACCAACGAGAAGCGTGAGGTCGACGCCTACATCGCCGCCTACGCCAAGGGCGGCGAGAAGCTTGCCTCGTTCCCCAGTCAGACCAAGGCCCTGAGCAAGGCCTTCGAGCTCTGCCCCGAGGGTTGATCGCTCGTGGGCGCGGCGTGAGCTGCGCCCGCCAACCGCCGACGCGCCTCCAGCAGCCGTCATTGATGAGTTTGTAGCAACGCCATGGTGACCCCATTGTCGGCGAACGGGCGAATTTCGTTCTCGAGCGGCGCGCTGCGCGTCATGAGTTGCGCGATGCTGGTGCTAGGTTTTGCCGCGAGCGCCAGCGCGGCACCGCCGATGATCCGCACCGACGGCGACAATGCCGTGCCGCGCTGCGTGACGCCGAAAAAGCTCATGGCGTTCATCCGGACGCGCAACCGCGACCTCGACCCGCGCTTTGCCGACATCGCCAGCTATTACAAAAAGCATGGCCAGACGTGGAACGTGCGGTGGGACTACGCCTTCTTCCAGATGGTCGTGGAGACCAACTTCCTTACCTACAGGCGTGGTGATGGCCGCTGGGGCGACGTCGATCCAAAGCAGAACAACTTCGCCGGGCTCGGCACCACGGGCGGCGGCGTGCCGGGCGACAGCTATCCCGATGTCGGCACCGGCGTACTGGCGCAAATCCAGCACCTCGTCGTCTATTCCGGCCAGCGCATCGACGAGCCGGTCGGCGCGCGCACGCGTCTGAAGCAGGACGACATTCTCTCCGTGATGGCGGAGAAAAAGGGGCGCACGACCTTCGCCGACCTGGCGCGCCGCTGGGCCGCCGACCGGCATTACGGTGCTTCGATCGAATGGGTGGCCAACAACTTCCGGCAATCGTTCTGCACGGGACGGGAGCCGGTCGAGCAGACAGAAGCAGCCCCCGCCCCTCCCAAGCCGCTGAAGCGCTTGGTCGCGAAAGACGACATGGCGCGCGCCGCCAATCTCGGCGGCCCCACGCTCGTGGAAACCTCGGCTACGGAAGCATCGGCTACGGCAACCAAGCCCGCACCGGCCGTACCGGTGCGGACCATCTGGGCGGCGTCCGACGGCCCGACGACCGCGCCCACCGACGCGCCTAGCGCGCCGAATGGTGGCGCAGCTGCCGAGGCGCCATTGCCGGCACGCAAGCCGGCGTCCACCGCATCGACGAGCGCCGATACGATCATCGCGGCCGAGCAGATCATACAGACGGGCGAAGCTGCGCCCGCCCCTGACACCGTCGCGCTCGCCCCGTCGGAAGAAAGCACGGCCGAGCGGCAAGTAGAATTGGCCTCGCCCGAGGCGGGCGCGGCGCGCTCTGCACCGCTGGCCGAAGCCCCACGCACGGGTCCCGAAGTCGCACAGGCCCGGACAGCGTTCGCCTTCGCGGCGGCGATGAATACAGCGCAAGCCGCCGCCAAGCCTGCAGCGCGAGTTGCGACGAGCAGCGGCTGCCATGTCAGCACGGCCAGCTACGGGGGAAAGAAGGCGCTCTTGGTGCGCTCGGGCGCGGCGCCCGCGGTGCGTTACACGGTGCTCACCGTTCTGGAAGGATTCGAGGCGTCGATGCTCGACAGCTATCTCAAGGCGCACGCGCCGGATGGATCAAGCGTCGGCGAATTCGCCAGCAAGGATGCCGCGCTGGCCAAGGCCAGGGAGCTTTGCCCCGGTGGGGCGGGCGCCCCACGAGGCGAGGCCCCACGCGCCGGCTAGTCATCAGTTGCCGGCCACTGCGTCGGCGAGATGCATGTCGTTGCCGCGCCAGCTGAACGAATTGCCGAGCCATGCCTGCACCCAGAGGGTCGGCAGCATGACATCGCGCATCAGCCAGGCGAGCGGCGACAGCGGGCTGAGGTGCCAGCCGGCAGCCCGCGCCAGAGCCGCCTCGCAGCCGTACCAAGCAGCAGCGAACATCACGACGAAGCCGGGCGACACGTCGAGCGCCGCCGCGGCATATGCGGCCGCCAGCAGCGGCGCCGCACTGCCCGAAAGAAGTTCGGGCACGAAGAATATGGGGAACGTCGCGCGGCGCAGCTTCGCCCAGCGCACCTGCCGCGACCAGATCTGCCGCGCCGTGCGCGCGCCGAGCGGCTGCCCGAAGGCGCCATCAACAAGGCGAACGCGCCGACCGGCGCGGCGCACGACCTTGGTCGCCGCCGCGTCCTCGGCAATCTCCGCGCCCAGCGCACCGATGCCGCCCGCGCGCTCCAGGTCCGCGCGCCGCCACAGCATCGTCTTGCCTTGCGCAAATCCCAGACCGACGGTGTCGGCCGCGTACTGCCAGCGGGCTTGATACGTATTGAGGAAGGCACATTCGACTTCGGCCCAGAAGCCGTGCGGCATGCAGCCGATGGGCGGCGCGCACAGCAGTCCCGAATCGACGCGCCAACCCGCCAGCAAGCGCTGTAGATAATCTGGCGGCATGAGCACGTTGCTGTCGGCCATGACGACCCAGGCGTGACGCGCCACGCGCCAGCCCTTGATCAGGTTGTTGAGCTTGGGATTGGACGTGAGCGGCGTCACGGCCGATCAGGAGCTTGGCGTCGACGTGCGGGTACTCGGCGATGAGGCGGCGGATCACCGGCACGACGACGTCGTCGGCGTCCTCGCAGCACAGGATCAGCTCATAGCGCTCGTAGGCGAGCTGGAAGCCGGAGCGCAGGGTGAGTTCATCGTAGGGGTCGAGGCCGCGCACCGGACGTAGCACGCTGACCGGCGGCAGACTGGCGGGCGGCACCGTCGCGAGGAGCGGCGTAGCGGTCCCGCGACGGGCACGAAGCGCAGCGAGCAGGGCGCTGACCAAATGCAGCAGCGTGGCGAGGCATACGAATATCACGCAGCCCCAGGCGATCTCGTTCATCGTCAACCTTGCGCAGCCATCGTTCGCGCAAGTCTTGCTATGGAGTTCGTGACACGTTGATGACAACGGCGCGGGCGCGGCGAGGCGCCTCGGCAGGGGGCCGTTGCTTGGTTACCGGCGCCGCGCCTATTCGGCGGGGGTGAGGTATTTCAATGCGACGTTGGACAAGGCGCCGCCGACGACGCACGGCACGCCCATGTATACTTGGCCCATCACACCAGCAGCGACGCAGCCGAGCGCGAACACCGTCTGGCCGGCCTGTCCCCACCAGGAGATGTTGCGGGAGTTCTCCGAACCCTTGGTGCGTAGCTCCTCGATGGAGGAGAGAGCATCTTTGCGGATTTGCGCCAACTCGAACGTCTCGGCGCCCTCGATGACCTCGGCCAGCGGCTTGGCGACGTTGTCCGGCTGCCGCGGCAGCGAGACCTTCAGATAGTCGAGCAGGTCGTGGTCCTTGGAGGCGTTCTGCGCCAGCGTCCACTTGACCATCGAGCCGATGGTGAGTTTCTCGACGTTGTTCTTTTCGCGCGACCAGGCGAGCGTGCGCACCAGACGCTGGATCGGCTCGGAAGAGCCGGTGGCGAAATAATAGCCCCAGTTGGCGTCGACGCCGATCGGGCTGTCGAGCGGCAGATCGCGCAGTACGGGAAGCTTGCCGTAGAGGTAGCGCTCGATGATGACCTTGCGCGCCGGCATGCGCTCGACGAACTTGCCCAGCAGTTCTTTCCAATCGGGGAGGCCCGAATAGGCGATGGCCTTGACCACCACCACCTGGTCGGGCGGCGGCATCGGGAACATGTCGGAGATGAGCTTCTCGGCGATCTCGGGATTGGCGCCGATGACGCCGGCGACGAAGCCGACGTAGATGCCGGCCTGCTCGACCTCCTTGAACTGCCCCTGCTGGCGCATGGCCGTGAAGGCCTCGGGCAGCCGTTCGGGGGTCGGTTCGTGGCGGTAGTCGTTGATCCACGCCAGCACCACCTCGGGGCGGCTGAACGGTGGGGGCTTGGGCTTCTTTTTGGCGGCGTCGGTGATACCGGACGTCGACACGACGATCACAGCCGCCAGCGCCAAGCCGGCCAGACGCGGGAATTGACGCATGAAATGGCTAATCCGCACGGTCACGTGCGTATCCTTCCCGGCAATTGCGGCCTTTCCCGGCTCACCCCGAGCCCGGGCGGAGACAAAAGAAAACCGCGTATTGTCAATTTGATGGCAGTCCCCCGCAGGCCAGTGAAACTGGCGCTTGGCGGGGGAAGATAAACTTAAACCGTCAAGACGATCTTGCCGACGTGGGCGTCGTCCATGCGCGCGTGCGCGGCGGCGGCCTCCCGCAGCGGAAAGGTCGCGTCGATGACGATGCGGACCCGCTTTTGGGCGACGAGGGGCAGCGCCTTCTCCTCGACCGCCCGTGCGATGGCCGCCTTGACCTCACTGGAGCGGATACGCAACGTCGAACCGGTGACGGTGAGCCGCTTCAGCATGATGCGCATCATGTCGATAGTCACCTTCGAGCCCGACTGGAAGGCGATGTTGACGAGGCGCCCGTCGTCCGCCAGCGAGCGGATGTTGCGCTCCACGTAGTCGCCGCCGACGATGTCGAGGATGACGTCGACGCCGCGGCCGCCGGTCTCCGCCTTCACCGCCTCGGCAAAGTCCTCGGCCGTGTAGTCGATGGCGCGCGCGGCGCCGAGTTCGCGGCAGACGGCGCACTTTTCCGGCGATCCGGCGGTGGCGATGACCTTGGCGCCAAGGGCGGCGGCGAGCTGGATGGCGGCAACGCCGATGCCGCTGGTGCCGCCGTGCACGAGAAACCATTCACCGGGCTTGAGGCCGCCGCGCTCAAAGACGTTGTGCCAGACGGTGAAGAAGCCCTCCGGGATGGCGGCCGCTTCGACCATCGAAATCCCGTCCGGGATCGGCATGCATGCGCTTTCATCGGCGACGCAGTATTCGGCGTAGCCGCCGCCATTGACCAGCGCCATGACCTTCGCGCCGCCGTTAAAGCGCGGCGCCGCGGGACCAACGACCACGACCTCGCCTGCGATCTCCAGGCCCGGAATCTCCGAATGACCCTTGGGTGCAGGATAGAGTCCCATCCGCTGCATCACGTCGGGACGATTGATTCCCGCCGCCGCCACCTTGATCAGCACCTGGCCGAGACCCGACGAGCGGCAGCGGTACTGTCGTTGGCTGCAGGACGTCAGGGCCGCCTTTGCCGGCAATGGCGATGGCGGTCATGGTCGCGGGCAGTGCTGTCATCGTGGCGATCCTCGGTCTGGCCGTAAGGTGTCCTGATGCCCGAGCGGCATCGCCGAGACAAGGCGGCCATGCGCGGGTTGCCGCAACAAAGCAGTTGGCGCAAGCTCCGTTCCATAGTGGAACGAGGCGGAGCAGCCCATGGACTGGGACGACATCACGCCCAAGGTGCCGAAGACAAAGGCAACCGTCGGCGACAATCTCGAGACGCTGTCAGTGGCGGAGCTGGAAGCGCGCGTAGGCGTCTTCGAGCGCGAGATCGAGCGCGTGAAAAGCGAGCTGGAAAGCAAGCGGCGACACGAGCAGGCGGCCAGCGCCCTGTTCAAGAAGTGATCAACGCGCAGGCAAGCGCAGTTTAAAGCGGGCAATGGACAGGCATCGGCCGCGGCCATGGCCGGCGCCGGCAAACGTGACCGGAGACCGCCGCGCCGCCCGTTCATCGTTAATCTGTTGTTAGGGTTAGGCCGGTAACCTCCCGTTATCCAGTCACCTGGATCCCGAGCGGCACTGCCGCTCTGTTTGACGCCTCCCTGTTGACTTCAGAGCCGCTGCAAAGCGGCTCTTTTTTTGCATATCCCCAATTGTGATTGGAACCGCCGCACGCCCGTCCCGCTTTTGGTCATGTTGTTAACTATGGCTTGGCAGGATGAGTGCGTGGTATTGGTGAGCTACAGGTGAGTGAGTGTGTCAAATCTAGTCATGAGCAACGTATCGCGTGCTGAAGCGGCCCTGAGTGCCAACGGCGTCACCGTCTCGTTCGGTGAGCGCTTCCAGGCATCCGCACAGTTCGATGGTGTCTTCAAGCAAGGCATGGCGCTCGTCGAGCGCACTGCCGCCTATCTTGAAGGCCCCGGCCGCGTCGAAGCCAAGCGCTTGGGCAGCGGCGTCAACGTCCTCTACGCCTCCGAGAGCATGCGTCTCACGACGCGCCTTCTCGACATGGCCTCCTGGCTGCTGATCCGCCGGGCCCTCAAGGAGGGCGACATCAGCGAGACGGAAGCACAGAAGAAGCGCAAGGGTGTCTCGCTACAGACTCCGTCGCGCTCCTCGCACGTCACCGGCTTCGGCGATCTTCCCGAGACGCTGCGCAGCCTCGTCACTGAAAGCTACGCGCTGCAGGATCGCATCGTGCAGCTCGATCGCGCGATGAGCATCAAGTCGGACAACGTCGGCGCCGCTCCGGAGGCAATGCTCGCCAATCCGGTCGGCACGCAAATCGACAAGCTGCGCGTTGCCTTCAGCCGCTGATCGCGGGGCGGTTAACGCGCCATAAAGCAAAAAAAAGCCCGGCGCGTGCCGGGCTTTTTTATGTGCCAAACGGGAATGCCGCTCGACGATCAGAACATGCCTTCGAACTTCTTCTTGAAGCGCGACAGGCGGCCGCCACGGTCGGTGAGGCGCGCATCGCCGCCGGTCCACGCCGGATGCGAGGTCGGATCGATGTCGAGGTGCAGTTCGTCACCTTCCTTGCCGTACGTCGAATAGGTGATGAACTCGGTACCGTCGGTCATCTTGACCTTGATCTGGTGGTAGTCGGGATGCAGATCGGGATCGTTCTTCATGGGTGCGCTCGCAATAGCCGGCCCGCTGGTAAACAGCCTTCCCAGTCGGGCAAAAAGGGTGTTCGGAGCGGCCTCTATAGTCGAGATGGCCGGCTGGCACAAGCGCAACGGGCACAAGTTCCCGGCGCGCCGCGTCCTGATGCCTCTTGAGCCGCCTCACCCCGTCGGGCATGGTCCGATGCGACTTAGCGCCCGGCCCTCGGCGGCCGACTTATGAGCAACGTCTTGGACCGCGAAAGCACTAAAAAAATAGACGGGGCAAAGCCCGCGCTTAGGGAGAACGAGGAGGCCAGACAGCAGCGCCTACAGCTGCGTCCCCTGCTATCGCTTTGGCCCTACCTCGCGCGTCATCGCGGCAAGCTGGCCCTGGCCGGCGTCGCGCTCGTCGTCTCGGCTGCTGCCATGCTGGTCATTCCGCTGGCCGTGCGCCGCGTGATCGATCTGGGCTTCGGCTCGCACGACGGCGTCTTCATCGACCGCTACTTCGCCATGCTGATCGTCATCGGCCTGGCACTGGCCGTGGCCAGCGCGGCGCGGTTCTACTACGTCAACTGGCTCGGCGAGCGCGTCGTCACCGACTTGCGCAGCGACGTCTTCCAGCACGTTGCCGATCTCGGGCCGGCGTTCTTCGAGCGCACGCACTCCGGCGAGCTGATGAGCCGCCTTACCGCCGACACGACGCAGATCAAGGCCATCGCCGGATCATCCCTCTCGCAAGCGCTGCGCAGCACGATCATGCTGGCTGGCTCGATGGTGATGATGTTCGTCACCAGTGTGCATCTGTCGCTGCTCGTGCTCCTCGCCATACCGCTGACGGTGATCCCGCTCATCGCCTTCGGGCGCCTCGTGCGGCGCCTGTCGCGACACGCGCAGGACACGCTCGCCGAGGCTTCCGCCTATGCGGCCGAGAACCTCGCCGCCTCGCGCACCATGCAGGCGTTCTCGTTCGAGAAGGCCGTCGCAGGTGAATACCGCCGCGCCGTCGAGGTCGCCTTCGACGCCGCCAAGGAGCGCATGCGCGCCCGCGCCGCCCTCACCGCCGTCGCCATGTTCCTTGTCGTCGCCAGCATTATCGGCGTGCTGTGGTTCGGCGCCGCCGCCGTCGTCGATGGAAGCATGACGGTCGGGCGCCTCAGCCAGTTCGTGCTTTATGCCGTGTTTGCAGGCGCCGCCTTCGCCCAGGTCTCGGAGATCTGGGGCGAAGTCAGCCAGTCGGCTGGCGCGGCGGAACGGCTGGCGGAGCTGTTGGCCATCCAGCCGGAAATCCGCTCGCCCGCTGTGCCTGTTCCGCTGCCTTCCCCTCCGCGCGGCGAGGTCGAGTTCAGCGATGTCCGCTTCGCCTACCCCGGCCGGCCAACATTGCCGACCTTGGGCGGAGTGTCGTTCCGCGCCAAGCAGGGTGAGACGATCGCCCTCGTCGGTCCGTCCGGGGCCGGCAAGAGCACCATCTTCAGCCTGCTGTTGCGCTTCTTCGACCCGCAAGCCGGCGAAGTGCGCATCGATGGCGTTCGACTACCTGACGCGGACTTGGGCGAGCTACGCGCGCGCCTCGCCCTCGTGCCCCAGGATGTGACGCTGTTTGCCGGTACGGTGGCCGACAATATCCGCTACGGCAGTCCCGATGCCGACCTCGCCGCGGTAAGGCGCGCGGCCGCTGCCGCCCAGGCCGACGAATTCATCGCCGCCCTGCCTGACGGCTACCAGACACGGCTGGGCGAGCGCGGCGTCTCCCTGTCGGGTGGCCAACGCCAGCGCATCGCCATTGCCCGCGCCATCCTCAAGGACGCGCCGATCCTGTTGCTCGACGAGGCGACCAGCGCCCTCGACGCGGAGAGCGAGGCGCTGGTACAGCGTGGCCTGGACAGGCTGATGGTGGGACGCACGACCCTGGTCATCGCCCACCATCTGGCCACCGTGCAGAAGGCCAAGCGCATCCTCGTCATGGACAAGGGCCGCATCGTCGAGGAAGGCACGCACGCCGAGTTGATTGTCCGCGGCGGTCTTTATGCCAGGCTGGCCGAAATGCAGTTCGCGGCGGAGGCCGCCGAATAGCCAAAATCCACGGCATTGTTCGGCACGACGCAAATTGGCGGGGGAGGAAGCGGCGTACTCTTGTTAAAACGCCGACAAAAACTTGAAGGGGAAGAGGATCCTATGGAACCGGAACTGGAACCGATGTTGCCGCCGCCCGAGCCGCGAGCCGGAACGCTGGCCCCGCTGTGGGTTTGGGTGCTCGTCGTCGTGCTGGGTGGCGTGAGCGTTTACGCCGGCTATGCGGCCCTGTCGTCACGTCAGCTCTACCTCGAGGGCGAGCGCGTGCGCGCCGACCTTGCCCAGCAGCGCGACCGTCTGAAGGCCAACGCCGCCGACTTGGCACGGCAGGTGGATCAGGCGAACACGTCGCGGGCCGAAGTGGACAATGCTCTCAAGCAGTCGCGCGCCAACACCGAGGCGGCCTCGACGCAGATCGCGGACCTGCAGCGGCAGATTGCCGATCTGCAGCAGCAGGCCGGCAACCTGCAGCAGGTGCGTGAGGCGGCAGATGCGAGCGCCAAAGAGGCCGCAGCGGCCAAGGCGACGGCGGAACAGCTGAAGACCCAGCTTGCAGCGGCGCAGAAGAAGCTCAATCAGGCGCTCGCCGATCTGAAGAAAGAGCGCGAGCAATTCAGCCCGGTGCCGGTAGGACCGCCGGAGGCCGCGGCGCCCTGAGGCGCACGGCCTTCGATACAGCCCGAGCAATCCGACCCGCGCCCTTAGCGGTTGGTCAGCTTCAACTCGATGCGGCGGTTGCGTTGCAGGCTTGCTTCGTCGATGCCGGTCTCTAGCGGCCGGAATTCGCCGAAGCCGGCTGCAACGAGCCGCTGGGGCGGTACCCCGCGGCTGACCAGATAGCGAACCACCGAGATGGCGCGCGCCGTCGACAGCTCCCAGTTCGAGGGGAAGGCCGCACTGGCCATGGGCCGGATGTCGGTGTGGCCATCTACCTGCAGCGCCCAGTCGATCTCCTTGGGGATCTCCTTGTCGAGTTCCATGATGGCCGAGGCAAGCTGGTCCATCGTTGCTAGACCCGCCGGCGTCAACTGGTTGGAGCCGGATGGGAACAGCACTTCGGATTCAAACACGAAGCGGTCGCCAACGACGCGGATGTCCTTGCGGTTCTTCAGGAGCTCGCGCAGGCGTCCAAAGAAGTCGGAGCGATAGCGCTGCAGCTCCTGCACCTGGCGGGCGAGCGCGGCATTGAGGCGAGCGCCCAGATCCTTGATGCGCGTCTGGCTCTCTGAGTCTTTCTTCTCGGAAGCCTGCAGCGCCTCGTTGAGCGCAGCGATCTGCCGGCGCAGTGACAGCAGTTGCTGATTGAGCAGGTCGACCTTGGCCAGCGCCTCGTCAGAGACTTTCTTCTGGCTCTCGAGGTCGCTGGTCAGCGACGACAGACGCGCCTCGGCGGCCTTTGCCGCTTCATCGCCGGTGAGCGCAGAGCCCGACAGCCTGGCGTTCTCCTCGCGCATGCTGGCCAGCGTTGCCTGCAGCGCGGCCAGTTCATCGGCGGTGGATTTGCCCTTCCCCTTCTCCAGCGACAGCAGATTGGTCAGCTCGGTGATCTGCAGTGTCAGACGCTTGAGCGCGGTATCCTTGCCGCTCGATTCCTGGCTGGCGAAGTACTGCGCCAGCATGAAGATCGACATCATGAAGGTCATGACCAGCAGCAGGGTCGACAACACGTCGACATAGCCGGGCCAGAACTCGGCATAATCGGTTCGCCGGCGCGAGCGACCGCCTGCCATTGGTTAGCTCCGACGTCGCATGTTGGTGGCGAGTTCCTTTAGCGCACTGGCGACTTCGGAGTGCTGCGCCGCCTGCTCATCGACCCATTCACGCACGACCTTCTGCTCAGCACGCATCTGCGTGACAAGCTGACTGACGCCGCGCGCCAGTTCGCGCAGTTGTTCATCGCCGCCGCCACCGATCGCCCCGGCCATCGATTGATCGCCGAGCCGCGTCGACAAATCTTCGACGGCACGCTGCATGTGCAGGATGGCGCTCGACAGCTGGCGGTTGACCTGATCGGCGGAAACGTTGGTGCCCGGCGTCAGCTCCGTGATCCCCGACAGCCATTCTTCCAGCTCGTTGTAGAAACGGTTGTGCGCATGGCTGGCCTGAAGCTCGAGAAAGCCCAGAATGAGCGAGCCGGCAAGTCCGAGCAGCGAAGACGAGAACGCCGTGCCCATGCCCTTGAGCGGCGCGGCAAGCCCGGCTTTCAGATCAGAAAACATGGTGACGTTGTCGGCGGCTCCCGTGTCGATGGAATCTATGGCGCCGCCGACCGACTGGATCGTTTCCAGCAAACCCCAGAAGGTGCCGAGCAGGCCGAGGAAGACGAGCAGGCCGACGAGGTAGCGCCCGGTATCGCGCGCCTCATCAAGTCGCGAACCGATCGAATCCATGATCGAGCGCAGCGAGGCGGTGGACAGCGACAGCACGCCGGTGCGGTCCCGCAGCATGGCCGCCATGGGCGCCAGCAGGATCGGCTGATGCGCGATGGCGAGGCCCGGATCGGCAATGCGGAAAGCGTTGACCCACCGGATCTCGGGATAGAGGCGCATCACTTGGCGGAACGCGTAGACGATGCCGAGGCAGAGGACGCCGACGATGAGACCGTTGAGGCCTGGATTGTTCATGAAGCTGTCGAGCAGCTGCTTGTGCAGAATGGCCGCCAGGAAGGCGACCAGCGTCAGGAAGATCAGCATGCGGATAAGGAAGACGCCGGGGGGCGTCAGCGGCCGAAGCGCCAGCCCAACCGAGGCTGGATCATTCTGTCTTCTCTTGGCCATCCCGGAGCTCCGCCCGCCGCGCTAATCAGCTTCGCGACATTACCCGAAGCCAGTGACAGCACAAACGGGGCAACATCGTGCCCTTGGTACCGGCGTTACGGCGTCAGGCGCGCGGAGGTGCAGCAGCAAGCAGGGGAAGAAACTCCTTCTGCAGCGTGCTGTTGGTGGCAAGCACCTCGCCCTTGTCCAGCATAGCGGTGCCACCGGCGAGGTCGGTGGCGACGCCCCCCGCCTCACGGACAAGCACGAGGCCTCCCGCCATATCCCACGGCTTGATGCCCCGCTCCCAGTAGGCGTCGAAGCGGCCGGCGGCGACCCATGCGAGATCGAGCGCCGCTGAACCGGTGCGTCGCACCCCGGCGACATGCTTGATCACTTCCTTGATCTCGCGCCCGAAGATGGCGTGACCGGGACGACCGATGTGCGGAATGCCGGTCGTTACCAGCGCGTCGGACAGCGTCTTGCGCGCGGCAACGCGCAGACGGCGGCGGTCGTTGAGGAACGCTCCTTTGCCTTTCTCGGCCGCAAACAGCTCATCGGAAATCGGGTTATAGACGAGCCCGGCGACGAGCTGACCTTCGCGCTCGAGGCCGATGGATATGGCGAACAGCGGCACGCCGTGCAGGAAGTTGGTGGTGCCGTCGAGCGGATCGACGATCCAGCAATGGCTTTGGTCATCGCCGACGATCTCTCCGCGCTCCTCCATCAGGAACGAGTAGCCGGGGCGCGCCTTGGAGAGCTCGCGATAGATGATCTCCTCGGCCTTGTGGTCGGCAGCGGAGACGAAGTTGCCAGGGCCCTTGATGGAGACCTGCAGCTGCTCGACCTCGCCGAAGTCGCGCGTGAGGCTGCGTCCCGCCTTGCGAGCGGCGCCGATCATGACGTTCATTAGCGCTGAGGCGGGCATGGGGATGGGTATCCTTGCGGCGCGCCGAAGCTGCAGGCGCTGGCGCCCGACTACCCCTTGCCAAGCACGCTGGCAAGGGCGCCATCGGCCGCCTTAGAACAGACCCGCCTTCTCGCGCCATTCGCTGGCCGCCTGCTGCGCGGCAACCTGCTGGGCTTTGGGAAGCTTGACGATGAACGCGTCGAGCGCCTCGTCCTTTGATCCGCCGGCCTGCGCGATGAGCCGCCACTTGGCCGCTTCCTGCGCGTTCTTCTTGACGCCGACGCCTTCGGCAAAGACGTGCGCCAGCCGATTCTGCGCCGAGGCAAGACCCTTCTGCGCTGCCGCGCGCAGGTAGGGAATGGCCTTCGGCTCGTCCTTGGTGAGGCCGAGACCGCGCAGGAGCACGATGGCGTAGTCGAACTGTGCTTCCGCCATGCCCTGCTCGGCCGCCTTGCTCAGCCAGCGTGATGCTTCCAACGCACTGGGCTCGACGCCCGAGCCAGTCTGATAGAGGCCGGCGATATCGTACTGCGCGACGGCAATGCCCTTCTCGGCCGCGTAGCGGATGTGCATGGCGGCGCGATAGGGATTTTGCGGCTTACCGTCCCCCTTGAGGAAAAGAAGACCGAGGTTGTAGTTGGCGAGCGGGTGTCCGGTACGCGCGGCTTTCTCGAACAGCTCGGCCGATTTGGCGCGGTCCTTCTTGACGCCGCGCCCTTCCGCGTAAAGGACGCCGAGCGCGAACGTCGACTGCACGTCGCCCAGTTCGTCGCCGCGCGCGTACCACTTAGCGGCGGTCTGCGGCTCCTTGCCGACGCCGAGGCCTTCCGCATAGAGACGCCCGAGCAGAGTGTGCGATTGCGGGTCGCCGCGTGCAGCCCCCTCCTGGGCAAGCTTCAGCGCCGTGAGGAACTGGCCCTGGTCGAAGGCGATGTAGGCGGCTTCATCCCCGGTCGGCTCGACAAACGATTTGCCGAAGCTTTTTTTCTCTTTCGTAGCCGGGGCGCTCTTGCTGGTCGACTTGGAGAACGTCTCATTGGGAGCGATCTTCACCGGCTTGCCCGGGCGTGGCTTTGGCACCTCTGTCGTTTCCATGACCCATGAGCTCGTCTCGGCAGTTGCTCCCGTTGCGAGCAGCACAAGTGCGAGCAGCATCAGGATTAGACCGCGCGCGCTCATGCCAGAGCCTCGCGCTGTCGCGCGGCTTCTTCGATCGCGTGCGCCAGCGTCGTATAGTCGGCGACCGGCAGCTCGAGGTCACCGCGCATGGCGATGAAGTCGGCGCCTACGCCGGCCAGCCCCACCGCTTCATCGGCGCTCTCGACGTCGAATGCTACGCAGGGAATTTCGAATATCTCTCCCCACCAGGCGATCAGCTCGACACGCCGGTCGGCGGCGGCTGCGCGATCCTCGACGTGCGGCGGTATCCCGAAACCAATGTAGTCGGCGCCGGCCTCGGCAAGGCCCATGGCGTCGTGGCGCGAACGGCCGACGTCGACACCGACGATGTAGCGCGTGCCAAGGATTTCTCGCGCCTCGCCATAGCGCTCGACGATGTCACGGCTCCAGGGCAGGTGCACGCCGTCGGCGCGCAACGTGCGAGCCAGCTGCGCGTCGCCTGCGATGAGGGCAGCGATATCCTTTTTCTGGGCGAGTTCGACCAGCGGCCGCGCCGCGGCAGCCGTCAGTGTGCCCTCAGCGCCGCCAGTGATCAGCAGCGTAGCGGCGTTGGCGGCATCGAGGATCGTGGCGAGCTGCCCTATCTCGATAGCGGTCGATGCCACGACGCATAGCCTCGACTGAACCTCTTGCCCCATCGCGACGTTTCCTCAGATCGTGTGCGAACAGCCTTTTAGGGTCTTTTGGGGCGGAAAAGCGACGCGTTTGTGGGCTTGGGCTGCCGGGCCACAACCTCAACAACATTTCCGCTACGGCTGACAATAACAACAAGGAGCTGCGCCGACCAATGAGCCGCCGACTGCTTTTGACTGCAATGTCTCTCACCGCCCTCTTTGCCTTGCCAGCGGGAGCATCGCCCACAGCGCGGCTCCAGGTTGCGCAGGCGCCCGACCCAGCGCCTCCTGGCGCACCACCCGACGCGGCTGGCGGCGCCCCGCCAGAACAGACGCCGGACGCCAAGGGAGCAAAAGGCGGGGCCAAGCAGCGCGGAGGCGACCGCGCCGGTCCCCCTGGGGAACGACCCGCCCGTAAAGAGCAGCCCGCAACGCGGGCGCAGGGCAAGGACGGCGGCGAAGGCCGCGGCCGCGGCGGCGGCGAACGAAGCCCACCGCCCACAGAACGCGCGCAGCAAAAGGACAGCGACGACGGCGGCGGGCGTCGGGGCCGCCGGGGCGATGGAGAACGGGCCGCGCCCACTCCACCGCCGCCGGCCCCGCAAGCGGCCCCAGCGCCAGCGGCGCCCCCGGCCCAGTCGAATCCGCCGCCGGTAGAAAAGCGGCAGGCGCAACCGCCGGTGACCGCACCGCCGGCGCAAAAGCAGCAGGCGCAACCAGCCAAGAAGGCGCCTCCGCCGACCGCCGAGCGCGGCGGGGAGCAAGGTCGTGGCGAGCAGGAACGGGGCGAGCAGCGCCGCGGCGACCGAGGCGAGCGTCGCGATGGAGAGCGCGGTCCGCGCGGTCCGGCTGGCGAGCAGCCGCCGCCGAAACAGGCGCAGCCCACCTCGCCACCTGCGCAGTTGCCGCGTCAGGCGCAACCGCCTCCCCCTCCCCCGCCGCGGCAGCAGGCTGGTCCCGCGCCGACGTCGATCGAGGGCGTCAAAAAGAACCGTCGCCAGCGCGTCGAGGACGGCGGCAAGCGGACCATCATCGAAGAGCCTGGCCGCACCATCGTGCAGGAAAAGGGTGGCCGCGCCATGATCCGTCATGACGAGAGGGACCGTTTGCGCCGTACTTCGCGCGACGTGCGCACCGAGCGCCGCCGCGACGGTGGCAACCTCACCATCGCCATCCGGCCGGGTGGCATCGAGGTGTTCTCGGAATTCGATTCCGACGGCCGGCTGCAGCGGCGTTATCGTCGCGGTCGCGATGGTCGCGAAACGAACCTCATCGACAATCGCCGCTTCCGCGGCGGCGGCTCGGTGATCTTGGACTTGCGGCCGCCGGTGCTGCGCATGCCGCGCGACCGCTACATTGTCGACTACGAGCGAGCGTCGGATCGAGACCTTTACGACACGTTGGAAGCCGGTCCGATCGAGCGGTTGGATCGCGGCTATTCGCTGGATGAGATCCGTTACAATGCGTACTTGCGCGACCGCATGCGGCGCATCGACCTCGATACGGTGACCTTCGAGTTCGGCGCCTGGCAGGTGCCACCCGATCAGTACCGCCGTCTCGAACGCATCGCCAATGCGATCAACCGTGTGATCGACCAGCGTCCCGACGAGGTGTTCCTCATCGAAGGCCACACCGACGCGGTTGGTTCGGAGATCGACAACCTGACGCTATCGGATCGGCGCGCCGAGGAAGTGGCGATCATTCTCACCGACACGTTCGGGGTGCCGCCTGAGAACCTCGTCACGCAAGGCTACGGCGAGGAGTTTCTGAAAGTGCCGACGGAGGGTGCCGAACGCCTCAACCGGCGCGTTGCAGCGCGGCGCATCACGCCGCTTCTGGCCGGCAGATAAATTGCTGCAGCCGCCTGCCTTGAGCAGGCGGCTGCGCTCGCCGGCGAGTTGCATCGACCGAGCGCCTAATCGCCGCTACCAAATTATCCGCTTATTCTAGCTCATTTCGCAGCGTCGAACGCCGATTGCTCGGCGGACGCGCCACTGCTTTGTCAACCGCTCGATCTTGGAACGGGCGTTGGCACTCGCGCCACCATAGAAGCATGAACCCCGCCCCGTGCGTCGCGATTCAGCTATAACCACGATGGGAAACTCAGCACAGGGAGGACCGTTTATGACACAGCCGCTGACCGTCTCCGACATTGAAATGCGCGTGGCAGAAACGAAGGCGCTCATCACCGAAAAGTGGGGCTGGTTCATGGCCCTCGGTATCGTCCTCATCCTTGCCGGGCTTGCCGCCATCGCCTTCCCGCTGCTGGGTACTGTCGTTGCAGCAACCTTTCTTGGCTGGCTCTTTCTCATCGGCGGCGTGATGATGGTTGTGCATGCCTTCCAGTCCCCCGGCTGGCAGGGCTTCCTGTGGGAGATGCTGGTCGGCATCCTCTACGTCGTGGCCGGCCTCTATCTCGTCTTCTTCCCTCTGGCCAGCGCCCTGCCGCTGACCCTGCTGCTCGCAGTCCTGTTCATCGCCGAGGGCATCTTCGAGGTCATCCAGGCGTTCCGCGTCCGCCCGCACGAGGGTTGGGGCTGGCTGCTGCTCTCCGGCATCGCCGCCCTGGCTGTCGGCGTCATGATCGCTTTCGGCCTGCCGGGGTCGGCCATCTGGGCGCTCGGTCTTCTCGTCGGCATCAACCTTCTATTCTCAGGTTGGAGTTATGTTTTCCTGGCGCTGGCGGGACGGCGTGCGCATGAGGCAGCGGTCGTAAAACGCTGAGCCTCGTCGCCGAGGGCAAAGCGGAGTTACCATGGAAAAGCTGGCGATGTTTCCGGTGTTGGCGCTCGGCGCCGTGCTGGTGCTGAACGCATTGACCTCGGGTGCGCCCGACGCGCAGGCGCAGGCGCAGCAGTTTGCCGAGGCGCAACCTGCCGACGACGAGGTGCCGCCGGACATCATCGCCGTGCAGATCCGCAAGCAGGGCTATGAGTGCAACAATCCGTCCAAGGCCAAACGTGATCCCGAGGCATCAAAGCCGGATCTGCCAGTGTGGATCCTGACCTGCGAGAACGCCAGCTACCGCGTGCGCCTGGTCGGCAACATGGCCGACCACATCGAAAAGCTCTAAGCGCGCGACATTCTCTGAATAAAAAAGGCGGGGCCAAAGCCCCGCCTTTTCGTTGCATAGGATGACATGGCTCTGAGTGGCCGCTCCGGCCTCAGGTGCGCCAGGGATGCGCCGGCAGGTCGCTGACACCAACCACCTTGAGTCCGGCCTCGGCCACCTTGTGGTCGTTCTCGACCGAGCTGCCGGAAACACCGATAGCGCCGACGAGCACGCCTTCCTCATCGACGATGGGAAGGCCGCCGGGGAACGTGATCAGGCCCTCGTTCGAATGCTCGATGCCGTAGAGCGACTTGCCCGGCTGCGAGAGCTTGCCGATCTCGCCTGTCGGCATGCCGAAGAACACCGCCGTCTTGGCCTTCTTGATAGCGATGTCGATTGAGCCCACCCAGGCGTCGTCCATACGCACGAAGGCCTTCAGGTTGGCGCCGGAATCGACGACGGCAATGCACATCTGGGTCTTGAGCTTGACCGCTTCCTTACGGGCGGCCTCGACCGCCTTCAGGGCATGTTCCATTGTTACGTGCATGAGCTTTGTCTCCGTGGTCGGGGGCTGGTGAGGCATATATAGGTCGCCGTCAGGCTCGCAGAAGCGGGTAAACGACTGCGCTAGTGACGCGCTGCAATAGCAGTTCAAAGGCGTCGCACACGCCCGGACAGCAGGACACTTCGCCTTGAGTTGTATCTCGTCTTGCGTCAGGCGGCTTTTTCGAGTTGCTGGTTCCACTTGCCGAGCGCGGCGAGTGAGTTCATGCGGGCGCGGTGTGTGAAAGCGCGCTGCCCAGCGGCAACATTCTCGCTCTTGCCGCCCCAGGCCTTCAAGGCAGCCGCCTGCAGTGCGCGACCGTAGGAGAACGTGACCTTCCACGGCAGATCGCCGATCTGGTTGATCAGCGACAGGTTCTCGGTCGCCTGCTCGTCGGACTGGCCGCCCGATAGGAAGGCGATGCCGGGCACCGAAGCCGGCGTCGTCGACTTGAGGCACTTCACCGTCAGTTCGGCGACCTGCTCGGGGCTCGCCTGCTTGGCGCACTTCTGGCCGGCAATGATCATGTTGGGCTTGAGCACGATGCCTTCGAGAGCGACGCGCGCGTCATAGAGCTCGCGGAACACAGTGCGCTGCGTCCACTCGGTGACCTCATAGCAGCGCTCGATGGTGTGGCTCGCATGCGGGCCGTCCATCAGCACCTCGGGCTCGACGATCGGGACGATGCCGGCTTCCTGGCAGAGCGCCGCATAACGCGCCAGCGCGTGCGCGTTGGCCTTGACGCAATTCCACGATGGCAGGTCGTCGGTGATGGTGATGACGGCGCGCCACTTGGCGAATCGTGCGCCCAGCGCGTGATATTCAGCGAGCCGCTCGCGCAGACCGTCGAGGCCTTCCGTCACCGTCTCGATCTTGGCATTGGGTCCGGTGAGCGGCTTGGCGCCCGCATCGACCTTGATGCCGGGAATCGACCCGGCCGCTTGCATGACATCGACCAGCGTGGTGCCGTCCTTGGCCTTCTGGCGGATCGTCTCGTCATAGAGGATCACGCCGGAGACGTAGTTCTTCATGCCCTCGCCGGCGCGGAACAGCATCTCGCGGTAGTCGCGGCGCGACTCCTCGGTGGAGGTGACACCGATGGTATCGAAGCGCTTCTTGATGGTGCCCGAGCTCTCGTCCGCGGCCAGGATGCCTTTGCCGGGAGCGACCAGCGCGGCGGCGATTTTCGCAAGCTCTTCAGTCATGGACAACCTCGCATAGGGACGGCGGCAATCTCTGCGCAGCACTTAGCGCCAAATCGGCTTCGGGGCCAGCCCCTGGACCGCGATTACGGGCTTCCGCCTCTGCCTTTGGCGTGCGTAAAATGCCGCGTCACGACCCGAGCATAATGGCCGGCAAACGTCGGTAAACGGGCGGCCAGGGAGTTGAATGCAATGCCGGCAGCAGCCATTCGGGCGGGGATTGTTGGACTTGCATTGGCGCTGGCCGGCGCCGGCACCAGCGCGTCTGCCGAGGTGGTGCGGTTTCAGACCGATCTGCTGCCCGTCGCCGGCACCGGCAGCAAGGCCAGCGGCACGCTCACCGCCGACTACGACACGGACAGTAAAAAATTCACCTGGAGCGGCTCCTACAAGGGCGTCGCCACCTATGCCACGGCGGCGAGCTTTCACGGCGCGCCGACCGGAGCACGCCGCGGCGTCGTACGCATCAAAACCTTCGACAGCCCATTCGAGGGGACGGCGATCCTCTCCGCTGCG
Organism: uncultured Alphaproteobacteria bacterium; assembly: GCA_963759735.1. Taxonomy (GTDB): domain Bacteria; phylum Pseudomonadota; class Alphaproteobacteria; order Rhizobiales; family Hyphomicrobiaceae; genus Hyphomicrobium_A. The sequence goes on from CAVXAF010000001.1 coordinate 414,692, forward strand.
CAGGGTGAAGGTCTGCTCGCCGGGGAGTGGTCGATCGTCATCCGCACTGCCGGCGCCCCGAAGGGCGAACTGCTCGGCCGCTTGGTGCGCAACTAGGGTTGCGTTCGATCGCTCATTGAAACTTAGCCAGTGCCGCCAGCGCCTCGTCGATATCGGCGGTGGTGTGGTCGGCGCTGATCTGGAATCGGATTTCCTCTTCGCCCTTGGGCACGACCGGGAAGGCGAGGCCGGTGGCGAGGATGCCGCTGGCGCGCAGGTGGGCGACGATCTGCGCAGTGCGTTCGGTATCGCGTACCAGCAGCGGCACCACCGGATGCTCACCTGCGACCGTCTCCAGGCCGAGATTGCGCAGACCGTCGCGGAAGCGCTGTGTCATGGTCTGCAGGTGCGCCAGCAGAGCGCGGCCTTCCTGGCTGTCGACGCGATCGACGGACGCGCGCGCAGCTTCCGCCTCGGCCGGCGTTATCGGGTTGGAGTAGATGTAGAAGGGCGAAGTTTCGCGCAGGTAATTGATGATGGGCTGCGCTGCGGTGACGTAGCCACCGTTGACACCGAACGCCTTGCCGAGCGTGCCGATGAGGACGTCCACCTGCGCGCCCGACACTTCCTCGGTGCCGCGGCCGTTGACGCCGAAAGCGCCGACGCCGTGTGAATCGTCGGCGACGACGATGACGCCCTCGGCATACCGTGGATGAAACTGTGCCGCGATGCGCATGACTTCACCCAAGTCCGCGTGATCGCCGCGCATGCTGAACACGCCGTCGGTGACGACGACAGCGCGCGCGCATTGGGTCGCAAACTCTTCCAGCTGGCGCGCCAGATCCTCGTAGTCGACGTGCTTGTAGATCCGCTTGTCGGCGGGCCGCGCCAGCGCGATGGCATTGATGATCGAGTTGTGATTGAGCGCATCGCTGATCACCACGGTCTTGTCGGTTATGAGCGGCGGCAGCACGCCCATGACGGTGGCGTAGGCGGAGCTGAACAGCATCGCCGCCTCGCGCCCGTGAAAGGCGGCAAGGCGCGCCTCGAGCTTGACGTGCGGCGCCCAGGTTCCGCTGATGAAGCGCACCGCGCCCGGCCCGACGCCATAGCGCCGAACGGCCTCTTCCTCCGCCTCGACGACGCGCGTCGAGAACGACAGCCCCAGATAGCTGTTGGAGTTCATGCGCAGGAACCCCCTTTCGCCGCAGCCGTCGATGAGAAAGCGCGGCCCTTTGCCGTCCACAGGACCAAGCACGCCGACGGTCACCAGCTCGGCGCCTTTGAGCCGCCCCTCGGCCTGCATGGCCCCGAGCTTCGCTTCCAGCAGCGGCGTCAACTTATCGGTTGGCATGCTTGCCTCCGGTCATGACCGCTGACCGCGGCGCGAGGGTTTCAGCTTGTCGGTGAGGCGGGCCAGCATGTCCTGCGCCATGGCGTCGAGATCATAGCGCGGCGCCCAGTCCCAATCGGCGTGCGCGGCACTGTCGTCGAGCGAGCGTGGCCAGCTGTCGGCAATGGCCTGGCGCACGGGGTCGATGTCGTAGTCGATCTCGAAGGACGGAATGTGCTTGCGGATGGCGGCGGCGATATCTTCCGGAGTCACGCTCATGGCGGTGATGTTGTAGGCGTTGCGATAGCGCAGGCGCGAAGCATCGGCCGCCATCAGGTTGATCATGCCGGAGATGGCGTCGGGCATGTACATCATGTCGAGGCGCGTGTCGGCCGACAGGAAGCATGTGTAACGGCCATAGCGCACGGCGTGATAGAACATCTCCACCGCGTAGTCGGTGGTGCCGCCGCCCGGCGCTGCAACGTACGAGATGAGGCCGGGCAGGCGCAGCCCGCGGGTGTCGATGGAAAACCGCGAAGCGTAGTAGTCGCACAGCAACTCACCCGCCACCTTGGTGACGCCGTAGATCGTCGTCGGGCGCTGCACGGCGACTTGCGGGGTCATATCGCGCTGCGTCTCGGGGCCAAAGGCGCCGATCGAACTGGGGAAGAACACCTGGCAGCCGTAGCCGCGCGCCACTTCCAGCACGTTATAGAGCCCGCTCATGTTGACGCTCCACGCCAGCTGCGGAGCGGCCTCGGCGGAGGCCGAGAGCAGCGCGGCGAGGTGATAGATGCTGCCGACATCGTAGCGACGCACCGCCTCGTGCAGCTGGTGCGGATCGGTACTGTCGAGATGATCGTAGGGCGCGATGGCCGCGGCCCCGCTGGGGGGCAGCGCCTTGAGGTCGGTGGCGATCACGTTGTCGGTGCCGTAGCGCTGGCGCAGGGCCGGCACCAGCTCCGAGCCGATCTGTCCAAGCGCGCCGGTCACCAGGATCGTCTTCATGCCATCCTCCGCGCGCCGGCCCGGCGCTCACGAACCATAGTAGCTGCGATACCAGTCGACGAACCGCGGGATGCCTTCTTCGAGCGTGGTGGAGGGCGCAAAGCCGACGTCGGCAATCAGATCGTCGACATCGGCGAAAGTCGCCGGAACGTCGCCCGGTTGCAGCGGCAGGAAATTCTTCTTCGCCTCGCGTCCCAGCGCCCTCTCGAGCACGGCGATGAACTGCATCAGCTCCACCGGACGATGGTTGCCGATATTGTAGATGCGATAGGGCGCCGACGAGGTCGCGGGATCGGGACTGGCGCCCGTCCATCCCGGAGCCGGCTGCGCGATGCGGTCCGCCGTGCGCAGCACGCCCTCGACCACGTCGTCGATATAGGTGAAGTCGCGCGCGTGATGACCGTTATTGAAAACATCGATCGGCTCGCCGGCGAGAATCTGCCGCGTAAATTTGAACAGTGCCATGTCGGGGCGTCCCCATGGCCCGTACACGGTGAAGAAACGCAGGCCGGTGACGGGTAAGGCGTAGAGGTGCGCATAGGTATGCGCCATCAGCTCGTTGGCCTTCTTGGAAGCGGCATAGATGCTGAGCGGATGATCGACGTTCTGGTGAACGCTGAACGGCATCGCCGTATTGGCGCCGTAGACCGAACTCGATGAGGCGAAAACGAGATGCTCGACGCCATGGCGGCGGCAGCCTTCCAGCACGTGCAGCGTGCCGACGATATTGGCGTCGACGTAGGTGTGCGGGTGCTCGATGCCGTAGCGCACGCCAGCCTGGGCGCCGAGATGGATGACGCGCTGAGGCTTCGCCGCCTCGAACAGGCGCTCCATGCCCGAGCGGTCGGCCAGATCGAGCCTGTGAAAGGAAAAGCTGCCCTGGCCCGCCAGTTGCGCGAGCCGAGCCTCCTTCAAATTAACATCGTAGTAGCTATTGAGATTGTCGAGGCCGACCACCTCGTCGCCGCGCGCCATCAGCGCTCGCGCCGTATGGTAACCGATGAAGCCGGCAGCACCGGTCACCAGGACCCGCATGTGGCAAATTCCCTGCGTTGGCTTCGGGGGCGCGTCTTGATGCCGCCCGTGATACCGCTAGCCGCGGCTAAGTGATAGAATTCAAGGAGTCAAGGCGGGGTCTTCGCGTACTTCCCGTTGTTTTTAGACCGGTCGAAGGTCGCACGCACACCCAGGCCGCAATTTGTTAGGAATGTTCCGATTACGCGAGATGTATCCGGACGCGAATCCTGCCACCCCTTGATCTCGCGCAAGCGGGATGGGTCGCACCACCTCTTACATCGCGCGCGCACAGTTTTAATGGCCGCCACATGAGTAGAGCGCGCCTGATTTTGGGTCTTGGAGGGCAACGAGCGTGTTGAAAGGCGTCGTCGAAGCAACCCCAGCCAATCCGGTTTCATCCTATTTCGACGAATTCAGCCGTGTCCTGAATACCGTCAGGGTCAGCGATAGCGGTGGGCTTCCGCTCGCGCTGGAAACTGGTTTTGAATGGGTGGCCGATGCAGCCCGCACCGCGCATGCGGCCGGCAACAAGGTGGTCCTCATCGGCAACGGCGGCAGCGCCGCGGTGGCCAGCCATCATGCCATCGAATTTCTCAAGAACGGCGGCATTCGCGCTCTGGCACTCAACGACCCGGCAGCGCTGACCGCTCTCAGCAACGACTTCGGCTACGCCAACGTGTTCTCCGAGCAGCTGAAGGTGCAGGGCGTTCCCGGCGACCTGCTCATCGCCATTTCGAGTTCGGGACAGTCCGTCAACATTCTCAAGGCCGTCGAGACCGCCCGCTCGCTTGGTATGAAAGTCACGACGCTGAGCGGCTTCCAGCCCGACAATCTGTTGCGCGGACGCGGCGACGTGAACTTCTACGTCAACTCCAATCAGTACGGCTTCGTCGAGATCGCGCATCACGCGCTGATTCAGGCGATCCTGGACATCTATGTGTTCCCGCGTCGCCCCGCGAAGTGATATAGAGCGACCCCGGGCGTCATCATCCGCAACGGGGACTCTCACCAATGCCAAGCGAACGGCCCGCTAAAGCGACCGCCGATCGACTCCTGCGGATCAGCGTCTGCGACGCATCCGGCTCCGACAAATCGGCCCTCATCGATGAGCTTCAACGTGGCCCCCGCGCGCATGCGTTCCTCGTCGAGGCCGGCTTTTCCCCCAACGCAGATGTGTCGGTCATCGTGGTCGATGCTGCCGCTGATTTCCTGTCCGAGGCGCGCCGCGTGGCAGCGATGGCCCGCACCGCCGGCATACGCCACGTCGTGCTGGCCGTGAACATGCCATCGCCGACGACAGCCGACGGCGCGGCGTTTGCGGTGGCGCGCAGCGCCTTCTGCGATTTCGCAAGCAAGCTCGAGTTCGCAACGGCCGTCGCCATACCCCTTGCGCTAGCGGGATCGGGTAGCCTTGATGCTTCAGGCGACGTCGCCTGGCACAGCGGTCCGACACTGCCGGCGCATCTCGACGCGCTGGCCGCCGACGTCCATCTGCCGGACGAGGCGCCGCTGGATGCGCCGCAGCCGACCGAGCGGTTCGCCGCGCATGTCACCTGCCTCTCCGACGAAGAATTGCTGCCGGGCCGCGACTATCTGCTGAAGCTCGCCGGTCGCGAACTGACGGCGACCGTCACCGCCATCAAGTACCGCCTCGATGTCGATACCCTGCGGCGCCTGCCGGCGCGCACGCTCGGCCGCGGCGAGATCGGCATCTGCACGATCGCGACGCAGGAGCCGGTGGGGCTCGCCGAGACCAGCGACGAGGCGGACGCCTCGCGTTTTGTCATCTGCGACCTACAGTCGGGCGCATTGATCGCCGCCGGCAGCGTCGACTTCGCCCTACGGCGCGGCATGAACGTCCACTGGCAGCCGCTGACCGTCACCAAAGTCGTGCGCGCGCTCCTCAAGGACCAGCAGCCGTGCGTCGTGTGGTTTACGGGGCTATCGGGCGCCGGCAAGTCGACGATCGCCAATCTGGTCGAGGGGCAGCTGGCCATCGCCGGCTGCCACACATACCTGCTCGACGGCGACAACATCCGCCACGGCCTCAACAAGGATCTCGGCTTCACCGCCGTCGATCGCGTCGAGAACATCCGCCGCGTCGGCGAGGTGGCGCGGCTGTTCGTCGATTCGGGCGCCATCGTATTGTGCTCGTTCATCTCGCCGTTTCGCGCCGAGCGCGAGGCGGTGCGCAGCCTGCTCGAGGACGGCGAGTTCATCGAGATCCACGTCAAGGCGCCGCTGGAGGTCTGCGAGAGCCGCGACCCGAAGGGGCTCTATGCGAAATCACGTGCCGGGCTCCTGCCGAATTTCACCGGCATAGATTCACCCTATGAGGCACCCGAGAACGCTGACCTTGTCCTCGACACGACAAGCACATCTGCCGCAGAACTCGCGCAGCATGTCGTCAGTCTGCTGCAATCCCGTGGAGTTGTCGCGACATCCCACGATGAGCTTCAAAGCATCGCCGGCCTCTAATATCGGCAATCGCATCTCCATGCGGCAGTTGGCCGCCATCGTGTCTGCCAGAACACATGGCATGCAAGAATTCGCCCGCCCCCGTGGTCTGCCGGGCTGCTTGTGCATAGATTCTTCCCTGCGCGGAGATTCGCCAACAATGGCAGCACGGTGGAGTTTGGGAACGGCTGTGAGCAAGGCGACGCTAGTCGCCGCCCTGGCGCTGAGCGTCGCGGGCTGCTCCACCATGACCGAACTCAACGGCGCGCCGCGCGCCGGCTACCAGGATAACGGCACCTACGTTCTGACGTCCCATGAGCAGGATCTCGGATGCCGCGAATTGCAAGCGCGTCAGCTGGGTCTGCAAGAGCAGCTGAACGAATTGCCGTCCAAAGCCGTGCAGCAGATGCAGGAGTTGCCGAAGACCGTTGTCGGCGCCTGGGGCCGGCTCGTCGGCTCACCCGACCAAGGCGTGCCTGCGCTGGCTCAGTACAACGAAGCCAAAGCCGAGTCCGCGGCTCTCAACGAGAGCCTGCAGCGCAAGGGTTGCGGCAGCGCGATCGAGACAGCAGCGATCAAACATTGATCGCGACAGCCGCTTACGATCGACGCGTGCTGAACACCAGCATCAACCAGGCAACGAGACAAACGCCTGCCGCCAGCGCCAGCAGCTGCGACAGCGGCAAAGTTGCGATGACGCTAAGCGCCGCCAGGCCGACCAGCGCAACGTTGACGGCAAAGACGCGGCGGACGACCTGCATGTCGCTGAATCCATTGTCGCGCGCGCGCTGATAGAAGTGCGAGCGGTGCGCCTCCCACACGCGCTCGCCGGCCAGCGCCCGCCGCAGCACTGTGACGCCGGTGTCGGCGAGGAAATAGAGCGGCAGCAGCAGGGCGGCCGTCAGGTGGCCCGCAGCCGCGACGCAGATCAACAGATAGGCGAGCAGCAGTCCGATCGGCAGGCTCCCGGTATCGCCCATGAACAATCGCGCCAGCGGGCGGTTGAACGGCGCAAAGCCCAGCATGGCGCCGTTGAGCGCCAGCGCGAGGATCAGCGCCACTGGCGGCAGTGGACCTAGCACACCGATGATGGCGACGCCGACCGTCACCGGCACGACCTCGGCCACCATCATCCAGTCGATGCCGTCCATGAAGTTGACGAGATTGACGAACCACACCGCGCCGGCAAACAGCAGCGCCCGCTCGAGCCAGAGTGGCAGCGCCGGCAGCACCCGCATTGCATCGGGCAAGGCAAGCAGCATGATCCCGACGGCGACGGCCTGCACGGCGATCTTGACCAAAGGACCCAGATGCAATGTGTCGTCCGCCACGCCGAGCACGACGAGCAACGCGGCGGCAAGCAGCACCATCACCGTCTGGTTCTGTGTCGCGGCATCGAAGATGCCTGAGCCCAGCACCACTACGCCCGTCATGCCGATCGTGGCCGCGCAGATGGCGAGGCCGCCCCATTGCGGCGTCGGGCGCGCGTGCGATGAGCGCTGCGTGGGCACGGCGATCGCGACGTTGCCGAGCAGCGGCGACAGGACGAGGATCAGCACCCCGCAGATGACGAGCGAGGCCAGCCACACCGCAGGCGCGAGATTTCCGACCGTCGTCCAGGCGTCGGCCATGTCAGGCATCGCAATTGCCTTGCTACCGTCTCGGCCACAGTCGCGGCCACCGTCTCGCTGGACGAGCTGAGTTGGCTGGGGCGCCAGGACTCGAACCTGGGAATGGCGGAATCAAAATCCGCTGCCTTACCGCTTGGCTACGCCCCAATATGCCAAGCCCCCTCTACCCATATTTGTTAGGGGCCGCAAGGTGCCCGGATGTCGGGGTATGGGGCGTGCACAGGTGGAACACACAGCAGGATTGCGCGCGGCGTGCACCCGAGAAAAAGATGGGTGGACGCGGCACCATTTTGCGCCAAGCCATGGGCTGTCGTTTTCAACTCGTTGCGAAGCAGACGGCAATCGGGCGGACAGGCTGTCCCCATGACAGCGATCGCCCGACGCCCGTCGCCCCTTCGTTGGCGCATGCGGCTCTTGGGGCCTTCCCGCATCGCCGATGGAGGGAACGGCCGCGAAGCCGTCTCCTCATTCTCATGCGGCCTCACGATGCCATTGGGGAAACGGGTCATCGAGATGCGCCCAGGTCTCGGTATCGATGGTGCCATCCGCCGGTATCTCGATCAGGCAAGCATCGAGCGCAGCCTTGATCGACTCCTTGCCCATCTCCTTGGTCCCGATGAACACCAATTCCTGGCGCCGGTCGCCCCAATGTTCATGCCAAGCACCGTTGATCCGCTTTACGAGATCCTCGTCCTGCGGCCAATTCTTCTTAGGCACCGCGGCCCACCAGTAGCCCATTGCCTCGACGCGCACCTGGGGGCCAGCCTGGGAGAGTTCGCCGACAAACGCTGGCCGGGACGCCAGCCAGAAAAAGCCCTTGGCGCGGACCACGCCCGGCCACGATTGCCCGAAGAAGGTGTGAAGTTTCGCCGGGTCGAACGGCCCGCGCGCCCGGTAGACGAAGCTCGATATGCCGTACTCTTCCGTTTCCGGCTGGTGATCCTTGAAGCCGTTGAGCTCCTTGAACCAAGTCGGATGCTGGTGCGCCGCATCGAAGGAGAACAGGCCCGTATCGAGGATATCGGTCAGCTGCACCTTGCCGTGGCTCGTCTCGATGATGCGTGCATCGGCATTGAGCGCACGGATGATCGATTTGGCCAGCGCCAGCTCGTCCGGCTTGGCGATATCGGTCTTGTTGAGAATGACTACGTCCGCAAACTCGATCTGCTCGACGAGCAAACTAACGAGCGAGCGCTCATCCGCGTCTCCGGCTACCTCGCCGCGGTCCTTGAGAAAGTCTTCGGATGCATAATCCCGCAACAGATTGGCGCCATCGACAACGGTCACCATGGTGTCGAGACGCGCAATGTCCGAAAGGCTCTTGCCGTCCTCGTCGCGGAATTCGAACGTCGCTGCAACCGGCAGCGGTTCGGCGATGCCCGTCGATTCGATGAGAAGATAATCGTATCGACCATCCTCGGCGAGACGCGCCACCTCCTGCAGCAAGTCATCGCGGAGCGTGCAGCAGATGCACCCGTTCGACATCTCCACCAGCGTCTCTTCGGTGCGCGAAAGATTGGCCCCACCGTTGCTGACGAGGTCGGCGTCGATGTTAACTTCGCTCATATCGTTGACGATGACCGCGACTTTGCGCCCCTCGCGGTTGTTGAGCACGTGGTTGAGCAGGGTCGTCTTGCCCGCACCGAGGAAGCCCGACAGCACAGTGACAGGCAGGCGCTTGTCCTCGGTCGATGCAGTACTTTCCATATGGGCGGTCAGATCAGTATCCATGGGTCGCTCCTCGGCAGACATGATGCTCAAAAAGCGGATATTATAACATCCGTCAAGGCGTTTCTCGTTCCTTGATGGGATCGCTACTCGCCTTGCGCATGCCGATATTAGTGGCGGCGTGGACGCCATACTTATGGACGTCCACGCTTGGCTCTCGCGAGCCATGAGCCGTTAGTTCAGCTTTACCGAGCCGAAGGCACGGACACTCGCTCCGGGCTGCAACACATTTTCGCTGCGTTTGAACGAGGTGTGGTCGAGCACCTCTTCGTCGGCGAGATTGTCGCCACGCACGCCGAGGGTGACCACCGACGATGTGCCGTCAGGCGCCGTAACCCTGGTCGTGTAGCTCAGCTCAGCGTTCACGAGCGTGTACCCTGGGGTGTCGGTCTCGTTGAGACCGAAGTCGTTCTGGTCAAATGCGTGCAGCACGCCCACCCGCGCCATCCAGTTGGCATCGTGGTAGTAGACGCCGCCGCCAAGCCGATGCGGGGGAATGCGCGGGACGTTCTCCCCATTCTCGAATGTGGCGCGAACGAAGTCGTACTGCGCATCGATACCCCAGATGCCGTTCCACGCGCGGCCGACGTCGAGCTGAGCGGATAGCTCGGTGCCGTAGAACGTGGCGTCACGCTGCTGGAAGAACACCTGCCGGAAGCTCTCCTCGTCCGGGGGTAGCGGCACACCACACTCGTCAAGGAATACGCCGCATTCTACGCCCGTCAGCTGGCGGTAGATGAAGCCCTGATAGTGCGTGTAGTAGGCGGCGGCGTCGAAGCGGAAAGCGCCGGTCGCCTTCTTCAGCCCGACCTCGGCCGTTGCAGCCTTTTCCTTATTGAGGAAGGGGTTGCCGATCTCGAATGTGCCTGTCGCCTCATGCATGCCTTTGGAGAACAGCTCAGCGGCGTCGGGCGCACGCTCGACATACTGGCCATTAAGGCGTGCCTCGACCTCCGGCGTAAGTGAATAGAGCAGGCCGAGACCGCCGCTGACCGGGGTGAAACTTTGCTCGCCCTGAAACACCACCGGGAAAGCTGGGACGGAGACATCGGTCCAGCCTGTACCGTCGACGGTCGTGTGCTCAACGCGCGCAGACGCCTGCAGGCGAAGCTGCCGTGTCACCGCCAACTCCTCGAACCAGAAACCAGCCACGCTTTGCGTGTGGGCGGGATCGAGTAGCGATTCACCCTCGAGACTGAGGCCGCGCGTCTTTCGGTTATCGAGATGTATTCCTACCGCGCCGCTCAGCTGACCAAGGCCGGTCAACATTGGAGAATGCTGGACTTCGACGCGTGCCTCCTGCTCCTTATTGGTGAACAGCGAGCCTACTCCAAACACGCCGGGTGCGTTTACCGGATCCTCGACGGCGAACTCGCTGTGCGCGTAGTCTGACGCACCAAACCAGAAGCGCACGGCATCGATGCCGGAGCCGCGTACCCGCCACTCGCCCCTGGCCATGATCTTGTCCTGCTCCATGTCGATGCGTGGATCGACGCCCTCGTCCGCTTCCTCCCCCGGCACACCGTAGAGGCTGGCGAAGCGCGTGAAGGAGACGCCCACGAAGCCGTCGGTGCCGATGAGCGACGTACCGACTGAGGCGCCTTCGCTTTCGACGAAGCTGTTGCGCACCGTCCCGCGCGGCGAGCTGTAGTCATCGCTCGTGCGCTTGAAGCCGTCGGCGTGCACGGCAACTCCACCGGAGCCTGCTGTGGCGCTGATCGCGCCATCGGCGCCGTCATCGACCGAGGTGAAGCCGCCGACGATGCGACCTGTGAACCCGCCCTGCGGGATGAAGGTCGGAATGCGCTCGTTCTCGACAGCGACGACGCCGCCAATGGCTTGGCTTCCGTATCTCAGCGTCGCTGGGCCGCGCACCACCTCCACGCGGTCGGCGGCGAGCGGGTCGACAGGAATGGCATGATCTTCGGAAATGGCAGCCACGTCGTGCGTGCCGATACCGTTTTCCTGCGTGCGGACGCGGTAGCTGTCGAGGCCGCGAATGATCGGCCGGTTGGCGCCGGGCGCGAAGTTTGTTCCGGCGATGCCCGGCTTATATTGCAAAGTATCCGTGATCGTAGCGCCGCCACGCGCCTCCAATTCTCGCGCCGTGGCTACGGTGACGGAAGCAAACGACTGGTCATCGATGATGGCGCCAGGCAGCGGCTGCAGTTCAAGAGGCGCTGCCGAGACTGGAGTTTCGGGCGGCGCCGACGGCACACTGGAGGTCGACTTCTTTCTCTTCGGGCTGCTTTTCACGACGGGACTGGGCGTCGTCACGGTGATAGCTGGAAGCTCGACAGTTTCAGTTGACTGCGCATGTGCGGAAACCGTTGGCAACAGGAATGCGGCCGCAACTGCGCCTGTCCATACGCGAACTCTCATTTACGCCTCACACTACGCTACGCGGATGTTATATTATCCGACTCATAGTGCGCGAAGCGCCAAGCTCAATATGTTTCTTGCCCGGGAAGTACCGTTGCGCTTCCCGATGTGGCTTACCCGCAACAAGGTCTCTACCGCGCGCAGACTAAGTAGAGACGTGCGCACGACGCCTCTATGGCCGGTTACGTTGCCGGCTTTGCCCGCTGCAGTTCCCCTCGAACCCGGCGAACTGCGGGATAGTCCCCACGATCAGTGCTCAACCCTCGAGCCCGTCACATGCACTGGGACGGCATGGGTGGCGCCCGCTGTCCTTCGCGCCCCGGCGCGTTGCGCATTGATGACAGCCCCCAGATAAGTGACGTCGGCTTCCGATCTTTGTTGACTCTTCCCGTCCAGATAGCCTCAAGAATGGAGACGTCTGTATGTAGGAGTTGCGTAGAATGTCGTCAGTTTGCGTTCGCTGTGCGCGAGGTGCGTTTGTTTTGGTATCTTTGACGGTTCTGTCCACGGAACCGAGCGCGCAAACAGCGCCCGAGCCGGCACCCCAACAGACCGATCTGCCAGCGCTGACAGTCGAGACGACGAAGCAGGCACCAAAGAAGAAGAAGCAACAGCAAGCCGCGAAAGCTGCAAAGAAAGCGGCGCCCCAACCGGATGTCGCACCCGCACCGGCTCCTTCGACGCTGCTGCCGAAGGAAGCAGGTTCGCAGCTCGGGTTGCCCCGAGCATATGCGGGCGGCCAGGTCGCGACAGGCGGCCGCGTCGGACTGCTTGGCAATCTCGACTACTCCGACTCCCCCTTCAGCGGCGCTTCCTATACGTCTCAGCTCATCCAGAACCAGCAATCAACGAGCATCGGCGACGTCCTGATGAATGACCCCACTGTCAGGGTCGCTCAGGGTTTCGGCAACTTTCAGGAAGTTTACATTATCCGCGGCTTCCCGCTGTACTCGGACGATGTTTCGCTCAACGGTCTCTACGGCATCGTGCCGCGTCAGTTCGTTGCCGCTCCGCTCGTTGAACGGGTGGAGATTTTGCGCGGCGTCAGCGCCTTCGCGAACGGTCTAGCGCCTGGCGACAGCGGTGTCGGCGGAACGGTCAATCTTGTTCCCAAGCGTGCCCCCCTCGATGACCTTACGAGCATCACGCTTGGATATGAGAGCACCGGTCAGGTCGTCACTACGGCCGACATCGCTCGTCGCTTCGGAAGCGCCAAGGAATGGGGGGTACGCGTCGGTGCAACGGGACGGACCGGCACAACGTCGATCGACGATGAAGAACGCGAGCTTGGGGCAGCGTCCTTCGGCATCGACTACACCAGCAGAACCGTCAGATTCACGGCCGACCTCGGATATCAGAACCATCGCCTCGACAGCCCACGACCGCAGGTGACGCCTGCCAGCGCGGTGCCCGCTCCGCCGGATGCAGATCAGAACTACGCGCAACCCTGGACCTACGCGAACGATCGCAATCTCTTCTTCGTATCTCGCGGCGAAGTCGACCTTAGCGAGTCTGTCACTGCCTGGGCGGCGGGAGGATTCCGTTTTGGCGAGGAGGAGAACGTCCTGTGGAATCCCACTGCAACGCCCGATGGAAGCTTGAACGGCTACCGCTTCGATAACGCGCGGGAGGACGAGGCTTATTCCGGCGATGCGGGCGTCAGAAGTCAAATTCGATACCGGGTCAGTGGCCCACCGCGTGGTCGTGTCGGGGTCTGCGACCTATCTCAACTCCAAAAACGCCTATGCCTTCTCCAATTTCGCAGGGTTCCCTGGAGGAACGCTGAGCAACCCACTGGCGGCCCCTGCTCCGCCTGCGAATTTCTTCGTAGGCGGCGAACTTTCCGATCCGCTAACGACAAATGAAACGCGGACATCGGGCGTCGCAGTCGCCGACACGCTGGCTTTCTTGAACGATAGCATCCTGGTCACCGTCGGCGCGCGCTATCAGGAAATTACCCAGAAGTCCTTCGACTACAACACCGGCGCCCTGGCTTCGGAATCGGACGGCTCGGCGGTCACTCCAGCGTTCGGCTTGGTCGTGAAGCCGTTTAGCAGCGTTTCCCTTTTCGCCAATTATGCTGAGGCACTACAGCGTGGTGGGATCGCCCCGGCGACCAGCGGCGGTCAACCCGTTTCCAACGCAGGTACGGTGCTCGATCCCTACGTGAGCGAGCAATACGAGTTCGGCACCAAGTACGACGGCGGGTACTTTGGCGCTACGCTGAGCTGGTTCTCGATCACGCAGCAGCAGGCGATCATCGAGAACCAAATCTTCCAGGCGTCGGGAGAGCAGCTCAACCGCGGTGTCGAGCTGTCGTTCTACGGCGAGCCGGTCAAAGGGTTCAGGCTTCTTGGCGGGTTCACCGTCGTGGATGCCGTGCTTGAGAACACACAGGACGGCGCAAACGAGGGTAATGACGCCGTCGGGGTGCCGCGGTTCCAGGGCAATCTCGGAGCCGAATGGGATGTGCCGTACATCGCCGGACTGACAGTCGATGGAAGACTGATCTATACGGGCGAGCAATATACGAATGCAGCCAATACATTCGAAGTCGACAGCTGGACGCGGGTTGATCTGGGCATTCGTTACGCGACGGTCTGGGACGCCACGCCGGTCACGCTGCGGGCGCGCGTCGAAAATGTTGCCGACAACTCCTACTGGGCGTCAGTAGGTGGGTATCCGGGCGCAAACTACCTCGTGCAGGGCGCTCCCAGGACGTTCCTGACAAGCGTGACCATGGATTTCTGAGCATTGGGTTCGCGAGCTATCCGGGTTTGGTCATGGGTGCACAAATGGACCAGTCTAGTTTGCACTGGCTTCCTGCTCATGCTGTGCCTGACCGGACTGCCGCTGATCTTCCATGACGAGATCGACGAAGCGCTAAACCCGAGCAAATGGGCGCCCGCCAACCCAGGCGGGGCCCTTCTCGACCTCGACGCGTTGTTGGATATCGCCCTCAAGCAGCGGCCGGGTGAAGTTCCCATTTTCATGAGCTTCGACGTCGACCGTCCGGTCGTGAACGTGACGACGGGCGCCTCAGTTTCTGTTCCAGGCTCCGCAATGCGCTTCGCGTCTTATGACCGGACCAGCGGCGATCGCGTGCCCGCCGCGGACGTCGGTGAGGGGGTCATGCATTTTTTGCTGCAGCTCCACACGGATATGTTTCTGGGCCTGCCCGGCATGTTGTTTCTCGGGTTCATGGGATTTCTCTTCGCGACCGCGATCGTTTCCGGAGTGGTGCTTTATGGCCCGTTCATGCGGACGCTGGATTTCGGAGCGATTCGAGTCACTCGGTCAGGCCGCGGCAAATGGCTCGACTATCACAACTTCTTCGGCATCGTCACCGTCGCTTGGGCGATGGTCGTCGGACTGACCGGCGTCATCAATACGCTGGAGCAACCGATCATATCCTACTGGCGGCAGAACGCCCTTGCCGACCTTGTGAGGCATGCGGAGAGCAGACCCAGCGAGGCGCGGCAGACAGCTTCCCTGGATCGAGCTGTTGCTGCGGCTGTGTCCGCTGCGCCGGGCATGAACCTGCAGTTTGTCGCGTTCCCTGGCAGCCCATTCTCGACGTCGACGCACTACGCGATTTTCCTGCACGGTCGCACGCCGCTGACCGAGCACATCATTACGCCGGCTTTGATTGATGCCACTGACGGGCGCTTTGACGGACTACGGGAGATGCCTTGGTATGTGAAGGCTTTGGCTCTCTCTCGGCCGCTTCATTTTGGGGACTATGGCGGATTGCCATTGAAGATCGTGTGGGCGGTCCTCGATATCGTGACGATCCTGATTTTGGTCAGCGGTCTCTATTTATGGAAAAAAAGAAGAAGCGTGCGCAGTTGAGAAATCGCCACAAGACGACATCGAAACGCAGTTGGAAGAGGACTTGGCGAACTTTTCGCAGCCCCCTGCTTGTTGCAATTCTAAGTCTGGCGGGGCTCTTGTGGGCACTTCTTGCCAGAGGGTCGACCGATCTGGTCGCAACTCTACTGGTTGCCGCGCCCCTGCTGGCCACTCTGTTTCTGCGACGCGATGATGCCTAGCGCTTTTCATTGGCCAGGCATGCCGGCGGCCTCGGGACGGCGCGATGCACCTGAAACGACGCGCAAAAGCGCTCGCTTGCGGCCCCGGCACATGGCCGCTATAAAGCCGGCCTCGCCACGAGCCTCTGCTGAGGGGCTCTGGCGCTGTCCCTCAAAGGACTGATCGGTCGGGCGGAGCGTAGCGCAGCCTGGTAGCGCACTTGCTTCGGGAGCAAGGGGTCGGGAGTTCGAATCTCCCCGCTCCGACCATCACTTTGCTTTTCTCAGTAGCGCCGTCACGTTGCGGCGGCTACTTCGCGCCGCTTACGCGGCCGCGGGTGCCGGCGACATCACGCCGCTGATGGCTCCAGCACGAGCCGCCGCGGGCTCCGTCGCTCGTGCGAACAGTGCGGTCAATTCCCCGCCAGCGCGCTACGGCAAAACGCCGAAACGACAATTCGCAATCCCAAACCTGATCGCGCGCGGCGTTGCCAATCTGCGGCCTTATCGGCTCTTGCACGGCTTGTCCTCCCTACGCAGGCGAGCACGAGCATTCTCTGGCCCGCGATCGCTGGCAGGGAACGGCGGGCGCGGCCCGACGGTTCCTGTCGCGGTATTAAAGATGCGGCTCGGTGAGCGTGCGGTTGCAGGTCTCGCGCCACTTGTCTTTCGTCATGTGCGTGTCCTCGTCCCAGGCGGCCTCGCACTCGGCCATGGTCTTGCCTGTGGCACCCTCGCGGTTGCCCGAGCCGCCGCCGGAAAGGCGGGCCGGATCACCGCTGGTGGCGGGAGTGTCGCCAGGCGAGGCCTGATCGGGAAGGCCGGGAGTGGTGGCCTGCGTGCCCGCAGCGCCGCCGGCACCGGGGTCCGACGGCGGAATCTGGGTGCCGGCAGGCCCCCTGAGCGCGCGCTGGCGCGCCGCCTCAAGCGCTGGACCTGAAGGATAGCCGGTGCCCGATGGCGTCGATGTTCCAGCCGGGGCCGGCGCGCCGCCGGGCGAATAGGTTCCCGGAGCCGTTGCGCTGGCGAGGCCGAGGTCGCGGGCTGGTTGCTGAGACTGCGGGGATCATTGATACCCCTGACCGCGCCGTCGGATGTGCCGCCGGGACCAACTCTCGCCGCTGGGCTGGTCATGCCGCTGCTGGGACTGGCGGTCGAGCCGGCCCCGGTTGAACCGGCGCCCGTTGAGCGAGCCGGCGCCCGTTGAACCGGCGGCGGAGCCGCCGCTTGCGCCCCCAGATCCGCCACCAGCCGAGCCGCCGCCCGAGGAACCACCGCCGGATGACCCGCCTCCGCCTCCGCCACCGCCGCCTGACTGAGCCAGCACGGGCGATGCCACCAGCAGAAGCGCTGCTGCGAAGGCCAGCGCATTGCAGCGCGCATTGTTGTTGTGATGCATTGTCGGACCTCGCGCTTTCCGGCGACTGTTACCGGGCCAATTGCTTCGTGGCGGCGCGAGTTCCACTCAGGGAACAAACGCCGTTAACACCCGCTTCTGCTCGAAGTGCGGACGTGGAGGAGCAAGAGAGTTGCCGCCTCGTCTGAGGGGAGGGCAGAGAAGGCGCGCTTCAGTGCCTTTCTCGGCGCCCCAGCAAGCAGCCGGGCCAATTTCCCGTCGAGGTAGGCCGCCAATATCTCCGGATGCACGTAGCATTTGCGGCAGATGGCCGGCGTATTCCCGAGCCGCGCAGCGACGCTCTTGATGGCGCCGGAAATGTTGCGCTTGGCATCCGAAGCGGTGACGACGGGCGCCAACTCGCGGAGCGCCATGGCGGCGAGTACGGTGCCCGCCCAAGTGCGGAAGTCCTTAGCACTGACCTCGACACCGGCGAGCGAGCGCAGGTAGTCGTTGACGTCGGCGGACGTGATCTGGCGCACCTCCCCATCCTCGTCCTCATATTGAAACAGGTGCTGTCCGGGCAATTCCTGACAGGAGCGGACGATGCGCAGGGCGCGGCGATCGCTGAGCTTCAGGTTCCAATCCTTCCCCGACTTGCCGCGAAACTTGAAACGCAGCTCACTGCCCGAGAACGTGACGTGTCGATCTTGCAGTGTGGTCAGCCCATAACTGCCATTGTCGCGCGCGTATTCGCGATTGCCGACCCGCACAAGCGTGATGTCCAGCAGATGCGCGACCGTCGCCAGGACCTTGCGCCGGCCCAGTCCTCGCTCTCCCATATGCCGAGCGATCGCGCGGCGTATTTTGGGAAGCGCCATCGCAAAGGCCTGCAGGCGGTCGAACTTCGCCTCGTCGCGAATGCGCGACCAGTCGGGATGATAGCGGTACTGCTTGCGGCCACGCGCATCCCGCCCCGTCGCCTGGATATGCCCGTTGGCGCGCGCGCATATCCATACGTCGGTCCATGCAGGTGGAATGACGAGACTGCGAATGCGGGCGAGCGTGCCCGTGTCGCGCACTGCCTTTCCGTCTGGCGAGCGATAGCTGAACGACCGGCCACTTGGGCGGCGGGTCAGGCCGGGTTCATTGTCGCTCACAAAGCGCAAGCCAGCCGCCTCGGCGCTGGCGCACGAAGTTGATGGCAATTCCTCTGAAGACGGTAAGTCCTTCAGCATGCAACTCGCGCCCCTTCGAAACGACGCGTCGACAACGCGCGCCCGAGCGCGCGAGTTGCATACTGCTGAAGGTCTAGTTGATGGCCGGGCGAACTATTCCGTGCGCACCGGCGGTGGGGTGTTGGGGATGACCTGTTCAACGGCCGGGCGGCTCGCGTTCTCGTCGGGAACTACAGCCACGAGAATTATAGCGGCCAGGACACCCAAGCCGAGCATGGCAACCACCCAGGTGGCTCCAGTCTCTATCGCGCGTTTGCGCGAGGCGGGAAAATCTTGGTGACGTGCCATAAGACATCTCCTTCCTGCCGGGCTAACCCCCTCAGGCTGGCAACCGTTCCGCCTCCCTGCGGCGGCGCTGGCCCGCGTGGCGATCGGTCTCTACGCTAGGCATCGCCATAGGAAACTGCTTCAAACGTCAGTAAAGTTCGAGATGAGCGAAAGCCTGCAATTCAATACCGAGATGCGGTTCACTTATGGCGAACCGACCGTCATGGCGGACGGGGTCATGCGGCTTGTCGCGCCGAACGGCGGCCCGCTCACGTTCAAGGGCACCAACACGTATCTGGTCGGCGAGCACAGCCTGGCGGTTATCGATCCGGGGCCTGCCGACGCGGCCCAGTTGGAGGCGATCATGGCCGCCGCTGCCGGCCGGCCTATAACACATGTCATTGCCACCCACGCGCATCGCGACCACGTCGACGGAGTGGACGCGCTCGTGTCGGCGACCGGGGCGCGGACGTACGGCTACCGCCGCTCAGAGATCCCGGTCGGCGGCGGGGGAGACACCGAGGCGGAATACGTTGGCCACGGTTTTGCGCCCGACATTCACCTGGGGCATTCCGATGTCGTTGCAGGCGAAGATTGGCAGCTCACCGCCCTGCACACCCCGGGTCACGCGCCTGACCACCTGAGCCTGGCACTTGATGGACGCGGCATTGTTTTCTCGGGCGATCACGTCATGGGCTGGAACACGACTGTGGTGGCGCCGCCGGAAGGCCGGATGGCGGACTACCTCACCTCCCTGCAGCTGCTGCTGGAGCGCGAGGACACTCTGCTGCTGCCGGGGCACGGTGGCAGCATCGAGGAGCCGCGACGCATCGTGAAGGCCTATCTGCTGCACCGCAAATGGCGTGAGCAGGCCATCCTCGACGCCGTGCGCAAGGGTACGAACACCGTGCGCGCGCTGTTGCCGGTCATCTATCGCGATCTCGATAAGGCCGTCATCGGTGCAGCAGCGCTGTCGCTGCGCGCGCACATCGAGCACCTCGCCGAGCGCGGACTTATCGCCGGCGACGATTTCTCGAACGTCGACTGCGTGGCCGTTCCTCTTTAGCCTCGGCGGCCTCGTCCACCGGCTCGGCACGCGCGGCCGGCACGGTCAATTCCATCACCACGACGATTTCTTTGAGGATCTGCCGGACGCGCTCGGCATTGCGCCCGAGGTCGTGCGAGCCGTAACGCGAGGCCGAGCGTATATCGAGACGCGCATGGCGCTCGGTTCCGGCCACACGGATGGCGACATCGTCATAGAGGCCGAGGATGAGAGTGCGGTCAGCGATCTCGATGAGTCCGGGACGGCCTGCATCGGGCGCCTCCTGGTGCACGATATCCAGCTTCAGCCGTTTGGCGGCCTGCACGGCAAGCTCGAAAACCTCATCGGTCGCCCGATCGATCTCGATGGGCGTGATGTCCGGGTAGGCCGCCAACTGCTTGCGCGCGAAGGAGGGGCCTGGATAGACCACCGGATTGCTCCCCGGCGGCCGCAGCTTGGCGATCTCGACGAACGGAGGCGGGTTGTTCATGTCGGTGGTGACGTCGGTGATACTGGGCAAACCGTCGTACTGCGGCAGGAAAATAAGTGGCCAGCCCATCAGTCCGACACTGACAAGGAGCGCGAAGACGATGCGGGCAGTGCCCGGACGCCCGGTGCGCCAAATGCCGGCGATCGCGGCGATCGACATGAGCATCGACAGGCCGGCGCCCAGGAAGGCGACCCCGGCGAGATTCTCGGCGATCGGCGTCGGCAGTGAGAACAGCCGGTGCAGGAAAATCGACGTACCCATAAGGACCGCGGAGAAAACGGCGAGGCGGCTCGTCCAGCGAGCGAAAAAGGACGGACGAAGGGGGGGCGGCGACCTCATGCCCGGCACGCCATCGACAGGGGCGGCGTGGAGTGCGGCGAAGATCACGGCGAGGATCATAGCGACGTTGCAATCCCTGGGTTGGCGGCGCGCCGGCCGCCCGCCGTTCGAGCATAGGCCGGCGGGGAAGAATAGCGCAGAATCAGGCGAAAAAAGCGATATCCCACAGAAAGGCCGCCCCAAAGCGGCGTTCTCAGACGTGCTGGCCGCCATTGATGTGCAGCTCCGCTCCGTGCACGTAGCTCGACTGCTCGCTGCACAGAAAATAAATGGCCCTGGCCACCTCCTCGGGCGATCCCAAGCGGTGCATCGGGATCTGCTCCTCGACGATCTTGCCGGTGCCCGGCGACAGAATGGCTGTGTCGATCTCCCCCGGGGAGATGGAATTGACGCGAATGCCGCGCGGCCCGAAGTCGGCAGCCATCTCGCGCGTCAACGCCGCCAGTGCCGCTTTGGATGTTGCGTAGGCCGATCCTGCGAATGGATGCACGCGGCTGCCGGCGATCGAGGTGACGTTGACGACGGCGCCCTGTGCCCGCTCAAGCTCGTCGAAAAGGCCCCGCGCCAGCATGATGGGCGCAAAGAAGTTCACCTGGAAGACCTGGCGCCAGTCGTCGATGTCCGTGGCCAGCGAGTTGAGCCGTCCGCCACCCGCGGTCTTCGGGCTGATGCCGGCGTTGTTGACCAGGGCATCGAGGTGCGAGCCGTCCGCAGCGAGGCGCTCCTTCAATTCGGCGATGGCG
This sequence comes from uncultured Alphaproteobacteria bacterium, assembly GCA_963759735.1. Lineage (GTDB taxonomy): Bacteria > Pseudomonadota > Alphaproteobacteria > Rhizobiales > Hyphomicrobiaceae > Hyphomicrobium_A. The sequence continues at coordinate 435,716 of CAVXAF010000001.1, forward strand.
CGCACGGTGTCGGCGGCGTCGGCAAGGTCAACCTGCAGATGATTGTCGCGTCCTTTTTCCCAGGGACACTGCTCGGGGAACGGATGACGCGAGCAGCTGATGACACGCCAGCCGGCCGACGCAAAACGCTTCACGGTTGCATGCCCGATGCCACGCGAGGCGCCCGTAAGGACCAGTGTCTTGCGCGTCTGATTGCCGCCCGTCGGCATGTGCTCACCGCTCGCTAGAGGCAAGGCATGGATTGCCCGGGTATCCCAGCCGGGTCAAGGCTCGCGTCCCCAGTGCATGACCGGTCAAGGATAGAGGCGGGTTTTCAGCCAGTCGTCGCCGGCTGCAGGGCGGCTGAAAACAACCCGCTCGTGCAGTCGCGACAGGCGACTGTGCCAGAACTCGATCTGCAGCGGCGTAATGCGAAAGCCCGACCAGTAGGGTGGGCGCGGCACCGGACCGACGAGATGTTTAGCGGCCTCGAAGGCCACGGCTTTCTCCAGCGCAAAGCGGCTTTCCAGTGGCCGCGACTGCTGGGAAGCCCAGGCGCCGATCTGCGCTGAGCGCGGCCGCGAGGCGAAATATGCATCGGCCTCAGAGCTACTCACCGACGTGACGGGACCGCGTACGCGTACCTGCCGGCGCAGGCTCTTCCAATGGAAATCGAGCGCGGCGTAAGGCATCGCCTGCAGTTCTCGACCCTTGGCGCTTTCGTAGTTGGTGAAAAATACAAAGCCACGCTGCGCGTGCCCGGCGGGATCGACGGCCTTGAGCAGCACCATGCGCACGTTGGGATGACCCGCCGCGTCGACTGTCGCCAGCGCCATGGCGTTGGGGTCGTTCGGCTCGAGGCGCGTTGCATCGCCCATCCACTCGTCGAACAGCGCGAAGGGCTCGGCCGCCGCAGCGAAGTCGCCCGGCTCCTCGGTCAGTTCTTCCGCGCCGCGCTGCTCGACCACGTCACCACCTCGTTCAACATCGCCCACACAACGCACGTTGGGACACGCATTCAGTCGCCCTTAACCAAAGCAGCTCATACTCACCCTAGGTCACAGCGCAGTTGCGCATCGTAGCGTCGTCAGCATCGAGTGAAGCGTCATGAGTTCGCATCCCTCTCTAGTTACGCTTGCCGCCGTTGTCACCACCGGGCTGGTGCTGGTCGGTGTCATCTTGCTCGGCCCAGTCACCGCCTTGGGCGCCGAGAGGCCGTGGGAGACTTCGGTCACACCCGAACCCGTCTACCAGGCGATGCCCGAATTGCCGTCCGTTCCGGGCACCACTGTGCTCCCCGGCACCACGGTCAACATTCCCGCCGGCGCTTACCAACTCGACGAGAAGGACGAGATCGCCGCCCTCGAGCGCATCCAGTACGCGCTTTCCGAAATCGGCGACGGCAAGACCTACGTCTGGCGCCGCTGGCACGGCCGCCTGGCCGGACTTGTACAGCCGACCGCCTCGTTCAAGGATTCCAGCGGCAAAATCTGCCGCCACCTCATTGTCCTGATGACCACCGGCCAAGCCACCAAGAAGCAGGAAGGCGTCGCCTGCCGCCTGCCCAGTGGCCGCTGGCAACTCGATGGCTGACGCAGCGGTCCCCCCTTCCGCTCCGCGACGGCAGGAAGGCCGGCCCCCTGGGCCGGCCTTCTCTCTGTTACCCTTGCGAAAACCGCGCATCTGGACCCAACAGTCCATTTGTGTAGGATGCGCGCCGAACGCACCGGGAAGTAACTTGGACTCAGAGAGACACCCATGACGGAGCCTATGCCGAGCGCAGGGGTTGCGAAGGGCAACCTGTTGGCTGGCAAACGCGGCCTTATCATGGGCTTAGCCAACAACCGGTCTATCGCCTGGGGCATCGCCCGGGCAGCCGCTGCCCAGGGCGCCGAACTCGCCTTCACATATCAGGGCGACGCCCTGAAGAAGCGGGTCGGTCCGCTGGCGGCTGAACTTGGCTCCAAGATCGTGCTGCCTTGCGACGTTGTCGATGCCGCCTCGATCGATGCGGTTTTTGCCGAGTTGGAGCGGGTGTGGGGACGCCTGGACTTCCTGGTCCACGCCATAGCGTTTTCCGACAAGGCCGAACTCGACGGCCGCTACGTCGATACCAGCGAGAAAAACTTCACGCAGACGATGCTCGTCTCCTGCTACTCGTTCACGGCGCTGGCCGCGCGCGCCGAGAAGATGATGCCGGCGGGCGGCTCGATGCTGACCCTCACCTACTACGGCGCCGAGAAGGTGATGCCGCACTATAATGTCATGGGCGTCGCCAAGGCCGCGCTCGAGGCGTCGGTGCGCTACCTCGCCGCCGACCTTGGCAAGGACGGCATCCGCGTCAACGCGATCTCCGCCGGCCCCATCAAGACGCTGGCTGCCTCGGGCATCGCCGACTTCCGCTACATTCTACGCTGGAACGAATACAATTCGCCGCTGCGCCGTACGGTCTCCATCGAGGAGGTCGGCTCGGCCGGCCTCTACCTGCTTTCGGATCTGTCGCGCGGCGTCACCGGCGAGGTGCACCACGTGGACTCCGGCTACCATGTGCAGGGCATGAAGAACGAGGACGCGCCCGACATCACCGTCGCCCGCTCCGAGGACAGCTGAGCGGGCCGCGTCTGGGGCGATGCGCGCCGACCTCACCATATATTTCGTCCGCCACGGCGAGACCGACTGGAACGCGCAATCGCGCTACCAGGGGCAGGCCGACGTCCCAATGAATGATCTCGGCCGCACGCAGGCGCGGCGCAACGGCGAAGCACTACGTGGCCTGCTCCCACGCATCGCCCATTGCCGTTACGTCGCCAGCCCGCTGCTGCGCGCGCGAGAGACTATGGAGATCGTGCGCGGCGCGATGGGACTGGATCCGCGCGATTACGCGCTCGATAACCGCCTCAAAGAGATCCACTACGGCGATTGGCAAGGCATCTTTGCAGCCGACCTGCCGGGCATCGACGCAGCAGGCGTCGAGGCGCGGGGGCGCGACACCTTCCGCTGGCGACCGCAGGGCGGGGAGAGCTATGAGGACCTGATGGGGCGCGCAGTTGCCTGGCTTGGCGATGTCACCGACGACACGGTCGTGGCGGCGCACGGCGGCATCAGCCGCGTGCTGCGCGGACACTTGTACGGCTTCGAGACCGCGGCCGTGCCGGAGTTACCGGTGCCGCAGGACCAAGTGATGGTGCTGCGCCGCGGCGGCATGGAGTGGCTGTAGGAGGTGGGGCCGACGAAGCAGAAGAGCCGAAGCAGCGGCTGCCCCGGCTCTTCCGTCACATCGAATGACCGCTCGGTGACGGTTGCTCAGACCGGCAAGGAGCGGCTCTATTTTCGGGCTTGGCCCTGCGGCGGCCCGTGACGCATACGCTGTATGCGATACGCGACCGGCGGTTGTTGCGCCATCAGCTCAGAAACGTCGTGAAACCTCTTGATCGCAGGGCTCGAAGCCCAATGCAGACCGGCGGTCCCCGCCAAGCGGCGGTAATGCAGAAAGAGCGCGCACCATTGCAACGATGCGTGTCTTACATGCTGTCTCCTTGCAGCTTGTCGCGTAGCGCGACGCGGAACTGAGGCCCACTTAAACTGCGTCGACTGAGTTTGTCACTGGCTTTGCCCACCTGGGTGCTTGCAGCCGTCCGCTTGCGCTCCTAAGACTGGCACAACTGCCACGGCGCTCGGGTTGCACGCGCACCCGTGCTCACCCCTCATCGGCGACGACAGGCGATGTCCCACAACACCTTCGGCCATCTATTCCGTGTGACGACTTGGGGCGAGAGCCACGGGCCGGCACTGGGCTGCGTCGTCGATGGTTGCCCGCCGGGACTGCCGCTGGAGGCGAGTGACATCCAGGGCTTTCTGGACAAGCGGCGCCCCGGCCAGTCGCGTTTCACGACCCAGCGGCAGGAGCCAGACACGGTCGAGATCTTGTCGGGCGTCTTCCCCGACGCGCAGGGGCGCCAGGTGACGACCGGCACGCCCATCTCGCTGATGATCCGCAACGTCGACCAGCGCTCGAAAGACTATGGCGACATCGGCACGAAGTTCAGGCCCGGCCATGCCGACTACACCTACTGGGCAAAATACGGCATTCGCGACTTTCGCGGCGGCGGGCGCTCGTCGGCACGCGAGACAGCAGCCCGCGTCGCCGCCGGCGCCATCGCGCGCAAGGTGCTCGCCGGCGTGACCATCCGCGGTGCCCTCGTGCAGATCGGCGATATCAAGGTCGACCGCTCGTTGTGGGATTGGGATGCGGTCAATGCCAACCCGTTCTTCTGCCCCGACCCGGCGACTGCCGTGCATTGGGCTGATTACCTCGACCGCGTACGCAAGTCCGGCTCCTCGATCGGTGCCGTCATCGAGGTCGTCGCCGAAGGCGTGCCGGCCGGGTGGGGCGCGCCGCTGTACGCGAAGCTCGACCAGGATATCGCCTCGGCGATGATGAGCATAAATGCGGTGAAGGGCGTAGAGATCGGTGCCGGCATGGGCGCTGCCGAACTCACCGGCGAAGAGAACGCCGACGAAATCCGCATCGGCCGCGATGGGCAGCCCTGCTTCCTGACCAATCATGCCGGAGGCATTCTCGGTGGCATCTCGACCGGACAGCCAATCGTCTGCCGCTTTGCCGTGAAGCCGACGTCGTCGATCCTGACACCGCGCAAGTCCATCGACGTCGCGGGCGCAGAGACGGATGTCTTCACCAAAGGCCGCCACGATCCCTGCGTCGGGATCCGCGCAGTTCCCATCGGCGAAGCGATGTTGGCGCTCGTGCTCGCCGACCACTTTCTTCGCCACCGCGCCCAGGTCGGTTGACGGCGAAGCCGCGGCGCGGCGCGCGATCTACCGCTAGCGCTGCACATGGCGATCATCGTCATCTGAAAATTTGTGCGCATCGAACGGAGATTTGGCGCCTGCAAGGCTAGCCAAGGTTGGACGTGTGAGTTATTGTCACAGCACTGAAGCCCAAGAGAAATCTTGCCCTTGACGTTGCGGCCCGAGCGGGGTTTTGCAGCGCGCCACTCTCTGCCTCGAGAGCTGCGCCTTGCTCCCCACATCGGCCGCGCGAACGAAGAAGCTTGCCTGCTGTCGGGCACGGATGCGTGCCAGCCAGGTTCTCGCGTGGGAGGCGTGCTGCCGTGTTGAGAGTTGACGAACGTCGCAGTCGGTCGACGCATTTTAACATCGACAAGTCTACCCCCGAAATCCGCTACGACATCGCCCCATCGGTGCCGCTCATTGCGCGGGACAGCTTCGTCGCCGAGACAGCCAGCAAGATGGAGCAGCTGCAGGCGACGATGCGGCTGATGTCACGCGACATAACCCAGCTCGCTACCAAGGTCGGCGAGTTGCACGACGCCGCCGAGCAGGATCAGCGCTGGCAAACGTTTCAACGTGGCGAGAAGCGCGGCAAGGAAGCCAAGCTCGATGAGCTGTTGCGGGGCACCCGAGATCTCAAGGCGCGTCTCGACCGCATCGAGTCGTGCTCGAAGGGCGACTTCCACGCCTACAACAGCTTCGAAGCGGTGAGCCGCAAATTCGCCGAGCTGGAGACCTTCCGCGACGAGGCCCGCCGTATCGAACGCACGCTGACCTTGAAGACGTGGCTGCTATGCGGCGCCATCGGCGCTGCCGCGCTCGTCATCGTCCTGGCCAACGCCTTGGCGCACTGACCCAGTCACTTGAGCACTGGCGGCAGGCGCGCTCATGCGCCTGCCACCGATCACGTTTTCAGCTGGCGCGGCGACGCGTCGAGGCCGGCCGCTTGCGGGGCTTGGTCGCCGCCTTCGCCACCTTGCGCGCAGGGCGGCGCGCAGCAGCCCCGCTCTTGGCGCGCGCGCTGCGGGTCGAGCCCTTGTTGACCCGCGCCTCGGCGACGGCGGACAGCTTCTTGTCGGCCGCTTTCTCCTCGCGCAAGTTCCGCTCCAGCAGCGGCACGACCTGATCCTTGCCGAGTTCCTGCGCCCACGCAATCAGCGTGCCGTAACGACTGATCTCGTAGTGCTCGACGGCCTGAGCCGACGCGACGATCGCCGCGTTGGTCACGACACGGCCCTCGACCTCGCCAAGCAGGCTGTCGCCTTCCGTCAGGATGCCGTCGATGCCGGGGCACCGCGTGCCGCGCGGGTCCTCGCCGAGCAGTTCGAACGCCTGCTCCAGGCGCACGACCTGGTTTTCCGTTTCGGCGAGATGCTGCTTCAGGCCCTTCTTCAATTCGGCGTCGGTAGCGGCGTCGATCATCTTCGGCAGATTCTTAACGATCTGGTTCTCGGCGTAGTAAATGTCCTTGAGGCCGTGCATGAACAGGTCATCAAGGGTCTTCAAGTCACGTGAGAAAAGTCCCATGGGAATCTCCCGGCTGCGTTTCATTGCTTCGCAGCGCCAACGTTCCGAGAAGCAATGAAGTTCCTATTCCGAGCAAATCCCGGCGCTGATCCGCGGGCTCTAACGAGGGTAGCCGCTAAACGCGCTCGGCCCAAAGGTCGTAGTCGTCGGCGTTGGTGACGCGCGCTTTGACAATGTCACCGGCTGCAAGACCGCTGTCGCCGTTGAGGAACACGCTGCCGTCGATCTCCGGAGCGTCCCACTGCGAGCGCCCGAGCGCGCCTTCATCGTCGACCTCGTCGATGATGACTTCGATCTCACGTCCGACGATGCCGGCGAGGCGCTTTTCGCTGACCTCTTTCGCCGTGGCCATGAAGCGGTGCCAGCGCTCTTCCTTCACTTCATCGGGGACGGCACCGGCGAGGTCGTTGGCCGGAGCCCCGGCCACGGGCTCGTAGCGGAAGCAGCCGACGCGGGCGAGTTCGGCCTCGCGCACCCAGTCGAGGAGAATTTCGAAATCCTCTTCCGTCTCGCCCGGAAAGCCGACGATGAACGTCGAGCGGATGGCGAGGTCCGGGCACACCTCGCGCCACCGGCGGATGCGCTCCAGCGTCTTGTCCTGATGCGCCGGGCGGCGCATGGCCTTCAGCACGGCGGGAGACGCGTGCTGGAAGGGAATGTCGAGATAGGGAAGGATCTTGCCCGCGGCCATCAGCGGAATGACGTTATCGACGTGGGGATATGGGTAGACGTAATGCAGCCGCACCCAGATGCCGAGTTCGCCCAGCGCCTCGCACAGCGGCAGGAAGCGCGCCGGCAAAGCGCGGCCCTTCCATTGGCTTTCGGCATACTTGATATCGAGACCGTAGGCGCTGGTGTCCTGGCTGATGACCAGCAGCTCCTTGACGCCTGCCTTTGCGAGGCGTTCAGCCTCCGTCATCACGTGGTTCGACGGGCGACTTTGCAGGTCGCCGCGCAACTGCGGAATGATGCAGAACGAGCAGCGGTTGTTGCAGCCCTCGGAAATCTTCAGATAGGCGTAGTGGCGTGGGGTGAGGCGCAGACCCTCGGGCGGCACGAGATCCATGAACGGGTCGTGCACCGGCGGCACTGCGGTATGCACCGCCGCCACTACCTGTTCGTACTGATGCGGTCCGGTGACCGCCAGCACGCCCGGATGGCTGTCACGGATGCGGGCCTCTTCGACGCCGAAACACCCGGTGACGATGACGCGTCCGTTCTCGGCCATGGCCTCGCCGATTGCGTCGAGGCTTTCCTGCTTGGCTGAAATCGAGGAACCCGCAGGTGTTCACGACGACGACGTCGGCGCCGGCGTAGTCGGGCGACACGCGATAGCCTTCGGAGCGCAGCTTGGTGAGAATGCGTTCGGAGTCGACCAGGGCCTTCGGGCAGCCGAGGGATACAAAGCCGACGGTCGGCACGTGGCCGCGCTTTATCGCGCTCGGGGGGGCGGGCTTCTCATCGATGAGGCTCATGGGCGCGCTCTAGCACAGGCGCCGCGCCGGCGCGAGGCCTGGGCCGCCGTGTGCGGCAATTGCGGTCGCGCGCTCAGGGTTTGGCGGGTTGCTGGACGCCTTTGACACCAAAGCAGATGGTGCGGTCATCCACCCAATCGCGAAAGAACGGATCGCGCGCCGCTGCCGTGCGTAGCAGGACCATCCCATCCGGCTCATTGCGCTCCAGCGCGAAGCCGAAGCCGTGACATTTGTTGAGGCCGAGCTGGGCCGAGCCGCCGGCAATGCCGCACTCGTGAAGCGCCGCAAAGATTTCGTTCGCCTGCACGAAGGCCTGGTTGGCGGCATCCCGGTCACCGCTCGCCAGCAGCTTGCGGGCACCGCGATTGAGCCGCTGCGCCTCGGTCAGTCGGCTGCTCGCCTGGCAGACGGTCTCGTCGTACGCCGTCGTCGCCACGGGCGACAGAAAGTTGAACCCGAAGCCGATGAACGCGCCGAGCACGGCGCCGACCACAAGGAGGAGGACGTCTTTGCGGGTGACACGGCTATCACCAGGGTGCGGATTTTGTTGCGGCGTTTGCGGCGATTTGCTGCTGGTCATTTCCGTCCGTCACATGGGGATGCCGACACTGGTGAGGTAGGAAATGTTCGCCTTGATCTCGGCGTCGGTCTGCTGCACCCGGCCGCCAAGGACCATGATCGTCGAGGACGCGCGCTTCACCTGCACATTGATCACTGGGGTTTCGCCGTCCGTCTTCATGCCTTTGGTGGTGATGATGCCGGTCGAGGAACGATAAACGGCGGGCGCCGTCTCATATACCTCAGCGCGCTTCACCGCGGCGCGCACGCGATCGCGGCCCGAGGTGACGTCGGTCGACGCGTCGATGACCGACTTCGGTTTCTCCATTGAAGTGCGAAACGCCGCCAGCTGTTTCTGCATGTTGGCGGACTCCTCGGCCTGGAAGCGGACGTCCTGATCGAGATTGGTGTTGAGCGACTGCATGGCGCCGAGCGCCTGGCCGTTCGACTGCTCAAGCAGATAATTCGCATAGGCATCGGCTAGCGCGCCGATGGCGCCACCGCTCGCGGCGCCGATGAGTATACCGACGCGCGGATCAATGCCGATCTGGCGGCCAATCACGTAGCCGGCGGCGGCGCCGATCACCATGCCGACCGTGACGCTGACGAATTGCGAGCGCTCTCGCTCGCAGGCCGTGCGCTGCAGATCTGTCTGGGCGCTGTTGCAATCCTGCCCTAGCGTCGACGAACAACCTGTGAGACCGATCAGGGACACGCAGCCGACGCCCTGCAAGAGTCGGCGCCGATCAAGAAGAATATATTGCTCTTTCAATATCATAGAGAAATTTGCCGGATGCCGAACGCGATACGGACGCTAGCTATTGCGATGTGCATCGTCAACGTCGCGATCGCTTCCGCCACCCCCGCCGCCGCCTACGACAAGGCGACCTTCGAAGCTTGCGGCGAGTTGGGCAAGGAGATGAAGAAGTTCGCATTTCTTCGCAACGAGACGCGCATGCGCCAGATCGAACAGCAGCTGATGCAGGCGAACCTGATCAACACCACCGATATGATGGCGGTGAAGGACAACCGCGTCGTCATGGGCATGAGCTGGTGCGGGATGATCGCCAGCCGCGGACTTCCGTGGGAAATTGGCGTCGTCAACGGTCGCGGGAACGAGCCACCGTTCATGGTCATGACCTATGTCAACCTGCAGTCAAACGACGGCAACGACACGTTCACGGTGAAGGACGGCAAGATCGTCGGCTGGCGCGCGCGCGAGGGCCTCAACGAACGAGGCCACTTCAATATCAACCAGTCGGGGGACGTTTATCGGGGCGATGTCGACGAGATCATTTACCGCTACAGCCCGTTCTGATCACACCGACCCGTCATGCCGTCGCGGCCACGGAAGCCTCTTCGAGCGCTGCGGCCAGCGCATCCTCAACTTTCTCAAGCCAGATGAGCTCGAGTTGCCGACGCGTTTCCTCAGACAGATCCTCGATGTCTTTCTTATTGCGGGCAGGCAGCATGACACGCGTCACGCCGGCACGCGCAGCAGCGGCGAGCTTCTCCTTGATGCCGCCGACCGGCAGCACCAGTCCGCGCAGGCTGATCTCGCCGGTCATCGCCGTGTCGCTGCGCACCGGACGGTCGGTCACAGCGAGGCCAATGCGATGAACATGGCGACGCCGGCGGACGGACCGTCCTTCGGGATGGCGCCGGCCGGCACGTGCACGTGGATGTCGCTCTTCTCGAACAGGCTCGCGTCGATGCCGAGCTGGCTGGCGCGGTTCTTCAGCGAGTGACAGCGCCGCCTGCACGCTCTCGCGCATCACCTCGCCGAGCTGTCCGGTGAGGATGAGCTTGCCGTTGCCGGGCGAGCGCGTCGCCTCGATGAACAGAATGTCGCCGCCGACCGGCGTCCAGGCCAGTCCCGTGGCAACGCCCGGCACCGAGGTGCGCATGGCGACTTCGCTCTCGAATGTCGCGCCGCCTAGGATGGCGGCAAGGTCGTCGGCCGCCGATGCGGATCGGACCCGGCTCGCCCTCGGCGATACGCACGGCGGCGTGCCGCAGCACCTTGCCGATCTCGCGCTCAAGGTTGCGCACGCCGGCTTCGCGCGTGTAGAGGCCGATGATCTGCTGCAGCGCCGTCATCGTCGAGCTGCAACCTGCTCGGCCGTCAGCGCCGTTCGCCTCGAGCTGCCGGGCAACCAGATAGCGCTTGGCGATGTTGAACTTCTCCTCGGCCGAGTAGCCGGAGAGCTGGATCACCTCCATGCGGTCGCGCAGCGGCCCGGGCACCTGATCGAGCACATTGGCCGTGGCGATGAAAACGACGCGGCTGAGATCGAACGGCACCGCGAGGTAGTTGTCGCGGAACGTCGTTGTTCTGCTCAGGGTCGAGCACCTCTAGCAAGCGCGGCGCGCGGATCGCCCTGCACGCCGCTGCCGAGCTTGTCGATCTCGTCGAGCATCATCACGCAGTTGCGCGCACCGGCCTTGCGGATCGCCTGGATGATGTTGCCGGGCAGCGCGCCGATGTAGGTGCGCCGGTGGCCGCGGATTTCCGCCTCGTCGTGCACGCCGCCGAGGCTGACGCGCACGAACTTGCGGTTCATCGCGCGCGCGATCGACTGGCCGAGCGAGGTCTTGCCGACGCCGGGCGGCCCGACGAAGCACAGGATCGGCGCCTTGCCGCTCGGCGCCAGCTTGCGCACGGCGAGAAATTCGATGATGCGCCGCTTGATCTTGTCGAGGCCGTAGTGGTCCTCATCGAGGATGCGGCGCGCCTCCTTGATGTCGATCGGCGTCTCGTCGGGCAGCTTGCCACGGCAGCTCGATCAGCCAGTCGAGATAGGTGCGCGTCATGCCGTAGTCGGGCGAGGCTTCCGGCATGCGTTCCAGGCGCCGCAGCTCCTTGCGCGCCTGGTCGTCGACCTCTTTCGGCATGCCGGCCTTGGCGATCGCTTCCGACAGCTCGGCGATGTCCTGCGCCTTGCTCTGCTCGCCCTCGCCGAGCTGGCGCTGGATGGCCGCCATCTGCTCGCGCAGCAGCACCTCGCGCTGGCGCTCATCGAGCGCCGCCTTGGTCTGCCGGCCGATCTCCTGCGACAGGCGCAGCACCTCGATGCGATGCGCCAGCAGCGCCGACACCTTGTCCATGCGCGCCGACACGTCGATCGGTCTCGAGGATCTCCTGCTTCTCGGCCGGCTTCAGATCCATGTACGCGGCGGCAAGATCGGCGAGCGCGCCGGGCTCGCGCACGCTTTGCACGGCGACGATCATCTCCGGCGGCGCCTGCGGCAGCAGCTCGAGCGCCTCGACGGTCTGCCGCTGCAGATTGAGGAAGCGCGCCTCGATCTCCGGATGTGCGCTCATCAGGCTCGGCGATGCGCTGCACGCGGGCGACCAGGAACGGCCAGCCGTCAAGGAACTCGACGACCTGGAAGCGCTCGTCGCCCTGGACGACGAGATGGTGCGTGCCGTCCGGCGCCGTCACGTAGCGCACGACGTTGGCGACGGTGCCGATGCGATGCAGATCGATCGGCTGCGGGTCGCGCCTGCCGCCGTCGCGCTGCATGAGGATGCCGACCTGGCGCTGCTCGCGCACGGCGCTCTGGGCCGCCGCGATCGAGCGCGGGCGCCCGACCGTGACCGGCAGCACGACGCCGGGAAACAGCGTCATGTCGCGCACCGGGATGATGAGCGATGGCGTCGGCCGGCAGCGGCGGGGTTACCGGAGCGGCCGGATGGCCGGCGTCTTGCGCTCTGCGGAGCGTCCAGCATTTCATCTCAGCCACGGGCGGGCTCCACTTTTGACAGAAGCACGAGCAGGCAGCCGTCGGCGAACTTGCGGCGGACGTCGCTGTAGCGGCCGGCGGGCAGCGTCAGCCGGCGCTCGAAGCGCCCCTGCGGCAGCTCCAGGCGATGGATGACGGCCGAAGCCAAATTCGACGGGAAGCGTGCGCGCACCGACGACGACGAGATCAGCCGCCGTCGATCACCGCCTCGACCTGCTTCGGGCTTCACGCCCGGCAGCGCGACGACGACCAGCACTTCGCGGTCGTTCTCAAGGACATCGGCAGGCGGCTCCCACGACGGCTGACGCGACACCGAGCGCACGGGCTGGAAGAACTGACGGTGCATGCGCTCGGCGCGGGCCAGCATCTCGCAGGCCTCCGACCACATCCACCTGTTGGGATCATCGTTCATGCCGGGCGCTCTCATCTGCGGAGCAGGGGCGCACGGGTAACCCCGTGCGACGGGCATGAAACATAGGTGTGAATTAACGGATGTCTACCGGCCCGGCACGAAGTCCTGCCGCCACGGTTCTGGCGCCCCCTAGTTGTAGGCCAGGCGCCCAGGCTTGTCCGTCGCTTAGCTCGCCAACCGCTCCAGACCGGCAATGTCTTTCAAGCGCAGCGTCGATGTCGAGCCGCTTTCGATCAGTCCGCGCACCCGCAGATCGACGAGCAGTTCGGCCAAGTCATCGACGTCGAGGCCCAGCAGGTCGGCAACGAAGCCTGACGTCAGGGTGTCAGGAATGGTTGCCGGATCGCGGCCTTCGTAGCCGTTGTTGTGAGAAATCGAGACCAGCAGTGCTGCAACCCGCGCCAGCGGCTCAGCGGCGTTACCGGCCACGATGGCATCGCGGCGGCGCGTGAACGCGTCGGCCGGGACCGCAAAGCCGCGCGGGCGGGCGAAGGCGGGGCGGTCGAACTGGGTGTTGGTCATGGAGGCGGTGGGCACTGGCGATCTCCTGGATCGATGGGCGCTCAGAATTGAATTGTTAACGGCCTCCAGCCCATCCGGTTCGCGCCTCGAGGGCGAATTCTGCAAGTTTTATAAAAATTGGCACGGGAAAACCTCAGCTTTACAAGCCGTAGTGCGCTATTCGTCGCGCCGGCGCGCGTAATTTCCTTGAAAAATCGGCCTATCCGACCGATATACGCGCCCCGGGCATTGCGTCGTCCGGGCTGAACCGGCGCGGTATCCAGAAAATCTCAACCTTTTTGCTGGAAACGCCGGACCCTAGGCGACGCGAAGGCGTTGTGGATCGAGCATAGCGAAGTGACGAACGTGGTTGAGGACGAGTTGAGCAGCTTCAAAGAACATGCCGGCGCTTTCGCCGACAGCCATGACGTGTGCCATGACGGCTGCGGGGACGCCTGCGAGGCCGAGCGCGAGGCGCGTCGGAGCGCCGAGCAGAAGGTGCGTAAGTGCCTGATCTGCCGGGACACCTTCCCAAGCGCTTGGGCGGGCGAGCGCGTGTGCCGGAAGTGCAAGTCGACTTCGACGTGGCGCAGCAGCGGCATGGAGTAGCCACGCTGGGCGGTCCTCAGTGAGTTTCGAAATGACGAGGGGCAGCCAAACGGCCGCCCCTTTTGCATTTCTGGTACTTGCTATCGCACGCCGGGCCCTATGGGCCGGGGGCGCCTTCCTGGGTAGGCGCCGGGTCTGGCGTGCTCATCGGCGTGTTACCCGCATAGAACACCGTATACAGAGCGGCGGCTGCGCCGACGGCGAGCAGGAGCGAAACCGCCAGCACGCGGAAGTTCAATCGCCGCGGAGATGCCTGGCGCGCCTCTGTAGGCGTCCGTACTTCTTGTGGTTCGTGCATTTGGTCCTCCCAAAGCGGAGTAATGCACATCGAGGTGCAAAGTTCCCGGACAGTGTTTAGAGAATAAAATTGGCGACCCGGAACCACCCGGGCCGCCGCGTGAGCAAAACAGACCGGCCGTCTTTAAGACCGATCTGCAGGTTTGACGTATTCGGGAGCCGCCTGCAGGCCGTCCTTCGTCGCGCTGGTTGTCACAACGAGATCGTTGTCGGCATCGGTCGCAAAACTGAGCTGGTCGAACGGCAGCGCGACATCCTTTTCACCCATGCCAAGGAAGCCGCCGACGCCGACGATCACGGCGGCGATTTTGCCGTCGCTTGAGATGAGCACGTCGTTGATGTCGCCGACGCTTTCATTGGCGGCATTCTTCACGTTCTTGCTCATCAACTTCTTGGCCGAAATCTCGGCCGCTGTCGTTTTGGCCGCCGCGGCCGGAGCTGGCGCCGCCACGGCTGGAGCGTTCTGCGTAGCTGGCGGCGGAGTAGTCTCCTGGGCGAATGCCGGAGCCGCCATGAGCGCTATGAGCGATGCGGCGGAAAGAAAACCCTTCATGATGTAAGCCTCCGTTTCAACAATTCGGCGTGCCGCAGCACGGGGATGCCGCGGGCTCGCTGCTGCCAATTCGGCAACTGCTTAACAACGATCTCTCTCAGGGCCGGTTCCGGGCTAAGTCCATCGCTGGCTGCGCAAAAATTCATCATGAGCGCAGTATCGGCGTGACGTTGGCGGCTGCATGGAAACAATGCCGCGCCTCGCAGCGAAAAATGTACGTGTTCCCTCGGGAACAGCGTTCCACGGCCCTCGTTGTAGAGGTAGCCGAACCGCCTAGGGGATTGAGGCGGCTGAGAATTTGACTTGATTGTGGCAACTGCGATCCCCATGTCCCCGGCTCGTAGACGTGAGTGATGTGAATGTTTGCTTCAACTCCGCAGTACGCTGAGCTCCGCCATCCTGGCGCCGCCGGCCTTCTCGCTAAGCCGTCCGCCCGCTCGCGGGTACGTCGGCTCGTGCGCGGCGAGACGTTGTTCCATGCCGGTGACAGGCGCGAGAGCCTGTATCGCGTGGAGCGCGGTGCGCTCTGTCATTACGTGCGGTGGGAAGACGGCCGGCACGAAGTGATCGAGTTTGCCTTTCCAGGCGACATCATCGGGTTTGGACATCTCGACGTGCACACCAGCACGGCGCAGGCCGCCGCGAAGACAATCGTCAGCCAGGTCAGCGAAGATGAATTCGAGCGTCTCCTCGAGAGCGACGGGCAGTTGGCTGCGCGCTTTGCGGCCGCCGGAGACCGCGAGTTCGATTTCGTGCGCGTGCGCGCGCTCAACAATTCCGGCAGCAAGCCGGCCAAGCGCGTGGCCTCGTTCCTGGCCGCCCTGTCGCATATGAGCGCCAGCGAAGGCCGCGACCCTCAACTGATCACTGATGACGTCCCCTCCGGCGCCGTCGCCGAGCACCTCGACATGAGCATCGAAGCGTTGACCGACGTGCTGCGGGATCTCGAGCAGCGCGGCATGGTGACAGCAGTGCAAGATGGCCTGCGCATCGCCGATCTGGAAGCTTTGGAAAAGTTCGCGGACGCCGCCTAAGGAGACGCCGAAAAAGCTCGCGCGCTGCTCTCGTGGCGGGGCTCAGTTTTTGCCGGGCGCTGACCGCACACGCATGGTGGTTTCCAGGATGGCGTCCTTCTTGGACCACGGGTGCGTGCCCCCACATGCAGGGCACTTGACCGGCACCGCTTGAACATTCGGCAGTCCCGAGAAGGTATCGCTGTCGGTATCGATGCCGACGGAAATAAGCTGTTGCGTCGTCGGACAGCGGATCATGATCGCGCCCATCGCACACATTCTCCCCTCAACGCAGCATTCCGGCTGCAAGATTAGCAACTTCAGCGCACGCGTGTGATCCCCAATCCAGATTATCACCAACCTCGGCAAAAAGATGTTCAGTCGGTTGCCGGCTGCCAGGCCGGAACTTCACAAAATCGGGGGCGTTGGAGAGAAACGGAAACCCGCCCCAGGAGGCCCCAATGAAAATCGAAAATCTTTCCGACCTGTTCTTGCACACGCTCAAGGACATCTATTTCGCTGAAAACCAGATCGTCAAAGCGCTGCCTAAGATGGCCAAGGCCGCCGACGCAAAGGAACTGGCACGCGCTTTTGAAGCGCATCTCGAAGAAACCAAGGAGCAGATCGTCCGTCTTGAGCAGGTGTTCAAGCTGCTCGGCAAGAAGGCCGAGGGTGAGAAGTGCCCGGCCATCGAAGGCATCCTCAAGGAAGGCGAGGAGCTGATGAAGGAGATCAAGGATCCCGACACGCGCGATGCCGCGATGATTGCCGCTGCACAAGCCGTCGAACACTACGAGATCACCCGCTATGGCACGCTGGTGTCGTGGGGCGAACTGCTCAAACTGCCCGACGCTGTGAAGCTGCTGGGCGCAACCTTGAAGGAAGAACACGCGGCCGACAGCAAGCTCAACAAACTGGCCGAGGGCAAGCTGAACAAGCAGGCCGCCTAACCGCCGGCACGGCTCGGTGGATCAACACAAGCAGGTAGGCCGGCGACGGCTTACCTGCTTTTTTTCGCGCCATTTCAGTGCTTTGATCGGGGTACATCAAAAGATATCGCGCCGGGCGTCAGACTAACCTTATGGGTGACGACAACGCATTCTCGTTGGAGCCCCGGTGATAGTTGGCCATCTCCCGTTCTGCATCCGACCCAGGCGCTTTCCACTGCTCCCGCACGCCCGTTAGGTTCGCTCCAGGCGACGCGGAGCGAACCGATCCAGCTGCACCGGCAGAGCCCGATGGTTCTGGCCCGAATGGGCCGGCCGCCCGCCTGCAAGTGCTGCTGGTCGAAGACCAGACAATCATCGCGCTCGATACCGAGAGCATGCTGCTCGACCTCGGGGCGGCCAGCGTGCACTCCTTCACCACCGTCGAAGCGGCATTGACATGGCTGGCGACAGGCCACGTCGACGTCGGCATTCTCGACGTCGCGCTAGGGCAAGCGACATCATTTCCGGTTGCCACTCTGTTGGCCGAGCGCGGTGTGCCTTTCATCTTCACGACCGGCTATGGCGATTCCGGCGGCTTCCCCGCCCGCTTTGCAAACGCGCCGATTGTGCGCAAGCCGTACGTCATCTCAGCGCTGGCCACTGCGCTGGAGTCGTGTTTGAAGAAACGCGGCGAAAACACCTAAAGCAGCGGCCGCAAGGCACCGACCGTCGGGTCATCGCCGGCCAGATCGGCCAACCGAGCGCGATTCAAAATCTCGAATTCCTGCTCGCGCCAGCGAATGGCGCGATCGCGGATGAGCCTGCCCAGCGTGCGATTGGTGTGGACCAATGACAGGCCAAGCGTATCGGCGATGTGCTGCTGCGTGATCGGGATGCGGACAGTATCGCGCGAGCGCACCAGGCCGAGTTCGGCCAAGCGGTCGGCCAGATGCAGCAACAGGTGCGAGCAGCGTTCGACGGCACTGCGCCGCCCGACGGACAGAACCTGCTGATCGAGCATCTGCTCGGAACGCGCCGCCAGCCACGTGACGTCGAACGACAGACCGGCGTGAGACTCGAAAAGACGCCACAGGCCTTCGCGCTGAAAAACGCACAGCACCATGTCGGACAGCGCCTCGACCGAATGTTGCATCTCCTGCATCACCGCCCCCTGCAGGCCGAGAAGGTCCCCGGGCATACAGTAGTTGAGGATCTGTCTTCGTCCGTCAGGCAGCAGCTTGTAGCGGAATGCCAGCCCCGAAAGCACGGTGTAGAGGTGGGAGTTGCGCGAGCCTTCTAGAAACAGCGGAGCGCCGGCCTTCACCGACACCTCGCCCGTCTTGAAGGTGCTGACGAACGCTAGTTCCTCGGCGGTGAAGGGGCGAAAGATCTTCTGCTTGCGCAGGGGACAAAGCTGGCAGGGCACTTGTCGCCCTAAAACTTCCTTCTTGGCAGCCATCTGGCACTCTCGTTCGACGACAGAAAGTGCCCGCGTTACGGGTTTGCGTCGAGAGGATTGTTGTGCCCGAGGTCCAATGAAGATTCGCCGGCGTGGGCGCTGGCTCGCGCGTCGAGACCAGCGCGCCCGCGATCCGTCTCGGCTTCTCTCAGCTTCGCCAAACCGGCAGCTATGGAAGGGGGTAGAGCGTGCGACGATTCAGCCTCGCAGGCATCGCGCAGACGACGCCCGATCAACTTCGCAAGCTCTTGGCTTTTATCAGCTTTCACTTAAGTATCCGCTGGAATCCCCGATATTGCCGGTAACACGAGACGTCCTGAAAAGTTCCGGCTCGTCCGCGACCGGCGCATTCAGGCGCGCCTGCTTACTGGGCAAGCAAATGACTCGCCGGTATGTCGAGCGTCCAATGTACGCCGCTCTTGGCGAATTGGAGGTTGGCGCTTCCTTGCAGGGCGCGGGCCGTGAGCTGTTCAGTGACCACCTGGCCGAAGCCGCGGCGCGAGGGCTGAACCACCTCGGGGCCGCCACTCTCCGTCCAGCTCATATGCAGCCTTTGGGTCGCGCCATCATCGCCGACCCGCGACCAGCGCACCTCGACACGGCCTTCCGGCACCGAAAGCGCGCCGTACTTGGCGGCATTGGTGGACAGTTCATGCACGGCGAGGCCGATATTCTGCGCCGCCTCAGGCGTCACGATCATTCCCTGCCCCTCGATGGCGATCTGGCTGGCGTGCTGATCGAGGTAGTGCGCCAGCTGCGACCTGACGAGTTCGGACATCGACACGCCGTGCCAGTCGCGCTGGACGAGAAGATCATGCGAGGCGGCGAGCGCCTGCAGCCGGCCTGAGAACCGCACCTCGAAGTCATTGACGTCGCTGCTCGCCAGCTTCGTCTGCCGCGCCATGGCCTGGATCACCGCGAGCAGGTTCTTGGAGCGATGCGTGACTTCGCGCATGAGGAGTTGAATATGCTCCTCCCACCGCTTGCTTTCGGTGATGTCGCGCGCGGTGCCGGTCATGCGCACAGCCTTGCCGTCGGCGAAGTGGGCCCGCCCCTTGATGGCAACCCAGCGCTCGATCCCGTCGCGCACTCCATTGACCCGCAATTCGACGTCGTACTCGGCATCGAGCGTGGGATCGCGTGCCCGCTCGGTGGCCGCAAACGAGGCCTCGCGATCGAGTGGATTGAGGGCAGACGCGAAAACATCGAACGATACCGGGTCGTCGGCACTCAGCCCCCACAGCGCACGCATGCGCGGGTCCCATGTCAGCGAGCCGCTGGTCAGCTCCCAGTCCCAGGCGCCTGTGTCGGCGGAGGCAAGGGCAAGCCGTAGCCGGTCCTCGCTCTCGCGCAGGGATTGCTCCATATGACGTCGCATCTCGCTGGCCTTGGCCAGGGCCTCGCCAACCGCGCGCACCTCGAGGATCGACGATTGAATGGGCGCGACCGGATCACCGCGCCCAAGCTCACGCGCCCCGCCGACGAGGGCCCGCACCGGATCGGAAATCCTCCGTCCGAACAGGTATGCGAGCAGCGCTGACAGCAGGGCGAAACTTAACGCCAGTGTGATGACCAGCGCCCATGAGCGTACGATCGGGCGATTGGCGATGGACTGAGGAACGCTCGTCGAGACCAGCCAGCCCGATTGCCGTGAATACACCGAGGTGCGGAGCACAGGCTTGCCATCGGCGCCGGTCGCGTCGATCCCCTCGACTGTCCCGCGGGAGTTGGCACCCACGACGTCATCGGGTTTGCCGACATGCTGCGGAGAATCATCGGACCGCGCGACAATGTTTCCCGCACGGTCGGTGACTGTCGCGACCCAGCCGGCCGCCAGATCGGTATGCAGAAGTATATCGGCGATGCGCTGCGGGGAAATGGATGCACTGAGTATGTAGATCGCCTTGCGACCGCGCTTGACGGGTACGCTGATGCTGAAAGTCGGCGCGGCGGCGGCCCCATCGCCGCGGTATATATTCGAGACCTGCGGCCCTGATGACTCCAGCAGTTCCTTGGCATCGATTGGAGAGTCGGCTAGCGGTTCTGCATTCAATTCGGCACGCGTCGTCAGCGCCTGTTTGCCATTGCGGTTGGTGAGGAAAAAGTCATCGCCGCTGACTTCCCTTGCCGCCATCGCCTGATTGTAAAAGGTTCTAAGGTCGCCGTCGGTCAGGGCCGGCGAAGACGCAAGTGCCTTGAGAGTCGTCGCTGTCGCCGCGAGTTCGCGGTCGATCGCGGTGGCGACGGCCCGCGCGACATTGGCGATCTCGCCTTCCATGGCGGTGCGTTCAAGGGACGCCGAGCGCAGGATCATCAAGCCGCTGAAAATCAGGACGGGGATGAGCAGGGCCGAGCTGTAAAGGAGAAGCTGCGCCTGTATCGACCAGCCGTTCTGACGCAGCCGCTCAAGCATGGAGAAGATGCGGTATGTATGCCATTGCCCTTCGGAAGCCCCCTCCCCCAACAAGCGGTAACGGAGCGCAGAACGCAAAGGCCCAAAAATTGTTCCCGCGCCGCAGCATGGATGGCCCGGACATCGGCGTGGCCCTGGGTGTTGCCGGGATGCCGGGCGGAACTTTCAGCAGAGGCGGCGGTTAAGCCCGAAACGGGGCCTCCCCCGCCATTTTGTAGGCAAAAGCTCCGGGCGTGGCTCGCGGGCGATATTTGCGCGTCGAGTGGGAACTTATTCTCCGGACCGACGTTGTCGAACCTTACGAGCCGGGTGATATGGTCCACGACCGTATAAGCCCCGTCGAATGACAGGGCGTTGGCGTAGGTACCAAAGCGGCAGCCGGGAGGGTCAATTAATGTCCGAGGAGAAGAAGGCAACCTGGGGAAGTGCGCCCGCGTCCCAGGAACCTCGGCAGGAGCCTCAGGCGTCTTCCGGCGCCGCGCAGCCGGCCGTAATGGCCAGCCAAGCCACCGATGCAGACGAGCCGGATACCGAGCCGCCGGCACGCGGACGCAATCAGAACGTCCTGCCGGGGATATTGGGCAAGCAGCTCAGGACCGCCTACGGCGAACTCCTCAATTCGCCTGTGCCCGACCGCATCACCGACCTCATCAAGCAACTTGAGACGAAGCAAGCGGGCAAGCCTGCTGGCTCCAAGTCGCATGGTGGGGAGGAGAGCAAGTGAGCAATCGCGCCCAAGACAGCACGCTCCGCGACGACTTGGTCGCGGCCATCCCCAACATGCGGGCGTTCGCCATCTCGCTATGCGGCAACCGCGACCGCGCCGACGATCTCGTCCAGGAAGCGCTTGTCAAAGCCTGGAACCATCTCGATTCCTTCCAGGTGGGGACCAATCTCAAGGCTTGGCTTTTCACCATACTGCGGAACGCCTATTTCTCGGAACTGCGTAAGACCAAGCGTGAGATCGCCGACAGCGAGGGACAGTTGGCCGCGAAGCTGTCCGTAGCCCCCGAGCAGCAGGGCCACCTCGACCTGTTGGATCTCAACCGCGCCCTGTCCAAGCTGCCGCCTGACCAGCGCGAAGCACTGATCCTGGTCGGCGCGGAAGGCTTCTCATACGAGGATGCCGCGACTATCTCGGGCTGCGCCGTCGGCACCGTGAAGAGCCGAGTGAACCGTGCCCGCTCCCGCCTCAATGAGCTGATGAATACGCCGCCCACCGAACAGCGCGGCTCGGGCAGCGAAGAGACGGCGGCGGCCACGCCGAGACCGAGCTCGCGTACAGCCCGCGCCGGCTGATCGGATCATCGCCGGCTATGAAAAAGGCGGGCCCGAGCCCGCCTTTTTTGTCGCCGTGGTGGCTTACTTTGTCGCCGTGCTCGCTTACGCCGAAGCGACCTGCGCGTCCGGACGGTGCGCCTTGTAATCGAAGAACAGCGCCTGGCTGATCACGGCCTGCACCGTTTCTGTGCGGAACGGCTTGTTGATGAGGAAGGTAGGCTCTGGTCGGCTACCGGTCAGAAGGCGCTCGGGATACGCGGTGATGAAGATGACCGGCACGTCGAACGACTGCAGTATCTCGTTGACGGCCTCGAGCCCCGAGCTGCCGTCGGCAAGCTGGATGTCGGCAAGGACGAGGCCGGGATTGTGCTTCTTGAAGGCGGCCACAGCCTCGGTGTGCGTGCGCGCCGTATCACAGACTTCGTGGCCAAGCCCAGTGACGAGGTCAGCAAGGTCGAGAGCGATCATCGGCTCGTCCTCGATGATGAGGACGTTGGTGGCCACTTGCTCGGCGATCTCGGATGCCGCCTGATCGACCAAGGCTTTCACCTCGGTCTCGTTCGACTTGAGAATCTTGGCGGTGTCGGAGGTGGAAAACTCTTCCACGGCCATGAGCAGGAAAGCCTGGCGGGCGCGCGGTGTAATCGCCTCAAGCTTGCGATCGGCGGCCGCGAGCCGCTCGGGAACGGGGGTGTCATAGCGCTTGTGGTTAAGGCGTACCGAGTTCCACACGTCGAGGAAGCTCTGGTACGTCGCTACGCGGGGTTCCTGGTCGATGGGAAACATCGCCGGCTCCGCCGCGATGGCCTCCAGCATGGCGACGACGTATGCATCGCCGCTATCCTGGCTGCCAGACAGGACACGCGCAAACCGCCTTAGGTAGGGCAGCTGCGGCGCGATGATTTCTGAAATAGACATGATCTCCCCTTTGTCGATCGCCACTTATAGAGCATTGCAACCCGCACAAACGCTCAACTTCGTGAAAAGTTCCGGGTGCAAGCAGTTTGGCATGCGAATACAGCCCGCGCGGCATGTCTAAGTACTTGGTATACCAAGCCTAAACTCATAGGGCCGTCGTCGAGGCAGCTAGCCGCGGCGCAACATGCCGCCTATGAACGACAATACGACAAGTACGATGGCCACCCAAAAGAGGATGCGCGCGCCTTCCATAGCGACGCCTTCGACGCCGCCAAAGCCGAGAAAGGCAGCCACCAGGGCGACGATCAGGAAAATAACGGCCCAGTAGAGAAGATTGCCCATGAAGTTCCTCGCAGTTGAAGGCCGGTCGCAGTATCGCAGTTGAACCCAGCGGTGCGCCGTTGGTTCCGGTCCGCAACTTGGCGAGCTCGCCGTGTCGGGAACTCTATTCAACAGCGATAGTTGAGCAACATTGCACGCCCCATGTCCTCACCTGTAAGCAACGAAATGAAGAAACGCATCCAGGAGTTCGACTGGGGCTCGACGCCGGTCGGGCCGCTCGACGCTTGGCCTTCGAGCCTCAGGTGCGCCGTGGACCTCATCACGGCGACGCCAGTGCCGATGGTCCTGCTGTGGGGTCAGCAAGGCATAATGATCTACAACGACGGCTATGCGGCCTTCGCCGGCGCACGCCATCCCCTGCTGCTGGGGCAACCCGTCGCCGATGGCTGGCCGGAGATCGCCGACTTCAATCGCCGCGTGGTCGACTGTGTGCTGGCCGGCGAGACGCTGTCCTTCCGCGACAAGCATTTCAGCCTCAAGCGGCGCGGCGCTCTCGAGGATGTGTGGGTCAACCTCGACTATAGCCCGGTGCTCGACGACGACGGCAAACCCGGCGGCGTTCTCGCCATCGTGGTCGATACGACGCCATTCGTTTTCGCCGAACGCGCCCAGCGTGAAAGCGAATCGCGCTTTCGCACGTTGGCCGACAACATCGCCGCCTTCGCCTGGATGGCCGACGAAGCTGGCAGCATTTATTGGTACAACAAGCGCTGGTTCGACTACACGGGGCTGCCGTTCGAGGATGCAAAGCAATGGGGATGGCCATTGCGCCAACACCCTGATCACGCCGATCGCGTCCTGGAGCGCATCAATCGCTGTCTGACCACCGGCGAAGTGTGGGAAGACACATTCCCCCTCAAGGGCCGCGATGGCGTCTATCGCTGGTTCCTGTCGCGCGCCATGCCGATTCGCGACGACGCCGGCAACGTCATCCGCTGGTTTGGCACCAACACTGACATCACCGAACACCTTGAGGAGGCGGAGAAGAACGCGCAGCTCGCCACCATCGTGGCCACCTCCGCCGATGCCATCATCTCCATGTCGAACGAGGGCACGATCCAATCCTGGAATCCTGGGGCGGAGCGCATGTTCGGCTATACGGCCGATGAGGTAATCGGCGAGTCGGAGCGACTGCTGTTCCCCGAAGGCGCCGAAGCTGAGTTTGACGACAAGTACGCCCACTTGCGGCACGGCGAGCATGTACTGCGTGACACGGTGCGCAGGCGCAAGGACGGAAGCATGCTCGACGTGGCCATCAATGCCGCTCCCATGCGGCGTCCCGACGGGCATATTTTTGGATTCTCCGCGGTGTTTCGAGATGTCACCGAACGCAAGCGGGTCGAGAAGCACCTGCGCATGGTGATGCGTGAACTCTCGCATCGCACCAAGAACCTTCTGGCGGTCATCGTCGCAATGGTCCGGCAGACCGCGCGCAACAGCACCGACGTGGCAGTGCTGCAGTCGCAGCTCATCCAGCGCCTGCAGAGCCTGTCGGCTTCGCACGACCTGCTGGTCGCGGAGGATTGGACCGGAGCCTCTCTCGAAGAGCTGATTCGCGCCGTGCTGCAGCCGTTCATCGGCTCCTCGTCGGACGCGCTGGAAACCGACGGTCAGTCGGTGTTCATCAATGCAACCGCTGCGCAGAACCTCGGCCTGGCTCTGCACGAGCTGGCCACCAACGCGGCGAAGTACGGCGCGCTGTCGACCTCGGGCGGGCGCGTGCGCATTTCGTGGGCCTTCGAACCGGACACGACCGACACCCTACGACTGGTGCTTCGCTGGGACGAAAGCAATGGCCCGCGGGTCGAGCCGGCGAAGGTGAAGGGTTTTGGCCACGTAGTGATCGAGCGCGTCGTGGGTCAGGCGCTGAGCGCCCACGTTGAATATCTGTTCCCGCCCGAGGGCGTGCGCTGGTCGATCGCCATGCCGCTGGATTTCGTGGTCCGCTGGCGCAGCCAGACCGCGACGCCCGAGCCGGCCGTAGGCTGAGGGAGGATCGAGGATTGTCCGCGACGACCGCCCCTCGGTCGCAATGTCTGCGCTCGCAGGCTTAAATCTGGAGCTTCCATGGTCCGCGCAAACGGTTCGACTTGCTCGTAGGGCCGCCATGGCATTCAATCGGGCGACCCCGCAACCGAACCCTACCCAATGACCGATCACACTGACGCGCCTGCTGCGCCCGACATCCAGGCCGAGTTGCGGTTCGCCGAGACGCAGATCTCGACCATTCTGGCCATCGCCGCTGACGCCATCATCTCGCTCAACGAGCACATGCAGATCATGGTGTTCAACGATGGCGCCTCGGCCATGTTCGGCTACGCCAAGGACGAGATCATCGGTCAGCCGCTCGACCTGCTTATCCCCGAGCGCTTTCGCCCTACCCATCATCAGCATGTCGCCGGCTTCGCCGACTCGCCGGTGGCGGCCCGCAAGATGGGCGAGCGGCAGGAGATCTTCGCGCGCCGCAAGGACGGCAGCGAGTTTCCGGCCGAAGCATCCATCGCCAAACAGGAGATCGGCGGGCGGCACATCTTCATGGTCGTGCTGCGCGATGTCACCGAGCGCAAGCGGGCCCAGGCCGAACTGGCGGAGGCCAACACCGATCTGGAACGACGCGTTGCCGAGCGCACGCGCGAGTTGGAGGCCGCCGTCAAGCGCCGCGAAGAGGCGCAGGCGGCGCTCATCCAGGCCCAGCGCATGGAAGCATTCGGCCAGCTCACTGGCGGCGTTGCCCACGATTTCAACAACCTGCTGACCATCGTCACCGGCAACCTCGAGCTGCTCGGCGAGGCGACGGAAGCTCCGGCCTCGCGCAAGCTGCTGAAGCGCGCCGCCGACGCCGCCGATATGGGAGCCGCTCTCACCAAAAGGCTACTGACCTTCGCCCGCCGCCGCCGCCTGTCTCCACAGGTGCTCGATCTCAACGAGCTGGTGCTGGGACTGATGGAAATCCTCAAGCGCTCGCTCGGCGAGCCGATAACCCTGACGACGATGCTGGCCGGCAATCTCTGGAAGACCAAAGTCGATCCGAGCGAGGTCGAGAACGCTATTCTCAACCTCGCCATCAACGCGCGCGACGCCATGCCCAGGGGCGGCGATCTCGTCATTGAGACGCGCAACGTGTCGGACAAAGAGCTGCCCTTCGACAGCGCCGGCCGAGCTTTCGTACTCCTGTCGGTCACCGACACCGGCGAAGGCATGCGGCCCGAGGTGATGGAGCGTGCCTTCGAGCCGTTCTTTACCACCAAGGAGCCGGGGCGCGGTACAGGCCTCGGACTGAGCACCGTGTACGGGTTCGCCGTGCAATCGGGCGGTCACGCGATCATCGACAGCCAAGCCGGCAGCGGCACCACGGTCAGTCTCTACCTGCCGCGCGCCGAAGCTGCTGTGCAGGAGCCGGCTCAACAGCCGTCGGAGGCGGTGCCGCTGGCCGAGGACAGCGAGGTGGTGCTGGTCGTCGAGGATAACGCGGAGGTCCGCGAGCTGACCCTGCAGCGCGTGGAGGGGCTCGGCTACGTGGCGCTCGAGGCCGATAGCGGACCTGCGGCCGTCCGCATTCTGCAAAGCGGCGAGCACGTCGATCTGGTGTTGAGCGATATCGTCATGGCCGGCGGCATGTCGGGCTATGACGTCGCCCGATGGATCGGCGAGCACGCGCCGGCTGTGAAGGTGGTCCTGACCACCGGCTATGCGGCAGAGGAAGCACGCCACGATCCAGCGGCCTCGGGAGCGACGTCGATCCTGCGCAAACCCTACAAGCGCGCTGAGCTGGCGGTGGCACTGCGCGACGGCCTGCGCGCGCCCGGCGTTCTAAAGCCCTCTTCACCGAGCCAGCGAAGACGTAACCGACGCCGCGCACCGTCTTGACCAGCGTCGGGCGCTCGCTTTCCGGCTCGAGCTTCTTGCGCAGGCGTGCAACCAGCGCGTCGATCGAGCGATCCATCGGCGTCCAGTCGTGCCCCTTCAAGAGATCCATCAGCTCATCGCGCGACAACACGCGGCCGGGCTTCTGAACGAACAGCACCAGCAGATTGAATTCGGCTGTGGTGAGTTCGCGACGCTCGCCTGCGGGGTCAAGCACCTCGCGGCGCGGCAGATCCACCACCCACCCGTCAAAGCCGTAGCGTTGCCCTGACTCGGCCGGCGATGCACCCTCCGCAGCAGCGCTGCCCGTATAGCGGCGCAGCACGGCGCGTACGCGCGCGATGACCTCGCGCATGAGGAACGGCTTGGGGATGTAGTCGTCGGCACCGAGTTCCAGACCGACGATGCGGTCGACCGCATCTCCCTTGCCGGTGATCATGATGATCGGTGTGTTCTTGGTGGCGCGAAGCTCGCGGGCCACCTTGAGCCCGTCATCGCCGCCTAGCTTCAGGTCGAGGGTGATGAGGCTGACCGGGTGCCTGTCGATGAGCTGCATGGCTTGGCGACCGTCACTGGCTTCGATCACCGCAAAGCCTTCTCCCTCAAGACCGGTGCGCAGCAGTGCGCGCACTTCAGGCTCGTCGTCAACGATGAGGATTGTTTGCTGATCGCCTGAGGACATTTGGCTGCGTTCGGGCCGGGTGAACGTCGGACTTTGTTACATGCTGTCACACAAGCGCACACTGGGGTCAAACCCCAGCGACGCTCGGAAGCTAGTTTGGTAGCGATTTGACCATTCGAGATCTAAGGTGACGCTGGTGCCGGAAGAATTGCCCAACGGGATGCAAGGTGCGTGCGGGGCGTGCAAAAATGGCAACCGGCCACGCCCGCGGTTTGTCATTGCGGTGTTTTCCGATTCAGCGCTCGCCGACGGCGCAGCCGAGCGCCTGCGTTGCGGCACGGCCGACCGGGTGAGTATCCTGTCGAACTCGCTGCCGGTGCTTGCCCACGATCTCGATGGCTTTCCCGCGCTCGCCTGCGGCCGGCTCTACCGGCAGATAACTCACCACTTGGACGCAGGGGCATCGATCGTGGTCATCGACGTGCAGAGCCCCGAGCAGCAGCTCGGCATATCGCGCGTACTGCTGGAATCAAAATGCGACCTACTGCTCACGCATGACGGAACCCGTCACGTCGACTGACGATTCAGCGCCGTTCCAAAATCAAGACCGAACCGGGCGTCAGGGGGCTTTCGGGCCCGGCTCATCGTCTTGTATGGCGCGCCAACCGGCGCCCTCGAGGTCCTCGAACTGGCCTGATCGCAGCGCCCATAGCAAGGCGATGAGCGCCAGCAGACCGATAAACAGCGCGCAGGGGATGAGCCAGGCGAGCGAAGTCATGCTGCTTTCACCTTGGCGAGAGACAACCTGCGGACGCGCAACCAGAGCGCATTGCCGGTCACCGCGATGGAGGATAGCGACATGGCCAGCGCGGCGATCAGCGGGGTGACATATCCCGCCATCGCCAACGGCACCGACACGACGTTGTACGCGATGGCGATGGCGAAGTTCTCCAGCGCCATGCGTTGCGCGGCTTGCGCGACCTTCAGCACCTCAACGATCGGAGCAAGGCGCTCGCCCTGGAACACGGCGTCGGATGCTGTCTGACTCGCATCGGCCGCCGTCGATGGCGACAGGGACGCATGCGCCGCGGCCAATGCCGGCGCATCGTTGAGGCCATCGCCAACCATCAGAACTTTGCGACCTTCGCGCTTCAAGGCCGCAAGACGCGCGATCTTCCCGTCGGGGCGGACTTCGGCCGCCCACTCGTTGATGCCGAGGGCGAGCGCCGCGGCGCTGACAGCCTGCACTCGGTCGCCGGATAGCAGACAGACGCGATAGCCGGCATGGCGCAGGACCGCCACAATGGCGGCTGCGTCGGAGCGCAACGCATCGTCAAAGTGCATCGCCACGGGCGCCGCCTCGCCATCACGGAACCACAGTGACGCGGCTTCGGAACCGGCTGCCTCTCCCAGTACCCAGTCGGCCGAGCCGAGCCGGCGTTTGCCCGATGACAGGCCGCTGCCGGGTACTTCGACGACATCGCCCGCAACGGCGAAGGGAATGCCGCGCTCGTTTGCGGTGCGCACGACCGCGCGCGAATAGGGATGGCGGCTGGCGATGGCAAGCGAAGCCGCCGCAGCAAGCGTCGCATCGTCGATCGAGTCAGCATTGGCGAGCGATGGCTCGCCGCGGGTGAGCGTTCCCGTCTTGTCGAAGACGACGGTGTCCACCTCGGCCAGCCGCTCCAGTCCGTCGGCTGCCTTGACGATGACGCCCTGCGCGAACAGCCGCCCTGCTGCAGCGACCTGCACAGCGGGAACGGCGAGTGCCAAAGCACATGGGCAGGTGATGATGAGCACGGCGATGGCGTAGGTGAGCGAGGCCTCAAGGCCACCGCCAACGAGTAGCCAGCCGGCCAGGGTCGCGGCGCCGAGGATGTGCACGGCGGGTGCGTAGACTCGCGCAGCACGATCGGCGAGCCGCACGTAATGACCGCGTCCCTGCTCAGCAGCCTGCACCAATCGAGCGATGTCGGCCAAAAGCGTGGTGTCGTCGGTCGCCGTCGCTTCGATGATGACGACATTACCGAGATTGACTGTGCCCGCATGCACCACATCGCCGGGGCCCGCCTGGCGCGGCACCGACTCGCCGGTAATCAGACTTGTATCGACCTGCGTCGACCCGCTTCGCACCCGGCCGTCAACGGGTATGCGCTCGCCCGGCGGCACTTGCACGCGCATGCCGGGCGACAGCGCCCGCGCAGGCAGCCGCTGCACGGTGCCGTCGGCACTCACGACGTCCGCCCATAGTGCTTTGAGGCCGATCAGGTTCGCGGCGGCGCCGTGCGCGCGCACGCGGACCTTCTCATCGAGATAGCGGCCGATGAGCAGAAAAAAGGTGAGCGAGATGGCGGCGTCGAAATATACCTGATCGGTGCCGCGAATAGTCTGAAACAGGCTCATGCTGAGTGCTAGAATGATGCCAAGCGAAATCGGTACGTCCATATTCATGTGGCGGGCGCGCAAGGCGCTGAGCGCCGAGCGAAAGAATGGCTGCGCGGCATATACGGTGGCCGGCATGGCGAAGAGCGCCGACAGCCAGTGGAACAGATCAGTCGCTGAACTGTCCATGTCGGTGACGGCGCCGAACCACACCACTTCTGACAGGAGCATGACGTTGGCGGCGGCAAATCCGGCCACCCCCAGACGTCGCAAAAGATCGTCGGCTCGTTCTGCGGCGCCGTCATCGGCGTCGCCGACCAATTCGGCGGCGCGATAGCCGCTGCGCTGCAGAGCCTCGATGAGTTGCTGCGGTTGCGCCAGATCTGCGTCGCATGTGACAGACACCCGCCTGGCGGCTAGATTGACGCGCGCCGATGCAACGCCCGGCGACGCCAGCAGCGCACGCTCGATACGCCCCATGCAGCTGCCGCACGTCATGTTCTCGACAATGAGCTGAACGGTCTGGGCGGCCGGCAAGGCTTGGTTGCCAGCGCCGGGTTCTATGGCCGCGAGCGTCAAGGCCCGATCCATACGCGCCTCCGTGCCTCGTATGCGGGAATGCCGCTCGCGACATCGTAGGCTGTCAGATCGATGATCCATGCGCCATCGCCTGCGTCGGGAAGGGCGGCCTCATAGACGCCGTCCGCAGTCTCGGCGAGTTCGAGGGTCGCGTCGAAACGGTCGGTGGCCGGACGCCCCACCTGGGCCACCAGCCGCTTGCCCGTGATCGCTACATCGGATTCGTCGCGCAGCGCGACTCGCAGATGAGGAGGCGCGCCGCCGATCACCACGGTGTCTTTCCAACCGGCGCGTGCCTGCTCAGCGTCGCGGGCGATGCGGTCGTTGTATGCCAGACCCTTCTTGTAAGCGTCCTGGGTCTCCAGGCCGCCAAATGTCGAGACAGCCTGATAGATCATGTAGCCGTCGACCGCGAAGACAGTGGCGAAGAACGCAAAAAAGATAATCACCACATGCCGGCCGTGCAGGCCGCGCGCACCAGCCGCGCGCGGCTTTGGGATTTCACTCATGATTGGGGCCCCGGAAGGCGGCGTCGTGGTAGGAGATCGACCCATCGGTGGCATCGATGACCGCGAGACGGAATGGCGTCGAGGCACCTTGGAGGCGATCGCGGATGGCAGCCGGAACGGTCACCAGCACCTTCACGGCGCGCAGGTCATCGGGCGTCACGTCGACGACGGGGTCCTTGGCTGCAAAACCGACGACGGCCATGCCGGCACCATCGAGGCCGGAGAGCGCCAGGCGGAAACGCCGCGCATGGTGCTGCTTGTTGAGGATCTTCAGCGTGAAGCCGTTGCGCAGGCTGCCGTCCGACAACTGCACGTACATCGGATTGCGGTCGTGCAGGACGCTGATCTCGAGCACGGCGCGATTGAGCCATGCGGCCGCCATCACGCCACCGACGAGCGCAATCAGCGTTAGATAGAGCAGCGTGCGCGGGCGGAACCATCGCACCGGAACTCGCGCCGCGCGCACGGGTGCATCGAGATTGCGGAACGTCTCGTACGAAATCAGCCCCTGCGGGCGGCCCACGCGCTGCATGATCTCATCGCACGCATCGATGCATAGTGCGCACTGGATGCACTCCAATTGCGAGCCGTCGCGAATGTCGATGCCCATCGGGCAAACGCTCACGCACGCCGTGCAGTCGATGCAGTCGCCACGGCCCTCCCACGATTGCCCCTTCTTGTGGGGACCACGCGGCTCGCCCCGGTGATCGCGATAGGAGATGAGCAGCGAGTCGCGGTCGTACATGGCGCTCTGGATGCGCGGCCATGGGCACATATAGATGCATACCTGTTCGCGGGCGATGCCGCCGAGCAGGTACGTCGTCCCCGTGAACACGCCGAGGAACACGTAGGCGATCGTCGGCGCTTGGCCGCTGACGAGTTCGCTCATGAGCGTCGGCGCATCGCGAAAATAGAAGACGAAGGCACCCCCGGTTGCCACGGCGATCAACAGCCATGAGAGATGCGTGGCGGCCTTCTTCCAGATCTTTTCGAATGTCCACGGCCCATAATCGAGGCGCATGCGTGCATTGCGGTCGCCCTGCCAGAGGCGCTCGACCACGATCATCAGATCGGTCCACACCGTCTGCGGGCAGGTATAGCCGCACCACATGCGTCCGGCGACGGCGGTCACGAGGAACAGCCCCAGAGCCGAAAGGATCAGCAGCCCAGTTACGTAATAAAGCTCTTGCGCCCATATTTCGATCGGGCCGAAGAACATCCGCTGGTTGGCGAAGTCGAGCAGAAAGGCCTGATCGGGAAGGCTCGGTCCGCGCTCCCAGCGAAGCCACGGCAACAGATAGTAGATGCCGAGCGTGACGGCCATAACCGCCCACTTGATCTTGCGAAACTTGCCGTGCGCCAGCTTGGGATAGATCTTGCGGCGACCGGAATAAGCCACTGCCTCGGATTGTCCGCTGGTCATGTCGCTCGGTCGGCTCAGCATGGTCATGTGCGGCTCCCGCCGACGAAAACGCAAAGCGCGCTACTTTCCGCCGCCGAGCGAATGCACGTAGGCGGCCAGCATCTTGATGGTCACGGGGTCGAGGCGCCCACCCCAACTCGGCATGACGCCACCGCGACCTGTCTCGATCGTTTTCTCGATATCGGCGAGCTTGCCGCCGTAGAGCCAGATACCGTCGGTGAGGTTGGGGGCGCCAACGTCCAGATTGCCCTTGCCGGCTTCGCCGTGGCAGGCGGCGCAATTGTCGGCAAACAACTTGCTGCCGCGCTCCACCGCGGGGGCGTCCGTCGATGCGCCTGACAGTGACAGCACAAACTGCGCGGTGTCGGCGATCTCTGCGGGTTTCAGGATGCCATCGAGGCCGAAGCGAGGCATCGCCATGTCACGCGTTTCGGGATTGCCGGCGCGAATGCCGTGCTGGACCGTGAACTCGATGGCATCGGGCGTCCCGCCCCACAGCCAATCGTCATCGTTGAGATTGGGGTAGCCAACTGCGCCACCACCGCCCTTGCCATGACAGGGACCGCACTTGTCGCCGAAGACGGCAGCACCTCCCGCCATGACGAACGGCAGCAGCTCCTGGTTCTTCTCGATGTCGGCGAGCGGGGTCGCGGCAAGTTGCGCGAAGTACTTCGCCTGCGCGGCCTTGGCGGCGGCAACCTCCTTGGTGACCTCACCGCGCTGGCTGTAGTCGAAGATGCCCTTCGTATATCCATCCGGCGTCGGCCACGTCGGATACACGATCCAGTAGCCGATCGACCACACGATGGTGGCGTATAGGACGTACAGCCACCAGCGCGGTAGCGGCTTGTTCAGTTCCTTGATGTCCCCGTCCCACACGTGACCGGTCGTCTCGACGCCGGTGACGCTGTCGATTTCCTTGCCGGTCATCTGCCGTCTCCTTCGGGTTCGTCGTCGTCAGCGTCGAGCGGAAGCTGCGCCGCCTCGTCGAACTTCTTCTTGTTGCCCGGCCAGAACACGTAGGCGAGGACAGCAATGAAGAGACCGACGAAAAGCACGAGTGCCACGATCTGCGACAGCACGGTTGCGGCTTGGTAGGTCATCTGCCTGTCCTCAGCGCAGGTTGGGGCCGGCAGCGTCGAAAGTGGCGAAATCGACGAGCGTTCCCAGCATCTGCAGGTAGGCGATCATGGCATCGAGTTCACTCGGCTCGCCCGGCGGCGCGCCGTCGAACTTGCGCACCTGCGCCTTAGGGTAGCGCGCCACGACGTCCTTCGATTCACCTGTATCCGGCGACACCTGCGCCACAACGTCGGCGGGCGCCTTCTCGATCATCTCGTCGGTGTAGGGTACGCCGGTGAGACGCAGGGCGCGCATGCGCGCGGCGATATCGGCATAGTCCAGCTTGCGCTGTTCTAAGAACGGATAGCCGGGCATAACCAACTCCGGCACGACCGAGCGCGGTTGGCGCATGTGGTCGACGTGCCAAGCGTCGGAGTATTTGCCCCCGACACGCGCTAGGTCCGGACCCGTGCGCTTTGATCCCCATTGGAACGGATGGTCGTACATACTTTCGGCGGCGAGGCTGTAGTGCCCGTAGCGCTCGACCTCGTCACGCAGCGAGCGGATCATCTGCGAATGGCAGTTGTAACAGCCCTCGCGCTGATAGATGTCGCGGCCGGCAAGTTCGAGCGGAGAATACGGCCGCATTCCCTGCACCTTCTCGATGGTCGAGGAGAGCAGGAACAGCGGCGCGATCTCGACCAAGCCGCCGATAGAGACGACGACGAGGATGCCGATCAGCAGCACCATCGAGTTCTTTTCGAAAAAGTCGTGCTTCATAGCTTCCTCACTCCGCCGGCACGGCTGCAATCAGGTGGCGCAGCTCGGGCGCTGCGGCCGATGCCGGCTGCTCGACGATGTCGGATGAAACGTCGCCCCTGATAGTGCGCCAGACGTTGATGGCCATGAGCACGGCGCCGAACAGGAACAGCAGGCCGCCGGTGGCGCGGATGATATAGGGCCAGTGCATCGCCTCGACCGTCTCGACGAACGAGTACTTGAGGAAGCCAAGGCTGTCGTAAGCCCGCCACATGAGGCCCTGCGTGATGCCCGAAACCCACATCGCCGAGATGTAGAGGACGATACCGATGGTGGCTGTCCAGAAGTGCCACTCCACGAGGCGTATCGAGTAGAGACCGCGTCGCTTCCACAGCCACGGCACCAGGCAGTAGATGGCGCCGAACGACACCATCCCGACCCAGCCAAGCGCGCCCGAGTGCACGTGGCCGATGGTCCAGTCGGTGTAGTGGGAAAGCGAGTTGACCGACTTGATGGCCATCAACGGGCCTTCGAAGGTCGACATGCCGTAGAAGGCTACCGACACCACAAGCAGGCGCACAACGGGATCAGTACGTAGCCGGTCCCAGGCACCTGACAGCGTCATCAGGCCGTTGATCATGCCTCCCCACGACGGCATCCACAGCATGATCGAGAACGTCATGCCGAGCGTTTGCGCCCAGTCGGGCAGCGCCGTGTAGTGAAGGTGATGGGGGCCAGCCCAAATGTAGAGGAAGATCAGCGACCAGAAGTGCACGATCGACAGGCGATAGGAGTAGATCGGTCGCTCCACGCGCTTGGGGATGAAGTAGTACATGATGCCGAGGAAGCCGGCGGTGAGGAAGAAGCCGACCGCGTTATGGCCGTACCACCACTGCGTCATGGCATCCTGCACGCCGGCGAACAGCGAGTAGCTTTTGGCGCCGAGGAACGACACCGGCACGGCGAGATTGTTGACGATGTGCAGCAACGCAATGGTCACGATGAACGCGAGGAAGAACCAGTTTGCCACATAGATGTGCGGCTCGCGGCGCTTCCACAGCGTGCCTAGGAATACCAGCAGGTAGACGACCCACACGAGCGTCAGCCAGATATCGACGTACCATTCCGGCTCGGCGTACTCCTTGCCCTCGGTGACGCCGAGCACGTAGCCGGATGCGGCCATGACGATGAACAGCTGATATCCCCAGATCACGAACCACGGTGACCAGTAGCCGGCGATACGCGCCCGGCAGGTGCGCTGGACGACATAAAGCGAGCACGCCAGCAGCACGTTGCCGCCGAAGGCGAAGATGACGGCCGACGTGTGCAGCGGGCGGAGGCGGCCGAAGTTGGTCCACGGCAGGTCAAGGTTCAACACCGGGAACGCGAGCTGCCAGGCGATGATGTCGCCGACGAGGAAGCCGACCACGCCCCAGAACACGGCGGCGACCGTCGCCACCTTGACCGGTCCGTCCATGTAAGACGCTTGCTCGTCAGGGCCGCCGGCGCGTGGATTACCGAGCACGTAATATCCCGCCGCGCCGGAGGCTATGAGCAGAAGCAGCCCATGCAGGCGAATGACCTCGTCATAGCCTAACAGGGCGAGCACCAGTCCGACTGCGGCGAAGACGAGCGCCGCCGCCGTCGCCGTCGCCCCCGATAGCGCGATGACCTCTTCGCTGGTTGCCTGCATGGCCGGTTCCTTGTCCCTCACCCTGGCCAGGACGATAGGAGCCAACCGGCCTCTCACCCATTGATGGAGATCAAGCCTGCGACGAAAGAGCAGCCCGCTGGCAGAAGGCGCGCGCACCGAGACGTGATCGGCAGCTTTGATGCCGATCAAGTCGCGCCTGGGTGCCGCGCTCGCATGCTGTGCCCGAGCAAGCTCGTGGGAGGAATCGATGAACGAGGCGGCACGCGCCATCGTGGCGGCTGATGGTCCAATGGGACCGGCGGAATTCGAACTGTCGCTGCGCGCCGTCGGCGCCGAGCGCTACCACGACAAGCACCCGTTCCATAAGCTGCTGCACGGCGGCAAGCTCAACAAGGGACAGGTGCAGGCCTGGGCACTGAACCGCTACTGCTACCAGGCGGCCGTGCCGCGCAAGGACGCCGCATTGATGAGCCGCGCGCATGATCGCGAGTTGCGGCGAGAATGGATCCACCGCATCCACGATCACGACGGTCTTGGCGAAGAGCCTGGCGGCATCGAACGATGGCTGGTTCTCACCGACGCGCTCGGCCTCGATCGCAATTACGTCATCGCCATGCAGGGCGCCCTGCCGGCCACGCGCTTCGCAGTCGAGGCCTACGTGCGCTTCGTCGTCGAGCAGCCGCTGACCGTAGCGGTGGCGTCCTCGCTCACAGAACTGTTCGCGCCGTCTATCCACCGCGAGCGGATCGCCGGCATGCTCGAGAACTACGACTTTGTGAATGATGACGTGATGGCTTACTTCAAGCGCCGCCTGACCCAGGCGCCGCGCGACGCCGATTTCGCCCTGGACTACGTCAAGAGGCACGCCTTGACGCGCAGCGAGCAGGAGGCGTGCGTCGCCGCGGTGCGCTTCAAGTGCAATACGTTATGGGTTCAGCTCGATGCCCTGCATCACGCGTACGTGGCACCCGGGCTGGTGCCCCCGGGCGCGTTCAGGCCGAACTCGACGGGATAGCGAGCAGCACGAAACAGCGCGGCGGCGATGCCGCCGCGTCTATCGATCCGGCAGACTACTCGTTGGCAAGGTTGGTCAGACGTACAAGATCGCGCAGTTGCACGCGCGTTCCGCCGTGTTCGATGTCGATGATGGCCATATTGCGCAGCTTGGTAAGCGAGCGGCTCACGGTTTCTATGGTGAGACCGAGCAGATCGGCGATGTCGCTGCGGCGCATGGCGAGGTTGACGGTGGAAGACTCTTCCGTCCCGGTTCGCCGATGCAGGGCGACGAGGAACGCAGCCACACGTTCGATGGCACTGCGCTGGCCGACTGTCACCAGCAGGCTGCGGGTCGCGGCGAGCTCCTGGCACACCGATTTATAGAGCTTCAGCGCCAAGCCGGCATCCGTCTCGGCAAGGCGCTCAAGCGCCGTCGCGGAAAGACATCTGACCTTGGCGGGAACGGTCGCCTGGGCGCTGAGGACGTGCTCGCCCAGCACGCCGAGCCCGATGAGGTCGCCGGGGTAAGCGAAATCGATGATCTGCCGGCGGCCATCGGGAAGGGTCTTGTAGACGGCGATCACACCCTCTTCGACGCGGAATACATGATCGCGGGTGTCGCCCTCGCAGAACACGTGTTCCTTGGCGAGCACTCGGCGGATCGTCGCGTATGCCATGCGTTCATCGAGCGAAAAGCCGGCAGAACCGGCCAGGGGACGCCTGTTTTGAACGGTGGGTCCGGTGCGCGCCGCGAGCATTGGTTATCTCCGTCTCTGATCTCGTCAAGATCGTTGAGACGAGGTGTACCGAGGCCCAGCTGCGCAGGTATGCCGGGCGCGTGACGAATTGTAAGAGAATGTAACAGCGGCCTTCTCCGGATGATTTCGATCAAAGCATGCCCGCGGCGCTACGCTTAGTTGAGCGCATGGACACTGCGGTCGACATACGCGCCCACATTGATGCCGACGTGCATCTCCAGCAGGAAATCGACCACGCGTTGCTGGCCGTCGCCGATGCGCTGGTTATGCGCGGCGACCCAAGGGTGGTGCGCATTCTGGCGCGCACACTGGAGCCGAGCTGGGCCGAGCACGTCAGCTTCCAGAGCGAGGTCATCTTCCCGATAATCGAAGCGCGGCGCGGAGCTGAGGCGAGGAGTTCAATCCATCGGCTGCGCGCCGACCATGCTGATCTCTCGCAGCATCACAGCGAGGTGGGCAAGGCACTGGCAGCGATGCTCGCCGGCGGCGGCGAGGATACGGACTGGCTAGGCGCGCTCCTACGGACCACCATCGCATCGCGCCGCTCTCATTTCGTCCGCGATGCGGCGCTCGACCGGTGGCTGCCGGCGCCGTTCACCGAGCCAGAAGGCGTGTTGTGCGCACGATGGGTGACGACACGCCCCGCGCCGCGCTTTCCGCTCAACCTGCTGCGTGGGGCCGAGCGTCCGTTTCCCCAGCTTGGCAAGCGCCTGCACTGAAGTCGCTGTGACGAGGATCGCGTGGACGGCATCGCATTCATCGCACTGAATGGCCTCGCCCTTGGCCTTGCCAGCACGCTGCATTGCGCCGGCATGTGCGGCGGCATTGCGTGCGGCCTATTGCTGGCCCAAGAGCGCGGATCGTCACGCGACGCGCGCGTTGCTTTCGCGCTAACGCATGTGGGGCGCGTCGGGGCCTACGCACTCGCCGGCGCGTTCATAGGCATCGTCGGCGCTCCTGCCGTCGGCTGGCTCGACCGCGACGCTGCATTCCGCCTCCTGCAGTGGGCGGCGGCCGCGTCGCTCATCTGGGTCGGGCTTTCGACCGCCGGAATGCTGCCCTCACTCACCCTCTTAGATCGCGGGCTCGGCTCGGTTGCCGGTGGCGTAGCGCGCCTCAATGCCGCCGCGCAAAGCCGCGTTTACGCGCCGCTGCTATCGGGGCTGGCGTGGGGAATGATGCCGTGCGCGATGGTGTACGCCGCCCTCTTCACGGCGATGCTGACCGGTTCGGGCTGGGGCGGCGCAACGACCATGGCGGCATTCGGCATCGGCACGCTGCCGGGGCTGCTGGCCGCCGCGTTCGGGTTCCGCCATCTGGCGGGCGTCGCGCGCAGCCGGCCGCGCCGCATCGCCGCCGGCCTGACCGTCGCCCTGTTCGGTGTGGTGACGATCCTCATCGCGCATCCGCACATCGCGCTGCTTTGTCTGCCGGGGCAAGCCGCCAGCCACCCCCGCTCGCTGAAGGCCGTTGATCGACATCAAACGGAACTGCGCGCCGCCACACTAGGCTTGGGCTCGCGCGCGAACGGCAGCCCCGTTTATTCCGGAGGCGAGTTACGGTCACCATGAATCCTGAACTCGTGAGGCGCTATTCGGCGCCGGTGCCGCGCTACACCAGCTATCCGACGGCCCCGCATTTTTCCGCGGACATCGGACAGCAGACCTACGCCGCGTGGTTGGCAACGCTGGCGCCCCAGACGCGCCTTTCGATCTACGTGCATATCCCGTTCTGCAGCTCGCTGTGCTGGTACTGTGGCTGCTGCACGAAGGCCGTCAACCGCTATGACCCCGTCGCGGGCTATCTCGATGCGCTGCACAGCGAGATCGCAGCCGTTGCCGAGCGAGTGCCGAGTGATCATGCCGTGACGCACGTCCATTGGGGAGGAGGATCGCCCAACATCCTCTCCAGCGCAGACATCGCCCGCCTTGCAGATGCCCATCGGCGGCACTTCCGGCTGCATGATGGCGCCGAATTCGCTGTTGAAATCGATCCGCGCGGGCTCGATGCGGAACGCATCGCCGCGTTCGCAGCCGCGGGCGTAACGCGCGTATCGCTCGGCGTGCAGGACTTCGATCCGAAGGTGCAGGCGGCAATCAACCGGCACCAATCCTTCGCGGAGACGCAATTCGCGGCGCTGACGTTCCGCGCGCATGGCATCGATGCCATCAACGTCGATATCATCTACGGGCTGCCCAACCAGACGCGCGACAGCGTACAGGATTCACTCGCCAAGGTGCTGGAACTTCGGCCGGCGCGCATCGCCGCCTTCGGCTATGCGCATTTGCCGACGCGCCTTAAGCATCAGAGGCTCATCGACGATGCCGCCTTGCCTGGTGCCGTCGAACGATTTGCGCAGGCGCAGCGCATCGGCCGGGTGCTTTCCGCCGCCGGCTACAGGCGCGTCGGGCTCGATCACTACGCACTGCCCGATGATTCTCTGACAACTGGAATGCTGTCGCGCAACTTCCAGGGCTATACCAACGACAATGCCGACGTTGTGCTCGGTCTTGGCGCCTCGGCCATCGGACGGCTGCCGCAAGGGTATGTGCAGAACCACGCCTCGGCCGCCGAATACGCGCGGTGCATCAGCGAACATGGCCTGGCGACAGTGCGCGGCTTTGCCCTCGCCGAGGCCGATCGCATGCGGGGCTTTGTTATCGAGCGTTTGATGTGTGATCTGGCTTTCCCCGCGCGCGAGCTGCGCTTGCGGTACGGCAACGCTGCGGAGGAGATATTGGGCGAGGCGCAGGCGCTGCTCGAAGCAGACGAGGACCGCCTCATCGAGCGGGACGGGGAGGCCTTTCGCGTCACCGAGCGCGGCCGGCCGTTCGTGCGCTCTATTGCGGCCTGCTTCGATTCCTACTTCGATGTTGCCGCCGCCCGTCATGCGCCCGGCGTTTAATTGAGCAAGGGATGCTTTCGATGAATGATCACTTCTGGCCTTCGCTCTATCCGGGCATCATCGTGGCGCTGCTCATCGGCGTCGCGACCGGCGGGATCTTCGCCATCCTCGCCGGCACTGTCGGCGGGCTCATCGGCTCGGTCGGCGCCTATTTCTTGACGGCATGGCTGGGGCTGCAGGATTCTCGTCTTCTCGCTCGCTATCCTGCTGGCCGGAGCCAGCGCCGGCGGCTACCTCGGCGCGCAAGCCGGCGCACGGGCGGCAAAGTTGCGCTGAGCCGCGCGGGAGGCATAGCGCGACGGGCTGAACTTCAGAATTTGATGACGGCGCCGGTCAGCACCAGATCGAGATCGTCGATTGGCGCATTGGCGATGGCGCCGTTGGCGGTGACGCCGTTGAGCTGCCGGAGCAAGTAGCTCACCCTCGACGTGGCGATAGGAGAAGTACAACAGCATCGCCGCGTTATCGATGCCCTGGGCTATGCCCGCGCCCCAGATATCCACGTCGGTATACCACTCAGCCCAGCTGCCGACGCCCGTCGGGTTGAGCGCGTCGCCGGCCCTGACTGTGCGGCGCGTGCCGCCGCCGCCGTCGTAGTTGTAGTACTCGCCGTAGATCGTGGTCTTGCCGAAGTCGTTGAACTTCTTTTCAACGCCTCCCTGCGCGGCCCAAAAAAACTGCTGTTGGTCGACATTGGTGCCGGAAAAGCGCTGTGTGTCGCGAATGAAGCTGTCGACCTTAAGTCCCGTGCCGAAGTTGAGGAATGCCCCGGACTTCTCGTGGAGGATCGCGAACGATCCGCCGTAACTTTGGCAGCCCTGGGTCGCGTGTTCTATCAAACCGCCGAGTTCCTCTTTATCGACCTCGGTGGCGGCGCACACCGCGAGTTCGGCGCCGTCGATAACCTCAAGGTATCCGATACCGGCCTCGAACTGGAAGTCGCCGAACTCGTTCTTGTAGCGCAGCGCGACGTCCCAGAATTCCTTGGCGGCATACGAGGCCGTCAGAAAAAACCCGCGCAGAGTTCGGCGACTGATACTTGACCATGTCGAAGCCGCGCTCGCCTTCGCCCGGCTGGTCGCCGCTGTCGCCGATGAGCCGCCGCCAGGAAATCCCGCTGGTTGTCAGGCGGCCGTTCACCGACGAACGCAGAAGCATGCCGAGACCGGTGTCCTCGACATCCGAGTACTTGGAGAAGTCAGCGGTCTGCGTGAGGTTGCTCTCGGTAATCTTGTCTGTGGCGGCGTTGCTGAGGCCGACGAGCAGCGTGCCGCGGTGCTTCTCCTTCACGTACCAGGAGATATCGCGCAGGTCGAAGCCGACATCTTCGGGGTTATCGTCGCCCTTGGAATTGAGTTGGTTGACGCGCTTGGAGTTGGCCGATCGGATGCCGATCTCGATCTTGTAGCCAGCCTCCCAATCCTTATTGATCTTCGCCTTGCCCTTGAAGCCGATGCGCGTGCGCTGGTTGTCGTTGGTCACCTCGTAGACGTCGGCATCTTTGCCGTCGTACCAGCCGAGCAGCGCCTGGTTGACGAGGCCGTAGACCTCCAGGCTGACCTTGTTGTTGCCGCGACGCGCTAGCATGTCTTCGAGTTCGGCAACCCTGGCGTCGAGGTCGTCACAGCACGAGCCGCCGGCATCGGCTGCCGAAAGCGGCGATACCCCAGCCAGAATACCGGCCAGAATCATCGCGTTCCGCGTTCTTGTGTGCGTTAGCGGCAGAAGCGTTCTCCGTTATATTGAACGCACCTCCGCTACAACACATTGAATTCAAATACGTTATCCGATTCGCGCCGCGGCGCGAGATGACATTAGCAGCTGATTCTGTGACGGCTTTGCACGACCTTCGGCGGCATGCATCGATGGCGTGCACCCGCTGCGTTCAACTCAGCAGCAGGTTGCTCTCCCGCGAAACATCGGTGCCGTCCGGTTCCGATGGCTCGTCGAGCATCGCCTTGATGGTCGCAAAGCACTGGCCGCATCGCGGACGGCACCCCAGGCATGCATGCACCTGGGTCACGCGCAGGCAGCGCGAGCGTGCCGCATCCATAATCTGGGTATCGCTCAGGCAATTGCACGAACATACGATCACGACTTCGCTCCATCGGTCGGAATAATCGGCTGAGCGAATATGGTCGGGTAGCGCCCGCGGCGCTGTTCCGCGCGGCACATGGAAAGGGACCGCCTTTTTGGCCGCCCGACACGGCAACGCGGCGCTAAGGTGTGCGCATCGACACCGTTAACGGCATGCCGCCTTTGGGCTGCAGCGCAATGCGCGACAGCGGCACCGGCACGTGTCCTACTGGCACCTCAAAATGCGCCGCACGCACGAACGAGGCGAGCAGGATCGTCGCCTCCAGCATGGCGAACGAAGCGCCGATGCACACGCGGGGGCCGGCACCAAACGGCATGTACTGGAAGCGCACCTGCTTGGCTTCCCGCTCGGGTGAAAAACGCTCGGGATCAAAACGCGCCGGATCCTCCCACAGGCGCGCATGCCGATGGATAGCGAAGATCGGCATGACGATGATGCCGTCCTTCTTCACCAGCGTGCCGTCGAGGTCGACGTCCTTGGTGGCGACGCGCGCCAGCGACGATATCGGCGGATAGAGCCGCATCGCCTCCTTGATGAACATGGTCACGTCGGTGAGCCGGTCGGCGTGCTCGGCGCCGATGGGCGAATCGCCGGCGACGCTCTTCACCTGCGCCAACAGCCGCTGCTCCCATTCGGGCGACAGCGCCACCAGGTAAAGCATCCAGGCGAGCGACTTGGCGGACGTCTCGTGGCCGGCGAGCAGGAAGGTCAGCAGGTTGTCGACCATCTGTTCGTCGGACATGCCCTGCCCGGTCTCAGGGTCCTTGGCCGACAGCAGGCGCGTCATCAGGTCATCGCGCGTATCGCTGCCCGAGCGCCGCTCGCGCACCAGGTTACCGACCGACTGCCGCATGTCGATTTCGGCGCGGCGGCGTGCCGCCTTGCGCGGAAACGGCAGCCAGCCTGGAAGGCCCAGGGCACCGTAGACGCCTGGCCAGGACAGCGGCAGCAGGTAGTCGCGGTGGGCGCGCTCGAGCGCAGCGGTAACGGCCGGGTCGCGACTGTGCAGCATCGTATCGGCGATGACGCTGAAGGCGGCGCTTGTCGTATCGCGGGCCACGTCACGACGCGACGCCGGTGGCAATTGGCGCCAACTGGCGATCGCGTGCTCGGCTGCCGCCGTCATGATCGGCGCGTAGCGCTGTATTTCAGCTGGGCGGAACAACGGCGCTGCCGCCTGTCGCTGCCAGCGCCATTCCGCGCCGTGCGAGGTCAGGATGCCTTTGCCCAGCAGCTTGCTGAATACGTAGCGCTCGATGATGGTCTTGGGGAAGGAGGAGAAGTCTTCCAGCAGGACGCGCTTGATGATTGCGGGGTCGGCCACGTAGGTGATGCGACCGCGGTATTGATAGGTCCATTCGCGATAGATGATCGCCGGCGTGGCGCCGAGCGGGTTGCGAACGAAGGCGAGAAAGTATCCGGGCAGGCTGAGCGGTTCGACAGGCGGCTCGAGGAACGGTGGATAAATCGCGGCCGCATTGCCGGTGCTCTGGTCCATCGGCGGCATGCCGTCCCTCCCTGAATCCAGATGCGTCACTTATCGGCCGCGCGCCGGTCAGGCGGGAGATTGCAGCAACGCCGCCCAGCGGTCCATGACCGTCTGCGTCCAGCCAGCTTCGCGCCGAACGGAGGCGTGCGCTTCGAATGTCAGTCCCAGGCGCCCGTCGCACACGATGGCGCCGACGCCGACGGGAGAAGTGCGGGTTACCAGCGGGCACACGCACCACTCGCCGACACCTTTCCATGCGCCGAGGTTGGAGAAAGAGCCGACGAAAGGCCGTCCCATGAAACGCTGCATTTGCAGCTTGTAGACGTGGCGAATGCCGGCGGCGCCGATCAACTGGCTGAGATTAAGGAATGTCCAACTCGCCCAATGATCGCGGCGGCGCAGCGCCTGCTTGATCTGCTCCTGGACGCGCGCCAAGGGAGCATCGGCGGCGACTTCGATCTGCAGGTAGCCGCTCTGGTTGGCGGTGTCGCGGTCGAGTTGCACCGGCCCGCGCATGTTGACCGGCATCATCCAGATCCGCGGCCCTGCTTCCAGCTCTGGCTCGGTGGCCAGCGCCAGGGTGTGCATCAGTAGACAGTTGAGGGATACG
Organism: uncultured Alphaproteobacteria bacterium; assembly: GCA_963759735.1. GTDB lineage: Bacteria > Pseudomonadota > Alphaproteobacteria > Rhizobiales > Hyphomicrobiaceae > Hyphomicrobium_A. Next base: position 480,251 of record CAVXAF010000001.1, read on the forward strand.
CCCTGCGCGCGCGCTTTGGCGTTGAGACGACTCGTCGTTTCGGCGGAGAAGAAGCCGGTGGCGAATTCGCCCCCGGCATTCGGGCAGTGGCCAGTCCAATCGGGATCGTGTCCGCGCCACGCCGCGGCGGCGACGGGCTTGCGCAGGCACATCTGCATCACCGCAGCGAGGCGCTTGCCAAGCGAGGGCATGCGGCTTTGCCGTGCAGGCACCTTGATGTCGCGGCCGGGATAGGCTTGGCGCAGGACATGCACGAAGCCGCCGAGGCCGTCGTACTCGGCATGCGAGGGAAAGACCCAATCTATATCCCCGCTCGGCAGCCGGCGGCCGCCGCGCATGCCGACGAACTCGCCTTCATTCTCGACGATGCGGAACCACATGCCCGTCCAGTCGATGCGCCGGCGCGCGGGAGACGGCGCGCCGGTAGCGGCTTCGAATTCCAGGTCGGCAGGGGCGGCAAGGGCATTCATGGCTTTTGCTCCGTGAGTGGGATCAGGCTGCAGCCGTCTGCGCCTCGATGATGCGTACGTGACCGAGAGTGCGGCCGAGCATGCCGCCGTGGTGCGTCGCAAGGTACAGGTTCTCGATATCGGCCGGGCCGACGTGCGAGACGACGCGTAAGCCACGCTTGGCGAGGAAGTTCTGGGCGTCGACAGGATGCAGGCCGAAAAGAAACGGCTCGCCGATCTTCTCCAGCCAGCGAGCCACCGCTGCACCGCCATAGGTTCTGGTATCGCCGTCCACGAAGCTCTGCAGCGCGTAGTCGAAGACGACCGAGCTTCCGGGAGCGCAACCGGCGACGAACTTCAAAACATCATCGATCGCCGGCAAAGGCAGGTAATAGGAAACGCCTTCCCACAGAAATAGCGTCTTGGCGTCGCTGCGGAAGCCGTGCTCGGGCAGCAGCTTCCGGAATGACTGCTTGGCGAAGTCGATGCCGATCAGCGTCAGGTTGTCGGGGAGCACCGCATTGCTGCTTTCGAGTAGCGCCTTCTTGCGTGCCTGCGTGCCGGGATGATCGAGTTCGAACACCTTGATGGAACCCAGCTCGTTCTTGAAGCGGAAAGCGCGCGAGTTCATACCCGGCGCCGAGGATCACGACCTGCTCGATCCCGCCGCGGATGCCGGCCAGCAATGCCTCGTCGAAATGGCGCGTGCGGGCGATGGTGAAGCAATAACTGCCCGGGCGCAGCGCGCTCGATCAGCCGCCGCAGCACCCCATGCGGGGCGAGATTGAGCAGCAGCCGGCTCTTGAAACTCAGGAATTGCCCGGCAAAGAGATCACGGCACGGCTCGAGTAGTCCATCGTCGCTGCCGGCCAGCGCCCGCAAGGCGGCGACGGTCTCGGCTGACTGAATGGCGGCAAGCTGGCTCATGGCTCAGTGTACCGTGGTCGGATTGTAGGACGGGCTAAATGCCAGAGTTACCGAACCCTTGGCCTTTACGCCTTCGCTGTCCGAGAAGGTAATCGTGGTGAAGAAAAACCAGGCATTGCCGACCGCGGAGATCTTATTGATCGAAAGCTCGGCAGTGAAGTCCTTGCTGTCGAGCGGCTTGAAGTAGCGGCTCTCAAGGGCAACGATCATCATGGCCGGGAGCTGGTGGCGCTTGAACTCGCTCATCGTCGGGATCTCGACGTCACCGGCGCGCACCTTGCTCATGAGGCCGGCGTTGATGCAGCCGGCGAACAGCACGTAGGCCAGCTGATTGTAGCAAATGTTGAATTCGACCGCGTTGAAGTGGCCGGTGGAGTCGATGTAGCAACTCTCGGGGATCGAGAAGCGACCCTTGCCGACAATCAGCTTCTGGTCGGTGCCGGCGATGGCCGACTTATCGTTGACCTCGGTAATCTCCGCCGCCTTCAGGTAGGTGGCGTTCTCGCGGTAGGGCTTCAGAATTTCGGCAGTAAACTCGTCGGCGATGGCTATCGGGAACTGCGGCTCTGCCTTGGCAGGAGCCGGGACCTCGAGCGCCGCCGTGACTGCTGCGAGGCGCTTGCAAATTCCACTGCAGGGCCCCGACCCGCACGTACCAGCATTGGCAACAATCGAACTAGAAGCGCCGTCAATTTGAGCTATTGCACACATGGCCGTCCCCATGAGTTTGAGCGAATTGATGAGCCAATGATTAAGTGAAAACCGATCAGGCGGCTGTCTCCGCGGGAACATTCTGCGAAGCGCAAAGCGGCATGCCGTCCTGAAGTGTGATGCGGTACATCATCGTCTCTTCCTCGAGGCCTTCGTTGCGGCCTGAGGTGTGCGAGAGGAAGCGGTTGTCCCAGATGATCACGTCGCCCATCGACCACTGTACTTCGCGTACAAAACGCGGCGTCTCGGCGAAGTCGAATATCTGCTTCAGCAGCGAGGCTGATTCATCGAGCGAGGCATCGGCGATGGAGAGCGTGAACCCGCGGTTGCCGTAGAGCACCTTTTCCTTGGTGTAGGGGTGCTCGATCACTGCCGGGTGGCGCACTGCCGGGCAGAGCTGGTCGATGGTGGCGAGGATTTCGAAAATGTCGTAGCCGGCATCCTGAGTGCGCACCTTGTAGCGCATCTTGCCGGTGTGCATGAATTCGCGGCCGGCCAGCTTATCCTTCACCGTTTGCGGCAGCGCTGCATAAACGGCGGCCATATCGATGAAGCGGGTGGATCGCGCGAAGCTCTTGGGCAGAACCTTCGGCATCAGCATTGTGATGAACTTGGGGTCCTGCTCGAATGACGTGTCGGAGTGCCAGTAGCCGCCAGTGCGGGCGACGCCGATCTGCTTGCCTTCCTTCTTGACGTTCGAGGAGACGAAGATCAGCGGAAATTCGGGATGATGGTAGTTGTTCTGCAGGTAGGGAACCGGGTTGCCGACCCGCTTGGCGAACGCGCAGTATTCTGCCTCGTCGAGGTTCTGGTTCTTGAGGACGACCAGCCGGTTTTTGTAAAGGAGGTCGCGGACCTTCTTGATCTGGGTCTTCGTGGCCTTGGCAGCGTTGATCCCGGTGATGCTGCAGCCGATGTCCAGGTTTGCGATTTCCATCTGTTTGCTCCGTCCCGTCGTCCGCACCACCTCGATGCGTTCCATGCTGCGGAAGATGGCGGGGTATTGGAATGCGCGCTGTTCCTGGGGTAACAAGGCCTCCAGCCAGTCCTGTAGGAGACGAGCGTTGCCTATCCCCCATCCTGTGAATCTCCATGTAAAGCCGCAAGTGACGGGCTTTTTCGACCCTCCGACCAACACGGTCAGCTATATCGTCAGGGATCCCAACTCGGCGGCTTGCGCGATCATCGACAGCGTCATGGACATCGACTACGCGTCGGGCCGCATCGGCTACCAGTCCGCCGACCAGATCATTGCCGCGGTGCAGGACGCCAACCTGACCGTCGAATGGGTGATCGAGACGCATGCGCACGCCGATCATCTTTCAGCCGCGCCGTACATTCAGGCAAAGCTCGGCGGCAAGCTGGGCATCGGCGAGAACATCACCATCGTGCAGGAGGTGTTCGGCAAGATCTTCAACGAAGGCACCGAGTTCCAGCGGGACGGCAGCCAGTTCGACCGGCTGTTCGCCGACGGCGACACTTATCAGATCGGGTCGATGACGTGCTTCGCGATGTCCACGCCGGGACACACGCCAGCCTGCATGACGCACGTCATCGGCGATGCCGCCTTCATTGGCGACACGCTATTCATGCCCGACGGCGGCACGGCCCGCGCCGATTTTCCCGGCGGCGACGCGCGCACGCTGTTCCGTTCGATCAAGCGCGTGCTGGAGCTGCCGCCGGAGACGCGACTGTTCATGTGTCACGACTATGCCCCGGGCGGCCGCGACATCAAATGGGAGACGACCGTTGCGGAGGAGCGGGCGCACAACATCCACGTCCGCGACGGCATCAGCGAGGACGAGTTCGTCAACATGCGCACCGAACGCGACGCCACCCTTGAACTCCCGCGGCTCATTATCCCGTCGATCCAGGTTAATATTCGGGGCGGCAATCTTCCCGAGCCGGACGCGGCGGGTAAGCGGCATCTGAAGGTGCCGATAAACGAGCTGTAAGTCGGCACCCGCTACCACGCGACGCGCTCGACCACGGCGTGGGTGAGGTCGCGGTCGGCGGGTGGCCAATAGAACCGCCCAAGGTGACTACGTCTTAGTCGCCGCTCTTTTCTTGCGCGCGGCGCAGGGCGGCAGCGAGCGCGCTTTCGGCCGGCGGTTGGTTGCCCTGAGGTCGCGGCGGCGAACTGCTGCTGTTGCGCGGCATCGGAGATGACGAGCCTGTGCGCGTGGCGGGCGCACCCGCGTCAATGGCGCCCGACTTCATGGTCAACGCAATGCGCTTGCGTGCCACGTCGACTTCCTTGACGCGCACCTTCACGACATCGCCCGCTTTCACCACCTCGCGCGGATCCTTGACGAACCGATCGGACAGTTCCGAAATGTGCACCAGACCGTCCTGATGCACGCCGACATCGACGAAAGCGCCGAACGCCGCAACGTTGGTGACGACGCCTTCGAGCTGCATTCCGGGCTGCAGGTCGCTGATGCTGTCGACCCCTTCCTGGAATGTTGCAGTCTTGAACTCGGGGCGCGGATCGCGACCAGGCTTCTCCAACTCGGCGAGAATGTCGGTGACGGTGGGAATGCCGAAAGCGGAGTCGGCGAACTCCGCCGGCCGCAGCGACTTGAGGAACGCCCGGTCGCCGATGATCGATTTGAGCGGGCGCTTGGTAGCTTCGGCGATCTTCTCGACCACGACGTAGGCTTCCGGATGCACTGCGGAGGCGTCGAGCGGGTTCTTGCCATCCATAATGCGCAGGAAGCCCGCCGCCTGCTCGAAGGCCTTGGCGCCGAGCCGCGGCACCTTCTTGAGGCCGACGCGCGTCTTGAAGGCACCGTTCTCGTCGCGGAAGGCAACAATGTTGGAGGCGAGCGTCTGGTTGAGGCCGGAGACACGCGACAGCAGCGGAGCCGAAGCGGTATTGACGTCGACGCCGACAGAATTGACGCAATCCTCCACCACCGCGTCGAGCGAGCGCGCCAGGCCGCTCTGGTCCACATCGTGCTGGTACTGGCCGACGCCGATGGCCTTGGGCTCGATCTTCACCAGCTCTGCCAGCGGATCCTGCAGGCGGCGCGCGATCGACACGGCGCCGCGCAGGCTGACGTCGAGGTCGGGGAATTCCTTGGCCGCAAGCTCCGACGCCGAATAGACGGAGGCGCCCGCCTCCGACACCATCGCCTTGGTCAGGTTCAGCTCCGGCATCTTGGTCATCAGCTCGGCAACAAGCTTGTCGGTTTCGCGGCCACCGGTGCCATTGCCGACGCTGACAATATCGACCTTGTGCTTCATGCACAGTGACGCCAGCGTGGCGAGCGATCCCTGCCAGTCGCGGCGCGGCTCATGCGGATATACGGTCGTGGTGGCGACGACCTTGCCGGTTGCATCAACGACGGCGACCTTGACGCCGGTGCGGATGCCGGGATCGAGGCCCATGGTGGTGCGACGGCCCGCCGGCGCAGCGAGCAGCAGGTCCTTCAGGTTGTTGGAGAACACCGCTATCGCCTCGGCGTCGGCGCGATCCTTGAGGCGGGTCAGCAGGCCTGTCTGCAGCGAGCCGGACAGCTTGTCGACCCAGGCACGGTGCACAGTCTCGCCGAGCCAGGCGTCGGCGGGCCGCCCGCGATCGGCGATGCCGAAGGCCGACTTGATGCGGCTCTCGGCCGGATGCGGCTTGCCCTTCTCGTTGGCCACATCGAGATCAAGCTCGAGAAAGCCCTCGTTGGCGCCGCGCAGCATGGCGAGCGCACGATGCGATGGCATATCCTTGATGCGCTGGCCGAATTCGAAGTAGTCGGAGAACTTGGCGCCCTCCTCGTTCTTGCCCTTGCGAACGGCGGACTTCAATTCGCCCTCGCCCCATACCCATTCGCGCAAATTGCCGACGAGGGCCGGCGTCTCGGCGATGCGCTCGATAAGGATATGGCGCGCGCCTTCGAGCGCCGCCTTGACGTCGGCAACGCCCTTGCCGGCATCGATGAACTTGCCGGCTTCCGTCTGCGGGTCGAGCGCCGGGTTCTTCAGCAGCGCCTCGCTCAGCGGCTCGAGGCCAGCTTCGCGCGCGATTTGTGCCTTCGTGCGCCGCTTCACCTTGTAGGGCGCATAGAGGTCTTCCAGCTCAACCTTCGTCTCCGCGCCGTTGATGGCGCGCGCCAGCTCGGGCGTCAGCTTGCCCAGCCCGTCGATGGTCTTCAGCACGCTGGCGCGGCGGTCCTCCAACTCGCGCAGATAGCCGAGCCGCTCTTCCAGCTTGCGCAGCTGCGTATCATCCAGCCCGCCGGTCTTCTCCTTGCGGTAGCGGGCGATGAACGGAACCGTCGAGCCCTCGCCAAGCAGTTCCACCACGGCGGCTACCTGCCGCGCGGCGACGCCCAATTCGGCTGCGATGCGGTCGTTGATTTTGTCCATGCTGCGCTCCTTGCCACTGCGCCTCATGCAACGACCGGCATAAACCGGTCAAGGCGCAACGAGTTTACGCACAGACGGCCACGGCCGCTTGCATGGGGGAAGACCGCGATCAGGCGTCTTGGAACAGTATAAGCCACGGTCGGCACGGCCCGCGCCGAGGAAGAAGCCGTTTGCAGCGCGAGGACGCGTCCTGGCTGTCGGCAGCAAGACATTAGGTCCGGGGGGTCTAGTGTGGTAGGGGAGTGGGTACGCAGCACCAAGCCCGCTCCAGCTCAGTGGGCTTTGCCTCCCGTCGATCATCGCGTCTTGTTGCGCGTCCGAGGATTGATCGACAGCTTGGGACACGGGCGACCGAGCGTGGTCGCGCCGCCTCCGGCGTCTCGCGCTTTGCCGCGCCAATGGATGCTGATGTCACGCCCAGTTCTCGAAGGGTGCTTGGTTCTCGTCGTGGAGGATGAGCCATTCATCTCCATCTACGTAACCGATGTGCTCAATGGTGCGGGAGCGTCGGTGACGGCCGCCAATACTCTTGAGCAGGGCCTCACGCTCGTCGAACTCGAAGGGCTGTCGGCCGCCATCATCGACCACACCCTCCCAGACGGCAACAGCCAGCAACTGTGCACGCGCCTCAAACAGCGCGGAATCCCGTTTGTCATTTTTAGCGGCTACCCTTCGCTCGGCGGAGAATGCGCGGGTGCCGCGCACCTCGGCAAGCCCGCGTCGGAAGAGCAGGTCGTACAGGCCGTCGCGGCACTGATCCGCAGCGGGAATGGCACGCACTAACGCGTCGTTGGGGTCGTCGGTTGGCCTCTACGCCTGTGACTCGAATTAGAGGATCGTGTGATGCCCGTGAGCTATGGCGCGATTGTCGTCGGAAAGTGTTTCGCGACACCCAAAAACGATGTGAGGAAAGTACTCGTCATCGACCGCGACAGCGTCACCTATGTCGTGCGGGGGAAGATGGCCTTTCCGTCCTGGGACCCGGCAGCGTGGCAGATCACCAGCCGGGATGCCTTCGCTAAAGAGGTGAATGCCGAAGTGCCTTCCGATTGGCGTGGCGCCGGCGCACCGACTTTGTAATGCCAAACCGCGCGCGTTTGCCCGCGGCCAATACAGTAACGCCTGACCATCGCGGCAGGATGCAAAGATGGACCCCGGCAGTCGGGGGTGTTAGTGGTGAAAGATGACAGCTCCAAACATTACGGCTTTTCCCCAAAAGCGACGCCCGCAGTGGATCGTCCCGCTGGTGACCGCCTTGGTCATACTCGCCGTCATCATGGTGCTCTACCCGGCCGCGCCACCTGTCTAGGCTCGGGCGTCAGAGCACGCCGACGCGTGCCAGGATTTCAGCATCGGTGACAAGACCATGAAGCTTCGTGTCGGCTACGAACTGCTGTACGCGTTCCCGCAACCGACGCCCGCCATACTCATGCTCAATATTCACTTCACGCGGGTCGCCGGGCTGGCGGCGCCCGACCACATACTGATCAAGCCGGTGGTGCCGATTTCCGGTTATCGCGACAGCTTCGGCAACTGGTGCTGCAGGATCATGGCCCCGGCCGGCAAGGTTCGGATAACGGCCGATGCCATCATCACCGATAGTGGCCTTCCCGATCCGGTCGTCGCGGATGCGCAGCAGATACCGGTCGAGAATCTGCCCGAAGAGGCGCTGGTGTTCCTGCTCGCCAGCCGGTTCTGCGACAGCGATCAGTTGCTCGACCTCGCCTGGAAATTGTTTGGTCACGCACGGCCCGGATGGGGCCGCGTGCAGGCGATCTGCGACTGGGTTCATCAGCACATCGCTTTCGGATATGAGCATGCGCGCGTCACGCGCACGGCCTCGGAAGCATATGCGGAGAAACGTGGTGTTTGCCGCGACTACGCCCACCTCGCCATCGCTTTCTGTCGGGCCTTGAACATCCCTGCCCGCTACTGCACCGGTTACCTCGGCGACGTCGGCATGCCGCCGCCCTACCCACCCGGCGATTTCGCGGCGTGGTTTGAGGCCTACATCGGCGGACAGTGGTACACGTTCGACCCACGCAACAACGTCCCGCGTATCGGTCGGGTATTGATCGCACGCGGCCGCGACGCCGCCGACGTTGCGATGACAACGACTTTTGGGCCCAACACCCTTGAAGGCTTCAAGGTCTGGACGGATGAGATAGCCGAAGCTGGATCGCGGCTGAACTGATCTGGATTTCGAGCGAACCTACCGCGCGCCAGAAATGGCGTCGCGCGCCCGTCGCACATAGACGGCCAGGCGCTCGGCGTCGAGTTCGCCGCGTTCGACTGCAGCGCGCACCGCGCACTTGGGCTCCGCCTCATGACGGCAATTGCTGAATTTGCAGCCGAGCGCCAAGTTGGCGATGTCCTCGAAATTAGCGTCGACGTCCTTGTCGCTATTCCAAACCTCGACACCGCGCATGCCGGGCGTGTCGATGATGCACCCGCCCCCCGGGCGCCGGAACAACTGGCGATGCGTCGTCGTGTGGCGCCCGCGGCTATCGTGGGCGCGCACCTCCTGCGTGGCTTGCGCGGAGCGTCCGAGCAGTGCATTGGTCAGCGTCGATTTGCCGACGCCCGATGAGCCGATGAGCACGGCAGTCCGATTACCTTCGAAATACTGCTCGATCTCGGCGATGCGATCAGCGTTGGCACTCACTGCGTGGACGGGGGCGCCACCCGACACCGCAGCAATCTGCTGCATCGTACCGGCCACATCGTCGGTGAGATCGACCTTGTTGAGAACGATGATGGGCGTTGCGGAACTCTCGACGACAAGCGCCAGCAGGCGCTCGATGCGCGGCATATTCAAATCTCCGTCCGGCGCCGTGACGATGAAGACGACATCGACGTTGGCGGCCAGAAGCTGCGGTCGGTTTTCGCCCGATGCCTTGCGTATCAGAGCGCTGGTGCGCGGCAACACTTCCTCGATGGTGGCGGAACCGTTGCCGCTGGGGAGGCGCAAGGCGACAAAATCTCCGACACCGGGCAGATCGGAGCGTTGCGCGGCTGCATTGCGCAGCCTTCCTGGGACCTCGGCGGCAAGTTCGATGGCGTCGGTGGCGACCTGAAAGTGGCTCCGATGCTCGCCGACGACGCGGCCCGGCACCATGCCGTCGGCCGCGCGGGCTGCGAATTCCGCCGTGCGAAGCGGGCTCCAGCCCATTGCCTCGAGTGTCATGCTCTGTACCTCGGGCGCCTATCGGCAAGGGAAGCGAAAGCATCGTTAGCACTCTGGGCTGAGAAGTGCTAAAGGATACGTCACTGCAACGAGCGCCGTTCTGAACGGCCGGATTGCACGCGCTTCCCCCAAAAATCAGAGATTTGAGGATTTCAATGAAATTCCGGCCCTTGCACGACCGCGTCGTTATCAAACGGCTCGAAGAAGACGGCAAGAGCGCGGGCGGCATCATCATCCCGGATACCGTCAAGGAAAAGCCGATGCGCGGCGAAGTCGTAGCGGTCGGCCCCGGCACGCGCGACGAGAGCGGCAAGATCACTGCACTGGACGTCAAGGCCGGCGACACGGTGCTGTTCGGCAAGTGGTCGGGCACCGAGGTCAAGATCGACGGCGACGACCTGCTTATCATGAAAGAGAGCGACATCCTCGGCGTCATCGAGGGAACGGCCAAAATCAAGGCCGCAGCCTAAGCGCTCACGACGCCATCCCCAATCATCCAGGAGAAGCTCCACATGTCTGCTAAAGACGTCAAATTCGGTCAAGACGCGCGCGATCGCATGCTGCGCGGTGTCGATATCCTCGCCAACGCTGTCAAGGTCACGCTCGGTCCCAAGGGACGCAACGTCGTGCTCGACAAGTCGTATGGCGCCCCGCGCATTACCAAGGACGGCGTCACCGTCGCCAAGGAGATCGAACTCGACGACAAGTTCGAGAACATGGGCGCCCAGATGCTGAAGGAGGTCGCTTCCAAGACCTCCGACCTCGCTGGTGACGGAACGACCACGGCGACGGTGCTGGCACAAGCGATCATCAAGGAAGGCGCCAAGTCGGTTGCGGCCGGTGCCAACCCCATGGACCTGCGTCGCGGCATCGACCAGGCGGTTGCCGCTGTCGTCGCTGAATTGAAGGCCAAGGCCAAGAAAGTCACCTCCAACGACGAGATCGCCCAGGTCGGCACCATCTCATCGAACGGCGATGCCGAAATCGGCGCCAAACTGGCCGAAGCCATGAAACGGGTCGGCAACGAAGGCGTCATCAGCATCGAGGAAAGCAAGAGCCTGGAGACCGAGCTTGAAGTGGTCGAAGGCATGCAGTTCGACCGCGGTTATCTCTCGCCGTACTTCATCACCAACGCCGAGAAGATGATGGTCGAGTTGGAAGATCCTTACATTCTGATCCACGAAAAGAAGCTGGGTGGCTTGCAGACGCTCCTGCCCCTTCTGGAAGCCGTGGTGCAGTCCGGCAAGCCGCTGCTCATCATCGCTGAGGACGTCGAGGGCGAGGCTCTGGCCACGCTCGTCGTCAACAAGCTGCGCGGTGGCCTCAAGGTTGCCGCCGTCAAGGCTCCCGGCTTCGGTGATCGCCGCAAGGCCATGCTGGAGGACATCGCTGTCCTCACGGGCGGCCAGACGATCTCGGAAGATCTCGGCATCAAGCTTGAGAACGTCACCCTCGACATGCTGGGTCGCGCCAAGAAGGTGACGATCGACAAGGAGAACACCACGATTGTCGACGGCGCCGGCAAGAAGGCCGACATCGAAGGGCGCATCAAGCAGATCAAGGCGCAGATCGAAGACACCACCTCGGACTACGACAAGGAGAAGCTGCAGGAGCGTCTGGCCAAACTGGCCGGCGGTGTTGCAGTCATCAAGGTCGGAGGCGCTACCGAGGTTGAAGTGAAGGAGCGCAAGGATCGCGTTGACGACGCCCTGCACGCCACGCGTGCCGCCGTCGAAGAAGGCATCGTCCCTGGCGGCGGCGTCGCGCTGCTGCGCGCCATCAAGGCGCTCGACACCCTCAAGGTCGACAACGAAGACCAGAAGACCGGCATCGCCATCGTTCGCAAGGCGCTGCAGGCTCCTTCGCGCCAGATCTTCACCAATGCCGGCGAAGATGGTTCGGTGATCGTCGGCAAGATCCTCGAGAACGCCACCTATGCGTTCGGCTTCAACGCGCAGACGGGCACCTATGGCGATCTCGTTTCGCAGGGTGTCATCGATCCGGCCAAGGTCGTGCGCTGTGCATTGCAGGACGCAGCTTCCGTGGCCGGCCTGCTGATCACCACCGAGGCGATGATCGCCGAGCTGCCGAAGAAAGACGCTGGCCATGGCGCGATGCCGGGCGGCGGCATGGGCGGCATGGATTACTGAGCCACTCTCGACCGCAATAACGGAAAAGCCCCGGCGCTGTGCGCCGGGGCTTTTTTGTAGTCTGCGGCGCGGGGGGCTGACCTGCGCGCGAGACCAGGCGACGCCTTAGAGGTCGCGCTTGTCAGCGAACGCATCGACCTCGCTCTGGGCCTGCGCCGCATCGAGCGCGTAGGCCGCCTGCAGTTCCCTGACGAGGTCGTCCTTGGTGGCCAGCCCAGCGATCTGCTCGGCCGTGAGCTTCGGCCACTTATTGGCAATCTCGCCGCGCATTCCCTGGCTTGCGGGAGCGGCGGTCGCTTGGTCGTTTTCCGGCACGGGACCTCCTACGGCAGACGAATGACCGATCGCCCCTCCCACTTAGATATTGGCCCTAAAGCCAAACTTTCTAGGGCCCACATGCAGAAAAGGGGGCCGCTGAGCGGCCCCTCCCTGTGCATCGATTAGGCGTGCTGCGCTCGCAGCCGGCGGCTGCGGCTGCGCAGCTCGTTAAACGAGATCAACCGCTTCTGGTCTTCGTCCCACAGCACCAGACGCACGGTGTCGAGACTCTCCTTGATCGTCAGCCGGCTGGTCTGTCCGAGCTCTGGGTGATCGCGCAGCACCTCGGGGAGTCGATAGAACGGAATGCGGCTGCACAGATGGTGCACGTGATGGATGCCGATATTGCCGCTCAACCAGCGAAGTGCAGGCGGCAGATCGTAATGCGAGCTGCCGTGCAGCGCCGCCTCGTGCAGGTTCCAACTCGGATCATCGGCCCAGGTCGTCTCTTCGAACTGGTGCTGCACATAGAACAGCCACACACCCATCGACGCTGCCAGCAGCGTGATCGGCAGATGCACGAGGAAGAAAGGCCCCGCGCCGACCAGCCAGATCATCGCGGCGATCAGCGCCGCGGTGGCCAGATTAGTGGCCATCGTGCTGACCCAGGGACCCCATCCCTTCCGCATATAGCCAAAGGGCAGGCGGTGGCGAACCAGGAACAGGTAGGCGGGGCCAATCCCGAACATCACCACCGGGTGGCGATAGACGCGATAGCAGAACTGCATCCAAGGCGAACGGCCGACGTATTCGCGTACGGTCAACGTGTCGATGTCACCGATCCCTCGCTCATCGAGGTTGCCTGAGCTCGCGTGGTGCGAGTTGTGGCTACGACGCCAAGCATCGTACGGCGTCAGTGTTACCGCACCGATCACGCGTCCGACCCAGTCGTTCGTGCCGCGCTTACGGAAGAACGAGCCGTGGCCGCAGTCGTGCTGGACCACGAACAGGCGCACCAGCAGGCCGGCCGCCGGCAGCGCCAGCAAGAGAGTGAGTACATAGCCGAGAGGAAGCGTGGCCCACATCAGCCCCCAGACGAGGATGAAGGCTGTGGCGGTGATGGCCAGTTCGGCGGTGCTGCGTTTCGCACTCGGCTCTCGATAGCGGTTGAGAAGCGAAGCCCACTCACGCGCACTCCGGGTCACACCGGCGGATTGATCATCGGTCAATTGCGATCCTTGGCTGGTTGCCTATGGGGCCGTGCAATGCCCTCAGGCGAGATCGCAGCGACCTCGGGACACTAGCACGGCCGCGTTTGCCTGCTCGAAGTTCTCTCGCTGCGCCGCGGCAATGCGGGTTGGCGTGACAGGTTTGCCGCGCAGCTCTTTAACCAGCGGAAATAGCTCATTTTATCAAGTCATTTGTGTTCCGATCCTGGCTACGGCGTGTTTCCTTTGAGATCGTTGCAGGGCTGGGCTGCGCCGATTAGGGTCAACTGCGCAAAATAACAGGTCCGACACGCGGCGCGGCGGCCACACTGCCAGTAGCTCGAAGGACTGCCCAAGGGGAAGACACGGCACCGATGCTGAAAAATAAGGTCATTACGGCCGAGCAGGCCGTTGCTCTCGTCAATGACGGCGATGTCGTTTGCACCACGGGCTTTGTGCAGAGTTGCGTACCCGAAATGCTGCACGCGGCGCTCGAAAAGCGCTTTGTCGACACCCAAGAGCCCAAAGGGCTAACGCTCATCATGTGCGCCGGTGCCGGCGACAGCAAAGGGCTTGGCACCGGCCGCCTGCATCATGAGGGCCTGCTCGCGCGCGTCATCGCCGCCAATTTCGGGCGCATGCCGAAGGTCGCGCAGGCGGCGCAGAATAATAAGATCCAGGGCTACAACCTGCCGCAAGGCATCATCTCGAAGCTCTATCGCTCGTGCGCCTCCGGCGAGCAGGGTGTCATCTCAAAGGTCGGCCTGCACACCTACGTCGATCCGCGTCTCGGCGGCGGCAAGGTGAACGCGGTGACACAGGATGACCTCGTCAAGCTGCTCCAGATCGACGGCGAGGAGTGGCTGTTCTACAAGGCGACGCCGATCAACGTGGCGCTGATCCGCGCGACCAGCGCCGACCCGGCCGGCAATCTCAGCATGGAGAAGGAAGCGCTGACGCTGGACTGCCTCGCGCAGGCGATGGCGGCGCACAACAACGGCGGTATCGTCATCGCGCAGGTCGAGCGTATTGTCGCCGAAGGTTCGCTGAAGCCCAAGGACGTCCGCGTGCCGGGCATCCTCGTCGATTGCGTGGTCGTCGCCGATCCGCCGGAGATGCACCGCATGAACTACGGCGTGCACTACAATCCGGCGCTGTCGGGCGCCATTCGCGTTCCCGTCGATCACCTGCCGCGCATGGAACTCGACGAGCGCAAGATCATCGCCCGCCGTGCCGCGTTCGAATTGCCGCTGAACGGCGCCATCAATCTCGGCGTCGGCGCGCCCGGACGGCGTTGCTTCCGTCGCCTCCGAGGAGCAGGTGACGCCGTTCCTCACCATGACGACGGAAGCCGGCGCCATCGGCGGCGTGCTGGCTGGCGGATCGAACTTCGGATCTTCGGCCAACGCAGATTCCGTCATCGATCAGAACCAGATGTTCGATTTCTACCACGGCGGCGGTCTCGACCTCACCTGCCTCGGCATTGCGGAGGTCGATGAGCAGGGCAACGTCAACACCAGCAAATTCGGCGGCAAGCTGAACGGCTGCGGCGGCTTCATCGACATCTCGCAGAATTCGCGCGCCGTCGTCTTCGCCGGCACCTTCACCGCCGGCGGCCTGAAGATCGCGATCGAGGATGGCAAGCTCCGCATCGTCAAGGAAGGGCGCGCCCGGAAGTTCGTGCAAGGCGGTGGAGCAGATCACCTTCAGCGGCAAATACGCAGCGTCGAAATCGCAGCCGGTCATCTACGTGACCGAGCGCTGCGTGTTCCAGCTCACCCCCGGCGGCCTGGAGCTGATCGAGGTCGCGCCCGGCATCGACATCGAGCGCGACATCCTCGCCCACATGGACTTTCGCCCGGCCGTCAACAAGCCGGTGCCGATGGACCCGCGCATCTTCCGCGACGAGCCCATGGAGCTGATGGAGGAGCTGACCAACCTCAATCTCTGCGATCGCGTCTCATATCATTCGTATCGCAACATCCTCTTTCTCAACCTTGAGGGATGGAGCGTGCGCAAGAAAGGCGACATCGCGGATCTGCAGAAGGTCCTCGTTGAGGCCTGCGTCAAGGCCGGACGACGCGTCAATGCCGTGGTCAACCACGACGGCTGCCGCATCGCCGAGGATCTCTACGACGACTACGCCGACATGATCCAGTACATGATGAAGCACTACTACAAGACCACGGCGCGCTATTCGACGAGCGCGTTCATGCGCCTCAAGATGCAGGAAGCGCTCTCCAAGCGCGGGCTTCAGCCGCATATCTTCGAGAGTGCCGATGAGGCGCATGCGGTGGTCGATGCCGCGCGCACGGCGGCGGAATAGCTGCCAGCGCGATGCGTAGGTGCCCGATCTCTAGGCAGTTGCTCGCCAATGACGGATGACGCTGTCCGCACTTCGCGATCGCAAGTTCGTTTGTCAGCCAATCGATCGAAATTCTTCGGCGGCATAAACCTTCTGCCCCGCAACGCGTTCTAACGCATCGCGGCCGCGCATCCATTTCCAATTATGCCGTCATTTTCAGCAACGTGCGCCAAACTTGGTGGCGCCGCACCGCGCCGAACTTGATAGCATGCGGCCGCATCAAACCCGCGAAGGAGCATTCATGGAGATCAGGGTCGGCTGCAAACTGCGCTACGAGGCGCCCGTGCCAACAGCCTTCATTTTTCAAATCGAAGCTGCAAAGGCCGACAGCCAAACCGTTGTGCAGGAGAGCTTGCTGTTGCCCGCAGGGGCGACGTCCGATTTGTATGTCGATCCCGTGACGATGACGCGCAAGGTCCGTACTTTCCTCGGCCCGGGGCCGGTAGAGGTCGACTACGAGGCCACCGTGAATGTCGATGCCGCTGGTTTCGATCCAGTTCAGGTTTCGGAATTCGATTTCGCGCAACTGCCGCTCGAATATGTCGAGTATCTGGCCGCCAGCCGCTATTGCCCCTCGGACGTGTTTCACCAAGTTGGCCTTCGAAACATTCGGCAACTTGCCACGTGGGCATACACGCGTGACGGCGATCTGCGACTGGATTTACAAGACGATCACGTACACCAGCGGTAGCACCGGACCCAGTTCGACATCGGCCGACGTGTTTGCATCCAAGAAGGGCGTGTGCCGCGACTTCGCCCACCTCGGCATTTCGCTGTGCCGCGCCCTCGGCATCCCTGCGCGCTATGCCAGCGTCTATGCCGACGCCCTGAGCCCGCAGGATTTCCATGCCGTCTTCCAGGCCTATCTCAACGGCCCTAAGGGCGGCGAGTGGTTTTCCTTCGATGCTTCGCGCATGAGCTCCGTCGACGCGCTGGTGCGAATTGCAGCAGGCCGCGACGCCGCCGACGTGGCATTTGCTTGGCCACAGGGGCCGGTGTCGTTCCAGCCGCCCGAGGTTTGGGCACACGCGCCGGGGCGATCCGACAGCATGCGCACACCGCTCGCCGTCAGCACCTAGAGGTTTTAATGCGCAGACACCTCATCGTGCGGCATACGACGGATTACCAATATTCCGAGCCGGTGACGTTCGGCCGCCATCGGATGATGTTTCGACCGCGCGACAGCCACACCCTGCGCCTGTTGAGTACGAGCCTCACCATCACCCCCAAGCCCGTGCACATCAGGTGGATGTACGATGTATTCGGCAATTCCGTATCGTATGCGGAATTTGGCGACCAGCGCGCGACGCGCGCTTCGCCTGGTGAGCGAGATCAGCATCCTGCATTACGAGGTGGAACAGCCGACGGCATTGCTCATGCCGTCGGCAGAGACGTATCCGTTTTCCTACCTCGCTGACGAGGCGCCGGACGTCGGGCCTCTGATGATCCTCAACCGGCCCGACCCGGACGGCCGCCTCGCCGCCTGGGCGAAGGACATCGCCGACAAGAGTGGTGGGCGCACCCTCGCCGTCCTCTCGGACATGATGGATGCCATCCGGCGCGACTTTAAGTATCTGCGGCGGCCCAAGGCGGGGACACAGGATCCGGTGCTGACGCTGGAACTCGGGACCGGCAGCTGTCGCGACTTTGCCTTGCTGATGATAGAGGCGCTGCGAACTCTCGGCTTCGCGGCCCGCTTTGTCAGCGGCTACATCTATAGCCCCGGCCGCTCCCTGCATCAGGGCGGCGGCGCCACCCACGCATGGGTGCAGGTCTATCTGCCGGGATGCGGCTGGCTCGAGATCGACCCGACCAACGGCATTTTCGGCAACCGCGACTTGATCCGCATCGCCGTAGCGCGCGACCATAAACAGGCGGCGCCTTTGTCGGGGAGCTTCTCCGGTCCGCGCGGCGCCTATCTCGGCATGTCGATATCGGTGTCGGTCGTTGAGCAGGCATCCGGCGCATCGGCCGCCTAGATGGCGTGGTCTCCGTCGCGCTGCGCATCCGCCGCCGCTTGTTCCAGCAATTCGGGAAACTCGCAGGTGCCCATATCGCCCTGCGTGTAGTGCCCCCGACAAGGCAAATCGACGACCTCCCCACCCAGCGCGGCACGATAGATGGCGAGGCTCCTCTTGCCGTCGTCCGACTCGGTGTCGGATGTGAACATTATGATACGCCGCACGCGCGAGGTGATCGTCGCATCGACCGTGAAGTCATAGAACGCCAGCCGGTGCGGACATCCGAACCTTGCAATCTTCCACGGCGCGACGAGCACCAGGGTATCGATCGCCTGCTTTGATTCCGCCAGCCAGCGAACGAGAAATGCGCATCCGCAGCTGTGTCCGATGAGGATCGTCGCTTCGGTGACGAGCTGCTTATCGAACTCATGCTTATAATTTGCGTAGTTCGGTGCCCACGGATCGGGCATGACTGGCGCCGCCGTTGGAATGCCGCGTTCGATCAACTTATCGCGTATCCACGGGATCCAATGCTTGTCGTAGGAACGCGTCTCGGGGTCGCGTTCGAAGGCCGCATCGGAGGGACAGCCGTGAACGATGATGCAATTTCGACCGGGCATGTTGTGTTCGCTCGTTGCCGATGATGCGGCCAACCGGCGCTACCGATTTCCTCCGCACCGAGTAAGTCCGCTTTCGTCCGAAGTCTCGACCGGCCGTGACGCGGCACGCCCATAGAGCGTTGGACAGTGGACACGCCGGCACACCTCCTCAATAGCAGTTGTCGTGCGTTCAGGTGCCGTTCAAAATCGTTGCTAGACAATTCTCGCTCACTGCGAGGCAGATCGTGCACCGTCGAACTTTTTTGGCAACCGGACTCGCCGCATTCGCCGCGCTGAGGTCTAACCCTGCCTTTAGCCGCGCCATCCCGCAGGGGCCGGCGTCAGGCGGCCTGACGGCACCCAGCGCTGTTGCCGAACTCGTGCGCCGACGCGCCGAAGAGCTCTCGCATCATGCTTACGTTGCGCCCGCCGAAACGCTGCCATCCGCAATGGCCGCGATGGGCTATGACGAATATCGCGATCTGCGCTTCCGCCCGGAGAGCGCGGTCTGGCGCGGAGAAGGCCTCGGTTTCGAGATCCAGTTCTTCGTCGCGGCTTATCTTTTCCGCGCGCCGGTTGAGATCTTTCTCGTCGAGAACGGCGCCATCCGGCCGCTCAGCGCCGATCGCGAGCTATTCGACTTCGGCCCGCAGACGAGCAAAGTTCCCTCGGACGCGCAGTTGGCCTTTTCCGGCTTCCGCATTCACGCGCCGATCAATCGGTCGGAGTACTACGATGAGCTCCTGGCATTCCAGGGCGCGAGTTATTTCCGCGGCCTCGGTCGCGATCATAGCTACGGTCTATCGGCCCGCGCCCTCTCGCTCAACACCGAGGGGCCCGAGGTCGAGGAGTTTCCCGCCTTCACGAGCTTCTGGATCGAACGCCCCGCCGATGCGCGCTCGATCACCCTGCACGCTCTGCTGGACAGTCCATCTGTCACCGGCGCGTACACGTTCCGGATTGCGCCGGGCGTGCAAACGGCGATGGATATCGACGCGGTCCTGTTTCCGCGCCGCGACCTGACGAAGGTCGGCTTTGCGCCGCTGACCAGCATGTACCTCAAGGACACGCACGACGGTGGCGGACGGCTGGACTTTCGACCGGCCATCCACGACTCCGATGGATTGGCGAGCTGGAACGGCCGTGACGAGCGGCTCTGGCGTCCCCTTCTCAATCCGCCGGATGTGCAAGTCAGCTCGTTTCAGGATAACGATCCCAAAGGTTTTGGCCTCATTCAGCGCGGCCGCAGATTCGCCGAGTATGAAGATCTCGAGGCCCGCTACCACGACCGGCCCAGCGCCTGGGTCGAGCCCAAGAACGGTTGGGGCGAAGGTGCTGTGCAGCTCATCGAAATTCCGGCGGAAGTCGAGTACTTCGACAACATCGTTGCCGCTTGGCGCCCCAAAGATGCGCTCCTCGCCGGGCGCGCCTACGATGTCGGCTATCGCCTCACCTGGTGCGACGACACGCCTGCCGCAAGCGGCTATCGCGTCGGGAAGACACGTATTGGCGAAGGTTCGCGACCGGGCACCGTTCACTTCGTCGTAGACTTTCTCGATTCCGACGGAGCCAGGCTCGAGAAGGTGGCCTCCGTCGGCGTCACCGATGTCCCCTTGCGGCCGTTGTCGGAAGGGGTGGTCGGAAGCAGCGTCGGCATCACCGGCGCTCCGCTTCTCCAACGCAATCGGCAAACCGGCGGCATTCGCGCAACCTTCGAGTTTGATCCGCAAGATCACAGCGAGAGCGAGTTGCGCCTGAGCCTTGTCGCCAATGGCGAACCAGCGTCTGAAGTCTGGCTCTTCCGCTGGCGCCGCCAACTTTAGACTGCGGCCCGTCAACCGGGCTCCGCGGTGGCCTCGGCCTTGCGCTCGATCACGATCTCCACCGGCACGTTCTGGATGTGCAGCTTCCCGTTCCGCCAAGTCAGCGTTCGTCCGTTGCCATCGCGCGCCGTCGGGATATCGGGCCACGGCGAGGCCAGCAGGAAGCCGCCCGGCGGACGCGCATCGCCGTCCAGCTTGACGACAACGTCGGCACCCCGTCGGCTGACTGACATGCTCAGCGCGCCATATGGCGTGCGCAGGTTCTTGGCGGCAAAGCCCGCTCCGTCGAACCAAGCGAGGGGAATACCTGCCGCAAGCTCGATCGACTTCTCGCTTTGGCGCTCGTAGGCGAACATGTCGAGGACTGAACGGATATAATCTGACGCGATCCACGCGTGCGGCATGTCGCCGATGAAACGCGGCTGGCGCGCGTCCCGGCCGACCACCTCCGCCCATTGGTTCCAGGGCGCCGGACGCTGGTCCTTAAAGAAATATGCCAGCAGCTCTTGGGCGCGTGCGCGCCACCCCAGCCGAACAAAGCTGCCGACCACGCGCAGTTCATACGGCGTGTAAATATCCCAACTGTCTTTGCCGTCGCGGCGGTTGGTGAAGTTGAGCCAGTAGCGCTCGAACGTCGCCCGCAGCATAGCGTCGGGAACGTTGTGTTCCTCGCCGGCAGGCGCCAAGGCGATCGTGGTCGAGGTAGCGTCGAAGTCGCCGAGATCGGCAGCGCCGGGTACGTAGGAAATGCCGTGGGCCGCGGCTGCGGCTCTGACCGACGCTTGGACATCGGCCCGGAACTCGCCCTGGGCTCGCGCGAACTGCTTCGCGGCGTCGCTCTTGCCGAGCGCTTCGGCGATGGCGACCGCATCCTTGTAGCCGAGCAGACCCCAGAACACGTCCCAGTATGAATACGCGGGCTTGCTCGCATAGCCCTCGTGGCTGATCGAGGGCGGCAGCAGGCCATAGAGCATGCGGCGTTCGGGGGCGAGATTTGCCGGCGTGCGTTCGGAGGCGCGCAGCTCATCCATGTAGCGCACCGCCGCTTCGACATGCGGCCACGTCGTCTCGAGCAGCGCGCGGTCGCCCGTGTAGCGAAAGACTTCAGCGGCAAGGAAGATCAGCTGGCCATTGCTGTCGTTCTCAGGCACCGGATCGGCGCCCCGAAAATCGACGCAGCACGGCACCTTGCCGTTGGCGAACTGGTGGGGCGCGAACCAGCGCAGATAGTCCGCCGCGATGTCGGCGTGCCCGAGCCTGACGAGGGATTCGGCCATCATGGCCCCGTCACGAATCCACGAGCGCCCGTAAGAGCGCGTGCCTGGCCGCAGGATCGGGCCATCTCGCGTCACCAATATCTGCGCCAGCGATGAACGCAGTGAATCGATGAGATGCTGACCGTCGGCTGGAACGTCGAAAGCAACGCGGTTGAGCTTGCCCGACCAATCGGTCTCGATGTCCCTTTGCTGCCGGTCGAGCCACTCATCGAGCGGCTGCCCGGCAAGGTCTGGCTTCATGTCGCCGCCCAACAGAGGCGCCGCCAGACCGATCGTGCGGGTACCACGCGGCGGCAGTTCCACGTTGTAGATGAGCGCGGCGGAGGCAAAACCCGTGTCGTCGGCGACGCGGTCGGTTGAAGCTGAATCGCGTGCGAGGAGATGCGCCGGGTCGTTGCCGGATGCGAACGCCGCAGCGGAAACCCGGTCGGGCGCCACAAGCGGAATGACATTCGTCTGCCCGTTCACGGTCAGCTTGGCCCCGTCCCAGAAGACGGACTTGATTGGGCTGACGCCGCCCGTGATGTTGAGGAACTGCGTCGGCGGATTGACCTGGAATGGCCGCGCCGCAAGCGCAAGACGCAAAGACTGAGGCCGGTCGGTGAGATTGGTCAGCGTGTAGCGCGCCGCGATGTCCGAAGCGTCGCGAGACCCGCGCGCCAGAGCCGTGACGCGCAGACTCCACTCGGGGTGTTCCCAGGTGACGCTCGGAACCGGGAGATAGCCGTCCGCGAGTGCCTGGGTCGTCTTGACGTCCGCCCACGAGACGACGCGCGCGCCAGAGACGATGAACGGCTCGATCGAGAAACCGCCGCGGCCGATTTCCAGTGCACCGTCCTCTGACAGGAGCGCACTCTCGGCGCCACCGTCGACGCCGACGAGTGTCCAATACGGCTGTTCACCCGAGAAGCCGCGCGGATAGGTGCCGCGCGGCGCGTCCTTGGCCAGAGCCAGGATGAAAGCGTTGGGCGAAGCGCCGAACGCCAGTTCCTTCACGGCGAACTCGGCCAGCGCATAGCGATCCTTCGCCGGCTGGCGAAGATTGAGCCGGATAAAGCGTGCCTCCTGCTCGGACAGCAGCAAGGCGTCCTTGGCGCCGTCGCCGTTCTCTACCCGCTGCAGCACCTCCCAGGCTGCGCCGTCGCTCGACGCTTCGATGTCGTAATTGCGGGCACGCGCACCATCGAGCCAACGCAGCTCGATGCCGCCGAACTCTCGGAGCATGCCGAGATCGACGGTCAGACTCTGAGCACCGCTCCTGGCGTCGCTGCGCCATGCGGTGCCGGCGTCCCCGTCGACGGCCTGGCCAGCTTCACCGCCGGGCAACGACGATGTCGCGTTGGCGATGAGCGGCGGAAAGTGCGCGGGGTCGGGCGGCAATGGCCGGAATGTCAGGTCGGAGACCTCGATGAAACCACTGCCGCCGCCGCGTCCGGCGGCGACAAGAAATTCCAGGTTGGTGAAGCGCCGCAGCGTTCGGTCCTGCGTCGGACCCCACGCAAACGCTATGTGTCTCTTCTTGATCTTGACGCGGCGCCACTCGCTCGGGAAGTCGAAGTCGCGGCGCTCGAACCACCAGACATTGTCGCCACTGGCATCGGTGAACTTCACCTCGAAATTGTTCACCGGAGCGTTGGCACGCAGCAGAAACGATATCTCGTAGTTCTCGGGCAGTTCGAGCGGTACTTCGCGGCGCAAGAAGGCATAGCCGGCTGAACGGCCCAGGTCGAAATTAAGACGCAGCGCGCGTCCCCCGGCGCCGACGCTCGGCTGAGCGGAAACCTTGACACCATCGGACGCGTCCGCCGTCCACGCAGTTGGATTCTCAAAGTCGTCCAGCACCCGCGCCGCTCCCGCCTCGGCACTGGTTTCTGCACCCTGGGCGCGCAGCGGCAAGAACACAGCCAGCATGGCAAGCAATAATCGTCCCATTGAGAGCAGCAGGCGAGCGGTTCGGACTGTTCTCATCCCTTGACGCTCCCCGCCAAGAGCCCGGCAAGATACTGGCGCTGCAGAGCGAGAAACAGCAGTAGCACCGGCAAGATCGTCACCACCGAACCGGCCATCATCAACTCGTTGTCCTGCACATGCTCGCGCGACAGCGAGGCGAGCGCCACGGGCAGCGTGTAAAGGCTCTCATCCGACAGCACTATCAACGGCCACATGAAGTCATTCCACGTTCCTAGAAACGTGAATGTCGCCAGCGTCGCCAGAATTGGTCTCAACGCGGGCACAACAATCGAGAGGAAAATCCTGAACTCGCTGGCGCCATCGACGCGCGCCGCTTCCAGCATTTCGTCGGGGACAGAGAGTGCGTACTGTCGCACCAACGCAATGCCGAAGATGGAAGCCAGCGCCGGCACCAGCACGCCGGCATAGCTGTTGACCAGCCCGAGGTTCTTAAGGAGCAGGAACAGCGGCAGCATTGCCACTTGCGCGGGGATGACGACGGCTCCCAACAGCCCCCTGAAAATTTCCTCGCGCCCGGTGAAGCGCAACTTGGCGAAAGCGTAGCCGGCCATGACGTTGAAGATGAGCGACAGGACGGTGGCGCATGCGGCGAGCAGCAGGCTGTTGAAGAAATATCGCCCCATCCCCTCGCGTGCGAACAGCTCCTGATAGTTGGCGAGTGTCGGCGTTGCGGGCAGCAGCGGTGGTGGGAACGCACTCGCCTCGCCGGGCGCCATGAACGAGACGGACAGCATCCACAGCAGCGGCGACAGCGCCAATATGGTGGCGAAGACCAGCGCACTGTTGACGGCGATTGCGGCCGGATTGAATTTCATCTGGCCTCCCGCACTCTGGCGACGTAGAGCTGCAGCAGCGTCACGGCGAACATGAGCACGAAGAGAAGGAAGGCAATGGCGGAGGCAAAGCCGAGGTTCCACCACTTGAAGCCTTCCTCGTACATGAAATAGAGGACGCTCACCGTGCTCTGCAGCGGACCGCCCTGGGTCATCACATATGGTTCGGCAAACAGCTGGAAATACCCAGCCATCGTGAGCACGCTGACCAGCAGCACGACAGGCGCCAGCGCCGGCAGGGTCACGTAACGCAGCTGCTGCCAAGGAGAGGCGCCGTCGATGCGCGCCGCCTCGTAAAGCTCCTCGGGAATGCTCTGCAGCCCGGCGAGGAAGATGATCATGTTGTAGCCAAAGTTCTTCCACACGGCGAATAGGATGATCGCCGGCATGGCCCAGTTCGGATCGCCGAGCCAATCAACCGGCGCGACCCCAACGCTTTCCAAAGCATAATTGATGAGGCCGCTGCGCGTGTGCAGCAGGTAGCGCCAGACGATGGCGACTGCGACCAGCGTGGTCACGACCGGCGCAAACAACGCGACGCGGAAGAAGGGCTTGAACTTCGCAAGCTTGGAATTCAGCAGCAGCGCCGCACCGAGCGAGGCGACGATGGATAGCGGCACGCCGACGCCGACGAAGTACAGCGTATTGCCGAGCGCTTTCCAGAACAGCGGTGTCTGCAGGAGCTCGATGTAGTTGGCGAACCCAACAAAGCGCAGATTATCGAGGTCGGCGAGCGCGTAGATGTCGAAATCGGTGAAGCTCAACGCGAACCCAGCCAGAACCGGCACGAAGAAGAAAATGCCGATCACGGCCAGCGCCGGCGCCACGAACATCCACGCAGCCCAGTTGATTTTCATGGCTGCTCCTGGCGCGCCAGCATCCAGCGGCGCTTCTCCAAGATGCGGTCGGTTCGCCGATCCATCTCAGCGGCCGCCTCATCGAGACTCATGCGGCCGCCCTGTACCATCAGCTCGGCGACGAGCTGCATCTCGGTTGCGATGCGCTCCCACTCGGGAACCATCGGCGCGGGCTTGACCCGCTCGAGCTGTTGGCGAAAGGCGCGTGCATAGACGTCCTGCTGCAGGCTCGGGTCGTTCCATGGCGAGCGGCGCGGCGGCAGGTTGCCGGTCAGCGCGTGAAACCGCAACTGTATGTCGGGACGCGACAGGAACCGCACGAACTCCCAGGCCGCCTCCTTGCTGGACGAATGGCTGAACACGACGAGACTGGCGCCGCCGGCAACCGAATGGCCCGGCCCGCTCGGCCCCGGCATCGGCGCGGTCATCCAGCTATCCTGCATGCTTTGCGGCAGCCGGCGTTTGAACTCGCCGATATTCCATGGGCCGGTGACGTAGAATGAGAAATAGCCCCGCGCGAACTCATCCCATACGTTGGCGATCTGGTTTGCCGCCGTGGCCGGCGCGAAACCTCGCTGGAACATGTCGCGATAAAATCGCAGTGCGCGCTTGAAGTCGTCGCTGCGGAAGTTGCCGCGCGCGTCGGCGTCCTTGAGCAGCGGGGCTGCCTGCTGCATCGCGAGCGCGAGCAGCGGCTCGTACTCGTTGAGCGGCAAGAGCACACCGAACTGCCGCGGCCCGGCGCGCAGCTTGATCGCTTCCAGCATGGCGATCCACTCCGCCCACGTCGTCGGCGGCGCGGCGAAACCCGCCTGCGCCAGCAAATCGCGGCGATAGAACAAGAGGCGCGTATCCACGTACCAGGGCACACCGTAGGCCACTTGGTCGATGACGTTGGTTTGCCAGATACCCGGGAAATAATCGCCTGCGTCGACCAAGGACGGCGCGACGCGGTCGACCGCGTGCAGCGCAACGAACTCCGCCAGCCAAGTATTGCCGAGTTGGGCGACGTCGGGCAGCGAATTGCCGGCAAACGCCGTCAGCAGCTTTTGATGCGCCGCCGTCCACGGCAGCTGCTGCACGACAACGCGTACGTTGGGATGCGCGCGCTCGAATTCCGGGATGAGCTGGCGGACCACCTCGCCTTCGCGACCCATAGCCCAGAAGCGCACGATCGTCGGCGCATCCTTGACGTCCTCGCAGCTCCCCAGGAAGCAGGCGATGACGAAGAATAGAATTGCACGCAACGCGATCCGGTTCGTCAAAACGGGTGCTCTCAACTCATGACGATCGGCTGCCTGGGCGCCAAGCGTGACGTGCGCCCTTACCGCTAGCCCTCGGTACCACTAGACCTCGGTCGAGGCGAGCCATCCACCATTGAATCCTGCCCGATGCAGTCCACGGCGCAGGTATCGGTTGCGACGCATCACGCGCCAGACCAGATCGGAGCGTCCATTTTCGATCATCGCCACGATGGGCCCTTGGTCGATGCCGAGGTAGTCGCTCGCCACCCATCCAAAGCCGGGGATGCATATTCCGTGCACCAGCGGCACGTCGAAATCGAAACTCGGATTGAACGCATCGAGGAAACCATACTTGGAGTATATGTGCGCGCCGTAACGCTGATGCAGTTCACGTATGGCCGGAACGACGATCTCGGGCGCGAACGCGATCGAGCCGAGCACGGCGGTCGGCGCCAGCGTGCCATCATCGTAGCCATCGGGGCCGACGGCGCCGCGACCGGCATAGCTGCGGAACATGCGCAGTTTGCCGGCATACTCGCGCTCGACATCGGCCGGCCCGTCAGAGGCGGTTACGCCCCAGACGTTGGTCCCGTAATCCTTCCACCCGTGCGGGTTGGCGACGGCATACGCGCGCTGCGCATACACCGCGCGCCGGTTATTTTCGAAGTAGTCGATGCCGCGATGCGTCATGTAGCTGTCCTGCAGGCCGCGGAAATCAATCCACGTCTGGCAGTACTGATGGCCGAACAGAGGCGCGAAGGTGAGATGCGGCTCGCCGAAATCGCCGCGCCATGAATTGTCGTATGTGCTCGTCCATTCCGCCCAGGCAGACTTATCGACCGCATGCGTCGGCGAGCCGAGGGCCAGCAAGTAGACGATCATCGCTTCGTTGTAGCCGCGCCAATCGTAGTCCAAAAACCCACACTCGGGTGCCCATCCGTGGCTGATCGCGGGCGGGCGAACCTGCGCCCAGCGCCAGTCGACGCGCGCATAAAGCTTATCGGCGAGGTCGCGGATGAGCGCCTCGTCGGCGTGGTCGCCGTCGAAATACGACTGGCAGAACAGTGCGCCGGCCAGGAATAGCGCCGTATCGACCGTCGACAGCTCGCAGCCCTGGGCGCGATGCCCCGTCTCCATGTCGATGAAATGATAAAAGAAGCCGTGATACCCAGCCGTGCCCTTTGCTTCAGGCCCTTGCCGGGCCTCGTACAGGAAGCGAAGCGTCGTGATCACGCGCTCCCTTGCTGCCTGGCGGGTGATGTAGCCGCGCTGGACCCCGATCGGATAGGCGGTGAGGGCGAACCCTACGGCCGCGATGCTCGAGGGAGATGATGAGGGAAAGCGATCCCGCGCCAGTCCGTTGCGCGGATTGCTCGTCTCCCAAAAAAACCGGAACGTGCGTTCTTGCACGTCATCGATGAAGGGATCGAACGCCGTGTGCTCGGAGGCGGATAGGCGAGACAGCGTGCTCGTGGCCAAGAGCGGCAACGTGCCGGTGGCGAGCAAACCCAAGCCGCCGAAAAGTACGGAGCGCCGACTTGCGGCAACCGCGCCTCCAGGGAACCCGGTGGCCGTATCGCGCATTATGCGTTCTGACAAAGTATGTCTCCCCTAATCTTTCTGCCGGTATCTGCGCCCGATAAAATGCAGCGGGCGGTCTCTCGACCGGCGTCACGCCTCCGAAGATTTCTGGTTGTTGAAGAAGAGAACGCCGCCCGACAGCGCCGCCTCACAATCGCTGCGTTGCGTAAGCAGCGTTTGGGGCAGCAATGAGATTCGCGATACTGACGAATGATCGCGTTGAATTGCGCGATCTACATATGCATAAGACAGCCTCTCAGACGTATTGTCTGCGCTGCGAATGTCATGCGAACGGTTGGCCCGTTCATAAATTAGTAAGCTGGAGATCATCCCCCGCTCTCCCTATTCGAAAACGCTAACTTCATCCGCACAGAGCGGCAACTCTTCCCGCCCACCTATTCACGTTGAGCGTTAAGAAGCGGGCGATGTTGCATCGCAGAGTGTCTCGCATGCTACTAACGGCGAGCATGTGTTCAAACGCTGCCTAACGACAACGGCACTGCAACAACTCAGAGGTCACGATGTGCGCCGCACAATTCCCGGACGAATTTTTATGGGGCAGCGCAACAGCCGCGTATCAGGTTGAGGGATCACCGCTCGCTGATGGTGCCGGTCCGAGCATTTGGCACCGCTTCGTTCACACCCCGGGATTGGTGCGCGACGGCGACACGGGCGACATCGCGTGCGATCACTACCGGCGCTGGCAAGAAGACGTCGCCATCATGCGGCAGCTCGGCCTGCAGGCCTACCGCTTCAGCATTTCATGGAGTCGTATTCTCCCCGATGGCACGGGGCGCGTGAACCAGGGCGGGTTAGATTTCTATGAGCGGCTGGTCGACGCCTTGCTCGAGAACGGCATCGAACCGCTTATAACTCTCTATCACTGGGACCTGCCCGCGGCGCTCGACGACCGCGGCGGATGGCTCAATCGTGACATTTCGAATTGGTTCGCCGAATACGCCGACGTCATGTTCCGCAGGCTAGACGGCCGGGTGAAGAAATGGGCGACGCTGAACGAGCCGTGGGTCGTCACCGATGGCGGCTATCTGCACGGCGCGCTCGCACCCGGTCACCGCAACCGCTTCGAGGCGCCGATCGCTTCGCACAACCTGATGCGCGCCCACGGTGCTGCGGTGCAGGCCTACCGCGCGGTCGGGAAGCATCAGATCGGCCTCGTCGTCAATATCGAGCCGAAATACGCGGCCTCCGACGACCCGGCCGATATTGCCGCGACGGCCCGCGCAGAAGCCTACATGAACCGCCAGTATCTCGACCCGGCGTTCTTCGGCAGCTA
The DNA here is from genome assembly GCA_963759735.1 of uncultured Alphaproteobacteria bacterium. Taxonomy (GTDB): domain Bacteria; phylum Pseudomonadota; class Alphaproteobacteria; order Rhizobiales; family Hyphomicrobiaceae; genus Hyphomicrobium_A. The sequence goes on from CAVXAF010000001.1 coordinate 509,311, forward strand.
TCCCCACGAGATGACCGAGATCTTCGGCGAGGCCTGGCCGGAATGGCCGGCGGGCGACTTCGAACTCATCCAGCAGCCGATCGACTTCCTCGGCGTCAACTACTACACGCGCAGCGTGACGCGCTTTGATGCGAACGCTTGGCCGCTGCGGGCATGCGCGGTTCGGCAAAAGCGCGCGACGTACACCGAGACCGGTTGGGAGGTATTTCCTCCGGGCCTCACCGAGACGCTATTGTGGGTCAAACGCCGCTACGGCGACATCCCGCTGTACATCACCGAGAACGGCGCCGCGTTCTTTGACCCGCCGACGGCGACGAAGGGGCGTGTGGAGGATGTGCTGCGCGTCGATTATCTGCGCGGGCATCTCGCGCGCCGTACGCGATGCCATCGCACAGGGCGTCAACGTGAAGGGCTACATGGTGTGGTCGCTGCTCGACAACCTCGAATGGTCGCTCGGCTATTCCAAGCGCTTCGGCATCGTACACGTCGATTTCGCCACCCAGGAACGCACGCTGAAGGACAGCGCCAAGTTCTACACCAAGGTCATCGCCTCGAACGGCGCCGTGATCGATGAGGCCAACGACGCCACAAGCTAACCGAGAGCGCGCGGAGCGGCGGCGTCGGGCGTGGTGGCATGCCCCGCCTGGCTGAAGCGCGGGAACGCCCGCCCCTCAGCGTCGAACACATAACAGACGTGCGGCGCCACTCCCGGCCGCATGATCTCCCCGGGAGCGATCGCGAGATCGCCCGGTACTTGCAGTGTGATTTCAGTGTCTGTGCCCACCAACGTGCCATAGGCGACCGTCACGCTGCCGAGCCGTTCGACGAAGCGAATCTTCACCGGCAGTATGTCCGTTGCTGCGTGCGCGTCGAAGTGTTCCGGCCGCAGGCCGAGCATGACGCGCTCGCCGACGCGCGCTGCACGGGCGTCGACGGCGGCCGTGATGGTGTCGCCCGACGCCAGCCGCAGAACCGCGCGGCGCGGTGATATCGCCTGCACGTCGGCTTCGAGCAGATTGATGCGCGGGGAGCCGATAAACCCGGCCACGAAGACGTTGCTCGGCTCATTGTAGAGTTGCATCGGCGTGCCGATCTGCTCGATGCGCCCTGCCGACAGCACGACGATGCGATTGGCGAGGGTCATCGCCTCCACCTGATCGTGCGTCACGTAGATCATCGTGGTCTTGAGTTCTTGATGCAGCTTGGCAAGCTCATAGCGCATGCTGGCGCGCAGCGCGGCGTCGAGATTGGACAGGGGCTCGTCGAACAGGAACACCTTCGGCTTGCGAACTATGGCGCGGCCGATGGCGACGCGCTGCTTCTGGCCGCCCGACAGCGCCTTCGGCCTGCGATCGAGCAGGTGCTCGATATGCAGCTTGCGTGCTGCCGAGCGAACCGCCGCATCGATGGCTGCCGGCTCCAGCTTCGCCAGACGCAGCCCGAATGACATGTTCTGGTAGACCGTCATGTGCGGATACAGCGCATACGATTGGAAGACCATCGCCACCCCGCGGCGCGCCGGCGCGACGTCGTTGACGATCTTCCCGTCGATGGAGATTTCGCCGCTCGTTACTTCATCCAAGCCGGCGATGAGGCGTAGTAGGGTCGACTTCCCACACCCCGAGGGTCCGACAAAGACGATCAATTCGCCGTCCGCGATCTCGAGATTGATATTCTCAAGGATGACGGAAGCACCGAAGCTCTTGTGCACGTGTGAGAGTTTTAACTGGCTCATGGGCCTCGTGCCTGAAGGTGCGCCTCGAAAACCTACGGGCGCGAACTCAAAACGCCCGCACGATACCAGCAATCGCGGGCGGCGCGCATCGCTGCGTTGAGCCATCGCTAATCGCGCCGCATCGCGTTTATTCTGGTCAACGGGTATGCAAGGGGCGCGGTGGTGAAGCCCCAACACGCACCTTAAGATCGCGTCCCGCTGTCTCCTATCTTAGTATGTCCCGCCCGCCGATCCGGAGTTCATCATGGCCAAGAACCCTCATAGAATTTCCGGAGTTGAGAGTGAAAAACGGCAGCCGGCACGTAGCCGCGCGAAGCCCGATCCGGCGGAGACCATCGATCAAAAGCCGAAGATGACCGACCAGCCGTTCAAGGGGACGCGCCGACTGACGATCAAGCATGCTGTTGCTGGCGTCGAAGACTACAAAGGGCCGGCCGGCGGCTGGGGCGCGCTGAAGGCCGTCGCCAAGGCGCTCAGTAGCGAGATGGCGGTCGGCAGCGACGTGCGCGGGCTGCTGTCGATGAATCAGCCGACCGGCTTTGACTGCCCCGGCTGCGCGTGGCCCGATCCTCGACACACCTCTTCATTCGAATTTTGCGAGAACGGGGCCAAGGCGGTGGCCTGGGAGGCGACCGGCAAGCGCACGACGCCGGAATTCTTCGCCGCGCACACCGTCGGCGAGCTTTGGAGTTGGTCCGACTATGCGCTCGAAGGCCAAGGGCGTCTGACGCATCCGATGGTCTACGATCGCGACAGTGATACCTTCCGGCCGATTGCCTGGGACGAAGCCTTCGCGCGCATCGGCCAGGCGTTGCAGGCACTGCCTGACCCAAACATGGCGGAGTTCTACACCTCGGGGCGCACCTCGAACGAGGCGGCGTTTCTCTATCAGTTGTTCGTGCGCGAGTTCGGGACCAACAACTTCCCCGACTGCTCCAACATGTGCCACGAGGCGACCAGCGTCGGCCTGCCGGACTCGATCGGCGTTGGCAAGGGCACGGTGACTCTCGAGGACTTCGACCATGCCGACGCCATCTTCTGCATTGGTCACAACCCGGGTACTAATCACCCGCGCATGCTCGCGACACTGCGCGAAGCTTCCAAGCGCGGCTGCAAGATCGTGGTGTTCAATCCACTGCGCGAGCGGGGCCTCGAGCGTTTCCAGGCGCCGCAGAATCCCTTCGAGATGGTGACCCTCGGATCAACGCCGATCGCCTCGTCGTATTATCAGGTCGGGATTGGCGGTGACGTTGCCGTGCTCAAAGGCATGATGAAGGCCTTGCTCGCCACCGACCGCGCCCTGATCGCAGCCGGCAAAGACGGCATCATCGATCGCGCTTTCATCGCCGAGCACACGGAGGGCATCGAGGCGCTCGTCGCCGACATCGATGCAACCGACTGGGCGCAGATCGAGCGCTTCTCGGCGTTGTCGCGCTCTGACATCGAGGCCGCCGCCAAGGTGTATGCCGAAGCCGAAAGGGTGATCATCTGTTACGGGATGGGCATCACCCAGCACAGCCACGGCACCTCGAACGTGCACCAGATCGCCAACCTACTGCTGATGTGCGGCAACATCGGCAAGGAAGGCGCCGGCATCTGTCCGTTGCGCGGCCACTCGAACGTGCAGGGCGACCGCACTGTCGGAATTACCGAGATCCCTTCCACGGAATTGCTCGACAATCTCGAAGCGACCTTCCCCATCAAGGTGCCACGCCAGAAGGGCCACAACGCCGTCGAAGCCATCGAGGCGATCGTCAATCGGCAATCGAAAGCGCTGGTGTGTCTCGGTGGAAATCTGGCCGTTGCCATGTCCGACCCGGACGTCACCTACCCAGCCATGCGGCAGCTCGATCTCGCCGTGCATATCGCGACGAAATTGAACCGATCGCATCTGCTGATCGCCAAGCAGAGCTTCATCCTACCGTGCCTGGGACGAACGGAACTCGACATCCAGGAAACGGGACGGCAGAGCGTGTCGGTGGAAGATTCCATGGCCATGGTGCACGCCTCCTCCGGCGGCCTGAAGCCGGCGTCGGAACACCTCAAGTCGGAGCCCGCGATCGTCGCGGGGCTCGCCTTGGCGACGCTGCCCAACTACCCAGATACCGTGGCGCGAACTCGTCGCCGACTACAGCCGCATCCGCGATAAAATCGAAGCGGTGTTCCCGGACTTCTCGGACTTCAACAAGCGCGTTGCCGAACCCGGCGGGTTTCGCTTGTCGGTGCCGGCCTCGCAGCGGGTGTGGAAGACGAAAACAGGCAAGGCGCAGTTTCTCGTCGTCAACGGACTGGAAGAGGATCCGCGCTGCGATCAGCCCGGCGCCCTCATCCTGGCAACGGTGCGCAGCCACGATCAGTACAATACGACCATCTACGGTCTCGACGACCGCTATCGCGGGATCACGGGCCGTCGCGATATCCTCTTTATGAATGCGGCCGATCTGGCGTCGCGTGGTCTACAGCACGGAGACGTGGTCGATGTGGAAACGCTCTGCAACGAGGGCGAGAATCCGCGCACGTTGTCTGGGTTGACCGCAGTGGCGTTCGACATCGCCGCCGGCTCTGTCGCCACTTACTATCCGGAAGCCAACAGCCTGATCGCCATCGACAACTATGACCGGCGCAGTGGGACGCCATCGTACAAGTCCGTGCCGGTGTCGGTGACGCGCGCCTCAGCGCCGCCGTGAGGTAGCCGGGCGCCGGGTCTTCGTTGCGTGATCGCGGCGAACACGGAAAACAAATCGCAAATATCGCCGTAGTCGAGCGGCACAATCCGCTGACGCTGCCGCGGAGGACCTCCGACGCGCGTGGCCTATTCACACAATCCAAAGTTGTTTGCCGTCAAAACAGTTGGGGTGACTGTCGAACGCCATCGCTGGCCGAGAGCGTCGTTCGGGACGGCGTTACGGCGCGTCCGCAGGGACGAGATCGCAGAGGCCTTCGAGGTGTCGTTCAAAATTTCTTCTCCCGATCACCGTCTCGCGCGCAGGCGCGGTGTTCTGGCTGCATTGTGCGGCGCCGCTCTCTTTGGCCTCAGCGCGCCCACCGCAGCCCGGCAGCCATACCCCGGCATCCTTGGCGGCGACGACCGGGTTCGTGTCGAGGCTCAGGGGCCGCCGTGGAATGCAATCGGCCAGGTCAATGTCGGAGGCTACAGACGGGTCGGCAAATGCACCGGCACTCTCGTTGCGCCCAATGTCGTCGTGACGGCTGCCCATTGCGTCGTCGATCCACTGCGCGGAGCGCCATTTCCTCTGCACGACATCCATTTTCTCGCCGCCGTGCGTGGCGGGAAGTACAGCGGGCATTCTACCGCGCGCTGTCTGCATTTCTCGGCCGGCTACGCACTTGCGCCGCCACGCACCCCTGCGACGAAGCCGGTGGAAAGAGTGACATTTGACGATCTGGCAACAGATGTCGTCGAAGTCGTGCTGCGTGACGAACTCGATGTCGATCCCATGCCGGTCGCTGACGCTGTCGATGACCATCCCGGGCTGAGTCTTATCCATGCTGCCTATCCCGCGGATAAGCGGATGGTGCTGTCGGCGCACTTTGGCTGTCAGCTGCTGCGGGCCGATCTCGCGGTGCCGCTGTGGCTGAACGATTGCGACACGCACCCTGCGAGTTCCGGCGGCCCCGTGCTGGCCAAGGTGAACGGCGCGTTGCAATTGGTGGCCATAATGGTTGCGGCCGGGAACGGCAGCCCCAACGTGGCGGTGCCGATTTCGCGGCTGAAGCAGGCGATTCTGAACCGATCCTGCCCATAGCCTGCCGGTCGCAAAGGCGAGGGGTCGCGACGGTGCCTTTAGGCGCCGGTCGCTGACGTGCCGTTGAAAACCGCCAGCTGAGCAGCGAAAGCCCGCTGGAAGGCGGGCCGCGCTTCGGCACGGGCGACATAGGCGGCGAGGTTTGGATGGACCACCAGCAGGTCGGATCCCTTCAACCGCTGCAGCACGTGCACCATCATCAGGTCGCCGGCGCTGAACGCGCCATCGAGCCACTCGGCATCGCCGAGGCGAGCGGAAAGCTCGTCCAGCTTTGCGCGGACGCGATCCTCGACGATAGGCAATCGCTCGCTGCTCCAGTGCTTGTCGCCCTCCACAAGCCTGGCGTTGGCGCGCTCGTTGATTGGTGACTCTATCGTGCTGAGCGCAGCAAACATCCACGCGATGGCGCGCGCCCGTGCGTTCCCATCCTCTGGCAGCAGCCCCGGGTGCAGTTCCGCGATGTGAAGCACGATTGCACCCGACTCGAACAGGGAGAGATCGCCCTCTTCATAGGTCGGGATCTGCCCGAAAGGATGCAGCGCCAGATGCGCGGGCTGCTTCATCTCAGCGAACGAAACCAGGCGAACGTCGTATGGCTGGCCGACTTCTTCGAGCGCCCAGCGCACGCGCATGTCACGCGCCAGTCCCCGGCCGCGATCGGGCGAACGTTCAAAGGCGGTGATGGTGGGGCGCATTGGCAAGGTTCCGGGGCTGGTTGCACAATGAAATCGTGCCACTTGCGGGAGACAGCTGCATCGATGAGAAGCGAGAGGTGGGAAAGAAATCTCTCTGCAGCTTTCCGGCGCATTGGATCGCCGTCTTTCCCACCCTTAACCTAAGCCTTGTTGGACTTACCGCCCTTCGAAGGCTTGGCAAAAGTCGAGGTCACGGATGAAGCCGCTGGGCCTGCGCTTTTTCCGGCCGCAGATTTCTTGGGTTTGCGAATTTCTTTGTTCGATCGTACTTGGCCCTTGGCCATGGTCCGCCTCCTGCAAGCTTGCGAAGTTGTTTAAGCCAGACTGTCGTACACTGACTTCGCCGTGAGATCGAGGCGTGCAGCGCGCGGCGACGTTGGATGTCGCGATCGCTGCAGAATGGCGTCTGCCTAATCTGAGCCACGGCGAGCCGTGCAGGGTCGGAACGCTACGGGAATTTAACAGTGCAACCCGGGTAGCGCGCAGACGATGATCAGATGGTTCAAGTCCCCGATCCGCGTGTAGAATACCTTGCTCGCCCGTTCCTTGATGAGCGATATGCCGAAGCCGCCCGGGTCGCCGTTCAGCAAGTCACGCTCAGCCGGCATTTCCCAGTCCCGCATGTCGAAGAATGCGCCGTTGTCTGTTATCGCAGCTCGGGCACAGCCCGGGTGGAGCGTGAGATCTACCACGGTAAGGGGTTGGGGCGTGTGTTTGAGGCCATAGCTCATGAGGTTGGCCAGAACCTCATTGAGGCACAGCTTGATGTCAGCCGCTAATTTCGGGTCGAGGCCACTTGCCGCGCACCTGCTGTCGAGCCAGCCGTTGAAGCGCGTGACGTCGGATGCCGTGAGGTTGAGGCTCATCCGACTGGTCTCACTCATCTAGTACACTCTGCGATTGCGGCGGTCTGGTCGGCAGCGACAGGTACAATCGTATCGACACCCGTAGATCGCAAAACCTTTCGCGCATCAGCGTTGAGACCGTAGACCACCAGACGTCCGTTTCGCTTGCCGATCGCCCGAGCTGTCTTTACCAAAACCCTTATCCCGATCGACGCGAGAAACGTTACGCCGTCGAAGCTGATGATGACCTTATCGTGCGTCTCCGATATCGAGCTGAGCGGTGTCTCGACGTCGTTGGCTCCGGCGATATCCAGCGGTCCGACCAGCTTAACCAGCAGAATACCTCCGGGAAGGCCAACTTGTTCCAAGCGCATTTGTTCCTCCTTTGCCTCGGTTCGCCGGCCAGCGGCGCGAGACTCATTGTTTGAAATTCTGCTGGTTTGCGTCCGAGGACTAAGCCTCGCCCGGGTCGAAGAACGAGTTTACAAATGCAGACCCGGTGTTGGTGAGGTCGAAGGCGTGCAGGCCCAAGACGTTCGACATCATCTTAAAGCTCTCGATACCACGCACTGAATTGCCGTTCCGATCGAGCCGCGGCGAGTAGGAGCCGACACCGAGCTGACGGTTGACGACGCCCATGATGCCTCCGCCGACGCCGCTCTTGGCGGGAATGCCGACCTCATACGTCCAGCCGCCCGAATAGTCGTACATGCCGCACGAGAACATGACCGATTGGGTGTCGCGCACCGCGTCGATGTCGAAGACCTGCTCGCGCGTCACGGGATGGACGCCGAGGTTGGCGACAGTAGCCGCCATAAGGGCGAGATCTGTCGCCGTCACCATGATCGAGCACTGTCTGAAATAGAGATCCAGCGCCGGTTCGACCGGCTCCTGCAGCGCGCCGGCGCTCAGCAGCAAATGCCCGATGGCGCGGTTGCGGTGGCCCGTCAGCGCTTCGGATCTGTAGACATCCTCATTCAAGCGGAGCTGGCGCCCGGCCGCCTGCGAGAACCGCTCGAGCAGATGATCGAACGCGGCTTCGGCTCCGAGTGCATCGCGCAGCATCCCCGACACGGCAATGGCGCCAGCGTTCACCATCGGATTGTACGGCCGGCGCGTGACGGGACTGAACTCGATGGCATTGAAAGGGTCGCCGCTCGGCTCGACACCGACGCGTGACAACACTTCCTTGCGTCCGCACAGCTCCAAGGCCATGCAGTACGTCAGCGCCTTCGATGTTGACTGGATCGTAAACTCGAAATCGGCGTCGCCGATCTTATGGACCTTGCCCTGCGCCGTTGCGATGGCGATGCCAAATGAGTTTGGGGGGACCTTAGCCAGCTCGGGGATGTAGTCGGCAAGCGCACCTTCTTCGTTCGGGCGCGCTCGGGCGTAGATGTCCGCCAGCATCTCATCGACGCGAGAGGATTTGCTTACCGCTATTGGGGGCTCGGACGCTGGCGCCGCGGGCGATGGGTGCCCGTTGGCCAATTTCGGCTCGCCGACTAAGTTGACCGGCGGTGCCGGCGTCGGATCCTCTGCTCGCTTCCAGATCATTCGACTCAAAGCCTATGGTTTAAGCAATCACCCGCCCAATTTTTGAGCGCGAGGCTGCACAACAAAACACCGCCTACGGCAAGTCCTTGAGCGAGATAGAAGTTTATTGTGATCTCGTCGCCCCGCTCCAATCCGCGCAATGTTTGTGCCAATCGTGGATCAAATGTTGAGGGTGCGCCTAGCGGTCGGGCGGCTTTGACAATCGTGCTGGACGCGCGCCGCGTTCCGGGCAGCATACCGGTATGGCTCCGGGCTCGTGGTCCACCGGGCCGCCGCCTAGGAGAAAACGTGAGGAGTTCACCGGTATACTACGCGGGTTTGATTGCCTTCGTACTCTTCGCGGCAGCAGCTGCGCGGCATTGGGATCCGAACATGGCCCAGCGGGTGCGGGCCATCGCCTTCGACACCTACCAGCAATTGTCGCCGCGCCAATACGATCCCGCCACGCCAATCCGCATCGTGGATATCGACGACGCTTCGCTGGCAGCGCATGGCCAATGGCCGTGGCCGCGCAACGATCTCGCAACCCTTGTATCGCGCCTCAATGAGCTGGGCGCCGTCGCCATCATCTTCGACATGGTGTTCCCCGAACCCGACAGGCTTTCTCCCGAGCAGATTGCCATTCGCTTGCCCGCCGACACGGCGCTCATCGAGGCCAAGAAGGTGTTGTCGGCCGCGCCGACCAACGATAGGGCATTTGCCGACGCAATGGCCGGCGCCGGCGTTGTTCTCGCCTTTGCGGGTGTGCAGGGCGCGGGCCCGGTGCGTCTTCCCCGGCTGGTCGCCGAGCTCGAGTATAAGGGAGATGATCCGCGCCTGTTTGTGCCGGCCTTCCGGACCGCGGTCGTCAATCTCCCAGTGCTATCGGCCAAGGAAGCGGGCTCTGGGTTCAACAACTGGATCCCAGAGCAGGATCAGGTCATCCGCAAGCTGCCACTGCTCATCCGCGTCGGCGACGCGCTCTACCCGTCGATTGCCGCCGAGGGGCTGCGCGTTGCACAAGGGATCTCCAATTATCTCGTCGTTTCCTCGGGATCCGGCGGCACGCAGTCTTTCGGGAAACGGACCGGAATCGCCAAGATCCTTATCGGCAACGCCACCATACCGACCGATGGCAGTGGTCAGATGTGGCTACGGTTCACGCATTCCGATGCACGCCGCTACATCTCTGCCCTGACCGTGCTGGATCTCACCGTGGCGCCCGAGGCGATCAAGGGGAAAATTGTCGTCGTCGGGACGAGCGCTGCCGGCCTTCTCGATGTCCGTGCAACGCCCCTCGACCCGTCTATGCCGGGGGTGGAGGCGCATGCGCAGGCCATCGAGCAGATGCTGAGTGGCGATTTTCTCTCGCGACCCGACTTCGCGACCGGTGCCGAGATCGTCTTCACGCTCTTGGCCGGCCTCCTGCTTGCCGGCGCCGTCTATTACACCGGCGCCGCCAACGGCGCCGTGATCGGCGGCATCGCTGTCGCTATGGTACTCGGCGTTTCTTTCTTCGCGTTCAAACAAGCGGGCTGGCTGATAGACCCCACCTATCCGACGCTGACGTTGAGCGCAGTGTATCTCGCCGGTACGAGCTATCTGCGCCTCGTAACCGAGCTGGAGCGAAACCGCGGGCGCGCGAAGTTGCAGAGGATTGCGCGCGAAATGGAGGCCGCTTCGCAAATCCAGCGCTCCTTCCTGCCTAAGGCCGACTTGGAAGGACCGCTGCACAAGAAGTTCAACCTCTTTGCAACGATGAAGCCGGCGAAGGACATCGGCGGCGACTTCTACGACTACTTCATGATCGCCGAAAACAAGCTCGGCTTCGCGGTCGGCGACGTGTCCGGCAAGGGCGTTCCCGCCGCGCTCTTCATGAGCGTCTCGCGCACGGTTCTGCGCACCATCGCCTTCGAGGGCGGAGAGCCTGGCGACGTCCTTGCCCGCGTCAACGTCATCCTGGCACGCGACAATACCGAGGGGATGTTCGTCACCCTCTTCTACGCAATTCTGGACCTCGACACCGGCACGGTGCAGATCTCCAGCGCCGGGCATGACGACCTGTTCCTGCTCACCGGCAGCGATGAACTAGAGTTGCTGCAGCACACGGGGCCGGCCGTCGGACTCTTCGATGGAGCACAGTACGCGACAGTCACGCGCCAGCTCGGCAGCGGCGAGTTGGTGTTTGTGCTGACCGACGGCGTCACTGAAGCGTTCAACATAGACGGCCGCGTATTCACGGTCGAGCGGCTGGCGAGGTTCCTCCGAAAGTGCAAACGCACGGACGCGCGGACCATCGTTGAATCCGTGACCAAAGAGGTCACCACCTTCTCTGAAGGTACCGAACAGTCCGACGACATCACGTGTCTAGCCGTGCAGTTTCGGGCGTGAGCCTACTCGGTGTCACCACCACCGTGATGATGCTGCTTGTGATGGTGTTTGTGATGGTGCTTGGGCGGACACCCGTACTTCGATTTGAACCCGGTGCTCGCGTAGCCGAAGCTCGAGCCCCCGCCCCCCCATCCGCCCCATGGACCTTTGGGTGGGCACGTGGCGGCAGCGGGGATCGCGAACGTGCCGTTCTGAGTCTCATTGAGACCGCGGAAGCGTGGGAGGGGGTCCTGTCCTGAAGCGACGACGGTGAAGAAGTAGTCGAGGACAAGGTTGAGGGAGGGCGTCGGCAGCAGCAGCGAGGCCATCATTTGCGGCGGGATGGCCATTGGCTCGCCGATGACGCCGCCGGGACTCACCACTACGAAAGTCCCCGGCGTATTGAGAGAGCGGCAGCCGAGGGGCGTGCAGACGTCGAGCGCGCCTTCGAGGAGCGCGAATATCTCATAGCCGCGAATGTCGACGAAGCCTTCGATGACCGTGCCGCGCACGCCGACCGTCGCCTGCGGGGTTTTCACGGTGTGGCTGCCCGCCGCGTCGCCGGTGACGTAGCGAAAAGCGCCCTTCGTGACCTCGATGACGATGTTCTCCTTGCCGCTCTCCGTATCGTAGTTGGCGCGGCGCACCGCTACGGTCGTATCGGTGCCCGCCTTTACGCTCGTATTGTCGCGGAACAGGATCTGTTTGCCGGTTCCGGCGGTGTTCACCCGGTCGCCAGCGGCGGCGATCTTCGTCTGCGCGAGCGACAGCGACGAGCCGAGCGGCATCGTCGCGAACGTCATGGCCAGTGCTAGCAAGCCACTGCGGAGGTGGGCGGGCATCGACATCAGTACCTCCCCACCACGCGAACGCCGGCAACGTGATCGTTGAAATCGCGCGACGCGTCGTTCGAATCGTTATGCTCGAGCCGGTAGTCGGCCCGAAAGTCGACGTTCGGTGCCACGAGGCTCGGGAAGATTAGATGGGCAGTAGGCTCGATGTAGACGTCACCGCGCTTCTCGCCCGTGCTGACATGCGCGCCGAGCGCCAGCAGGGCAGGATCAAAAACGTCTGTATCGAAGTCGCGCTGATAGACCGAGATGCCCGCTCCGGCGAAGACGAACCCGCGATCGTCGAGCGGCACGAAATAGGCGATGCGACCGCCCCACTCCGTATACCCGTAGGGCGACAGATCCCGCGTCGTGAGCGTCAGGGGGCCGATGATGGTCGCGTTGCCCGCGAAGGCCGCGGTGGCGTCCACGTCGTCGAATGTGTCGCTCCAGCGGAAGCCCGGCTGAAAGTAGATGTAATCGCCCGCTGTGAAGGTTGAAGCGAGGACGAATCTGCCGAGAACCTCGACAAGCTGGCTGTCCGGATAGTCGATGGAGCTGTCGGTGCCGAAACGAGCGGCGTAGCTGGTCGTTACCGTTTGCGTCATGCCTTCGAAAACAGTGCCGAGGGTGATCGTTGCCGACGCTTCCGTATAGATCACCGTATCATCCAGCCATTCGGTGCCGACACCAGGCGCGACGTGCACCCAGGCATCATCCGTCAACGCGAACACAGGACCGGCCTGCGCAAACAATACACCCGTCGAAATGTCACTCGTCTCGACGTTCCACTGCCCTGCTGCATAGGCGAGAGACCGAATGCGCATACCCCCCAAAGTGCGCTCGTCCTCTATCGAGATGGCGCTATCGAAAACCGCATCGTCTTCCTTGCCCGGGCTGCCATCGCTGAGCTGGCGCGGGTTGGATGCGTATGTCGCTCCGGCCTGAATAGTCACCGCGGTGGTAGTCGGGAGCAGCTTGCGGCGCACACGATCGTAGGCGGCGATGAGTTCCGGATCGTTCGGCTTGACGGCGAGTGCGCGGTCGAGAGCGGCAAGCGCGTGCCGCAAATCGCCCGTTGCCTCGGCCGATGCTGCATACTGCCTGTTGAGTTGGGGATCGTCCGGTGCCGACAGCAGGCGCTGAAACTCTGCGTCGGAGGCCGCTTGCACGGGCGGCGCGCACGCCAGAAACAAGACGACTGTAAAAGCGAGGATGTGGGCGTTCTTCAACACACTGGCCACACGCGTTACGCAACTGACGCCGCTAGCTAAGGCGCCCGGGCCCCGCGGTGTCTTGGTAAATTCTGCCGGCGAACATCGGTGGGCGGAAGGTAGTGCTTTCCTGAGCACATCTGCTCAGTATTTGGGCATGTTACAGACATCAGCGATGTCCGATGTCGCCGCAAAAAGAGTCCGCAAGGGCGCGATAGCTGGCGCAGCCCTGACGTCCGCAACACGGCGTTTTTCGGAAGGATGTGAAGATTGACCCGAACAGCATTGATTATTTGGCGCCCCGTAGGGGACGGATGAAAATTACGCCCTAAGCCCTTGATTTTACTGACTTTTGCATAACTGCTACTGCTGACAAAAGTAGCAGTTCGCTGTCGCATTTTCAATGCTTATCGGCTCTGTAGTGGCCACGCGACGGTTGTATCCGAAGGGCCGCGCCGAATTTACTTGCGGTCAAGGGGCCGACACCAAGATGGCACTGCACATGGGCCCACTCTGACCCACGTCATGAACACCAGAGCTTTAAGCCGCTTATGGCCGCGATCAGGGGTGAAGGGCTGGCTCTGTCCAGACGACCCAGACCCTGGAGCGGACCCCAGCACCGCGTGTGGGGAGATTGCAAAGCCGTTAGGCCGGCACGCGCCTGAATTCCGACAGTGAGACCTTCCGACCCTCTGTGCTCGTAAACTCTAGCAGCTGGGAGCCGCTCTGCTGCTGGGCGGTTCCCATGAGATAGGTGTCGCCGGTGTCGTAGATCGACACGGCACCGTTGTCGTCGATAACAAGTCGCTGGACCGCGGGAAAGAACGCGTAACGCATCGCGTTCTGTGAGCCCGCAGCAGAGGGGGTGCCGAACCCAGCCGGCCACCAACCAACCGGGCTATCCATCGCTTGAGGAGTGTCATGCCTAGAATATGGGCCATCGTCCCCTATCGCGACGGCGACGGCGTGACAGACGCGATCCACTTTCGCCTTCAGCTCATGATTGAACATGTCACCGATCATCAGCATCCCACCAGACATCCACTGGCCCATGCCGCCAAGTTCAGGGTGACTGAACTGCGCCGCACGGCCTTGGGAGCGCGATAGTGCATGGACCAAGGTTTCGATGGCGCCAGCGCTGACGCCGTGTTGAGCGGCGAGCTTCTCAACGTCGAGGCGGGGGGAGGATTGCGCAGCCTGTTGCCACTGCGACTGCTGCGGCCCGGATGCGGGGGCGCTCAACGGCGGAGACGGAAGGGGCTCCTCCCGTGACGAACCGAATAGCCAGCTGATCAGATCCATATCCCACCTGTTCCGTATGGCGGTACTGCCACGGCGAACGCACGCTGGAGGCAGACGTTCCGGTCGCGCTCCGCGAACCGAACAAATGGCCAAGACGTATGATGCCCGCGCCACAAACAACTGAATGGGTGTGGGCATCATGGATAGGCTCCTCAGGCCAGTAGCCGCCAAAAGCCAACTCATGCTGTCGCTTCTCGCAGAGGTTTTTTGCGAGGTCCTATGACGCGTCACCTGTCCATTGAAGACTGCCTCCGCGCCGAAAGCTTGAAGCAAGAGATCCGCGAACTCGAACATCAGCGGCAGACGATTTCGGAACGCTTCGCATCTTACGAAAACAGCTCGGTCGAAGAACAACTGGCGACGCGGCTCGCATTTACGGAAAATCGGATCCTTCTAGGGGAGCGCAGCAAGGAGTTGCTGCGGCTGGTGTGCGTTTAGGCTTTCACCTCCGATACCTTCCTGCAAGAGGATGGGACATCTCAGTGCGACCGTCCGCCTCCAGTCGGAGCGGAACCATTTCCAGCTTATGAGCACTCCTCTGCTGGCCGAGGTCGCCTGCGATGACGGCGATGGCTGACGGCGGCGGGGCGGCAGCGCAACCTGCTGCTGTCGCTCGGGCGCAGATCACGCGCTACTGCCACCGCAATCTAACTCGCCGGACTTATCCACGCCGAATATCGAACCAGGTCGCCTACCGCACGACGGCGTTACCAAAATCAGCGTCACCCGCGATGGAGACGCTCGGCATTGCCGGACTATGTGTCACCGAGCATCATTGCATCTGCTAGGCTATCGTGCAGCCCAGTTGCATAATGTGTCAGGTTGGCGTGTGTCGATCAGATCTGTTGGCTTGCAATCGCGCTCGCGACACTCCTTGCTGGTTGCAGTTCTGCCCCGGGAAGCCACAGTACAATTTGTACCGACCGCTAGGTCGCTGTGCTTCGTCGCCGGCATCGCCGTCTTCGGTGGCTCTCGCTGTTTTAAATGAGAGCGGCGACATATAAGCCGCCACGACCGCTTGATCCATCCCAATCCGAAATCTTCGCGTGAAAGCGCTTATCGGTTAGTCTGGATCACGGTCAAGACGGCGACTTATTAGGCAACCTCGCTCCGACATACCGTCCCATCGCGACTACAACGAGGCGCACGCCCTCGCCGACCGTCACGCGTGCTGAGGAACTTTAGTTCTGGCCCGCGTATCGGAGACGTTATGAAGCCCTGTGGTATCGAGGCACCCTAGTGACAGCGCTAGCCGGCGTTTTCTATCTACTCGGGATCCTCGTCGTAACTGTCACGATCGTTCCGATCTGGCGTACCAGCCGCTGGTGGGTGAGACTTTGCGACTTCCCCCGCTATCAAGTCGCAATCTTGGCCGCTGTGCTACTCGTTGCGATGCCCCTTACATTAGGGCCTCTCACGGCAGCGGAGCTTTGCTTATTCATTGCGCTTGCACTCGCCGCTCTCTGGCAAGTGTCATGGATCTGGCGGTATCTTCCCGGCGCTCCGCTCGAAGTGCCAACGAGCATCGGGCTGGATGCGCGAGACCGGCTCGCCCTTCTGACGACAAATGTGTTTCAGGACTGTCGCGACGCCGGCGTTCTGCTGCAGATTATCGACGACGCTGATCCCGATCTGGTATTTGCGGTGGAGACAGACGAGTGGTGGTGCGCGCGACTAACGGAAGCGCTTCGAACCCGTTACCCATATGTCTTGACCTACCCGCTCTCCAACGGTTACGGCATATCGACTTTTTCTCGGCTTGAGCTGCTGCAGCCTATCGTCCGCTTTCTCGTGGACGACGCCATACCCTCGATCAAGACGGGTGTGCGGCTGCGCTCCGGCGCCGTCATCGATTTGTATGGCATGCACCCGCAGCCGCCCGCTCCGCTGCAGGACTCCACCGAGCGAGATACCGAGTTGGTCCTCGTGGGGGTTGAGATTGCACAGACCGGGCGCCCGTCCGTCGTTCTTGGGGACCTCAACGACGTCGCTTGGTCGCCGACGACAACTGAGTTCGCGCGAGCCGGCGACCTGCGTGACCCGCGCCGGGGGCGCGGCTTCTTCAACACTTACCCGGCGCGCCTTCCCGGCCTTCGATATCCGCTCGACTATGTCTTCCACACGAAGCATTTCTCAGCCTGCGACATGCGAGTGCTCCCCAAGACGAAGTCCGATCATCTGCCGTTGATTGCCATCGTTGCCCTCGACCAAGACTGACGCTGCCCGCACCCTGGCCGCGGGAATGGACCGCCCGAGCCATCCAGTTCACACCTGTTTATGGCTTGGGCCTCCCCAGCCGCGCTGAGTCGCGGCAACTTCTTTCACCGCCGTAGTTAGCTCATGGGAGCGGACCGGCTTTGCAGGAAACGAGATTTGTCCGGGAGGTCGTCACTTGAAGGGACGCCGGCCCTCTGCAAAGGTTCTCTAGAGACAGAGACGTCCCCGCTTCCTTTCATCGGGTGCCCGCTAATGCGAATAGACGGCCGTATAGCCATAAGAGTGGCTACAGGCAGACCCGTTCAGTCCGACGCCAATGAAGCCGGACTCGCGGCGAGAAGCGCTCTAGCGCGGTATCGAACGGCGACCGGCGGGGATAATATGTACGAGATCGGTTGGTCAGATCGGGCCAAGTTTGGGTGATCTGGCTGATTTATCGCCACCGTCTGTATGCAGGGAATGACTGCGAGGCGTACCGAAGGATGAATGTGGCCGCATGAACTCAGGCGTCGACCATGGCAGGACTGATGCAGGACCGAATGATCGAGTCCGCAGCCCGAGGAGGATTGTCCTTTGGGGAACGGCCGGTGCTGCTGCTGGTCCCGCTCATCGCAATGCAGTTCACCGACCAAGTGGCCTGGGACGCGGTCGATTTCGCGGTATTCGGCGTCATGCTAGTCGCAGCGTTTGGCACATATGAAATCGCGGCGAGGGTGACGGGCAACTCCTTTTACCGAGCCGCCGCCGGCATTGCGATCGCGACGGTTTTCTTTCTCCTCTGGCTTCAGCTCGCCGTTGGCCTTGTGCAAGATTGACGGCAAAAGCACTAACTGAAGATAGCTGGCTGCTGATTGTCGAAGCAAGATAGGTACGAGATCACCCCTTCTTGGTTCGCAAGCGGCGCCGTTCGCAGATGCCATGACAGGTAAGCCATCCCAGTATCGATGTCCGAATGTCCGTCCGCGGCTGGGATTTGAAAGTCAGTCGGTCGTGGGCGCCCGCCAGCGATCGCAGACCACGCCAACGGGCAGCCTTTAGTTTCCTCCAGACCATGAGAAGTCCATGCTGACGCCCGACCGCAGGCAGCCCAGCCCGGCGGAGTTGCTCCCGCCCTGGCGCACCGAAGAGCGAGTCGTGCTGCAACGAGAGGCGCGTGCCTTTGCTCGCGACATCGTTTTACCGATCGCAGATGAGCTCGATCCTCAGAAGGGCGAGATGCCCCGTTCGTTGATCGACGCAATGGCGGCCAAGGGATGGTTCGGCATCACCATTCCATCCGATAGCGGCGGACTTGGCCTTGGTGTGTTCGAATACTGTTTGGTCTCGGAGGAGCTTGCACGAGCCTGGCTATCGGTTGGAAGCATCCTAGCGCGTGGCCAAGGCCTCGGGACGCAGACCCTCGACGCTGCTCGCCGAAACCTACTTTTGAACAGATCGGCGCGTGGCCACTGGATCGGCTCCATCGCTTTAAGCGAGCCCGGCGCCGGCTCCGACCTCGCCGGTGTCGAAACGCGGGCTATGCGCGATGGGGACGATTGGGTGCTCAGCGGCACCAAGAGGTGGGCCGGCTTTGCGCTCGCTGCCGATTTCATCGAGGTGCTAGCGCGCACCCGTGATGCCGAGGATGGCGAGCCCCGCTCTGCTGGCCTTGAGCCGTTTCTGGTAGTCAAGACGCCGGGGACGTTTCCGCCCGGCATGACCGGGCATGTCATCGACAAGGTCGGGTACCATGGCTTCCTAACTTATCATCTCGAGCTGGATGGCGTCCGCGTGCCCGAAAGCGACCGCCTGACCGGGCTGTACGGCGACCAGGGTGCGGATGCCGACTCGGGCGGATTCGCCTCGGTGCAGCGCGGGCTCAATATTGCGCGGGTGCATACGGCGGCGCGCGCGGTCGGCGTGGCGCAAGGCGCGCTCGAAGACACCTGGGCGTACCTGCAGGAGCGCGAGCAGTTCGGCCAGCCGCTCGCCGAGTTCCAGGCCCTGCGCTTTGCCCTCGCCGACATGGGCGCGGACGTGTCGCAGGCCCGTGCTCACTGGCAGCAGGTGGCACATCTGCTCGATGTTAGGGAGGCGGCCGAAACAGAGAGCGCGCAAGTGAAGCTTCTCGCCACCGAAATGTCGGTACGCGTAACGAACCAGGCCATGCAGCTTCACGGCGGAAACGGATACACGACAGAACGCCGCGTCGAGCGGTACTGGCGTGATGCCCGCCTGACTACGATCTTCGAAGGCACCAGCGAGATCCAACGCCGCATTATTAGCGATCGCATGCTCGGCAAGTAGGCCGTCGCGGCATCAAGGTCCGCGGCAAGGCACAACACCAACCTGGCGAGGTCGAATTCGAGATCGTTTCCCGGTCAGATTCGGCGGCGGCTGCGTCGTTGGCCGCCTTCTGCAGGCTATGACCACTCCTGGCCCAAAGCTGACGTCGAGCACGCCGGGCGCAATGTTTGCTCCTAAGGCGAGCGACCCTCACCTCGCGATGCTGCGATGCAATGTGTGCCGGTCCGCTTACTGCGATCGATACACTTTTAAGTGGAATTCGCGGACGGAGAAACGAGCTGTAAAAACGATGGGCTGTACACCAAAGCTTGGTCTGGATTCGGTTGTACAAATGCATCTCATAAGTCTCTTCCGCCATTACAAGATCGAAGTAGCGTTCGCGTTCGCCATCCTGGTGTTGCTGGCAGCGGGCTTGAGTACTTACCTCGCGCTCGATTCCGCCAAGAGCAGCGTCGGCTGGGTGCGTCACACCTACCAGGTGATCGGCGCGCTCGACGACCTTTCGGAATCGCTGGGGCTCGTGCATTCGAGCGGCCGTAGCTATGTCCTCACCGGCGACGACCGCTACAGACGGGTCAACCGTGACGCTGTCGCGGAGTTCACGAGAGCAAATCTGCAGCTTATCGCTTTGACGCGCGACAATCCTGCGCAAGCCGCGCAACTGCCCGAGATCAAGAGGTTCTTCAATCTCATCTCGCAGCGGGCCGATACGGTCATCACAGCGCGCGCCAACTACGGCGCCGACCACTCGATTGACCTCCTCCGGACCGGCGACGGCGCCCGCGCGCTCGAGGCTTTCCGCCAGATCGCGACGAATATGAAGGACACTGAATTGCAGCTGCTCGGTCAGCGAGAGACGCAAGCTGGTCAAGACTTCCTGACGACGCAAAACGCCCTCGCCGGGGCCACCATCCTCGCCCTCATCCTCACCGCCTCTGCCGGGTTCGGTACGGTGCGCGACATTCGCCGTCGCAGGGAGGCGGAAGGGGAGCTCTTCCTCGAGAAGGAGCGTGCCCAGGTCACTCTCGCCTCAATCGGAGATGGCGTCATGCGCGCCGACGCCATCGGCAACGTCACCTTCCTCAATCGCGCCGGAACAATTCTCACGGGCTGGCACGAGCACGAGGCGGTCGGCAAGCCGCTCGGCGATGTCTTCACGGTGATCGACGCCGCGACACGCGCGCCGATCTCCGAACGCATGCAGGTTGTCATCACCGAGGGGGCGATGGCGCCGCTCCCCGAGACGGCGCTCCTTATCCGCCGCGACGGCAAAGAGATTCCAATCGAGGACACGGTCGCGCCTATTCGCGACAGCGAAGGCAAGTTCACCGGCGTCGTGAACGTCTTCCGCGACGTCAGCGAAGCCCGCGAGGCAGCGCGCCAGCTTCGGCATGTCGCCTACCACGACCCGCTGACCGGCCTCCCCAACCGCGTTCTGCTCGATGACAGGATGGGCCGTGCCGTGGTCGCAGCCGACCGTCGATCAAGTAAAGTGGCGCTGCTCTATCTCGATCTAGACGGCTTCAAGCTGATCAACGACACGCGCGGACATGCCGCGGGCGATGAGCTCCTGAAGTCGGTCACCGAGCGTTTGCTCGCCTGCGTGCGCGAATGCGACACGGTGAGCCGCATGGGGGGCGACGAGTTCGTGGTTCTGCTGTCCGCCGTGAACCAGCCGGAGGACGCGGCCATAACCGCCCATCGAATTCTGCAAAGTCTCTCGATGCCGCACTCCATCGACCCGGCCGATGTGCGCGTGACGGCAAGCATCGGCATCAGCGTCTATCCCGAGGATGCACGTTCGCCGGTAGAGCTGTTAAGCAACGCCGACGCCGCAATGTACGAGGCGAAAACGAGCGGCGCCGCTAAGTACATCTTCTATCCTGCCCCCGCCTCCACCCCCGAGCAGCGCCGCGCCTAAATGGCGAGGCTCGAGTTAGCTACCAGGAACGAGATCGATCGCAGTCCCGCGCGATCATCTATTGGCCCCTTACTGACATGCGCAACGTTCGGCTCCACGCCGCTCCTTTGCCCACTGCAGACATTGTGAGCGCTCAGCGTTGACGTCGGCTTTTGACCCTCAGCGGGCCTGAGCAAGCCGGACGAAACACGATGCCGAGAAGCGGATGTCGAGGCCAAGTAGCGCAAGGTTACTTCGCCCCGTTCTGCCTATGACCGCTATAGCTTCGTTAGCCGACGTGAGCATCGCGGCCCTTTGCACCAATAGTAGAGTCGGCCGCACCTGGCTTGGCGAAGCAAACTTCGTCGTCTGCCACGTCCGCTGTGCGAAGAAGAGCGGTCGAAGTTGCAGAAGTGTGCGGAAGCAGACCGCGGACTTAATGGAACTCTGCGCTGGCCGCTGGCACATGACATGCGCGACACCGTGCCCTAGTGTAAGAAGCATGCATTCGTTTGGAGCGATCAGCGTGCCGCGCGTGGCACCGATGGACTATGGGGACCCGGTGAGCAATCAGGCAACAACGGGCACTCCATGGCAGATGAACTGATCCCGCCAGACGTGCGTGAATTTATCCTGGCCCATATCGAGTCGATCGCGCAGCTCGAGGCGCTGATCCTGCTGGCAAAGCAACCAGAGAAGCGCTGGAGCGTCTCCGGCGTTGCCGGTCAACTTTACATTGACGAAAGCCACGCAAAGCCGGTCCTTGACCGGCTGTACGACGACGGCCTGGTCCGCTGCAATGAGGGCGAATTCTGGTTTGACGGAAATCCCCCCGGACAGCGTGACATCGTGGAGAAGCTGTCGTCTCTTTACGCCCGCCACCTTATTCCGGTGACTAACCTCGTCCACGCCAAACCATCGGCAGCCCGCGCATTTGCGGCGGCATTCAAATTGCGAAAGGATCGATAGGGATGGGTTCTCTGATCTTCAGTCTCTGCGCCTTGGCTGCTGCCACATGCGCCTATCTGCTTTTGCATGCTTATGCCCGCGGTGGGTACAGACTACTGCTCTGGAGCGGGGTTTGCTTCGTCGGCCTAACGCTCAACAATCTGACGCTCCTGGCAGACAAAATCTTCGTCCCGCACGTTGACCTCTCCATCGCACGCGTGTCACTCGCGGTGATTTCGATGACAGTTCTGCTTTACGGTCTGATCTGGGACGCGGAACGATGAATACAGACATTTATCCCATGCTGATGGGTGCGGCTGCCATGGCCTCCTTCGTGGCCATGCTGTTTTTTCTACGCTTCTGGTCGCAGACACACGACCTGCTCTTTCTCTTTTTCGCCGGCGCCTTCGCCCTTGATGCCGTGATGCGGATTTTGCTCGCCACGAACGATCCCGATGAGGAGCTTGAGCCCATTTATTATCTTACACGGCTTATCATGTTCAGTCTGATCATAGCCGCCATCATTCACAAGAACCGGCCGCGGCGGCCGAGGTAAATGAGGCCGATGATACTCCGCACGGCCACATATAAGGACGGGACGTCCCTGCCTCTCAACACGTTGACGCCGATTGCAAAAAAAACGCTGCCTCGTTCCGAGCTTCCCGCCATGCGGCGAGCAATCAATTCGGAGTGATGGACGTTGGCGTCGGGAGCGAAAGACCTGACCGCCGTCCATTCTGCATCAAGCAGCGCGCCTCATCGGACGGACATGCTTGAGTGGCTTGAATCCCGCGCCGAAGCCGCGGCGGCCGGCGATGGCAGTCTTGCCGTCTGGTGTATCCATCAACTCCAGGAATTCACCCGGCAGCGGTGGGTACGCAACACCGAGAATTGACCCGCGCCGCCAGCTACACCCCATACCCTAATTGTTTTAGGGCCTGCACCAGCGCTATGTATGGTTGGACGTCACCACTCGTCCAAAGTGTCTCAATCGCAAGACGCATCCCGGTATCGTCTCCCACAGCGAACACATGACCACGCGCAGACGGATCGTTATCCCTGATCGCATCGGCCTCGGCCTGTCGGTCCTCCTGTTTGCAGTGCCGGGACTGGCGCTCTGGCTGTCAACTTCTGTCCTGCTGCCAAATCTTATCGCACGAGGCTGGCAGCCACTCACCGCCTGGTTTGCTACCGGAGGGCTTGTCTTCGCGGGCCTGCTTGCCGTTGCTCTCGTCGCCGCGGCGATGGCCGCGCACCGGATTACGCCGGGCGCCATCGCGGAGCAGCTTCGTGTGAGGCCGATGAATAGCAAGGACTGGCGCGTGGGCATTCTCGCGCTCGTCATCGCATTGGCGCTGACCGCGGTGATGTATCTCTTCAACGCGTATGTCTGGCCGCAACTGCCGCCCCGCCCCGGCTTCCTGCAGATCGAAGCTCTGACGCCCGCGCACTTCTATCTGCTGGCGCTTTGGGTGCCGTTCTTTGCCTTCAACATCATCGGCGAAGAGCTCTGGTGGCGCGGTTTCATCCAGACCCGCCAGGAGCCGGTGTTCGGCGCGGCGACGTGGGTTCTTCAAGGCTTCCTGCATCTGGCTTTTCACGCCAGCTTCGGCCCCGGCGTCATGTTGGTTCTGCTGCCCGTGGTGTTTGCCATACCCTGGGCCGTGCAGCGAACGGGCAATACATCCGTGGGCATGTTTGTCCACGCGGCCATCAACGGTCCTGCCTTCCTCGCGGTGACGCTGGGGCTGCTTCCGTCCGGACTTTAGCCATCGGAACGGCGTCCGTTCAATATGGCCGGTGCCATAACAAGCATAGAAAATAAGCGCGTCGGGCGGCTTACCTTCCATGGCGGGCCCTCGTATTTCAGATGTCACGCTGCCGGCGGCGTAACCTCAACCGCGCACGATGCGCAAATTTGTGCCACGTGGCGATGATCCGTGCCGCAGCAGCCACCGAATATTCGCATTTGCGGGAACGCGCGAAGCAGGTCGCGGTACTGGTAGCCGAGTGCCACCGGATCGCCGGCGTCGAGGTCGGGGGCAGAGTCCAGCTCCGCATGGCTGCGCTCCGAGGCGTTGGCCCGGATGCCGCGGATGCGGCGGATCCAGCTCCCGCCTTTCTCAAGTGTGCGCCGGAAATGGGTGGGGTGCGCACAGTTGATCATGTAGTAGGCTGTGTATTCCCCGGACGCGGCGTCTACGGTTTCGATCGCCTCCTGCAGCGTTGCTCCGCTCGGGAGCATCCCGTCGGTCTCGAGCGTGAAAGAGATGGCGACAGGAAGGCCACGCCGCTCCGCCGCAACGACGATGCCGAGCGCCTCATTGATATTGGTCATCGTGAAGGCGGAGACCATGTCAACCTTCGTAGCGGCAAGCACCGCTATCTGTTCGTCGTGATACTCAGCTGCGGCTTCCGGCGTCATTTCAGCACCTGCCACGTAACCATCACCGCGCGGCCCGATACAGCCGCTGATTACCATCGGCGTTTGGTCTTCCTCGTGGGCTAAGCGCAGCTCCTCCATCAGTTCGATCGCCGCGCGATTGACCACAGCAAGCGCCTCGCTGGAGTAGCCGAGCTTTGTTCCCCAGTCCCTGTTGGCGCGCCACGTGGGCGCCTCAAGCACAAAGCCCATTCGCGATCGGTGCGCGATCTCGATGTAGGGCAAGAAGTAGTCGCGGAGCATCTTGCGACCATCAACTGCACTCAGCAGGGTAAAAGAGGCAAAATGCGGTAGCTCGAGCCCGCTGTGGAAGATCAGCGTCGTTTCCAGTCCACCATCCGTCAGAAACAATTGCGAGCCAAGTTGCGGCAATGTCGTGCGGTACTTGCTCATGATCATCTCACGTTCTTGTTTCAATTGGCCACCCGGCGCGTGCACCCGCGGACCGCCGGATTTCTATGCCGGGAACGTTCGCACCACTAGAAAACGCGTGGTACAGTTGCGCAGTGCGCCAACAAATTATTATATGACAGCAGCTTAGAGCTTTCTTCTGCCGTCGTCCGACGCTTCTGCGCCCTTCGCGCCGTCGCTAACTTGACCGCAGGTACAGTTTGCCATGCCAGCTCCGGCCCCCAAGCGTAAGGGTGATACGCGCGAACGCATTCTCGAATTCGCCGAAGCGTCAGTGCTCGAAAAGGGATTCGACGCCACCTCGATCGACGAACTGATCACCGCCGCGGGCATTACCAAGAGCGGATTTTTCTATCACTTCCGGGACAAGACCGAACTCGCGCGCCTGTTGCTGGCGCGCTACATCGAACGTGAGACGGCGATGTTCGACGAACTCTTTGGCCGCGCCGATCAGCTGAACGACGACCCGCTTCACGGCTTTCTCGTCGGCCTCAAAATGTTGGCCGAACTCGTCGCGGACCTGCCGAACGGCCATCCCGGTTGTCTGGTCGCATCCTATTGCTACCAGGACCGCCTCTTTGACCAGCAGGTGCGAGACCTCAATGCTCAGTCGGTGCTGCTGTGGCGTGCGCGGTTCCGTGAGCGGCTCGACAGGATCGCCGAGCGATACCCGCCGCGGATCCGCGTCGATCTCGACGACCTTGCCGACATGCTTTCGGCGGTCGCCGATGGCGGCATCATCCTGTCCAAGGTGCTGCGCGATCCGGCGGCTATGCCACGCCAGATCCTGCTCTACCGAGACTTTGTGAAAGCGGTGTTCGTGGGCACGTGAGGCTCTCAGGAGGCTGCGTGTTGGCCGGTAGCGTCCGACCGAGGCACGGTTCTCTTGTGCAGCATGAGCGACCCGGCGATGGGCCCTACGTAATCGTTTTGGGCGCTGATCGATCGCCGTGCCGGCAATCGACATCTGACAGCCGGCCTTGAACGCCGTCAGAAAAGCGGCACCCTTAAAATGGCTCCCCTCGACATTGGCTGTTGATTTGCCCCTAAGTCAGCTTCGCCTAGATTTTTAGATGTCGAGGCGAGTGGATCGTCCGGTTCTGCCTCCACCGCGTGAGCCTGCGAAGTCGAGGCGGCTATCTCCTCTGCGAAATGCCTTAGTCGTTCGGATTACGACTTGGGCGCCTTCTGGCTATATGTGTACTCGTGCAGGCTGCCGGTGATCGGGGCCTCGGGTAACTTGTCCTGGATGCTACCGGTCGCGGGGTCTTGTGTCGGCGCCGGCTCTGCCATGCCCGGCAGGGATGTATCGTGTTGCTGAGCGCTGTCTGCGATGGGGGCCGTCGTCGTCCCCTGAGACAGAGTGCCGGCGGGTGCCTCCACCGCGGCGGTAGGCGCAATTCGTAGGCTGCGGGTGATGCGGGCTGCGGATGTTCCACGGTTGCCAAGGCGCGATCGCCTCCCCGCAAGAAGTTAGGGATTGCCGCCTGGATGATCTCGGAAATGCCGATACCGCACTCCTCCATGTAGCAGCTCGTCAGACGGACCTTCTCATCGAGAGCGAAATCCTTCGGCTGAGAAAGCTCGACACGGACGAGCTGGCCACGACCGCGTACGCGGTTGGGAAGCTGAAATTCCGGTGGCAATGCGTCAGTGACCGGCAGGACGCGCTCGATGTAACCGGTGGCCGTGCGACCGCGACCCTTGATCGAGACCTTCTGACCCTCGTCGACGTCGAAGATGTAGTTCTCCGGGATGTAGGCGAGAACGTAGCTCGTGCCAGCGTAGATGTTGGCGACCGGCGTTGCCCCTGCACTCAGGACCTCCCCGACCATGCCGACGTGGCTGCCCACGTAGCCGCTCGCCGGCGCCGTCAACACGCCGCTGCCGTAAGTGCGCTGCAGGTCCGTGTAGGCGCTCGACACCTGAAGGAGGGCGCCCTGATTGGCGGCGATCTCCGTCTCGAGCGATGTCTTCTCGGCTTGCAGCGAGAGAAGCTTGTCCATCGCCTGCACCTGGGCGGCCGACATCTGCTGCATGGAGCGGGCGAGGGCGAGGCCGTTTGCGTTCGCCTTTTGCAGCGTGTTCATATACGCGTTCGCGCTCTCGGCAGCGACCTTCGCAATCGGGAGGAGGGCTTTACCACGTCGGCCGCCCCTCGAGTTGGGCAACGCGGCCAGTTACGCGTGCCTGCTCTGCGGCGAGGTCGGCCAGCGAGCGCGACATCGCCGCCGAGTCCACGACCGCGATCTCCTGTCCGGCTTCGACCCAGTCGCCCGGGCGCACGTTGATCTGACGGATGCGGGCATCCGGCCAGGGTGAGGCGACGGCAACGGTTTGGCGCGTCACGAGCCCGTCTGCATCGAGCATGAGGCTGCCGCCGCCGAGCGCATAGACCGCAAATCCACCGGCGCTGCTGATGACCAGCGTGGTCAGCACGAGCTTGCGCAGCCGCTTCCACTTAACTTGACTGGCCTGAAGTTGATTGCTCATGGCTGTCCTCGTTTCTCAGGCGGCGTGAGCGTGACGGCATGCGGGCTTGCGCTGCATGATGCGGGCAGCGATCCGGTCTGCGGCATCACCGCGTCCAAAGGGGTTAGGAGCATTGATCAACTTGCGCTCGCCGCTGTCGGTCAGTTGGCGCACGCCATCGACGATGGCGTCGTAGTCAGAGCCAACGAGCCTGCCGAAGCCAGCCTTGACGACTTCAGGACGCTCGGTGCTCTCGCGCGTGATGAGAATCTGAAGGCCGAACGTGGGAGCTTCCTCCTGCACGCCGCCGGAGTCCGTGACGACGGTCCAGGCGCGGTCGAGAAGGTAAACGAAGTCCGGATACTGCAGAGGCGACAGCAGGTAGACGTTGGGCGCGTCACCGAGGTAGTTGAGAACGTCACCACGGACCTGCGGGTTCAGGTGAACGGGGAGCGCAATAACCTTGTCGCCGTCCCCGGCCAGCGTGCGCAGTGCGCGAAGGACGTTGCGCATCGGTGCACCAATATTCTCGCGGCGGTGCATGGTCGCCAGGACCAGCTTTTTGTCGACCGGCAATGCGCACACGCTGGCGTCGATCGGCTGATAGAAGGCGCCGATCTTGGTGCGAGCATACAGCAGCGCGTCGACGACGGTGTTGCCCACCATGTCGATGTCACGGTTCGCTATGCCTTCGCGCAGCAGATTGTCCCGCGCCGCTCGCGTAGGTGGGAAGTGCAGGCTCGCAGCCTGGCCAATAAGTCGACGGTTGAACTCCTCGGGGAACGGCGAATCGAGGTCGCCGGTGCGCAGGCCGGCCTCGACGTGCGCCACGGGGACGCGTCCCATGAAGCCGGCCGTCGCAGCGGCCGCCGCCGTCGCGGTGTCGCCTTGGACGATGATCCAATCATAGGTCTTGGCGCGCAGGATTTTCTCGACCTGCTCGGTCATGCGACCGAACTTGCCGGCGAGCCCCTGCTCCTCGACGATGTTGGAGCCTTGTGGGTGACAGTAACGGCGAAGAAGTCGAGCAGCCCGGCCGCTAGCTCGATATGCTGACCCGACCAGAAAACATCCAGCTCAGCGCCCGCGTCCTGCAGGGCTTTGCAGACCGGTCCGTGCTTGATGATCTCAGGGCGTGTGCCGAAGGCGACGAGAACGCGCATACTGTTATCTGCTTTCTTGGTCATCGATTGGCGGAGACGAAATCGTCGGGGATGTCATGCACCGTCTTCGACCAGACGATGGGTTTGGTGGCGAGTTCGGACTCGCCGAGGAACGTTTTCCAGGCGCGGTAGACCGCGGCCATGTTGATGTAGAGCGCTGCCGGCCAACGCACGGCGATGCCGAGCCAGTCGTACTTGCCGTAGACCTCGTAGCCGGAGATCACGCGAACGACGTAGCGGGTGACGAGCGCGAAGAGGTTGATCCACATGGACACGATGACGACGTCGCCCATCGGTTCAGGGAAGTCTGCCAGCTCGACGTAGCCGAGCAGCATCAGGCCCAGGAGTGCGGCAGAGATCGGCGGCAAAAAGCTGGTGATCATCCCCTTGCGGTCGCGCAGGAAGAAATAGAAGTCCCACGGATCGCCGGTCCAACCGAGCTTGCAGTAGGCCTCGAAGTTGATGCCATAGACCCATCGGGTCTTCTGTTTGATCGAGGCTTCCAGCGTTTTGGGGAAATATTCGCGCGTAGCGACGAAATCCAAGCCATCGTTGACGTTGCGCGGGATGGCGGCGAACGCCGACTTGAATCCCGAGCGCTTGGCCTCGATGCCGAGGATGTAGTCCTCGGTGACGGTGTCCGACATCAGAACCTGGCCGCGTGTCGCGAGGAAATGCTTGATGAGGCGCTTGGTTACGCAGGTGCCGACACCGGCTGATGGGATGGCGGCGCCGACAGCATCGCGGACGATCAATTCGCGCGTGTGGCGCTCGGCGAACTCGTCCATGTAAGTGGATGCAACGATGGCGCCCTTACCGCGGTTCAAGGAGAACACGGGGGCCTGGATGAAGTCGTTCTCTTGGGCGTAAGCGGCGTAGACAGCGAACGAACGCGCATCGATGACATCTTCGCTATCGTGCAAGACGACCAGCTCGGGCGCCTCGTCGACGCTGAACGAACATTTCATTCAGCATCTGGCCCTTCGACGTCGGACCAGGCAGACGGTTGACGATGACCTTCACCCGCGCGGGGTACTTAGCCTCTAGCTCTTTTGCGACGCGCAGCGTTCCGGTGTCGTTCGGATAGACGCCGAGATAGAGAGAGACCTGTGGGTCTTGAATCCGGGCGAGATTGTCCTCGACCATCTTTCCGAGGACCTCTTCCTCGTGCCAGTTGGCGACGAAGACGCCGGCCGGAGGAACGACAGCCTCGCCATCATCGAGATGCGTCACGCGGCGGCGTACGATGCCAAGAGGGACAAGGTCGATGAACGCATCGTCGATCGATGACACGCTAATCAACACGCTTACCGATCATTACTTTGTGTTTCGGCGCGTCGCTATATCTGCTGTGCAGCGGGGCTGTGATGCGGTGCTAGCCCGCGCGTGGGAAAACGCGCGCAACGGCCATCAACGCCACACAACGTCGGCGGTGTGCAGCATCAGAAAAATGACCCGCGCTCAAAGACTACTTTTTTGGCGGCACCGTGTACGCGTGCGAGCAGGCGAGGCTGCAGAGGCGCCATATTGCGCCGGCCGAATGGTCACCGTGCTGAGATTGCGACCATACGCGGCTGGCGACGGCGGTTTGGGCCGATGACCTGGCACTTGCCGTGCTGCTTGGCCCGGTACATCCGCGTGTCGGCCGCTTCCAGGAGTTCATCGGCGGTGTCGGCTTCGCCGCTGTCGGCTATGCCCACGCTGGCGGTTTGTCGTGAACCGTCCGGTCGCGGGCACAGCGATTCGTGCATGAACCGCGCTATGATCGTTTCGGCGTCTTCGGCGGTGGTGTCCGGCATGACGATCAGGAACTCCTCTCCGCCCCAGCGGATAACCATGTCCTGCTTGCGAAAGACTGATTGCAGTTGGCCCGCCACTACTTTGAGGATGTGGTCACCCGCGGCGTGACCGTAGCGGTCGTTGATGGTTTTGAAATCGTCGAGATCGAGATAGGCGATGCTGAGCGGCGCGCCGCGGCGCTTTGCCCCCTGAAACTGCACCTCCAGGAATTCTTCTCCCAGTGCCCGGCCGTACACACCGGTGAGCCTGTCACGAAGTGCATGGTCGGTGGCCGCGATGAGCAACTGCAGCTGGCTCAACCCGGCCAGCGCCGCAACGCCCGCTACCAGCAGCAACGGCCATAACTGGCTCAAGGCTGTCCAAGCATTTCCGACATCGCTTGTCGGCATGCCGCCGGGTAGCCCCGCCGTCAGCGGCGAGACGTAGAGGACCAGTGCAAGGGCGCAGATGGCGAGGAATCCGGTCGCGATGCCGGAGCTTTCTGACCAAGTCAGCGGAAAGATCGCAAGCCCCGCCAGAACGACGTAGGGGACGTTTGCGTAGGCCACCGCGAGGAAAGCCGGGACTTGATCTGCTTGATGCGCGAACATGACGGTGGTGAAGAAGAAAAACAGTGCTGGAATCGCATAAAGGGCGCGCACGAGCGAGATGGCTCGCTTTTCACCAGCTCTTCTGCGCCGCCATGACCCCCACGGTGGCGAACGCCAAGGCCGCAAGGATACGGCCACCCGCAAGCGGCAGGGCAAGGGCAGACGGGAAAGCCAACAGGTCAATGCCAATCCAGGCGATCGAGAGGAACGTGAACAAGGCGGCGATGAAGCGCACGCGATTGGTCACCAGCCCTGTTCGAGCGCGGCGCACAGCAAATCCATGATGCTGGCGGCTCAACAGAGATGCCCAGCTTGCCGTTGAGATCAGCCTCATATTGTCGAACAGACGCTTTGGCATGCCACGGTCATAACGCATGGGGCGTAAAGGGGGCGGTTGTGGACCGCGGCATCTTCATTCGAGGCAAAGAAACTGTGTTGCTATGATCGGAGATGATTTCGCCCTCGGAAAACCCGCAAATCCACCCGTTGGCAACTCCGTGCGCTCGAGGATCTGCTATTCGAGCCAGTCCACCTCAGTTACCAGGTCAATCAGGCTCGACACATCCAGCGCCCCATCGACTAGCGCGCGGTACCGGGTAGAGTAAGTCTGCGCAAGCCTATCGCCCGTTGAGCAACTCCTCCTGTAGCGATTTCTGTTCCGGAGTTTTTTAGTCCAAGCCTTGAGCAACACCAGTCCGGCGGCAACCGCTGCGGCACCGAGTAGAAATCGCCTACGACGGTAATCGGGCGGCGGCTCCATTTTTGCCCCAACGCTCAATGGTCGGTCTCGGCCGGCATAACCCAATCATTAAGGGCCTTCGGTGAGTGGCAGCTTTCTGATTAGGCTGAGGGTAATCCTCGTTCGGTATACCGAGAGTGGAGGTTCGACGTGGCGCATTCGCGAAAAAAAACAGTGACGGCGGCATCGGCTGATCGCAAGTCCTCCGACCGGCAGAAGCTCCTGGATCTCGCCCGCACGCTCACAGCCATGAAGCAGACTATGGCCGAATTGCTGCAAAGCAAGCAACAGCTCGCAAATCTGAACAAGTGGTTCGAAGTGGCCCTGGATAATATGGGCCGTGGACTCTCCATGTTCGACCGCGATCAGCGGTTGGTCGTGTGCAACAAGCTCTATCGCGAAATCTACGGCCTTCCGAAGCGTCTCACTCGACCGGGGACTTCCCTTACCGCGTTGCTAGCTTTCCATGGGCGGCGGAAAAAAGGCGCCGACAAAGGTCGAGCGCTGGAGTCGCAAGATGCGTGGATTGCGGCACATCTCGCCAAACTTCGCCGCGGGGAGACCTTTGCCTACATTCAGGAGCTAGAGAACGGCACGACCGTGCAAGTCACCGGGCAGCCGCTTCCTGGCGGCGGCTGGGTCGACATCCAGGAAGACATCACGGAGAGACGCAAGTCCGAAGAGAAAATCACATGGCTGGCTCATCACGATCCCCTGACGCGGGCAGCCAACCGCGTCCACTTTGGTCGTGAACTGGACCATGCGTTGCGCCATCTGCAACCTGGGTCCGGTGTGGCTGTTCACTGGATCGACCTCGACAAGTTCAAGCAAGTCAACGACACGCTGGGCCATCCGGTGGGCGATGCCTGCTGAAGAGTGTGGTTCGATCGCTACGGAAATGCGTTCGGGGTAATGACCTCGTGGCGCGCTTGGGCGGCGATGAGTTTGCGGTCATCCAGTCCGGCGCCAACACGGCGGAAGAAGCTAGCAGGCTTGCCGACCGGCTCATTGCAGCTATCAGCACGCCCAGGCAAGTGATGGGCCACTCGCTCATTGTGCGCGCCAGCATCGGAATTGCCTTGGCGCCGCGCGACGGGACCAACGCCCGCGAGCTGCTCCATAACGCAGATGTGGCGCTGTACGCAGCCAAGCGCGCGGGACGCGGCAACTCGCGCCTCTTTGATCGAGTAACGACAGCCCGGGTCCCCCTTGTCGAGGACTTCGCCGAATTGACCGGAGGCTAGCGCGCAGGCACTCAGGCGGAACCAGCGGATAGACACCGCTTCGAGAGATGAGCGGTCAGCATCGTCCCAGGTGCGTGCATCATCTTCGCCTCCGCTCCAGGGGCACTACCTTGGCGTGGAGTTGTCGTTCTGCAGGCTCCAGAGTTGTTGCCCCCAGGGCGTCGAACGCGGCCTGCTGAAGACGCTTAAAGTCTCGCCCTCCACGCGCAACGGCATCTAATATTGCCGCCTCCATTTTGGCCCGGTCGTCGTGCGACACGCCTGCAACACCCAACTGAGCAGCGACCCACGCTGCCTCCAGGGCAGCGGTCATCAGGCCAATCGTATCGGTATCGTAGGGGGCAGCTTTGAACGGCATGCGGCCGATGCTAATCGCCGTTCATGAAGGGTTCGTGCTTGCGGCGCGCTTCCGGCCCTTTAGCACTTGAAGTTGGCGTGGCGCTTGCTGCGTTGCCTATCGCAAGGATCGCGAAGCGCAATCAACCGGCGTGGCGGGCGATGACAAGCAATTCGCAATTTCCATAAAATTGCGACCGTCCTCATAATCGGACCGAGAGGCGCGCGTGATAACCGAGGAGTAACCCTCGAGGCGCCCAACAATGACAAGATTTACTGGCATCCGATCGATCTTCAGCACGCGCGGCGTGCGCATAGCAGCAGCACTGGCGCTTATCGGAGCGGGCTTGTGGGCCTTCGCACCCTACGTCGCCTACCGCGTTTCGTCTTCGGCATTTGTCAACTCAGAGATCAGTCGCGTTCGCGCGCCGATTGAGGGGTATCTCTCCACCGAGCTGCCGAGGAAGGGCAAGTTCATAGATCTTGCTTCCACGTTGACACTCATCAAATCAGATTCTGCCGACCGGCGCCGGCTCCTGGACCTTGAAGGTCAGCAGGCCGAGGCGAACGAACGCGCCGCACTCGCTCGGAAGCAACTTATGGATATCGCGGAATTGGATCGTGAACTCGAGCAGCGCCTGCGGGCGTATCGCGGTGGGTCGATCGAACGACTGGGTCTTGAGATCAAGGAAGCGGAGGCGGAGAGTACCGGCTGCCTCGCAGAGGTTCTGCAAAGACGCGACATCGGAACGCGCATGCAAGGCCTCGCAAAATTGGGTACCACCTCGCAAATTCGTTCGGCAGAAGCTTTGGCCAAGCAAGAGGCGACTGCTGCCCTGTGCCAGATGGCCGCCGCACGTGTCGAGCGCTTGAAGGCTGAATTGAGTTCGCTGCGAAATGGCGTCTATCTACGTGACGCAAGCAACGACGTTCCCTACTCGCAACAGCAGCGTGAGCGGCTTTTTCTACGCCGTCAGGAGCTGGAAACCGAAGCGCACAGGGAAAGTGCCCGCGCGCTACAGCTTAGGGCGGACATCGCGGAAGAACGCAGTCGCGTGCAGCGCCTAACGCAATACAAGTTCGATCTTCCCCCGGACCATGTCGTTTGGTCGGTCCCGGCTAGCCCCGGGTCGGCCGTGACCCAGGGCCAGACCGTCATCGATTTTGCCGATTGCGACAACAGGTTCGTAGCGGTCGAACTGCCGGAGCGCGAATTCGAGACGATCAAGCCCGGCGATACTGCATCCGTGCGTCTGATCGGCAGTGATGTCTGGCGGCAAGGCATCGTTCGGCAGGTACGGGGCTCAGCCGCCCACGAAGACGAGCGGCTCCTCGCGGCGCAGGTTCCTGTTCCCACGCGAGGCAATATCACCGTTGAGGTCAGCTTGCCGCGCGAAGGCGCGCAGACCATCGGCAGCAATTTCTGCGACATCGGTCGCTTAGCCGACGTGCGCTTCGAACGCTCGTCTCCGGCCATCATGGAAACGGCAAGCGGGCTCTTTTGGTCGTTCGTCGACCTCTTCCGGCCGGCTGTGAAGGTAGCGAGCCAGTAACGTGCTGTTCGATGCCCCGCTGCTCGAGATCCTTGCTCCTATCCTGCTCGTCGTGGGGGCCATTTACGTACTGGGGCCGGTGCTGCCGATAGCCCGCCCGTGGGCGCGTATTGCGGTCTTTGCGGCAGTCTGGCTGGTGGTCGGCTGGTACTTACACTGGCGGTTCTTTACGACCGTTCTGCCCGCCGACGGTCCCTGGTACGAAGTCGGGTGGATATGGTTTTGCTTTACCGTCGAGCTGTTGGCTATCGGCGATGCACTGATCCTCTACATCGTCTTTCTACGCAAGCGCGACCGGAGCGCTGAGGCGGACGTCCATGAGGCGCGGCTGCGGTCGATGCCGTCCCAGAGCCATCCTTGGGTCGACGTCTACATCGCGACGTACGACGAGCAGCTCGATGTCTTGGAAAAGACCATCGTCGGCGCTCTTTGCCTCGACTACCCGAATTTCCATGTGTGGGTTCTCGATGACGGACGCAGGCCCTGGCTGAAGGAATTTTGTGAGGCGAAGGGTGTGGGGTACATCACCCGCCCCGACAACGCGCACGCAAAG
This sequence comes from uncultured Alphaproteobacteria bacterium, assembly GCA_963759735.1. Taxonomy (GTDB): domain Bacteria; phylum Pseudomonadota; class Alphaproteobacteria; order Rhizobiales; family Hyphomicrobiaceae; genus Hyphomicrobium_A. Next base: position 544,260 of record CAVXAF010000001.1, read on the forward strand.
GCCGGCAATATCAATCACGCATTGGCGCGGACGAACGCCGAATATTTTGCGCTGTTCGATGCCGACTTCATCGTGCAGCGCAATTTTCTCATGCGCACGATGGGTTTCTTCGCCGATCCGTCCATAGGCATCGTGCAGGTCCCGCACACGTTTTACAATAATGACCCGATGCAGACCAATCTTGCCCTTGCGCAAGACGCTTCCCGACGACCAGCGCTTCTTTTTCGAAGCCATCATGCCAAGTCGAGATGCATGGGACGCCGCCTTCTGCTGCGGCTCGAACTCGGTAACACGTCGCGCGGCGATGCGCTCGATAGGAGACGCACTGCCGACGCAGTCCATCACCGAAGACATGCTGCTCACCTTGATGCTACTGCGCAACGGTTACATAACGCGCTACCTGTGCGAGCCACTTGCCTTCGGATTGGCACCGGAAGGCATCCAAGCCTTTTTCATCCAAAGAAGCCGCTGGGCACGCGGCGCAATGCAGATCCTCTATCTGGCTGCCGGTCCGCTGGGCAAAGGCCTGACGTTCATGCAGCGCTTGCTATTCCTGCCGACGCATTGGCTCACCCAAAGTATGACGTTCTTCCTGGCAAGCGTTGTTCCGCTCGTCTTTCTGTGGACAGGCGTCTTGCCGATGGTGAACGTCACCATCGAGGGCTTTCTCTACTACCTCGTACCCATGGTCTTGGCGATGGTCGGCGGCATCTGCCTTTATGCGCCAAAGGAATACTTTCCCCTGGCGGTCCAGGTGCTGGGCACCTTTCAGAGCTTCAAGATATTGCCTAGCCTGTTGCTCACTCTTCTCAAGCCCTCTGGTCTCAAGTTCAAGGTCACGCCGAAGGGCAAGGCGGCAAGGACGGCGGGCTACGATAGGAGAGTTTTTTGGACGGCTGCAACCCTTTTGGTGCTCACCGCGGCCGGCATACTTATCAACGTCCTTCCCGAATGGCGCATCATTTCTGAATCAGCTCTGATCCCTGTCGTGGCGATTTGGGCCATCTACAATATCGTGGTGCTTTTCCTCGTCTGCATGTTGTCGCTGCAGGGGATTGGCAAGCGCGTCGAAGAACGCTTCGCGGGTGATGAACCCGTCTGGATCGTTGGGCCGGGCGAAGCGCGACGGATGGGACGCCTCAAGGACATTTCGCTGTCAGGCGCGGGTCTGCTCATGAAGCAGGATGAATCAGACGTCGGCCAAGTCGGTCAGACGCTCAAGGTCTTCGTGACGGAGGTCGGCTTGATACCTGGCTACATCGCTCGGCAGGGCAAGAAATTCCTTGGAGTTAGATTCATCTTGGAACCGGGGGTGGAACGCGATCTGCTGATCCGCAAGCTCTTTACCTCCGGTCTCGTCGCAACGACCGTGAGTGCCACGGCCTGGTCGGCTACGACGGCCATCCTCAAAAGCATCTGGTCGGCGCCCACTGCCCCACGCGAGGCGGCCGGCGCAGTGATTGTCAAAGAAGCGGTTGCCCCTGCAAAGCTCGCGGCTCAGAGTTCTACTCGTTCCTCCTCGTGCAGCGTTGAACGACTGGAGCGATCTCGCGATCCAGCGGCGTGAGGTCGCCTGAGCCTCGGTTAACCTGGTTGATGCATGGCTTCGCGGAACATCGCGTACCGGCCGATTGACCTCCAACTTACGAGGCGCTCCTTGGTGGGCGGCGCCCTGGCAATAGCCGCCGGGGGGATCGGGTCGCGGGCATCACACGCCGCTCGCGAAAGATTAATGTTTGCAGGTGTCAATCTCGCTGGAGGTGAATTTGGCCAGCTCCCGGGCACGTATGGCACCGAGTACATTTACCCCGCACCGGCGGACATCGACTACTACGCGACGCTCGGTTTCAACCTCATCCGCGTGCCGTTCCGCTGGGAGCGATTGCAGCCAACCTTAGGCGCGCCTTTCGCAAGCAGCGACCATGCCGGCCTCGCTGCGGCCGTTGATTACGCAGTTGCCAGAGGCCTGCACGTCATCCTGGACACACACAACTATGCGCGACGTCGGGTGGCCGCCGATGGCTGGGCCTCAGACCATCTCATCGGATCAAAACTCGTACCCACCTCGGCGTTCACCGATTTCTGCGCGCGACTTGCCGAAGCTTTCCAGGGCACTCCAGGGGTGATCTTCGGCCTTATGAATGAGCCCTGGGGGATCGCGCCTGAGGACTGGCTGGCCATTGCCAACGAGGGTATCGGGGCTCTTCGCCGCGGAGGGGCGGGTCAACTGGTTCTCGTGCCGGGCGTTGCCTACACGGGCGCACATTCCTGGAACTCGGCGCGCAACACCGTCATGGGCAACGTCGTCGATCCCGCAAACAATTTTGCCTTCGAGGTGCATCAGTATTTCGACCCGGACTCTTCCGGGACGTCATCGACAGCGGTCGGGACCAGCATCGGATCGGAGCGTTTAGAGGCCTTCCAGCAATGGTGCCGTAAACGCCGCTGTAAGGCATTTCTCGGTGAATTCGCTGCCGGCGCGGACCCCACCTCGCTGGCGGCTTTGAATGACATATGCCGTACGCTCGAGGCCAACGCGGACGTTTGGCTCGGCTGGGCGGCCTGGGCCGGCGGTGAGTGGTGGCCGGAGAATTACATCTTCTCGCTGGAGCCTGCAAAAGACGGACGAATGCGTCCACAGACACGCGTTCTTGCAGGCTTTGCGCAACACACGACAGCGAAGTGAATATGCAGTATACAGGCTTTGGGCTATCGCTGAGGAAAGTCGACTGGCCGGCTACGGCCTCCACCTCACCGATCCTGCTGCAATCGACGACGCTCGAGGACATCGCTGCCGTCGCAACCCAGTGTGCGAACATCTGCGCATCGACGACTAAGGGATTATATATTAGCGCCCCGCTTGTCGATAACTCACCAATTAGCGGACGGACCGTCGACTACTCGCGAAGTGAAAACAGACCATGACGGCATAGTGGTTTTATTGCTTCCTCCGGTCGTTCTGGCACTGAAGGTCGTGAATTTTTTCTGGTTGAGCGTGCCAGATGTGGCGCGCGTCATCGGTTTGGAATTACGGCCGCCCGCGCCGGTTTCTTGATCGACGAGGTACGAAGCTGAGCCCATTCCCACCTCTCCGAGTTTTGGCATGGCCGCCGCTGGCGGCTGCACGGTGCCGGCAAACGCTCAGCAACCTCGCGGAGAAAGCGCTAACTCCTCTAGCTAAACAAGGCGAGCACTGGCGCAGGTGGGCCTGGTGGCGCCGCTGTCGCCATCGCGATCGCGATCGCGATCGCGATCAGCGCACGGAACACTTGCCCGCTGTGACAGTTGTCCCATCAGTTCCTCGTCGCACTGCAAACTTAACAAGGGCGAGGAGCTTCAAAACGCGCGCACAGCAAAAATAACAAGGAGGAAAGGCAATGAAACGTCCCATTTTAGCCATCGCAGCATTGACGATAATCGGTTGCACGGGCGCGTACGCCGCAGACGAAAAGGTGGATACAAAGGCTCCCGGTACGGAGGCCACAGAGGCCATGGGCAGCCAAGTCCCGACGATGAAGGGTGATTGTGCGACCAACGCAAAGGTGGACACGAAGGCGCCCGGCACAGAGGCGACGGAAGCCATGAGCAAAGAGGTTCCGACAATGAAGACTGCGGACGCCTCGGACTGCGCTGACCAAACTGGTAACGGCAAGTAGCCGCACGAAGCCTCGCCTGAAGGGCGAGGCTTTTCACATCATTGAGGTGCGCGCGAGACGATGCTTACCGACCAGATGTTTTTTCAGAGTTGGAACGAGATATTCGCACGGTCGTGGTCGGCGGCCTCGCCTATATGGCTTTGATTTTTTCTCCGCGCATATCCTGGAAGCGCACGCTTGCGAAGCGCAATGCTTTCGATAGTGTTGACGGTCGCTTTGGGATCGACGCTTTCAGCCATCCTTCCGGACCAGTCTATTGCGCTTGCCAAAGGGGCGGCTGCGCTCGCTGTGCTGATCTTCCTGCAGTCGTGGTGAGCTTCCTCTCGGTGCGCTAGAAACTCTTCCGCCGATTTCGGCCTCTAGCCCTTTCGTACTTGGAAACTGCCGATCTGACGCGATGCGCGAGGAAAGGATCACGGGAGAGGCGGTTCTGAATGCCATACGCGCGAGCGGAGGACTCCGCATCGAGGAAGTGCGCAGCGTCGTCCTCGAAAGCGACGGCACTATCAGCGTTTCTCTGCAGAGGTGTCATGAGCTATTCGAGGTTCGGGACCATGATCCTTACCGCCACAGTCGCTATGTTCGGACTAATGTACCTCAATACGTATGCGTTCGAACACGTTTGGTTCAGCCAAACGCGCATGTGGATGGGGTTGCTCATGGGAGCGGTCATGACCGCCCTGATGCTAGCTTTCATGTTCCAAATGTATCCGAGCCGAAACCACATTCGCGATCATCGCATGCGAAAGCTGCAGACAAGATCATAGAGGCTCAGGTCAAGGAAATCGCCGAAATGGAGCAGTTGATCGACAAACTGCAAGCCCACCCGGTGCTAAAGGGAAGTCCTGATCTTGCGCCAACACAATAGGGGCGAGCGGGCTATTGATGTCGGCCTCATCGAGGGAATGACCGGCCTAGCTATAAAAGCGAAAGAAATTGGGCGCCACCGTTCAGATAACCATCAGCAGCTGAGGCAGGATATTCTATGCGTTAGGTACCCTTCCGCACTGACTCGGCTGCTGACGCATTTCGCCTAGTGGGGTGGTTGCCGAGAAACGAAAACCCGCTGAGGTTATAGGCGGGCGCTATGGAAGAACGAGCAATTCCAGCTTGGCTGGACGCCCCCGGCGCTAGCCTCTCCGATTCCAGCACGACGCAACTGCTCGGACTGGAAGTCTTTCGCCAGTCGACGATGCTCGGGTTATCGAAGCCTTCGGGTTGGCGACGCTGGCCTTCCTACTGCTCATTCCGCTTGTCGGCGGGCCGGCGGCGGGGCGCGACGGTCCGATAGCCGCCGTCAGCATGCCGATTGCTACGGGCCAGAAGCCGGCTCCCGGCAAAGCAGCGCGCTACTGTCCGCTACGGGCAAATACCTCGGGCGGCGTTCCAGTGCGCCCTGCTATGCTGTGACTAATGAGTATCGGTGCTGTAGTGGACCCATGTTGATCGGCAGCCGCCATCCTTTGATCAGTCCATAGACGGCCGGAATGACTATGAGGGTGAGCATCGTCGATGAGACCATGCCGCCGATCATCGGCATGGCGATGCGCTGCATGACTCGGAGCCAGCCGCGGTGCTCCACATGATGGGTAACAGGCCGGCCATGATGGCGACCACGGTCATCATCTTGGGTCGCACGCGTTCGACTGCGCCGACCATAATGGCCTCCTGGAGATCGGCCCTTGTGAATGGGCGTCCCTGCTGACGGCAGCGCTCACGGATGTCTTCGGCCGCGTGTCCATCTGCACGCTCAAGCCCCAATGCACAACGGCGGCCTCCCGCAAGGTGTCGCGCGACATCGACGAGGACGTACGCGATCAGGTCCGTGCGCTCGCCGACACCGAGGCCTTCCAGGTCTCGCGCCGCGAGCGCAAGAAGGTCGAGATGCGGTTCGCACACATGAAGCGCATCCACAGGCTCGCCCGCTTACGCCTGCGCGGCCTGTCGGGGGCGAAGGATGAGGGGCTGCTCACCGCGACGGCGCAGAACCTGAGGCGGCTGGCGAAGCTCCTCTGCCGATCGCCACCGCGTGAAGCGACTGCGTGTGCAGCGTAGGCGTCCAGTAGCGTCAAGCGTTGGTGCCGATGCGTCGACGCCGCTGCCCAAACTGGGCGGCGGAACCGCGAAGCCGGCGAAAAATCAGAGCCGAGCCAAGCGACCGAAGCCGCGCGAGTTCTGCAACACATTTCGGCTACAGCGGACGTGGCGGGCGATGAGTCCGCGCGGCTTAAGTAGTACCGCCGACTTCCGCAACTGGGATAGAGCGGCGCATGGTGCGGCGCACCGTTGGAACCGAGCGGTTGCGTCGCTATTGGCCCTCAGCCGACGATCCCGGGGGCCAACCGGTGTCGATCTCTTGTCGAAGGTGAGCGGACGTCACGCCGATCCGCTCTCATCGACGCTGGTGACCCATCTCGGACAAGCACTGCCGCAGGCTGAATATCGCCATCGTTGCCATGCCGAGTTTGCAGAAGTCGGACCTCTCGCTTTAGGCAGCTCTTCCGCCTGTGCTGCTGGGTCCGCTCCTCCCTCAAGCTGAAGAGAGGGACCCTTCTGAGTGGGCTTATCAGGCCTCCGCACCGCTAGGACTATGCGACGCCGAGGATTCCCTGAGGCCGCCGAGTAGGTTGCGCCGCGAGGTGCAGTGGGATTTTTTCTCTTTACACGGACGAGGTCGGCTGAGGCAGCCAACCGGAACCCATCGACCCCTTGTCGCGTTGCGGATTGTTGGGGGCCATCTTTTGCGGTTACAGTCCCTGCCAGCCTGGTCAGCAGGCCCACCGAGCTTAGAGGACGTGCCCATGGCGACCGTCGAAGAATTTCCCCTCCGCGCCGCAAGAAGGCTGACTGAATTCGACGCCCTGGTTGCGGCCTCACCCAACGCTCTCGATGCAATTCCAGGCGCGGTTTACGTTTGCGATCACGAAGGTCTCCTCGTCCGCTTCAATACCGAAGCAGCGGAGATGTGGGGACGTTCGCCGCCGCTCGGCGACCCGAAGGAGCGCTTCTGCGGGTCACGCCGACTCTTTCACGTTGGGGGCACGCCCCTTCCGCACGACCAATGCCCAATGGCGAGCGCGATCACGACCGGGGCTGCCGCGCGCAACGCCGAGGTCATTATCGAACGTCCCGATGGGTCGCGCTTCAACGCGTTGGTAAACATTCGGCCTTTGAAAGATCACGACGGACGCATCCAGGGTGCGATCAACTGCTTTCAGGATATTACCGCTCATAAGCAAGCCGAAGCAGAAATCCGCCTTAAAGCGAAGGATCTGGAGGACTTTTTCGAGAACAGCGCCATCGCCCTGCATATCGTCAGCTGCCAGGGAATTATACTGCGCGCCAACAAGGCCGAGCTCGAACTCCTCGGCTACACCGCGGAAGAATACGTCGGCCGGCATATCGCCGAGTTCCATGCCGATGCGCCCGTTATTGGTGAGATTCTGCATCGCTTGACATGTGGGGAGAAACTGGACCGTTATCCCGCGCGGTTGCGTGCGAAGGACGGTTCCATCAAGCACGTGCTCATCACTTCCAACAGTCGTTTTGAGGACGGCAGCTTCGTCAACACGCGCTGCTTCACGACGGATGTGACGAGCCTTTACGAAGCCGAAGCCGCGCGCCGCGAGTCCGAGGAGCGTCTGGCGGCTACGTACGAGGCAGCGCCCGTGGGCATCTCGGAAGCCGACGCTGAGGGACGTCTGCTGCGCGTCAACGATGCGCTCTGCAAAATGCTGGGCATGTCCCGCGAGCAACTTCTTGGCACCGCCTTTTTCGACTACACGCACGAAGCCGACCGCGAGGAGGATGTCCGGCTCTACACCTCGCAGGTATGTGGTGAATTGGACCGTTACTCAATTCGCAAGCGTACGCGAAAGGCCGATGGTACGACGCTCTACCTCGACGTTCAGAGTTCATCCGTGCGAAGCGCCTCGGGTGCTTTTCGGCATGGTGTGCGGATTGTGCAGGACGTCACGCAAGCTAAGATTATGGAGGATCGCATACGCGCCAGCGAGCGCCAGATGCGCGACCTACTCGAAGCGCTGCCGGCGGCAGTCTACACTACCGATGCCGAGGGCAAGAATCACCTTTTACAACAAGGCGGCGGTCGACATGGCCGGCCGGACACCGGCGGTAGGAGACAAGTGGTGCGTCACCTGGCGTCTCTACAGGACGGACGGAACCCCGCTTCCCCCGGACGAATGTCCGATGGCGATAGCCATCAAGGAAGATCGTTCCGTAAGGGGCGAGGAGGCTATAGCCGAGCGCCCGGACGGATCGCGCATTCCGTTCATTCCGTATCCAACCCCCCTGCATGACGCCGACGGCAAGCTCATCGGCGCCATCAACATGCTCGTCGACATTTCGGAGCGTAAGCAGGCGGACAACCGGCAGCGGACGCTCATCGACGAGTTGAACCACCGGGTCAAAAATACTCTTGCCACCGTCCAGTCCCTCGCTTCCCAGACGGTGCGCCATGCTCATGATCTTCCTGATTTCGTGCGCCGTTTCGAGGCGCGGCTACTCGCTCTGTCGCGCGCCCACGACCTGCTGACCAAACGGCATTGGGAAAGCGCGCCGCTGGAAGCGCTCGCCCACGAAGTGCTGGCGCCCCTGACGGGCGAAGCAGGAGAGCGAGTAGCGATCAGCGGCCCGCCTATCAGGCTCAATCCTCGCGCGGCCCTCAGCATTACGATGGCGCTCAACGAACTTGCCACTAACGCCATGAAGCACGGCGCCCTCACCAGTGCGGCGGGTAAACTTGCGCTGGGCTGGGTGGTGCGGAACGAGCCGGAGCGGATCCTGCTTCAACTCGACTGGCAGGAAAGTGGAGGGCCGGTCGTCGTGCCGCCCGCGCGCCGCGGCTTCGGGATGCGGCTCATGCAACGCTGCATCGAAGGCGATCTGGCCGGAGAGGTCGATCTGTCCTTCGATCCGACGGGCGTAGCTTGCCGGATGAGCTTCCCACTGGGTCCGGCGGGCGAATGAACGCACTCAATGGTCTGCAAGGCTCTGATCGTTGAGGACGAAGCCGGAATTGCCCTTCTGATCGAGGACATGCTTCTGGAACTTGGGTGTGAAGTCGCGGCGATGGCGGCGCTGCTTCCAAAGGCCTGCGATTTGGCGCGCAGCGGCATTTTCGATTTTGCGGTGCTCGACGTAAACCTAAACGGCCAACTCGTCTTTCCAGTTGCTGAAATTCTGCGGGACCGAGGGATTCCCTTCGTTTTCAGCACCGGCTACGGCCGGGCGGGCCTTCCTGGCCCATTCGAAAACGAGGCCGTGCTGGCCAAACCCTTTGCCATCGAAGAACTTGAGCGAACGGTCCTGGCTGCCCTAACACCTAATTGAGTTCTGAAGGCCCAGGCGCCGTAAGGCCATTCAACTAGGCTTAACCGTAGCAAGGGTGGGAGTAGGAGCTTTCCGTGAGCGTACTGCGACGCAACAACGTGAAGGTGCTGGGCTCTGGCGAGCAGGCGATGGTGTTTGCCCATGGCTTCGGCTGCGACCAGAACATGTGGCGCTTCATTTGGCCAGCCTTCGCCGAGGAGTACCGCATCGTCCTCTTTGATCACGTAGGCTGCGGCGGTTCCGACCTCAATGCCTACGATGTCGACAAATACAGCTCCCTCGAGGGCTATGCAGACGACGTCATTGAGATATGCCGCGATCTCAAGATAACCCATGGCGTCTTCGTCGGACATTCCGTCAGCGCCATGATCGGCGCCATTGCATCGGTCAAGGCACCCGACCTCTTCGACGAGCTCGTCATGATCGGGCCGTCACCGCGCTACATTGATGACGTCGATTACACCGGCGGCTTCACTGAAGCGCAGATTTATGAGCTTCTCGACTTCCTTGACGCCAACCACATGGGCTGGTCGCAAGCCATGGCGCCGACTATCATGGGCAATCCCGACCGGCCGGAACTCGGAGAGGAGCTGACCAACTCGTTCTGCGCGACAGATCCAGAAATTGCTCGCCGTTTCGCCCGCGTCACCTTTCTGTCCGACAACCGCGCCGACCTGCCACGCGTCACCGCCCGCTCGCTCGTGCTGCAATGCTCGGAAGATGTGATCGCGCCCTTGGCCGTCGGCAAATATGTTGAACGCAACTTGCCGCATAGTGTCTTCGTGCTCCTTGAGGCCACCGGCCACTGCCCCAACCTTAGCGCTCCGAAAGAAACGATCAGTGCTATGAGAAGCTTCCTGGAAAGCAGGGCTCGCTGAACGCTTCCACAAACCCATGACACACGAGATCGATGACCTTGAGGACCTGTTTGAGAACGCCCCCTGCGGCTACGTCTCCGCAGGGCCAGACGGCCGGATCACCAAGGCGAACCTCACCTTCGCCACCTGGCTCGGTCGCGACCGCAGTGACCTGGTCGGTCATCGCTTCCAGGACTTTCTCAATATCGCGGGCAAGATCTACTATGAAACCCATTTCGCGCCCTTGATGCGCATGCAGGGCTTCTTCAACGAAGTCGCGCTCGACCTTACGCGCGCCGACGGCTCCACCCTTTCGGTACTCGTCAACGCCCTGGAGCGACGTGACGAAACGGGGGCGCTGCGCTTTGTCCGCTTCACCATCTTCAATGCCTCGGACCGCCGCCGCTACGAACGCGAGCTTCTGGAGGCCCGCCGCGCGGCCGAGAAGGCCAACATCGAACTGCTCGAACTCAACCGCACGCTGGAGAAGCGCATCACCGAGGCTGTCGAGGCCCGCCTTCAAACGGAGGCTGCTCTTCACCAGGTCCAGAAGATGGAAGCTGTCGGCCAGCTCACGGGCGGCATCGCCCACGACTTCAACAATATGCTCGCCGTCGTTGTCGCCGCGCTCGATCTCATCGAGCGCCGTCTGGCGAAGGGTGACGACGTTTCCAAATATCTCGCCGCCGCCAGGGATGGGGCGGCCAGGGCTGCTTCGCTCACCAGGCGCCTGCTCGCCTTCTCGCGCCAGCAGCCGCTGTCGCCTGAGCCGCTAGACGCCAACGATATGGTGACGGGGATGTCGGAGCTGCTCTCCCGCACGCTCGGCGAGACGGTGCAGCTTCAAACGGTGCTCGCCGGCGACCTCTGGAAGGTTCATGCCGACAAGAGTCTGCTCGAAAACGCCATCCTCAACCTTGCAATCAACGCGCGCGACGCCATGCCCGAGGGCGGTCAGCTCACCATCGAGACCGCAAACAGCCATCTCGGCGAGGCCCATGCGGTCCAGCATGAGGTGCAGCCGGGCGAGTATATGATGGTCGCCGTCACGGACACGGGAACGGGGATGAGCCCCGAAGTCATGGCCAAGGCGTTCGATCCGTTCTTCACCACCAAGGGGCCGGGCAAGGGCACCGGGCTGGGGCTCAGCCAAGTTTTCGGGTTCGTGAAGCAGTCGGGCGGCCAAATCAAAATCTATTCCGAGCAGGGCCAAGGCACGTCGATCAAGATCTACGTACCTCGGCTCTGCGGCGCGGTCGAGGCACCGACGCAAAGCGGTATCCAAAAAGCTCGTGCGCGGCGTGCGGATCCGAGGTTGTACTCGTCGTGGAGGATGACGAGCAGGTGCTGGCGCTCACCGCGCAGATGCTCCGCGATCTGGGCTACGGCGTGATCGAAGCGCGCGGACGGCGCGGACGCGCTTAGCGCGCTCGCAGAGCACCCCGAAATCCGCCTCCTCTTTACGGACGTCGTCATGCCGGACATGGATGGCCGACATCGGGGCAAAAGTCAGGATGGTGTTGGACGCCTAGATCGGCCCAGCAGATTGGCCGATTTATACGGTTGGCCCCGGAGATCGTGCGCCCATCCCTTACCTCCCGAGCAGCCCTCCCGCTCCGCCGAAATCACCGCCCCCACCAAATCCGCCGCCAGGTAGTGATCGGTTTCCTATGTCGGGAATGGACGGGCGGTTCGGCAGGCGAGGAGCCTCTCGAAGATGCCGGAAAGTCGGTGGTCGATGGGATGACTCCAACCGCAGGTTGATCGGTTGGTAGTGGTTTCGACAGATCAGCTGGCGGCGAATCGAGCCCTAACGACGATGGGGCTTCGAGATTTGGCATCTTCGGCGCGATCACTGAGGGACGAAAAATCTTCAACTGTTGCGTCGGATTAATCCCGATGGGTACTGGCGCGTTTGTCGGTGTCACCGTCAACCGCTTTGATCTTTTGTCCTGTGGCGGCCTCGAGTTTGGCAACGTCCACGCTCCGGTTGGCAATACCGGAAGGTCCCCGGCCGTAGGTCGTGACATTCACCGTGGCACGCGCGGCAACCGCGTTGCGCGAAGCGGGCTCGTAATGTGAAGCCATACCTCGTCTGCCGTAATACCGTTCGGAGACGAACACAGCCTGCGAGTAAAAAGCCGGCGATGTGCAAGCGTAGCTGCCATAGTAGTGGTCACCCTGCCAGTAAAAATCCGGTCCGACCGGCGCCCATCCAACATAGCCGCCGCCGTAACACCACTCGACCCAGGCGGGAGCCCATTGATAACCGGCAATCCACACCCAGCCGTAACGCGTGCTCCAAGCCCACCGACCATAATGATAAACGACCCAGCCATACGGTTCGTCGGACACCCACATCCAGCCATAGTCTCGAGTGTAGACCCAGCTGCCGTAGGTGTACGGCCGCCATCCACGTGGCAGGTGCGTGGGGCGCCAGACGCGACCGTATTCGGGATCGTTGACCCAGTTGCCGTGCGCCGATAGGGTTTTGTCGAAGTAAGCGAAATCGACCGTCGCCGGCTCGTGCGCTATCGCTGACCGCAGTCCCAGCGGTAAGAAGCACACTAATCATTAAAACGACGACGAACGCCACACGCAGCAGCCGCATGAAGAACCCCGAAGACGTTGCGGAATAAGGCTGATGACCTAATGCGGCCTTACGGTGGCGGCTAATGCAGCCACTCGCGCGCAGCCGAGGTCCGCAAAACTACCTCTCTTATGATCTCGGGCCGGCAAAGGCCTGTCACGGCGCTCCGCTGGGTCCAGCGCAACGTGGCCTATTTCGGCGGCGATTTGAACAACGTCACCTTGGGCGGACGTCTGCGGGCGCCTTCGATACCGCTGCCAACATGTTGGCGCATCGAGCGCCGGGATGATTGATCGGGCAATCATGCAGAGCTATCCGCCCACTAGCTGGCTGACCGCAGCCCTGCCGCTCACGCACCGCCTCCGTTGCTGATAGCGATCAGACGACGGAATCCCGTTCGGCGGGCAGCTCAACGCCTTATATCGGCCAGAGGCGACATCGGGTAATTCAGACGAACTGAGCGCAACATCGCAACGGCTTTGCGGGACGGGCGGACCTGCCCCTCCAACGGAATGCCGTGAACGCGCAGCGATCGACTTTGCGGGTGTTGGCGGCATGCGCCCTCGGTACGTCTCAGCTGGATGCGCTGTGGGTTTGGTCGAGGGCGGACCCGATGCGTGCCGGCAGTCGATTGGTTTGTTAGCTGAGTTGGGTGATGTCCGGAAAACGGCAAGTATGGTCGAGCTAGACGAAGGTCACCCAACTTAATCGCGTGTTCGACGCGGCATGGATGTTATTTGAAATTTGGTCGGCCAACGCCGGTTGATTCCGATGGCCTCCGCTGTTGGCCAAACGCATTATCGCCGCTGCTGCCACGGGCGAACGCGATCCTCGGCGTCTGAAGTTGATAGCGAATGGGGGCCATTATCAAGCATTGTCGTCGCCTTCACCGAACTCGGCCGGCGCTGGACATCGCCACCGCTATAGGAGCCGCCGTTGGTGAAACAAGTGAGCATCCTCTTTCGTGTGTGGCGAGTGACGGCGGCCGAGCGAGATCGAACGCACGAACGATTGGGTTCATAAACCCAGCCTCGTACTGCCGCGATGCAATAGCCTCCACTTCACTTCTGTATTCGCTGAACAGGTCTTCCACACCGACCTCGGATTCGCCATCAACCAGCGCGCGATTCCGCAGCGCACACTCACTCACCATGCAATGGACCACGTCGTTGTTGTCGCGCATTTCAAACAGTATTATGCCTAACAGTGGCTCGTACAAATGCCGGCTAGATGTTTGCAATTTCATTGTCCGCCTCCATAGCCAACGAGTACTGCGAGCGAAATGAACATTGCTAGGTGTGCGCCGATAAATAAGCTGACTTTGTTTTTCATGATTTCCTCCGCCGGCCTGGACAATTTACAACCCGTCTCCGGCTTGGGAGTTCCGAGAAGCACAAAACGCTTCCCGAACTGAGGGTTGTGCTGCTGCACGGAAAGGAGGTTTTTGATGCCTGCGAAACTAGCAATAGTTGGCCTGGCCTAATTGGCCTTGCAAGTGTGGCGCACGCACAGGATGTGATCATTAAGATGACGCGCCTGTAGTTGAGCAAGGGCCCGCCGATGAGACGTTGACCCTTCAGCAGCCCGCGCCGGCCCCCCCCGCGTCTATGGGTGGACGATGCGCCCAGGACTGCGGAACGTTCCGTTACTGGAATGGTGAGCGCTGTGCAGATGCGCGCAACGAACTGCCTGTCCCTGAGTACATCAGAAAAAACCCCGGCATTTCAGCTGGGGTTTTTGTTGACTGTATTGGGGGACAATTCCGCTTTGACGCTTTTTCATCCCTGGGCATCCGTCATCCGGGTGACGCCGGATGGGAATCCAGCCCGCAACGACACCTGCCAAACCGCGAGCAAAGATCTCCTCCATAATTGTACGTGACCTGATGGAACATCCGGAAAACAAATCCGTTCCGCACGAGGGAGGGCATCGAAGAGCTAACAATCAGGAGACGTACTATGAGAACTACTCCACTTCTGGCGGCGCTACTGATGCTCGGCGGCGTCAGCTGCGCAAACGCTCAGGAAGGTCCCCCAGAGGGGCCTACGAGCGCGTCAGAACGCGGGTCTTCGGCCGGGCAAGAGCGCGGCGCAGGCTCAGACGCCGGAGTAAGCAACCGCTCCGAAACAGGCGAGCAAAGCCCTGGCGCGAGCGGCAAGAATGCAGACAGCCCGAAGGGGCGCGCGGCTGAAAAATCGGATCGCCCAAACGAGAAGAGCAACGCCAGCCGCGCCGCCAGCGATGACGACAGTGGAAAGAAGTCGTCCAAGACCTCGGCCAAGTCCGCCTCTGATGATGCTTCGGGCTCCAAGCGCATGAGCCGCGAAGGTTCGGATACGACGGACAAGTCCGCGACGCCGAAGGACAGTTCTCCTGCCGACAAGACGGATCGCAGCGCCACCGAAACGAGCAAGGGCACCACGATGGATCGGTCTGCTGAAACCAAGCCGTCAGGCGATAAAGCGAAACAGGTCGATCTGACCGGCGACAAGCGCACGAAAGTGCAGTCCGCCTTTCGGGATGTTGGCAGCAACGTCAAGCATCGTACCAATGTGGACATCGACATCTCCGTTGGCCGGCGCTTGCCGCGCGATTGGGACTTCGTACCGGTCCCCACCGCCGTCATCGCCATCGTGCCTGAGTATCGCGATTACTACTTCGCATATGTCGAGGACGAGTACGTCATCGTCGAGCCCGACACTTACGAGGTCGTCGCTGTGCTTCCGGCTGAGAGCAGCCGCGCTGGCGCGTCCTCCGGTCGCCAGGCTGGCAGCGGTCAATGCTCGGCGCAGCTGTCGCTCAGCAGCAAGGAGCGTGAGCTGATCCTCGACAATGTGAGGGGCGGTCGTGAAGTCGACGTGTCCGACATCAGCGTCGGAGTCGAAGTCCCTAAGGGCGTCGAGCTTCTTCGTTTCCCAGATAGCGTGATCGCAGAAGCTCAGGTGCTCGAAGGCTGCCAGTACTTCGATGCCGGCGACGAGATCGCAATTGTCGACCCGAACGAAGAGAAGATCGTCCTCATCATCGTCAAGAGCTAGGGCAAAGGCATGAGAGGGCTCCAGCCCTCTCATGCCACGAATTGAACAGTGACGACTCAAACTAGTAAGGAGAGTTCGATGCGAATTGTTAAAGCAGTGTTGGCTTCTTTCGCTGTCCTAGCGCTCAGCTCCATGGCTGTCTCAGCGGCGGTTGTGTGCAACGACGAAGGTGATTGTTGGCGTGTGAAGGAGCGCCGCGATTACGGCCCCGAGCTGCGACTGCGCGTGCACGATGACGACTGGAAGTGGAAGGACGGCGAAAAGTACCGTTGGCGCGAGGCCGGTAGTGGTCACGGGTACTGGCGCGGCGGTGTTTGGGTCAACATCGACTGACGGAGAGCTAGTAATCCCGGCGGACAACTGGACCCCGGGGGTTAAAACAAACCACAAGACTGACAGCGGCCCGGATCACTCCGGGCCGCTTTCATTAAGTGGGCCACGGTTAGCGGCTATTCGGTTCGTTATAGGTTGGTGCCGCCTCGAGGCTTTCCTTCGTGGCTGTCGTCGTCACCAGGAGATCGTTATTGCTGCCCGTGGTGAACTTCATTTGGTCGAAAGGCAGTGCGACATCCTTCTCGCCAAGGCCGACACCCACGATCACGGACGCGATCTTGCCGTCCCGATCAAGGATGACGTCGTTCACGTCACCGACCGTTCGTCAGCTGCGCACGCGTTGATGGCGTTGCGGCATCCTTACGGGAGATTTGTTCTGCACCTGCGTCGCACCGTTATCCTGTGCAACGGCGGGGACTATCACAAGCGGTGCTAGAGCGGCGACTGCGATAGTCCTCTTCATTTCAAAATTACTTTGTGCCGTGCCTACGCGGCACATGAAGACAACGGCTTAGTCAAGCCGCTGTTCCCCTTGCACGACGTCGCGCGGGCATGTTGCAGGGCACACCTACATGCACACTGTGCAGGAACTTCTGCGGACGTGATGTGTTGCCAAACCAGGGTGAGGAACAACAAAGAGGTGTAAAAATGCTCAAAAGTCTCGCCGCCCTTGGTGTAGCGGCCGTGATGCTGTTTGCAGTCCCGCAGGGTGCAAGCGCCCTTCCAGGTCAGGCATCCGGCATCAAGAACTCCGAAGCGACCAACATCGTGAAGGTCCACCGTCGTGGCTGGCGCCACCGCCATTACCGGCATCGTCATTGGCGGCATCGCCACCGGGGTTATCGTTATCGGTACTATCGCCGGCCCCATTTCGGCATCTACTTCTAAATTCTTGTCTGCATGATCTGCTCCGCAACTTGCCCCGGCGACACCCATCGCCGGGGCACTCTTCATAATGAAACTCGCATCCCAGGTATACGGAACTGGTCCGTCCGTGACGGCGATGCCCAATCCAATTCCCGTAGGAGGAAGAAAGATGAGCAAGTCGATCAATCCCAAGCAAGCTGAAGAGATGGCCAAGAAAAAACCAGGCCAGCAGGATGCCAACCCGCCGAGGAAGACCAGCACTGACAATCCCGAGCGCAATCCGCGTGATCAGAAGGGGCGCGGTGGCAGCAAATAATTTGCCGTCAAGACGCCAGCTAGCTGCTCGAATATACATTGGCGCGGCGCCTTGTCTGCCCGCTGATCGGTCTACGCTCGACACCAGCTTTGTTTCCTTAGCGACTATGCGCGCCGACGTCGGTAAACCCGGAATGATGTCGTCCGCGGACATCATCGACAGAGTTCAACCCACCACGGATTGCGCGCGACGATGACTGCTACTGGGACGAACCGACTGTGTGCGTCGCACCTTGGGAAGCGAGCGGCTGCATCGCTATTGGCCCTGAGCCGACGTGCTTCACTCACTAACCAGCTTTCGCCGTCGAGTGCAGATCGGACATGCATGCGAATGGCTGCGCCATCCGTTGCTGACCCACCTCGGACGTCAAGTATGCTCGTCCTGGGTAACCCGCCACGTCGCTTTGCAGAGAAGCTGAAGTCCTGGTCAGGCTTTAGGAAGTTCTCCAGCGTTGCCAATCTCTGCGCAATTCCTTGATATCAGGCCCGCTCCGAATTTTCGCGCCACACCGCGACCAAGTGGTCGGCGACCGTCGTCACCACGCCTTCATCGCGCATGTAAGCGTTATGATAGAGCGCATCGGAGAGACGCTTCCACATGGTATCGGGATCGGCGATGCCGCCCTCAGCTTCCTCGTTGGCGACGACGCAGTTATAGAGGCTTTGCGCGGCGGTAAAGAGAGCTGCATCGTCGATGCCGCCAAGGTTGATGGCTTCAAGGCGTTCCTCGCGGGCGGCGACCAAGTATGGCGGCACGCGCGTCACGCCCACGAGCTTGAAAGGACCGTCGCCACCGAACGCCGCGCCAAGGACGCCGCCATGGATGGCCGACGTCAGGAGCTTGCCGTAGAGAAAGGCCCCGCCGGCACGCGCCAGGAGCCAGATGGCGAAATAGACGGCTCCGTAGATCACGGGCACAAGCAGAAGGAATGTGAAGTCCGCCCCCAAGGCGAGGCCGTACGTGCCGGCCCGGATCTTCGTGACGATGGGCTCGAAAAAATAGGAAGCTGTCCAGGCGAAGAACGCTAACGTCGCGATCACGCCGGCAAGCGAGGCAAAGGCCGTGAGCGCCCGCTTGGCTGCCTCCGTCGTGACGTACTGTGGATTGATGAGGGCCGCCTTCTCGAGCAATTGCATAGCCTCGTCCCGCGGGCTGTGGACGACCTGCCAATGCCCGGGTGCAATCGTATGGGCGAGGTGCCGGATCGAGAGGCCCTTGCGCGCCAACTTTCGCAAGCCGGCAACCAAGCTCAAGAGGCCGAGCGCAAAGAGGCCTCCGAAAAAAACGATCGCCTCGATTTTCTTGTTGCTGTCGCTGGACAGGACCTCGATCAAGTACCAGATCATGATCGCCGGGACGACGAGCCCGAGTAGGGTCTGAAACAGTGCGATCAGCCGGGGCACCAGCTTCAGGCGCCGGGCGAAGAACGGGGTGCCGAAGGTGACGATGCCCCCTCTATGGGGCGAGCGCCGGGCACGCGCCAGCGCCTCGACCGTAACGTTGCCGCCGTGGCTGTGGGCGATGATGGCGTGGGGGCGACCTTGGCGGTCGAGTTTCCTGAGCACTTTCACCAGTTCGGCTGAGCCTTTGAGGCGGTCGAAGTCAGAGTTCTGCCCTGACCAGTGCAGCGGCCATATCTCGGCGCCGGGCATGCCACGCTCGGCGAGGCGATAGATGAGGTAGTCGCTGAAATCGGAGCCTTGCTGCCACCACCGATGTCCCTGGTCGGCTAAATCGGCGTCGTTGGTTCCGTGCACGGTCACGATGACTGGTCCCTTCAGCAGCGTTCCGTTTTCTTCTCCCTTCGCGTCGCCTCCCTGCAGACGTTCTTGCATTACGTGTGCCCTCGCCTTTCCCAGAGCTAGTGATCAGCCGGCCTGTCGCCGGGGGTGGCCACTGCTGGAGAGTCCGTCCACCCCCGGGGCAGCCAGAGCAATACGATTATCGCCGCGACGCAAATGGCCACGAGGCCTCCGATGCTGGCCATGGTAGCGCCAGAACCAAGCAGCCGCGTAAAGACCGCCGCGACGACACCGTATTTTAACACGGCTAGAGCGGCGGCGATGGCGCTGCCCATTTTGCCAACGGCCTCGATATCCTTGTCCCTACGCCGATAGAAGAAAAACACCATCAACAGGGTCCAGACGCCGAACGCCAAACTAAGTACAGGCGTGACGATACTGAAAGTGCCGCGTCCCGAGAGGCCGTATAGCGCTGAGACCGACTCCACGAACGCCTGCGACATGAACGGAAAGAAGAGAACTGCCGCCGTGCCAACGATCACGGAGAATTCTATGCGCCTCGCGCTCGCTCGGTAATTTGCCTCCATGCCGCGGTTCCACGTTACGAGCAGGATGCTGATTGTCAGCAACACAAGCAGGAAGAATACCTTCATAGGCAGCGTCAGCGCATGTGCCATCGAGGTCAGAGACCGCCGATCGGAGTGCGAAAAGTTCTCACTGATAGCGGTGCTGAGACGCTGTTGCGCGCGACAGCATTCTGCATCGTCCTGCAACGGCGGCGACGCCGTGGGCCGCGTCGACGCGAAACAAAAGCGCTTGCGCTCCGGGCCGGCTGTGGATTCAAGAAACTCGTCGCGATCGCAAGAGCGGATGAAGTCACCGAGTCCCCATCGAGATTGACTGACTGCCCGGAGTCCTTGCAACGCCGTCAGCATGGGAAGGCGCTCGCACGCGCCGCCCTCGGCACAGGTGACCCCTTCGCCCTGATCCGATGTCAGGATGGAAGGCGCAATTTCCCAGATCGACCGCTTAGGGCTTGCAAGCAAGCTCATCGCGATCAGGAACGACAATCCGCAAAGGATCAGACTTCCAGCGGCAAATCGCAGACGGCCGAACGAAACATGCCGCCAGTAGAAATCGACAAGGGCTGCCGAAGGGACATAGAAGGCAAAGAGCGCCACGATCCCAAGCGTCGGGAAGAAGATGAACAGATGGCTGTCCATCGTAGCAAGGTCGAACCAATTGCTATCCCAAAACTCATAGGCCAGCACCGCCGTGGTCGCCGCGAACGACACGGCGAGGGCGAAGAAGACGCCGAAGACGAACGCCCGCGACCAGACACCAATATCGTGAGACACCCCATTGCCCCCCAGCAAGTTCGACCAACGCGAGTGTCTATAAAACAATTTTGGCGCGAAAGGGTGCGTGGTTCCCATTGCTTGGCGGTGCTGCTGATTGGCCCGAACCCGTAGCTGCTCCGACCAGCGCTGCAACGTGCTCTAACCCTTAACAGCCCGGAGCCAGCCGACGATCCCGGGGGCCAACCGGTGTCGCTCGCTTGTCGAAGGTGAGCGGACGTCACGCCCACCCGCTCTCATCGACGCTGGTGACCCATCTCGGACATCAGGCACAGCGAGAACTGGCCGTGCCCTCCTGCGCCGTCGCTCGGACAACGGGGGATAGGAGAATCACCTAAGAGCCAAGATGATGTCCGCCACTGCCTTGGGCTCTCCACCGCGCCGAAGTCCGTTGTCAGGTGGCAAGGGGTGGCCCCTTAGAACGCTTAGGAACCTTTCCATTACACGCTGGTTGTCCATGAGACAGCGAGGGAATTTCATGTCGAAGCCAGTGCTGCTCAGCGATGAGCGCGAGAAGAAGGTAACTGAGGGTCAGGCAGAGTTAATCGCGGGCCTGAAGGAGCTTCTCGCCACGGCTGAGAGAGGCGAGCTTCGATCGTGTGTTACGCGACGGTCAGTACTGGAGACGCGCTTCTTCGGCATGTTCACACGCCGGCTTGTGGAGGCATGAGCTCGTAGGCGTTTCACAGATGCTGAACCTACGCCTGATTCAGGCTGCCGGCGTGCTGTGACAGCGGTCGCCTCAGGAAGAGTGTTGAACACCCCCAAGGAATTAAATCTCAACCATCCAGGTCTTTGAACGCTTCGGCGATTGCTACCTTCTCCGGCTTCCGAACCTCCGGGCTTGCCTTGTTCGCAGACTTTCTTTCGGGCGGGACAGGGACATTCTCAGGCGGTTCCGCCTGACGGTGTGCCGGCTTCAGCGTTGGATTGTATAGACATGGGATCCTCCAGCTAGCCGAAAGGTCGATCCAGGTCATTTAGTTCCGTTCAGCTCCGTGCCCTCAGCCAGAGCGAGCATAGCTAAAGCAAGCGCAAGATCGTTGTTCGCGCCCTCCTCTAGCCATTTCTCGCACGGATCCCGTTGAGCTGTTGTGCCATCCGGTCGAGCGACTTGTGTGCACGTCAAACTGGCACCGCGACCTACGTCGAAGTCGTCATATGGGTGGTTACGCATTTGTCCCTCCGCGTTGAGGGCATAGTTGAGCCGCATGAGGCAAGTTCTGGGCAAGGACAGTCAACTGTCCGCAAAATCGAGTAACAATGCTCTCGGAGCGGTGGATCTTTTCAAATGGTTCTCGCGCATCAGCGCCCGTAGACCGTTCGTATTAAGCGATGTTTCCTCGTTGATCAGGCGCGCCAGTGATGTCAAGCAGCGCAGCCGGAACAATTTATTGACAAACGAAAGCGCCCGGTGATGACGGCTGAAGATGATCTGGTCGGCGACTTCGCTCTCACCAAGATAGAGCGAGATGCTCGGGCCGAGGTCGCCAACATCGGACCGAGCCGCTGTCAGATTGCGAAAGTTGGTAGGCGACCACCTATTGCTTTCGGTGCCGTCGGTTGAGGTGGTCAGCAGACCGCAGGCTCCCTAATCGTCGAGCGAGAAGGCGATGAACTGATCGCCGTGCAGCAAGACTTCGCGGGGGCATTTCGCTGGGCGAGCGATGCTCCCCCAGGCTAACGGCTACCGTCTTATCCGCGCAGTGATCAGTCACAATGCGGACGCCACATAGTCCCGCAAATCGAAGAAGAGGCGCTGGCCGAGACAGGCAATATGATTTTAGGCGCCTGTCTCGCGACATGGCCAATATTCTCGGACAGCCACTGACAGTCTACGTTCCGAACGTCAGACGTGGCAGCGACGCGAGTTTTTTTCGGTCGGACAACGATCGAGCGAGCAGCGAACTCGTGCTCTTTCTTTACATCAACTTTTCGATTCTGGCGGTCGACACACGAGGCTACATCGCGACGGTGATGGATTTTCCATCAATGAGAATTTGAAAGTCGTTTCAACACCTTCATTGCGTCTGTGTTTAACACGACGCCTGGCGATTAAGAGGGTCGTCTTCGCAGAGCTTCGAGCGGAGTAGGGCGGGGCGGCGCCCATGAAGGCTTTATGAAAGCGGTTGGCGAAGGAACACGCTTGGCCTGCCGGCGCGTTGGCCGGTCGGGCCTGTGCCCGCGACCGATCTTAGGGAGCTACAATCGCTCCTCACGGCCACACCGGCGGCGGCGGTCGGCCAGCTCTTTGTCCGAAATAACTCGCAACAGCTCGCTTACTTTTACTAAGTAAAGCTCGTTGACGGGTGGGGCGTCAGTTCGCCTTCTCACTTCAGCGCCGATTTCAGCTGCGCCTGTTGGCAAATGGTCTTCGCGCATCGAGCACCGCCTCTCATGCGCCTAACCTCCTCCAAGAGAGGTTGTTCCAATAAATTGTCCGAAATCGTACATTGGCTCGGAGCGCTGATAACTCCGCAAACTCAAAATATTAGCAATCAGACGTCGCCTGACCGTACGATAGCGGCAGAGCAGGTGTTTATCTCGTAGCGGATGGCTTGAGGCTCTGCACCCGACGACGGCGCCCTCGTGGTCCTCGGCTGTCCTTTGGGGATCATCGGAGAAGATCCTGATGCCGCGCTATTTCTTCCATTTGCACACAGAGGCAACAGTCGAGACCGATTACTGCGGTGTGGAGTTTGCTTGCCTGAAAGATGCAGTCGCGGACGCCCAGATTGCACGGTCGGACTACCTGCGTGAGGAGGCCATCGATGATGAAGGGGTTCGCGTCGGTGCAGGTTTGAGATTGAGGACGAGTTTGGAAATGTAGTGGCCGAGGTGCCTCGTCGTGACCTTTGAGGGTATTGGTGTCTGGTCGCGTCAACGAGGCTAGGATGGCGCCCTTCGTCACTGATTGACGAGAAACGGTGGTTACACTCGCCCTGAAGAATGAGTGGTGAACGCAGCGAATCTGCGCCCGCGTCTTCTGCACGAGATCAACCCAATCGCCATTTATTTCTTATTTGTCGCCGCTTTCATTCAACACAGCAACGGCACCGCCGAAGACAGCGATTCCGGCGACGACGCACAGCGCTTCGTGGTCGGTGCAAAGTGTCTTGTGGCTCCCCGGGGCAGAACTGCAGCCGGCTAGGATAATCGCGATCGAGATCGCAAGCGCTACAGACCTCTTAGACATACGCTTACTCACACACGCACATACTTGGAGGCAAGGGTAACGTACTGGGTGGGAGGTGGCTGTAGACTTGGCGACACATTCGCCGGCGATCGATATGAGAAAGAATGTCCGCCAGCGTTAGCTACCCTGCTGTGAGGATCGGCATCCCGCCCCTTCACCGACCGGACATCCTGCGCGGCTGAAAACCGCAGGCAGGCGTTCGCGCGTAAGGCAATCGTGAGGAAAAGGGCTCGCTAGCAGAAAACAAGTTCCGCTAGGCCGCCCTTACCTGTCCCGGCTTCAAACCCAGCATGCCGATCTCATTTCGAGAGAGTGAGCGCCGTGCGGTGATGGGTGCGTTTTGATCAACCTTTGCGAACGCGCGGATGGCGTTCATACCCCGTCGTTGCTCCGGCTCGGCCACGACGTAGCTTTCGGTGACGACGGAACTTCTCACATACTGGGATGAGCCCGTCTTGCGGGAGACCGTGAGGTCCGCCAGCCAGCCGAACACACCTCCAAAAGGCACCAATTGTTTGCTGATCATCGTTGAGGCTTGCACCTCAGGTTGGCTGGGACAATCAAATACCGCGGTCATGGACAACGAAATCTTCCGTGCTGCTAATTCGTCTGACATCAGGGCGCAGCAGTGCCGTTGATGGCTCTCTCCTCCTTCGGGTCCTTTGCGAACCGCGGACCACAATCGATTTTGTGGGCCACGGGCCATTGCTTGCTGCACGAGGAATGACGGCGTCGGGTCATCCTCCGACGTCGCCGCAGTCATGCCATGAGCGCCACCGCGCACGAAACCTACGGGCGCACTTGCTGCGCTGCGAAATTTGGCGTGGGAAGAGTTCGGAGGCGGAGTAGGGGAACCTGCGGCTAGCGCAACGTGGCCGCCTCGGTATTCATTGATCTTTCACTATCCCATGAGGTGGACCGGTCTGCTCTGGGCCCCACAGTGTAATTTGTCGAGAATGCCATATAGGTCAGACCAACGCAGGCATAAGCGTCGACAAGTGGACAGGCCGGCTCGGATTGCTCTGTCAGCGGGCGTAGAGCCCTGCCGGATTACCGAGATTTCTGAAGGCGGCGCCCGCTTGAAAACGGGATCGAGCGGTTGGCTACCGCTGCGCTTCGATCTTATCGATGTGTTCAGTGGTGTGCGGCGCGCTGTCATCAGGGTGTGGTCGCGTCACCAAGATATTGGTGTGCGTTTTCTGAAGTAAGTCGGCCCATGCTAATAAGCGGAAAAGGACTTTCTTCGACAATTGGCTTAACGCAGACGAGCGGTTCGTCGCAGCATTTTTGCTCGAAGTTTGCGATGGGGCTTAGTCACCGTAGGCCCCGGCAATCTTGTAGGCGCGCCGAACCGACTTCGAAGTCGGAACCAGGACCGGCCGCTCGGCTTTCTCTCACGAAGAGCCAGAGGACGAAACACATGGGCATTTTTGACTTTCTGCTTGGCTCAAGCGACCGCGATCCCGACGAGGCACCGCCGCCGGCCGGGCGTGGACCCGACATCGACAAGCGCCGTATAAAAACCCAGCCGGAGAAGGATCTGCGCAAGGTTCAATCGCAATATGACCCCAAGCGTGGCGAGTTCAGGCCGGACAAAAAAAGCCGCTCTTAGTGCTGCTCGGCGGCGCCGGTCGTTTGTGTTGAGTGTGGGTGCCTTGATAGGTGCCCTCGCTCTTTACGGCTGGGAGCACGGCAGAGAGAAATCGGGTGTTCGGCTTCATGACGACAGAGCAAAACCAGCTCACCGCCCGCATCACGATCGAATGCCGTGTTGCTGTCCTCGGACGAGCTATGTGAAATGTGGCTGAAGGGGTTGGCGAAAGAAGCCCCAGCCCTTACTCGATCATTACCCGCAGAGCTGATCGCATTGTTCAACGCAACGCAAAGCAGACGAACTCCCGCCTTCAAGTGGGCTAGCTCGCAGCCAAACGCCAGATAGTGACGACCGGCCATCAATCGAGAGGCTTGAGCAACTCGGGAGAAAGGTCGTAAGCACCAGCGGCGGCGATATTGTAGATGAACTCGGCAATAACGGGCGCCCTGCGCATTTCTCATCGCGCAGCCGCCACAGGGCCCGCGCTTTTGCGTTGGCGAGGCACACTCGCATCGCGCTGTCGATGCCCTGGTCGACGTTCTCTACGGCTTCGCGAAGCAGTGCAAGGTCGTGCTCCGGCACCTCTGCCGAAGAGGCCGACAATGCCAATCTCTTGATGCCTCGCTGCCGCGCGTTCATGGGACTCCGATGGTGGCGGCCATTGTCGCTCGGGGTGTTTGCGTTGCCTTTAAAAGGGCGAGAGCAATTTTCTTAGCTTCGTCGGCTTACTCGGCTTGTGACTCGTTGGAACTCGCCGACAGCAATGCCTGCGATGCAGCGCAACCGGGCGATCGGCTGATAGGTTGCGCGCTTTCCGATGATGGCGCCGGCGCTGTTGAGCCACAGCCAAGAGGTTCTTCAGAACCGGTCAATTGCTGCGTACTGCGGGCATCAATTCTAGAGCATGCGTCAGTTAGGCCTGCCGTACGGACGGCGGCGGTCACGGCGGTCATGGTGTCTCCCAGGGCATCCAGATCGAGGTGCTCAAAGGCGAGAACCTTCTTGAAACCCATGCTCCGCCGCTCCTCGATGCAACCGCTGGCGGCTCCGGCTTGGGCACATCCTTGATCAAAGGATCAAATTGTGGCCCGCTAAGTGACGTGCTCGGCGGCGAAATCGCACATTGCAGATTTTTCTCCGACGCGGGTCTGCATTTCGTACGCGAGGCCGCATTGGGCCGATCGTAGTGCGCCGCCAACTTACGGCTGCGGCAACGGCAAACTGTCGTCGGGTTCCGGCCGACCAGCCTATCAGCGTCGACGCCCGCGATCATCATCATCGAAGTCGCCGAGCTTATCGAAGCAGCGCTGCAGTTCGTCTGCGCGGCTCCGCTGTTCTTCGGCGATCTTCCTCCGCGGCACGTATCGGCACCACTGGAAGTGTGGTTTGGCGTCGGCGACCCATGCCGGGCCCCTCAGACCGCAACGAAAGCGACTGGCAGCCTCGGCCTGGACGACAGCGATGCGTGCGTACACTTCACATGACGCGCGCTTGCCCTCGACATCTCCGCGGCGGTCGTCGCGGCCGAACTTGAACGAGAACCCGCCATCGCGGTCCATTCGGATTGATTGCGCCGTGGCGGCGCCGGTGGCCAGAGCTAGGACGGCGACAGCGAGCAGTGTTTTTGTTGTACGCATAGGTGCTCCGTGGTGCAGACTTCACTTCCAGAAGAGCACACGATTGTGGCGGGTTGCTGCCCGGTCGCTGCCTCCTTGCCCCGCGTGTCCGGCCAGCGAGGCGGTGGCTGGGAACCCGCCGGCAAAACAAGTGTTGAAACCCAGAAGCTTCCGTCCGCTGCCCGCTTCGCTCATGTCCCCTCGGTAGTAGCCACTCAGCCCCGGCGCCCCCCGCATCGGATTTTGCTTGTCCGCTACAGGCTGCTGCACGTCACTGCAGCCGACGGTGATGCCACGCGCCTTGGCAGTGCGACTGCTCTAGCTTGAGACCCTGCGCAACTGACTTGCAGGTGATTACGGCTACGTGGTTGGTCTGGTCGCTGGGTTGGTTCCCATTGAACGGCTGGGTGTCGGCCCTTCTCCTGATCGCGTCCGTATCGCCGCCAGATATTGGGTGAGATACGGCTGGCTGGCGCCGGCGAGGCTGACCTACAATTCCCGACGGTGGCAGCGTTAAAGGCAGGCGCAAAAAGAGCTTACCGCCCTCGCGGTCCCGCCCCTGCTCGAGCGCCAGGCATGGGGCGGCGAGACAACACCACGCGCGCGATGTGTTGAGCCCGTCAAGCCTGCCGTAAGACTCTAACTCATAGGGCGAGACAAGCGACAAGCCGATTGCGGCGCCGCCTGTCAGTAGATAAACGATATGGCGGTGGCCGCTAACGTGCCCGCGAACACGGCGGCCCACTCTACATAACTTGTACCAGAGTGAGCTGGCGCCGAGGCCGAGAACAACATCACGACGATGACGAGACCACACTCCGGTCGAACGGCTACCGCAAGTTATGGCGGCGATGGGTTACGCGAGTAATTCTATTGCAGCAGTGGAAGCAGCGTTGTGAAAACCGCAAAGTGGGCGAACACGAAAAGTGAAATCTTCCGGGTCTTGAAGTCTCCGCCGAGAGAACGGTTATCTTACAATGCGTGCTGGTCCTCCCGGTGCCGGCCGAACCGCGTCGGCAACATCAACTGTGCTTACGCCCAAGGCGGACCTGCAAAGGAGCCTCGCGGCGCGTCAGAACGAGGTCCTTCCGCCGTACAAGAGCGCGGTCCTGGATCCGACTCCCGAGCGAGCGAACGGTCCGGCGCCGGTGAAAAGGGTTCGTCAGGACCCAGCGAAAAATCGGAGGGATCGAAGGCGCGCGCTTCCGAGAAGTCGAGCCGGCCCCGCGAACGCTCCTTGCATTGTTCCTCCTGCTACAGCCCGGTGCTTGCGACTATCTGCGCCAGCGGTTTGCTTTGGGACGGGCTGAGTTCTCCCTCCGTTGGCCGCAGCGACAAGCGTGCGTACAGTGGACCTAGCTCGGTATCGCCGACCGCGGCGCGTCCGGCCGAAGCCCCGGCGGGTGCATCTGGTGCAGCCTGCGCGACCGAGCCGCCGAACAGCGTGTCGATCCGCGTGTTCAGCGTGCTGCAAAAGGTGGGCACTACTCCATCGGTACGCGATGCCGTCCATGCAGCGCATCACTTGGTCGGGCATTACTAAACCCCATTAATCCGTTTCCGGAACATTGTGGATCAGGAGCCGTTCGATGGGGCTGGCGCTATATCAAGGCAATGCACGACATGAACGAGATGTTCACCGAGGTCTTTAAGCGGTTCCAAGTCAGGTAAGCACCGCCGCTTCACGTGCCTTTTCGAAATGCTGTCTGCGCCTCTGCATAAGCCTGGTCTGCTTTGCCGCCCTTTATGGTGCGCGCCAAACTCCGCCACGGTGGGCAATCTCCGGCACGTCAGTCTATCCGCGTTAGCGACAGCTGGACCCTCACGCCTTAGTCAGCCGTTCGCCGGTCCGGCGACGCTCGCCTTGAAATCCCGCTTCCCGTGCAAGGGCAGCACGAAGAGCGACCCAAGCGCAGCCAAATTGTTGCGCTCCTTAGATTGATACCGCCGCAACCAATTCCGCACTGGTGCATTGAAAAACGATGCCGCAAGCGCGAATGCTTGGAGGACCAACGCAAAAGCTGCTTGTGGCATGGCAGGCCCTTGCCGTGCCTCTGGTCGTCGAATTCAGCGTTGTTCTCCCGGAGCCAGAAGTCGTTTCGGCGCCCGTTTCGGGTGGTCTTCCGAAGGCAGTTACATCCGCCTCAACTCCAATGGCAATCCCGTTAGCCAAGCAGGAGGCCGCCCCCCGTGCGCATTGCTCGCGGCAACCTGACGAGGTGCCGTCAACCTATCAAGGACTTCGCCGCGAGCTTCTAGACGAGCGCTAACTTGAGGTGTCTTTATCGTGACCTCCGGAGCGCGCAGATTGCGGTCCTCTCGGCTTCATTCTACGCCATTTACGGCTTCGCGCGGTGGCAGCGCGGGTTTTACGGCCAGCGCCAAGCGGCACAATTCTCATCCCGGTGAACCAGTGTCGGACAAATCGGAGGCAAAACGTACGTTACAGACGTTGTAACCATCAGAGACCCGGATTGCAGGTATTTTCGCCGACACGCAGGCGGTCTGCGCGCTACGCAGCTGAAACGAAACGACCGCTCCGGCCGCCAGCTTTTACTTCCACTGCGCACTTCGGCCCG
The DNA here is from genome assembly GCA_963759735.1 of uncultured Alphaproteobacteria bacterium. Lineage (GTDB taxonomy): Bacteria > Pseudomonadota > Alphaproteobacteria > Rhizobiales > Hyphomicrobiaceae > Hyphomicrobium_A. The sequence goes on from CAVXAF010000001.1 coordinate 573,354, forward strand.
GCGCTCCCACAGTGCCGGGCTTTTTTCTTCGGAAAGGCACGATCGGACCGAAAGCATCTCGCCGGAGAAGGCTCGTCCCTCTGTCTCAACAACTGTCGGTATGCCATGATCTTGGCATGATCTTCGCGGCGAGAAGGACTTCTTAAGCGTGAACGCTGAAACCATCATCCCGAAGGACGAGCCGCAGCGCATGGCTGCGGTGAGGCGTTACGACATCCTCGATACCCCTCCGGACGGATCGTTCGACCGTATCACCGCGATCGCCGCGCGCCGTTTCAATGTGCCGATCTCGATCATCAGCATCGTGGACCACGACCGCATCTGGTTCAAATCCCACCATGGCGTGCCGGTGGAGCAGATCGCCCGTGAGCCGGGTCTGTGCGCGTCGGCTATTCTGTCGCCTGAGCCGCATATCCTTACTGACGCGAAGGCTGATCCACGCTCGCTTGCAAACCCTCTGGTCGCGGGCGACTTCGGGCTCCGCTTCTACGCGGGTGTGCCGCTCCGGACCAGCGATGGCTACAATCTCGGCACGCTTTGCATCATCGACAAGGAAGCGCGCCCGATCGATCAGAGACAGATCGACGATCTCACGGACCTTGCGTCCGTCGTTATGGACCAATTGGAGTTGCGGCTATCCGCTCGCCGGGCGGTCTCCAGGGCCGAGATCATGGCCCGCGAGATCGATCACCGCGTCATGAACAGCCTGCAATTCATCTCTAGCCTGTTGGCGATGCAGAGCCGGGCGCCGGATGTGACCGATGCCGCCGCGGAACAATTGCAGATGGCCGCCAATCGCGTCGCGGCAGTCGCCCGCGTGCATCGGAATTTTTATTCGGACACAGCGGCCGAAGTATCCTGCATCACGTTTATTCGCCGTCTCTGCGCCGACCTGTCGAACATCCTCGGCAAGCCCATCGACGTGCATGGCGACGAAGGCAACGTTCCGACGACCCGCATTCAGCCGATCGGTCTCCTGGTGAACGAACTGGTCACCAACGCGGCGAAGCACGGCATGGGAAAGATCGACGTTACTTACAAGATCGAAGGCGACATCCACGAACTCAGCGTTTGCGACGACGGCGAAGGGCTGCCGGCCGGTTTCGACCCCGAACAGAGCGTGACCGGCCTCGGAATGAGGGTGGTCACGATCCTCGCAAGCCAACTCGGCGGGCGCGTGACCGCGCTCGCCAATCCGACCGGCCGGGGGGCGTGCTTTACGGTAACCTTCCCCACTTAGTGCTTCCGTTGTGGTCCGCTGCGCGAAGTGCGCAGTTTCGGATGATTGGTTCATCATAGATGTGGTGAAGGAGTATCATCAAGCGCGGGTCGCTGCCGTAGCCGGGCAAGTGGTCAATTCAGGGAGACGCACGCGATAAACGTTCGACTGCATCGACGCTTTTGGACCGGATCACGAGCCGAGGGACGCCGGCCTCGTGCAACAAACATCCGGCTTGCGCGTTAGCGATATGACCTTAACGAGCTGCAGAGAACATATCCCGTGATCATATCAAAAGTGTCAGGCGCTGCGGCCTGGCTTGCAGTCGTTTTCGCCGTTGGTGCGGAGGCTCGCGAGGCGCGAGGGGCTTGGGACAAAATCGCCGGGGGCCGCGAAGCGGGGAAGCCAGTCCTTGCCGTCATAGGCCTCCGCCAGCAGAAGATCACCGTCTACAACTCGGAAGGGCCGGTTCTGCAGGCGCCGGTGTCGACGGGGCGCAGGGCATACGAAACCCCCGCCGGCATCTTTACCGTCCTGCAAAAAAACAAGGACCACGTCTCTAACCTTTATGAGGACGCGGAGATGCCCAACATGCAGCGCATCACCTGGTCGGGAATAGCCCTGCACGGCGGTCCGCTTCCAGGCTATCGCGCTTCTCATGGCTGCATCCGCCTTCCCTATGGCTTCGCAGAGCGCATATTCGACCTGACGAGTGTCGGAACGCGCGTCGTAATCGTACCTGATAGAGCGGATGCCCTCCCCGTCACCCATCCTCTCCTGGAGCGACTGGAGCTGGCGGCAGCCGGTGCTACGCCAGCGAGCAGCGTAGAGCGCGCCCGCGAAGCGGCAACAAGTGCGGTCAGCGGGGCGGCCGCTGCGGCCAAGAAGGCGGATCAGGCACGCGCCGCCGCACGCCGCGCCGAAGCGGCCCGCGACAATGTCGTCAAGCGTCTCGACGCGGCTGTGAAGAGAGCAGAGGCTCAAAAAGCCGGACCAGCGAAACTTCGTGCAGAAGCGCAGGCGGCAAAGTTGCGCGACACTGCTGCAGTAAAGATGACAGATGCCGAAGCCGCGCAAAAAGCGGCGCAAGCAATCGAAGCAGACCGGATCGCGGCGGAGGCCCGTGCGCGTGAAGCGCGGTCGCGCGCCTGGCCGCTGTCAATAATGGTCAGTCTCAAGACCCAGAAGATCTACGTGCGTCAGGGTTTCGAGCCCTTACTGGAACTGCCAGTTATCATCAGTCAGCCGGGTAGGCCGATCGGTACGCACGCTTTCTACGCCACCGAGACGGGCGACGGCGATCGCGGGTGGATGGCAGCGACCGTAAAGGCCGAAGCAAATGAGCGTGCCCGCGACGCCCTCGATCGCATTGAGATCCCACCGGAGGTGTCGGAAATGCTGGCAACCGCCATCTGGATGGGCTCGGCGCTGTTCGTCACGGATGAGGCTCCCTATAGGGAGACGGCGGCGGGCACCGACTTTATCATTGTCCTCAGCGACGAGCCGCAGGGAGCTCTCAAGATACGGCTTCCCGAGCCGGCGGAGCGGCCTGTCGCCCAAACGCGTCGCCGAGGGCAGACGATCAGAAGCTACAGGTCGGTTGCACAGGACCACCACTTCCGGCATCCGCTGGGCGGCTTCTAAGGCAAAGGATTTGCCTCACCCTGTTTATAGGTGCCGTCTCGTGCATAGAGAATTCAGCTTTCAATTCAGTAGGATCCAATTCACCGGACTCAAAGCTCAGACCGTCATCACCGAACAGCAGCTGAAGGACGCGCCGGAATTCAGCGACGACTCACGGTCCGATCGAGTCTGGGAAACCAGCACGCATCGCAACTATGGCGTGAAACCGTATTGGGATGCCTCTGCCTCAACGTAATCCGGGAAAGCACCCTGGCAAATTTGCAACGCCGCGATGTAATTTCCGTCGCGGCGTTGCCCTGACGGAATATGTGAGCCGATCGGGCGGGCACTAGCTTGGCCAGTGGCGCTTTCTCAAAAGTTTTGCGAAAAGAGAGGGAGCCAGCCCAGCGCCGGGAGCGAAAGCAGCGTCGAACGTTGACGTCAGCGACGTCGCATGAGCAGACCTCGCGCGTCTCACCGTGG
>CAVXAF010000002.1:0-15000 GCA_963759735.1 uncultured Alphaproteobacteria bacterium
GCCTGCCTGCAGGTTGGACAGCCCCATGATGCCCTTGAACGGCGCCTTTATGGTCATGCGGTCTAGATCATCGCGCGCCCGGCGCAGGGCGGCATCGGCGACCTTCAGCGCCGTATACGACCTGGGCGACCGTGACGCGCGCGACGGTACCCTCGTTGAGTTGCTTGTAGCGATCGACGGTATCGGAGGCCTGCGCGCGCTGCGCTTCGGCCGTCTCGACGGCGATCTTCTCGGGCTCGGCGTTGAGCCGGACCAGCGGCTGGTTGGCCTCGACGAGCTGACCGCCCTGGAACAGCACCTCTTCGATGACGCCGGCGACGCGCGTCGTCAGGGTCACCTGCTGGCGGGCGCGCGCCGATCCGACGGCGGCAACGCGCTCATTCATGCGCTCCAATTTGACATCGCCGAGGGTTACGGCCGGTGCCGCGCTGCCGCGTGCAGCCCCGCGTTGCGCTTGCGCATGCGCCGCCGTACCGGCGAGGGCCACGCTGCCGACTGCGATGGCCAGCGAAAAAGCCAGCCTCGCCAAACCGGTAGCTGAGTTCGCAGTCACTCCCATCGGGTCCCCCGGGGTTGGCCAGCAGTCGACGCTTCGCGGCGCTCGAGCCGCGGTCGGGGTGTTGTTACCAGATCACGAACTGTGCGAGGCGGCGAAATCCGTCAATTCCACTTTGGGCCGGATGTCACCCGCCCGGCTGAAACACCCCGCGCGGGCCTTCGATCCATACGACGATGGCGAAAGCGCCCAAGCTGGCACGCGAACCCGGCTGCCAGCGGTACCACGCTGCCATTGAACATGTGGCCGATGATTCCACCGCCGAGTGCGCCCGCCGCCGTCGATACGAACCCCACCACCGATGACGCCATGCCGGCGTTGTCGCCTTGGGGCTCCATGGCGAGAGCATTGAAGTTCGGCGCCACCAGCCCGAACAGGAAGAACAGGGCGCCCATCATCACGATGAACAGCGTGACGTTGACGAGGCCCTGCAGCGCCGCGAGCGGCGGCATGCCGGACAGCAGGATAAAACCGACCAGCGCCACGTGTGACAGCCGGCGCATGCCGAGCCTCTGCACCCAGCGCGCATTGGTGAGCGAGGCGGTACCGATGGTCAACGCAATGGCGCCGAAGGCGAGCGGAAATCCTGCACCTCAGGTCGAATACGTCGACGAATATCTGCTGGGCGCTGGCGACGTAGGCAAGCACGCTGCCGAATATCAGTCCGCCAGCGAGCGCGTAACCGATGGTCTGCCGCGTCGTTGCCGCGAAGCGAATGGACTGACCCAGCGGCATCGGACCGCCGACACCCACGTGCACAGTTCAGGCAGCCGGAAAGCCGCCCACAGTGTGACCAGTACGCCGGCCACCAGCAGCAGATCGAAGATGTCCAGCCAGGTGCCGACGGAAAGCATCGCCCTGCCCCATGGCGGGGGCCACCACGGGGATGATGATGAAGACCGCCATGGCGAACGACATGACGCGCGCCATCTGCCGACCGGAAAAGCGGTCGCGCACGACGGCGATGGCAATGACGCGCGGTGCCGCCGCGCCCAGTCCCTGCAGCGCGCGTGCGCACAGCAGCGCCGTAGAATCCCGTGGCCAGCGAGGCCGCCAGCGATCCGGCGATAAAGACGGCTAGCCGAACATGAGGACGGGCTTGCGGCCGTAGCGGTCCGACAGGCGGCCGTAGGCGAGCTGGCCAAGCGAGAAGCCCAGCATGTAGATGATGACGACGTTCTGCCGATCGTTGGCGTCGGCGACGCCCATCGCCTCGCCGATCTGCGGCAGGGCCGGCAGCATGACGTCGACGGCCATGGCGGTCAGCGACATCATCACCGCGACGAGGCCGATGAATTCGGGGGTCGACATCCCGGTGCCGGGGACGGCAGGGCGGCGGTCAACGGTGGCGACGCGGTCATTCTCTGGTGTGTGCATGTCCCGCACTTGTCGTTGTTGGCGTCCGCTCCGATGGCGGCAGTCGCGAGGGGCGCCCGCTTAAGCCCAGAGCCGGGCTAAAGCAGCAGCCCTGCCAGATGGTTGCCAGATACAGGGCCGATACATAGGGGCGCAACTCAGCGCGCGCCCCCCCAAATGGCCTCGAAGTCGCCATTTTTTACGGGTTTGTGGTTGAAGTCTCCGCGTCGCTCTGCCGCTCGCGACAATGTGAGAACTAGGTGCGGCGACCAAGCTGCAACAGGTGTCGGGATATGCGCCTGTGGAGCCAAAACATCCGCGCACGCAATAAAGCGCTGCGGTATAGCAATTGGCATTGCCAATTGAATAAGATTCGGAGCCATAAGGCCGTGCAGATCCGCATTTGTCCTGCCATTCCCTCCGCCCACAACAGTCGCCTTTTCCAAAGGTCGCGCTGAGCGCCGGACTGGCGGCTTCGCTTGTCGGCGGCCTGTGCGCGACCAGCCAGCCGGCGGCCGCCCAGCAGGGCTTCGGGAACTTCTCACCTACCAGCAACCGCGCAAGCGGGTGGTCCGCAAACCGCGACCTGCAGCGGCAGCAACGCCGAGCACCGAAGCGGCGGATGCCGCGCAATCCGCAGCCGGGAAGACAGAGACCAAGAAGAGCGCCGACAAGAAGTCTGCCGAAAAAGCCGGCACCAAGGGCAGCGTCTACGCCATCGTCTCGCTCCCCGATCAGCACGTCACCGTATACGACGCTACTGGACGCATTGCGCGCTCGCGCGTTTCAACGGCCAAGCCGGGCATCGAACGCCATCCGGCATCTATAGCGTCATCGGCAGAGCAAGCTCCACCACTGCAACGTCTACTTGGGCGCGCCCATGCCCTGGATGCAGCGCATCACCTGGTCGGGCATCGCCATGCACGCGGGTGTCGTGCCGGGCTATCCCGCCTCGCACGGTTGTATCCGCCTGCCGTTCGCCTTCGCTCCGCAGATGTTCGCGCTGACCAAGATGGGCGCCCGCGTCGTCGTCGCTTCGCGCGACACCGAGCCGTTCGCGATCTCGCACCCGCTGTTGCCGCTGCCGAAGATGCAGCCAGCGCCAGCAGCTCAACAGCAGGCTGCAGCGCCCCGCGATCCCTCCATCGAACTGGCCAGCGCCGACACCACCAAATCAACGATGACAACGGCTGCCGTGGACGAGGAAGCTCCGCCGCCGATGCCAACAAGCTGCTCGATCCATTGCCTATGCCGCTACACTCAAGCAGCGCCATCGCCCAACGAGACGCTCGCCGACTTAGCCGCCAAGGACGCGCTCGCCGCGGCCCAGACGGCAGGCGCAGAAGCGCGTCAGGCTGTCGACGACGTGCGCAAGGCCGAGGCCGATCTCGCCACCGCGGAAGCCAAGGTCGCCGCCCTCGAGAAGGTCATCGCCGCACCGGCCCCAGCGGCAGCACCGGCCGCAGCCGGCACCCCCGATACGACCGGCTCCGTCGAAGCCGACAGACGGCGGCGCAAGCCGAGTTGGAGCGAGCCCGTGGCGCACGCGACGAAGCGCACGCGAGGCTGCCAAATCGACGGCCGCGTTCGCCGCCGTCGAGACCTGGAAGCGCGCCGCCGCGACGGCCGAGGCCGCCGGCACGCTCATCGACCAGGCCGACCGCCGGCGCGAGCAGGTGTCGGTGTTCATCTCGCGCAAGGAAGGAGCGCATCTTCATCCGCCAGGACTGGCAGGAAGTGTGGGACGCGCCGGTCACCTTCCGAGATCCCGACCGTCCGCTCGGCACGCACATCTTCACTGCCGTGGACGTCGTCCCGGATGGATCGTCGGTGCAATGGACCGCCATCACCATTCCCGCCGAGGGCGGCCCGGCTGCCGAGCAGCCTCGCCGCAACAAGGGATCGGACAAGAGCGCCGGCAAGGACGCGCCGCCGGCGACGCCAGCTTCGCCGCCGAAACCGCCGCCGGAGCGCTCGACCGTCTCGAATTGCCCGAGGGGGCTCGTGAGCGCATTGCCGAATTGCTGTGGTCGGGCGGGTCGATCATCGTCTCCGACCAGCCGCGCAGCTATGAAATGGGCGAGTTACACCGATTTTATCGTGCTGACCCGCTTAAGCGGAAAAGACCCCCGTTAAGCGGGCGAGAGGCCTGCGGGGCCGTATCGGTTACCGCTGTGCGCAACGATTTCGCGCCGCGCAGGATAACTCACCGTTAGAGCTTCGCCGTCTAAGGTAGCGCATCCATTAACAGCGCATGAGCCGGCCTTGCCGCCCTTCAGCAGACTAAATCGCGCGGGACTTACGGCGAAGGGTGACGGCCTGCGCGAGGCGGAGCGCCGCCATGAGCTCCCCAACTCCAGCATGCCCATGCTCGAGGCTCTGGTGTGCGAGGTGCATTCCGCAGCGCTGCTTACCGGCCACCATAGCCGGCGCCATAAATTCCTTTAAGGCGACGCGCGGGGAACGCAGCGAAGCCGGCCTCAGGCCCTATATCCCCGGCGAGCCGGCCATCATCTCCGTGCTGCGCAACGGCATGCTGGAGACCGACCTCGACGAGAACACCGTCCGCCTCGTCATCCAGATGTTCGATGATCTGGCGCCCGCGCGCATCGCGCTCGACCGCTATTTCGCCGATGCCAATCACATCGGCAACGATCGTGCGGCAGCGCTGCACCTGCTGTCGCTGTCCAACGCGTGGCGGCGTGCTTGCCAGGACGCGCTGCTCGCCGTGCGCCAGCTGCACGCCGATCTCAATCAAATGCCGGCGCAGTATTCGAGCAATTCAAAGCTGCTCAACAACCTGCTGCAGGACGCCATCATGGGTGGCACCCCATGCCTCGACACGGACGGCCAGATCGCTGCTCCGACCTGCCGCAACGCCGCCAGTCGGCGCGCCGTACCGTCTGCCAGCCCTGCACGCTCACCTATAACCGCATCACCGCCCAGGCCTTCGTGCGCGACGTCTCGCCGGGCGGCTTCGGCCTCGAGCGCGTGCCGCAGCTGGTGCCCAAGACGCAGGTCGAGATCGAGTTGCCGAGCGGGCGACGCTTCATCGGCAGCATCGCATGGTGCAGCGGCTCTTCGGCCGGCGTGCGCTTCACACGGGCGCTGCTGCCCAACGATCCGCTGCTGACGGGCTGAGCTGCCTTCGGGCTGCTTGCAACTGCAGGATTTGCCGTCGCTTTCCGGCTATGGCACGCTCCGATGAAGCTGCTCCCGCCAAGAAGGCGCAGCGGAGGAAACATTTTGGCCCGGGCTCAAGCCACGCCGAGCAACTGCGGTATCCGCGTTGCCGCCAGCACGCTGCCGTCGACCCGCGAGGCCGTCATCGAGGCCAGGGCGGGGCTCGGAAGCGATGAATTCCAGCACCTCGTTGCCTTCTTCGGCATCGACCACGATGCCGACGTGCTGGCTGCTGCGCTCGGCGAGGAGTTCCCCGGCATTCCGGTCTCGGGGTGCTCGACCGCTGGCGAGATCGGCCCTGCCGGCATGATGCAGGGCGGCCTGCTGCTCATCGCCTTTCCGCGCGCCGAATTCCGCGTGCACAGCGAGATGATCACCGACATCGAGCGCTTCGGCGTCGAGCGCGCGACGCAGGCCGTGCGCCGCCTCAAATGGCAGGTACGTCCAGATTGCGAGCGCCGGGCGCGCGAGAACATGTTCGCGCTGCTGCTCGTCGACGGCCTGTCGAACGCCGAGGAGAATATCGTCGCCGCCATTCATTGGGAACTTGACGACGTCGAGCTGATCGGCGGCTCGGCCGGCGACGACCTGACCTTCCGCGAGACGGTGCTGATCCAGACGGCGGGCGATCCCCGCAGCGCGCCGCCGTGCTCTGGTGATCGAGACGGATTTTCCGATCCGGATCTTCAAGAGCGACAATTTCGAGCCGACCGGCCAAAAGTTCGTCGTGACCTCGGCCGAGGAGCGAGCGGCGCGTCGTACGAGCTGAATGCCGAACCGGCCGCGCGCGAATACGCGATGGCGGTGGGGCTCGACCCCGAGCTCTGCGCCGATGAGCTTTGCCGCCTATCCACTCGCGGTGAAGATCGGCGGCGAGTACTTTTGCCGTTCGATCAGCCGCCTGAAGCCGGATGGCGCACTGACCTTCTTCTGCGCCATCGACGAGGGTGTGGTGCTGACGCTGGCCCAGCCGCGCGACATCGTCGGCGACACGGATCGCGTCGCCGGCATCGACGAGACGCTCGGCGGCATCGATCTCGTCATCGGCTTCGACTGCGTGCTGCGCCGGCTCGACGCGGAGAGCCGCCAGGTGCGCCATCAGCTCGCCGAGCTCTACCGGCGCTACGACGTGGTCGGGCTTCGAGACCTACGGCGAGCAGTACCGCTCGATGCATCTCAACCAGACATTTACGGGCATCGCCATCGGTCGTCCGGCACCCGCGAGGCGGGGATGAACGGCCGAGCGTCTCGACTGCAGCCGCACGGACGGCCACCGAGACGGTGGAGAGGCTCACCGCCAAGCTCGAGCGCATCAACGCGGCGCTGATGGCCCATGTCGAGCGGCGATGGACCAGCAGGGCGGCGCCTATTCGCTGTTCCAGACCGCGATCACGCTGGAGGGCCAGGTCCGCTCGCGCACCGAGGAGCTGACTGGCGCTGATGGAGCGCCTCGAGCGCTCCAACGAACGACGGCGGTCGGCGGCGAAGGAGGAGGCCGAGACACGCCAACCGCTCGAAGACCCGCTTCCTCCGCCGCGGCCACGACCTTCTGCAGCCGCTGAACGCCGCCCGCCTTCGGCGCGGCCCTGGCCGACCCGGCGCCGCCAGCCGCGACGCATCTCGGGGCACATCGAGCGCGCGCTGCCACCATCGAGGACCTGATCAAGACGCTCCTCGACATCTCCAAGCTCGATGCCGGCGTGGTGACGCCCGGCGATCCAGTCGGTGGCGCTCGATGAGCTGTTTCAATCGGTGGCCGTGGATATCGAACCGCAGGCGCGCGCCAAGAACCTCTCGCTGGCCTGGCGGCGCTCGGGTCTCGCCGTCGTTTCGAATACCACTGATGCTGCGCCAATCCTCCAGAACCTGATGGCCAACGCCGTGCAGTACACCGCGAAGGGTGGCATCCGTCTCTTCGCCCGGCAGCGCGCGGGGCTCGTTCGCATCGAGGTGTGGAATACGGGCCCGGCATCGGCGAAGCCGATCGCGAGACCATCTTCGAGGAGTTCCACCGCGGCAGCGCCACCGATCGGCCGGCCATCGGAGGCTTCGGCCTCGGCCTGTCGATCGTGCAGCGCATGGCCGAGACGCTCGGACATCCCCTCGAGCTGTGCTCGCGGCCGGGACATGGCACGCGCTTTTCGGTCAGCGCTCCGCGCGGCAACGCAGTTGCCGCCGCGACAGCACCCCACGTCGCCAACCCCGGCCCCATCAGCGCTTCGGCGCTGAGCGGCGCCAAGGTCGCCGTCATCGACAACGACCCGAGCGTGCTCGAGGCCATGCAGGCGTTGCTGGATCGCTGGAGCTGTAGCGCTTACGCCGCGCGCAGCCTTGCCGCACTTATCGAGAACGCGCGCGAGGGTTTCTGGCCCGATATCGTGCTTGCGGTTCTCACCTCGACGACGGACGCGATGGCGTGCAGGCCGTGCAGGCACTGCGCGAACAGTTCGGCATCGCCGTGCCGGCCATCATCATCACCGCCGACCGCGCACCCGCGGTCGCTGAAGATGCCGCCAAGCCGAGTGCGAGTTACTGCTGAAGCCGGTCAGGCCGGCCGAGCTGCGCGCTCTGATGCTGCATCTTCTGGCGCCGGCGGGGCAATCCTTCCCCGGCTAGTTGGCGCGCGGGCCACCGAGGATGGAATCGAAGTCGATCTTCGCCGCCTCGATCACCGCCTGCGTGCGCGAGTTCACTTTCAGCTTGCGCAGTATCTCGGAGACATGCGCCTTGACGGTCGTCTCACCGACACCGAGGTCGAAGGCGATCTGCTTGTTGAGCAGGCCCTGACGGAGCATGTGCAGCACGCGCACCTGCTGGGTGTGAGCGTCGCAATCCGCGCAGCGAGATCGCTCGCAGCGCTCACCGCCGGCGGCTGGTAGCCCTCCGGCAGCACCACCGTGCCTTCCATCACTTCCTTGAGGGCGCGGCCAAGATCGCCGCCGCGCGTCGACTTGGAGATGTAGCCGGCGGCCCCGCACTGCATGACCTCGTGGATGATGCGCGCGTCATCCAGCGCCGAAACGACGACAATGGGGAGTTTCGGGTAGCGAGTTGCGCAGCTCGATGACGCCTTCCAGCCCGCGCGTGTCGGGCATCGACAGATCGAGCAGATGAGGTTGAAGCGGGTGTCCTTGTCGAGCACCGCGCGCGCCGTCTCGATCGATGCCGCCTGGCGTAGCCGGGAACGTGCTCTGGATCACCTGCTCCAGGGCTTCGACAAAGAGGGGATGGTCATCGACGATCAGAATGCCGGTCGGCACGACTTGCTCCTGGGAGGCCGAAAGAAGGTCCGCAGGCGACGTATTATTCTCGACGCCCGGCCATGATAAGCGAACTGTTGAGTGGAATGCGGCTAATAATTCCACTCACCAGCCGTCATCGGCGATTGCGGCGGCGCACACTTCGAGTTGCAGTGCCACATTCGCAGTCGCCTCCTCGAAACCCTCGGCGGATATGATCCTTGACCCGATGCGGCTTCGGCGCAATCTGCCGCCGGCCAGCCGATCGGCGAAACTGCAGCGAAGGATAAGCCGCGCGCCGATGGCCGGAGCGATCATCAACAGTGTGCGGCTGGCGAGGGCCGGTCTAGTGCTCGGCCAATACGGGGTGCGCTTCGTGCCCCCCGGTACGCCGGTGCCGCTGCCGCTACGGCTCGTCCGCATCGCCACCGCGCCCGTGCGCTGGCTGACGGCGCCGCGGCGTGCCGGCGAGCCGCGCCAGACGCGCCTTGCAACCGCCGTGACCAGCCTCGGCCCCAGCTACATCAAGCTCGGCCAGTTCCTGGCGACGCGCGCCGACGTCATCGGCCCGCAACTCGCAAGTGAATTGGCGCTGCTGCAGGACAACCTGCCGCCATTCTCGATGGCAGAGGCGCGACGTGCGGTGGAAGAGGCGCTCGGTGGGCGCCTGGAAGACCACTTTGCCGAATTCGGGCCGCCGGTCGCCGCCGCCTCCATCGCCCAGGTGCACACGGCGGCCGTCATCGATGCCGATGGCTCGCGCCGCGAAGTGGCGGTGAAGATTTTCCGCCCCGGCATCGAGAAACAATTCCGCCGCGACCTCGAAAGCTACTACTTCGCCGCCCGGCTGATCGAGCGCTGGCACCCGCCGACACGCCGGCTAAAGCCGGTCGCCGTGGTCGACACGCTGAAGCGATCGACCGAACTTGAGATGGATCTGCGCCTTGAGGCAGCAGCCGTCTCGGAGATGGCCGAGAAGACCGCCGGCGATGATGACTTCCGCGTGCCGATGGTCGACTGGCAGCGCACGGCGCGCCGGGTACTGACGGTCGAATGGATCGACGGCATCAAGTTGTCGGACCACAAGGCGCTGGCTGCCGACGTCGGCCTCGACCGCAAGGCGCTTGGGCTCACCGTCATGCGCTCGTTCCTCAAGCACGCCATGCGCGACGGCTTCTTCCACGCCGACATGCATCAGGGGAACCTGTTCGTCGACCGCGGTGGCAGGCTCGTCGCTGTCGACTTCGGCATCATGGGCCGGCTCGGCATGAGAGAGCGCCGCTTCCTCGCCGAAATTCTCTACGGCCTCATCACGCGCGATTATACGCGCGCTGCCGAAGTGCATTTCTGGGCTGGCTATGTGCCGCCGCATCATCCGGTGGAGGTGTTCGCGCAGGCGCTGCGCGCTATCGGCGAGCCGATCCACGGCCGCACGGCCGATGACATCTCCATGGCCGACCTGCTCGGCCAGCTGTTCGCCTACACCGAAGTCTTCGACATGCAGACGCGCCCAGAATTGATCCTGCTGCAGAAGACCATGGTCGTCGTCGAAGGGGTGGCGCGCGGCCTCGACCCCAGCTTGAACATGTGGGTGGCGGCCGAGCCAGTCGCCAAGCAGTGGATCGAGGGCAACCTCGGCCCCATGGGCAAGCTGCGCGAAGCCGGGGAGGGTGCCTCGGCGCTCGGCAAGATCATGGCGGATATCCCGGCGCTGCTGACCCAGGGGCAACAGACCGCCATCGCCCTCGCCGACATGGCGCGCGACGGCCTGCGGCTCGACCCCGCCACCGTGCAGCAGATCGCCTATGAGGAGGCGCGCCGCACCCGCTGGGGGCGCGTTGCCCTGTGGGTCGGCGCCGTTAGCCTTGCTGTACTTGCCATCGGGCAGCTGACCCACTAGGCGTGGAGCATTCCAGGTGGGGCATGCGCCAGGTCCGATGAAATACAAAGTCGACCCCAACACGTTCGCGACGGTGCTGACGAGCTGCGGTCGCTTCGACCTGCTCGGCGAGACCGTTTCGTCCCTGCTGCGCCACTTCGACATCGACCGCATCATCATCGCTGAGGATTTCGAGGACAACCAAGGCGCCGCCGATTTCGCGCGCGCCTTTCCGGTCGCCGACGTGCGCCTCAATCTGCCCAAGCTCGGGCAGATGCGCTCCATCGATGCACACTATGCGACGCTCAGCGCACCCTACGTTCTGCACTTGGAAGACGACTGGGGGTTCACGCGCAGCCTCGACCTCGATCGCGTCACCGCATTGCTTGAGGCGCGCCCCGACATCTCCGTCGTGTGCATCGCGCACCGCGTTTACGACCAGAAGTTCGAGAAGGGCGCGCGTCGCGAAAGCCACGACGGTATCGACTATCTCGTCTGGGACACACACGCGCACCCCAAGTGGTTCTCGTATTCGTTCAATCCCTCGATCGCCCGGCTGTCGCTATGGCGCGAGATCGGACCGTTCGCCAAATTCGTGACCGAGGAAAACCTCAGCCTGTTCTTGAAGCAGCGCGGCATGCGTATCGCCATGGTGGTGCCGGGCATCGCCGATCACATCGGCGATGACCGCCACGCACACGATCCGTTCCAGCCCAAGCGCGCCAAGACATTCTTCGCGCGTCTCAAGCGCTCGATCGCCAAGCGCCTGCCGCTGCTGACCGGCGGCCACCCGAGCTAAAGGGATGCGCCGCATGGGGCTGAGCTGCTGCATCATCGCCCACAACGAGGGCGACCGCATCGAACGCTGCATCCTGGCCGTGCGCGATATCGTCGATGAGGTGGTCGTCGTCGACTCCGGCTCGACCGACGATACCCTCGCCAAGGCGCAGGCGCTCGGCGCCAAGATCTTCACGCGCGCCTGGGACGGCTATGGCCCGCAGAAGCGCTTTGCCGAGGACTGCGCCGCCAACGACTGGATCCTCAACCTCGACGCTGACGAAGTGGTGACGCCGGAGCTTGCGCGCGAGATCGCTGCATTGATGCAGACGCCCGCCGGACTGTTGCCGGCCTACCGGTTTCGTCAGGTGACGGTCTACCCGGGCCACGAAAAGCCGCGGCTGTGGGCCGATTTCCACAACTATGTACGCCTCTACGATCGTCGACGCGTGCGTTTCCGTAACAGCCTGGTGCACGATACGGTCGATACGCAGGACTTTCCGGTCGGTCAGCTCGAAGGTATCGCGCTGCACTACTCATGGCGCACGCTGAGCCACGTACGCGCGAAGCTCGAGAAGTACACCGACCTGCAAGCCAAGGAACTCAAGAAGTCGCGCTGGTCCGTGATGGCGCGGCTGCCGTTTGAATATCCCGTTCTGTTCTTTCGCTATTACGTGCTGCGACGGAATTGCACGGGCGGCCTGACCGGACTGCGTATCACACACGAGATCGCCCGCGCCCGAACGCGCCGGCTGTTGAAGATCGTGCGGCATCGGAGAGGGTCGGCGGCTGATGTCATTGAAACTTCCGGTGATGGATCGGACAGCGCCCGGGATTGATTTCTACGCCCGCGCCACGTGGGTAAAGTTCAAGCAGACCGTCGGGTTGCCGCGCCACAGCGATGCAACCTTTTACATCGAGCGCTTCGATCGGGCGCTGCGCACCGGTCGCGCCGGCAAAGATCTCATGATCATGGCGACGGGCAGGAGCGACGGCGCCGGATCGCAGGCGCAGGCGGCGATGTCGGCGTTGTGCATGGCACGAGCCCACGGCCTCACGTATGTGCATCGGCCATTCACACGCATCGAGCATGCCGAGACGGACATGCCCTCGTGGGTGCGGGCGTGGGAGGAGTATTTCAACCTCGGCGCCGGCGAGCAGCGGCGTGATGACGCGACGCCGGTCGTCTCCGTCGATCGACTGGCTTTCGACGCGCTCAACGGGCCGGCCATCGTGGCGGCCGAGCACTATTTGCACTTCTGCAACCAGGATGCGGAGGCTTGGGAGCGCGTGCTGCCCGAGATGCGCGCCAAATTCTGGAGCAATAAGCATCGCGCCGCGCGGCACGACGGGGAAGTCCGCGTCGCCGTGCACATGCGGCGCGGCGATGTGTCCGCCGAAAATAAGAAGGTGGCGCGCAATTTCACGCCCAACGCCAGTTTCGTGACGACCCTGGCAAGCTTGCAGGCGCTGCTGGCCGGCAATGGCGTGACGCCGCGCATCGAGATCTTCTCCCAAGGCGCTCCCGAGCTATTCGCGGACCTGGTGCAGCTCGGCGCGATCCTGCGACTGAATGAGCCAGCCATCGTCACGCATCGCGCGCTCGTCGAGGCCGACATTCTCGTCATGTCGAAGGGCGCCTTCAGCTACACGGCTGGCCTGCTCAACGAGGGCATCACGCTGTACGATGCGCAGAAGTATCGGCCGATCGACAGTTGGATCGCCCGTGCGCCCGACGGATCGTTCGATGCAGCGCGGGTTGACGGGCGCATCGGCCAGCTGCTGACCGCCCGCTGATCCGACGCAGCTGACCGACCCGGCTCGCAAAACAAAAAACCGCCCGAGCGTGAGCCCGGGCGGTTTTTGTTTGATCATGGAAAGATGGGATAGCGCGTGCGCCGGCCGAGTGCTCCGACCCGGCGTGCGTCGGCCTGGCGCGTCGTGCGCTGGACTGCCGGACGCGCCTTGATCTGACGTGAGCGATTGACCCGGGCCGCACAACAAAAAACCGCCCGGGCGATGAAGCCCGGGCGGTTTTTGTCTGAACATTGAAAGAGGGGATGATGACTTCTGATGACTTCGAAAACCGAAGCACCTCACTTTTTGGCAGACCTGGCGACGACCTACTCTCCCACGTCTTAAGACGCAGTACCATTGGCGCTGGAGCGTTTCACGGCCGAGTTCGGGATGGGATCGGGTGCAGCCACTCCGCCATAGCCACCAGGTCGGCGAAAAAGTGAGATGACTTCTGGTTTTGGTCTTTCTGTATTCTTACGCCCATCGAGGCGACGAACGCAGCGCATCGGACATCTGGAGCAGAGCTCCTAGATCCGAGCGCTAACGCCGCCCTGCCAGAGCAGCCAGCGCGAGTTACCGCGCGTTGCCGCATGAGGCATTACGATGAGCATTGCTTAATGAGAGCGTTCAAGTCGATCGAGTTATTAGTACCGGTAAGCTGCATGCGTTGCCGCACTTCCACACCCGGCCTATCAACGTGGTGGTCTTCCACGACTCTCGAGGGAGAACTAGTTTTGAGGTGGGTTTCCCGCTTAGATGCCTTCAGCGGTTATCCCTTCCGTACATAGCTACCCTGCTGTGCCACTGGCGTGACAACAGGTCCACCAGAGGTACGTCCACCCCGGTCCTCTCGTACTAGGGGCAGCTCCTCTCAATTCTCCGACACCTACGGCAGATAGGGACCGAACTGTCTCGCGACGTTCTGAACCCAGCTCACGTACCTCTTTAAATGGCGAACAGCCATACCCTTGGGACCTGCTCCAGCCCCAGGATGAGATGAGCCGACATCGAGGTGCCAAACGATTCCGTCGATATGGACTCTTGGGAATCATCAGCCTGTTATCCCCGGCGTACCTTTTATCCGTTGAGCGATGGCCCTTCCACACAGAACCACCGGATCACTATGGCCGTCTTTCGACTCTGCTCGACTTGTCAGTCTCGCAGTCAGGCGGGCTTATGCCATTGCACTCGACGGTTGATTTCCGACCAACCTGAGCCCACCTTCGCACGCCTCCGTTACCATTTAGGAGGCGACCGCCCCAGTCAAACTGCCCACCATGCGCTGTCCCGGGACCGGATAACGGTCCGCGGTTAGACAACCATGTTCATAAGGGTGGTATTTCACATTGCGGCTCCACCAGGGCTGGCGCCCCGGCTTCAAAGCCTACCACCTATCCTACACATGCAAACACGATTGCCAGTGCAAAGTTACAGTAAAGGTGCACGGGGTCTTTCCGTCTAACCGCAGGAACCCCGCATCTTCACGGGGAATTCAATTTCACTGAGGATGTGCTGGAGACAGTGGGGAAGTCGTTACGCCATTCGTGCAGGTCGGAACTTACCCGACAAGGAATTTCGCTACCTTAGGACCGTTATAGTTACGGCCGCCGTTTACTGGGGCTTCGATTCAAAGCTTGCACTTCTCCTCTTAACCTTCCAGCACCGGGCAGGCGTCAGGCCATATACGTCGTCGTTGGACTTAGCATAGCCCTGTGTTTTTGCTAAACAGTCGCCACCCCCTGGTCTGTGCCCCACCCGCCTGGTTGCCCAAACGGATGGCCTGCTTATCCCGAAGTTACGCAGGTAATTTGCCGAGTTCCTTCAGCACACTTCGCTCAAGCGCCTTGGTATTCTCTACCTGTCCACCTGTGTCGGTTTAGGGTACGGTCTATGTGGGGGCTATTTCCAGGGACACCTTCGCTGCTCGGGCAATCCGATAAGCCCAAACAACTTACAGCATCCGTCACTCACCCACTGGCCCACGAATATTAACGTGGTTCCCATCGACTACGGCTTTCGCCCTCGCCTTAGGGGCCGGCTAACCCTGCGCAGATTAGCTTTACGCAGGAACCCTTGGACATTCGGCGGGAGTGTTTCTCACACTCCTGTCGTTACTCATGTCTGCATTCGCACTTCCGATACCTCCAGGCGCCCTCACGGGTCGCCCTTCACAGGCTTACGGAACGCTCCGCTACCACGCATCAATCCCGAAA
>CAVXAF010000002.1:20000-151016 GCA_963759735.1 uncultured Alphaproteobacteria bacterium
ACGGCCGGCGACGACGGCCTCCCGCTGGGCGGGGAAAGCGCCGGTGCGGGCACCGCCCCCAACACCACCGTGCTCGTCAAGCCGACGCAGGGCGAAGAGGACACGCTCGCCGATCTTGAAGGACGTGAGACACAAGTGGTCAGGGTCGGTGCAGGCGACACCCTGCGCAAGATCCTGTCGAAGGCGGGCGCCGACAACTGGCAGGCGCGCGGCATGATCGAAGCGGCGCGCAACATCTTTCCGGAGGCGAGCATCGAGCCCGGTCAGGAAGTGCGCATTACGCTCGTTCCCTCGCTCACCCGCCGCGACAAGAAAGAGCCCGCGCGCTTTTCAGTCTTCTCGGGCGGTCACGACCATCTCGTTACCGTCACGCGCAACGCCGCCGGCGAGTTCGTTGCCAGCAAATCATCGAGCATCGGCGAGGAGATCGCCAACGCGGCCCTCGACGACAACGACCGGGCCTCGACGTCCAGCGTCTACTCTTCCGTCTATTATGCCGGCCTGCTGCAGCATGTGGACGAAGAGTCCATCATGAAGGTGATGAAGATCCACGCCTCGCAGACCGACTTCCGCCGCCGCTTGCGGCCGGGCGATGCGGTGGAGTTCTTCTTCGACATGAAAGACGACGCCAAGGCCGACAGCCCGCCCGGCGAATTGCTGTTCACGGCGATCACCAGCGGCGGCGAAACCTATCGCTTCTACCGCTTCCGGACGCCCGACGGCGTCGTCGACTACTACGACGAGAAGGGCAACAACTCGAAGCAGTTCCTCATGCGGCGCCCGGTGCGCGGCGACGTGCGCCTCGCATCAGGCTTCGGCATGCGCTTCCATCCGCTGCTCAACGAGCGGCGCATGCACACCGGTGTCGACTGGGCCACCTCGCCCGGCACCCCCATCCTCGCCGCCGGCACCGGCGTCATCGAGGAGGCAGGCCGCAAGGGCCAGTACGGCAACTACGTGCGCATCCGCCACCCGAACGGCTACCACACCGCCTATGGCCATATGCTGCGCTTCCGCAAGGGCGTGGCGGCCGGCGCCAAGGTGCGCCAGGGCGAGATCATCGGTTACGTCGGAGCCACCGGCCTGGCGTCCGGCCCGCACCTTCACTACGAGGTGCTGATCAACTCGCGCTTCGTCGACCCGCTGGCCATCCAGGTGCCGCGCGAGCGGGAGCTCACCGGTCGCCAGCTTGCCGAGTTCCAGAAGGAGCGCCAGCGGATCGACGATCTGCGCCACCTGGCGCCCGTGATGACCGCCAGCAAATAACGCGATGTCAGACCCCGAGGGTCTGACATCTGCGCCGGTCGCTAACTGGTCGCTACTCGGGCAATTACGCCGCGGCCTTCACCTTCACCGGCTCGCCGTTGAGCACCAGTTCGCCGTCGCGCACGCCGATACGCACGGTGTCGCCATCCTTGATGCGGCCGGCGAGGATCTGCTCGGCGAGCGGGTCCTGCACATGCCGCTGGATGACGCGCTTCAGCGGACGTGCGCCGTAGGCGGGATCATAGCCGCGGTTGGCCAGCCAGGTGCGCGCCGCATCGTCCAGCTCGACCTTGATTTTGCGATCGGCCAGCAGCTTGTGCAGACGCTGCATCTGAATATCGACGATCTTGGTCATCTCCGACCGTTGCAGGCGGTGGAAAAGGATGATGTCGTCGAGGCGGTTGAGGAACTCCGGCCGGAACTTCTGCCGCACCTCGCCCAGAACCAGGTCACGCACCAGGTCCGTGTCCTCGCCCTCCTTCTGGTTGACGAGATACTCGGCGCCAATGTTCGACGTCAGGATGATGATCGTGTTGCGGAAGTCGACCGTGCGGCCCTGGCCGTCGGTAAGGCGGCCGTCGTCAAGCACCTGCAGCAGGATGTTGAATACGTCGGGATGCGCCTTCTCGATTTCGTCGAAGAGGATCACCTGGTAGGGCCGCCGACGCACCGCCTCGGTGAGCGCACCGCCCTCCTCGTAGCCGACATATCCCGGCGGGGCGCCGATCAGACGCGCGACCGAGTGCTTCTCCATGTACTCGCTCATGTCGATGCGCAGCAGCGCCGACTCATCGTCGAACAGGAATCCGGCAAGCGCCTTCGACAGCTCGGTTTTGCCGACGCCCGTCGGCCCGAGGAACATGAACGAGCCGATCGGCCGGTTCGGGTCCTGCAGGCCGGCGCGCGCGCGCCGCACGGCCGTTGAGACCGCATCCACCGCCTCGCGCTGGCCGACGACGCGCTTGGCGAGCGCGTCTTCCATCTTAAGCAGCTTCTCGCGTTCGCCTTCGAGCATGCGGTCGACCGGGATGCCGGTCCAGCGCGACACGACACCGGCGATCTGATCGGGCGTCACCGCCTCTTCGACCATGGTGCCCTTGGCTTCCTGTGCCTCGATGACGCTGAGCTTCTTCTCGAGCTCGGGAATCTTGCCATAGGCGAGTTCGCCGGCCTTGGCGAGGTCGCCGCGACGCTGCGCCTTATCCAGCTCGGTGCGCGCGTGGTCGAGCTCCTCCTTCAGCTTCTGGGCGCTGCCGAGCTTCTCTTTCTCGGCTTGCCAGTTCTGCGTCAGTATCTTGCTCTCCTCCTCGAGGTCGGCGATTTCCTTCTCGATATTGGCGAGGCGATCCTTCGACGCAGCGTCGTTCTCCTTGCGCAGCGCCTCGCGTTCGATCTTGAGCTGCATCAACTCGCGGTCGATGCGGTCCAACTCCTCCGGCTTTGAATCGATCTGCATCTTGAGACGCGATGCGGCTTCGTCGACGAGATCGATTGCCTTGTCGGGGAGGAAGCGATCCGCGATGTAGCGGTTCGACAATGTCGCCGCCGCGACGAGCGCGCTGTCCGTGATGCGCACGCCGTGATGCAGTTCGTACTTCTCCTTCAAGCCGCGGAGGATCGAAATCGTGTCCTCGACGCTCGGCTCGTTGACAAATACCGGTTGGAAGCGCCGCGCCAACGCGGCGTCTTTCTCGATGTGCTTGCGGTATTCATCCAAAGTCGTGGCGCCGATGCAGTGCAACTCGCCACGCGCCAAAGCCGGCTTCAGCAGATTGCCGGCATCCATCGAGCCTTCTGTTTTACCAGCGCCGACGATCGTATGTAGCTCGTCGATGAACAGGATGATGCGGCCTCCCTCGGCCTGCACCTCACTGAGAACGGCCTTCAGGCGCTCCTCGAACTCGCCGCGATACTTCGCGCCGGCAATGAGCGCGCCCATGTCGAGCGACAGAAGCTTCTTGTCCTTCAGGCTGTCAGGCACGTCGCCTTGCACGATGCGCAGCGCCAGCCCCTCGGCGATGGCCGTCTTGCCGACGCCCGGCTCGCCGATCAGTACAGGATTGTTCTTGGTGCGCCGTGACAGCACCTGGATGGTGCGACGGATTTCCTCGTCGCGGCCGATGACCGGGTCGAGCTTCCCCGACGCGGCGGCTTCCGTGAGGTCGCGCGCGTAGCGCTTCAGGGCGTCGTAACCTTGCTCGGCGGACGCCGTATCGGCGGTGCGGCCCTTGCGCAGGTCCTCGATCGCCGTGTTGATGCCCTGCGGCGTAGCTCCAGCATCGGCGAGAATCTTCGCCGCGTCGGTGCCCTTTTCGAGCGCCAGAGCCAGCAGCAGGCGTTCGGCCGTCACGTACTTGTCGCCAGCCTTCTCGGCGATCTTCTCCGCGGCGTCGAGAACGCGGGCGAGTTCGGATGCCATGTAGAGCTGGCCCGACCCGCCACCGGAAACCTTCGGTCGCTTGGCCAGCGCGGTCTCGACGGCGGCAAGAGCTGCCTTGGGGTCGCCACCCGCCTTGCGGATCAGTCCTGCGGCGAGGCCCTCGTTATCGTCGAGCAGCACCTTCAGCAGGTGGTCGGGCGAAAACTGTTGGTGGCCCTCGCGCAGCGCGAGATTCTGCGCCGACTGCACGAAGCCGCGTGCGCGGTCGGTAAACATCTCGAAATTCATAGTCCCTCCTCGGCGCACCGGTCCGCCCAAAGTGGCGCGGTGCCGGCGCCTTCTGCGTCAGGATGATAGTGGTGCTGACGACCTGGTGTTCCGATCCTTAGGTTCGCCAAAACTCGCGACAAGACTAGGAGCGAACTTCGGGATCATAGGGGACACCGAGAATCATGGGCTGGCTAGCGTGATTCAGATCGAGGAATTTGCTCAAAACCTCACCGCCAGCGATGGCGAAATTCTCGATCATCACACGCGCCGGCCAGCGGCAGCATCGTCCGTAAACCTTTACGATAGGTGATATAGTGTGCTCGAAACCGGACAAAAGAGGCTTTAGTCCGGTACGCTCTTCTGTACCTTGAGATCCGTCAAGCATGGCCAACTCGACCGGACCGCGAGTCCACGGTCTTTATCGCTATCCCGTCAAAGGGTTGTCTCCCGAGCCTCTCGAGCGAATGCATTTGCGTGCCGGCGAGACCGCGCCCTTCGATCGCGCCTATGCGATCGAGAACGGCAAGGGTCGCTTCGACCCTGAGCACCCCGCGCACCTGCCGAAGATCAACTTCCTCATGTTGATGCGCAACGAACGGCTGGCTACGCTCCAGACGCGGTTCGACGACGCCAACGAGACGCTGAGCGTCCTGCGCGCCGGCAAGCAGGTAGCGCGCGGCGACCTGCGTACGCCACTAGGGCGCCAGATGATCGAGCAGTTCCTCGCCGCCTACATGCAGGAAGAGTTGCGCGGGCCGCCGCGGATCGTATCGGCGCCGGGGCACAGCTTCTCGGACGTCGCAGACAAATGCCTGCACGTCGTCAGCCGCGCATCGATCGGTGAGTTGGAGCGCGTGGTTGGCGCACCTGTCGACGCGCTGCGCTTCCGGCCCAATGTCGTCCTCGATGGGGGCGAGCCCTGGGAAGAGTTCACCTGGATCGGCAAGCCATTGCAGATCGGTGAGGTGCGTCTTGAGGTATTCAAGCGTACCGAGCGCTGTGCGGCGACGAACGTCGACCCGGCGACAGGCAAACGCGACATGGCCATCCCGACGGCTTTGCAACGCGCCTTCGGGCACGCGGATTTTGGCGTCTATGCGCGTGTGCTATCCGACGGCAGCATCAGGCTCGGCGAAGCCGCCCAGACTTGATATTCGTGAGGAAGCCGCCGACCGCGGTATCAGTCGCGGTCGGTCTCGTCTGTCACGTTGCCGTTCGCTTCGCTCGGCGTCCCGTTGCCCTCACGGCGCGGACGGCGAACCGGCCGGCGCAGGAACTCGGGCTGCTCGTGCTGCTGCTGGGGGAAGCGATCGCGGCGCGGAGGCTGGTCGGGACCGCCGCCCTGACGGGGCTGGCCACCGCCACCTTGCTCGGCGTTTTGTGGACGCGGAGCGGGTGCGCCATTCGCCTCGCCGCCACGATCGAAGCGTTGCTGGTCGCCCCCGCGGTCGAAGCGCTGCTGGTCGCCGCCGCGGTCATTGCGCTCATACCGGTTGGCATTGCGGTGGTGATCACGGTCGCCGCGGTGCCGGTTCTGATCCTGCGATCCGCCGCGATTGCCTTCGTAGCGCTGATTGTCCATGCGCGGCTGCTGATCGTGCCGCATCTGCGGCTGGTGCATCGGCTGCATATCGCCGTCATCACCATCGTCGTCGCCGAAATCGTCGTCTCCAGGGCCGCGCGCCACGCCGTTTATCTCAGGACCGCCCTGGGCGATCTGCTGGTCGCGGACCGCCATGATGATGCGGTTGTAGTGCTCGGCATGCTGCAGGTAGTTCTCGGCAAGCACCGGATCGCCCGATGTGGTGGCATCGCGTGCCAGCGACATATACTTCTCGGCGATGTGGGAGGGGGTGCCGCGGATTTTGACCTCCGGCCCAGTGCTCTCGAAGCTGCGCGTGAGCGAACTCTGCCCCTTGCGATTGCTGCGCCCGCGACCCCGGCGATTCTGCTGTCCTTGCCTCATTGGCTCCGTTCTCGATGGTGATGAAATGATGATGTGCGCGCCTCGCCGTCAGCGTCCAACCGCTAAAGCCCTTGAGCAGGCGCTGACACGCAATTTCTGGCCAGTTTCTGGCGGGCGCCATGCGCGCGCGTTGTGTCTCTATCTCGTGACGCTCAACCGGCGGTCGCTACTTCCGATCGGAAAGGGGCGTTGCACGCCAAGCGGCTAGCGATCGCCGTTTTAGCGGGAAGCAACAGGTTCTAGCGCTTCCGCGTGCCCCCGTGCTTCGCAATCCCAGCTCATGCGGCGGGTCAGGCTCCAACACTGAAGCGTGCCGCAAGATCAATCGGCTTCGGCCAGACTAGCGCGGAACGGGCGCAAATCAAACCTTTTCTTTGCGACCAATTATGACTGTAACCTCAACGCCACACACCGTGTGTGGCCGCCAAGGTCGGCATAGCGGCATACTTGTGCATGGCGTGTCTTAACGAACGCTTGCTGCAACACTAGAGCAACATCGTCCGCCTGCCCCATCCCCACCTCGAGAATGATCCAGCCATCGAGCACGGTCTCCAGGCCCGCTGCAATCTTGCGATAGACATCGAGGCCGTCCGCGCCCCCATCGAGGGCAGCGGTGGGGTCGTACTGACGAACTTCGGGACTGAGCCCGGAGATATCGCCGCTCCGAATATACGGCGGGTTGCTGACGATGAGGTCGAAGCGGCCACCGATGCCGGCCAGTGCATCGTGTCGGGCGAACGACGCCCGATCTTCGAGCCCCAGTGCCCCGGCATTCTCTTCCGCAACCGCGAGTGCGGGTTCGCTGATGTCGGTCCCCAAACCTGAAGCCGACGGCAACTCGGCCAGCAATGTCAGCAACAGGCAACCGGTGCCTGTGCCGACGTCGAGTATCCGAATGGGCCGTCGGCGCCAGCCCTCCCGATCGGCGATGGTCAGCGCCGCTTCGATCAGGGTCTCGGAATCTGGTCGGGGATCGAGCGTTGCCGGCGCCAGCGCGAAGCGGCGGCCGTAGAACTCCCGCTCGCCGAGAATGCGCGATACCGGCTCGCGGGCGATGCGCCGCGCGATCATGGCGTTCAACCGCTCCTGGGCTTCCGTCGCCAACGGGCGTTCCGGGCGCACCAGTATCTCCTGCGTCGCCAGTCCGATCGCCGCCGCCGCGAGCAGGCGGGCATCGCGGCCGGCATCCTCGACGCCCGCTGCGCGCAACGTCTGCTGCGCGGCACGTACGGCCTCGCCCAGCGTCAAGGTTGCATCAGGAGGCATTGCCTTCCATGTCCGCGAGCTGACTCGACTGGTGATCGGTGATCAGGGCGTCGATCAGCTCATCGAGCGCCGTGCCCTGCAGCACCGCGTCGAGCTTGTGCAGGGTGATATTGATGCGATGGTCGGTGACGCGGCCCTGCGGGAAGTTGTAGGTGCGAATGCGCTGCGAGCGGTCCCCCGACCCCACCTGGCCCTTGCGCGCCGCCGAGCGCGCCGAGTCCACCTTCTCGCGTTCGATCTCATAGACCCGAGAGCGCAGCACCTGCATGGCAAGGCGGCGGTTCTGGTGCTGAGATTTCTCCGCCGACACGACGACGACGCCGGTCGGGAGATGCGTCATGCGCACGGCCGAATCCGTCTTGTTGACGTGCTGTCCGCCGGCACCGCCCGCCCGCATGGTATCGATGCGGATATCCTCGGGGCGGATGACGATGTCGATTTCCTCGGCCTCGGGCAGCACGGCGACGGTCGCCGCTGAGGTGTGGATGCGTCCACTGGTCTCGGTATCGGGGATGCGCTGCACGCGATGCACGCCCGATTCGAACTTCATCTTTGCGAACACGCCCTCGCCGGAGATCGAAGCGACGATCTCCCGGTATCCGCCGAGGTCGTTCTCGGAGATGGAGATGATCTCGACCTTCCAGCCGTGCAATTCCGCATAGCGGCTGTACATGCGGAACAGATCGGCCGCGAACAACGCCGCCTCATCGCCCCCCGTGCCGGCGCGCACTTCAAGGATTGCGCTACGCTCGTCCGCTGAATCCTTGGGCAGGAGCTGTATCTTGAGTTGCTGCTCGAGTTCGGCGTGGCGCGGCTCGAGAGCCTCGAGGTCGGCGCGCGCCAGCGCGATCATCTCCTTGTCCGAGGTGCGGTCCGCCATCAGCGCCTGAAGGTCGGCGCGCTCGTGGTCCACCGCGCGCAGCGCCTCGATGATCGCCACGACCGGGTTCAGGGTCGCGAACTCCTTGGTCAGCTTGGCGTAGGTGGCCTGATTGACCCCAGCGTTCAGCTCGGCCTGAATAGCATTCCAGCGCCCGACCATTCTCTCGAGCTTGTCTTGTGGGATTCCAGCCATGTTCTTTTGAGGCTTCGCCAGTCTCGGCCGGCGCTATCGGCCGCGCCCTGGCGAGCGACCGACTAGAGTTTCAACTGGGGGTGGATTGAGGCACCCGCGCCGCGGCGCGCCGCATCTAATCCGATTGGGCGGCCGTCCGCAATTTGTCGCTCCGGCGGGTGCGCGGATCGGAGACATCGATCCAGCGCAGGCCGTCGCGCACCGGCGACAGGTGGACGATCACGTAATTCTGGGCGCCGCGAACAATGCGCTTCATCGATGGCGGAAGCTGGGAGACCGCCGCCTCCAATACCGCCGTCTGGGTGATGAGCAGGATCAGCGCTATTCCCATGGTGACGGTAAACAGCGCCATCCCGGGGCGCCCGGCGCGGTCATTGACTGCCCTGCGCACATTGCGGGCAGCCTCGGCTGCCCGACGTCCGCCTCCACCGATCGCCCTGAGGAGTGGCGCTCCCTGCCCGAGATCGGGCATCCGCGATCGGCGCGATGCTGCCGGCGGCACCACGCGAGGCATCGACACGTAGAGCTGTTCCAGCGAATGCAAGACCGGACGCGGATCGAGTGAGGCAAAGCCGGCGTAGGTGCGCACGATCCGGCAGGTCTCGGGCCACGGCGGTAAGGCGCCGACTTGGCCACGCTCGAGCGCCACGATGATATCGACCCTGGTGGCCAGCGCTTGCGCCGCCTGCGCCAGGTTGAGATTCAGCGCGACGCGGAGATCATGAAAGAAGCGGCCCACTTCGCTGGCCAACACGGCCGGAGGTGGCTCCACCGATGCATACGAGGCGTGCGCACCATGCGGGCGCACGACAGGATGCGGTCTTGCCGGCTCGTAGCCTTCACGCATGACCAACGCCACTGAATAATTGGAACTGGGAAGTTCCCCCAAGGCGCATGGTCGGACGAATGGCTGCGCTTGTCAAAGACAGAACGCGCAGCCTTCAGAGGTCGATACCTTCCGATTTTGCAAAGCTATCCAGCCGCTCGCGGATGTTGGGTGTGCCTTTTTTCAACATCTCATCCACAAGTTTCGCCGAGCGTTCGGCGTGCAGCGCAAGGATCATCGTCTTCACGGGTCCGATCGAAGCGGGCGCCATAGAGAGCGAACGGAAGCCGAGCGCGATCAGCGCCAGCGCTTCTATGGGACGTCCGGCCATTTCGCCGCACAGCGTCAAGGGCACCGAGTGCTTCTCGGCCGCCTTGACCAGCGCCTTCAGAGCCCGCAACGGCGCCGCGGCCAGTGAATCATAGCGGCTGCCTACACGCGCGTTCGTGCGGTCGGCGGCGTACATGAACTGCAACAGGTCGTTGCTGCCCACCGACACGAAGTCTGCCTTCTTCATCAGGGCGTCGAGTTCAAACAGCAGGCACGGCACCTCGATCATGGCACCGACCAGCACCTTTTTCGGCCCTTCCTGCTTGCGCTTGACCATGATCGCGCGCTCTTTTTCGATGAGCACCCGTACCAGGTCCATCTCGGCGGCCATCGAGACCATCGGAATCATGACACGCAGCTCTTGGCCGGCGGCCGCACGCAGCAGAGCCCGCACCTGCGTCCGCAACAGGGCCGGCCGGTCGAGCCCCATGCGTACCGCCCGCCAGCCCATGGCCGGGTTTTCTTCCTTCGGCTGGCGAAGGTAGTGCAGGACCTTGTCGCCGCCGATGTCGAGCGTGCGGAAGACGACCGGCTTGCCGTTGGCGCGCGCCACGATGGCGCGATAGGAATCGGCCTGCCGCTCCACCTTCGGCAGGGTGTTCGACAACATGAACAGCAGCTCGGTGCGGAACAGCCCAACGCCGTCGGCGCCGGAATCCTTCACGTGCGGCATGTCGACGAGGAGGCCGGCATTGATCTGCAGGTCGACCTTCACGCCGTCGGCCGTCACCGCCGGCAGATCACGCAAGGCGCGATACTGCCGCTGCCGGCGTGCCAGGAAGCGCACCTTGTCGGAGTAGGCTGCAATGACATCGCCCGAGGGGCGCAGGTGCACCTCACCGGTCGTCGCGTCGACGATCGCCGCATCGCCTGCGGTCACCCGCTCGACGACGCCGCGCGCCTGTCCGACGGCGGCAATGCCCAGCGCCTTCGCGACGATGGCCACATGACTTTGGCCGCTGCCGTCCTCGACGATCAGTCCGCGCAGACGCCGGCGGTCGTAATCGAGCAGTTCCGCCGGACCCATGGTCCGCGCCACCAGAATGGTGTCGGGCGGCAGCGCCGACGGCTCATCGGCGCTGGTCACGCGTCCGGCCAGGATGCGCAGCAGGCGATCCGACAGATCATCAAGGTCGCGCTGGCGCTCGCGCCAGTAGGCATCGTTCTGGCGCAGCATGCGCGCGCGCGTTGAGTTCTGCACGCGCTCGACAGCCGCGTCGGCAGTGAGCCCACCCTCGACTGCCTCGCGCAGGCGGCGCTCCCAGCCCTTGTCGTGGGCGAACATGCGATATGCTTCGAGCACGTCATGGTGCTCGCCCGCCCCGGATAGATGTTCGTGGCCGAACATCTCATCGAGAGAGGCGCGCAAACTTGCTACCGCCGTTTCGAGCCGAACCAGCTCGACGGCCGGATCTTCCGCCATGAGATGCGTTACGACGATACGCGGCTCGTGCAGCACGATGTGCCCCAGCGCGATGCCTTCCGCCATCTGCTCGCCCTGGATCACCGCCGACAGCGATTTCTCCAGTTCGATCGCCGTTCCTGCGCCCGCGACGGCGCCGCTCACCAGATGCTCGGCGACGACCATGGCGGTCGCCTGCAGCACCTCGACGTCCTCGTCGGAATATTCCTTCTGGGCGCGGTTCTGCACGACCAGGACGCCGAGCACCTGACCCGAGCGCCCGATCGGCACCGCAAGCAACGAGTGGTAAATCTCTTCGCCCGTCTCCGGCCGGTACGAGAAAGCGGGGTGGCTCGATGCTTCCGGCTCGTTGACGGTGATGTTCAGCTCGGCGCAGCGGCCAACGAGGCCCTCGCCGCGCTTCATGCGCACCAAATGCACGGCGTTGGGGTTGAGGCCTTCGCTGGCGAACAGCTCGAGCGATCCGTCCTGCCGTTTCAGGTAGATCGAGCAGACCTCGGTCACCATGACGCCGGCGATCTGCCTGACGATCTTATCGAGGCGCGCTTGGCCGTCACCTGGTTCAGACATGATCTCGCGCAGACGCCGCATGATCACACGCAGCGCCGGCTCGGATGTCATCACTCGTGGCTCGTCACCTCGCCTTGGCATGTCAGTCGTGCTACCCGGAGTGCGCCCGCCGGACTGGCGGACTCAGTGCTCGACCTTGCGCGGGCCAGACCGCGCTCAGTCTGCGTCGAGACCGTAAATGGAATGCAGCGTCCGAACGGCCAGCTCGGCATAAGCCGCGTCGATCAGGACGCTGATTTTGATCTCGGAAGTGGTAATCGCTAGAATATTTATGCCTTTGCTCGACAAGGCCTTGAACATCATGGCGGCGACGCCGGCATGGCTGCGCATACCAATGCCGATGACCGAGATCTTGGCGACGTCGGCAGAGCTCTGAACCTCGAACTCCCCGATCTCCTTCTTGGCCGTCTTCAAGGTTTCAAGCGTGCGCGGCAGCTCGATCGCCTGGACGGTGAAGGTCATGTCGGTGTGCTTGCCGTCCGGCGTCACGCTCTGGACGATCATATCGACGTTGATGTTGGCGTCGGCGAGCGGTCCGAAGATGCGTGCGGCGACGCCCGGCTTGTCCTCGACCTTGATCAGCGTCACCTTCGCTTCGTCCTTGACGTAGGCAATGCCGCTGACGACCTGGCTTTCCACGATCTCATCCTCATCGCAAACAATAGTGCCGATATCCTCGAGCCGATCGAGGTGGACCGGGGACATTGCCTCCGGCGCCACGAAGCTCGAGAGCACGCGAACCCGCATGCGGTTGACCATGGCGAGTTCGACGGAGCGCGTCTGCAGCACCTTCGAGCCCAGGGATGCCATCTCCAGCATCTCTTCGTACGAGACCTTTGGCAGTCGCCGCGCCTTAGGCACGATGCGAGGGTCGGTGGTGTAGACACCATCGACGTCAGTGTAGATGTCGCACACATCGGCCTTAAGTGCGACGGCCATGGCGACGGCGCTCGTGTCGGACCCGCCGCGACCCAATGTTGCAATGCGGCGACGCTCGGGCTCGATGCCCTGGAAGCCGGTCACCACCGCAACCTCGCCCTCCTCGAAGCGACGCCGCAGTTCGGCGCCCTCGATGCCGGTGATGCGCGCCGAGCCATGCGCCGCGCTGGTGGTAATGGGAACTTGCCAGCCCTGCCAGGACCTGGCCTGCAGCCCCATCGACTGCAGCACGATCGCCAGCAGACCAGCCGTCACTTGCTCTCCGGTGGCAACGATGGCGTCGTACTCGCGCGCATCGTGCAGCACGGAAGCCTCGCGCACCCACGCAACAAGCTGATTGGTGGCGCCTGACATAGCCGAGACGACGACGCAGACCTTATTGCCGGCATCGACCTCGCGCTTGACGTGGCGCGCGACGTTGCGGATGCGCTCGACGTTGGCGACGGACGTGCCGCCGAACTTCATCACAACAACAGCCATCGCGTTTCCCGCCCTAGTGTCCCGATTCGGAATTACGCCGGAGTTCGCCGCTGGGACCTGGAGCGAACTTCGAAATCATAGGGGACACTTGAGGCATAGACTTGCTACCGTGATTCAGATCGAGAAATTCGCTCGCGACCCAGCCGTTCATGAAGGCGAATTTCTCAGTCATCACACTAGCGACTTCGATTCAAATTGCCTGGATTGGCCCTCTTGGAGGTGCCGGACGCGCGAGCGCGCGGCCAGTCCGATCGGCGCAAACGCCTGGGGCGACAGGAATCCCGTTTACGCGGCGTTCTTTACCGGCATCCCCGCAATCCCGCAATATCCCGTGCCTTGACATTCTGTTGCGCTGCCTGCGGTATCGGTCGCCATGCAGCCCGACCGCCAGCCTCGCCTCGATGCAAACGCGCCTTCGGCCAACCTCGATCCGGCCGAAGTGGAGCGCTTCGAGCGCCTCGCCGGTGAGTGGTGGGACACAAACGGCAAGCTGCGTCCGTTGCACAGCCAAGGCCCCGCCCGGCTCGGCTTCATCCGCGACTGCCTCATGCGCCATTTCGAGCGGCCCGGGGGCACACTGAAACCGCTTGCCGGGCTGTCTATCGTCGATGTCGGGTGCGGCGGAGGCCTCGTTTCCGAGCCGCTCGCACGCCTGGGAGCCACTGTGACCGGCATCGATCCGACCGTCGACTCGATCGCCGTTGCCCGCCGCCACGCCGAGATGCAGAATCTCGCCATCGATTACCGCACTGCGTCGGTTGAGGACCTTCAGGCCGCCGGCGCCACATTCGATGCCGCGGTGTGCATGGAGGTGATCGAGCACGTCCCCGACCCGCAAGCGTTCGTAGGAAGCCTGGCGCAACTCGTACGCCCCGGCGGCATGCTCATCATTTCGACTCTCAATCGCACCTGGAAGTCGTACGCGCTGGCCATCGTCGCCGCCGAGTATGTGCTCGGCTGGCTGCCGCGCGGCACTCACGATTGGAACCGCTTTGTGACGACGGACGAGATCACCCGCTACCTCGCTGAGGCGGGCTTTGCCGTCCCTCAACTGTCCGGCATCGTGTACGATGTTATGTCGGACACGTGGCGCCTGAGCGCCGACACCGACGTCAACTTTATCGCCGCTGCCGCACGCCCGGCCGCTTAGCACCCGCAACGGTTGCAGGCGCACTGAGCGGAACAGAACTCATCCGACCGCGTTTCAAAATGAAACAACACGTTGATGTTTCATCGGAGCGGATGCCATGGAAGCCCCTGAAAGAGCGATGTCCGGTGCGCGTAGAGCACGGCCGCTGGCCGTTTGCTTCGCTCTCGTCGCCGCTGCGGCTCTGGGGGGCTGCCAGTCGCCCATGTACTCAGGCACACCCGACGACAACTTCAGCTATTCCGTCGCCCCGTCTTATGGCGCCCCCTATCAGGTCGGCAGCCAGCAGGCGGATGAGCATGAGCCAGCAACGCAGGCGTGGACGGCCGAACAGAAGTATGAGTACCGCGGCGGCCGCGATCCAGCGACCGGTCTGGCCAAGACGCAGCTCTGATCACCGAGCGGCAGGGCGACCGGTCCGCTAGGGTCCTTGCGCGACTTGCGGCTCGTGATCGTTGGTCAAGTTAGCGGCGAGAAAACCGCTTAGGCGTTTGCCCCACAAATCCCATCCCGCGCGGTCGTCGGCAATGCCATGTCCTTCTTTGCCGTAGGCGGGCAGCGGATCATACTCAGCACGACCACCGCCATCCTTCCAGGCCGTCGCCATCTTGGTCGCGATTTCCGGCCCAAAATAGCTGTCGTTCTGAGCATACAGCCAGAGAGTGGGCGCGCGTGCCGTCAGCGCGTAGTCGTGCGCGGCCTGCACCAAACCGGCTTCGCCACATACCTCATTGTTGCGCCCCCAGGCGTGTCCACCGCGCCCACCGGCGAAGTTGACGACCGCGCGCACCAGATCTGGCCGCTTGGCGGCGAGAGCGAGTGACGCCCATCCGCCCGTCGAGACCCCGACGACGAGGACACGCTTGGGATCGATGAATGACTGGTGTCCCATGTAGTCGATGGCGGCGCCGACGTCGTCGGCGGCCACCAGCCCCGATCGATAATGATCAGGACGGGAGCAATCGCCGATCGCCTCGACGAGGCTGCCGCCGGTGGCGCCATGGCCCCGGCGCTGCGGCAGCACCACCGCGTATCCCCGGTCAACAAACCAGCGCGACAGCCAGTAGTATACGGGCATCGATACCGCGAGGCGGTTCCATTCGGAGGTGCCGTGATTGATGACGACGAGAGGAAAGCGTTCGGTGGCCGCGCCGTCCGGCCGGAATACGGTGGCCCGCTGGGCGATGGTCGGGTCGCCGCTCGGCAACAGCCACAACTGCTCGCGCATGCGCTGCCCTTCAGGACCGAAGGCGCCGTACATAGATAACGGGTTATTGGCCGGGTCAGCGTGCAGCGGGGTAGCTGGCATCAGCAGTATTATCAGCGCGACAGCCAGCAGGCCGGCGCCAGACATCGCACCGGACAGCGCATACGACATGACGGCACGCGCCGCCTCCAGCTTGCAGGTCAAGTTTCCCCTCCCCGTGTCGTCGCTGCATCGCAATTAGTGTGCGGCGCAACATGCTTCCACTATGGAGGGAAAAGCACGTCGCCGTCCAGAAGCGATATCGCACAAATACAAGATGTTACATCCGCTTTCAGTATAAGCGCGCGTTCTGTGAGCCAGCTGCCCCGCGGTGAGCGACATTCCTCAGATGGGTGATAACGCCGCGGGAACCTCAGCCTGAAAGCAGAATTCCCAGCAATACGGGGAATTCAGGAGGCGTCAGGGATACACGCGCACGTTGACAAAGCGGTGCTGCCTTAGCCATGTCACGCAGCCTTGCGAACGAGCGCCAAGTCCCAGAAAGAGTGACAGGTAGCGAGCATGAAGAGCGTAAGCCGACGGCAGGTTCTCGCAACCGGCGGACCCTGGGCCCTCCTCATCGCCGTCGCGGGCATCGCACCGGCGCGCGGAGCGTCAACTGCCGCGACCAGGCTTGGAGAACCGCAACCGTTCAGCTTCGAGCAGTTGCGCGCGCGGGCCAAAGAGCTGGCCGCCAAGCCCTATGTGTCGCCGCCGCCCATCCCGCCCATCGTCGACAGCATCGACTTTGATGCCGTACAAAAAATCAAATTCCGCGCCGATCGCGCGTTGTGGCCGACAGGGCCGGGCGCCTGCCCGGTTCGCCTTTTCCACGTCGACAAGTTCAATGGCTTGCCGGTCAGGATCAACCAGCTTGCGAACGGCGAAGCGCGTGAGATTCTCTACTCACCCGATAGCTTCGAATACAAAGACGCAGCGCTGGCCAACAGGCTGCCGGACGACCTCGGCTTCTCCGGATTCCGCGTCATGGACGGACGCGGCAAGGAAACCGATTGGCTTGCCTTCCAGGGTGCCAGCTATTTTCGCACCGCCGGGCAAGACGACCAGTACGGCGCCTCGGCGCGCGGCATCGCCGTCAACACCGCCATGCCGCAGCCCGAGGAGTTTCCCCGCTTCGTTGAGTTCTGGCTGGAAGAGGCCAAGGAAGACAGCGCCTCGATCACCATCTACGCGCTGCTCGACGGCCCCAGCATCACCGGCGCCTACCGTTTCGACGGCGTCAAGGAACGCGCGCCGATCATCGACATCAGCGCCGATCTCTTCGCGCGCACCGATATCGATCGCGTCGGCGTGGCGCCACTCACCAGCATGTTCTGGTATGGCGAGAACGACCGGCGCCTTGCCACCGACTGGCGCCCCGAAATCCATGACAGCGACGGGCTCGCCATCTGGACTGGGGTCGGCGAGCACATCTGGCGACCACTCACCAACTCCGCGCAGGTGCGCACGAACTCCTTCGTCGATGCATCGCCCAAAGGCTTCGGCCTCATGCAGCGCGACCGCAAGTTCGACCAGTACCAAGACGACGGCGCGTTCTATCACCGTCGCCCCAGCATCTGGGTGGAACCGGTCGGCGATTGGGGCGAGGGCGCCGTGCAGCTTGTCGAAATCCCCACCGACGATGAGATCCACGACAACATCGTCGCGTATTGGACTCCCAAGCAGCCGGTCCGCGCCGGCGATGAGCTCAAGTACGCCTACAAGCTCTATTGGACGAATGACGAACCCAATCCGCCCACGAACATCGGGCGCGTCGTTGCCACTTACACCGGCAACGGCGGGGTACCCGGTCAGCGGCGGCGCGAGGATGTCTTCAAGCGCAAGTTCGTGATCGACTTCGCGGGCGGTCCCCTGGCTGCCATGCAGCAGCGCTTCGACGTAACGCCCGTGATCTCGCACTCGCGCGGCCGCGTCGACAATTCCTACGTCATCAAGGTTGTCGGCACCAATCGCTGGCGGGCATTATTCGACCTCACCACTGAGGGCGATGCACCGGTCGACCTGCGCTGCTACCTGCGCCTCGAGGGCGAAACGCTATCCGAGACATGGCTGTATCAGTGGCTACCGAAAGTCTGACCTAGGCTGCCTTCGGTTTGCCGGCCAACCTGCGCTCAAGCGGTTCAGGCTGCCTGTCAGCGTTGGGGCGGGCGCGCAGCCTGGCAGCGCGCACCACCGCGTCGCTCTCAATCGACTTTAGGATCGCCATGCTGGGGATCGGCCGGCTGGCTTCAATGGCGCGAACGAACGCCAGGAGGCCGCCAAAGCTCAACACTCCCGCCGCGGCAAAAGCGAACTCCCATTCGCCGCGCGCCGCCTCGAAATCCGCAGGCGCCAGGCTCCACCCGTCGGTCGCAACACTGATCGGTACGGCGATCGACCACAAGATTGCCTGCGCGGCTGCAAAGACGACCAACGCCGTGATCGACCACCCATGCGAGGAGGGGTTGCTGCGCACCAGGAACGCGTGAACTCCAAACGCGGCTGTCGCCATACCGCCGAGGAGGGCGAACACCAGCGGGCCGTGATGGGCATGCTGTACAGCGCGGTAGGCTTCTGGCGCCATCTGCAGGTTGGCGGCCAAGTCGAAAACGTGTCCCCCCGCCGGAATCAGTGCGAGCGCAGCGAAGGCGACGGCTGCCAGCTGCACGGCGTCGAGCAGGTACCAGCGATAACGGCTGAGACGCTCTTGTTGCATATCGAATCTCCGGGGCCTGATGGCGGAGGCAACGCCGTTGCTCGCGGGTTGTTCCGAGGCAGGCGCCCCCCGCCCGGCCGGGCTTTGACCAGCTGACTGTCCGGCGATTGTGGTGGTCCACCACATGGAACGTCTGTGCCTTCCCGCTCGTTTAAACGTCCGGCCACACGACGGGGAAACAGGCGGATGGCAACGATGGTCGACGGTTTTTACTGGACGCGCGTCGTATCCAAACAACTGCGTTTCCTTTACGAGGAGCCCGCCCTGTCGCCGTTGCCAGCGCACCTGAGTGAGTTGGCAAGGAAGACCGAGGCGAGCCTCGCGGCGCTGGTTGGCGCTACGCCTAACCGTGACGTCGAAGGCACCGCCCGGTCGCTTTACCTGCCGGAACCGCCCCCGCCGGAGGTCCATGCTGCAGTGCGGAACGAACTTGCTCTCAGCGGCGTTGAATCAGCCGGAAGGAAAACCACGCCATGAGCACCGTACTCATCTGTGAAGACGACGCGCTTCTTGCCACCGATTTGGCGATGAGCGTCGAGCAAGCTGGCCACCGCGTTGTCGGCATTTATTCCAATGCACGCGATGCAGTGAAGGCAGCGAGCTACGATGTGCCGGACGTTGCCTTTGTGGACCTCGAGTTGGCCGACGGCCACTCTGGACCCACCATCGCGCAGTCGCTGCACTCTCTGGGCGTCAAGGTCATCGTCCTCTCCGGACACCCCAACGTCGGTACCGGTCTGGGTAGCGTTCCGCACACGTATGCAGCCAAGCCCACCAGTCCAGAACTCGTCGAGTTCATCCTCAACTCCGACTCAAGCGTTCGAAACGCCCCGCCAGAATTTGCTGGCCAGCCGCTGGCGACCGCCTAAACGGCAGACGTCGCCGGGCTAGTTGCAGCAAGTGAGACAGACCCTCGATCATCGATCGAGGGTTTTTTGTTACCCTCCTCGCAATTGCGCGAACGCAACAGCCGGAACCGCCGCGCCGCTGAGCGCGTTTGTGCGGAGATAGACAAAAGGAAATTACCTCATGCTGGAAACGGTCCTCGTCGTTGTCCTCGTTCTCGCGCTCGTGGGCTCACTGCCTAGCTGGGGCCACAGCCGCAATTGGGGCTACGGTCCGTCCGGCCTGCTCGGTACCGTGCTGGTCATTGTGCTCGTCCTCTACCTGCTGCAGCGCGTCTAGGCGCTTATCGCTTCGCCGGCAGTTCGGTGCGCACTGTATCCAGGTGCGCATCGCGCAGGTCGGGGAACATCCTGGCCCAGACGCCGGTCAGGACGATCGATCCGACGCCGCCGAATATCGCCGCCCCGACCGGTCCAAGAAAGCGCGCGGCAACGCCGCTTTCGAATTCGCCCAGCTCGTTTGATGCACTGATGAAGAGGCTCGACACTGCCGTAACGCGCCCGCGCATCGGGTCGGGTGTCACGATCTGGATAAGGGTCTGGCGCACGAAGACTGACACCGCATCGGCCGCGCCAAGACCCGCCAGCGCCAGCATCGACACCCACACCCACGTCGACACCGCGAAGATGATGGTCGCAACGCCATAAGCGGCCACGGCTATCAGCATCCAGAAGCCGGCGTCGCGCTGGATCGGCCGCGTGCTGAGCGCCAGCGCCATGAGGCCGCCGCCGATGGCGGGACCGGAACGCAGCAAACCGAATCCGTCCGGACCGATGTGAAGGATGTCGCGCGCAAACACCGGCAGCAGCGCGGTGACGCCGCCGAGCAGCACGGCAAACAGATCGAGCGATATGGCGCCAAACACGATCTTGTTCGACCACACGTAGGCAAGGCCCTCGGCAATCAACTGTAGGCGCCCACCGCCCTTGTGGTCGGGCTTGGTGTTGGCGCCGATGCACCAGACGGCCGTGCCGGCGGCGACATAGAGCGCCGCCGCGGTCGCATACGAAGCCGGCACCGAGATGGCGCACAACACGCCGCCCAGCCACGGCCCCATGATCATGCCCGTCTGCATGGCGAGCGTATTCCAACCGATCGCGCGCGGCAGAATTTCGCGCGGCACCAGCATGGGACCGAGCGATGCGCTAGCCGGCATCGTGAAGGCGCGGCCGAGGCCGAAGAGAGCCGCGATGGAAAAGATGGCAACGAGGCTCGGCTGATCCATGTCGGCGATGAAGGCGAGGGCCGCCGAGCAGAACACCTGCAACGTGCAGCAGGCGAGAAGGATCTTGCGACGGTCGTAGCGATCCGCGGTCTCACCGGCGAGCAGCACGAAGGCGAACATCGGCACGAACTGCGCCAGGCCGATCATGCCCACCAAGAAAGACGAATACGCCACCGAGTGATCGAGGCGCGCAATCGAATACACCTGCCAGCCCAGCGTAACGCCCTGCGTGAGCATCGCCACCGCCGACAGGAAGCGGGCGAGGAGCAGCAGGCTGAAGTTGGGATAACGGCGAAAGAGAAGGTCTGTTACTTCGCTCATGTCCGGGTACTTGGCGCGGGCGGTGTTTGCCATGCCCGCCGGCCTCGCGACCTTCTATGGCAGCGCGCCGCCCAGGTCGACCGCGGTCATCGCCGCAGGCCCATTATGATGCGGCCGGTCGCTCAGCGTACACGCGGCTCAGGCAGACGGACGGCGCACCAAGGTATGCACCTCGCGCAACGTGCCTTGCGGATCCTGGTCGAAGCCGAGCCGCTTCGCCGCGGCAAACAGCTGCTCCAGACCTACCTGACCATACGTCGTCGTGTGCACCTCAAGCACGATGGCGCGCACGTGCGGCAGCGCGTCGATCCGCAGCAGATCGAGTTCGCCACCTTCGATGTCCATAATGAGCACGCGCGGCTTGTACGTATCGACCAGCGCCGCAAGATCGAGTGAGGGCACGTCGACGGCGCGCTCGTAGGCTTCGGCCGGATCGAGCGAACTCGCCCAGAAATCGTGGCGACAATAGAACGGCAGGCTCGCTGGGTGCGGCGGCACCTGCGCCACGCCGTTGAGAACGATCGTGTTGGCGATACCGTTTATGCGGTGGACGTTCTCGATATATGGCACCAGACCGGGGTTGGCCTCGACGCAGACGATGCTGCCGGCAGCGGTGTTGCGGCGCAGGTAGCTGGAAACAAATCCCAGGCCCGATCCCAGTTCTAAAACGTTGTCGCCAGGCGCAATGATGCGGGCGCCCATGCGCGCCTCGCCCCACTCGTAGCGCCCCTTGGCGAGGGTCCACTCCATCTTCGGCGAGATGATCGTCGGCGACAGCGGCAGGCGAATGCCGTCCACTCTGGCCTCGCCGCGCCAGCGATTAAGGTGCAGTCGGGCGGTCCGTCTCAGCTTCATTGCAACTCGCGCGTCATCGGCCAACGGCGGCTAAATGACTGCACCGGCGCCGAAAGGTCCACGTCAAAATGATCGCACGGCGCGCAGACCTTGAAACAATGTCAACGCGGTCGACCGCTCGCAACGCGCCTGCCAACAGGCCCGTCGCGCCAGTCATTTGGGACGAACGAGGATCGCTTGCGTCGTGGGATTGTCTGCACCGGTCGCGCGGTGGCCGCGCACCTGATGGGAGTTTGGGTTGGTACCGCCTACCCGGGTTGAACGGGTGACCTCTAGATCCACAATCTAGCGCTCTAACCAACTGAGCTAAGGCGGCATCCCTTGAAACTACTGGTTTTTTTTGGCTTTGGACAGAAGCCAAGTCGATCCAGTTCCGCGGCTGTTACGCAGGAGAACGTCCCGTGGTGTCCCAGCAGGGACATCGAATGTCCAGCGGGGAAACTGCGTAACCGGGGCTAGGAGGCATAGCAAGCCTCAAACTTGGCTGCAATGGCACCCGGTGGCGACCCCGCGAGACTAGACGATTGCTTGCGCTGGCTAATCGAAAGCGAGCCTTCTCCGTACAGCGTCCCGCTTTGATACTCGGGTCATGCGCGCACCTGGGCGGGAACCGAGACGAATACCCCGAGCGTTTTCGCCAGCCATTTTTCCAGATCGTCCATCACCGTGAATACGGCGGGCACATAGATGAGGCTGAGCGCGGTCGAGCTGAGAAGGCCCCCGATGACGGCGATGGCCATCGGGGCGCGGAACTCCGCATCGGCACCGACGCCCAACGCGATCGGCAGCATTCCCGCCGCCATGGCCACTGTGGTCATGATGATCGGACGGGCTCGCTTGCGTGCCGCATCAATCAAGGCGGTGGTGCGGTCGAGCCCATGATCACGCCGCGCCACGATGGCGTACTCGACCAGCAGGATGGAGTTCTTGGCGGCAATACCCATCAGCATGAGAATGCCGATCAGCGCCGGCATGGATAGCGACGTTCCGGTCGCCAGCATGAGGCCGAGAGCGCCTCCCAGGGAAAGCGGCAGCGCCGTCAGGATGGTCACCGGCTGCAGGAAACCGTTGAACAGAAGCGCGAGTACGAACAACAGAAGGACGATGCCCGAGCCGATTGCCAGCGCGAAACCGCCGAATAGCTCCTGCATGCGTTCCGAATTCGCCGGCGGCGTTGCGAGTGATCCCCACGGGAAGCTGCCGCATCGACGGCAGAGCCGAAACGCTGGCCTCGGCCTCCCCGATGGTGATGCCGCTGAGTTCGGCTTCGACGGTAGCGCTGCGCCGCCGGTCCACCCGGTTGATCTGATTGGGGCCGGAGCCGAGGGCGATGTCGGCAATCGAACTCAGCGGCAGCGTGCCGGACGCCGCCGGCACCTGTAAGCTGCCGATCCGCGAGATGTCCGCCCGCGCGTTCTCCTCAAGCATGACGCGGATCGAGATCTGGCGGTCCTTGAGATTGAATTTCGGCAGGTTCTGATCGGCGTCGCCGAGCGTCGCGATGTTGGCCGTCGCCGCGATGGTGGCGGTCGAAATGCCAACCGCCGCGGCTTTGTCGATCTTGGGTGTAATCTGGATCTCGGGGCGGGCGAGGCTTGAGGTCGAACCGGCATTGTGGAAGCCGGCTACGCCGCGCATCTCCCGCGTCAAGGCGGAAACCTTGCTCGCCAGCAGGTCTGCGTCATCCGACAGGAGCGTTACCTGAATTTTTGCGCCGGAAACGCCGTCGGCACCGAAACGCATCCGCGCGCCGGGTATTTTCGCAAGCTCAGGCCCAACCGCCGCTTCCAGTTCTTGCTGGCTCAGTTGGCGCTCGGCCCGGGGTTTGAGGTTGACGGTCAGTGTCGCCGTGCGCACCTCGCCAGCTG
Source organism: uncultured Alphaproteobacteria bacterium (assembly GCA_963759735.1). Lineage (GTDB taxonomy): Bacteria > Pseudomonadota > Alphaproteobacteria > Rhizobiales > Hyphomicrobiaceae > Hyphomicrobium_A. The sequence continues at coordinate 43,076 of CAVXAF010000002.1, forward strand.
TGGACGTGCCGCCGCCGGGCCCGGAAGACGTTTGCGTGCCCATGGCGGAATAGACCGATTGCACCTCCGGCCGGGCGAGGAGCACGGCGGTGGCCTTGCGGGTCACTGCGTCTGTGTCGGCGAGCGTCGAACCCGGGGCGAGTTCGACCGCCAGCTGGGCGCGGCCACGATCCGACGCCGGCATGAAGTCGCTCGGCAGGAAGCGGACCAGAGACATCGAGACGGCGAAAAAGACGATGCCTGCCGTGACCGTGAGCCATCTCCGGCGCAGCGTCCAGTTGAGCAGCCGAAGGTACGGCGACACCCAACGCGCCTCGTCGGACTCGCGCCCGTCCGCGCGCATCAGATAAGCGCCCATGAGCGGCGTCAGCATGCGCGCGACGAGCAGCGAGAAGAAAACCGAAGTGCAGACGGCGATGGCGAAGGCCTTGAAGATCTGTCCTGGAATGCCGGGCATGAATCCGACCGGCGCAAACACCGCGATGATGGAGAACGTCGTCGCGACCACGGCGAGCCCGATCTCGTCAGCGGCTTCGATTGCCGCCTCGTAGGCGCTCTTCCCCGATTGGCGCATATGGCGCACGATGTTCTCGACCTCTACGATGGCGTCGTCGACGAGAATGCCCACGACGAGCGCGATGCCGAGCAGCGAGATGTTGTTCAGCGACTGGTTCAGCAGATACATCACGCCGAAGGTGGGCAGCAGGGAGAGGGGTAGGGCGACGCTCGAAACGAGCGTGGCGCGCATGTCGCGCAGGAACAGCCAAACTACCGCGATCGCCAACAGCGAGCCTAAGATCAGAGCTTCTAGCGCCGCCTCGTATCCCTCCATCACCCATGTCGTCGAAGACGTCACTTCGTGGATGCTTACTTCGGAATGCGCGGCCGCAAAGGCCTCGACCTTTGCCCGTACACTTTCGGCGACCGCCACCTCGCCGGTGCCGACTGAGCGGTAGACGCTGAAGCCGATGACCTCAGCGCCATTGAAGCGGGCGCGCTGACGCGGCTCAGCCCACGAACTTTCGACGGAGCCCAGATCGGAGAGCTTCACGTTGCGGTCGTCGTTGAGTGGCACACGCGTGGCGCCCAGCGCTTCCACGTCGGCGGCGCTGCCGATAGTGCGTATGGCCTGCTCGGCGTCACCTAGCGTCAGGCGGCCGCCGGGTTGGTTGACATTCTGCGCTTTCAGATTTTGGGAAATGTCCGACGCCGTGATGCCAAACGCCATCAGCCGGTCGGGGCTTAGACGGATGCGGATTTCGCGATCGACGCCGCCGGCGCGCGCGATGCTGGAGACGCCCTTCACCGACAGAACCGCCTTGGCGATGTCGTTATCGATGAACCAACTCAATTCATCGGGGGCCATGGCCGGCGCGCTGACGACGAAAGTCAGGATCGGCTGTCCCGTGTTGTCGACGCGGCGCACTGTCGGCTCGAGGACATCGCTTGGAAGGTTGGCCCGGATCGACTGGACGGCGTTGCGCACGTCGTCGGTGGCGCGATCGATGTCCGTGCCGAGCGCGAACTCGACGTTCGTCGACGAAGAGCCCTCGTTGACGGTCGAGCGGATGTGATCGACGTTGCCCAGCCCAGCGACGCTGTCCTCGACGAGGCGGGTCACCTGCGTCTCCATCTCCGTCGGCGCGGCTCCCGTCCGCGTGACGGTCACCGTCACCGTGGGGATGTCGGTGTCAGGCATGTTGTTGATGCGCAGCTTGGTGAAGCTAACGGCCCCGGCCAGCGACAGGAACAGGAAAAGGACGATGGTGGGGACGGGACTGCGGATGGCCCAGGCGGAGATCTGGTTCATGGCGTGCCTCCGGCGAGCGTCGCCGATGCGACTTCGGCGCGGACCCGATCGCCGTCGTTGAGCAGTCCCGCGCCTTCGACGACAATGCGCTCCCCGATGACGACCCCTTGCAGGATCTCAACGAGCGAACTCGTCTTGCGGCCCATGGTGATCGCCTTGAGGGTCACGGTCTCGTCGTCGCCGACGGTGAAGACGGCGGCTTTGCCGTCGCGCCAGACAAGCGCCCGTTGCGGGACGGCGAGCGCGGCTTCGCCCTCTGTATCTATTTCGGCCCGTACGAACATGCCGGGCTTCAGTTCGGTCGTCGCCGGCAGTTCGACGTGCACCGTCCCGAGCCGCGTTTTGGCATCCACGGTCGGCGCCACAAGGCGCACCTTGCCAGCGCAAGTTTGCCCGTCGGGTCCGATAACGCGCACCACCTGCTGCTCCTTGATACGTAGCAAGTCAGCCTCGGGCACGAGGGCGTCGGCCTCGATGCGACCATCCTGAATCAGTCGGAACAGCTCGGTGCCGACCTGCACGACCTGGCCAAGTGTTGCGCTGCGTTTCGCGACACGACCGTCGGCCGGCGCCATGATGGAAGTCTGCGCCAGCCTTGCTGCGTATTCCAAGAGCAGGGCGCGCGCTCCGCCAAGTTTGGCGGTAGCGGTTTTGACCAGTGTGTCTCGCTGGTCGATCACTTGCTGGCTGATGACGCCGCTGGTGACCGCGTGGGCGCGTTGCGCGTCGGACTTGGCGTTTTCGAGCGTGGCCGCAGCTTCGGAGATGGCCGCCCTTTGCTGCACAATCTGCGCCATCAACACCCTTCGATTGAGTCGGGCCAGAACCTGGCCCCTAACCACCCAATCGCCCTCGTCGACCGCGACATCAACGACGGCCAGCCCACCGGTTTCGGAGCCGATGGGCATTTCGCGCCAGGCTACAACGGTGCCCGTCGCGGTGACGGTGCTGCCTAGGTGCTGCTCCTGGACATGTGCCACCGACACGGTCAACGCAGGCTTCGCCTCATCAGCGCGCGATCCGGCCGCGAGCATCGTCAGAAGCATGAAGCCGATCGTCAGCAGTATCCCTACGCGCATGAATGCGGTCATTCTGAAAGCATCCCGTTGACAGAATAGGAAAGGGAGGCGGCGACCGCGGCGCGCCGCCTCCCGTCGGTCATCGCGCAGGTGACGGGGGGAGACCATCGCGCGGACCAAAACCATCAGGGTGCTTGTCGGCGGGACCAGGCCCGAAGCCGCCCGGACGGGGACCGAAGGGCGGCTTGCGACCGTCCGCAGGCGGAGCCAGCCGGGTCTCTAGATCCGCGATCTTTTGCAGCTGCTCCGGTGTCAGCTTGCCGCGCAACGCATCGATCGCCTTGATCAGCGCCTCTGCGCCACGCCCGCGCTTGAGAGCATCCTCGGCAAGAAATCGGGCAAGCTCGAACGGCTCGGGCTTCGCCTGCTCTTGTGCACCGGCGTCGTGACGCGGGCGACGCCCTGGAGGTGTCGCCACCACGAGTAGGGCGTCGGTGAAATCACGCCACGCATCGAGCTGTCCGCTGCGGATGCCAATCTCGGTCTCGAGGGAAGTCAGCAGCGCGGGCAGGCCGCCTGGGCCGGGCATTGGAGGTGGGGAAGGGACGAACTGAGGGAATGGGGGCTGAGGTTGCGAACGGCTGCCGGGGGGAGGGGGCACCTGAGCAACGCGGATTTCCGCCGGCTTGGTGATTTCAGTGGGTCCGGGGGCGGCCGGAGATTGGCCCCACGCGGGAGGGGTAAGCAGAGGTACGCTTACTACCCCGAGCAGACGAGCAAGATTTGCCATGTGACGCATCGGCGTATCCTCAATGGTTGACACGCCGTTAATAGGGACCCGATCGTTGCCCGCTTAGGACGCCGAATGTCCAAATGTGTCGTCACCACCGAGATTTGTGTCTGAACGTTGCTGTTAGGCGAAGCGCGACCTTTCGTTACAAACTTTCTCTCGTTGCCGGGTTTGTCCGGAGCTAAAAGCACGGACCCATGAACGCAACCTCATCTCAAATTCTCGTCGTCGACGACGACCATGAGATTCGCAAACTGCTCGCGCGCTATATCGAGACCCAGGGGTTTCGCGTGCTGCTGGCCGCGAGCTGCCGCGAGCTCAAGGAGCGTCTGGCCACCCATCAGATCGATCTTGTCGTTCTCGATGTCATGTTGCCTGATGGCTCGGGGCTCGACATGTGCCGCGATCTGCGCGCTCAGCGCTCGAAGGTGCCGATCATTCTGCTTACCGCCCTCAAGGAGGACGTCGACCGCATTATCGGTCTTGAGATCGGCGCCGACGACTATCTCGGGAAACCCTTCAACCCGCGCGAGCTGCTCGCGCGCATCAAAGCGGTCCTGCGTCGGCAGACGGAAGCCACCTCCGTGGACGATGCCGATAAGAAGTATCGCTTTGAAGGTTTCCAGGTCGATCCTCAAACCCGGAGCGTGATTGATCCGCGCGGGGGCGACATCGAACTGACCGGCGCCGAGTTCGACCTGCTGCAGACCTTCCTCGATCGGCCCGGTCGCGTCCTTTCGCGCGACCAATTGTTGGACCTGACGCGCGGCCGTGACGGCGACGTCCTTGATCGTTCCATCGATGTGCTCGTGAGCCGCCTTCGCCGCAAGCTCGGAGATGGCGGCGCCACGCAACTCTTCAAGACCGTCCGCAATGGCGGGTATCAACTGGCGGCGAAGGTCGACGTCGACAATGTGAAGCCATGAATTCGCTGCGCGTAAAGCTCGTCGTGCTGCTGGTCGTTGCCATTGTCTCGGTTGTTGGTGTCTTGACCGGCATGCTGCTGTACCTGCTCGGACCACCCGGTCCCAGTCGCTCCGTGAACCCCGTGGCCGAACAGGTCGAGATGCTGGCGCGCGCCGCCGTCCAGGGCTCCGCCGCCCTCGCGATTGCACCACAACCCTCGCCTGGCCGTGAAGCCGAAGGCACGACAACGAGGCTGCGCGAGGCCCTAGCTGCGCGGGGTGTCGATCTCGATGTCGTCGTATCCCGTTCGGGGCCGCAAGCTGTGACGGTCGTTTCTATACCGATCGAGGGGAGAGGTTGGCTGCTCATGCCGATACCTGATCTGCCGCCTCCTGACGGAGGGGGCTGGTACGTCCTGGTCGGGTGGCTTGCGCTGATCACATTCGGGGCGACGGCGATCTCGATCTTTGCGGTAAATCGCATGGTCAAGCCGCTCGTCATGCTGGAGAGCGCGGTCGCCTCGGTGGGACCGGAGGCAATTCTACCTATGCTTCCGGAGCGCGGCCCAGCGGAGGTACGCGCCACGGCGAAAGCACTCAACTCTCTGTCGTCGCGACTGAAGAGCGCCATCGAAAGCCGCATGCGGCTCGTTGCAGCGGCGGGGCACGACTTGCGCACTCCCATCACCCGCATGCGGCTCAGAGCCGAATTCGTGGAGAATGAAGAGGACCGCGAGCTATGGCTGCGCGATATGGACGAACTCGAGCGCATCGCCGACAGCGCCATCCAGCTCGTGCGCGAGGAGGCAGGCAAAGCCGACCCTGAGGTCTTTCGCATCGATGAACTGGTTTCCGACATCGCGGAAGAACTCAAGACGCATGGATACAATATCTCGGTTACGAGATTGGAGCAGGCACGCGTCAGCGCCGGCCGGCTGGCACTTGCCCGCGCGTTGCGCAATCTCATGATCAACGCGGCAACCCACGGCGTCTACGCGCATGTCGAGGTCCGCCGACAGTCGGACAGGGCGCTGGTCACCATCGTCGATGAGGGTCCGGGGATTCCAAAACATCTCATAGGGCAGGTGTTCGAGCCGTTTTTCCGCGTCGACCCGGCCCGTCGCCAAACCACTCCCGGAGCCGGCCTCGGCCTGACGATAGCGCGCGAAATCATTCAACGGGCCGGCGGCGAAGTGCGGATCAGCAACCGCGCAGCAGGCGGACTGGCGCAAGTGGTGGACTTGGCGACGGCCTAGCTGCTCGCCGATGCCGACGCGGCGATGCGTCGGTCCGCAGGTGCGGGGCAAACGTCCTGGGTCATGCGCCGTCGCCATGCCTTGGACCAGCCGAGCAAGTGGCCGGAAGCGCCGAACGCCATGCCCGCCCAGGCCCACGCATCGAAAGTTTCGTCATGGCAAACGACGCGCCGATTCCGGATATCGAGGGTCGAGTTGAATCGACTGGTCACCGACCTGCCCGAGGCGACGAGCGAGAAAGTGGCCATCCCCTCAACGCGTGCGGTAGTCAGGCCGAGATCGACGATCTCGTAACTCAGCGTGCTGTCGCGCGTCGTCGCGAAGATCGCGCGCCAGAGAGTTTCAACGTCGGCACCCCGCACATCGCCGATAATTGGCGAGCTGAAGACCGCGTCCTGATCGTAGCAAACAGCGACACCCGTGGCGTCGCGTCGACGCAACGCTAGGAAAAGGCACTCCGTGACACGGCGGACGCTAGCGAGTTCCTCGGTGATCATGATGACCTCAAATCTAAGCGGCGGACTCGTTCAAACAGTGGCTTGTTAATGCGCGCCAAGGTTTGCGCGGGTAGGGCGCCGTGTTTCCCAGCGATGCTGGTCACGGGAGTTTTGTTTCAAAACATTGCTGGGCGTTGGGCCCGAATATTCTTGCGCTTGAATGTTTCAAAAAGTTGTGTTTCGAAATGTCTCGATGCGATTTTGCCGGTCGACGCCGACCGGTCCCAACTTTCCGAGCCACGGGGGTGGATGCAGAATGTCTTTCAATATTGAACGCGCTGCCACTCGGTTCGCGCAACTCTTGGATGACGGAACAATCCAAATCACCTCAGCGCCTGCAAAACTCAGCGCCGATAAGATTCGCGAAATCGCCGATCTCATCGAAGCGCCAGAGCCGCTGGTCGAGGCGTGGGTGTTGAACCTGCAGCGGCGCGGTTAGCATTGCCGACGGACGCCTCTCGATTCCATGCTGACCGCCGTCCTTCGCGGTGACTTCTGATCGCGCTTAAGAATTTCATTGAGCGGCGACTTCATCCCGCGCCGACGCAATAGTCAGACACAATTCTCCCTCCCGCAGAATTGTTCGGAAACACTCAGTCCAATACAGGCAATGATCGTCGTCCAGATATTGGGGCGTCCGAGCGTGCCTTCAATCCGGCCCTCCCAACCCAACGGCGTATCACTCCGCGGCGAGCAGTCCTCGCAAATGGTCAGAGCATTCATTCTCAACGAGCCGGGCCGATAGCGGGCCGCGCCGACCGATGATCGCCTCGCCGTAGGCGTGCCGTCGGGTTGCTGTGGCGTGAGTGCTGTCGAAGAAGGTCATCCATGAAGCAAACGGGCCTAAAATGGGCGTGCACCGGAATCGCGGTGTTCGCCACCGCCTTCTGCGCGGGCGATATCGGCGCGGCCGACATGGCTGGCAGGCATGCGACCAACGATTCCGTGCTGCGCATCCCGGGCAACGCGGCATTCCCACTTTCGAAGCGGCTGGACCTCGGCGTCGGCCGCTCTCTCGTGGTGGAGTTCCCTGTCGCCCTGAAGGACGTGTTGGTATCGGACCCGGCGGTACTCGATGCCGTGGTGCAGTCGTCGGACCGTGTGTTCCTAATCGCCAAGGGAACAGGGCAAACAAACGCGTTCTTCTTCGACGAGAACGGCCAGCAGATGCTCGCGCTGGAGGTCGCCGTCGGCGCCGACCTCTCGGCCCTGGATAACTTGATCGCGCGCCTCATCCCCGGCTCGAGCGTGCACAGCGAGATCGCCGGACGCGCCATCGTGCTGACGGGCGGCGTGCGCTCGCCCATCGATTCCAACCGGGCAGCGCAGATTGCCGGCCAATTCGCGGCAGGCAACGGCGACATCGGAAGCATCGTAAACTCGGGCGCGAACGGCACCACGCAAACAACGACGTCGAACACGACCAACATTGGCCGCGCATCCAGCTACCAGGCAAGCAACGATGCAGGGGGCGGTGCCAACGGCGACGCCGCCGACGTTTACGGCTCCAGGCCGGTGATCAACCTCCTTACGGTCCAAGGCGAGGAGCAGGTGATGCTGAGGGTGAGCGTCGCCGAAGTGCAGCGCACTATCCTCAAGCAGTTCGGCGTCAACCTCGGCGCGCTGGTCAACTCGGGGAATTTCACGACCTCCGTCCTGTCGTCGAACACCTTCCCTCTCACGGGCGCGTCCCTCGGCTCGCTGCCGACATCGGGCGTGGCGGCAGGCACGCTGCAATTGTTCAACCAAGGGACGGGAGCCACGGCGGACGCCTTTACGAATTCGGGCGTCGCGATGGGGTGGCAGTCCGGCGATCAGGCCATCAATGGGACCCTGCGTGCCATGGAGCGAGACGGCCTGCTGAGGACCCTGGCGGAACCTAACCTGACGGCGGTGTCCGGCGAGCCCGCCAAGTTCCTTGCCGGTGGTGAGTACCCCGTCCCCGTCGTCGACAGCCTCGGCCAGGTCAGCGTCGTCTACAAAGAGTACGGCATAGGTCTCGCCTTCACACCGGTGGTTCTTTCAGAAGGTCGGATCAGTCTGAAGATCGAAAGCGAAGTGAGTGAGCTCACCAGTGACGGCGCCGTCGTGCTGGCAGGCATCCAGATACCCGCGTTGAAAAAGCGCCAGGCGAACACCACGGTCGAGCTGCCGTCTGGCGGCTCGCTGGCCATCGCCGGCCTTTTGTCGGAGGCCACGCGGCAGAACATCGACGGCTTTCCGAGCCTAAAGGACGTTCCAATTCTCGGTACGCTGTTCCGCAGTCGCGATTACCAGAAAAGCGAAACCGAACTCGTAGTGATTGTCACGCCCTACATGGTGCGGCCCGTGGCGCGCCAGGAGCTTGCCCGCCCACTCGATGGTCTCGCCGATCCGACCGATCGCAAGGCGAACTTCCTTGGACACCTAAACCGTATCTATGGCGGCGGACGCCCGGCCCCCCTCGGCGACCTCGAGGGCGACTACGGATTCATCGTGGAATAGCCTTGGGGTCGGGCCGTGCGCGGCAAAGTAGGAAATGGGGGAACGCTTGAGTCCACCGCATATGTCGCTGCTAGATGCTCTCGGCCGAGCGCGATGCGCGCGGATGGTGCCGCGGGCCGCGCTTGCCTTGACCTCTGCTCTCTTGGCGTCCGCATGCACGTCGGGGCCAGGACCGTTCCCAGGGTCGATGCGGAGCGAGGACAGCGCGCTCATTCAGGCCGTTTCAACTTGGGACGACAACAAGGATGGGACTGTTACCTGCGAGGAATGGAAGAGCTATGCGGATGCCCTATTCAGCCAGTTCGACGGGCTCAAGGACGGGTTTCTGACCGCCGGGGAGTATCGCGCCCTGGCGCAAGCCGACAGGCTCTTCGAGGTCGTCCCCTTGGACTATTTCGATGGTGATGGAGATGGGCGCGTCAGCCGCTCCGAATTCGTTGACAAGCCGAATCGCGCGTTTGCAGTGCTCGACAAGAATAAGGACTGCGCTCTCAGCCGCGACGAGATTCGGCAACCTTCGGCGCCGCAACCCGGAGGCCCCGGCGGTAAGGGCATGCCCAAAGGCGGTCCCCCTGGTGGCGGAGGAAGTCCCGGAGGCATGTGAGGTGTGCCGAGCATCCTGGCCCCGCAATGTTTCGCAACAAAAATATCTGGGTCAGAATTGTTCAGAAATGGTGGGACCAAAGCGGGAAACGATGCGCGTCCACATAGGGCGTGCGCGCCGAGTACGCGCGTATCCTGAGGCTCCCCTGCTCAACACGCAGCGCGGTGCAGTCGAGGTCTGCAAGTTGAATCCGAGCTGCTTTCACCGGCATCGCTGGTGAACGGGCAGTTCTTGGCCTGAGGCATTCATGCTCCAATGGCGTATCGCAACTGTTCTGTTGCTTCTGGCGTTGAGCGGCGCGCAGTCGCGTGCCGCTCCTTTGAATCATGAACTGTTCGCGGCGATGTCGGGCTACTGGTCCGGACCAGGCCGCATCCAGTACGACGGTGGCGTTGCAGAGGCGCTCTCGTGCAAAGCCTACTACTCAACCAAAAACCAGGTTGACCGGTTGAGCATCGTCCTGCGCTGCGCCAGCCCCTCCAACATGATCGAACTCCGGGCGCAGCTCTCGGCGCAAGGTGAGGACCTTTCGGGAAGCTGGGAGGAGCGGACGTTCAACGCCAGCGGCACTGTCACAGGGCGCGTCACGGAGAACCAGATCTCACTCTCCATCGATGGTGGTGGCTTCTCCGCCACCATGCTGGTTACGCAGGAGACGTCGGACCAGAACGTGTCGATCACCACCGAGGGCGTGGGTTTCAATGAGGTGAGCGTGTCCCTGACGCGCAAGGGGGGAGAGCGCAATTACGGGAAGAAGGATGACGGAGGCAATCCTGAAAACTGAACTCCGGTTGGCGCAACAACGGGGAAATGCAGCAAGACGCGTGATATGGTGCAATGCCTGATCAACGCTTTTTCCATCGCGTAGGCCCCTTCTCTCTCGATGCGATTTGCGAACTCATCGGCGCGGAGAAACCCGGTGCCGATGATGGCGCGATGTTGATCTCCGACATCGCACCTCTTGAAGACGCCGGTCCCGGCGACATCAGCCTCCTCGCAAGCGCGCGCTACCTCGATGTGCTCAGATATTCTGGCGCCGGTGTCATCATCGTCGGTCGTGGTCTCGCCCGCCACATTGCAGGCCATTCCGCGCGGCGGATTCTGGTCGACGACCCGCGTCTCGCCTTTGCGCAAGTCGGTTGGCTCTTCTATCCCGCGATTGCCCCAGAGCCGTTCATAGATGTGGCTGCCCGCGTGCATGCGAATGCACATATCGGAGCTGGCTCGCGCATCGAAGCCGGCGCCGTCATCGGAAGCAAGGTGGAGATCGGCGAGCGTTGCCATATCGGTTTTAATGCTGTCCTGGCGGACGGAGTGCTGCTGGGCCGTGAATGCCACATTGGGGCCAACGCTCACCTAAGCCACGCAGTCTTGGGCGCGCGGGTCACTGTCGATACTGGCACCGTCATTGGCTCTTCGGGATTTGGATTTGTGCCTAGCGCGAAGGGTCTGGTGCGTGTGTCGCAGCTCGGCCGCGTGCTGGTCGACGACGACGTCCAAATAGGAGCTAACTGCGCCATCGACCGCGGCGCGACTGGGGACACCCGCATCGGGGCGGGAACCGTCATCGATAACCTCGTCCATATCGCGCACAATGTACGCCTAGGTCGCGACTGCATTATTTGCGCCCAGGTGGGCATTGCCGGCAGCACCGTGGTCGGCGATGGCGTAATGATGGGCGGCCAGGTCGGCGTCGCGGATCATCTGATGGTCGGGACACGCTCGCAGATCGCCGCGAAGTCCGGGGTCGTGCGCGACGTGGCTCCAGGTTCAATCGTCGGCGGATTTCCCGCGATGGCGGTCAAAGCCTGGCACCGCCAGACCGTGGGACTAGCGCGCCTCTTCAAATCAAAGCACTCGGGCGGGGCCGCATAGTGCCCGCGCAGCCCGCTGGTCAGCACCATCGAGGTGACGATGCCAGTGGACACCGGTTTACCCGGCCGCCCCCCGACCTCGCATAGGCCGAGCCGGAAAGCATTTCCAATGCGATGCCCCCATTGGGCCACATTGGAGCAACACTGGAGCAAAGCGACGCTGGTAAGTCTGCCTGCATAGGGACAGGGGGACTGGCCGATGGCATTTCGCACGGGCAAATTTGCCCCAACAAAACCGCGCGGGCTCGCCCCGTGCCTTCTGCTGCCTCTGCTTCCGTACCTCGCGGGGTGCGCGAGCGTACCTCTGCAGCAGACCGGCTCCCTATCCTCCTATGAGCGGCTCCAACCTGCCGACGGCCTGCTCACCAAGGCGCGCGTCATTGTCGATAAGGATGCGATGCTGGCGGCGAGGACCGTGCGCATCGTTCCGACCACGTTCTCCCCCGCGGCTGCCGCATCCAAACTCTCAGAGCGAGACCGCAGGCTGGTTGCCAACGCCGTGGACCGCTCCGTCTGCATCGGACTCAGCGATCGCTTTCATATCGTCCTGCCGCCGCAGACAGCTGACCTGACCGTGCACGTTTCGATCGCCGCGATCGTTCCGACGGACGAACTCGCGGCGGCAACTTCGAAGGTGCTGGATATCGGCCAATCGGTGGTGACGAGCACCGGAATCGTAGAAACGTCGCTGCCGATCCCGTCGCTGCGCGTTCCCATCGGGCTTGGTGGTATTGCGCTGGAGTCCGAGGCGGTCGACCCCGCCGGGTACCAGAGAGCGGCCATGCTGTGGGCGCGCGGTGCCAATTCCTTCACTGGCAGTGCGCGCGTATCGCCGGTTGGCGATGCCTACGAACTCGCCGCGTCCTTCGGCGATGATTTCAGCGAGATGCTGGTCACCGGCAGCAATCCCTTTCGCACCAAAATGCCTGAGCTCCCAGCCATGCACCGGCTGAACTCTATGTTCGGCGGAAAGGCAAAAGAGCCCGCCTGCGAATTGTTCGGGCGCGTGGGCGTGACCGACCTGCTGGCGAGTTCGTTGGGGCTGCCTCCGGGTTGGACGGACAAAGGCACCGAAGCCGATCAGCAAACACAGGCAACCGGGCCGCCTCGTTGATGCCTTGGCAGCCGCCGTCGCTAGAGAAACGGCCGAAGATCGCCAAAGGGATGAGCAAGAGCCCATCGCCTATGTGCAAATGTCGAACTGCGCCGGCAGGCCGCCTGTAGGTCAGCATCCAGCCGTCAAGCAGGCAGAAAGCTCACTGACTGCGCCGTCCCGGCGCAAGGTCAGAAACGGTGCCGCCCTGCCCATCCCGTCGCCGACCCCTAGCGCGCCTGCGCCTTCTGCGCCGCCTCGCTCACCAACCGCCCCAGGACGTGCGCCTGGTGCGAGAAGGACTGCATCTGCTTTTGCGCATAGCGCTGCTGGATCTCGATGTATTCCTTGAGATCGCGGGCCCGCGACAGCTCCGTGGCGAAGGCAAAACTGGCGTGGATGTTCTGCTCGGCGAACTTGGAGATCTGCGTCTGCATCTCCACCGCGCTGGAGGTCATGGCGCCCTGCGACGCCGTGAGCGTCTCCTGGACCTTGCGCGCCATGTCTATGAACTGATTGTAGGCGCTGCGTGCCTGCTCGACGTTGCGCTCGGCAAGTTCGCGGACGGCTTCTGGGAACTCGAACTGCGGCTTGTCGTACATCGGGGGGTCTCCTCCTTGGCCAGGATGGTTGTGGCGCCCGCTCCTGGTTTTCGGGCAAGCTGCAAATATAGCCCGTTCTGAAGCCGAGCGGTCGCGAAATGAATGTGGATAGCGACCGGCGCCCCGTTCGCTACGTGGACGGAAGCGCCTCATCGCGCTAACAGATTTGAAGCCTTGGTGTTCTCCTATGCCCGTAGACGGCCCGCGCGCATCGCTGCCATCGACCGGAGCTGGCCCCGAGAAGGCGCTGGCGGGCTGTCCCGATCCCGCTTGGATTATTGATCCCGCCAAAGGCCGCGTGCTCGCCGCCAATGCGGCAGGCGCTGCCCGGCTCGGCCTGCGTCCGGACGCAGCTTCCGGCACGCTCGACGCCGCCATGCCCGGCCTGGTCCGTTTGCGCGCCATGCTGCGCGAGCCGCTGAACGGCGGGCGCCGCGAGCCGCTCGTCTTCTGGACTGCCTATGGTGCCGAAAGCCTGGTCTGCGACGTCGCCGCCGTGGCGCAACCCGCCGAAGCGAGCGCAACGGCGGAACTGGTTCTGGTCAGCATCGCCTCAGGAGCGCCAAAGCGCGTCGGCCGGACGGCGGCGGCGCCGGAGCTCGCGGCAAAATTGCCTTCCCCGATCGCTCCGTCGGCAGATGACGCCGCAACGATGTCGAAGATCGCCAGCGCCATTCGCAACGGCTTTGCGGGCGGCCGGAACACCGGGCCAATCGCCGACGATGACGACGGCGACGCGTCGGTGCCTTTCGATCGCAGCCCGCAGGTCTCCAAGCTGGCGCACGAACTGCGCACGCCGTTGAGCGCCATCGCGGCGGCAGCCGAGATCATGAAAGACCAACGTTTTGGCGCCATCGGCAATGAGCGCTACCGCAGCTACACGTCCGACATCCACGACAATGCGCGCCATGCGCTGGCGCTGATCAATCGCCTGCTGGGCGGCGATGCGGCCGAACCCTCCGCCAGTGATCTGCAGACGGCCGACCTCGACCTCAACGCGCTTGCCGAAGGCTCCGTCTCGGCGGTGCGCCCGCTGGCCGAGGAAGCGGGCCTCAAGCTGACGCACGAATTTCACGGCCGCTTGCCGCACGTGCGCGCCGACGCGACCACCGTCAAGCAGATCCTCTTCAATCTTCTGAGCAACGCCATCAAGTTCACGCCGCGTGGCGGCGACGTGCGCGTCGTCACCGGCCTGGGTTTTGACCGTTCGGTTTTCATCGCCGTGCAGGATACGGGCGCCGGCATGAGCGAAGCGGCGATCGACGCCGTGCTCAAGGCGGAGATTCCCGCTAAGCCGCAGCCCACGACTTTCGGCGGGCACGGGATCGGCCTGCCCTTGGCCCGTAGTCTCGCCGAGGCCAACGGCGCGCGGCTCGAAATCGACAGCGCGCTGAGCGAAGGCACGGCGGTGGCGCTCGTGTTCCCGCGCGACCGCGTCGTCCCATCTTCCCCAGTTTCAAATTAGACGATTTCTAATCTATTGGCATTGCACGCGCTTTTGTTGACTGCGTCTGTGCCCGCACGTTAGGGATGATCGGTGCGGGGCAAGCCACTCACGCCTCCATGGACATTCACCGATACCGGGGCCTTGAACCCCGCCTATTGGAGCTATCAATGCGGTCATCCAGCGCTCTGTTGCGCCATGCGGCTCGTGTCGCCGTGCTCGCCGTCGCGAGTGCCTGCCTCTGCACGGCCGCTTCTGCGGCCGAAGAGGTCAACATCTATTCCTACCGCGAGCCTGGACTGATCAAGCCGCTGCTCGATCAGTTCACCAAGGAGACGGGCATCACCACGAACGTGGTCTTCGCTCCCAACGGCCTCATCGAGCGCCTCGCCGCCGAAGGCAAGAACAGCCCCGCCGATCTGCTGCTGACAGCCGACTCCGGACTTCTGGTGGGCGCCGTCGAGGCGGGCGTCACGCAGCCGGTGCACTCTGACGTACTCGCCAAAGCGATCCCCGCCGCCCTTCGCGATGACAAGGATCAGTGGTTTGGCCTCACCCGCCGCGCCCGCGTCGTCTACGCCTCGAAGGATCGCGTCAAGCAGGACGCCATCACTTACGAAGAATTGGCCGATCCCAAGTGGCGCGGCAAGATTTGCATCCGCTCCGGCCAGCACACCTACAACGTCGCCCTCGTCGCCTCGATGATCGCCCACCACGGTGAAGCGGAGACCGAGAAATGGCTGACGGGCGTGAAAGCCAACCTTGCCCGCCGTCCCGCTGGCGGCGACCGTGAAGGGGTGCGCGACGTGCAGGCAGGCCTGTGCGATATCGCCATCGGCAACACCTATTATATGCGCGCCATGCTGAAAAACCCGGACCAGAAGGCCTGGGCCGACGCCGTGCGCATCATCTTCCCGAACGCCGCCGACCGCGGTACGCACGTCAACGTGTCGGGCATCGCCATGACCGCCAACGCGCCCAACAAGGCCAATGCGCTGCGCCTGATGGAATTCCTCGCCTCTCCCGAGGCGCAGCACATCTACGCCGAGGCCAACGGCGAGTATCCCGTTTCCGAAGGCATTGCCGCATCCGACCTCGTGCAGAGCTGGGGGCCGCTGAAGCCCGATCCGCTGCCGATCACTGAGGTTGCCGCGTTGCGCAAAAAAGCTTCTGAACTCATCGACCGTGTGCAATTCGATCAGGGGGCAACAAACTAATGTCTGAGATCGACAGGTTCCAAAGAAGCCGCCCGTCCCGCGATGCCGCGATACCGGCAGCCGCTATGCTCCCCGCCGCCGAGCGGCTGGTCGGCGTCGGCTTCCGCTGCTGGCTGCAAGGCTTCCAGACCAGCGACATCGGCTGCTGGGAAGTCGCCTGGCACGAGATCTCGCGCGCCGTCGGCCCGCGCGCTGCCAAGCCGCTGATGACCGAACTCGCCTGCTGGGTCCGCGCCGTGCAGGACTCCGCTGAGCGCCGCATCGAAGTATTCCCGGCACAGTGCCGGCGTTTCTGTCGCGACGAGTGTCTGGCCATCTCCATGGTCGCTGCCTGCCAGCACAGCACCTGCCCCGCCTTCCGTGCCTGCGCCGTAGCGCTGCTCGGCTGCGACGAGGTGGACGAGGCGATCGAAGGCGCCGACAACTTTGCGCGCTGCCTGCGGGAAGCGGGTCAAATCCTGTCGCCCGGCACGGCCTTTATGGGAGCGGGTCTTGTGACCCCGAGCCCGCGCAGCCTCTGCTGAGCGTGCCTCGCGCACGCCGACGGGACTACGGAAAGCGGCACGTCCGATGATGGTGCAAGGTCCCGAGCCGGCATTGCCGCCTGCGAGCTTTGCGCGTTTCTCCGTCGCGACGTGGAGAGCGCACCGGCAGGGAGTGTCGCCTGCCTGGACCCTGATCACCGCAGTCATCGTCCTCGTCGGCGCGCTCCCCATCGCGACCGTCATCGTGCTGGCACTCTCTCCAGGCGACAATATCTGGCCGCACCTTGCCTCGACGGTGCTTCCTGGATCGTTGGCCCGCACGCTGCTGCTGTCGGGCGGCGTTGCCGTAGTCACCTTCGTCGTCGGCACGGCGACCGCGTGGCTCGTCACCATGTACCGCTTTCCGGCCCGCGAGGTGCTGGATCGACTGCTGGTGCTGCCGCTGGCCGTGCCGACCTACATCATCGCCTACTGCTACGTTGATCTCCTCGATTATGCCGGTCCGGTGCAGACGCAGCTGCGCGCCACCTTCGGCTTTGTGCGGCCCGGCGATTATTTGTTCCCGGATATTCGCTCGCTGGGCGGAGGCATCTTCGTGATGTCGGCGGTGCTCTACCCGTATGTCTATCTGACCGCGCGTGCGAGTTTTGCGCAGCAGTCGGTGTGCGTGCTCGAAGTTGCGCGCACGCTCGGCCGCTCGCCGCTCGCCACATTCGCCCACGTCGCACTGCCAATGGCACGGCCGGCCATCGCGGCCGGCGTCGCGCTGGTCATCATGGAATGCCTCAACGACCTCGGCGCCGTGCAGTATCTCGGTATCGACACGCTCTCGGCGGCCATCTTCGCCACCTGGATGCAACGTTCCAGCATCGGCGGGGCAGCGCAACTCGCCACCGTGATGCTGTTCCTCATCGTCGCGCTGTTCGCCATCGAACGTGTCGCGCGCGGCGGCGCCCGCAGTCACAACACGACCGGCCGCTACCGCGCCATCCCTTTCCAGGAGCTTCCCGGCTGGAGGGGCTGGCTTGCGACGGCGCTGGCGGCATTGCCTTTCGTGCTCGGCTTCATAGTGCCGCTGCTGGTGATCGTGCCCGATGCCGCCACGCATCTCAGCGGCGCGCTGTCGAGCGGCTTTCTCTCCGCGGCCGGCAACAGCCTGCTTCTCTCCGCCATCGCGGCCGCCGTGGCCATCGCCGTGGCCCTGACACTCGCTTACGCACGACGCATCGACGGCAATAGCTTCATCCGGTTTGCGGGACGCTTCGCGACGCTCGGCTATGCGGTGCCTGGAACTGTGCTTGCCATCGGTCTGCTCATCCCGCTGGCCGGCCTCGACAACCACATCGATGCCCTCGCACGATCGACGTTCGGCATCTCGACCGGCCTGCTGCTGTCGGGCTCGTTGTTCGCCATCACCCTCGCCTACGTCATCCGCTTTCTCGCCGTCGCCATGGCGACCATCGAGGCCGGCCTCGACCGGGTGTCTCCCAACCTTGACGCCGCCGCCCGCACGCTCGGCGAAAGCGCGCTGTCGGTGCTGTGGCGGGTGCATCTGCCGTTGCTCGTCCCGCCGTTGGGGGCCGCTATCCTTTTGGTATTCGTCGACTGCATGAAGGAGCTGTCCGCCACGCTGCTGCTGCGCCCCTTCAACTTCGAGACGCTGGCGACGCACGTCTACGGACTGGCTTCGATCGAGCAGCTCGAGCAGGCATCGCTCGGCGCGCTGACCATCGTCATCGCCGGGCTCATTCCCGTTCTGCTGCTGCACGAAGCGATTGCCGGCGGGCGCGCCGGTGGCGGCGGCCGCTAGCGCTATTCGACGGCCTCATCCTCATCGAACGGCTCATCGAGTATCTCGCGTTCCGGCGAGGATCGATCGGCGAACTCCTCCGACCAGCCGATGTTGAGCAAAGCGTCACCCATGTTGACGATGGGCAGCGTCGTACGCCCGATGATGATGCCGCGGCGCGGCGATCGGACTTCCACCGCCACATCCTCGTAAGGGTTGGCGACGTGGCCCACCACCTCGTCAACGCTGACCCCATCGCCGATACGCTTGGTGGTGCGGAACACTCCGCCCTCGGGCGAGCGCAGCCAGCTCGATGCGTTGATCTGCACCGGCGCCTGTCGCTCGACGACCGGATCCACCCCTTCAGCCACGTCGAGCATCTTGATCTTGAACATCACGCCGGTGATACCGTCGACGCCGGCGCGGATGGCGAACTCGTCGAAGCGCAGCCCCTCGCCGCCCTCATAGCTCAGCACGTCGACACCGGCCGCGCGCGCCGCCTCGCGCAGCGACCCGGGACGCTCGGGACTTTCAAGCATCACCTCGGCGCCGAAGGCGCGTCCCAGCTCCTGTACCCGCGGACGCTTGCGGAACACGCAGCGGATCTGCGGCAGGTTGATGCGGTGGATCGGAGCCGTATGCAGGTCGATGCCGACCTGCGAGCGATTGACGATCTCGGTCAGGAACAGATGCGCCAGTCGCGCGGCGAGCGAACCGTTCGCCGAACCTGGAAACGACCGGTTGAGGTCGCGCCGGTCCGGCAGGTAGCGCGAGCGGCTGATGAAGCCGAAGACATTGACCACCGGCACGCACAACAACGTGCCGTTGATGCTCTGCGGATTGAGTGTTCGCAGCAGCCGGCGGATGATCTCGACGCCATTGAGTTCATCGCCATGAATGGCTGCCGACACGAACATGGTCGGCCCAGGCTGGGCCCCGTGCAGCACATGCACCGGGAGCGTGACGGGCGCGTGATTGGAAAGCTTCGAAATCGGCAGGTCGACCAGCCGACGCTCGCCGGGTTCGACGGCCAAGCCTCCCACGACGAACGGCTGCCTCACGGCGTCGCTCCGATGACGGTGCTCCTTGTGATACGGCGGGGAAGGTGCACGAGCGGGCTCACCGACGCAAGCTGCTCGGCGCTCCGCACGACGCAACGAACACAGATGAATTTTTACCGCCCGAAACAGGCGCTTTCAGTGTCCACACGAAACCTGGTGCAGCTTGTGAATAGCGTGGGCAGTTCGGGACAGACGCCTCGCCATCGCCGTGCGGGAGGTATAGAAATTCGCTGGGGCGTTAAGAAAACTCCGTGCTTAGCGTCGCTGACGCCAGCTCGCTGCTTGCACCTCGGCAAGGGCGCCTTTATGACTACGATATCCTCTGAGGGATCAAGGTCTACCGCGCGAGCAGGGATCTAATTCTGGTTCCTTTGTGAGCAGAAACCGGGTGGCGCGGCTGAGGCGGCAGAAGTTCATGAAGCGCCAGAAGCAATCGATGCGACGCTACACCTGGGCGCTCGCGATCTCTTGCTTCCTTGTCATCCTGCTGGCGGCGCCTCTCCTGGTCAGCGATCGCTATAATCGTCTCGCTCTGCAGAGCGGGGCGGTCTTTGCCGCTTCGAGCAACAGCTACAGCCTCACCTCGCCTGTGCGGCTGATGAGCGGGCCGAACATCGAGCTCGAGAGCGGAACCTTGTCGGTGCCGCCGAGCCGTACCGGTCTGGCGCGCGGTGGCCAGATGATCGCCATGCTCATCACCGGCAGCGGCCCGCCAATGACGCTGGAGCACGCCACGTTCACCACGGACTTCTCAACCCGCGTGCCGACCTTCTCCCAGGATTCCCCGGCCGAAGAAATTGCGCCGCTCGTCAAGGCGCTGCAGCGCATGCAGTTCGACGGTCTGATCGTGCGCAACAGCATCGTGCGCATAAAGATGTCGGATGGCGCCACGATCGACCTGACCAGCGTGGAAGCATCGATCTCCTCCAAACCCAATGGCACCATCGAAGCAGCGGGCTCGTTCGACTATCGCGGCGAGAAGGTCGCCTTCGACACGACGCTCGGCGCCAGCCTGGACGCGCAAGGCATGTCGCGCCCGCTGAACACGTCGTTCACCGGCGCGCTGCTCACCGCCACCCTCGACGGCAGTCTGATGCTCGGCGAGAACCCGCAGCTCCTTTCCCCGCAGAGCGAGCTAAAGGCTCCCGACCTGCGAGCGGCAGCGAGCTGGCTCGGCGTCAACTGGCCAACCGGTGGCAAAGGGTTTGGCGCTTTCCGCGCCAAGGGCCAACTGGAATGGATCGAGCGAACGATTGCTTTTCAGAATGCTGCTCTTGAGCTCGACGGCAACAGCGCCTCGGGAACGTTGTCGCTGAATTACGCCGGCGAACGGCCGACGGTCGAAGGCACCGTTGGCCTCAAGACGCTGGATCTGACGCAATACCTGAAGATCGACGACCCCGAGGCTCAGCAGAAGAGCCTGCTTACATCCGTGCGCGGCACGAGCGGCCTGGAGTTCCCGCTCATCCGGGCCATCGATGCCGACTTCCGCATCTCGTCCGACAGCGTCACGCTGCCATCAGTCACGATCGGACGCAGCGCGGCAACGGTTTCACTGCGCGAAGGCAAGATGCTGGCCGACATTGCCGAGCTGGAGTTCGACGACGGAACGCGTGGCGGTGGCCAGATCCGTATCGACATGAGCGGCGTCAACCCCAACTACAGCGCCCAGGCAAAGTTCGAAGCGGCCGATGTCGGTCGTTCGGTCGAGGCCGTGTTCGGGCACCCGACAGTACAGGGTCGCGGCTCCATCACCGTCGATCTCAACGCCAGCGGCAATTCCGGCGAGAGCCTGCTTAGCTCCCTCGACGGGAAGCTCAGCGTCTCGCTGGCAGAAGGTGGTCGCGTCGGACTCGATATCAACAAGCTGGCGGCCGCCGACAGCGAGCCTTTGGCCGCCGCAGCCTGGAACGAGGTCAGCACCGGGGCGATTACGGTCGACAAGCTCGACGCGCGTTTCGCCGTCGCCAACGGCGTCGTCAGCATGCAATCGGCTGAGGCGGTGTCCGGCGAGCGCACCTTGAAAGCCGGCGGTACGATCAGCCTGCCGGAGCGCACGCTGGACCTGCTGCTCGCCGTCAGCAACGTCGCTAAGCCCGCGGCCGAAACCACCGAGACCGGTTCCCTACCGCAGAAACCGCGCGAGTTCATCCGCATGCGCGGGACATGGTCGTCGCCGACGATCAGCTCAGGCGGACCGGAACACGGGGCGCCGGTATATGGTCCCCCCAATCCTGGCTGATTAGAGCAAGCGCGAGATGGCCGCCGCGGCCTCGATGCGCTGCTCTCCCGTCATATGCAGCCCACATTTCGTCCGGCGCCACAGAACGTCGTCCGGCTGGCGCGCCCATTCGCGATCGCGCAGGTAGATGACCTCCCGCTCCGTGAGACCACCGCCCAGCGAAAGGCCGAGATCGGCCGCGTTACGCGCTTCGCCGAGTACATCGTCCACGCAGGTGCCGTAGCGGCGCGCCAGGCGTCCGAGATAGGCGGCCTCGAAACCGCGATGACGCCGGCAGAGGTCTTTGATGAGGCCGGCCAGACCACCCGCGCCGAGGTCGCCGCCCGGCAACGGGCTTTTCGCCGTCCATGCCGGCTTCATCGCGGGGAAATACGGCTCCAGCTTCGTCAGCGCCGCTTCCGCGAGCCTTCGGTAGGTCGTCAACTTGCCGCCCAGTACCGTCAGCAACGGCGCTCCTGCCGCATCGTCGAGCTCGAAGCGGTAATCGCGCGTCACCGCCGATGCGTTGGCGGTAGGATCGCTCTCGTAGAGCGGGCGCACGCCGGAATAGGACCACGCGATATCGCCACGCGCGGGCGGATGAGCGAAGAATTCAGCCGCCACACCGAGCAGGTAGTCTTCTTCCTCATCACCGATCGTGGCGCGCGCGGGATCGCCGTCAAAGGCAACCTCGGTCGTACCGATGAGCGTAAATCGCTCCTCATAGGGAATGGCGAAAACGACGCGACCGTCGGCGCTCTGGCACAGGTAGGCGTCGTTGGCGCCGGCTATGCGCGGGACAACGACATGACTACCTTTGACGAGCCGAACCGGTGCTGTCTGCTGCTCAGCGGCACCTGTCATCAGGCTGACATCGCGCACCCAGGGTCCGGCAGCGTTGATCAGGGCGCGACCGTGCACAGTACGCCTGCCGCCGTCATCCAGCTCCACCTGCCACAGCCCGTCTTGCACGCGCGCCGATGACAGCCGAGTGCGAGTTGCGATGGCCGCACCCCGATCGGCGGCAGCCCTCGCGTTGAGGACGACGAGCCGCGCATCGTCGACCCGGCAATCCCAGTAGGCGAAACCATGCGTCAGCTCGCGCTGCAGCGCGTAGCCGGCCGGGTCGCGGCGGAGATCGAGCGAGGCCGAGCCGGGGATAGCGTGGCGCTGGCCAAGGTGGTCGTAGAGAAACAGTCCCGCGCGCAGCATGATCGACGGGCGACCGCCCGCCACCTGCGGCAGCACAAAGCGCTGCGGCCAGATGATGTGCCCGGCATTGGCGAGCAGCACCTCGCGCTCCTGCAGCGCTTCACGCACCAGACGAAATTCGAAATTCTCAAGATAGCGCAGGCCGCCGTGAATGAGCTTGGAACTGGCCCATGACGTCGCCCCGCCGAGATCGCCCTTCTCGACCAGCAGCACCGTTAGCCCGCGCCCCGCGGCGTCGGCGGCAATGCCGGCGCCGTTGATGCCGCCGCCCACAACGACGAGATCATAGATCATGCCGGCCAGCCTAGCATGGGCCGTATTACGGCGTCGTTGCGCTGCCGCGCGGTGGCGCTCGCGTCACCAGCGAAACGACCACCAGCGCGACGATGCCCGCCGGCAGGGCCAGCAGCGCGACTGCTAGGTTGCTGATGCCCCACCAGTCGGCGACCGATCGAGCATGCGCATCCAGCGCCGTCCAAGCCGCGTCCTTGGCGGCGCCTGGCGCGGCTGCGAGCCAAGCGTCCTTCAGTTCGGCGAAATATTCCTGGGCCGATTGCCCGCCACCTGAGAGGGCCGATGTGGCTTCGAAAAACGGCACGGCGAAATAGTGCGGCCCGAGGAGGTAGATCAACGTCACGGCGAAACCGGCGAGCATCGCGGCAGCGGCGCCCGCAGATGTCGCGCGCGGCCACCATAGAGCCGCCAACAGCGATGGAAACAATCCACCCGCTACTAGCACGAAGCTCCATGTTGCAAGCTCGATGATGCCGGCTGGACGCGCCTGTGCGACGAACGCCGCCGCAACCAGCGCGACCGCGGCCACGCCGTATGACAGCAGGCGGGGCACGCGCGGCAAACGTCCGCCAGGGGCGAAGCTTCCGCCACCGCTCAACGCGCCCACGACGGCGCGCAGCGGTCCATGTGCCGTCGCCAGCGCCGTCGCCAGACCCGCGGCAGCGATAAACCCGAACGCTGGACCATTGAGTCCCGTGATCTCCGGCAACGCGAGGGTGACGATGTCAGGATCGAGCGTGACGTCCTGCAGGCGTAGGCCTGGGGCGGCGTCCGGCAGTGACGCGCAGGCCTGCGCAATTGCGGCCGCATCTGTCGCCGCCTGGCCGCAGACGTGTACCAGCCCCAGCTTGCCGTAGGCGAAGATCCAGGCCGGGAGTTCGGCGATCGGCGTCCGCTCGGCAATCAGCGTCACCACCGACAGCTTGGCGTAGGCAGCGACCGCCGGCACGAGCGTCAGCAGCAGGACGACAAAGATCAGCATCCACACGGCCGACCAGCGTGCCGCGGGCACCGACCGGACCGCACCAAGCTGCCCGGCGATGAGGCTCGGCAGCGCCGCGATGCCGGCGGCAAGTCCCAGCACGATGCCGAGGAAATTGGTCGGCGTCAGCGACAAGAACGCCGTCAGCATGGGCCGCATGAATGCAGGGTCGGCGAGTTCCTGGTCGAGCAGCGTTTCTTCCAGGCCCTGCAGCTGCCACAACGCATTGGCATAGGCCAGCTGGGGCACGGGCAAACCGTACCAGGCGGCGGAGAGCTGCACGAGTGGCACGAGCAGGGAGATAATGAGCAGCGGAAAGAGAAGACCGTTCACCCATGAGGCGCCACCGGCGCCACGCACGATGAAGCAGGCGAACACCGCACAGGCGGCGACCGTCGTTGCCATCCCATAGTCGACGCCGAGCAGGCGCGAGCCGATGACGCCGGCGGCCATCAGTTCGGCCGTCAGCAACGCCAACATGGATACGATGACGATGCCTGCGCAGGCGAGGCGCGGGCCGATGCCGGGATAACGAGCACTGAACAGCTCGGGCAGCGAGGTCGCCCCCGTCTGCGCCCCCATCTCTGCGAGGCGCGGCGCAATCGTCAGTTGCAGCAGCAGGCAACCGGCGCCGAGGCCGAGGGCAACGGCGAGGCCGTCGTGGCCGTCGGCAAAAATCGCCCCGGCGATCCCGAGGAAGAATGCGGCGGAGACGACACTCGTCGCCCCGGCAAGACCGCCGAACACCGGCCCTGCAAACCCCGGGCGCCTCGCTGACGCCAGCGCCAGCGCCGCCGCGAGGGCGATGCCCAGCGCCCAGAAGCCACCATCTACCCACGCTTGCGGCGTGCCGAGAAGCGGCAGCATCGCGAGCCCGCCGATGCCTAATCCGACCGCCAGCGCAAAGGCGGCAACGACGGGTACAGTCCGCGCATGTACCGGACATGTCGCGGGTTCATGCACCGACATTTCAGCGGTCCTTGGTGTTGCGCGCGGCACGACCGTTCTGCCACCAAGCCGACAGCAAGCCGATGGCTACGAAGGTCAACAGGATGCCTTGCGCGGCCATGAAGTAGCCGAGCGGAAAAGCCAGCACATCAACGAGATTGAGCGCCTGCACGAAGCTCGGCACCCCAAATGCGAACAACGCCCAGGCCAGCAGCGCGAAGATGGGTAGCCGCCCGGATAGGCGCGCACCGTCAGATGCCTGTGAAACCTCGCGCACCACGCCCCCCGTCGTCTGCCGCGGTGTGCGCACCGCTATGCCGCGAAGTTCGCCGCCGTTTGCGACGCCCTCATGGCGGGCGCCGATGCATCGACACTTGCTGCGGGCCGCGCGGCGCAGAAAGATAAAAGGCGGGGCGATACGTCCCCGTATCCCCCCGCCCTTGGGATCCTCTCCCTAGACTTGGACCTTATTGTTTTTAGGGCCGACTGAGCAGTCCAAGACTCGCCGGCCCCGCACCATGTGCGAGGGGCGAGTTGGCGTCAAGCGCTCGCAAGTGGACAAAATTCTGATGCAGCGCAGCGATTTACGGGCGGCCGCAGCGTCGAGGCGCTAAGACCTCAGGATACTTCGGGGCGGCATTCGGAATCGGCCGGCAGGGGATCGCATTGGCGATTGCCGGTGCAGCTGCGCATGGCCTGCTGCACGCTGCTCGAATAGAGCCCATCGATGGCGCCGAAATAGAGCCCCTGCGAGCGCAGCCCGCATTGATACATTTTCACGATGCGCGCCCCGCCCGTCTGCATCGCCAGTTCGTAATCTTCCAGCGCCGCCTTCGCCTCACCCAGCGACTGGCGAATATGGGCGCGCGTATCGAGGGCAAAGGGACTGCCGGGTGACAGCTGCAGCGCTTTCTCTACATCGGCGATGCCGTCGCGCGGGCGGCCGAGCTTGTAGTACGACCAGGCGCGGTTGTTCAGCGCCAGCGGAAAGTCGGGCGTAATGGTCAGCGCGGAATCATAGTCGGCCAGCGCCTTGTCGAACATGCCGAGCAGGGAATAGGCGAGCGCCCGGTTACCGTAGGCGAGGCTCTTTTGATCATCGGGCAGCCCCGGCGTATCGATGAGCGTCGAGCAACCGCTGATGCGCCGCTCGTTATCGTCGCTGAGGCAGTCGAGCGTCGGGTCATCGACGGTCGCCAGCGCAGCGGCCGCCCCGAAGGCGAGCGCTGCCAAGGTAGCGGCGATGGTCTTGGCGTAAGCCATGTCGTCCCCTGTGAACCCTGAACCGGCTATGACACTGACTGCACCCCTTGAAACCACAACAAACGGGGCCTAATCGAGGCAATCGCGCGGGGTGTCTAACATCGAGCGGGACGTCCGATGCCTCTGGCGCCGCTTAACCCCTTCCGTCCGGCATTTATGCTAGCTTCCGCCGATTGCAGACCATGAGCGTCCCACGTGAAACAACAGCGCATCCTGCTCATCATCGGCGGCGGCATCGCCGCCTACAAGTGCCTCGACCTCATCCGCCGCTTGCGCGAGGCGGGCGCCTCGGTGCGCGCCGTCATGACGCGGGCCGCCGGCGAGTTCGTGACGCCGCTGTCGGTCGGAGCCCTCACCGCGGAGCGCGTCTTCACCGATCTGTTCGACCTCAACGATGAGCAGGAGATCGGCCACATTCGCCTGTCGCGCGACGCGGATCTGCTGATCGTTGCGCCGGCCACCGCCGACCTCATCGCCAAGATGGCCGGCGGACACGCCGACGACCTCGCCTCCACCGTTCTTTTAGCCACCGACAAGCCGGTGCTGATCGCGCCGTCGATGAACCCGCGCATGTGGCTGCACCCGGCGACCCAGCGCAACGTTGCGCAACTGCGCGCCGACGGCATCCGCATCGTCGGCCCCAACACCGGTGAGATGGCCGAGCGCGACGAAGCGGGCCCAGGACGGCTCGCCGAAGTCCCGCAGATCATCGAGGAGGCGGCCAAGATTCTCGCCGAGCGGGGCAGCGATGCGCCCGCACGGCTCGGCGGACATCCGCTCACTGGGCGCCATGTGCTCGTCACGTCCGGCCCGACGCACGAGCCGATCGATCCGGTGCGCTACATTGCCAACCGTTCGTCCGGCAAACAGGGGCATGCCATCGCCCGCGCTGCGGCGATCCTCGGCGCGCGAGTAACGCTTGTTACCGGACCGGTGTCGCTCGCCGATCCGCCCGGCGCCGATGTCGTGCGCGTCGAGACCGCCGCTGAGATGCTGCGCGCCGTCAAGGCAGCGTTGCCGGCCGATATCGCCGTATTCGCCGCCGCCGTCGCCGACTGGCGCAGCGCGTCGGCGCCAGCCGAGAAGATCAAGAAATCCAGCGCCAAGCCGAGCCTCGATCTGGTCGAGAACGCCGACATCCTGGCCAGCGTCGGCAAGTTGGGTGCGGAGCGTCCGAGCCTCGTCATCGGCTTTGCCGCGGAAACGCAAAGCGTGACCAGCGAAGCCGGCAAGAAGCGCGCAGCCAAAGGCGCCGACTGGATCGTCGCCAACGACGTCTCGCCGGCTCGCGGCGTCTTCGGCGGCGACGGCAACACCGTGCATCTCGTAACCGCGAGCGGCACCGAGGATTGGCCGACGCTGACCAAAGACGAGGTCGCGCGGCGCCTCATGCAGCGCGCGGCCGAGCATCTGGGTCGCAGCGCCGCGGCCGCCGAATGACATCGACGCGCCGAACGGCTGACAAGCAGGCGCGCGCGCGCGTCAAGGTCGTGCGTCTGGCACACGGCAACGGCCTGCCGCTTCCCGCCTATCAGACGCCGGGGGCCGCGGGTCTGGACCTCGTTGCCGCCCTCGACACGCGCCATCCGTTGACGCTGGCCCCTGGTGCGCGTGCGCTGGTGCCGACCGGCCTCGTCATCGAGCTCCCTGAGGGATATGAGGCGCAGGTGCGGCCACGCTCTGGCCTCGCGCTCAAGAACGGCGTGACCGTCCTCAACAGTCCCGGCACCATCGATTGCGACTATCGCGGCGAAGTCTGCGTCATCCTGGCCAACCTGGGGCAGGCACCTTTCGATATCCGCCGCGGCGATCGCATCGCACAGATCGTTATCAGCCCGGTGACGCACGCCGAACTGATCGAGGTCGAGGGCGTCTCAGATACGGCCCGCGGAAAGGGCGGATTTGGCTCGACCGGGAAGACCGGCGCCAATGAAAACGCCCGATCCCGCCGAAAGGCATTGGCAAAGAAATCCATCCCAACGCCCGCCGCGGCGCCAAAAAAAACCGGTTCAGCAAAGCCGCGCACCCGCAATCGATGAGCGGGACGGCGCCTTGACAGCCTCGGCCATTCGCCCAACGTGCGCCTGAACGCTGAACCCTGGACGGCGACAACGACGCCACTCGATCGCACAAGAGGCTTCTTCCGATGAACGACACCCCTGAGATCAAGACTCTTGCCGCCACCAAGACGTGGGGCCGCGGCCGCGTCTACGATTCGATTGCCGAGACCATCGGACACACGCCGCTCGTGCGCCTGTCGAAGATCACCGCCGCCGCCAAAGTCCGCGCCGACATCCTGCTCAAGCTCGAATTCTTCAATCCGCTTTCATCGGTCAAGGACCGCATCGGCGTCGCCATGATCGACGTCCTCGAGGCGCAGGGGCGCATTACGCCTGGACGCACTGTGCTTATCGAGCCGACCTCCGGCAACACCGGCATCGGCCTCGCCTTCGTCGCCGCCTCGCGCGGCTATCGCCTGATCCTCGTCATGCCGGAGACGATGTCGATTGAGCGCCGCAAGATCCTCACCCACCTCGGCGCCGAGCTCGAGCTGACCCCAGGCCCCGGCGGCATGCCGGCCGCTGTCGAGCGCGCCGCCGAGCTGGCCAAGACCATCCCCGGCGCTGTCATCCCGGGCCAGTTCGACAATCCCGCCAATCCACTCGTGCACGAGAAGACGACCGCCGAGGAAATCTGGAACGATACCGGCGGCAAGGTCGATGCAATCGTCATCGGCGTGGGCACTGGCGGTACTCTGACCGGCGTTGGCCGCGCGCTTAAGAAGCGCAAGCCCGACCTCAAGTTGATCGCCGTCGAGCCGACGACCAGTCCTGTCCTGTCCGGTAAACCGCGTGGTCCGCACAAGATCCAAGGCATCGGCGCCGGCTTCATTCCCTCCATCCTCGACACAAGCCTGATCGACGAGATCGTCACGGTGTCGAGCGAGCAGGCGTTCGAAGTCTCGCGCCTCGTCGCCAAGGTGGAAGGCATTCCCGGCGGCATATCGACGGGCGCCAACGTCGCCGCGGCGCTCTCCATTGCCGAGCGCCCCGAGTACGCCGGCAAGACGATCGTGACCTTCGCGCCGTCGTCGGCCGAGCGCTATTACACCAGCGATCTGTTTCTCGATCCCAGCAAGCCGGCCTGAGGGCGCAGCGCCTTGTCGCTCCAGGCCCTTATTTTTTGCCGACTGTCGTAACTATCTTGGTGGATTGCAGGGGGTTGCGCGCCGCGCCAGCGGGCCGCCCCCTGACGCACCCGGAGCGTTTGCGATAAGGTGTCGGGCATGCAGGACAGAGCATCATCGCCGCTGACCGCGCAGGAGATCGAGCGTTACAAGCGCCATCTCGTGCTGAAGGAGGTGGGCGGCCAGGGCCAGCAGACGTTAAAGAACGCCCGCGTGCTCGTGGTCGGCGCCGGCGGGCTTGGCTCGCCGGTGGCCCTTTATCTCGCTGCGGCCGGCGTAGGCACCATCGGCATCGTCGACGACGACAGCGTCTCGCTCGACAATCTGCAGCGCCAGATCGCTCACGGTACCCAAGACATCGGAACGCCCAAAGTGGCGAGCGCCGGCCGCGCCATCGGGAAGCTCAACCCGCACGTCGTCGTGGAGCCGATCGAAGCCAGGCTCGACGCCGCCAACGCCGCCTCGATCATCGCCGGCTACGACATCATTGCCGACGGCTCGGACAATGCCGAAACCCGCTACCTCGTCTCCGACGCCTGCTACTTCGCGGCGCGCACCCTGGTTTTCGGCGCCGTCGGTCCGTTCGACGGCTACGTGTCGACCTTCAAGCCGCATATGCGCGGCCCGGACGGGGCACCCTTTCCGACCTACCGGTGCCTTTTCCCCGAGGCCCCGCCGCCGGGGACGCTGCCCAACTGCGCCGAAGCGGGCGTGCTAGGCGCCGTCGTCGGCGTCATCGGCACGTTGCAGGCGACGGAGGTGCTGAAGGAGATACTCGGGATCGGAGCCAGCCTCGCGGGGCGGCTACTCATGTACGACGCCTTGGCGGCGCGCTTTGAGACCCTGTCGATCGCCTGGGATGCTGACAATCCGCTCAGCGGTAGAAACCCGACGATAACCGACCTTTCAATCCACGCGTCGACCAATCACAACTCGACATGCGCGGCATGAGAGGATAGCGCTTCAATGTTGCCTCTTCGGACGCTGCGCCCCGTGCTCATTGCCATCATCTTCGCCGCCCTCCTTCCGCTGCCCCATTTCGACGCCGAGGCACAGGCCCAGGCGGAGCAACCGCAATTGTCGATCGCGCCGGCGCCGCTGCCGGAAAAGCGGTCCGAGTACGGCGCCATCGCCTTCACGCCCGACGGCTCATTCTTCTCCGTATGGAAGATCGGCTCCCGCCTAGAGGCGGAGGAGAAGGTGCGCGCCGAATGCGCCGAACTTGGGCGCGGAAACTGCGAGGCGGTTAGTTTTCGCGGAGAGGTATGCGCCGCCATCGCGTCCGGCCGCATCGCCAAGGAGCGCCAAGTCACCTATTCCGGCGGTGGGTTGACGCCAAGCGACGCCGAGCGTCTGGCGCTCGGCCGCTGCAACGCCGACCGACGTGCGCGCGGGACCTGCCAGCTACGCACCACGGTGTGCGGCGACGGCCGCCTCGATTCTACGACCGCCAGCGCGCCGGCACCCTGAGAACGCCTCGGGACGCTGATCCGTCCCGCTGCGCATCGCCCTCAGAACATCGCCGGATGCACGCGGTCGGGTGGGGCGTGGCCATCCAAGAACGTCTTGATATTGATGATGACCTTTTCGCCCATGTCGATGCGGCCTTCGATGGTCGCCGAACTCATGTGCGGCAGCGCCACCACCCGATCCGAGTGGAGGATCTTGGGATTGACCGCGGGTTCGTGCTCGAACACGTCGAGCCCGGCGCCGGCGATGGCACCCGCTTCAATGAGACGCGCCAGCTCGTTCTCGTCGATCACCTCGCCACGCGCCGTGTTGACGATGTAGGCCGACGGCTTCAGCAGCCGCAGTCGGCGCGCCGACAAAAGGTGATAGGTGCCGGGCGTATGCGGGCAGTTGACAGAGACAATGTCGACCCGCGTGAGCATCTGGTCGAGGCTTTCCCAGTACGTTGCCTCGAGCTCCTTCTCGACGTCCTGCCCGACGCGGCGGCGGTTGTGGTAGTGGATCTGCAGGCCGAACGCCTTGGCACGGCGGGCCACAGCCTGGCCGATGCGCCCCATGCCGATGATGCCGAGACGCTTGCCGGAGATACGGTGGCCGAGCATCCAGGTCGGTGACCAGCCGCCCCAGCTGTTCTTCTGGTCGCGGAGGTAGGCGGCGCCTTCCACCAGGCGGCGCGGGGCGGCGAGGATCAGCGCCATGGTCATATCGGCGGTATCTTCGGTCAGGACGCCCGGAGTATTGGTGACCGTGATGCCGCGGTTGCGGGCGGTATCGAGGTCGATATTGTCGACACCGGTGCCGAAATTGGCGATGAGACGAAGTTGCGGGCCCGCCTGGGAAATCACCGCTCGGTCGATGCGATCGGTGACCGTCGGGACGAGCACGTCGGCGATCTTCAGGGCCTCGGTGATCTGGCTCTGTGTCAGAGGGGCATCGTCGACGTTAAGACGCGCGTCGAACAGCTCGCGCATGCGGGTCTCGACGACGTCCGGCAGCTTGCGTGTGACAATGACGATTGGCTTTCGGGCGCTGTTCGGCATCGGGGTTCGCTGTGTCTCTGGGATGGCAGGCGGGGGAGGGGCTGGTCGGCTAAGCTTTCGTTCAGGCAGGTCTAACAGAACGCCATTGCGATGACAAAGTGCGGGATTTTCTCTCCGCATCGGCACCAGCACATTGGTCCGGCGGCTACTTAAGCATTGATCTATCGATTCTGGGTACTGGCTAGCGACGAGGCGAGGGATGGGAATGCGGCCGATCGGGGCGCTTAGGCAGTTACCGGTAATATTGGCGATGACGGCGCTTTTCGCCGCGACGTCGCTCGCCGCGGCTCAACCGGCTGGAACGGGTTCCAGCCTACCCGGCGGCAGCGGGTTGCCGGTGCCGCGCTTCGTCAGCCTCAAGTCCGATCGCGTCAATATGCGCAACGGACCCGGCACCGATTACCCGACCGCCTGGGTCTATCGCCGTGCCGGTCTACCGCTTGAGGTGATCAAGGAGTTCGAAGGCTGGCGCCAGGTACGCGACGCTGACGGCGCGGCCGGCTGGGTGCTGCAGTCGTTCCTCTCAGGGCGCCGCACGGCGCTCGTTCTGCCGTGGGAGATAAAGTCAGGTAAGGCGGTGCCGAACGTTGCGCTGCGCCATGACGACAGCGAGCGCGCCCGCGCGGTGGCGATGATCGAGGCTGGCGTCATCGCCAACCTGCTTGCTTGCGACGGACGCTGGTGCCGCGTCAGCATCGACAAGTTTCAAGGCTACATCCAGCAGAACAAATTGTGGGGCGTCTACGAAGGCGAGGCCATCCGCTAGGAGAGGGCGCCTGCCATCAGTCCTTTTTCAGGCGCACGACCACGTCGATGTGGGTGATGCTCATGCCTTCGGGCGGCTCGGGCAAGCCATCGACGCGGATGGCGTGGCCGGGGATGTCGCGCAGCTCGCCCTCTTCCTCGACAAAGAAGTGGTTGTGGTTCGAGGTATTGGTGTCGAAGTAGGCCTTGGCGCCGTTGATCGCCAGCTCGCGCAGCAGCCCTGCCCGCTTGAACTGGTGCAGCGTGTTGTAGACCGTCGCCAAAGACACGTGCTGGCCAACGGACGTCGCCTCGGCGTGCAGCGACTCGGCAGTAATGTGACGGTCCTCGCCCTCGAACAGCAGAGTGCCAAGCGCCAGGCGCTGGCGCGTCGGGCGCAATCCAGCCTTGCGCAGGAGCTGGGAAACTCCCCGCGAGGCTTTGCCGTCTTTTTGCGTTCCCGTCGTGCTGTCGGTCATTCGCTCGCGCATCGCGCCATGGTGCCTAAGTGCAGCCTGGAGCCGGCCCACAGGACCCTAAGCGGGGCGGCCAATCAAGCTGACACCAGAAATATACTATAGGCAGGCGCTCGACTGCCTGCAACACGCGGCCTCACTTCGCCCGGTCATCTAGGCCAGTCATCCTCGGGCGTGCTGGTGGTTACCCTTTTGAACGCCAATTGACTGTGTTAGGAACCCCCGGCCGCAGCTGAACTGCCAGGGGCGCTCACAAGCGAGGGACTGGGCAAAGGAACCATGACAGAACGCCGCACGAGCTTCGAATACGATGAACTTCTTGCGTGTGGCCGCGGTGAGCTCTTCGGCCCAGGCAATGCGCAACTCCCGCTGCCGCCGATGCTCATGTTCGACCGCATCTCCTCCGTCTCCGAGACCGGCGGCCAGTACGGCAAGGGCCAGATCGCAGCCGAGTTCGCGGTGGCCGGCAGTAGCCGGACGGACTGGTTCTTCCGCTGCCATTTCGAGGGCGATCCGGTCATGCCGGGCTGCCTCGGCCTCGACGCGTTGTGGCAGATGACCGGGTTCTTTCTCGGCTGGCTGGGAGCCCCCGGACGGGGTCGCGCCCTCGGCGTCGGCGAGGTCAAGTTTACCGGCATGGTGGTGCCCACGGTCCGCCGCGTCGAGTACATCGTCGACATGAAGCGGGTCATCCTGCGCAAGCTGAAATTGGCCATCGCCGACGGCGTCATGAAGGCCGACGGCGAAGTGATCTATACCGCCACCGATCTGCGCGTCGGACTGTTCGAGACCGGCGAGACAACAGCAGTCGTCGGTTCTTGATCTTGATGGGTTTTCGTGCTCGCTTCCGCCGGAGCAGTACTAAAAGAACAGCCGCGAGCACCGGGTACCAGAGGATGGGCGGATGAGACGAGTGGTCGTCACGGGCATGGGCATTGTTTCCTCGATAGGGAACAACTCCCAGGAAGTGCTCGCGTCCCTCCGCGAAGCCAAATCCGGCATCGTACGTGCCGAAAAGTATGCCGAGCTCGGTTTCCGCTGCCAGGTGCATGGCGCCCCCAACATCGATTGGGAGGCACAGGTGCCGCGCAAGCCGCGCCGCTTCATGGGCGATGGCGTGGGCTGGAATTATGTCGCCATGGATCAGGCGATCCGCGACGCGGGCCTTGAAGAAAAAGACGTCATCAACGAGCGCACCGGCATCATCATGGGCTCGGGTGGCCCATCGACGCGTGCCATCGTCGCCGCCGCCGACGTGACGCGCGAGAAAGATCCCAAGAAGGTCGGCCCGTTCGAGGTGCCCAAGGCGATGTGCTCGGGCCCCTCGGCCGCGCTCGCCACCAGTTTCCAGATCAAGGGCGTCAACTACTCGATCGCGTCTGCCTGCTCGACCTCGGCGCACTGCATCGGCAATGCCGCCGAGATGATCCAGTGGGGCAAGCAGGACGTGATGTTCGCCGGCGGCTGCGAGGAGCTGGACTGGACCCTGTCGGTGCTGTTCGACGCCATGGGCGCCATGTCATCTCGGTTCAACGACACGCCGAGCAAGGCAAGCCGCGCCTACGACAAGAGCCGCGACGGCTTTGTCATCGCCGGCGGCGCCGGTGTGGTCGTGCTGGAAGAGCTCGAGCGCGCCAAGGCACGCGGCGCCCGCATCTACGGTGAGATCGTCGGCTACGGCGCCACCTCTGACGGCTACGACATGGTCGCCCCGTCCGGCGAAGGCGCGGTGCGCTGCATGCAGCTCGCCCTCAAGGGTTTCGACGGCAAGGGCGTCGGCCACAAGGTCGACTACATCAACCCGCACGGCACCGGCACGCCCATCGGCGACCTGCGCGAGATCGAAGCCATCCGCAAGGTGTTCGCCGGCGAAGAGGTGCCGAAGATCGCCGCCACCAAGTCGCTGACCGGCCATTCGCTGGGCGCCGTCGGCGTGCAGGAGGCCATCTTCTCGCTGCTCATGATGAACAACGGATTCATCTGCGAGAGCGCGAACATAGAAGAGCTCGACCCCGAACTCGCCGATATGCCGATCGTGCGTGAGCGGATCGACAATGTTAGCCTTAACTGCGTCATGTCGAACAGCTTCGGTTTTGGCGGCACTAATGCCACGCTCGTTTTCCGACGACTGGCGAGCTAAAAACGCCGCTGGCTGTCGGTGTCATGCCGGGAACAGCGGGTTGGCGCGGAACCATTATGTAACCGCGGGGCCGCCGATTTGGGCCGGTCTATAATTCAGGAACCACAGGAACTCCCATGACTGAAATCGACCTCGCCAAACCTGGCCCGATCATGGCAGGCAAGCGCGGCCTTATCATGGGCGTTGCCAACGAACGCTCGATCGCCTGGGGTATTGCCCGCATCCTCGCCGGGCAGGGCGCCGAGCTTGCCTTCACCTATCAGGACGGCGCCTTCGGCCGCCGCGCCCAGCCGCTCGCCAAGACCCTCGGCGCCGAGATCATCGAGCCGGTCAACGTGCTCGACCTCGACAGCGTCGACCGCGTCTTCGCGCGCATCAAGGAAGCCTGGGGCAATCTCGACTTCGTGGTGCACGCGCTCGCCTATTCGGACCCGCGCGAACTCTCCGGCCGTTACGTGAACACGACGCGCGAGAACTTCACCAACACGATGGTGATCTCATGCTTCTCCTTCACCGAGGTCGCTAAGCGCGCCGTGCCGCTGATGACCAACGGCGGATCGATGATCACGCTCAGCTACGGCGGAGCCACCAAGTCGGTGCCCTCCTATAATGTCATGGGCGTCGCCAAGGCCGCGCTTGAAGCTTCCGTCCGCTATCTCGCGGCCGACCTCGGCCCGCAGGGTATCCGCGTTAACGCGCTGTCGGCCGGCCCGATGCGCACGCTGTCCGGCGCAGGCGTTTCCGACGCGCGCGTCATCTTCAACTTCCAAAAGGAAAATGCGCCTCTGAAGCGCACGCCGACCCTCAATGAAGTGGGAGGCTCGGCGCTCTACCTTCTGTCCGACATGTCGGGCGCCGTGACCGGCGAGGTGCACTTCGTCGATTGCGGATATTCGACCGTCGCCATGCCGAACCTCGAAGCGCTGAAGCGCATCGACAGCGAGGCCGGGCCGAGCGGGCGTTCTCCTTCCGAAGCCGCCGAGTAGATGATCTTGACGACCTGACGATGCGGGCCCAAACACGCGCATGATCGGCGTCTTCGACTCAGGCCTGGGCGGATTGACGGTGCTGCGCGCGCTTGTCGATCGCTTTCCCAACAGCCCTTTTCTATACCTCGGCGATCACGCCCACGTTCCCTACGGCGACCGGTCGTCCGCCGAGATCATCGACCTGACGCGCGCCTGCGTGGAAGCGCTGTTCGGTCAGGGCTGCAAACTCGTCCTGCTCGGCTGCAATACGGCGACTGCGGTTGCGGCTCGCCACCTGCAGCAGAACTGGCTGCCGACCAGCGAATGGCGCGGCCGCAACGTGCTCGGCATCGTGGCGCCGACCGTCGAGGCCGCCACGCAGACGCCGTGGGCCGTTTCAGGCCCGCAGTATCCCCAGAAGTACAACACCGATCTCATCGGCGTGTTCGGGACGACGCGTACCATCACCTCCGGCGTCTATCCCGAGGAGATCCGCAAGCGCTGTCCGCGCGTCACCGTCGTGCAGCAGATCTGCTCGCGGCTGGCGGGCGCGATCGAGGAGGAAGCTCCCGAGGCGGAACTCGAGGCCCTGGTCGAGGAAGGCATCAGCGGGCTGATGACGCAGACCAACGGCGTGCCGCCGCACCGCGCCATTCTCGGCTGCACGCACTTCCCCCTGGTGGAGCACCTCTTCCGCCGCCACCTGCCGCCGTTCACGCGCATTCTTTCACAGCCCGACGTCGTCGCCGACAGTCTCGAGGACTATCTGGCGCGCCATCAGCATTACCTTGCTGGCGACAGCGGGCCGTCG
Organism: uncultured Alphaproteobacteria bacterium; assembly: GCA_963759735.1. GTDB lineage: Bacteria > Pseudomonadota > Alphaproteobacteria > Rhizobiales > Hyphomicrobiaceae > Hyphomicrobium_A. The sequence continues at coordinate 79,762 of CAVXAF010000002.1, forward strand.
TTGACCCTCATGACGACCGGCAACCCGCACGAGATCAGTGCCCGCGCTCGCGTCTTCTGGCCCGAGGTCGGGTCGTTTGAGCTGCCGGCGGCCTGAGCTGCCTCAACGCTCGGCGCGCGCAAACACGTCCATCAACTCGGCCACCTTGCGGCGTTGCTCATCGCCATCGCCGCTGGCGATGGCGTGCTCGACGCAATGGGCAACGTGATCGCGCAGCACCTCGTCCTCGACGCGGCGCAGGGCGGCGCGAATGGCCGATATCTGCGTCAACACATCAATGCAGTAACGATCCTCGGCGACCATGCGGGCAACGCCGCGGACTTGGCCTTCGATGCGGCCGAGACGCTTCTGACATGAGGTTTTTGCTGCAGGCTGCATGTTTGACCTATACCCCCCAGGGGTATACATAGTCAATCACACCTCCGCTTCCGCCCATGGAGCATTCCATGACCGACCACACTCATCATCAACCGCCCGGCCACGATGCAAAGCACGCCGGCTGCTGCTCGGGCACGCCAAAGGCGCCCGCGGCTGAGCACGCCATGGCCAAGGATCCGGTGTGTGGGATGAACGTCGACCCGCACGACGCCAAGCACCGCGCCGAGCATGGCGGGCGCACCTATTACTTCTGCTCCGCCGGCTGCCGCACCAAATTCATCGCCGACCCAGGCAAGTACCTGAGCAAGGACGAGCGGCCGGTCGATCCCGTGCCCGAGGGCGCGATCTACACCTGTCCGATGCATCCGCAGATCCAGCAGATCGGACCCGGTTCGTGCCCCATCTGCGGCATGGCGCTGGAGCCCGAGCTGATAACCGCCGGCGATCATGGCCCGCACCCCGAACTCGTCGACATGCAGCGCCGCTTCTGGATCGGCCTGGCGCTGGCGCTGCCGGTGTTCGTTCTCGAGATGGGCAGCCATCTGCTTGGCTGGCACCACTACCTCGCCCCGTCGCTTTCCAACTGGCTGCAGCTGCTGCTCGCGACGCCAGTCGTGCTGTGGGCCGGGTGGCCGTTCTTCGAGCGCGCCTGGCAATCGCTGCAGACGCGCAACCTCAACATGTTCACCCTCATCGCCATGGGCACGGGTGTTGCCTGGACGTACAGCGTCGTCGCGACGCTCGCTCCCGGTATTTTCCCGGCGGCGTTCCGCGGTCACGACGGCGCTGTTGCCGTCTATTTCGAGGCCGCCGCGGTCATCACGGTCCTGGTGTTGCTTGGGCAAGTTCTGGAGCTGCGGGCACGCGAGCAGACGTCGGGTGCCATTCGCGCCCTTCTCGACCTGGCGCCAAAGACGGCTCGCCGCGTTATGGCCGACGGCGCGGACGAGGATGTGCCGCTCGATGCTGTGCGCGTCGGCGACCTGTTGCGCGTGCGCCCGGGCGAGAAGGTCCCGGTCGATGGAGCCCTGACAGAGGGCCGGTCCTCGCTCGATGAGTCGTTGGTCACCGGCGAATCCATGCCCGTCACCAAGGGGCCGGGCGACAAGCTGATTGCGGGGACGCTCAACCAGTCTGGCTCTTTCGTCATGCGCGCCCAGAAGGTGGGTCGCGATACGATGCTGTCGCAGATCGTGCAGATGGTGGCGCAGGCGCAGCGCTCACGGGCGCCCATCCAACGTCTCGCCGATCAGGTCTCCGGCTGGTTCGTGCCACTGGTGATCGCCGTCGCGATCCTCGCTTTTATCGCCTGGGCGATGTTCGGTCCCGAACCGCGCTTCGCCTACGGTCTCATCGCCGCCGTCTCGGTCCTGATTATCGCTTGTCCCTGCGCGCTCGGCCTCGCCACGCCGATGTCGATCATGGTGGGAGTCGGGCGCGGCGCCCAGGTCGGCGTGTTGATCAAGAACGCCGAAGCGCTGGAGCGCATGGAGAAGGTCGATACGCTCGTCGTCGACAAGACGGGCACCCTGACCGAGGGCAAACCCAAGGTCGTGGGCGTCGTTGCTGCCGATGGGTTCGATGAAGCGAACGTGCTCAGGCTCGCCGCCAGCGTCGAGGTGGCCAGCGAGCATCCGCTGGCTACGGCGATCGTCGCCGCTGCCAAGGGCCGCAACATCGAACTCGTCCCCGTCACGGACTTTGACTCCCCGACCGGCAAAGGCGCCGTCGGCACGGTCGAGCGCCAGCGCGTGGCGCTCGGCAATCCACGGTTCCTGGCCGAACTCAACATCGCGACGCAAGCTCTGGAGCCGCAGGCAGAGACGTTCCGCAGCGACGGCGCGACGTCGATATTCATAGCGGTCGACGGCAAGCTGGCCGGCGTCATTGCCATCGCTGATCCGATCAAGGCCTCGACACTGGCGGCGCTCGAGGCGCTGCGTGCCGAAGGCCTGCGCATCGTCATGCTGACGGGCGACAATCGCACGACGGCGGAGGCCATCGCTCGGCGGCTGGGGATCGAGGAGATCGCGGCCGAGGTGCTCCCCGATCAGAAGAGTGCCGTGGTCGAGAAGCTGCAAAAGGAAGGACGCGTCGTCGCCATGGCCGGTGACGGCGTCAATGACGCGCCCGCGCTCGCCGCCGCCGATGTCGGCATCGCCATGGGTACGGGCACGGACGTCGCGATCGAGAGTGCCGGAATAACGCTGCTACAGGGCGATTTGCAGGGCATCGTGCGGGCGCGCCGGCTATCGGAAGCGGTGATGCGCAACATTCGCCAGAACCTGTTCTTCGCCTTCATCTATAACGGCGCGGGCGTGCCGATCGCGGCCGGTATCCTCTACCCCGCTTTCGGCATACTGCTGTCGCCGATCGTTGCTGCTGCGGCGATGGCACTGTCTTCGGTGAGCGTCATCGCCAATGCCCTGCGCCTGCGCGCCGTGAAGCTCGGCGCTTAGCGTCGCTTCGCGTGTGGCAGCGTCCGCAAAAGGACAGCGAACTAATCCCCGCCCCCTCACCGCTAGGGCACACTCTCCCCATCCCGCCCCGCTGAGGGGTCGATCTCGAGACGTACCTGTATCGAGGGCGGGCTGCAGTGTCGGGTACTGGCACCATAACGTGTGGGGCCACTGCCTGAGGCTCGCCGCGCCCACCGACTGCAATGTCGGAGGAGGAAACTCCTGAAACGCCGCGGGTATGCCTTAAATCCTGCCGCGGGGCGGCAAGGTGCCGCTCAAAAAAACAAAATGCTTCGCGGCCCTCCCGCCCCGCAGCCCCTCTTTAGTTGCGCCAACCGACTTGCACTCCGGCGAGCCGGCCGGTTGGCGCGTGGAAGTTGGCGAGCCGACCGGTGCATGCCGAGCATGGCAAGGATCGCGAGGCGCGTGGGCACTTCGGCGAGCCGGCCGGTCCATGCGGAGCATTGCAGGGATCGAGCCGCGTGCGCACTCCGGCGATCCGGCCGGTCCGTGCGGAGCATGGCAGGGATCCCGGACGCACGGAGCTCTTTGAATGCCTCGGGGCGGACGCTCGCAGGACCATCGGCATATCAATCGGCCGGCGATGCGCGCTGCCATCGCCGGCCTTTTCGTGCAGTGCCGGAGCTTACTGGCTCGGCATGGTGTTGAAGCGGGCCTTCTGCTCGTCGGTGAGCGAGTTGTAGAAGCCGGACAGTGCCGGCCGCACTTCGTTCATCGCAGTCACCGTCGCCTTGAGACGCTTGTCCATGGCGTCGAGGCGAGCCTCGGTCGTCGATGGGATCTGGCCCGGGCACGTCGCCTGCAGCATAGCAGCCGCCTTGGCCGATGCGCTGTCCAGCGCATCAAGAGCTGCCTTCTGCTTATCGTCCGGATCGACCGTCGCGATGATCTCCTGCGTCGGTACGTTGACGAACTCCTCGTTCTGCGTCGAGCACAAGCCGGCGGTGCTGGCCGCCTTGCCACCGCCGAGCGCATCGAGCTGCTGGCGCTGCTCGTCCGACAGCGAACCGTCGAACTTGGTCAGCGGCGCGCGCACGAGATCGATGCCCTGGACCATGGCGTCGAGTCGCTTCTGCAGCGCATCCAGGCGACCGACTGGCGTCAAAGGCGGGGCGCTCGGGCACGATGCCTTGAGAATGTCCTCGGCCTTGCCGGATGCAGCTTGCAACTGCTTCAGGTCGGCGAGCTGCTCGCCCGTCGGCTTGACGCTGGATTGGATCTTGTCGATCGGCAGGCTGGAGACGCCCGGAGCAAAGCCGCTGCAGGTGGCAAGGTCCTGGCCCTGGCTGTCGTCGGAGGCGGCGGCTTGCTTCTGGCTGTCGCTGCCATCGGCTGGGCCGGCACTGTAGACGTCCTGATGCGACTGACGCGCGTAGGTGTAGTTGTTGTCGGACTGCGTCCACGCCGTAGCGCCGTAGCCGCCCGACGGCCAGGCGTAGGCGCCGTTCGGCCAGAACAGCCCGCCCATGATGTAGTCGACGTTGTAGTTCCAGAACGGCGCGGTATCAGCGTAGGGCCACCAGGCGAAGGACCACATGTCGCCCCAGGCGAACGGCCAGAAGACCGGGCCGACCCAGCCGAAGCGGCAGTTGTAGCAGTTGAAATTCCGCGCGTTCCAGCGGTCGTTCCAGAACGCATTGTGGTCCCAGCGACCGGCATTCACCGGCTGATGCCAGTTGTTCCAGTGTTGGGCGAGGTCGTCGCGATGGTCGGCGTTGCGATCATCGGCGTTGCGGTGATCGTCCGCGGCGCGATCTGCGGCAGGATGGTCGGCATGATCGTCGGCGCGATGATCATCGGCACGATGGTCGTCGTCGGCGCGGTGGTCGTCGGCGCGGGCGCGATCATCGCCATGGTCGGCAGGACGTTGATCGTCGGCGCGATGATCCTCGGCAGGGCGGCGATCGTCCATGCGCGGCTCGCGCATTTCCGGACGGAAATCGCGCATGCCGCCACCGAAGTCACGGCCGCCGCCGAAGTCGCGCATCCCGCCGCCGAAATGACCGCCGCCAAAGCCTCCGCCAAAGTGACCGCCGCCCCCGAACCCGCCGCCGCGCGCGAACGCGTCGCTGGACAGTCCAAGAGCGCTAGCCGCAATGCCTGCGACCAAAGCCAGAGCCGAGGTGCGAATCATGTTGTTCCTCCGGAGTACGCCTGTCGCTGCGGCCGTGGCCGGCGACTTATCGATTGGATACCCGGCAAGGTATGACGAGAGCCTCAGCGCCACGGGGCGACCTCGGACCAGGGAAAACAAAACCTTCATGGGGAGGCCGCAAATATCTTCGCAGCGGCAAGACCTCTTCAACGGGTGCGCAATGGGCCTTCAAGAGGGTTCAAGCGCGGTTTACGGCCGCTGCAACGGGGTTCATGCACTCTGGTTTGCCCATTTCCAGCCCGCGGTGCCATTTACCACTGGTGCCGGGGGGCCTGGGGCACGATATGAGGCTGCCGGCGGGGATGACTTCCCGCCATATGATCTGCCGAACGCGCGCAACCGAGAGCCAAGATGCTGCCTGACGTGACCAAAACGACGATCACCGTTCCGCCCGAGTGGGCGCTGCTGAAGGCGGTGTGGACGGCGTGGCCGGCCGCAGCGGACGAGTGGAACGGCGACCTCGAGGCGCCGCGCCGCGACGTGGCCGCGCTGGTGCGCGCGCTCGCCGAGGCAACGAAGGTGCATCTGCTGGTCAACGGCGCGGAGGCCGAAGCATCGGCGCGCGCGGCCCTCGGCGGCGCCGCCGAGCTGGTGCCGGCCCGCTACGGCGACATCTGGCTGCGCGACACCGGACCCATATTTGCGCGCACGCACCTGGGGCCCGTGGCCCTGCGCTTTGCCACCAACAGCTGGGGCGGCAAGTACGACCTGCCCGATGACGCCACGGTCGGCGATGAGATCGCGCGCGTCGCCGAGACGGCGATCCGCCGCTTCGATTTCGTGCTGGAGGGCGGCGCTGTCGACCACGACGGCGAAGGCACCATCCTCACCACGCGGCAGACGCTGCTCAATCCCAACCGCAACGGCTGGACGAAGGAGCATGGCCGAGGCGGCGCTTATCGAAGCTTTCGGCGCCAAGAAGGTCATCTGGATCGATGAGGGCCTGAAGAACGATCACACCGACGGGCACATCGACAACATCGCGCGCTTCGTCGGACCCGGGCGCGTCGTTTGCCAGGCGCCGGCCGGCGATGACGATCCCAACGCCCCGACGCTCAATGCCATCGCGGCAACTCTTGAAGCAGCCACGGACGCTTCGGGGCGCAAGCTGGAGGTGACGCGCATCCCCGGCGTCGGACTTTATCGCAACGCGCTCGGCGATATCTCGCCGGCCTCGCACATGAACTTCGTCATCGCCAACGGCGTCGTCGTCGTGCCGGTCTACGGCACGCCGAGCGAGGAAGCAGCGCTCGCCGGCTTGCAGGCGGTGTTCCCCGACCACAACGTTATTGGAGTCCCTTCGCAGGGCCTGCTCGGCTGCGGTACCGCGGGCGGCGGCTCATTCCACTGCATCACCCAGCAGGAACCGCGCTAAGATGCCCAACCGCACGCTGACCGTCGCCGCCATCCAGACCTGGTACGGCCACGACCTGCGCGACAACATCGCCCGGACGGAAGCATTCGTGCGCGAAGCGGCCAAGGCCGGCGCGCAAGTTGTGCTGCCTTCGGAACTGTTCCAGGGGATTTATTTCTGCTCGCAGCAGGATCCCAAGTGGTTCACCACGGCCTATTCCGTGGCCGAGCACCCGTGCGTCGTTGCCTTGGCCAAGCTCGCCGCCGAGCTGCGCATCGTTATTCCGATCTCGTTCTTCGAAAAGGACGGACCGCGCTTTTACAACAGCGTCGCCGTCGCCGACACGGACGGCAGCATCTTGGGTGTCTACCGCAAGAGCCACATCCCCGACGGCCCGGGTTATCAGGAGAAGTATTATTTCCGTCCCGGCGACACCGGCTTCAAGGCGTGGAAAACCCAGGCCGGCACAATCGGCGTCGGCATCTGCTGGGACCAGTGGTTCCCCGAGTGCGCGCGCGCCATGGCGCTGGCCGGCGCCGAGGTGCTCTTTTATCCGACCGCCATCGGCTCTGAGCCCTACGATGCAGCCCTCGATACGCACCTGCAGTGGCAGCGCGCGATGCAGGGCCATGCGGTCGCCAATGCCATGCCCGTCGTTGCCGCCAATCGTATCGGGCTGGAAGACAACGACGGCGTCAAGCAGCGGTTCTACGGCCACTCGTTCATTGCCGATCATCGCGGCGAGATCGTCGAGGCGTTCGGCGCTCACGAGGAAGGCGTGCTGGCCCACACGTTCGATCTCGACGAGATCGAGAGCTATCGCGCCGACTGGGGGTTCTTCCGCGACCGCCGGGCCGACCTCTACGCCAAGAGCATCGTCTGATCAGACGGCTGCGGCGCTGCTGAGCAACTTCGCGAAGTAGCTGGACAGCAGGCGATTGCCGGGATCGCGCGCCGCCCGCGCCCGCGCGAACTCGTTCCAGCGGTCGCCGAAGGCCTTGGCGACTTGATCGGGCGTTAGATGCTTCGTCTGATTGAACAACGGATGGCCGTTGTGGGCGCTGGAGAATTCGTTGAACGCCTTGAGAAATTCGTCCCAGCCAGGGCCGCCCGTCGACACCGGATCGATACTGATGCCCGGCGCATCGTGCGTGAACGACAGCAGTGCATTCTTGTCGGCGACCATGCGATAGCCGACCGCCGGTAGGTCGCAGCGAAAGCCGGTACGCTCGGCGTGCTCGTGGCAGAAGCGGGTGTAGGCGGCCAGCGTCTCGAAAAATTGCGTCTCGTCAAACGACCACATCGAGAACACGAACTTGTAGGCGCCGGGCTTCTCCTGATGGCGAATGATCTGCCGCTGCGGCAGCGTTGCCTTGCCGCCGACGAGCAGGCACGTCCAGCGCCTGATCGACTGATCAAGGATGGCGCGCACGCGGTGCTCGACCGCGCGACTGGGTGCGGCGCGCGCGATCATGATCGTCAACATCGGTCCCGAGCCGCCGCCAGAAGGCGTTGCGCAGCCACCAGAACCCGGACGAGGTCGGCTTCACGCCCCGCAGCTCGCGCCGCTCCTCGACCATCACCTTTTCGGCGAACGGGTAGATGTACATCATCAAGGCGTTGCGCTCAGCGACGAGTGCCGGCATGGCGGCGCGGAAAGCGTCAAACGTATAGGTGCGATGGCGCGCGTAGAGGGAGGTAAGCGGCTTGGTGCGCAGGGTTACCTCGACGATGACGCCGAGCAGCCCGTAGCTGGAACGCAGCAGTCGCATCTCATCGCCGTGCTCTCTCTCGTTGTAGGTGGTGACCGTGCCGTCGGGTCTCACCAGCTTGAGGGCGGAGACGAACGAGCTGATCTGGCCCCAGTGCGAGGTGCCGATCAGCGAGCTGTCCTTGGTTGCGGCGCAGGCGACGGCCCCGAGCGTGACCGTCCCGATCTCGGTGTTGATATGAAATTGCCGGTCGTGGCGCGCCAGCTCGTCGGCGACATCGATGTAAAGGGCGCCCGCCTCGGCGGTGACGAAGTCGTGCCCGATCTCGATGATGCGCGTCATGCCCGTCATGTCGAGCATGGTGCCGCCATCGTCGGCCGAGCATGGCGCGGGCGAATGCAACTTGCCGACCGCCCGCACGGGCGATGGATAGCGCACCGCGTCGGTCACCACCTGCACCACCTCATCGATGGTTTGCGGGCGCACGACGACGGCTGGACGATAGGTGACGCCGCCCTCCCAGTTGGTGATCGCATCGGAGGTGGCGAGGGAGACCGGTGCGGCCGAGGCTGTGCGGCTGGCGACAAAAGTGCTGTGCGTGGCGAGCTTCAGCAGCATCGCGACGTGCGGCGCCATCGCCAACTGCGGCACCAAGGATTTCATGCAGGCCCCCACCGCGACGCCATCATGCGCGGCTTTTAATGGCACAGCTTAGCGCGGGTAATTGCAGATGCCGACCTGCGCGGCGGCCTATTGGACGTTCTCAGTGACCTGACTTCGCCATCCGCTGACCAATGACGATCAGCCGAGCGGCGCGCTCGGCGGCATCCTGCAGATACTGGCGCGATTTCTTGATCGCCACATCGAGCGGCATCGCGTTGGGAGTGGCGGTCTCCAGCCCGTCGATGCCGTGGGCGAACACACCGCCGGCGTCATCGGCGAGGCCGCCGCCGATGGCGACGACCGGCACGCCGTGCTTGCGCGCCGCCATGGCGACGCCGGATGGGGTCTTGCCGAAGGCAGTCTGCGACGTCGACGCGCCCTTCGCCGGTGAAGGCCAGCGCGGCCCCCTGCATGTGGTCCTCAAGCCGCGTCGCGGCGACGACGAGTTCGACGCCGCGCTTCAAGGTCGAGTTGGTGAAGGCCATGAGCCCGGCGCCGATGCCGCCGCCCGCACCCGCACCCGGCCGGTCAATGACGTCGGCGCCGATGCTGCGTTTGATGACATGGGCGAAGTGGGCGAGATTCTTGTCGAGCCGCTCGATCATCTCGGGCGTTGCGCCCTTCTGCGGGACCATAGACGCGCGAAGCGCCCTTCTCTCCGCACAGCGGATTGGTCACGTCGCAGGCGACGCTGATGTGGATGCCGGCGAGCCCGGGATTGACCGAGCGACATATCGACGGCCTGCACGTCGTCGAGATCGCCGCCGGAAATGAGGTCGCGGATCGGCGCGCCGCCGAAATTCAAGAAAGCGCACGCCGAGCGCCTGGGCGAGGCCGGCGCCCGCGTCGTTGGTCGCCGATCCGCCGATGCCGAGGATGATCTCCTTGACGCCGCGCTTGATGGCGTCGTCGATCAGCTCACCGGTTCCGTAGGTGGTGGCAACGAGCGGGTCGCGCTCCTCTTTGGGGACGAGCGGCAGGCCGGAAGCCTCGGCCATCTCGATCACCGCCGTCTTGCCGTCGCCGAGCAGCCCATAGGAGGCCAGGACGCGCTTGCCCATGGGGCCAGAGACTTCGACCTTGACGATCTGGCCGCCGGTGGCGTCGACGAGCGATTGCACCGTGCCCTCGCCGCCGTCGGCCATGGGCACCTTGACGTAGGTCGCGTCCGGCCAGACCCGCTTGAGGCCCGTCTCGATCTCGCCCGCAACTTCCAGGGACGTCAGGTTCTCTTTGAAGGAATCAGGGGCGATGACGATCTTCATTGGGCACTTCTTCTCACGGACGCTCGCGCGCCAACGGCTAATCGGCGTTAGGTTACGGGGAAAGGCTGCACTGTGTCGCGCGCCTGCTTAAAGTTGCTTTCTTTTGGCGGGGGTTGCCCGAAAGCCATTGTGGCTCATGGTTAAGGATAGCCAAGAAGTCGTTCGCCGCAGGGCAGTTCACGAGTGCCAGGCCTATTTCGAGGGGCGCCGGATGGTCCCGGCCGGAGCGGTCATATCCTAGGCGCCCAGATCCTGGATGGCATCGGATTCAACGATGTGGACGCCGGGCAGCGCCGCCTCGGCGCAGACGCGCATCGCCTTGGCGACAGTTTTTGTGTGCACCGCCATATACTTGCGGAGCGGGCCCTGCATCAGCGGCGCAACCACGGCCAGGGCGCGATTGGCGATGCGTTCCGCCAGCCGGTACTCCTCGCGCTCGCCGGCCAGTACTGAGGGACGCAGGATGTAGGTGGAGCGCAGGCCAGCGCCAGCGACGCCTTGCTCCATTTCGCCCTTGGTTCTGAGGTAGACGCTGCGGGCCGTCGCCCGCGCATCGACGGAACTGATGACCACAAAGGCGGTGGCGTTGTTGGCGGCTCCCCACCGGGCCAGGGCGACGGGGATGTCACGGTCGACCTTCTGGAAGGCCTCGGTGGAACCGGCCTTTTTTTGCGTCGTCCCGATGCAGCAGAATATGAACTCCACGTCCTCGCCGGCCGGCGCCGGGGAAAGGGATGAAAAGTCGACGATGCGCTCTTCCACCTTATCCTGGCGGGCGTAACCGGTCGGGCGGTGGTGCAGAATGACGATGCGGTCAAGGCGCGGGGAGGCGACCAAGAGCGGCACGAGCTGCCGCCCGATCGCGCCCGTCGATCCGGCGACTATCGCCGTTCGCTTTCCCATGCTGCCCTCTCCCGTCATCTGGCTCGCACAGTAGTGACCGACCCAAGGCTCGTCCACGGGTGCCCATTACGTGGCAAGATGCACGCTGATCTGCCTGTGTCAGCAACGTTAAACTTCAGGAGGCGTAATTGAGTACCTTCACCGTCAAGCGCGGCCGGCGCTACCAAGCCAAGATCTCGCTCGGGCTGTTGGAGAGCCTGGCCGGCAACGATGTCATCGCCGGCCGGCTGCAGACGGCGGGATTTACCGATGTGTCCGTGAAGGGGTCCGGCAGCACCCGGTACGCCGAAGGGATATGGCCGCGCGAGGATGCGAGCGCCGAGATGCCTGCTCAGGTAAGCGCTGTAACCGAAATTGAAGAAGCGTGAGCGCGCAGCCGCAGCGGTCGCGAGGCGTTACAGCACGGGCCTGCGGCAACCAATGGCCGGGCCGGCGAGGGCCGATCTTCAAGGTCAGGATGCTTTGCTGTCCAAGAATTGGGCATCGCCAAATGCTCCGGTGTTCATCCTAACGAAAGCACCATGACTGGCCGATTTTGTCCGCTCACTGACTTTCAACACACGTAGGACTTGTGTTGCTTACTCAAATTGGCAAAATGTGGAGTCTAGGGCCGAAGAATTGCGCAACCGGGACTATCGCTCGCGTTCGATCTTCAAGCCGCTCCGCGCAGCCCACGCACTGTCCGATCTCATCATCGGCTGTCGTCCGTGGAACAAGGTGCGCCTGAGTAGGCTCGGAAGCGTGAGGCGACTGTCGGCGGAGGGACGGTGGAGATGCAGTTGGACGAGCACGGAGCCAGGATGATCCTGGATTCTTCGCACGCCGCCTGGAGCGGCGGTGACGTCGAAGGGGTGCTGAGTAACTACGTCGAGGATCTCGAGTACTACTGCAACACCGGCGGTCCCGACGGAGGACCGCTGCGGGTGGTCGGAAAGGCGGCCCTGCGGGAGATGCTGCAGGCGATCGTCAAGGTCGCCGAGAGCGTCTCGGTGTCGGAATACTTCCGCTACAGCGACGGCGTCGGGCGCGCCAAGATCGAATGCTACATTCGTCACAAGACGACGAACCACACGATGGTGGGTTCCTATCGTCAGCTCATCACCTATCGCGGCGACAAGATCGCGCGCATGGAAGAATTCCATGATGCGGCGAAGATGATCGCCTTCTGGCAGATGATCTCCGGCGAGGACGCCATCGAGAAGGCGCTGCTGGCCGAGTAGCCGAACGCCGGTACTCGCGCGCCAGCCGACGCTCTGGGCCATTCAGGCCGGCAAGGGAAGCGCGGCGGCACCGCTAGCCGGCCGCGCAACCATCGGCCTTCAGACCTTCAGGCCTCAATTCGCCAGGCCGTCATCACCAGCGGCGCCAGCGCCACCACCAATTGCGATGACCACGCCAACGGCGCCATCCGGCTTGGTCGACGATTGAGGCCGCGTGGGCCGAGTTGCCCGGTACGGCGCTGAGGCCGGCTACCGGCGCCGCCAGGGCGGGGGTGCCGAACGCGACAGCGCCGAGCGCCAGCGCGCCCGCCATGGCGCTGATTGCGAGTTGACGATGCATGGTGTTCCTCCAGGACTTGCGTCCTGAAGGAGTAACCGCGAAGCGGCCAAGGCCGGCTTAGCCTGCACTATGCAAGTTGCGTCAAACGCAACCGATCGCGAGGGCCACTTGCTGCTTGGCGGAGGGCGCGGGGCGCGGTTTACGGCGCTAAGCTTCCCCTACAGGGCGAACTGCAGCATGGCGCGGGTGCCGCGCTCGACTGGCTCGTAGGTGAGCTCGGCACCGAGCCGCGTCGACATGCTGCGGATGACGCGCGTACCAAGGCCGGTGCCGACGGGCGCGGCGGGAGACAGCGACAGTCCGACGCCATCGTCCTCGACCGACAGGTGCCCCTCATCGCCATGACGCATCATCTTGACGCGGATGTCGCCGCTCTGGTCGTCGACGTAGGCGTACTTATAGGCGTTGGTGACGAGCTCGGTGACGATGATGCCGAGCGACACCGCCTTGTCAGTCGGTAGCCGGATCGGATCGGCGATAAGCGAGATATCGTGATCGGTGCCCCAGGCGAGCATAGAAGCGCGCAGCTCTTCGACGAGGCCGCCCAGGTAGGATTGGATGTCGACCGACTGCACGTCATCGGAGGTGTAGAGGCGGCGGTGAACGCCGGCGATGGCCAGAATTCGCGCCTGCATTTCATCGAGTGCGCGCAACGCCGAGGCGTCGGTCACCGTCGAGCGCTGCATGTTGGTGAGCGCCGCCACGATGGCCAGCGAGTTGGACACGCGATGATTGACTTCGCGCAATAACAGCTCGGCGCGGTCGCGGGCAGCGATGACTTCGCGGTCGGCCGCTTCCTTGTCGCGCCGCAGGCGTTCCTTCTCCAGGGCCGTGACGATGGCCTCGGCGAGAAGGTCGCGGAAATGTCCCTGCACGTCCTTCCACACATAGTCGACGGCGCCGGCCTTGAGGGCGGCCACGGCGATGCGGCTGTCCTCCGACCCCGTCACGTAGATGATGGGCGGAGCGGCGGCCAAATCGCGCAGGCGCGGAAGAACCTCCAGGCCCGTCTGGCCCGGCATGTGGTGGTCGAGAGCGACGATATCGAACTGCTCGCCACCAAGCCGGACGAGCGCCGTTTCGCCGGATAGCTCCAGCACGACGTCGAACCCGCGCGACTCCAGGGTCTTTTGAACAAGCCGTCCAATCCCCGCGTCGTCGTCGATATAGAGCACTCTGGCCCTGCGGTCGGTCACTGTGTCTCCGGAACCTGCATCACAGCGAAGAATAGACCGAGCTGACGGATGGCATTGGCGAAGTTGTCATAGTCGACGGGCTTGGTGATGTAGACGTTGGCGCCGAGATCGTAGCAGCGCTGAATTTCCCGCGCGTCGTCGGTCGTCGTCAACACGATGACCGGAGACCGCTTGGTATGCTGGTTGGCCTTGATTTTCTCAAGGATGGTAATGCCGGTCATGTCGGGGAGATTCAAGTCGAGCAACACCAGCAGCAGCTTCTTAGAGCTCACTTCGCCCGATTGATCGGGCCCAAGCAGGAATTCGAGGGCTTCCGTGCCGTTGGTGAAGGCGATCAGCTCGTTGTGTACGCCGGCGCGGCGGATGTTGCGCTCAATCAGTCGTGCGTGTCCCTCATCGTCCTCGATCATGACGATGGAGACTGGTCTACCCTCTAAGCTCACCGAGATGCTCCGATTTTAGACGCAGGTTGCGGGGGAGTTTTACCTGAAAAGTGGTTCCTGATCCAACTTCGGAGGTCAGAGTGATCTGACCTCCCAGGCGCCGGACAAGGGCCCTGACGTGGGCAAGGCCAATGCCTTCACCCGGCTGATCCTGGACGCCGGCGCGTCGGAACAGGTCGAAGACGCGTTCGTGATCCTGCTCGCCGATGCCGCGACCATTATCCTCAATCTCTATCAAAATCGAGCCATCGCGTTGCGACCGGGCGCGCACCTGAATGAGCGGCGCCCTCCCTGGGGCACGATATTTCACAGCGTTGTCGACCAGGTTGCCGAACACCTGCTCCAATGCCAGGCGATCGCTGGTAATGACGGGAAGCGGTTTTTCGATAGCGAGCGAGCCGCCAGCTTCGGTGAGACGATGCTGGACGCTGTCGGAGATGCCCTCGAACAGGGTGACGAGGTTGACCGCTTCGGGATTGATGTTCCGCCGGCCTTCGCGCGACAGCTTGAGAATCGCGTTGATCAGCGAATCCATCTTCTTGGTCGAGCTCTGGATAAACGAGATGGCCTCGGGGATTTCCTCTTTCACCGCGGTCTTCGCAGCCGGGGCGGAGGCCAATGCATCGAGGCCCGGATCGTCGGTGAGGGTCTGCAACGCCTCAAGAGATGTTTTCAGCTCGGCCGTGAAGCCCATCACGTTGACCAGAGGCGCGCGCAGGTCGTGGCTGACGATGTAAGCGAAGCGCTGGATCTCATCGTTGGCGCGCTGCAGGTCGATCGTGCGCTCCTTGACGCGCAAATCGAGGCCGGCATTCAGCGCCTCGACCTCGGTCCGCGCGCGCACAATCTCGCGGGTGTAGTTGACCAGCGCCCAAGCGACGCCACCGCCTGCAAGCAGCACCAGGACGCCGCCAACGATGGTCGACAGACGCAGATAGCCGGCGTTTTCGCGCTGCTCCTCAATGGCCAGGACAAGCCGCCTCTCGACGTCATTGCGCTCCGCAACGATACGGTCGCGCACACTGTCCATCAGCTCTTTGCCGCGGTCGGCAAGCACGATGGCCAATGCTTCCTGGTCCTTGCCGGCGCGCTTCAGCTCCACCGTTTGCCTAAGCTCATCGAGCTTGTCCTTGATGAGCGGACGGAGCCCGGTGACGAATTCCTGCGCCTCGCCGCGCGTCCCAATGACCCGGGTCAACGTCTGCATGGCAGGCTCGATGTTTGACACGGCCTGTTGGTACGGCTGCAGGTACCGCTCCTCTCCCGTCAGGAGATAACCGCGCTGGCCGGTTTCGGCATCCTGCATAAGCGAGAGCAGATCGGCGAGCGCGCTGCGCATTTCGCGCGTCGCCAAGACCTCTTCGGTCGAGGCGTTGGTGCGCTGCATCGTCCACACCGACAACCCGACCATCACCAGCAGGGCGGCAAGCCCGATGGCGGTGAACAGCGCGGTGGCGCGCATCAGCGTATACTTGGATACCGGCACTCTATTCTTTCTTCGCTCTTCCCTCAGCCAGAAGCCGCCAGCTTGCGCCGGCGGCTTCCTGAGTTTGTTATGTTAAAACAGAGACTTAGCTAGCCTCCCGACGCGGCGGCCGGCGATCTCGTCCGCCACCACCGCCCTCGCGGCGCGGGGGACGCGAAGCACTGAACTCCTGTTCCGGCTCCTCACCCTCGGCGCGCGGAATTTCCTGGCCGGTCGTCTGATCGATGATCTTCATCGACAGGCGTGTCTTGCCGCGCTCGTCGAAGCCCAGGAGCTTGACGTAGACCTCCTGGCCTTCCTTGACCACCTCGCCGACCGTCGCCGGACGCCCGGGTGCCAGCTGCGAGATGTGCACGAGGCCGTCCTTGGCGCCGAAGAAGTTCACGAAGGCGCCGAAGTCCATGATCTTGACGACCTTGCCCTTGTAGATCGTGCCGACCTCGGGCTCAGACGTGATCTCGCGAATGCGCCGCAGCGCCTCGTCGATCGACTCCCGCTTGGAAGCGGCAACCTTCACCGTGCCATCGTCGTCGATATCGATCTTGGCACCGGACTTAGCGACGATCTCGCGGATTACCGAGCCGCCCGAGCCGATCACTTCACGAATCTTGTCGGTCGGGATCTTGATGGTCTCGATGCGCGGAGCGTGCTCGCCAAGCTCAGTGCGGGCGGTGCCCAGAGCCTTCGACATCTCCCCGAGGATGTGCAAGCGGCCATCGCGAGCCTGATCAAGCGCGATGCGCATGATCTCTTCGGTGATGCCCGTGATCTTGATGTCCATCTGCAGCGAGGTGACGCCGTTCTCGGTGCCGGCCACCTTGAAGTCCATGTCGCCGAGATGGTCCTCATCGCCAAGGATGTCGGAGAGGACTGCGAAGTCCTCGCCTTCCTTGATGAGGCCCATGGCAATACCTGCCACCGGAGCCTTCAAAGGCACGCCGGCGTCCATCAGTGCGAGCGAGGTGCCGCACACCGTCGCCATCGACGAAGAGCCGTTCGACTCGGTGATCTCCGAGACGATGCGGATGGTGTAGGGAAACTCCTCGTGCGAGGGCATCACCGGATGCACGGCGCGCCAAGCGAGCTTGCCGTGACCGATCTCGCGACGCCCGGGCGAGCCCATGCGGCCCGTCTCACCGACCGAGTAGGGCGGGAAGTTGTAGTGCAGCATGAAGCGCTCTTTGCGAGTGCCTTCGAGCGCGTCGATGAACTGCTCGTCCTCACCGGTGCCGAGCGTGGCGACGACGATCGCCTGCGTCTCTCCGCGAGTGAACAGCGCCGAGCCGTGGGTGCGCGGCAGCACGTGCACTTCCGATACGATGGGGCGCACGGTCTTCAGGTCGCGTCCGTCGATACGACGGCCGGTCTTGACCACGTCGCCGCGCACGATCTCGCTCTTGAGAGCCTTGATGGTGTCGGAGAGCAGCACCTTCTCGGTCGCATCATCAGGGATCGTGATGCCTGCCTTGACCTTGCCCTCGGCAGCCTTGACGAGGTCGTAGCGCTTGGCCTTTTCCTTGGTGGAGAAAGCGGCGCGCAGATCGGCTTCGGCGATTTCCTTGACCTGGGCGGTGTACTTGCCGGTGTCGGGAAGCTTGATGTCCCACGGCTCCTTGGCAGCCTTCTCGGCGAGCTTGATGATCGCCTGGATGACCGGCTGGAAGTGCTCGATGGCCGAACATCACGCCTTCGAGCATCTGCTTCTCGGACAGCTCCTTGGCCTCCGATTCCACCATCATCACGGCATCGGTCGTGCCGGCGATGACGAGGTCGAGATCACTGTTGGCCATCTCATCGAGCAGCGGGTTGAGCACGTACTCGCCACCGATAAGACCAACGCGGGCAGCCCCGATCGGTCCCAGGAACGGCACGCCCGACAGCGTCAGGGCGGCGGACGAGGCAACGAGGGCGAGGATGTCGGGGTCGTTCTCCATGTCGTGCGACAGCACGGTGATGACGACCTGGGTCTCGTTCTTGAAGCCCTCAACGAACAGCGGACGGATCGGCCGGTCGATGAGGCGTGAGGTGAGCGTCTCCTTCTCGGAGGGACGGCCTTCGCGCTTGAAGAAGCCGCCGGGGATCTTGCCGGCCGCGAAGGTCTTTTCCTGGTAGTTCACGGTGAGGGGGAAGAAGTCGACGCCAGGCTTCGGGCTCTTGGCGGCGACGACGGTGGCGAGGACACTGGTCTCGCCGTACGAGGCGTAGACGGCGGCGTCGGCCTGGCGCGCCATGCGTCCAGTCTCGAGCGTCAGCTTGCGTCCACCCCAGTCAATTTCCACTCTATGGATGTCGAACATGTTGGTTCTTTCTTTCTCTTAGCGATGCGCAGCGGCCGGATTGCCGGTTGCGCTAGCCTTCGGTTGGGACCGAGGCGCGAGGCGATTGGCCTCGAGGGATGCGGACGGAGGGCCGTACGGGATTGCGTTGACGGCCCTCCGTGCGCTTGTCGTCAGCGACGGATGCCGAGCTTCTCGATGATACCCTGGTAGCGCTGTTCGTTCTTGCGCTTCACGTAGTCGAGGAGCTGGCGGCGCTGGCTCACCATCTTGAGGAGGCCGCGGCGCGAATGGTTGTCTTTCTTGTGCATCTTGAAGTGGTCGGTGAGATGATTGATGCGCTCGGTGAGAATGGCGATCTGCACCTCCGGCGAACCGGTATCGTTGGGCTTGGTCGCATTGTCTTTGATGAGCGCAGTTTTGCGCTCAGCGGAAATCGACATCGGGCATCCTTTCTGTGAGATGTGGGAGGGCAAAGCCCTCAAGCGGCGGCCACGGCCGGGATGTCGTCCAGCAGGGTCGCAAGTGATGGCGTCTTATACACGAGGCTGGCGCGCTCGCGAGCATAAATGCAGCCCTTATGGCGGCGATGATGTTAACCAGCAGCTCCACGCTGGGCCGGTCTGCGGCGTCAGCCGAAATTGAACACGCGAGTTGGACGGAAGGCGCCTTTTTCCAGCTCTCCGAGGGCCAGAATGCGGCCCTTGAAGTGGGCATATGCCGCGCCGTTGAGGATGGGGGCGTCGCGGCCGCGCACCAGCACGGCCTGGCCGCGGGACAGGCTGGCGGCATCTCCCGGACCGACACTGACCCCGGGAATGTCATCAAGCGCCGCCTCGACCGCCAAGCAGGTGGCGGCCGATGCTGCCCGCTTCGGCCATTTCCTGCAGGTTGCCGAGTTGCACAGCCGTCTGCTCATCGAAGCCGCCGACGCGTGTGCGGCGCAGGGCGATGACGTGGGCGGCGCTGCCCAGCATGCGGCCCATGTCGCGCGCCAGGGCCCGCACGTAGGTGCCCTTGCCGCAGTCGGCTTCGAGCACGGCGGTGGCGCTGTCGGGCATGTCGATGAGGCGCAGTTCGTCGACGACGATCCAGCGCGGCTCCAGCACGACCACCTCGCCGGCGCGCGCGAGGTCATAGGCGCGGTTGCCGTCGACCTTGATGGCGGAGAACGCCGGCGGCACCTGGCTGATCTCGCCGATGAAATTGGCGAGGACGCTTTGGATGTCGGCGAAGGACGGCAGCACGTCCGACGTCCGCACGACCTTGCCTTCGGCGTCGTCTGTGTCTGTCTCGGCGCCGAAGCGGACAGTGAAGCGGTAGGCCTTCTCGCCATCGACGGCGAAGGGCACCGTTTTCGTCGCCTCACCGAGAGCGATGGGCAGGATGCCGGTGGCCAACGGATCAAGCGTGCCGGCGTGGCCGGCCTTCTGGGCCTCGAACAGGCGGCGCACGGCGCCGACGGCCTGCGTCGACGTCATGCCGATGGGCTTGTCGAGCACGACCCACCCGTGCACCGGGTTTCCCTTTTTACGCCGCGCCATCTGGCCGCTCAGTCCTTGTCCAGGTCCTGACGGACCTTGGGGCTCGCCAGCAGCGCATCGATGCGGCTTGCTTCCTCGAACGTCTCGTCGCGCACAAAGCGGATGTCGGGGGCGAACTTCAGGTTCACCGCTTGCGCCACCTCGGCGCGGATGAAGCGCTTGTTGCGGGTGAGAGCGTCGATGACTTCCTTGATGTCGGTATCGCCGAGCGTGACGACGTAGGCGGTCGCCAGCTTGAGGTCGGGCGACAGACGCACCTCCGGCACGGTGATGACGTGCGAGGCGATGGTGTCATCGTGGATGTCGCCGCGCGCCAGCATCTCAGCGAGCTTGTGGCGGATGACTTCGCCGATGCGAAGCTGCCGCTGCGTTGGCGCCGCCGAGTGCGCCGATTTCTTGGATCTGGTCACTGGATTTCGTCTGTTGGATCCGCTGCGGGATTGGACCGCGAACGGGCGCCTGAACGAGGTGCCGGACAAGATGTCCGACACCTGACTGGGTAGCTGGAGATGGTTGGCGTGGCCCGTCAGAGCGAGCGCGTCACCGTCTCGACGTTGAAGCACTCGATGTTGTCGCCGGCGCGGATGTCCTGGTAGTTGGCGAACGCCATACCGCACTCCTGCCCCGCCGGCACCTCGCGCACTTCGTCCTTGAAGCGCTTGAGAGTCGACAGCGTGCCTTCGTGGATGACGACGTCGTCGCGGATGAGACGCACCTTGGCGCCGCGCTCGACCTTGCCTTCCGTGACGCGGCAACCGGCGACCTTGCCGGTCTTGGAGATGTTGAACACCTCCAGGATCTCCGCCTTGCCGAGGTAGATCTCGCGAATGGTCGGCGCCAGCAGGCCCGACATCGCCGCTTTCACGTCGTCGACGAGATCGTAGATGATGTTGTAGTAGCGGATCTCGACGCCGTCGCGATCGGCCAGCGCCTTCGCCTGCGCGTTGGCGCGGACGTTGAAGCCGACGACCACCGCCTTCGAGGCATTGGCCAGCGCCACGTCGGACTCGGTGATGCCGCCGACGCCCGAATGGACGATCTGGGCTGCAACCTCGTCGGTGTTGAGCTTGCGCAGCGAACCGGCGATGGCTTCGACGGAGCCCTGCACGTCGCCCTTGACGAGCAGCGTGAAGTCCTTGCGGCCCGTCTCCTTGAGCGACTGCATCATCTGCTCGAGGGTGCGCGGCGTGCCAGCCGAGCCCATGGTGTCGCGACGCTTGCGGACGCGGTAGTCGGTGATCTCGCGTGCGCGGCCTTCGCTCTCGACGACGGCGAACTGGTCACCGGCCTCGGGCGCTGAGTCGAAGCCGAGAATCTCGACCGGAACCGACGGACCAGCCGACGTCGTGTTGGCGCCCAGCTCGTCGATGAGCGCGCGCACGCGTCCCCATGCCTTGCCGGCGACCACGATGTCGCCGACGCGCAGGGTGCCGCGCTGCACGAGCACGGTGCCGACCGGACCGCGACCGCGTTCCAGCTTGGCTTCGACCACGATGCCTTCGGCCGAGCGGCTGCGGCTCGCCTTCAGGTCGAGGATTTCGGCCTGCAGATGAATGGCTTCCAGCAGCTTGTCGAGGTTGGTGCGCTTGAGGGCCGACACCGGCACCTCGAGCGTCTCGCCCGACATGCTCTCGACCACGATCTCGTACTGCAGCAGTTCGGTACGAACACGGTTCGGGTCGGCCTGCGGCTTGTCGATCTTGTTGATCGCGACGATGATCGGAACACCGGCCGCCTTGGCGTGATTGATGGCCTCGATCGTCTGCGGCATGACGCCGTCGTCGGCTGCGACGACGAGCACGACGATGTCCGTCACCTTGGCGCCGCGGGCGCGCATGGCGGTGAACGCTTCGTGGCCCGGCGTGTCGATGAAGGTGACCTTGTCGCCCAGCGGCGTCGTCACCTGATAGGCGCCGATGTGCTGGGTGATGCCGCCAGCTTCGCCGGCGACGACGTTGGTCTGCCGGATGGCGTCGAGCAGCGACGTCTTGCCGTGATCGACGTGGCCCATGATCGTGACGACAGGCGCACGCGGCTCGAGCGTGCCTTCCTCGTCCTTCTCACCGATGAAGCCGCTCTCAACGTCGGCCTCGGACACGCGCTTGGGCGTGTGGCCGAACTCCTGCACGATGAGCTCGGCGGTATCGACGTCGACCACATCGTTGATTTTGTGCATCGCGCCTTCTTTCATCAAATACTTGATGACGTCGACGGCGCGCTCGGCCATGCGGTTGGCCAGCTCCTGGATGGTGATGACCTCGGGGATCACCACCTCGCGGACGATCTTCTCACGCGACTGGGAAATTCCCATCGCCTTGAGCTTTTCGCGCTCGCGCTTGCGCTTCAGCGATGCCAGCGAGCGTTCGCGCTGCTTCTCGTCGAAGGCGTTGTTGATCGTCAGCTTGACGCGCTCGCGCTTCTCGTCCGGCTTGGGAGTCGGAGCACGCGTGGGGCCAGGCTTGCTGCCGCGCGGACCGCCCTTGGGGCCGCCGCGGTTGTCATCTTCCTCGGTAACGACCTCGCGAGTGATGCGCTTGGGAGCGTCCACATCGGGCTTCGCGCGCGCGGGGCCCGGGATATCGATCTCGCGCGGGCGACCGCCTTCACGCGGCTGCAGCGCGGTATTGTAGGACGTGCGCGGACGCTGCGTGTTGTCGCTGGGGCGCTGAGGACGCGCCGTGCGAGGGAGCACGCGTGTCGGGCGCGCGTGCCGTCGTCGGCGCGGCAGGTGCGGCCACGGCGGCAGCTGGCGAAGCGGCTGCAGCAGGCGCAGCGGCGGGTGGGGGCGGGCGGAGCTGCAGCGGCTGCAGCGGCAGCCGCTTCAGCGCGCTCCAGCTCTTCGACGCGCTCGACATCGCTGCGCTGGCGCGCGGCGGCGAGTGCGCGCGAACGTGCATCGCGCTCTTCGTTCGGAGAGTCCGCGACCGGCCGGCGTCGATCTGTCGGGAGCCGGCGGGGCGTCTGGACGCGTCGGGCGACGCGGCACAGGCGCCTCGTGGACCGGCGCTTCAGCGACGGCGACTTCCGTCTCGACGCCGCCGGGACCCGACAGCTTACGCGTCTTGCGCTTTTCGACGACAACCGACTTCGAACGGCCGTGGCTGAAATTCTGCCGGACATGGCCGCTTTCGACCGTCCGCTGCAGCGACAGCGGCTTGCGCGCGCCTCCGCGGAGAGTCTTGTCGGTAGTGTCCTTGGTCTCTGTCATGCTCTTCTCGTTAACTCCGAAAACGCGCGATCCTGCCTTCAGGATGCGCTAAGGCCCGACCGATAGCGCCTCAAGCGCTCGGCCTGGCTGAGAAACCGTGTCGTGGCTCCGCCTTGTATGAGGCCAGCATGTACCACATTTGACCGCCCCATGGCCAAGCTCAATTGTTCGATGGTGAGCCAATCAACAATAGGTGCAGCCTTGCCTTTATCCCGTTGAATTGCCGTGAACTTGGCGTCCGACTTACGGCGGCCCTCGGCAGTTCCTTCCGTCCCGTGCAGCAGCGCCGCACCACGTCCGCCGTCGAGCATCTTCTCGACCTTCTCGGCTCCGGTGCAGACGAGGCCGGCCTTATTGGCCAGCGAAAGGGCGTTGAGGAGACGGTCTACAAATAATGCGTCGATCGTCTCCGGCAAGTCCGGTGGCGCGCTTACCTGCCGCTTGAGGCTCTTGGCAAAAGCGTTCGCCTTGATCGCCGCTTCGACCATCGGACGCTCCGCCGTGACCCAGACGCCACGACCGGGCAGCTTGCGGGCGACATCGGGTACGATCACGCCGGAAGGGTCGGCGACGAAGCGGATCAGGTCCTCGGGCGGCAGCTCCGCGGCGCGTGACAATGCAACGGCGGAGCGAGCCCCGCACGTCTCCATCGTCTGCGTCGTCCAGCGTCTCAGCGCCCAATCCGAAATTCCTCTCGACGTGAACATTTCCAACTAGCCTTCGACGGTGGCGTCTTTGCCACCCTCGACGGGCTCGTCGCCCTCGCCAGCATCCTCGGCGACCTCTTCAGCCGCCGGCTCGAGATCCTCGGCCTTGATCCAGCCGGCGAGCACGCGCGCCGACATGATCATTTCCTCGGCCTCCTTGCGGCCAATCTCGAAGCCTTCGAGCACGCCCTTGTGACGCACCGGCTCGGCGTCCTTTTCCTTCTTGCGCTCCGTCCAGCCGATCAGATCGTCGGTGGCGCAGTCGGCGAGGTCCTCGAGCGTCTTGATGCCGTTCTCGCCCATCGCCACCATCATCGCGGTGGTGACGCCCTGCACCTTGGCAATCTCGTCGGCAACGCCGAGTTCGCGCCGCTTGGCGTCGCGGTCGGCTTCCTGCTTCTCGAGATATTCGCGCGCACGCGTCTGGATCTCGTTGGCGGTGTGCTCGTCGAAGCCTTCGATGTGGGCGATCTCGCCGAGGTCGACGTAAGCCACCTCCTCGATCGAGGCGAAGCCCTCGGTCACCAGCAGCTGGGCGATCACCTCGTCGACGTCGAGCGCCTCCATGAGCATGTTGCGAGCGCTCGGAGAATTCCTTCTGGCGGCGCTCGGACTCTTCCTGCTCGGTGAGGATGTCGATGTCCCAGCCGGTGAGCTGCGAGGCGAGGCGCACGTTCTGGCCGCGACGGCCGATGGCCAGCGACAGCTGGCTCTCGGGCACAACGACCTCGATGCGGTTGGAATCTTCGTCGAGCACGACCTTGGTCACCTCGGCGGGCGCCAGCGCGTTGACGATGAAGCTCGCCGCATCCGGGTTCCACTGGATGATGTCGACCTTCTCGCCCTGCAGCTCGTTGACGACGGCCTGCACGCGGCTGCCGCGCATGCCGACGCAGGCGCCGACCGGATCGATCGATGAATCCTTGGAGATGACGGCAATCTTGGCGCGGCTGCCCGGATCGCGGGCGACCGACTTGATCTCGACGACGCCGTCGTAGATCTCCGGCACTTCCTGCGCGAACAGCTTCGACATGAACTCGGGCCGGGCGCGCGACAGGAAGATCTGCGGGCCGCGCGGCTCGCGGGAGACGTCGTAGATGTAGGCGCGGATGCGGTCGCCGTAGCGCACGTTCTCGCGCGGGATCATCTCGTCGCGGCGGATGATGCCCTCGGCGCGGCCCGAGGTCGACGATGACGTTGCCGTACTCGACCCGCTTCACGGTGCCGTTGACGATCTCGCCGATGCGGTCCTTGTATTCGCTGTAGTGGCGCTCACGCTCGGCCTCGCGCACCTTCTGCACGATGACCTGCTTGGCGTTCTGCGCGGCGACGCGGCCGAAATCCAGCGGCGGCAGCGGCTCGGCGATGAGGTCGCCGACCTTGGCCTCGGCGTTGCGGCGCTGCGCGTCGGCGAGGTGATCTGCGTCGAGTCGTTCTCGACCGTGCTCGACGACGGCGAGCACGCGCGACAGCCGCGTCTCGCCCGTCTTGGGGTCGATCTCGCAGCGGATGTCGTTCTCGGCGCCGTAGCGCGACTTGGCCGCCTTCTGGATGGCGTCTTCCATCGCCTCGATGACGATCTTGCGGTCGATCGACTTCTCGCGCGCGACCGCGTCGGCGATCTGCAGGAGCTCCAGCCTGTTGGCGCTGATGCCGGCCATTGCCATGGTCTTAGTCCTCCTCGCGATCCGCGCTTGGCTCTACGGCCTCGTCGGATGCTGATGCGTTACCCTTCTTTGCGCGGCGCAAGGCCTCGCGGATCAGTTCGTCGGTCAGCACGAGCCGCGCTTCGCGAAACGAGCCCAACCGGTATGCCGATCACGTTCTTGTCCGGCTGCACCGAGATCGACCTCGATACGCACCTCACCGTCCTCGAAGCCCTCGAGCATGCCGCGGAAACGCTTGCGACCGTCGATCGGCTCCTTCACCTCGATCTTCGCCTCGTGGCCGGCCCAGTCCTCGAAGTCGGAGGGCCGCACCAGCGGCCGGTCGATGCCGGGCGAGGAAACCTCGAGACGATAGCGCGCCGGAAAGCGGCTCGTGCACGTCGAGCAGCGGCGAAATCTCCTTCGAGATGATCTCGCAGTCCTCGATCGTCATCGTGCCGTCGGGCCGCTCGGCCATGATCTGCAACGTCCTGGCCTTCGCGGCCCGGACACGCCGACGCGCACAAGTCGGAAGCCGCGATCGCTGAGCGCCGGCTCGATCAGCTCGGCAACCCGCGCAGCGGCGCCACTCTCCACGATGAACCGGTCGCCCAGGGCGCCGTCGTCGCCAGCGTGCATGCTCGAATGTATTACCGGTCAGCTTTGCCCGATCCCTTACGCCAATACAAAAAGAGCGGACCCAGAGGGCCCACTCCTGATAGTTGAGATGATCATGAGCAGCAGAATATTACGGGATCGTGACCCGGCTTGCAAGGGGATGGGTCCGCCGATATGCCGCGGCCTCGCGGCGCAGGAACCGTAGGAAATAGCGTGCGACGGCCCTCCCGGCCGGCCTTCGCCTCATAGCGTGTCGGCGGCCAATCGGGCCGCCTCTGCGCGCCAATCCTGCGGGCCCAGCGACCTGCCAGGCGAAGTCGGCGTGCGCCATGCAAGGCGAGCAGGATGGTGCGCAGGTAGTCGCCGATATCGGTGGCGATGCGCAGTTCTCGCACCGGGGCGCATGACGCGGGCCAGCGCGTCGACCAGCGCGGGATTGATGAGCCGGCGCTTGACGTGGCGCTTCTTGGGCCAGGGGTCGGGAAACAGGATGAACACCCGGTCGAGGCAGCCTGCGGGCAGCAGCGCGCAACACCTCGCGCGCATCCTCGGTGCTGATGCGGACGTTGCCGAGGGCGCCCTCATCGATGGCCGACAGCGCCTTGACGACGCCGTCCTCGAACACCTCGCAGCCGATCAGCCCGACCTCAGGATTGGCCCGCGCCTGCCAGATCAGGTGCTCGCCGCCGCCAAAGCCGATCTCCAGCCACAAGCCCGCAACGGGCGCTGGAAACTGCGCCGCAGGCGATTGCGCCGATAGAGCCGGCGCCAGCGCCACGCGCGGCAGCACGACGTCGAGCAGGTGCTGCTGACGCGCACTCAGGCGCCGCCCGCGCCGACGTCCAAACGATCGCAGCTCGTCGCGGTGCGCGGGATCGGTCGCGGCTGCCGGCTCGGCGCCCAGCTGAACGCCCGCCTCAGCCAATGGCCTTCTTGATCGCATCGGCAAGGTCGGTCCTCTCCCAGGAGAAGCCGCCGTCCGCATCGGGCGCGCGTCCGAAGTGGCCGTAGGCCGCGGTGCGCGCGTAGATCGGCTTGTTGAGATCGAGGTGCTCGCGGATGCCGCGCGGCGACAGATCCATCACCTCGCCCAGCGCCTGCTCGAGCTTAGCCTCGTCGACCTTGCCGGTGCCGTGCGTGTCGACGTAGATCGACAGCGGCTTGGCGACGCCGATGGCGTAGGAGAGCTGGATGGTGCAGCGGTCGGCAAGACCGGCCGCGACAACGTTCTTGGCGAGGTAGCGGGCGGCGTAGGCGGCCGAGCGATCGACCTTCGTCGGGTCCTTGCCGGAGAAGGCGCCGCCGCCGTGCGGGGCCGCGCCGCCGTAGGTGTCGACGATGATCTTGCGGCCGGTGAGGCCGGTGTCGCCGTCGGGGCCGCCGATGAAGAACTTACCCGTCGGGTTGATGTGCCAGATGGTGTCCTTGCCGATCCAGCCGTCGGGGAGCGTCTTGCGCACGTAGGGTTCGATGATGTCGCGCACCTGCCGCGAGGACAGATCCTCGACGATGTGCTGGTGCGAGACGACGATCTGGGTAACGCCGACGGGCTTGCCGTCCTCGTAGCGCACCGTGACCTGGCTCTTGGAGTCGGGGCCGAGCATGGCCGCATCGCCGGTCTTGTTTTTGCGCGCGTGGGCGAGGTTCTCGAGGATCTTGTGGCTGTAGTAGATCGGTGCCGGCATCAGTTCGGGCGTCTCGCTGCAGGCGTAGCCGAACATGATGCCCTGATCGCCGGCGCCTTCCTCCTTGTTGGTCGGCTGCTTGGCGTCGACGCCGGCGGCGATGTCGGCCGACTGCCCGTGCAGGAGCACCTCGATGTTGCAGTTGGCCCAGTGGAAGCCGTCCTGCTCGTAGCCGATGTCCTTGATCGCCTTGCGCGTGACGTCCTGGATCATGGCGACGGTCACGGACTTGGGCGTGTTGGAATATTCACCGGCGATCACGACGCGCTGCGTCGTCGCCATGGTCTCGCAGGCGGCGCGGATGGCCCACGGGTCGAGGCCGGCGCTGAGGCTCTCGCGGTAGAACGCATCGACGACTTCATCGGAGATGCGGTCGCAGACCTTGTCGGGGTGGCCCTCGGAAACCGACTCGCTGGTGAATAGGTATGACTTGCGTGCCACTCGGGCCCCCGTGCGCTAGGCGTCGCTTGAAAACGCCGGGTTTGTCTCAGGCTTTGCCTACCGGGTCAAGGATTGAGGCCGCTGCGCGCACGCCTGTCCCCGTCGCCGTTAGGCAACGCAAGAGCCTGTCGTTCTGCTGATTTCTTATTCGCTGGCGACGACTTCGCCGGCGAAGGCGCGCACCAGGTCGACGATTGATCGGCGCACGCGCGGATCGGTGATGCGCGCGAAGGCCTTGTTGAGTTCCAGGCCCTCGCGGCTGCCAAGGAATTCGACGGCGTAGTTCTCGGCCGGGCGCTCGGCAAACCCGGCGGCGGAGGCCGTCTGGCCCACCGGCAGCTCCTCGTAGAAGAACTGTACCGGCACGCTGAGAACCTGGGAGAGATCGAACAGGCGGCTGGCGCCGATCCGGTTGATGCCTTTTTCGTATTTCTGGATCTGCTGGAAAGTCAGGCCGAGATGCTCGCCGAGCTTTTCCTGGCTCATCCCCAGGAGCATGCGGCGCAACCGCACCCGGGCTCCCACATGAACATCGACCGGGTTGGCACGCCTGGAGCCACGCTCTTCTACTTCAGAGTCGAGCCCGTTTTCTTTCGCCATTCTTGCTTACCCTAATCCCGCTATTGTTTGTGCACGCTGTGATTGCGGGCGCTCACCCCATCTAACTTGGGGTGCTCTACGGGCCGGGAAGATTTCCGGCCGACGAGGTGCGCTTTATGACCGTTGCCCCCCTTGGAAACAACAAGCAAATTGTCACTAATGACGTTCACGAGACCGAAGCGCAAATGCGGCGACCAAGAAGAACAGCGCTAGTGCTACGAAAGTACAATCACCCCACCGGGCATAAACGGGCGCAGATATAGACGCGGGAATTCCACTATCCAGAATGCCGCGGGCATTAAGGTTCAGCATTGCGACAACTCGACCTTGCCCGTCTACGACCGCAGAGATGCCGTTGTTTGCCGCCCGAACAATGGGCAACCCCTCCTCGACGGCCCGCACGCGCGTCTGGTGGAAGTGCTGACGCGGCCCGGTCGTATCGCCGAACCAGCCGTCGTTGGTGATATTGATCAGCAATCCCGGACGCTCAGCACCCTGAACAATAGCGGCTGGGAAGATGACCTCGTAGCAAATCAACCCGGCGACAGGCGGCAGGCCCGCGATCCTTAGGAGCGGGCGCGGCACGGTACCGCTGGAGAAGCCGCCGCGCCATCGGGTGAGCTGCTCCAGGCCGATGCTTTCCAGCAGCGCCTGCATAGGCAGGTATTCACCGAACGGGACGAGGTGGTTCTTGTCGTAGGTCTGCGCCAAGCCGCCGTTATCGCCGAACACCATGAGACTGTTGTAGCCCCGGCGTGCGCTGCCAGACTCGCCGGGCGTTGGATGCTTGAGGCGCAGCGCGCCCGACAGCAATTGCGTACCGTCGGGGAGCGTCGCACCGATGGCCGCCAGCGCCTCTGGATGCTCGAGCGGCAGGAAGGGCATCGCCGCCTCCGGCCATACGAGGTGGGTGATGCCGGCCAGATCGTCGACGCGGCCCGAGGCGTCGCGCCGCGACAGCGCCAACTGATCTTCGAATATCTCGCGCTGCTTTTCGGGGCGCCACTTGTCGCGCTGCGGCACGCTCGCCTGCACGATGCGCATGCGTACCCCATCGAGCATGGTCGCCATGTCCGCCGACAGCCGCCAAGCACCGAGCCCGTAAAGCGTCAGCAGCGGAACGACGGCGAGCACGACTGCGCGCTGTACGGCGCCAAGGCGTGTGGTCGGCTCGGCGCCGGCAATGATGACCAGCGGCCCGGCGAAGATGGCAACGCACAGCAGCGTCAAGCCGTAGATGCCAAACACCGATGCCGACTGCATCAGCGCCAGTGGCCACGTCAGCGCATAGCCGAGCACGTTCCAGGGAAAGCCGGTCAGCACGTGCCCGCGCAGCCATTCCGAAGATGCCAGCGTCAGCGCCAACACCAGGACGCGGGCGGCGCCCGGAGACCAAAATAAGCGCGCCACTGCGGCTGCCAGCCCCGTGAATAGCGCCAGCCCCGCCGGCAGCATCAGCACGGCAAACGGCATCAGCCATGCGAACTTATCGGCTTCGACCAGAAAGGCCTCGCCGATCCAGAACAGGCCGAACAGAAAATAGCCAAAGCCAAACCACCAGCCGGCGCCTGCTGCACGCAGCAGCACCCGTCGCCGACTTAAAACGGAGAGGCCGGCGCCGGAGATGCTGGCGCCGTCGATCAGCCAGACGAGGATCGGCAGGGTCAGGAACAGCACCGGCGAGAGAAAGACGGGCGCCAAGGCGAGGGCAGATGCGGCGCCAGCCGCAAAGGCGGTCGCCGCGCGGCGCCAGCCGGTTAGTTGCGTGACGCGAAGGGAGTAGCGCTGAACCAAATCCGTCAAGCGCAGGGCAACCGCAGAGCTGCTGCGGCCCTGCCGCGCGGATGCCGGCGCGAGCGTCACGCGTTGCCCGCGTCAGTGGGCGGCGTTTTCACGGCGCGCGGCTGATGGATCTTCACTTTCTTGAGACGGCGCGCGTCGGCGTCGAGAACTTCCAACTCCAATCCGCTCGGATGACGGACAAGTTCGCCGCGCACGGGCACGCGGCCCAGCAGGGAGAACATCAGTCCGCCAAGTGTATCGATGTCCTCTTCCTCCTCCGGCTTCAAGAGTTTGATGCCGAGATGCTCTTCGAGCTGTTTGATCGGCGTGCGGGCAGAAGCGACGAGGCCGACTTTGGGTTCATCGACGATATACGCGGCTTCGGCCACGTCGTGTTCGTCCTCGATATCGCCGACGATCTGCTCGACGAGGTCCTCGATGGTGACGAGACCGTCGGTGCCGCCGTACTCATCGACGACGAGCGCCATGTGGATGCGCGTCGCCTGCATGCGGATGAGCAGGTTGGTTGCCGGCATCGACGGGGGAACATAGAGGACGGGACGGCGGATCTTGGCGGACGTGATGGGGCGCGAGAGGTCGACGCGGCCAAAATCGAGCTGCGAGGGCCCGGTCGACTTCGACTCCTCCAAGACGTCTTCATCGGCCGGCGGAGCGACGGCGATGCGTGTGCTCACGACATCGTCGGCCGCTTCTCGCGTCAGCCAGCGAAACAGATCCTTGACGTGGATCATGCCGCGCGGATCGTCGAGCGTCTCGTTGAACAGCGGAATGCGCGAAACCCCGGCGTCGCCGAAGGTGCGCAGGAGTTCAGCAAGCGTGTCGCTCTCCTCGAGCGCGATGATGTCGGCGCGCGGCACCATGATGTCCTCGACGCGAAGACCCCCGAAGCGCAATAGCCGGCGCAGCATCTCGCGCTCTTCGGTCGAGAATGCGGCGGCGTCGGCCTCGGCTTCGCTCTTGAGATCGGCCTCCAGCATCTCGCGCAGGCTCGGCGAGCGCAGCCCGATGCGGCTGAGCAGGGCATTGAGCAGGCTCTGCGTTCCGGTGGCAAGCTGCTCGCCGCCCGCCGTACTGGCAGGTTCAGCCGGCGCCTTGGGTAAGTGTGCGTTGCTCATGGTGTCGTACGTCGGCTCCCGTAGTCGAGCGGAACTATCGGCTCGCCCGCCGCCGCATAGGGATCGGCGATGCCAAGGCGCGCCAGAATGCGCACCTCGAGGCTTTCCATGGCCTCAGCTTCTTCGTCCGTCTGATGGTCATACCCGAGAAGGTGCAGCATTCCGTGCACGACCAAATGTTGCATGTGATGCTCGAGCGGCAGCTGCAGGTCAGCCGCCTCGCGCTGCACGGTCTCGCTGGCAAGAATTATGTCGCCCAGAAATGGCGGCTCGCCGTCGACCGGCAGCATGGGCACGGCGGGAAAGGACAGCACGTTGGTGGGGGCCGCCTTGCCGCGATAGCTGGCATTGAGTTCGGCGACCTGTTCATCGCTCGACAAGGCGACGCAAACTTCGCCACGGGTGATGGCGAGTTCGACGGCGAGCGCTGTTGCAGCATTGCGCACAAGACCATCGGCGTCGGTGACCGTGGCCCAGTCGCCGCCCTCGTGCACGACATCGATGTCGAGACTTCGGGGGTCCGGGTCGGCTGGCGCATCATCCGTACTAACGGGAGCGCTGGTCACTGGGGCATCAGGGGGCATGGGAGCGAGCTTACTTCTGTCGGTCGTAAGCTTCAACAATGCGCGCAACCAGGTCCCGCCGGACCACGTCAGCACCGGTAAAGCGGATGGGCTCGATGCCAGGCACGCCGTCGAGCAGGGCGATCGCCTCCTCAAGGCCAGACTTCATGCCGCCCGGCAAATCGATCTGACTCGGGTCGCCGGTCACCACCATTTTGGCGTTCTCGCCCAGTCGGGTCAGGAACATCTTCATCTGCATGCTGGTCGTGTTCTGCGCCTCATCGAGAATGACGAAGGCGTTGGCCAGCGTGCGTCCGCGCATGAATGCGAGGGGAGCGATCTCGATGACGCCGGTTTCCAGATCGCGCTCCACCTTCTCGGGAGGAAGCACGTCATAGAGCGCGTCGTAGAGTGGACGCAGATAGGGATCGACCTTTTCGCGCATGTCACCCGGCAGGAAGCCGAGGCGCTCGCCGGCTTCGACGGCCGGGCGTGAAAGGATGATGCGTTCGACGAGGCCGCGCTCCAGGCAATGGGCGGCGTAGGCGACGGCGATATAGGTCTTGCCGGTACCGGCCGGGCCGACACCGAACACGAGATCGGATTTTTCCAGCGCACGGATGTAGGCGCTCTGCATCGTCGTGCGCGCCTTGACGACGCGGCGGCGCGTGGCGACCTGCGCCTGCCCGTCCCCGGGCACGGAGGCTTCGCGCGCATGGCGGATTAGACCGTCGAAATCTCCCGGACCGATCGGCTCGCCAGTGCTGGCGCGCTTGTAGAGATCTTCCAGCACGTTGCGGGCGATGTCGCACGCCGCTTCGGGGCCGCTGAGGGTGACGACGTTGCCATGGGCATGGGCTTCGATGCCGAGGCGGTCTTCGATGAGTGCCAAGTTACTATCGTACTCCCCGAGGAGCCGAGTGAGATGGCGGTTATCCTCGAAGGGCACCACCAAGCGCTTGTTAGCGACCTGAGGTTTAGGAGGCCGTCCCGGTCCAGCGACCGTATTCCCGCGAGATCCTGCCAATGGCGCTCCAGTCGTCGTTCGCTTCGAATCGGCACTCTTGCAGATCGACCTTATCACAAGGTCGGCGCCCACTGCACCGCAGGCTAGGGATAACGCCGGTAGGCGTTACCCGATCATCACTCCGGGCGTATGACACCGGCTAGACTATTGGGTCCGAAGGAAGAAATTTCAACGGGTATGATCCGGCCCAGCATGTCGGCAGGCGCTTCGGCATGCACCGACTGCAGATAAGGCGAGCGCCCGATGAGCTGCCCGGGGCGCCGTCCCGGCTTTTCGAACAGCACGGGCAGTGTGCGCGTCACGCAGCGCGCAGCAAACGCCGCTTGCTGGCGTTCGATAAGGCGCTGCAGACGGGTCAGCCGTTCGGTCTTGACGTTTTCGGGAACCTGGTCGCCGAGCTTTTCGGCCGGCGTTCCGGGGCGCGGGCTGTACTTGAAGGAATAGGCGGCGGCGAAGCCCACCTCAGCGAACAGTTCCAGCGTCGCGTCGAAATCGGCCTCGGTTTCCCCCGGGAAACCGACGATGACGTCGGTCGACAGCACCAGGTCGGGCTGCGCAGCGCGGATGCGGGCGACGAGATCGACGTAGTCGCGCGCCGTGTGCTTGCGGTTCATGGCGGCGAGGATGCGGTCGGCGCCTGACTGAAACGGCAGATGCAGAAACGGCATCAGCTTCTTTTCGGTGCCGTGCGCGGCGATGAGGTCATCGCCCATGTCGCGCGGATGGCTGGTGGTATAGCGCAGGCGCTCAAGCCCATCGATCTGCGCCAGATGGCGCAGCAGATCGGCCAGCGAATAGGTGCGCCCGGCCGGCCCGACGCCGTGGTAGCCGTTGACGTTCTGTCCGAGCAGCGTGACTTCGCGCACCCCGCTGGCCACCAGCGAGCGCGCCTCTCGTTCGACATCGGCGACGGCGCGCGAATACTCCATGCCGCGCGTATAGGGCACCACGCAGAAGGTGCAGAACTTGTCGCAACCCTCCTGCACCGTGAGGAATGCGGTGACGCCGCGCGCGGGCGCCCGCTGCGGCAGATGCGTGAATTTCTCCTCATCGGGAAATTCGGTCTCGACCAACGGCCGATTTTCAAAGCGGCTGCGTGCGATCAACTCGGGCAGGCGATGGTAGCTCTGCGGGCCGATGACGAGATCGACGGCCGACGAGCGGCGCACGATCTCGGCGCCCTCCGCCTGGGCAACGCAGCCGACCACGGCGACGACGGTATCGCTGCCGGCCGCCGCGCGTGCGTCTTTCATTTGGCGGATGCGGCCGAGATCGGAATAGACCTTGTCGGCGGCCTTCTCGCGGATATGGCAGGTATTGAGAATGACCAGGTCGGCATCCTCGATGACGCCGGTCTCGGCGTAACCTTGCGCCACGAGCGCCTCGGTCATGCGCTCGGAATCATAGACGTTCATCTGGCAACCGAAGGTGCGCACGTACACTTTGCGCTCCGCCGAAGGCGCATGCGCGAGGCCTGCGAGCGAGGCGACCGCCTCCTCTTGCGCCGGCTCCCGAGCCTCAGATGTCAGCTGATCGTCCATGCTCTCGCGCACTTGCCTCCATGCCGTGCAACGCAGCCTTATCGCAGCGGCATTGTCCAGTCCCCAGAAGGGCTATTGTTTACGTCCACTTTTGCCCAGGCTCCGCGGCGAGGCGCGTGCGCAGCCCCGCAGGTGCCGGGTCAGACTCTGCGAGTTCCACCGGTTCCTCGGCCGGACGGGCGCGCAGGATGCGGACGACGTGCTCGCGCACCTGTGCTTCGCTATGCCGCGCCAGCTGCTTGCGGTCGGCGAAGCTGGTCAGCGGGACTGGATCCCCTACCCGGATCTCGACATCGAGAGGTCCGGCCTTGAGAAGCTCCCAGGCGTGACTGCGCATTTCCATGTCGCCGTACCAAGCGACGCCGGGACGGTCGGCACGGCCGAGCGGCATCCCGTGCAGACGCGTGTAGACGACGGACAGCGGCTGCACGACGGCGTCGGGGGCGGCGTTGGCCTCTCCTGGCTGCGGCTTGGCGGCCGCGAACAGCGAGGTCATGAAAGGCAGCACGCGGTTGCCGTCGCTCGAGGTGCCTTCGGCGAACAGCACGATGGCATCTCCTTGAGTAAGCCGCTGCATGATCTCGCCGGCGGCCTGACCGACGGCGGTACGCCGCGCACGGTCGACGAAGACGGAGCGCTGCAGGCGTGCGAGGGAGGCGACGAACGGCCAGGTGGCGACCTCCTTCTTGGCGATGAAGGATACCGGCGCCACGGCGGACAGCACTGGGATGTCGAGCCAGGTGGTGTGGTTGGCGACCAGCAGCACCGGTCGATTACGCACGACCTCGCCACGCAGGGCGATGCGTATGCCGAGCAGGCGGCAGACTTGGCGGTGATACCAATGCGGGAAGGCGCGCGCCGATCTGGAACTGGTGCGCAGGAGCACGGCCTGCACCGGCATCAGCGGCACGGTGAGCGCGAAGAAGCCCGCCAGAACTGCTGCACCGCGGATCGCACCCATGTTGGCTCCCCGCTGAGGCCCTAAGACTTCTTGGCCGGTTTCATGCGCACACCGTAGAGCTCGAGACGATGGCCGACGAGCTTGAAACCCAATTCGCGCGCGATGCGGTCCTGCAGCGCCTCGATGGCTTCGTTGCGGAACTCGATGACGCGCCCGGTGTCCACGTCAATGAGATGATCGTGGTGGCCGCGCGCCGCGTCCTCGTAGCGCCCGCGCTTGTGGCCGAAGTCATGCCGCTCGAGAATACCCTTTTCGGCGAACAGCTTCAGCGTGCGATAAACGGTGGATAGCGAGATGCGCGGATCGACCTCGTTGGCGCGCTGGTAGACCTCCTCGACATCGGGATGATCCTTGGCGCTCGACAATACGCGCGCGATGACGCGCCGCTGACCGGTCATGCGCAAACCCTGGTCGGCGCACAGCAGTTCGATGCGGCTCAGCGTCTGGTGTGCAGAATCGGGCATGCGGCGGTGATCGCTCCGCTCTCGCTCGGTCAACGCTTATAGGAAAGCGGCTGCGGGCCGTCCACCGCCGCCACCCATGCCGATTGATCTACAGGTCGAGCGCCAGGATGACGGCATCGACGTTCTCGCCGCCGGCGCGCTTGTAATAGTCCTTGCGCCCGCCGGCCGGCTTGAACCCGAGGCTTAGATAGAGAGCGCCGGCAGCCACATTATCGCCCGCCACCTCGAGGAAGAGGCGCGATACTTCGGCCCGGCGCGCGGCCCGCACCAGCCCGCCGACCATCTGCCGACCGATGCCGCGGCGCTGCCATTCTGGCGCGACACCGATCGATAGAATCTCGGCCTCATCGGCGGCGATGCGACCGATAACGAAACCGGCCAGCAACCGCGGGTCGCGGATCTGCGCAATGAACGAAGCGGATGCGGGATGCTCGATCGCCTCCACGATGCTGGCGGCATTCCATGGCGGATCGAAAAGCTGGGCGTGCAGGGCCGCGATCTCGTCGGCGCGGTCTGGGCTCGCCCATAGCAAGCTGAGGTTTTTCGGGTCGAGAGGCGTGGCGGCGGCACACATGTTCAAGCTCTCGCGATCGCCTTGCCGCTTTGCGGCTTGGCATCGGGGGGCCGCAGATAGAACGGCACCAGCGGCGCGTCGGATGGTTCCAGCGTCGCCGCTATCTGGGCCACGGCAACCGCATCGGGCAGCAGGTCGGGGAGCATCGCCGCAGCGGTGCGACCCAGACCAGCGGCGATCGCTGCCACCTCCGCGCCGGCCGAGCCGACAAATACGATGGACCCAGTACCGCCCAGAACGGCCGCGTCGGCAAGTGACAGCAGTTGCGGTGGCGAGGCAGGATCGCGACCGCCTCCTTCAGCGCCGAATAGCTGCGCGTAAACTTCCCCGCGCCGCGCATCGACGACAACCGCCAGTGCCTTCGATTTGATCTGGCGGCGCGCCACCTCGGCCATGGCTGCCAAGCTCGAAACTCCGCTGGTGCGCGCTCCGATGGCCAGCGCCACCGCGCGCGCTGCGGCGACGCCGATGCGCGTTCCGGTGAACGTGCCGGGTCCAACGGTGACGGCAATCTGGGTGAGGTCGTCAAAACTCAAACGCGCCTCCTCCATGGCTTCGCCGATCATGGGAATGAGGCGCTCGGCGTGACCGGTCTCGAAGCGCTCCATCCTGGAGCTCAGCTCGACGAGGGCGCGTCCGTGCCGCTCGGCAACGCAAACCGAGCAGCCATCGAAGCACGTATCGAAGGCAAGTATGTTCATGCGCCGCACCCTATACGCAGAGCACAGCAGTTTCACCACTTGAAAATGCAATTCTCGGTAGCCGGCCGCTCAGACGACGGTCGCAATCTCGCCGAACGCAAACCGCGGCAACCGCGCCTGGACCGCCGCAGGATCGCCGTATCCGAGGTTGCAGAGGAAATTCGAGCGGACGCTTGTGCCGGCAAAGAATTCCTTGTCGACAGCGGCGCTGTCGAAGCCGGACATCGGCCCGCAATCAAGTCCCAAAAGCCGCGCTGCAATAATGAGATAGGCGCCCTGCAGCGTGCCGTTGCGGAATGCCGTTTCGTGAATCTTTTCCGGCTTGCCGACGAATGAGGCCATCATGTCCTTGTGCGGAAACAGCTGCGGCAGGTGCTGATAGAATTCCAGGTCGTAGCCGATGATGGCGCAGACCGGCGCCTGCATGGTCTTGGCGCGATTGCCTTCGCTGAGCAACGGCTGCAGCTTTGCTTTCGCTTCCTTGGATTTCACGAATATGAAACGCGCCGGCTCGCAGTTGGCGCTGGTCGGCCCCAGCACGACAGCGTCGACGAGCTGCTTCAACAGGCTGTCGGGCACGTCCTTGGGCAGCCAAGCATTTTGCGTGCGCGCGTCGAGAAAGGCTTGGCGAAGGGCTGCTTCTGCGGCTGGCATGATGGCTCTCCCGTGGGCCGGCTGAAAAACAAAAACCCCGCCACAGGGGGCGGGGTTTCGCGTGCGCACTCTTTCAGGCTTATACGGCCTGCACCTCTTGCACTTCCGGGCAGAAGTGGCGGAGCAAGTTCTCGATGCCGTGGCGCAGCGTGGCGGTTGAGCTGGGGCAGCCAGAGCAGGCGCCGCGCATGTGCAGGTAGACGATGCCGTCGCGGAAGGCGGAGAAGGTGATGTCGCCGCCATCCTGGGCGACGGCCGGGCGCACGCGCGTTTCCAGCAGCTCCCTGATGGTGGCGACGATAGCCTCGTCCTTGGGGTCGTACGATGTCGCACCGGTGTCGTCGTTGGCGGTCTCCGCCACGACGGGTGCGCCCGACATGAAGTGCTCCATGATGGCGCCGAGGATCATCGGCTTTAAGTGCTGCCACTCCTCCTCGCCCTTGGTCACGGAGATGAAGTCGGAGCCGAGAAACACACCGCGCACGCCCTTGATGTCGAAGAGGCGCGAGGCAAGCGGGGAAGCCAGGGCTTCGCCCTTGTCGGTGAAGTCGGCGGTGCCGTCGGCGAGCACCGACTTGCCGGGAATGAACTTCAGCGTCGCCGGGTTGGGGGTCGCTTCGGTCTGGATGAACATCGGCCTCGCCTTTCCGCATCTGCCATCGCCGGATCAACCGGCGGTCGAACACTTGTTTAGAATTGCTCTAATATAGGCAATTCCGGGGACGATTTCGAGTGCCTTTGAGGCCTTTTAGTCCAGGCTGCGGACTTCCTCCAGCTCAAGCGAGCCGGGTACGATGGTAATTGGGATCGGAAAGCTGCCCATGGCGCCACTTGCGGCAAGGGATGAGACCAGCGGCCCTGGTCCCGCGGCGTCCGTCGAGGCGCCGAGCACCAGAACCGCGATGTCCTCGTCCTCGTCGATGAGCTTGCGAATTTCCCCGCCCTTGCTGCCTTCGCGGATGATTTCCTCGCAGGCGACGTTCTCATAGCCAGCGTTGTTCAGCTTGCGGCGCATAAGACGAAACAACGCCTTGGCCTTCGTCGTCTCTTCCTCGATCTGCTGCTGGCGTACGTTGATCCAGTGCTGGAACTCCTGCGGCACGATTACGTACAGCATGACGAGCGCGCCGGACGACCGCTGCATGCGGCTCGCCGCGTAATACAGCGCGGTGTCGACCTCCGGAGTTTCATCGATGACGATGAGGAACTTCCGGAAGTGGTCGGCCTCGAAGGATCGGCGCTTCTTGATCGTCATGAGCGCATGCTGCCACGAGGTCCGAGGACTAACAACCGCGCGCCCATCATGAGCGCACGAACCCGACGATATCCTTGACCTGGGCCATGACCGGCGCGGCGATGGCGCGGGCACGCTGGGAGCCATCGGCGAGGATGCGATCGATCTCGGCCGGGTCGGCAGTGAGCCGCAGGATCTCGGCGCGGATCGGGCCCAGCTTTTCCACGGCGGCCGCGGTAAGCAGCCGCTTGAGGCCGGTGAAAATGCTTGGTCCCTCCCCCGAAGTGGTGATCAGCTCGCCGAGAGCGGCTTCCTTGGTGATATCGGCCAGAGCCGCGTAGATGCCGACAAGGTTGTCGATCTCGGGACGCGCCTTCAGCTCCTCCAGATTGCCCGGAGGCGCCGGCTCCATGTCGGTCTTGGCGCGCTTGATCTTGTCGGCGATGGTGTCGGTATCGTCCATCAGGTTGATGCGCGACATGTCCGAAGGCTCGGACTTCGACATCTTCCTGGTCCCATCGCGCAGGCTCATGACGCGTGTTGCAGGTCCGGTGATCACCGGCTCGGGCTGCGGGAAGAAGATCCCGTCGGTGTATCCTGCGGCGATTATGCGGTCGCGGAAGTCGCCGTTGAACTTCTGGGCGATGTCGCGCGCCAGCTCGAGGTGCTGCTTCTGGTCCTCGCCGACCGGCACATGCGTCGCCTGGTAGGCGAGGATGTCGGCAGCCATGAGGTTTGGATAGGCGTAGAGGCCGACCGAGGCGTTCTCGCGGTCCTTGCCGGCCTTCTCCTTGAACTGCGTCATGCGGTTGAGCCACCCGAGACGGGCAACGCAGTTGAACACCCAGGCGAGCTCGGCGTGCTCGGCAACCTGGCTCTGGTTGAAGAGGATGCTGCGCTTGGGGTCAAGGCCGGAGGCGATATAGGCAGCGGTCACCTGCCGGATGGCATTCTTCAGCTCCTGCGGATCCTGCCAGACCGTGATCGCGTGCAGATCGACGACGCAGTAGATGCACTCGTGCGTCTCCTGCATGCGGATCCAATTCACCATCGCCCCTAGGTAATTCCCAAGGTGCAGGCTGCCGGTCGGCTGCATGCCGGAGAACACGCGCTCTTTGAAAGTCATTGGAGCCCCTTGAAGCGATAGGCGCGGGTTTATGGCGCGGCACCGGTAGCAGCGCAAGGCCGCCTCGATGCGAGGGTCGTCGGCCTCAGACCGGCCCGGGGGGCGGCGTGCGGCGCGACAGGAAGCGACGCAACTGCCGGGCGTCGAGAGCCCCCGTCGCGAATATGGCCGCGGCGTAGGCGATAAACCCGGATCCGACCAGCACGGTCAGCGCGAAGGCTCGCGTCAATTCGGGCGTCGGGGCGCGGAACATGCCGGCCAACATCTGCGCCACGAGCCAAAGGACGACGCCCATGATGGCGCTGGCCAGCACGATGCGCGGCAGGTTGTGCTTCAATCGCTGGTCAGCGATGAAGAAACCGCGCTTGGCCAGCGTTGCATAGAGCAGCCCAGCGTTGAGGATGCCGCCCAGCGTCGTCGCCACGGCGATGCCGAGATGCGGCATCCATCCGTAGGCACGGAAAACGAAGAACAGCGCGATGGAGCCGATCGTGTTCGCCGTCAGGCTGATCGTTGCATAGATCATCGGCGTCTTGGTGTCTTCGCGCGCGAAGTAGGCCGGCGAGAACACTTTGATCAGCACGAAGCTGGGCAGCCCGATGGCGAAAATGCCCAACGCCCAGGCGGTGGCCGGCGTGTCGACGGCCGTGAAGGCCCCGCGCTCGAAAAGCGCCGCCACGATCTGCGTTGGCACCACGGCGAGCGCGACCGCCGCCGGCATGGTCAACAGGGCGGCGAATTCCAAGGAGCGGTTCTGGCTGTCCATCACCGCTTCGTGGTTCTCGGCGCGCAGGTGGCGCGCCACATCCGGCAACAGCACGACGCCGATGGCGATGCCGACGATGGCGAGCGGGAGCTCATACAGCCGATCGGCATAATAAAGGTAGGAGACGGCACCGTTCTGCATCGAGGCGATGACGGTGCCGATGACGATGTTGATCTGCGTTACGCCACCGGCAATGACGCCGGGAATGCCGAGCCGGATGAGCCGGCGCATGCCGTCCGTCATGCGCGGCCGGCGTAGCTTCAGCCAGATGTTGTTGCGGCGCAGACCGTCGATGAGAACCACCAACTGCAGAATGCCGGCGACGAACACGCCCCATGCCTGGATGACGCCGGCCATCGGCTCGTTCTGGTAGCCGAGCCACATGCCGATCAGCGTCGCCAGCATCATCACGCCGTTGAGGACGATGGAGACGGAGGAACTCTCGACGAACTTGCCGAACGAGTTGAGCACCCCCGACATCAGGGCGACGATCGACATGCACAGCAAGTAGGGC
Source organism: uncultured Alphaproteobacteria bacterium (assembly GCA_963759735.1). Classification (GTDB taxonomy): domain Bacteria; phylum Pseudomonadota; class Alphaproteobacteria; order Rhizobiales; family Hyphomicrobiaceae; genus Hyphomicrobium_A. The sequence goes on from CAVXAF010000002.1 coordinate 121,125, forward strand.
ATCGTGATGCGTGTCAGCAGCACCGCCAGGTCGAACTTCTCCGGGTTTTCGCTGAACCCGGGAGCCAAACCGTACATCAGGAATGGCATGGTGATTTCGGCGACGACGATGAGGATGAGAAGGATAAAGACGAGCCCCGACATCGCCTCCTCGGCGAAGGCACGTGCCGCTTCACGCCCGTCGCCCTCAAGCCGCTTGGCGAATAGCGGCACGAACGCCGCGTTGAAGGCGCCTTCGCCGAACAAGCGACGGAACAGATTGGGGAATCTGAAGGCGACGAAGAATGCGTCGGCCACGGCGCCCGAGCCCAGCACGGCGGCTATGAGGATATCGCGCAGAAAGCCGAAGACGCGGCTCAACATGGTGAGGCCGCCGACGGTCGCGAAGGAGCGGTAGAGCTTCATGGGCGCTGAGCGGTAGCGGAGCCCTGGCCGAAGGGCAAGCGGCCAGATGCGCACGGGCTGAGCCGGGCGCCGGCAGTCGGGCGCACCGTTGACATCGCCATGCCTATTGCCGACAAGTTTTTGACGACAGGTGGGAGGACTGAGAGATGTTTCCGCTCGGCGACGACAATTCCCAGCGGCGCTCTACGCCGTACGTCACCTACATCCTCATTATCATCAATGTCCTCGTCTTCCTGCTCGAATTGCAGAACGGCGACGCCTTCATCCAGGAGTGGGCGTTCGTTCCTGGGCGCTTCACCGACGCCCCTCTCGCCAATATGGCCACCGTGTTCACCGCAATGTTCATGCACGGCGGCTGGATGCACCTGGGTGGCAACATGCTCTACCTGTGGATCTTCGGCGACAACGTCGAGGACCGCTTCGGGCACTTGAAGTTCCTGCTGTTCTATCTGCTGGCCGGCATCGCCGCGACGTTCGCCCAGTACTACGTGAGCAGCACTTCGATGATCCCAAACGTCGGCGCCTCCGGCGCCATTGCCGGCGTTCTCGGTGCGTATCTGCTGATGTTCCCGCAGGCGAAGGTCAAAGTGCTGGTCGGCAACCAGATGGTGGCAATGCCGGCGCTTGTCGTGCTCGGCCTGTGGATCGCCCTGCAGATGTTCAGCGGCGTCGGCTCCATCGCCTATACCGACGAGACGACCAAGGATGTCGGCGGCATCGCCTACATGGCGCATGTGGGCGGCTTCGTCGCCGGGTTCCTGATGACATTCCTGTTCAGGGCGGGCGGTAGCGGTGGCGGCAACCCGCGCATCTCGGCGTAAGCCGCTTACCCTGTCGACGAGAACCCTGTTTTCGGCCATGTGGTGGCCTTGAACAGAGTGCTCAAATGCCGGAAACTTACGTCTGTGCTAATGGCCGGGGGGCTTAGAGCGCGGGAACCAACGCGATGCTTCGCTTCGCTGTGCCGATCATCCTACTGCTGCTGACGCTCTTTGCAGGAGCCGTATGGCTCGATCTCGGCCCCGGGCCGCGTCAGCCTGAACAACAGGCGAAAGAGCAGCAGCCCGGCAAGACGTCGCCTGAGGCATCGCCTGCCGGCGACGACGTGGAGCAGCTCAAGGATGCGCTGGCGCCCGCACCCGCCGGGTCGGGCGGGGCGCCGGCCTTCGACGTCGCGCGCATCGATCCCAACGGTACCTCGGTGTTCGCCGGCCGCGCCGAGCCGCGCTCATCGGTGACGATCACGGCCGACGGCAGGGAAATCGGAACGGTGGAAGCCGACGATAACGGCGATTGGACTTTCACCACCGACACCAAGATCCCCAATCCCGATGCCAAGCTGGCGCTATTCAAAGCCGTGCCCCGCCCCAAAACGCAAGTGGCAGAAACCCAACCGGCGACGCCTAAGCCGCAGACGGCCGGCGCCGTCACCGCCAACATGCTGAAGAACCTGGAAGGCATGGTCGCCGAGGCACGCTCGGGCGCCGCCAAGCCGGCCGCCGCAGCCGCCGTTCCCCCGCCGCCGCTGCAACCGCCGGCCGAAAATCGCATCGCCGCCGCCGCACCCGCTGCCAGTGTCACGCCCCCCAGCGTCACGGCACCAAGGGTCCCCGAATCCGGGGTCACCGCGCCGCCTCTGCAACCCGTGACACCTGCGGTAGCGCCTGCGGCAGCGCCGGACCGCCCCGCGAACACCTCTGTGCCGGTGCCGGTCACCTTCGTATTCAACGAAGCAACGCTCACCGACGAGGGACGCCGGGCCGCGGCCCTGCTGCTCGAATACCTGCAGATCAAACGCTTCCCGAAAGTGACGTTGACCGGCCACGCAGACGAACGCGGCACCGACGCGCTCAACATGAGCCTGTCGCGCGAGCGGCTCGACACGGTCGCGAGCTTCCTGCGCGAAGGCGGCTTCAACGGGCAGCTCGACCTGGTGCCGAAAGGCAAGACCGAGCCCTACCTCGGCGTTGTTCGCAGCGAATTTCCCCAGGAAGACCTGTGGCAGCTTGATCGCCGCGTCGAGCTGATGGTGTCGCGCTAGCGCGTCTTAAGTCGGCGCCGGGACGCGCGCCGGCTTGTCGCCGTCACTCTCGAGCACGGCGACCAGCCGTTTGCGGATCGACTCCTGTCGCGTATCGCTGTCGATCTTCCTGCCCGTCAGATCGGTCACGTAGAAGACGTCGACGGCCTTCTCGCCGAAGGTCGTGATGTGCGCCGAGGTGATGTCGAGCAGCAGGTTGGAAAGCGTGCTGGTCAGCTCGTAAAGCAAGCCGGGACGATCGCGGCCCGCCACCTCGATGACGGTGAACTGGTCCGACAGCGCATTGTTGATAATCACATCGGGTTCGACCGTGAATGCCATGACGCGGCGGGGCGGGGGACCCCGCTCGGCGAGCAGCGTGTCAAGCCAAGCGTCGCCGCTCAGCAATCGCCCGATGAGTTCGCCGATACGCTTGCCGCGCCGCAGCTCGTCCTCATCGTCAGTGAAGGCGCGATTAAGAAGGAACGTATCTAAGGCAAATCCATCGCGCGTGGTCATGATGTGCGCGCCGGCGATGTTGGCGCTGGCGGCGGCGCAGGCGCCGGCGAACAGCGCCAGCAACCGCGGATGGTTAGGTGCTACGACCGTCAGCTCGGTGACTGCGGTAAACGCGTCGGTGCGCGTGTCAGTGGCGACGTGCAGGCCCTGCTGCTCGGCGCGGCGCAACAGCCGGGCATGCTCGACGCGCCGTTCAGGATCGGTGCGCAGCCAATAGTCGGGATAGTGCCGGTCGATGTAGCGGTCGATTTCGGCCGGCCCCCAGTCGGCGAGCGCCGCACGGAGCTCCTCCTGCGCCTCGGCGGTGCGCTGGCTGCGCTTGACCTGCGTGTGGCCGCCTGCGACGAGCGGCTCGGTCTCGTAGTAGAGGGTTCGCAACAGCTGGCCTTTCCAGCCGTTCCACACACCCGGCCCGACGGCGCGAATGTCGGCCACCGTGAGCAACAACAGCAGCTTCAGGCGTTCCGGGCTCTGCACGACATCGGCAAAATCGCGGATGGTCTTGGGATCGGAGAGATCGCGGCTCTGCGCGATGTTGCTCATCGTCAGATGCTGCTCGATGAGCCATGCGGCGGTCTCGGTCTCGGCCGGCGTCAGGCCGAAGCGCGGCCCAAGCTTGCGGGCAACGCGCGCGCCCACGATCGAATGATCCTCAGTCTGGCCCTTGCCGATATCGTGAAGGAAGGCGGCGACATAGAGCACGCGCCGATTCTTGATGGTCCCAATGATCTCGCTGGACAGCGGCAGCTCGTTGCTGGACCCGCCGCGTTCGATATCAGTGAGCATGCCGACCGTGCGCACTAGATGCTCGTCGACCGTATAGCTGTGATACATGTTGAACTGCGTCATGGCGACGACGCGACCGAACTCGGGCACAAAGCGACCCAACACGCCGGCCTCGTTCATGCGTCGCAGCGACATCTCGGGGTTGGTGTCTCCGGTCAGCAGCTCAACGAAGATCCTGTTCGCCTCCGGGTCGTCGCGCAACTTGTCGTCGATCAGGCGTTTCGACTGGCGCAACAGTCGAATGGCGTCGGGATGCAGGTACGAATTTGAAAGATGCGCCTCGGCGAAAAAACGGATGAGATTGACGGGATCGCGCTTGAACACGTCGGGATCGGCGACGTTCAGGCGATCGTTGTCGATGCGGAAGTCGGTGCGCGTGCGCAACTGCCGCCGCTGCTTCCAGCTCGAGGGACGGAAGTAGTGGCTGAGGCCGGGCGAGGCCTTGAGCTGCTGCATCTCCAGCGCCGAGCAGAGAATCGTCGTCAGGTCGCCGACATCCTTGGCGGTGAGAAAGTAGTGCTTCATGAAGCGCTCGACGGCCAGCAGCCCGCCCCGGTCGTTGTAACCGAGCCTGGCGGCGAGCCATGGCTGGACGTCGAAGGTCAGCACCTCTTCGGCGCGTCCGCTGAGGAAATGCAGGAAGCAGCGGACGGTCCACAGGAAGTCTTCGCAGCGGCGGAACGTTGCCACCTCTTCGGGCCGGAAGATTCCCGCGGCCACTGTCGCCGCGCCGACTCCTTGCCCGTAGATGTATTTGGACAGCCAGTGCAGCGTATGCAGGTCACGCAGGCCGCCCTTGCCGTCCTTGACGTTCGGCTCGACCCGGTAGCGGCTCTCGCCGGCGGTACGGTGGCGCGCGTCGTGTTCCGCCATCTTGGCGTCGATGAAGGCGCGAGCGGTACCCGTCACGACCTGGGTGCGAAACCGCTCCTCGAACTCACCGTAGAGCTGGCCGTCACCATAGATCAGTCGCGCATCGAGCAGCGCCGTGCGCACCGTCACGTCGGAGCTCATCTTGATGCACTGATCGACGGTGCGCGTGGCGTGGCCGACCTTGAAGCCGAGATCCCACAGCACATAGAGCATGTATTCGGCGACGCTCTCGCCCCACGCCGTCTGCTTGTAGGGCAGCAGGAAGAGGAGATCGATGTCCGACCCAGGCGCCAGCAGCGCGCGGCCGTAGCCCCCGGTGGCGACGATGGCCATGCGCTCGGCGTCGGAGGGATTGGTGGCGCGATAGACGTGCGCCAGTGTGTAGTCGTAGAGAACGCGGATCAGCTCGTCCTGGAAATGCGACAGCCCGGCGGCGCAGCGCCGGCCGCTGTGGTCGGCCTCGAGCCCGCGCCGCGCCTCAGCTCTTGCATCGGCGACCAGCAGCTTGAGGCGTTCGATCATGGCCGGGCGAGCCTTGGCGGCGTCATCTCCGGCGGCGCGGAAATTCGCCGTCAACTCGGCGCGGAGGGCGCGAGAGTCGAAATAGGGCGCGGTCTGTTGGATCGCTTTATCCATGCTGCAGGCTAACTGTCGGTCCCTTAATTAGCGTTCAGGCTCGGGCCGTGCCCGGCGCAGCGCCTTGAGGCGGTAGATGGCCTCCAGCGCCGCGCGCGGACTCAGTTCGTCGGGCTGCAATTCGTCGACGGCCGTCTCGACGGGCGAGGGGCCGGCGCGTTCCGGCGAGGTCGTCGTGCGGCTTAGCGCAAACAGAGGCAGCTCGTCGAGCCCGCCATTGCGCGCGTTCTTGCGGCTGTCGGCCTTTTCGAGCAGCGCCAGCACTTCGCGCGCGCGACCGACCACGCGGTCGGGCAGGCCGGCGAGCTTGGCGACTTGGATGCCGTACGAGCGGTCGGCGGCTCCCGGCTTCACCTTGTGCAGGAAAACGATCTCGTCATGCCATTCGCGCACGTCGATGGTGACGTTGGCGACGCCGTCGAGGCGGCGAGCGAGCGCAGTCAGCTCGTGGTAGTGCGTGGCAAACAGCGCCCGCGCCTTGAGCGCCTCGTGCAAGAACTCGACCGTCGCCCAGGCGATCGACAGACCATCGAAGGTTGCCGTGCCGCGGCCGATCTCATCCAGAATGACAAGAGAGCGGTCGCTCGCCTGATTGAGGATGGCTGCCGTCTCGACCATCTCGACCATGAAGGTCGAGCGGCCGCGGGCCAGATCGTCGGAGGCGCCGACGCGCGAGAACAGCCGATCGAGCACGCCGATGGTCGCTGATCGCGCCGGCACGAACGAGCCCATTTGCGCCAGCACCGCGATGAGGGCATTCTGGCGCAGGAAAGTCGACTTGCCCGCCATATTCGGTCCGGTGACGAGCCAGATGCGCCCGTCGGCGGTCTCCTCTGTCTGTACCCGCGCGCGCCTCGCTGCCGCTGCCCAGGACGCAATCATTCTCGATGAAGGCGCCGGCCTTGGCGGCACGCAGCGCCTGCTCGACGACCGGATGGCGACCGCCGCGAACCTCAAACAGCCGACTGTCGTCGATGACGGGGCGCGTGTAGCCCTCGGCGTGCGCCAGCTCGGCCAGCGAAGCGGTCGCGTCGAGTTCGGCCAGTGCAGCAGCAATGCGCCCAAGGCCGCCGGCTTCGCCGTCAATGGCGGTCGCCAGCTCTGTGAATATCTCCTGCTCGAGGCTCAGCGCGCGCTCGCTCGCCGAGGCGATGCGCCCCTCGATGTCGGTCAGCTCGGAGGTGGAAAAGCGCACCGCGTTGGCCATCGTCTGGCGATGGCGGAACTCACCGGCGTGCGGTCCCTCAAGGAGAGGCTTGGCGTTGCCCTGCGTCACCTCGATGTAGAAGCCGAGAATGTTGTTGTGGCGAACCTTCAGCGTTTTGACGCCGGTGCGCTCGACGTACTTGGTCTCCAGGCCGGCCATGACGCCGCGTCCGTCTTCCTTCATCCGCCGTGCCGCATCGAGCTCGGTGCGGTAGCCGGGGCGCACGAAACCGCCGTCGCGTTTTAGATGCGGGGGATCGTCCACCACGGCCGCTGCCAGGGACGCGCGCAACTGGGAGCCGACGGCGCACAGCTCGTCGGCCAGACGCTGCAGCTCCTGCGGCAGGCCCATGCCCGAGCGCTCGCGCGCCAACAGGTCGGCGCAACGCTGGGCGCTGGCTATGCCCTCGCGCACGGCGGCGAGGTCGCGCGGCGAGCCGCGGCCGAAACCCAGACGCGAGACAGCGCGAGCGATGTCGGGAGCCGACTTCAGCACGTCGCGCACATCGCTGCGGAGGCTTTCCTGCTCGATGAGAAATCCAACGGCGTCGAGGCGATGGTTGATCAGCGCGACCTCGCGCAAGGGGCTGGCGAGGCGCGCCGCCAGATCGCGTGCGCCGGCGCCCGTGACTGTGCGGTCGATGGCGCCGAGCAGACTGCCTTGCTTGTCGCCGGCCACAGAGCGGACCAGCTCTAGGCTGGCGCGGCTCGCCGCATCAATGAGCAGGATAGCTTCGGAACCGGAGCGCTTGGGTGGGCGCAGCACGGGCGCGCGACCCACTTGCGTCAGCTCGATGTACTTGAGCGCCGCCCCGACCGCCGCCAGCTCGGGGCGCGTGAAGGCGCCAAAGCCGCCCAGCTCCGTGACCTTCAAATGCTTCTTGAGACCGACTTCACCGCCCAAGCTGTCGAAATAGGCGGCCGGAACCGGCGTCGCCGCGGCGCCGACGCGTGCCACCCACGCACGCACGTCGGCATCGCCGAGCAGGGCATCGGACGCGATCACCTCGCTGGGCGCAAGTCGCGCCAGCTCGCCTGGCAAGTCGGCGCCGGAGACCTCGCCGACCTCCATCTCACCAGTTGAAATGTCGATCGACGCCAGTGCCAGTGGAGCGTTCGGCTCATGCGCCGCGGGCGCCGCTTGACCACCGGGGCGAAAGATGGCGGTGAGATAATTGCGCACCTTGGCGTCGAGCAGTGCGTCCTCGGTCAAGGTGCCGGGGGTGACGAGGCGCACCACGTCGCGGCGCACGACGGCCTTGGCGCCGCGCTTGCGCGCCTCGGCGGGATCTTCGAGCTGCTCGGCGACGGCGACGCGATGGCCCGCCCTGATCAGGCGCTGCAGATATTCGTCGGCGCGATGGATGGGCACGCCGCACATCGGTATGTCCTGGCCGAGATGCTTGCCGCGCTTGGTAAGCACGATGCCGAGCGTCGCCGAGGCGGCGACGGCGTCGTCGAAGAACAGTTCGTAGAAGTCGCCCATCCGGTACCAGAGGAGGCTATCGGGATTGGCGGCCTTGATATCGAGAAACTGCGCCATCGAAGGCGAGGCTTCGGCGGCGGGTGCGACGGGCGCGACGGCAAGCGCCAAGTCGGGTGTCGGGCCCGGTGTCCAGCCGGCATCGGCGGCCAGCTCGTCGAGTGCTCCGGGCGGCTGCTCAGGCCCGGGCTCTGCCTCGAGTTGGTCGGGCACAGGGTCGGGCACTGGCGCCTCTTTCAATCGTGTCCGCTTGCCCGCCATTGGCGGTCTTCCCCCGGTTCACACGGCTCCGATGCTCAAAGCCCCGCCCCACAGCAGCCCGCAACGATAGCGGCCTGCCACCGGCGGTCAAACGCGCCGCGGCGGTTTTGCCCACCTGCGGCCTTTGGCTAAAGATTGTCGATGGCTGTCAGAAGCCTAGGCCATCACTCGCTGGCGAGGATGAGGTTGCGAACGAGCGGGTAGATCTGGCCTTCCCACTTGCGACCGCTGAAGACGCCATAATGCCCGACGCCGACCTGCATATGGTGCCGCTTCATGTGCGGGCGCAGTCCGGTGCACATGTCATGCGCGGCCGCCGTCTGTCCGAGCGCGCAGATGTCGTCGCGCTCGCCCTCGACGGTCAGCAGGGCCGTCTTACGAATGGCCTTCAGATCGACCGGTTGGCCGCGGTAGGTCAGCTCGCCTTTCGGCAGACGCGCCTCCTGGAACACCCAGCTCACCGTCTCCAGATAGAAATCGGCGCTGAGGTCGAGCACGGCGAAATACTCGTCGTAGAACGCCTTGATGACCTGCGCCTTCTCGTGCTCGCCATTGCGCAGATGCTCGTAGAGTTCCTGGTGCGCATTGTAGTGCCGGTTGACGTTCATCGATACGAAGGCGGTCAACTGCACGAAGCCCGGATAGACCTTGCGGCCGGAGCCGGGATATTTCCACGGCACCCGGGCAATGAGATTGCTCTCGAACCAGCTCATGGGCTTGCTGGTCGCGAGTTTGTTGACCTTGGTCGGGTTGACGCGCGTGTCGATGGGGCCGGCCATCAGCGTCATGCTGGCGGGCTGCGCAGGATTGCCGTCAGCGGCCATCACAGCGACGGCAGCGAGGGCCTGCACGCACGGCTGGCACACGGCAATGAGATGCGCGCCCGGTCCCATCTTCTCCAGGAAGCGAATGACGTAGGCAACGTAGTCGTCAAAGCCGAACGGGCCGTCATCGAGGCTGACGTCGCGCGCATTGTGCCAGTCGGTGATGTAAACGTCGTTGTCGGGCAGCAGCGTGCGCACGGTATTGCGTAGCAAGGTCGCAAAGTGCCCCGACAGCGGCGCCACCACGAGGACGCGCGGCTGCTCGATATCGATGTCTTTCTTGAAGCGCAGCAGCGTGCCGAAGGGCAGCGTCAGCACCGCCTCCTCGGTGACCTCGACTTCGCGGTTACCGACCGTAACCGCCGGAATCCCGTATTCGGGCCGGTGGTGGGTCAGTCCGGCTCGGGCGATGAGTTCGTAGGCGGCCGAAAGGTTGCGGACGGCCGGAATGTTGGTCTGGACGCCCATCGCACCGAGCATCGCCAGCGATTGACGGGCCAAGGTCTTGGCCGGCTCGATCAGGTCGTTATGGGCTTGATAGGCTAGGTAGAGCATCTACTCTCATTCGGCGGGAAGGCACATTCTGCTGAATCGTGTCATTAGCCTATTGTGCAGCGCACAAACGCTAGTGCATCCTTGCGGCTGCGGCGAGCGTTTTTTTGCAACACGGGACAGCCGGCCCGGCCGGCCGTCCAACTTAAGGACATGCAGAATGGCAACAGCAGTACTCACGATAAGCAGCAAGAACTATTCGTCGTGGTCGCTGCGCGGCTGGCTGCTCTGCAAAATGGCCGGGCTGGACTTCCACGAGGAGGTCATGTCGTCAGACGACCCGTCGACGCGAGCTGAGTTGTTGCTACTTTCCCCCTCTTTCCTGGTGCCGTGCCTGGTACATGACGGAATAAAGGTCTGGGATACTCTGGCCATTGCCGAGTACCTGGCCGAAATCCGCCCCGACGCCGGGCTGCTGCCCAAGGACATCGCCGCGCGCGCCCATTGCCGGGCTGTCGCCGGCGAGATGCACTCGGGCTTCCACAATCTGCGCTCGGCGCTGCCGATGAACCTCAAGGCGCAGTTTCCCGACTTCGCAGTATGGTCGGGCGCGCAGGGCGATATCGAACGAGTGTGCACCATTTGGCGCGAGTGCCTCGACACCTACGGTGGCCCGTACCTGTTCGGCGGTTTGAGCATGGCAGATGCGATGTACGCGCCGGTCTGCACGCGCTTCCTCACCTACGATGTAAAGCTGGATAGCGACTGCGCCGGCTATTGCGAGACAATCTCCCGCTGGCCATTCCTCGACGAGTGGACCGAAGCCGCCAAAGCTGAGCCGGAAGAGCTCGAGGAGCTCGACGTCGAGTTCTGAGCTCGCGAACGCAGAACCGGCATTCTTCAAGCGGGACGTCAGCCAACGCAGCTAAACGGCCGACTTGCCGTATTTTTGCATTTCCCCGCAGCAATTTCCCAAAGCTGAAGCTGCTTTAGCCGGCAGGCAGATGGCGCAGTTCGTCGCAGCGCCGGTCGCTGCATGCGCATGTCGCAAACATTAATTATATTTTAATGAAAGTCTCAAATCGGCTCGAAAGCCACGCGCAAGATGCAAATGCAAGGCGGAACAAAGGGCGTAAATCACCGTGTCCGCTATCCGACAATGGAATTGAGGGTTGAAATTAACCTTTTCTTTTCCTTAATAAAGGTCTCGCTATTGCCGGGGGACGATTGTGCTTTTTCGCGTATCCGACCGATTGAACGTCGCCAAGGGGCAGCAAAAGTCGCAGTGCATCGGACCTGCCGAACCTGATTTCCTGCGCGCTCGCGTCGACGATTACCACGTCGGCCGCAAGGTCGAGCTTTGGCAGGGCCGGCATCCCTTGCAGGGCCGTGCGCCGCGCCCGGGCGACATCAAGGTCCGAAGCAACGACTATCTCTGCCTCGCCGGCCACCCGCACCTGATCGAAAGCGAAATCGCCGCTCTCAGAGCCGGCGGTCACGGCGACGCGGTCTCCCGCGTCTGGGTGCACCATGAGCGCGACACCACCGGCGACTTCGAGCGCCGGGTTGCTGCCCTGATGCAGGCCGAGGATTGCGTCCTATGCCCGTCCGGCTACACGGCGAACGTCGGTCTCATCCAGTCGTTCGCGACGCGCGATGCTCCGGTCTACCTCGATATGAAGGCCCACATATCGCTTCATGAGGGTGTCGTCAGCGCCGGCGCCAAGCCGCTGCTGTTCCGTCATAACGATCCCCACTCCCTCGACCGCATGCTGGCCCAGCAGGGCCCCGGCCTCGTATGTATCGACGCGCTCTACAGCACCGACGGCGACATCGCTCCGCTCGCCGACTTCGTGGAGGTGTGCGAGCGCCATGGCGCCGCACTGGTGGTCGACGAAACACATTCCTTCGGCGCCCAGGGCCCCGACGGAGCCGGGCTTGTCGTCGCTGCCGGGCTCGCCCATCGGGTGCACTTCCGAACGGTCGGCCTTTCCAAGGCCGCGGCTAGCCGCGGTGGCCTCGTCGTCGCATCGCGCCGTAATATAGAATACTTCCGCTACGAGGCACTGCCGTCGATCTTCAGCACCTCGGTGATGCAGCACGAGGTCGCCGGCTTTAACGCCGTACTCGACGTTTTCGAGAGTGAGGTGTGGCGCCGCGACAAGCTGCACGCCAATCACGCCTATCTGAGACAAGGTCTCGACAGCCTCGGCTACAACGTGTCGACGTCGAAAGCGCAGATCATAGCTCTTGAGCCCGGCGATATCCGGCAGACGACGACGCTACGCGATGCGCTGGAAAAACGCGGCGTGTTCGGCGCCATCTTCTTCCCTCCGGCAACCCCGGAGAAGCGTTGCATCATCCGCTTCACGGTCAACTGCGGCCTCACCCGCCGCGAACTCGACCGCATGCTTGAGGTGTGCGAGGAGATCCGCGGTGAGGTGGGGATGGCCGATTGGCGGTCTACCAAGCGCAAGCCGGCCGGCGCGAAGGCCGCAGGAGCCGGTAAGCGCCAGTCCATCCTAGGCGGCGGCGTCCTCGGCAGCTGGCTTAACAATCGGCAGCTCGATCGTAAAGCGGGCCCCGACGTTCACTCGCGATCGGCACGCGATCGTGCCGCCGGCGCCTTCAACAATCATCCGGCAGAATGACAGTCCGAGCCCGGTGCCCACGCCGGGTCGCTGAGCCGACACGAAGGGAATGAACACGTAGTTCAAGATTTCCGGCGGAATGCCTTCCCCGGTGTCGGTTACGATTAGCGCTGTTCATGTCGCCGCCGCGGCGCAACTCGATCGACAGATAGTTGTCATCGCCGTCGCGCGCCTCGATTGCGCGCAGACCGTTCTTCAGCAGGTTGAACAGGACGTGGACCATCAGCAGGTCAGAGCCGCGGAACTCGAAGTCCTCCGCCAGGTCCGTGCGCACGAGCTGGCGCTGGTTCGGCTTGAAGCTGTAGCGCTCCAGCGTCATTTCCACGATCTTGCTCATGTCGTGCAGCTCTGCCGTCGGGCTGCCTCGATGGTGCTGCGCGACGTTAGTGAGCAGTAGATCGATGACGGAGTTGGCAGCGGTGATGTGTTGACGCACGCGCTGATGCGAGGCGGCGAGTTTATCGCGAGCGGGGGAATTGGGGATCCGTTCCAGCAGCCGTTCGCAGCCGTCGGCTTCAAAGCGAATGCCGGTCAGGGGCGTGCGGCATTCGTGCGCCACCTGACTGGCTAAAGACGCAGCCGCCTTCAGCTTCTCGCGCGAAATGACGTTGTCGCCATAGGCGAGGCCGAGGAAGCCGGTCAACGCGAAAATCAGAATAGGCAATGTGGTGAGGTAGCCGGCTGGAATAGGCGCCCCGCCCGTTATCAGCATGTAGGCGATGATGGCCGCCACGGAGCCGACGATGAGCACGACGATGGCATTGACGAGGTCATATAGTAGCACGACGTAAATCAGCGCCGCCAAGGTCGAGATCTCCCACGTCGCGTTGCTGTCGTTCATCAGCAGCATCAGCGTGAAAAAGAAGGGCAGGCTGAACAAGAAGGTGAAGTACGAGTACGCGACCGTGTAGCGCTGCCAAGACAATGGCCACCACTGGTTCAGCGCCAGCGCAAAACACAGCCCGGTGCCCGTGAGGCGCAGCGTTAAGCTCTCGTACGGCTGGGGAATGATGTAGGTCCAAAAGAGATAGAAAACCGGAAAGCCGAACGTGCCGATGATTGCGGCCGCTCTGATCTTTTGCTGTGCATGGGCGTGATATTCGACGTAGCGCCGCGCCAGATCATTGACCCAGCGCCGCACAAGCAAAGGCCGGCTGCGCGCGGTGATGGCGGGACGCGGCCTTAAAGTAAAACGTTCAGACAATTGAAGCATTTAAATTTTTAACTGTCGCTGTACCGGATCCGATAGGAAACCGTAGTACGAAAGACCCTTACGGAAAGTGCACTTCAGCCGTTCGGGGCTTCGGATAATCAATGACGCCGTTCTATCACCCCACCTCAATCCTCGTTTTGGATGATGATCCGCTTTTTCTAGAAAGTCTGGATTTTCAGTTTAGCGAGGAAGTGTCGTGTCAGACGTTTACGCGGCCCGATGCTGCGCTCCAGCACTTGCATGCCCAGGCCGGGCAGCATCCAAATTTCGCTCGCTATTTTAAAGATGTGTCCGACCTGGTGGTCGGCCCGGAAGCGCGGCTCGGCGATCGACTGCTGCGCCTGCAGCTGTCGGAGCTGCGCTCGGTCATCGATGATCGCACCCGCCAGCAACGCGTCTCCGTCGCCATCGTCGACTACGACATGCCCAAAATGACCGGTGTTGAGTTCTGCCGCTCTATTCGCGATCTGCCGGTGCGCACCATCCTGCTGACCGGTAAGGCCGGATTGGAAACCGCCATCGGGGCTTTCAACGAGGGCGTCATCGACTGCTTCCTGCAAAAGCAGGACTTTAACGTCTCATATGCGCTGCGACGTGAGATCAAGCGACTGCAGGAAGAATACTTCCAGGAAATCTCGGCCCCCATTACCAGCGCACTGGAGTTACAGCGGCCGTGTTTCTTCACCGATCCCAGCTTTCAACAGCTGCTGCGCGGAGTGATGGACCAGAACGATATCGTCGAGCACTACGTGTGTGCTTCCCCGCCGGGGGTGATGATGCGCGATGCTGAGGGCAACGAGGCCTTCCTGATGGTGACTGACGCTGACAGCCTTGATTCCCAGCGCCGGGCGGCAGAGAGCCACAGCGCGCCGGCCGAAATGGTGCAACTGCTGCGCAGCGGCAAAGCCCACGCGTGGTTTCCCACCGACGAGGGTCTTTATCATCCCGACTATTCGGCGACTTGGAACCGTTTCATCTGGCCTGCAGAGAGACTGCCCGGGGCCAGCATCTGGAACTACAGCTTCCGCAGGCAGCAGGCTGATGAACCTGCCTTGAGCCGAATCGCCTGAACATTCGCTTCGCTGCCGCGTTGGATCCTTGCTGATGTTGCAGAGCGCGGAATGCCGCGGCAACGGAACTCAGCGATTAACTTCTCGCTAAACCGTTTCGGCCATGCCGGCCCAGGTTAGGAATGTAGAGAGCAACGCTGGCGTAGAGTGGCCAAAACGCTTCGCCGACGTGAGAAAGGCCACACGTGAGCAATAAGGCGCTCAAACTTGCTGAAGGAGTTTGGCCCGACCCCAAGTGCAGCGAAGCGGCACCTGAGTTGAATCCAGCGACCGAGGTCGCGCCTGCGCGGACCAACCTCGAGCAGGAACTCTGTGCATTGCTTAAACGCAATGCGAAACTCGAGCAGCTAAACGCGTGCTTCGAGGCCGCCCTCAATCACATGGGACGCGGCCTTTCGATGTTCGACAGCGACCAGCGCCTCGTCGTTTGCAACAAGGCCTACGCCGACATCTATTCACTGCCGAGCAATCTCACGGACCCCGGCACGCCGTTCGTCGACATCCTGCGCTATCACATTCGTCGCTCGACGGGAGAAGAGCCCTCGGGCGAGGCAGCGGGCGAGTGGGTCAAGGACCATGTCTCGCGCTTGCGGCATTCCGGACACGTCGAGGAGATCCAGAGCCTCGCCGAGGGGCGGATGATCCGCGTCACCTACCAGCCGCTGGACAGCGGCGGATGGGTCGACATGCAGGAGGACATCACCAAGCAGCGCCAGTCGGACGAGAAGATCGAATGGCTGGCGCGCCACGACACGTTGACGGAGATCCCCAACCGCTTCCACTTCCGTGAGCAGCTCGAGCATCAGTTCGAGACCTACGACCCGCGGCAGGGCTTTGCGCTACTCTGGCTTGATCTCGACCATTTCAAGGAGATCAACGACCGCCTCGGGCATCTGGTGGGCGACGGGCTTTTGAAGAGCGTCGCCGACCGCCTCAGGAATTGCCTGCGTGCCGGCGACGTCGTCGGGCGACTGGGCGGCGATGAGTTCGCCATCCTGCAGGTCGGCGTCGATCGGGAGGAACTCGCCGACAACCTCGCGCGCCGCGTACTGCAGAATGTCCGCCGACCGCATGACGTTTTCGGGCATACCCTGCACACCGACGCGAGCATCGGCGTGGCCCTTGCCCCGCACCACGGTCAAAACCCCGAGCAGTTGCTGGCCAGCGCCGATATGGCCCTCTACCGGGCCAAGTCGATGGGACGCGGCGTGCACGCGGTGTACACGCCGGGTGCCATCGATGCCGCAACCCAGGCGCAGAACCCCTTGCGCGCTGAGTTGCAGCTGGCCGTCGAGCGCTCCGAGCTCGTGCTGCACTATCAGCCGATCGTCGATCTCAAGCTTGGGAGAGTGTCGAGCTTCGAAGCGCTGATGCGCTGGAAGCACCCGAGCCGCGGCATGATCCCGCCGTCGGAATTCATTCCGATCGCCGAGGAGACGCGTCTCATCGTGCGCATGGGCAGCTGGGCGCTGATGCAGGCGTGCGCGGACGCCATGGACTGGCCCGAGGACACCAAGGTCGCGGTCAACCTGTCGGCCGTGCAGATCGAGTGCTGCGACGTCTTCGAGACGGTCACCGATGCGCTGCAAGCCACCGGGACTGGCGGCTGACCGCCTGCAGCTAGAGATCACCGAGACGGTGTTGATGCGCGACCAGACGCGCACGCAGGAGGTGCTGCGCAAGCTGCACGACCTCGGCGTTCTGATCACGCTCGACGACTTCGGCACCTGCTTTGCGACGCTGAACTATCTGCGTCGCTTCCCGTTCCGCAAGATCAAGATCGACCGCAGCTTCGTGCGCGACATCCCCGAGCACCACGATTGCGTCGCCATCGTCAAGTCGGTCGCCGATCTGGCGCGCGAGTTGAACATGCGATCGGTCGCCGAGGGTGTGGAGACGGCGGCCAGCCTCGCGGCAGTGTACGCAGCAGGCTACAGCGAGGCGCAGGGCTTTTATTTCAGCCCGCCGGTACGCGCCAGCGGCGTCAAGCGCGCCGTCAAGCAGTGCGCGCTACGCCTTGCAGCGCTAGTTCCGGAGCCCGAGCCCGATAAGCCCGCCAAGCGCTGAAGTCCGCCTCCCGGCGGCGCGCCTCAGGCGTCGACCGCCACGCGGCTCTTGACCTCGTTGGGCGTGCCGAAGTGCTCGAAGTAGCGCGGGTCGATCTTCTCCACCGGCATGATGATCAGCACATCGGTGGTTCCGAACTGCCGATCGATGACGGCGCCGTCGCCGACGAAGGCGCCGAGCCGTAGGTAGCCCTTGATCAGCGGCGGCAGCGTCTTGAGCGCCGCCTTGGCGTCGACCTTGTCGCGCGGCAGGCGGTTCATATCGACATGCAGGCCGCTGTGCGCACGGCAGCGCCACTCGGGCGGGGCCAGCGCGTTGTGGTGAAGGAAGCTCAGCGCCATTGCGTGCCGATCAGGGTCGATGCCCGCCAGGCTCGCGCAGCCGATCATGACATCGACCTTGTGCTCGCGCACATAAGTCCACAGTCCATGCCACAGCAGCTCGACGGTGCGCTTGTTGCGATAGGGCTCGAGGACGCAGGAGCGGCCGAGCTCCATGAAGCGGTGGTGCGGCTTGGCGGCAATGAGCGGGGCGATGTCGTATTCGCTCTGCGTATAAAAGCCGAGCGTGCGCTCGGCGATTTCCTGGCGCAGCACACGATAGGTGCCGACCACCTTCTGCCGGCGCAGGCCGCCCCAGGATTCGTTGGCGGTGCTCGCCGCCTCGTCGACGACGAGAAGATGATCGCAGACCGCGTCGTAGGGATCTTCATCGCGCCGGCGCAGCTCTGCGCGCAGCGACGGGACGGCCGACATCTCCTCGTAGAAGACCTTGTAGCGCAGCCGCTGGGCGAGCTTGATGTCGCGCCAGCGGCGCGACAGCCGCACTTCGAGGTTGCCGATCTTGCCATAGATCTTGTCGGGCTTGCGCAGCGGGAAGGTAGGTGTGGCGCTTGCCTCGCTCAGCGCGCGTAGTGCCAAGAGGCCCCCCGGGACCGCTTGCCACTTGGGGCTGCGCGCCAATCGGGTCGCCATCCGCCGCGCCGCGTATCTCATGTGCTCCGCCCTCTCCCCTGACTGCGCGCGCCATCATACGGCGCCCGCAGTCTCCCTTGAAGCGGCTAGCGCCGCCCCTCGCACACCGGAATGACTTTAGCTTTTTTTCCAACGGCCGCGGGTGGATATCACGCTTGCATGACAGACTTTTTACTGGCGGCCAATGGGCTTGGAGCAACTTACGCCCGGTAAAAAAGCACGCCATTGAGGGCGCCCGATGGCCGCCCTCAGGCGGCCGCATCGTCGGCGCCGGCGACCGGGCGGGAGTCCAAACCAGCGCATGAGCACGGTCTCCAGGCTCGCCTTGTCGAAAGGCTTGGCCAGGTAATCGTCCATGCCCGAATCAAGATAGCGCTGCCGATCCTCGGCAAAAGCATTGGCGGTGAGCGCCACGATCGGCGGCGGGCTCAGTCCGGCGGGGGCTGGCGGCGTAGAGCTCCTTGATGGCGCGCGCCGCCTCTATGCCGTCGAGCTGCGGCATGAAAATGTCCATCAGAATCAGATCGACTGCCGCGCGTCTCGCCTTGCAAGGGTGCGGCGTACGGCCGCGACGGCGTCGGCGCCGTTGGTCACCGCGACATAGTCGCAGCCGCACTTTTCCAGGACGCGCTTGGCAAGCAGCGAGTTTATCTCGTTGTCCTCCGCCAGCAGCACGAGCTGGGATGACGGTCCGACTTTCGCCTGGCTGGACGCTGGCGCGCGGAGGGGAAAGGCTGGGCTGCGGGGTGCCGCAGACCAAGGTGCATCAACATCGAGGCCGGCCGTACGGGCCGCACGAGATAGGCATCGAAACCGGCGGTGCGGAACTCAGCCAGACTGGCGCGCGCCAGCACGTTGACGAGCACGATGCCGCGGACTTTAGCCGCCGAGTTGAGCGCACGCGCGGTTCTCAGAACCGCGCCGGCAGCTGTCCGCCCCTTCGGCGGCATCGATGACGAAGCGGTCGAAAGGCGCACCCGAGGCGGAGGCCGTCTCCAGGATGCCTGCCGCCGCGGCAAAGTCCGCCTCGACGGCGGCGACACCGGCCGAAGCACAGTGCCTCGCTCAAGGCGCGACGCTCCAGCGGCCGGTCGAAGGCGAGGAGCACGCGCCCGGTATCGGAAAGAACGATGGCCTCTGCGGCTTCCACTTGCGACGCCGGGCGCAGAAGCGAGTTCAGCCGTAAACGTCGAGCCCTCGGCCCGGCTGGCTGGCGACGCGGATCTCGCCGTCCATGGCGCGCGCGAGCTGCATGGAGATGGCAAGACCCAGCCCCGTGCCGCCGTTGCGGCGGCGGATGGCGGTTTCGGCCTGCTCGAACTCGGTGAACAGGCGGCGCATGTCCTCGGGGGTGAGGCCGATGCCGGTATCCTCGACCTCGATCACGATCTTGACGCCGTCCACCGCGGCTAGGCTCGGCCGGCGGCGGCAACCTTCACGCTCACGCCGCCATGGTCGGTGAACTTCACGGCGTTGGACAGCAGATTGAGTAGGATCTGGCGGACGCGCGCCTCATCGCCGAGGACCATGCGGGGGAGCTGCGAACTCACCGACCAAGCGATCTCGAGACCCTTCTCGTGAGCGCGCGGCGCCAGCAGCTCGACAGCGCCCTGTACGCAGGTCTCGATCGCGAACGGCGCTTCGGCGAGCTCCAGCTTGCCAGCCTCGATCTTGGAAAAGTCGAGGATTTCGTCGATCAACGCCAGCAACGTGCGCGCCGATTGATCGATGGCGCGCGCGTATGTCTGCTGCTCGGGAGTTTGCGGGGTGTCGATCAGCAAGCTCGCCATGCCGAGGATGCCGTTCATGGGCGTGCGGATCTCGTGGCTCATGGCGGCGAGGAAGCGGCCCTTGGCGCGGTTGGCGGCCTCCGCCTGGTCGCGCGCTTCGGCGAGCTGAGCTTCGGCCTGGCGTTGCTCGGTCACGTCACGGCCGACGCTCTGCACTTCGAAACGCCCAGCGCCCGGAGCAGCCACCAGCTGCTCCTCCCATTCGATCCAGCGCGGGCCGGCGGCGGTGAGCGCATGCTGCACGAAGTGCTTGCTGACGAATGCCTTCGGCGACGGAGAGAGGTTCCGTATCCCCTGCTTCGCACACCTCGACGGTGAAGGGCTTGCCGAGCACCTCGTCGGCCGCCAGGGCAAACATGTCGAGAAACGCCTTGTTGGCGAACGTCAGGTTGCCGACCTCGTCGCGGCGGGCGATGGCGTTTTCCTGAGTATCGAGAAGCGCGCGGTAGCGGGATTCGTTCTCGCTCAGCTCCCACTGCACATCCTGCAGGCGCTCCAGGCGGTGCTCGATTCTCGCGCCCGACCGTCTCCAGCTGGTCAGCGCCCGCTCGCGCCGGCGCCATGAGCGCGAAGAGGATGGCGAGAACAGTGAAGCCGACGCCGAGCGCGGCGAACACCTGCACCGCCGTCAGCGGTCCGGGAAGCAATGCGAAGACGACGATCAGGCAGACGAGACCGGCGAGCAGCAGCCCGGCCGATACGTTTCGCACCGATGCTGCTGGGGCGGCATCGCGCGCGTGCCTGACGCTCGCTTGCAGCTCGAGCAATCGCTCGGCGGCAATGGCCGAGGCGCGGCGGATTTTATCCCCGCCCGCACGCGCGATAACTGGCGCGACTGAGAAATGCCAACTCTTGTCGCTCACGCCAACGCACCTGCTACGCATCACCCAAACGTTCGGGTGGCGAGGCAATCACATGGGCGTTTCGAAACGCTGAAGCGGGTTGGTTAACTCCAGCGCCGCATAAGCCTAGCGGTCGCCGTCGAGGCGGCGTGCATCCTCGATGCGCATGCGCGGTATGCCGTCGCGTATGGGAAATGCCAGCCCGGCGGCGCGACTGATCAGCTCCTGCGCCAAAGCGTCGTAGTCGAGGCGCGTCTTGGTTAGCGGGCAGACCAGCACTTCGAGCAGCTTGGGGTCGACTTTCTGATCCTGGGACATCGTCGCCTCGCTGCTACTGCAGTGTCGTCCCGCTACTGCCGCTGGAGGCCAGCTCCATCTCGGCGAGAGCCACAAGCACATCCGCCCGGCATTTCAGATCTTCTGCCTCAAGCAGAGCCTGCTTTTCCTCGGGGCCGTAAGGGCACATCACGCACAGCGCGTTGATAAGGAATTCGCTGGAAGCGCGCTGGATCGCCGCCCAATCGGCCTCGAGCTTGTTGGCGTCAAGGTAGGAGCGCAGCACGCGCAGCAGGTTGGGGCGGTCGACCTGCTCCTCGCCGAGCCCCTCGTTGAGGTCGGTCGCGTAGCGATCATAGCTGACGCTCATCGTGCGGTAGGGAAGATCGGTCACCGCCTCGTCGAGCACGTCGTAGCGCATCACGCCGGTAAGCGTGATCATGCGGCGCGCGTGGTCCACCTCCTGATAGCTGGTGACGCGTCCGACGCATCCGACGTTGCGCAGGCCAACCGGACCGCTGGGGCTTTCTTCATCCTCAGCCGCCTCGCTGATCGCCGGCTGGACGATGCCGATCAAGCGGTCGCCGGACATCACGTCGTCGAGCATTTCGAGGTAGCGCGGCTCAAAGACGTTGAGCGGCAGCGTGGCACGCGGCAGCAGAATAGCGCCGCGCAAGGGAAACACGGGAATGCGCGGCGGAAGGTCTGCCGGACGCCGGTAGCGATCGGTCGGGGACACGGGCCGTAATTCCTTCCGCCTCTGACGAGGCTTCTATGTTGCCTATGCGAAAAGCAGGGACGACAGCCGGCGCCGCCCATCTATGGCCGCCGGATCCTTGAAGCCCCACGCCTCGAAAAACTGGACGAGCTGCTTGCGGGCAGCCTCATCGTTCCATTTGCGGTCGCGCCGCACAAGCTCGAGCAGATGCTCGACGGCCTCGGCCTTCTGCCCGCGGGCCGCCAGCGCGACGGCGAGATCGAAGCGCGCCTGCAAATCGGTCGGATCGGCCTGTACCTTCTGCTCAAGACCGCTCTGCTCTTCGGCTTTCGGCGCCTTGCGCGCCAACTCGATGGCGGCGCGCACCTGCTCGACCGCGGCAACCTTCTTCTCCTCAGGCGGCACTAGCGCGATCATCTGCTCGGCGCGGTCGAGGTCGCCCGTTTGCAGATAGCAGCGCGCCAAGCCGGCCAGAGCGACCGGATTTTGCTTGTGCTCCTGCAGCACGGCGGCAAACACTTCGGCGGCCGCCTGGACGTCACCCTCCTCCAGCGCCTGCTCGGCGGTGGCGAGAACGGTGGCAATGTCGGCCTCGGCGTCCTCGCCGACGAGACGGTCGACGAAGGCGCGCACGGCGCTTTCGGGCTGGGCGCCCATGAAGCCATCGAGCGGGCGACCGTCGCGGAATGCGTATATCGTCGGCAGCGACTGAACGCGCAATTGTCCGGCGATGCCGGGATGCTCATCGACGTTGATCTTAACGAGGCGCACCTTGCCGGCGTAGCTTTTGACGACCTTTTCGAGCACCGGCGTCAGCTGCTTGCACGGGCCGCACCACGCCGCCCAGAAGTCGACGATCACCGGCACCGCACGCGATGCCTCGATCACGTCCTTGGCGAAGCTCGCCGTCGTCGCATCTTTGATGAGGTCAGCGTCGCCAGCCCCGCCCGGCGATGCCTTCAATCCGAATTCCATGCTCTTCTCCTCGCGGCGAGCCACTAAGCTTATCGCCAGCCCCCACTCAATAGCAAAAACGCTTCAGGCGGCTCAATTCAGGCACGGCAAGAGCGAAGCCACTTCTCTTGCCCCACATCGGCATGCAGGGCGCCACTTGCAAGTCACGGAGGAGCCGGATTTTTCGCCGCGGCCTGCAGTACTTACGATAGAACTTAGGACGCGTCGGCCCCACTGAGCCCCACGATTCTCGGCTCGTGGCCGCAGGCGCGAATGAACCGCAAAAGCTCATCGCGCGCAATGTTGGTCGTCGCCGTATTCTCAAGCGGATGGCAATTGATGGTTTCGTGCTGCATGAGGGCTGCGTCGACGACGACGCGCACCCTCTGCGCCTTATCGTTGATGACGCAAAAGGCGGTGACCGAGCCGGGCGGCACACCGAGCACTTCGAGCAACAGGCCGGGCTTGCCGAAGCTAAATCGTTTGGCGTTCAGAACCCTCGCCAGGGCCTTGAGATCGATGCTCGTCGAGGACATGGCAACAACAAGGAACAACGCGCCGGCCTCATCCTTGAGGAACAGGTTTTTGGTGTGCGCCCCTGGCAGCTCACTTTCGAGGCGGGTGCTTTCGGCCACCGTGAACACCGGCTCGTGCTCGGTGGTGGCCGTCTCGATGCCGAGTTCGGCCAGGCGGGCGAAGAGGTCGTGGCGGGATGCGGGCATGGTGGGAAAGGCTGGGCGGGAGGGGGCTGGGCGTGCTAGGGCTGACGCCTACTTATGCCGCCCGCCGGGCGCCGCCAATCGGCTTTGCACCGGCAAGGGGGATTTCCCAACTTCACCCGCTTGATGGCCGGTTGGGCCAGCGGTAGCATCCGCTTGTCGTGACCTCAGGAGATCAGATGCTCACCCGAGCCTTCGCCGCTTTAGCGTACAGCACCATAGCACTGGGCTTGCTTACCTTCGGCTTGTTGCTGTTGCCCTCGACGGCCCAAGCCCAGGATCGTTGGGCCGCCATCGCACCCAATCTCGAGAATTCCTCGACCGTTGTTTGGGCGACGAGCAAGGACCAGGCGAAAAAGCTCGCCGTACTCGCCTGCAAGCAGGTCTCCTCGACCTGCGCCGATACCCCGGCCAGCACCAATGGCATGGACCACATCTTCGCCGTCATGTGCTGCACGGAGCCGAAGACGGGCTGCGCGGCGGCCGTCGGCTCGTCGCGGCAAACGGCCTTGCGCGAAGTCAAGAAGCTGTTCTCGGACGGGGACTACACGCAGTGCAGCCTGAAGAGCTACTTCAAGGCCGGGACCGGCGAAAAGGGCTAAGCGGGGCGCGGCGCGGGCCCGCGGTACCGGCGCATCGGCAGGCGCTTGCAAAGGCGACGCACTTGCGCCATAAGGCGGGTCCGTCGCTGACCGCGGCGTGAATTACCCTAATGGATGCGGGCGTAGCTCAGGGGTAGAGCATCACGTTGCCAACGTGAGGGTCGACGGTTCAAATCCGTTCGCCCGCTCCAATCAGATCAAGCGCATAGCCAGATCTCCTTCGCTATCGCTCGTCGATCGCAGGGGTCGGCTTGCGCCGCTACCGGAGACCGCGTGGAGCCGCGTATCCGGCCCTGGCGCCCCTGCCGCGAGCGATATAATCCTCCGCAGAGCAGCAGACGTTGCTCTACGCGCGCGGGGGGAGAACACACGTGTCCGGGGCGGAGCATACCAGCGGGACGGTTGCGGGCGGGGCGGCGAGCGATGCGCCCCTGTGCGAGCGTATACTGGTTATTATCACCGAGGACTGGTTCGCACTTTCGCACTTCAAGCCGCTTTTGGCGGAGTTGGTCCAGCTGGCGCGTGAGGTGGTCGTCGCCACGAACTCGTCCGGCCGGCTGAGCGAAATCGAAGCACTCGGCGTCCGCGCCGTACCCTTCTCCATGCAGCGCGGCTCGTTCAAGCCGTGGATGCTGCTGCCCGTTCGCCAGCGGCTGGCGGCGCTCATCGACGCGGAACGGCCCGACGTCGTGCACGCCATCTCGCTGCAGCCGATGCTGCTGGCGAGCCTGGCGCTTCCGGCGGCAGCGCACAAGCCGCAGGCTATCGTCCTGCACATCACCGGTCTGGGATATATCGCGGCGTCGCGGTCGGCCAAGGCGCGGAGCGTGCGCACGGCGATCTTTGCGATCATCCGCTGGGCGACGCGCAAAACGCCGGTCTGGCTGCTGGCCGAGAACCCCGACGACCTTGCGGCCGCCATTTCTCGTGGCGTCGGCAGTGCGACGCGGACCTCGATCAGCCCCGGCGCCGGTGTCGACCCCGAGGAGTTCGCGGCGCTGGCCCCGCCAAACAATGTCGTGCCGCGCGCCGCCTATGTCGGCCGGCTTATTGCCTCCAAGGGTGTGGACGTACTGGTCGCTGCGCACAAACTGCTGGCGGACCGCGGCGTCGCGCTGGAGCTTGCCCTCTCGCGGCGCGCCAGACGTGCGCAATCCCGACGCGGTGACGGACGCCAAGCTGGCCGCTTGGAAGCAGCAGCCCGGCCTCAGTTTTCCGGGTCACATTTCCGACGTGCGGGAAGTCTGGCGGCAGACCGAAATCGCGGTCGTGCCGACGCTGGGCGGGGAGGGCATTCCGCGCGCGCTTTTGGAAGCGGCGGCATGTGCGCGCCCGATCGTTGCCTCCGATGTGCCTGGCTGCAATCACTTCGTGCGCGACGGCGTCGAAGGCGCGTTGGTTCCTGCCGGAGACGCGGTGGCACTCGCCGCAGGGCTCGAGCGGTTGTGCAGCGACGGGGAGTTGCGCCGCCAGCTGGGCGACGCCGCGCGCGCGCGTCTGGTGAGCGGTTACACGACGGCGGCGGTGCAGCAGGCGATCCGCGACACCTACCGCGCGGTGCTGAAGGGATAGCGGCGCCCGGCGCTATTTTCCCGCAGCCAGCGGACGCTGCAGCGCCACGTCATAGAGCGCCGACGGCTCATAGGCCATCCACGCGAACTTCCAACCGTGCTTGACGGCAAAGTCGACGACGGCGCGGTGCACCCCGTAGGCGCCTAGGTAGGGGTCCATGTGGGCGAAGTCGTTGAACACCAGGTAGCCGCCCGGCTTCACCTTCGAAGCTGCCGCCTCTGCATCGCGCGCGCACCCGGAATAGGAGTGGTCGCCGTCGATGTAGATCCAGTCGAATGTTGCGTCGGGGAGAGCGGCGAGCACGTCCTGCGACATGCCGTTGTGCAAGCGCACCCTCGCGTCCTCACCCAGCGGCAGGGCGTTGGGCGAGAAGTCGATATCGATGAGGTGCAGTTCCTGCGGCTCGCTGTGGGCAAGAATGAAGCGCGCGAAGTCGCCGTGCAACGTGCCGACCTCTACGACCTTGCCGCCGCGCGGCAGCAGCTTCACAAGGTCGAAGCGCGAGGCGGTGAAGCGGCAATCGGCGAGTTGCTCGGCAGAGAGCTGCGCCGAAGCCTGCCCACGATTGACGGCGTGATTGCCGAGCCGCAGCAGGTGCCGGACGGTGTTCGGCAGCCGCTTGCGAACGCGCAGGCTGAGACGCTTGATGATGCTCACGGGGTCCCACCCATCGCCCCTGACGGAGCCGAGGACTGAGCGACGCCTCAATCTTGCGACGAGGAAACCGCTCAGGTGAAGAAGATGTACTCGTGGTCGCCGGTATAGCCGGTCTGCTCGAAGATCCACTCCCACTCTTCCGGCGTATGGAAGGCGCGGCAGGTTAGCTGCCAGTAGAGCAGGTTCACCTTCTCCCGCTCGTTCCGGTAGGCCTCGACGCAAATGTATTTGCCGCCGCGGCCGACGCGCTCGATCTCCTTGAAGGCCGACCACAGATCGTTGATGTAGAGATTGTGCAGCGCATTGATCGAGAGCACGAAGTCGAAATGGCCATCGGGCCACGGCAGCTTGGCGGCGCTGCCGAGCTGCATGTGCGGCTTCACCGAATTCCATCGCATGCTCGAGCGCGTAGGCCGAGACGTCAATGCCGGCGATCTCCACGCCGGGGCACGCGTCCAGAAAGTCGTGGAGCAGAAAGCCCTTGCCGCAACCGACGTCGAGAATGCGCATACCCGGCTTGATGCCGTAGCGCTCGATCATCGCGTCGGCGACCTTGCGCCAGCGGCCGTCGTACTTGTAGCCACCGTACCCGGTTTGCCGGCTACCATCCCAGTAGTCGTAGGCGTACTGGACAGCGAGCTCGGCCACTTCCGCCTTGTCGCGTTCGGTGACCCTCGCCAGATAGTCTCGCTTTGTCGACGTATGGTTCGTGCTCACGAATTGCTGGTAAGCCATCTAGAAAGCCAAGCCTTCTGCCGTTGAAATTTGGGCCATTTTCGCTTCTGCTTTGGCGAGCTGCTCCTGGCAGCGCTGCGCCCACGGTCACCTCTGGCGAACGCGCGTTGAGCAGCACCAACTGGGCGGAAGTCGTTGAGGACAATGCAGGCCCACTTAACGCGGTAGGCATCCAAAAGCAAGCCGCAGCGGCGCGCGTGAATGGGTGTCAACGAAGTCCGCCGAAGAGCTTTTCGACGAACGCATCGAAGTATTGAAGCGGCGCTGGCATATCCGGTTGAGCGAAGAAGTCGCACACGAGCTTGGCCGGATCATCGCGGCCGGCGTACTCGAAATCGGTGAAGGCGAGTGCGCCGGACTGTCGCTCCAGCATGTTGTGGAAACCGAAGTCCGAAGGCGAGGCGACGACGTCGCCAGCGGCCAGTTGAGCGGCGAAGGAAATGCCGAGTTCGCGCGCTTGCTGCTCGATTCGCGCTCGCACCCGCTGCCACGCGGGCCGCAGAAGACCGTTTATGAAGCGCTCCGCCTCTGCGCGATGCGGCACGTCGGGATGCAAATGCTCCAGTCCCTCGACGCGACGTGCAACGGTGGCGATGTGCTCGGCGAGCGAAAAGCAGGCTTCGGAAGCGGCGGGGAGATGATCGATGCGGCGCGGCGCGGCGTTGAGGGCCAGCATGAAATCGGCGGCGGCGTTTATGCGCGACCAGTCGACATCGGCTTGCTCCAGCTTGCGACCGACGATGAACTCGTACAGTCCGACCTGGGCGGCGAAATCGGCGGCGATCGGGCTCGGGCACGCTGCGCAAGCCGCTGTCCCAGGCATATTTGAGGAAGCTCCACTCGGCATCGAGCCGCGCCCGCGTGTCACGGGCGTCGATGAAATACGCCTTGAGGAACAGCGCTCCGCCGTCGTCGGTCGTCAGACGGTAGACCTGATTGTTGCGACCGCCCGACAAGCGCTCGATGGCGACCGGCTGCGTCCGGCCGGCGGAGCTGGCGAGAGCCTGCGCGGCGCCGAGAAGTTCATCGTCGCCCAGGCGGTTCATCGCGGCCTCACACGATGCCCAGCGCGGTGGCGATCTGCGGCCAGGACGCATAGCGCTCAAAGGTGCGATCGCGCCAGACGCCGTCGGGGTAGTGATCATCGGGATCGAGGATCGGCCGCAGCCCTGGCGGGTATCCGCCCATAGCAAGGATTTCGGGCAGGTCGTCGACGAACACGTCGCATTTCAGCGCCGCGATGCGCGCCACTTTCTCTTCCTTGGTGAGCTCGAAGAACACACGATCGGCGCCGATCTGCGCGGCCGCGGTCCCGATCAATTCGCGCGCGATGAGGAATTCGCGCGCTGCCGAATGCAGGTCATAAGCGGGACCGGCAAACGGCGTGCGTGTCTTGTGACTGACGATACAGACCTCGTGGCCCTGCGCATGCGCGGCCCGCACAACATCTTCCAGGCCCGGGTAGCAACTGACGAGCTGCATGCGGGCGCCGTAGACATAGCCTTGCAGTTCCGTGAAGTCGGCATCGCGACCGAGACTGCGCAAATGATCTCGTACGCTCGTCTTGTCGGCGGGGAGATCGGCGGGGATCAACGCACGCTCAAGCGCTGCGGCGTGGAAGACGCCGTCGTAGCAGGCGATGGTGTTGTCGAAGTCGAGACCGATGCGCATGTGCGCTCGCGATCACTGCAACGACATGTCGATCAGTGGACGACCGACGCGGCCGGCCTCCAGATCATCGATGGCGTCATTGATGGCTTCGAGCTTGTAGGGCTTGGAGAGCAGGTCGCGCACCGGGAAGCGGTCAGAGTTGAGCAGCCGCGCGAAACGGACGTAGTCGCGGTCGGGGACGGAATTGCCGCCCCACGTGCCCATCAGGCTCTTGCCCTGATTGAAGACGCCGGGGTTGAGCACGAGCGTAAGGCCAGCCTGCGCGTTGCCGATGACGACGGCGCGGCCGCCCTGCTGGCGCGTTGCATTGACCGCCTGGTCCATGACCGAGGGCACACCCGTTGCCTCGATGGCGACGTCGACGCCGCCGGGGACGATCTTCTTGATCTCGGCGATAACGTCGATACCGACCGGGTCGATAACGTGCGTGGCGCCATGCGCCAGCGCCATTTCACGACGCAGCGGATTGGGATCGATGCCGATGACAGGCATGCCACCACCGAACGCCGCGCCGATGCAGGCATTGAGACCGATGCCGCCGGTTCCGAAGATGGCGACCGATTCACCCGGTTTCAGCTGCGTGACATTGAACACTGCGCCCATGCCGGTGGGTGCTGCGCAGCCGAGCAAAACGGCCGTCTCCATGGAGAGGCTGGCCGGCAACAGCGTCAGCCGGTTCTCGCTGACCACCGCGTGGCGCTGGAAAGTGGTGACGCCGCCGGCGTTGACCTTGCGCCCTTCCCATTCATAGGTGGCGCCGCCGGCCTCGATGCCGGTGCCTTTGATCCAAGACAGAACGACCTTGTCGCCAGCCTTGACCTTTGTGACACCGGGGGTCGTCTCCAGGACGGTGCCCGTGGCCTCGTGACCGAGGCAGTGCGGGAGCCAGGCGTCCTTGCCCTTGCGGCCGCGGATCTCCATGACCTGCGTACCGCAAGCGCCGGAGAAAGCGACCTCGACCAGCACCTGGCCCGCCTTCAGCGCCGGGATCTCCAAATCGGCGATGACAACGGGCTGCCCCGTCTCCACGAGAATTCCTGCTTGGGTTTTCATTCTGACCTAGTGCTGAGCCAATGCCTGATGGACGCGGTCGGCGATCTGGTGCGCGGAAAGGCCGAGCCTCTCGCGCGCGTATTCCTGCTCGCCCGACCATTTGAAGAAAGCGTCGCGCGTGCCAAAGCGCAGAAACTTGTTCGGCGTGACGCCTGATCGACCAGCCACTCGGCGACCGCGGCGCCAAATCCGCCGATAAGCGAATGCTCTTCGAGCGTAGCGACGAGCTTGAACTTGCCGAAGGCTTCGGCGAGGCACGCCTCATCGAGGGGCTTGACGGTGTGGAAGCTGACGACGCGCGCAGAGATGCCGCGCTCTTTCAACATGTGCGCGGCCTCGATGACCTCCGGCAGCATGTTGCCGGTCGACAGAAGGCAGACATCGTCGCCGTCCTCGATGGTGATCGCCTTGCCGATCTGGAAGTCCTCGGGCACGCCCTTGTGGACGACCGGCTCGCCCTTCTTGCCCATGCGGATGTAGACGGGCCGATCTTGTTTCAGCGCGGCGCGCAGCGCGCCGCGGACCTCCCAGGCATCGCCCGGGCAGACCACCGTCATGTTCGGGATAGACCGCAGGAAGGATATGTCCTCGCAAGCGTGATGCGTCGGACCAAGACCGGCGTAGGAAAGGCCGGCGCCGACGGCGACGATGGTCACTGGGGCCTCGTGGTAGCAGACGTCGGTGCGGATCTGCTCCAGGCAGCGCGTCGTGACGAACGGCGTGATCGTATAGGTGACGGGCCGCAATCCGGACATCGCCATGCCGGCGGCGAGCCCGGTCATGTTGGCCTCGGCCACACCGCAGTTGTAGAAGCGGTCGGGATG
>CAVXAF010000003.1:0-211330 GCA_963759735.1 uncultured Alphaproteobacteria bacterium
GTGGGCCCGCCTCCTCTCGAGATGCAAGGACAGCCATTGCGTCGCCGTGACGTGCTGATGGGCCTCGGCGCTCTGGGGCTAACAAGCACTGTAGCCCCAGTTGCGTCCGCAGGCGCTGGCGCCCCCGCACAGGATGCTGCGTCCATAGTGCGACGGCGCGCGAGCGCCTTAGCGCGAGGAGCGTACGTGCCCCCAACCGAACAGTTGCCCCCGGCGCTGGCGGCAATGGGGTACGACGAGTACCGCGACCTGCAGTTCAAGCGTGAACGGGCACTTTGGCACGGACAAAGCGTTGGGTTCGAGCTCCAGTTTCTACCTGCGGCTTACATCTACCGTTCGCCCGTCGAGATTTACCTAGTGAAGGAGGGGCGCATCCTCGAGGTTGCAGCCGATCGCGGGATGTTCGACTTCGGTTTGCAAGAGCACCGCGTACCTTTGAACGCACTCCTGAGCTTCTCCGGTTTTCGCATCACAGCACCGCTGAACGTGCCGGGCCACTACGACGAGGTCGTGGTATTTCAAGGTTCCAGTTACTTTCGCGGCCTCGGCCGTGGTCACAGCTACGGACTGTCGGCCCGCGGCCTCGCCATAAACACAGGTTCTTCGACCCCCGAGGAATTTCCGCTGTTTCGGGCCTTCTGGATTGAACTTCCGCGCCACGCGCAGTCGATCACCGTGCATGCGCTGCTCGATAGTCCCTCGGTCACTGGCGCCTACACGTTTCAAATTTGGCCTGGCGCCGAGACTAGGATGGACGTAGCCGCGGAGCTTTTCCCCCGTCGCGATCTGACGGAGGTCGGCCTCGCGCCTCTGACGAGCATGTTTCTGAAAGACACTCATGACGACGACGGGCCCGCCGACTTTCGGCCGGCTGTGCACGATTCCGACGGTCTGGCGGTGTGGACCTCGCGCGGAGAGCGTCTATGGCGTCCGCTCGTCAGTCCGCGCCAAGTGCAGCACACAACACTCTTGGACGACAATTTGCGCGGCTTCGGGCTGATCCAGCGGGCCCGGAGTTTTGCAGCTTACGAGGATCTTGAAGCCAATTATCACAAGCGCCCTAGCGCCTGGGTAGAGCCATCAAAAACATGGGGGGACGGAGCTGTCCAACTCATCGAACTTCCCACGGAGGAGGAATACTACGACAATATCGTCGCGTTCTGGAGACCGATTAAGGGACTGAAAGCCGGAGTGCCGTATGCCTATGCATACCGTTTGACATGGGCCGACGACACTCCAGCCTGGCAAGGATATCGCGTCGTCGGAACACGTGTTGGCCGGGCAGGATCTCCCCACCATGTTCGGTTCGTCGTGGATTTTGCGCAGACCGGCCGCGGAGCCAATTCTGAAAAAGCCGCGGCCATAAGAGTGCCCAACTCAGCTTCGGTGCGCGCAAGCCATGGCGTCGCCGGCAGACCCCACGTGCAACGAAACCGCTACAATGGCGGCGTGCGCGTGAGCTTCGATTTCGATCCGGCCGCAGCGGAGCGCAGCGACCTTAGATTGGACCTCGAACCCCTCTACGGCGTGTCCAGCGAAAGCTGGCGGTATCGCTGGCTACGATAGCCTATGGCACTCGCTGCGGGCCGGTGCCTGTCCGCAGCGGCCTGCCGGCGGGGAGATGTAGACATCGTCTTCGCCATTGTAGTGGAAGTCGGCGCGGCTGAAGCTACCATCCTGGTGCGCCATGTCGATGACCGGGATGTTGCCCCAGGTGCGCCGAGAGATGTCACATCCTCACGGGCGTGACTTCGACGTATCAACGACCGCACTCGATCGTCTGGTCAGGGGCGGGTTGGCAGTCGCAGTGCTCATGCTCGAAGAATTCGGCGTGTCCGCATTCGCCGAGATGGCACCGCACGACAATCTGACCCGCGTCATGAACATCATGGGCATTAAGCCGCTGATGGCCGCCATCAGGGCGTGAGGCAGTGGTTCGGTCCCGAACCAGTGCCCATCAGCTCGCGCCATCATCCCCGGCGACTAAAGCCCGATAGGATGTTGGCCACCTCACGCTTTAGCTGATGTTCGTAGGCCTCGGTCCGGAGTGTTTTCGGTTTCCTTGGCGAGCAATGCGAGCCGTCGCGCGTTGTCGAGCGCTTCGGCGAGCAGCAGCTGGCGGGTCTGCACAGCATTCGCGGGATGGTCAAACAAGAACCCCTGTCCGATGTCGCACCCCATGGCGCGGAGGAGATGCGCGTGTCCTAGTGTTTCCACACCTTCGGCAACGATCTCACAGTTGAGGTTGTGGCCGAGTTCGATTACCGCTTTGACAATTGAGCGATTACCTTCGTCACTTTCGATGTTGTGCACGAAGGATCGGTCGATCTTCAAACGACTGACGGGAATCGCGCGCAGGTGAGTCAAAGATGCGTAGCCCGTTCCGAAATCGTCGAGTTCGATCCTTACGCCTTCGTCGTCCAGTGCGATCAGGGCCTTCTTGGCTAGGGTTGCCTTCTCGCCGAGGAATACGGACTCCGTCACTTCAATCGTGAGGCAGGAGCGCGGCACGCAATTCTGATCGAGAAGATCAAGAACGCGTTTCACAAACTTGCCATCGGTAAAGTCAAACTCGCTTACGTTGACGCTAATCGATCCCGGATCGTAACCCGCATCTAGCCATGACGACAGGTCGGCGATCACTTGCTGCAGCATCCTCCTCCCGATGCGCCGCGCCGTTACTCTGTCCGAAAAGGCCGGCGAGAAGCTCGAAGGACCCTTGACGCCCTCATTGCCGACGATGCGCGCCAGCGCTTCAAAGCCTGTCCGCACTCCATCGCCAAGTCTCACCTTGGGCTGATAGAAGGGAACTAGCTGCCGAGTAGCTAGGGCCGAACGGACTAACTCCATCGCCCGGTCGTGCCGCTCGAAGTACTCGGCCATGACTGGTGAGTACGTCATCGCCGTACCGGGGCGTTCTTGCTTCGCGGAGTACAAACCGATGTCCGCTTTCTTCAGTAAGTCACCAGCATCCACCGCATCCTCTGGGTAACGCGCGACACCAATGGTACCCCCGACGTATATATGCGAGTTGCCAACCCGCACGGGCTGCCTCAGGCGGCGAAGCACCTGGGCGCAGAATTCATTTGTGTTGCTATCGCCGGACAGTGTCAGGGCAAACTCATCGCCGCCCAATCTGGCTACGATGTCCCCCGTCGGCACCGCAATGGCTAGCCTCCTACCGACCTCCGCTAACACCTGATCGCCAACGCCATGCCCTCGGCTGTCGTTGATCTGTTTGAAATTGTCCAGGTCGAGGATCAGCAAGCTTAGACTTTGGTCCGCACTCGTGCACCGCGCGATCGCTTCATCCAACGCACGATTGAAATAGCGCCGGTTGCCGAGCCCGGTGACTTCATCGCAGTTCGCAGCCCTCCACATGCGCTCGGAGGCGGCCTTTTCAGAAGTGATGTCTTGGAACATGCCAAACAACCGCACGGCTTTGCCGTCGCGAAATTCACATTCTCCGGCCGCCCGCACCCACTTACATCGTCCTTGAGCCGTTATGAATTCGGCCTCGAATTGATAGGGCTCGCCGGTCGCTATGGTGTGCTCGACGTTGGCTTCGACTGTGCTTCGCCATTTCCCTGGATAGAACGACAGGGCGTCCTCCAAACTGCACGGTTCGAGGGTTGGGAGGTCATGGATGCGCGAGACTTCGTCGGACCAGGCGATCTGTTGCGTTAGCAGATCAAGCTCCCAACCGCCGATCTTTCCAATTCGTTCGACCTGCTGGAGCAGCTGATTCTTCTTCCAGACCAACTGAGCGGCCGCTGAGACACTCGCAGCCTGGCTGTACGTAGCCACCAAGCCTTCGGCAATCAGCGCGTACCCTTGAAGCCGTTTTTTGTCCCGCTCGCCGAAGGCCCGGGGCTTGGTATCGGCCACACACATTGCACCCACGCGCTGTCCGCCCGATGTTATCGGTGCACCGGCATAGAAACGGATGTGAGGGCTTTTCGTGACTTGCGGGTTATTAGCGAAGCGCGGATCGAGGAGCGTGTCCGCGATCGTGAAAACGTCGCCGCTCAAAATTGTATAATTACAGAATGCAACGCTACGCGGCGTTGACGACGTGCCCAATCCGCACTCCGCTTTGAGCCACTGCTCATGCTCATCCAAAAAAGAGATGAAGGATATAGGACAGTGGAACACGTCGGCCGCATGTGAAGCCAACGCGTCGAACGATGGGGTCTTTGACGTGCCGATGATCAGCAGGTCCCGCAGGGAACCAACCCGTTCCGCCTCATTGGCGGCGATTGGGTAGAAAATGCCGGCCATTCTTGTCCTTTTTTGTTTTGGGCATTCTCTGCCTGCGTCGTTTAACGACTGCTGAAGATGTCCGAGCCGCGGGCAGCCGACAGCTTGCCGCCGAATTGCACTGCCTCGGATCGAGAAATATTCGTGGTCAATCCATTTATCGAGGTCTGCTCATGCCCCAAAGCAACGCCGCGAAGCACGCCCGAGGACACCACGAGAAACGGTGAGATCGCCGGCGCGCTGCCGGACAGTCGCGGCTCGAGGTAGCTACCCATCAAGAACTGGATGAGTGTGGCGCCGGCGAAGATCATGGTCGCCGCCTCCCAGGACTGGAACTGCACGATGGCGAACAGCGCCGGCAGCACGGTCGCACGAATGTTCGAATGGGATGAAGTTAAGGGAACTTCTCTGCGATCGGTTACCCGCCCGCAGCATTGTGGCTGTTATCGAAGAACTGGACGGCATCGTGAGCCAGGCAGCAGCCAGCATTCACTGGGCTGTAACAGCGGCACGTGATGGGCATCAGCAGCCGCGGATCGACTGAAAGGGTGACCGTCTAACCGTACGCACTTGAGCCTTGCACGCAGCTCTGTATCGCGACAGACCCATAATCGCGTGCAGTTCTCCCCTCGAACTGCCCGCTAGAAGCGGATGCCCCGCTTCCGGGGCCTCAACCGGCCGGCCCCGGCGTCCACCAGCGTCAGGGTCACGGGCACGTTGATGATGCAGATCAGACCAGACGAAGACTACAGCGGCTACGTGCGCCGTCTCCAAGAAAGACTTGACCGACTTGAGCGGCAGCGTTCTGAGACCCTGTGCGAGCAGCGCCACGCTGTCATCGGCGTGGAGGTTTGCGTCATTCGCGAAGAGCTGAGGACGCTCGGCGAGCTGCGAAATGATGATCTCTGATCAGATCTTCTCGAAGCGCTCCTTGTTTGCCTCGCGTCACGCGGGCACTTCGTTCCTGAGCCAAGCGCTGCGCTTGAAGGCGTGGCGATCCTGAGCCCGCAATGCGCGTTTAGGGCGATATCACGGAGGCGTGCTAACTAAGCCGATTGAATTGAGCAAGCGTTAGCACAAACCCTTCATGGCCAGCCCCTAAGCATGGGCGGCATGCCGTTCACCCATGTACCCTACGATTCCGATACGATTGGCCTGATGACGGCTGCCCTGGAGGCAGCGTGGGTAGCCGCGCAGTTGGGCATCGCAGGCGCGTCACACGATGACCGGGCTAAAATGGAAGCGGCCATATTAGATGCCGCTGAGCACGGGGAGCGTGACTTCAAACGGCTCCAGCAGGCCGCGTTTGACGCCCTAGGGGCAATAACACTGGAGGCTGTCGAACGACGCCTCCACGCGAAGGTAGTGCCCCTGGAGCGACGGCGACGGTAATGCCGGTGATGCGCCCCCGAACATTGCTGACCATCCCATTTTCAGCGGATCATTTGCGCTTGCCCTCGAGCTCCTACGCCGGGGTGGCGGGACTGGTCGAGCAGTTCTCACTGCGCGTCGGCGACATCGTCAATCCGTTCATGCGGCCGGCCGGCATATTGATCCCCGCGGAAGTGGGACGCCAGCAACTGACGGCCGCAATCAGATCGAAGCCCGGGTGATGCGCGTGGGCATGGCGGCGGAAGCCACCTGCGCATCCAAGCCCATGGTGATCATTCCTATGGTGGTCACAGGCGTACAGGATTACATCGCTTCGGGTCAGTTCCGCTCGGGCGAACAGTTGATCGACGTGCAGCAGTTGGCCAAGCCCGGCACGTTGCTGGTGTTCATGGAGCCGCTTTACGAAGGCGGGCTCGACGGTGTCACGCCGGGCTCGAGCTACATCGCCAATGCCTACACCAACAGCCACGACCGGCTGGAGAAGGAGGATCTCGACTTCTTCCACGGACTGTTCCTGCACATGGCCGATGCGGTGGCTGTGGTGCATGCCCTCATCCTGCGCGCGCAGGCCCTGCTGCTGCCGGTCAGGACGCTGGTGCAGCAAGGGCACTGAACGCGTCGCCAGCGAACGCAGGAAGCCCTCACATCCTGTCGTCGCCATCGAGCACTTGGCGCACCTTCACGGCGAGTTCCTCGATCGTAAATGGCTTGCCGATCATCTGCAACGCCGGGATCGAGGGTTCCGTTGTGAACGATCGCGTTGCGCGTATAGCCGGTGGTGAAAAGCACCTTGAGGTCCGGGCGCCGGCGGCGTGCTTCGTCGGCCAGCTTCTTGCCGTTGACGTCGGGCATGACGACGTCGGTGAAGAGAAGGCTGATCGATGGTTGCGCCGCCAGGATCTCCAGCGCCTTTGCCGCTCCGTCGGCTTCCAGGACCTGATAGCCGAGTTCGCGCAGCGCCTCGACGGCGAACGCGCGCACGGCTGACTCGTCCTCGACGACAAGCACGATTTCCGCGTGCTCGCCGAGCGGGACGTCGAGCGCCGCTTGACTGCATCGGCAGCGGCGCTCGCGCCCATCAGCCGGGGCAGATAGATCTTGACCGTCGTGCCTTCGCCCGGCTCCGAGTAGATTTTGACATGCCCGCCCGACTGCTTGATGAAGCCATAGACCTGGCTCAGGCCAAGACCTGTCCCCTTGCCGACCTCCTTGGTCGTGAAGAACGGGTCGAACGCCTTGGCGATCACCTCCGGCGACATGCCGCTGCCAGTGTCGGTGACGGCGAGAAGGACGTACTGCCCCGCCGCAATGCCCGGCTCTGTCGCACACGTAGCGATGATCAAGATGGGCGTTCTGCGTCTCGATCGTCAGCCGGCCGCCATCGGGCATCGCGTCGCGCGCGTTCACGGCCAGGTTGAGGATGACGTTCTCGAGCTGATTTGGATCGACATGCGTTCGCCACAGGCCGCCGGCGAGAACCGTCTCGAGGCGGATGTCCGCGCCCAGCGAGTGGCGCAACAGATCGGACATTCCCGCCACCACCTTGTTGATGTCCGTCGTTTGCGGATTGAGCGGCTGCTGGCGCGAGAAGGCCAACAGGCGCTGCGTGAGGAGAGCGGCGCGTCTGCGCGCCTTCGGTGGCGGCATCGAGATAGCGCTGTAGATTTGGCTCCTGCGTCGGCATGCGGCGGCGCATGAGATCCAGCGAGCCGATGACCACGGCCAGCATGTTGTTGAAGTCGTGGGCGATGCCGCCCGTGAGCTGGCCGACGGCCTCCATCTTCTGGCTCTGCCGCAGGGCTTCCTGCGCCTTTTCCAACGCCTCGGCGGCCGCTTTCTCGGCCGTGATATTGCGTGCCGACGCGTACACAAACCCTTGCTCCGGCGCCGCCACCCAGGACAGCCAGCGGAAACTGCCGTCCTTGTGACGATACCGGTTCTCGTAGGTGTCGAGCGTGCCGCGCCGCGCCTCGTCAGCGCCTGCCCGGGTCGCTTGCTGATCCTCGGGCAAGACGAAATCGAACAGGCTGCGACCGACGAGCTCATCGGGATGCCAGCCGAGAATTCGGGTGAGCGAGGGACTGACAGCGCGAAATACGCCGGCGGCGTCGGCGACGACGAGCAAGTCCTGCGAGTTTCTCCAGACCCGGTCGCGGTCGGCGGTTCGCGCGGCCACCTCGTCCTCGAGGCCGGCGTTGAGGTTGGCCAGGGCTTCGGCGGCGGCTTTCTGATCTTCGATGTCGGTGTTGGTGCCGATCCACCGCGACAATGAGACCGTTGGGGCCTCTGATCGGCAAGGCGCGCGCCAGATGCCAGCGGTAGGCGCCGTCCGCCCGCTGCAGGCGAAACTCTGTCTCGTAGGTGGTGCCATCCGCCAGGGCCGCCGCCCATCGCTCGCCTGCACCCGGTACGTCCTCCGGATGCACCATTGCGATCCAGCCGCGTGCCGTCGAGCTGGCCCGTTGCTGCGCCGCTGTAGGCATAGACCCGGTCGTTGAACCAGTTGAGCATGCCGTCCGGCGATGCGGCCCACACGTGGTTGGGCATCGCCTGCGCGAACGTGCGGAATTCGGCCTCGCTGGCGGCGAGCGCGGCTTCGGAATCCGCGCGTTCAATGACGAGCCGCATGCGCTCGGCGACTTCTTCCATGAAGGCGATTTCGTCTGCGACCCACAGTCGGGGCACGCGATCGTTGAGATAGATGATCGTCCGCAGGCGTCCGCCCCGAAG
The DNA here is from genome assembly GCA_963759735.1 of uncultured Alphaproteobacteria bacterium. GTDB lineage: Bacteria > Pseudomonadota > Alphaproteobacteria > Rhizobiales > Hyphomicrobiaceae > Hyphomicrobium_A. The sequence continues at coordinate 8,383 of CAVXAF010000003.1, forward strand.
GAAGGGAACGACAAGGATCGCGCGCGTGTCCACACGGGCGGCGGTCTCGCGTGTCTCCGCCTCGTCGCTGAGCGGGTCTTGCAAGAGGTCGCCAATGGCCACGGTCTCGCCGGCGCTTAGCTTGGCAACGATCTTCTTTCCGAAGGCATGGGCGGGATACTTGCCGAGCAAGCGGAGGCACGGTGCCGTCCGTCCAGCAGGTCGAATAGCTGAAGACGTCCTGCAGCGGATCGAGTTGCCCGTATCCGACTCGCGACGCTAGCGAAGTATCGGCCCATCAGCGCGCACGCGTCGTGAAATGCGACGTCGGCGTCAGGGTCGCGAAGCAGGTCGGTCAGCTCGAGCATCAGCGCGTGGCGGGCGCTCGCAACTTTGCGCGCCGTGATGTCGATCGCAGTGCCGACGGCCCGGACGCAGCGACCGCTTTCGTCGAAGATGCCCTTGCCCTTGGCGGCGACCCAGCGGGTCAGCTGCGTCTTCCTTGCCGATCGTCCGATATTCGACGTCGTAGATCGCGCGCACCGCAGGATCGAGCGCGGCGGCGAACGCCTGGCCCGTGGCCTCGCGATCCTCGGGATGCAGGCCATCGTAAAAATCCCGCATATCGCAGACGACGCCCGGCGAGATGCCGAACATCGCCTTGGTCCGGTCGGTCCAGGCCAGGGTATCGGTCAGCAGGTCAAGGTCCCACGTGCCGATTTCCGCGGCGTCCGTCGCCAGCCGCAGGGATTCCTCGCTGACCGCCAGGCGCTCCTGGGCGATCAACCGGTCCGAGATATTGCGCAGAAAACCTATAAAGGCCGCGGATCCGCCCGCGGGGGCCGCGACGATCGACAGCTCGACGGGAAATTCGTGCCCGTCGCGATCGATGGCGCTGATCTCGATGCGCCGGTTGAGAACGCTGGCGACGCCGGTCGCATGATAGCGCTGCATCCCGGCCCGGTGCCCGTCGCGATGCCGTGGCGGGATGATCAGCTCGGCGAGGCTCGCCCCATGGCCTCTTCACGGGTCCAGCCGAAGGTTTGTGTCGCGTTGTCGTTCCAGGCGACGACGACGCTGTCGCGGTCCACGGCGACGACGGCGTCCAGGACCGACCCCAGGATCGCGTTGAGCGTCAGGGCGCTGATCTCTTGCTTGTGAGGCATTGCGCCATGTTTTTCCGTCGCGGCGGCAGACGGCCGCGTTGCGCCGGATTTTGATGACTGGGCGCACCCTATGCAACAGGCAACGTCTTTGGCCGAGGACCTGTTCCCGGCCAGCCCCATCGCCGCGAAGCGCGGTTCGGCAGCTGCGGCCGGCACGGCCGCCTTGGCGTTTCCACTGCGATCCCCGCTGCCAGCGCGGCCTGTATGTACCTCTAAAGTTGCAGGCAAAACAGAGGAGCTGGGCTTGATCACCGGATGCCGCCGCCCCGATCGATGCGCCCGCGCATCGCCCCTTTCGACGGCCCCACGCGGAAGATCGCGTGGCCGCAATCCTTAGATGACCGCGGAGCACGTCGGGCTCGAGCCCTGCGGTTGGGGGCCGGATGCGGTCGGCAAAGCGCCGGGCCCGACCCGGCAAACTGGATTGTCAGTTAACGGATCGCCTTGCCTTCGCGTGCTGCCGTCCAATGATGATCGTCGGGGCGCTGCTCTTCGTTGAGGGCACGTGCCAGGTCCGCCGGCAGGAAGTACAGCCCCTGTCCCACTGCCCCTCGCGGCTGGTGAAGGGTCAGCGGCGCTATCGCGCACGTGACGTCGCCCCGGTGCTCGAGGCGGCACCGCGGCGGCGCTTCGGCGACATCGCCGTCGAGCGGCGCGGCCGGCACCATTGTTACCGCGAGCGTCAACAGTCGGACGATGCAGAGGAACTTAAAGGCGACGACAAAGACGAAGCGAAGAAGAACAACGAGGCGGCTCGACTGTGGATTTCAGGGATCGAGGCTGTCAAGCGCAAGGTAGGCGTGCGAGCAGTTACGATCTCTCGGCGACGCCATTCTTCCTTCACGGGTCTGGTGTACGCGGAAGGCACGCTGTTCCCGGGACGGTCAGCGACTTTTCACTGATGGACGCTATCGAGTGCGGCATCGTCAAGCTGCCGCGTGTACCCGTGGCGGACAACGTGCCCGGAGGCTGATGCGCCGAGTTTATCGCGATCTTTGGGAGCACATTGGCAAGGAGCTGCCGAAGACGGGCGCCGCTAAGTCCGGGGATCTAGACCCGTTGCGCGCTGCCGGTCGAGCTTCAGACGGCACTTGACGCGCTGTACGGCCACTACCGGAAGACATTCGAAGCAGTGGGAGGACGACCGGGCATCGCAGTCCCGCCCGGTCTTTATCGTCGTGTGCAACAACACTTCGACTTCGAAGCTCGTGTACGACTGGATCGCCGGTTTTGAACGCGAGAGCGACGACGGCGACGCAGGACACTGGCAGAGATGGCCGTTGAGCTGTTCCGCAATTTCGACGATCAGCACGGCATCCGCATGGCGCGCCCAGACGGACGCTTCTTATCGACAGCGAGCAGCTGGAGGCCGGCGACGCGCTTGACGACGACTTCCGCGACATAGCGGCGGACGAGATTGACCGTTTCAGACGCGAGATCGTCCAGCGCACGGGCGACCTGCAGCAGGCGACAAAATCACCGACACGAGCTACTGCGCGAAGTGATGAACACGGTGGGCAAGACCGACCGTCTTGGCGAGCAGGTTCGCTGCGTGGTTTCGGTTTCGATGCTGACCGAAGGCTGGGATGCGAACACAGTTACGCATATTCTCGGCGTCAGAGCGTTCGGCACGCAGCTTCTCTGCGAGCAGGTCGTTGGCCGCGCGTTGCGGCGCCAGTCGTATGACCTGAACGAGGAAGACCTCTTCGACGTCGAGTACGCCGACATCCTCGGCATCCCGTTCGACTTTGCTGCGAAGCCAGTTGTTGCGCCGCCTGCCAAACCGCGGGAGACGGTCCGCGTCCATGCCAGAAGCCCGCAACGCGACGCACTTGAGATCCGATTTCCGCGCGTTGGAGGCTACCGCGTCGAGCTTCCAAACGAACAGCTCGCGGCGAGGTTCGACAAGGATTTTCTGCGCCAGCGCTAACGCCCACACTCGTCGGGCCGTCGATCACCAAAAATCAAGGCATCGTCGGCGAGGGCGTCGATCTGACGGTCGAGCATCGAACCGAATACTGCGGAATTCTACGATTTTGTCTTCATCTTGCCAAGCATCTCCTCTATCAGCAGTAAACCGCGACCCGGAGAAGCGCCGAAGTTACATCTTTTCGGACAGCTAAAGGCGATCACGCGTCAGTGGCTTGACGGGCGGCGACCTACGCTGCACGGGCGGAACCTATCCCGCACAGCTTCTCTATCAGGAGATCGCGGATATGGCATGCGAGCGCATAAAAGCCGCGATTACAATAACGCTCGCCGGCGACAACCCTGTCAAGGCGATCCTGGATCCCTATAACCCGACTGGGTCCACACGCTATGTCAACTTCACAACTTCAAAACCGACGCGTTGGCAAACAGATCCGCGAAGAGTCACATTAATTGGATCGTATGCGATAGCGACTGGGAAGCGGAGTTTTGCCGAGTTGCTGAGTCCCATCCGCGTGTGCGCGCGTATGTGAAGAATCAAAACCTCGGCTTCGAAGTTCCTTACCTCTCAGGCGCGACACCCCGCCGGTACATCCCGATTTCATCGTCCAGATCGACGACGGCGGAAAAGATCCGCTGAATTCGGTCGTCGAAATAAAAGGTTACCGTGGGGAAAACGCCAAGGATAAGGCCAACACGATGCGCGCCTACTGGGTGCCCGGCGTCAATAATCTGCGCAGTTTCTCGGCGGAGGGAGTTCACCGAATTTACTGCAGTGCATGAGATGGACCTCAACTTTAACAGACTGGTCGCGAAGTTTATCAATTCGGAGCAGCGATAAAGGGGGCCTTGATGAGCAAAACAAGAAAGTCGATCGAGGTCGAGGCGCTGACGCAGAAGACGCCAAGCGGCGCAACATTCCGACCGCCGAATTTGAAAGCCTGATGCGCGACGACGAGAAGTCTCCCACTACAGCTCGCGTATCACCGCCGCAACCGCGATCTTGACCCGCAATTGGTCTGGCGTGGAAAAGACGAGCAAGACAGGTCCGACCTGATCGTTCCGGCGCCGCCGCTATACATTCAGGAGAAGCTGCATCCAAAGGTCTTGATTGAGGACTTACGCTTCGACACCAACGCGCGCGCGAAGGAAAACACGCCGCCCGTCATTGACTTGTTCGGCGACTTCAACGGCCTTCACAGTCTCGAAGCCAAGACTGACTTCAGACGGCGTCACCGTGATCAGAATCGGGCGAACCGTATGATCCTCGGCGACTTGCTAAGTGCAATGGCGAGTTCTCGCGGAGCGTGAAGGCCTCCGCGGCCAAGTGCAGTGTATTTATCTCGATCCGCCGTATGGGATCAAGTTCAACTCGAACTTTCAATGGTCTACTACCAGTAGGGACGTGACGGACGGTAAAGCCGGCCACGTCACGCGCGAACCAGAGCAGGTGCGCGCTTTCCGCGATACCTGGCGGGACGGAATCCACTCTTATCTGACCTATCTGCGCGACCGTCTGACGCTCGCGCACGATCTTCTCCACGAAAGCGGAAGCATATTCGTGCAGATTGGCGACAGAAACGTCCATCGTGTTCGGGCAGTCTTAGACGAGGTTTTTGGTGAGAAAAACGCTGTTGTAACGTTGGTGGTCAAAAAGAAAAGCGCAACGACCGAGACGGACCCCGTTAATGACTATTTACTTTGGTATGCAAAGTCTCGTGATCGACTTAAGGTAAGAACGCTATATCGAGAGCGGCGTGACCCCGAAGACGATATTAAGTTCAACACTTTGATCTCTCCCGAGGGGGAGCATGTCCGCATCAAAACATTAAACGATGGCGAAATTGAACAAAAACTTCTAGCCGGTTGGCGTTGGGCACGAGTTAACTACCCACTTGTAAGTCAAGACCGATCTGAGCGTAGCAAAGATTTCAACTTTCGTGGACGGGCATTTGAGTGCGGCACGAATAGGCACTGGACTTACGACCCTGATGTTGACATGCAGCGTCTAGTTCGGGCTGATCGGATTTTTGATGGCGGCGGGAAGTCACTGGGGGGAGTTATCTTTTGGGATGATTGGGCGTACGCGTCACTTTCGAACCTTTGGACGGAATTTCACGGTGAGAAATTTCCCGTCTACGTTGTTCAGACCAATCCGAGGGTAATCGAGCGCTGCATTCTACTGACTACTGATCCAGGCGACCTCGTACTCGACCCGACGTGTGGCTCTGGCACGACGGCTTACGTGGCAGAACAGTGGGGGCGACGTTGGATCACCATAGACACCTCGCGCGTAGCTCTTGCGCTAGCGCGTTCGCGCATCATGGGCGCTCGGTATCCATACTATCTGCTCGCCGACTCGCCAGAAGGTCAGATCAAAGAGGCAGAGGTCACACGTACGGCGCCGCGCACGACCCCAACGCACGGCAACATCCGGCAGGGTTTCGTCTATGCGCGAGCACCTCACATCGATCTAAAATCCATCGCCACGAATGCGGAAATTGACGAAATCTGGGAGCGTTGGCAGTTCACGCTCGACCCGCTCCGCGCCGCACTGAACAAAAAACTCGGCAAGAAGTGGGAGGAATGGGACATCCCGCGCGACCATGATCAGAAATGGCCCGCTAATGTCAGGGATCTGCATTCAGAATGGTGGGGTGCGCGCATTAAGCGGCTCGCGGAGATCGACGCGTCAATCGCGGCCAAGGCCGAACACGAATACCTCTACGACAAGCCACATATTGATAACAAGCGCGTGCGCGTGGCCGGACCCTTTACGGTCGAAAGCCTCTCGCCTCACCGCGTCCTCGGCCTGGGAGCGGACGACAATCTAATCGACGCTGCATCGGGGCCCAGCCGGTACTACAGGCACGACAGGTCGTCCACCCCAGTAGATTTCGGCAGCATGATCCTTGAGAATCTGAGAACCGCCGGCGTGCAACAGGCCCACAAGGAGGACCGCATTGTCTTTAATGCTCTAAGCGGTTGGCCTGGCAAACTCATCTGCGCCGAAGGAAGTTTCATGGAGGGCGAGAATGAAAAGCGGGCGGCCATTCTGATCGGCCCAGAGTTTGGAACGGTATCGCGCCCTGATCTCGTCGCCGCCGCGCGCGAGGCCGGCGATGCGGGCTTCGACGTACTAATCGCCTGTGCTTTCAATTTCGACGCTCATTCCGCTGAGTTTGACAAGCTTGGACGTGTGCCGGTACTCAAGGCCCGGATGAACCCTGACTTGCACATGGGTGGCGATCTTAAAGTCACCGCGTCGGGCAATCTGTTCGTCGTTTTCGGAGAACCCGACATCGAGATCGAAAAACTCAAGGACGGATTGGTCCGAGTTAGGATTAAGGGCATCGACGTATTCAAACCGCAGACCGGCGAAATTGAGAGTGGCGGTCCCGAGACAATCGCACTCTGGATGATCGACACTGACTACAACGAAGAAAGCTTTTTCGTCCGTCACGCGTATTTCCTCGGCGCGAATGATCCTTACAAGGCTCTCAAAGCAACTCTCAAGGCCGAGATTGACGAAGAAGCTTGGTCCTCCCTCAACAGCGACGTATCGCGCCCTTTCGCCAAGCCGGCCTCCGGCCGCATCGCCGTCAAGGTCATCAATCACCTGGGCGATGAGGTGATGAAGGTATTTGGGGTCGCATGACCAATGGCTGAATTCCGGATCGCCGACACCTTCACGGATTCCCCTCGCGCGCCTTACCGCGCAGGAGCAGAAGGCGGTGAAGACCACCGCTTTTGATCTTCAGCTCAATCCGGCATCCCCGGGATTGAAATTTCACAGGATCGATAAAACCAAGGATCCGAATTTCTGGTCGCTTCGCGTCAATGCTGACGTACGAATGATAGTCCACAAGACAGGAACGAGCGTTCTTCTTGTATTTGTGGGTCACCATGACAACGCTTACAAATGGGCCGAGCGCCGCAAGATAGAGCGGCACCCGTCCACGGGCGCAATGCAGCTTGTCGAGATCCGGGAGCGCATTGAGGAGTTCGAAACCCGGCAATCCGCTGCCTCTGTTCCCCGCGTCATCCCGACCAAGCGCAGGCTGTTCGACAATCTCCGCAAAATCGAGCTCATGGCATTCGGCGTGCCGGAGGACTGGGTTGACTACGTCCGCCTTGCAGATGAGGACACATTGCTCGATGTTATTGTGCACCTGCCTTTGGAAGCGCAGGAGGCGCTGCTGCGGCTCGCCACCGGTGAACAGCCCGAACCCCCTAAGGCTCTACCCGAAGCTGCCGATCCCTTTACTCATCCCGACGCACAGCGGCGCTTCCGCGTTCTCGCGGAAGCTCAGGAGCTCGAGCGCGCGCTAGACTATCCCTGGGAGAAGTGGATCGTCTTTTTGCACCCCGATCAGAGATCGCTAGTCGAACGTAGCTTCGCAGGTCCCGTTCGTCTGTCTGGATCTGCCGGAACGGGCAAATCTATAGTCGCGCTCCACCGCGCGGTACATCTTGCGCGCCACGCGCCGGAGTTGAGGGTTCTTCTGACGACATTCTCCACCACGCTTGCCAACGCCTTGAAGGCAAAGCTGGCGCATCTCGCCGGAAACGAGCCTTCCATCGCCGGGCGAATCACGGTCGAGGCTATCCACGATCTTGCGCGTCGTATGTATCTCGAACGCATCGGCAGACTTTGGTCGCCAAGCGCCGAAACCATTTCGTCGTTGCTCTCTCAGGCTGCTGTCGACACCGGCCACACGCAGTTTTCCGAGCGCTTCCTTCAAAACGAGTGGACCGATGTTGTTGACGCGTGGAACCTCTTAAGCTGGGAAGAGTACCGCGATGTCACTCGGCTCGGGCGGCGCACGCGGCTCGGCGAAAAACAGCGCGAGCAATTGTGGGAAATTTTCAGCGCGGTTCGTTCTGAGCTCGCGGCGCGGAACCTGCGGACCTACGCGGACGTGATGGCGCTCCTCGCCACAAATATTGTTAGATCGCCGCCCCCCTTCGACTACGTTGTTGCTGATGAGGCGCAGGACTTTGGCGTGGCGGAAATCCGGTTCCTCGCCGTCCTTGCGGCGGAACGAACCAACGCCTTATTTCTAGCCGGAGACCTCGGACAGCGAATTTTCCAGACTCCCTTTTCGTGGAGAGCCCTTGGTGTCGATGTCGCGGGGCGTTCGCATACGCTGCGCATCAACTACCGGACTTCGCATCAGATTCGCGCACAGGCCGATCGCCTCCTTCCCCAGTCGATCACTGACGTAGACGGTCTCGTGATAACTCGGCGCGGGACGGTTTCTGTCTTCAACGGGCCGCCGCCCGAAATTATTGTTGCCGGCGAGCAGCGGGAAGAGGTTCGCGCAGTTGGCGCATGGATCGCTGCTCGCCTGTGCGAAGGTTATCGCCCAGAAGAAATCGGGTTGTTCGTAAGGTCGGAGGCTCAACTTGATCGGGCGCGCCAAGCCCTCGAAGTCGCACAGGTGAAGCATATCGTCCTTGGACCCGACGTCGTCACAGTCTCGGACCACGTTTCGATCAGCACGATGCATCTCGCTAAAGGGCTGGAATTTCGCGGCGTTGCTGTCATCGCGTGCGACACCGACGTCCTGCCGCTGCAACAGCGAATTGAAGCGATCACGGATGAGTTTGATCTAGAGGAGGTGTACAACACCGAGCGGCATCTGCTCTATGTCGCTTGCACTCGTGCAAGAGATCGCTTGCTGATTTCCGGCGTAAATCCGGCTAGCGAATTCCTTTCCGATCTACGAGTGACAACGGCCGATGCACACACTTGAGGTGAAAATAATTATCCCGGCGGCATGGTGAAATCAAGGGCGGCGGCTTCAATCCTTCATATCGAATCTTCTGAACAGCTTCGTTGAGCGTCTTCAGATAGTATCCTGAACCATACTCTCGGGAAACGCCATTCTCGCTGTGGCCTTGGATGGCGTCTCGGACTTCCTTACGCACGTCGGCGTTCCGCAGCGCGTCTTCGACGTTGTGACGGAGACTGTGAAACTTCACACCGCGACGGGTGACGCCGATCGAATTCGCGAAATCGCTTGAAGTACTTCGAGAACTGCTTCGACCACGAGCCATCATCTTCGGCCCGGCCGAACTCCGGAAACAGTCGGCTCTCTCCCCTGCGCTCGCTGTAAGTCAAGGAACTCGGCGAACCCAAGATCGAGAAGCGTCTTGTGGATCGGGATGCCACGCCGGCTCGATGCGTCTTGAGCGACTTCTCTTCCGTCGGCTCGTAGCCTTCCTCGTCGTCTTCCTCGAAATCGATGGGCGTCACGTCGAAATACTCGATGCCCTCCATCGTCTTCACGTCGGCGACCTGCATCTGGATGATCTCGCCCAGCCGCAACCCTGAGAACAGCGCGATGAGCGGCACCCAGTACTTGGCCGACTCGCGCAACACGAGGTTGCCGGGCTGCTTCCAATGACGCGACGATCGGCAGCCGGTGAAGATTGGCGCGGCGAACATGCGATTGAGCTCGTCGATCGTCCATGGGTGCCGCTTCTTGCCGCCGCGTTTGTTTCGGCGCACCTCGACCCGCTGCTCGGCGACGGGGTTCACGACGCTACTGTCGCGCGCCTTGGCCCAGGCGAAGAACAGCGCCACGGTGCCCGAGTTTGTCCTTGATGGTGATCGGATTGAGGAGATCGACATGGGTGCCGGCCTTTCGCGAGCTCTGTCGCCTTCCTCGGCCACCTCGATACGAGACAGCCCCTTGAACGGCGCCTTTTGCCGATTGATCGGGAGCGCGAGCTGGATGTCCTTGAACTTGATGCCGTCGGCCTGCACGTAGGCATTCACCGGCTTGTCGCCGGCGATCTCCATGAACTCGCGCAGCTCGCTGCGCTTGCGGAGAACCGTCTTCAGCGGCCACTCGCGCGCGCGGCCGGTTTCGTCCAGGTACTTCTCGACAGGGTCGAGAACAGCTCCGCCGGCGATGCGCTAGCGTCGGTTTGCTTGGAGGGATTGGCGAGGGTGCTCCGCATTCCGCCGACGATGTCATCGAATGACGTCTCGTTGCCGGCGCTGAGATCCTCGAGCGCCTTGATCTCGGTTTCCATCAGCTTGCGAGCAAGCCGCCGCCGGTCGGCCTCGTTCAGTGACAATCCCTTTGTGCGCAGCAACGCATCCGCTGCAGCACATTGCTTGCTGCAGTCGCCGAGCTTGTAGGACTTTCGCAAAACTTGAAGCCTGCGCTGACGCTCCCGGAAGACCGCATAGAGAAACACGTCCTCGAGGACGGGCTCTTCCATCAGGCGCGCGAAGTAGCTGTGCTGCCGTCCCTTGAACTCGACCCAATCGTCGGAGGGTAGCGCGATGATGTCGCCACGCCAGAAGGCCTCTTCCGCGTCGTGGACCTGTTGCCAAAGGTCGCCACGCCAGCGGAAGTCCTCATCGTAGACGTCGAGGTAGTGGGTATCGGCCAGCCGGCGCAGCAGACCAGGCGTCAGCGGCGCCGAGGCGCACGCGACGGCTTCGGCGGGGCGCGAGGAGGAAGCGGTCGCTGCCGCCTCCTCTTTGCGCCACTGCGCAAACAGCAATTCTGTCTCGGCATGCGTCGCGGCATAGGCCTGCTCCGCGCGCTTGCGATCCGCTGTCTTCAGCGAACGCCAGATCTGCGCGGGTCGCCCAGCGCCGCGCAGCTCGAGCGGCACCATGCGCTTGTAGTAGAGGTTCCGAGGACCCCTTGCGGCCGCTCAAATAGGGGAACTTCGCCATCTCGCCCATCCCTTTGCCGGTAGCAGCAAAAAGTAGCAGTCGAGTTAGCGAAGCCCTTGAGAACCAAGGACTTGCGGCACATCAATGGCTTATGAGTTGTATGGCGCCCCGTAGGGAACTCGAACCCCTGTTCCCAACGTGAGAGGCTGGTGTCCTAGGCCACTAGACGAACGGGACAGCGCTGGAGCGAACCTATATGGGAGCCGGGCCTGATCAATCAAGCCGTTTCTTTCGCCCCGCCCAAGGCTCGCCTGCGGCCTAATCGGCGAGCGGTGCCGGCGCCCCACGCTGGACGGGCAGCCGCGCCAGCGCCTGGCCGGTGCTCAGATCGAGCACCACGATGCCTTCCGCGCCGCCGCCCTCATAGTGAATGGCCAACCGATCGCCCGACAGCGACATGGATCGCACCTGGGCACCGGCGGGAATCTGCAGCCCCTGCTGAGGCGCCAGGGCGAGGCTCGCGGGTGGCGGTTGCGCTGGCTTGACGGACGCTAGATAGATGACGCGTCCGATCATGGCGGCGAGGCCGGCGAAGATCAGCACCGCCAATGCGATCACGATGATCTTGAGATTGCGCTGCAGCCGCGCTTCGCTGGGCGACAAGGCCGGGGCTACGCCGTCGGCGAGCGGGGCGTTGATCGCTTCGGTCGCGTGCATTCACTCCCTCCCTCGTCGCGGAGGCCATCAGGAGGCCCATTCGCAAGCCATGTCCGGCGCCGTCAGTGCATCAAGCGCAACTTCGATCGAGCTGGTGGCGACGGAGGCCGAGGCCGGCATCCGCCTCGACAAGCTGCTTTCCCAGCGCATCGAAGCGCTGAGCCGCGCCCGCATCCAGGCACTGATCCGTGCCGGCAACGTCGCCAACACCGGCGGCGGGACCATAGGAGACGGGTCCTACCGGGTCAAACCTGGCGACGCATTCACCATCAACGTCCCTGCGCCGACCCCGGCAGAGCCGGCCCCCGAGGCGATGCCGCTCACCGTCGTGCATGAAGATGGCGACGTGATCGTCATCGACAAGCCAGCGCACGTCGTCGTGCACCCGGCACCCGGGCATGCCAGCGGAACGCTGGTCAACGCGCTCATCGCCCACTGCGGCGATAGCCTGTCGGGTATCGGCGGCGTTCGTCGCCCCGGCATCGTGCACCGTCTCGACAAGGGAACCTCGGGACTGCTCGTGGTCGCCAAGACCGACGCCGCACACCGCAGCCTCAGCGAACAGTTCGCCGCGCATGGCAGCGACGGCCGCATGCATCGCGCCTACCTAGCGCTGGTGTGGGGCAAGCCGATGCGCCCGCGCGGCGTCATCGAGGCGCGGCTCGCCCGCAGCCAGACCAACCGCACCAAGATCGCCATCGCCCGCGGCGAGACCGGTCGGCACGCCGTCACGCACTACGAGGTGCTGCGCACCTTCGATACGACGGCCGGCCAAGTGTCGCTGCTGAAGCTGGAACTCGAGACGGGGCGCACGCACCAGATCCGCGTCCACCTCGCCCACATCGGTCATCCGGTACTCGGCGACACGACCTATGCCAGCGGCTTCAAGGCCAAGATCGGCAACCTAGGGGAGGCAGCGCAAGCGGCGCTCTACGCCATGCACCGGCAAGCCTTGCACGCCGCCGAACTCGGCTTCGAGCATCCGATCACGGGCCGATCACTGCACTTTGAATGCCCGCTGCCGGCCGACATGCAGCGGCTGCTCGAGGCGCTACAGCGCGATTAGCGACAAATATTTCGCTGCCCGCCAAGCTGGTATTAGCAGCGATTGGCATTTATCCGCGCGCCACAGGGCCGGTTAGCACTGAAAAGCCTATCCGCGCCACGGCGCGCCAGGTCTGGCCACTGGATGCGGTGGGTATGGTCTGGTAGCGCGAGAAGTGGCCCGGTCAACAACGCTGCGTTGCGCCTGCGACATAGGTCCGGTGCAACATTGTTGCTTGTGCCGGCGTATAGTGGATCACAGGTGCGGCACACCAGAACCGACGGAAATCGGTGGCTCGCGCGTTGAGTATCACGGGGTAACCCGATGGCAGTAATGCTAGAGGAAACCCCGCGTCATCTAAGAGAGGGACCGCCCCTTGGCACTAGGGCGGCTGGTAAAGATCATGGCGACCAAACTTCCGACCATTGCGCATGGCTCGTTGGGCCTATCCCGCTATCTGGAAGAAATCCGTAAGTTTCCGATGCTGGAGCCCGGTGAAGAATTCATGCTGGCCAAACGCTGGCAGCAGCACACCGACCAAGCCGCAGCCGAGAAGCTCGTGACGTCGCATCTGCGCCTCGTCGCGCGCATCGCAATGGGCTATCGCGGCTATGGGCTGCCGATCGGCGAGGTGATCTCCGAGGGCAACGTCGGCCTGATGCAGGCGGTCAAGCGCTTCGATCCCGACAAGGGCTTCCGTCTCGCCACTTACGCGATGTGGTGGATCCGCGCCTCGATCCAGGAGTACATCCTGCGTTCTTGGAGCCTCGTGAAAATGGGCACCACGGCGGCGCAGAAGAAGCTGTTCTTCAACTTGCGGCGCGCCAAGAGCCAGCTGCAGGCGCTGGATGACGGCGATCTGCGTCCCGATCAGGTGCAAACCATCGCGCGCAAGTTCGGCGTCAGCGAGAATGACGTCATCTCGATGAACCGCAGGCTTGGCGGCGACGCCTCGCTCAATGCGCCGGTGCGCGCCGACAGCGAAGCTGGCGAGTGGCAGGACTGGCTCGCCGACGATCAGCCGACGCAGGAAGATACGCTTGGCGAGTCGCAGGAGTTCGACCAGCGCAAGAACTACCTGTCGAGCGCGCTAGCCTCGCTCAACGAGCGCGAGCGGCGCATTTTCGAAGCGCGGCGCCTGACCGATCAGCCCGCAACGCTCGAAGATCTGTCGACCGAGTTCGGCGTGTCGCGCGAGCGCATTCGGCAGATCGAGGTTCGCGCCTTCGAGAAGGTGCAGAAGGCCGTGCAGTCGGCCGCGCAGACCGACGACGCGGGCCGCTTGCACTGATCCGAAGATGAGCCGAGAGACATGCGGCGCCGCGTTACTGCGGCGCCGTTACTTTGAGTCCGCTCACCGACCAGGTATCGCCGCGCTTGCTCTGCGCCGATGCCGCCAGCATGCCGAGATAGCTGGGTCCGCGCGGCGGCTCGCCCCGGAAGCTGCCCGCCGGCGTGCCGTTGATGGCGACCTCCACCTGCGGCCCCTTGATGGTCACCCTCAACGTATTCTTGGCGTTGGCGCCGCTCTTGATGGCGCCGACCTTGGTCCACTCGACCGGGCGTTTGGCTACCGCCTTGCCGTCGACTATGCGCGCCACGGTGAAGTAGCCGTTCGGCGCCAACACCGCCTGATAATAGTTGCGGCTGTCCTGCACCCAGAACACGAGGCCTGCGTAACTGGCGGTCGGATCGGTCGTCACCTTGCCGAGCTCGACGCTGGCGCAGGCATCCATGTCGCCGAAGACGAACACCCGGTTCCAGCGTAGCGCCGGGGTACCTGGAGCCGGGGTGAACACCGCGTTCCCGCCAGCGATGGCGAACTCGCTATCTCGTGTGCCCCAACCGGCGTCGTGCGTGGCGAACGCATCGTCGAAGAGAACCTTGCCAGTACCGCAGTTTGACGGCGCAGCTGCGATGGCGCCCGTGACATCGTTTGCGGCGACAGTCGCCGGCGACGGAGCGGTCGTAACCTTGAAGTCTGAGAAGCGCCAGGTATCGACGGCGGACGGCGCCGACGACGCAACCAGTCCGACATGGCTCTTGCCGTCCGGCGCCTGACCGCGGAAGCGCGCCACCTCGGTATCGTTGATGCGCACGATGACGTTCTGCCCTTCGATGGCAACGCGCAGCGTGTTGATATCGTTGGCGCCCAGCTTGAGCGCGCTCGTCTGCATCCAGTTGACCGGCGGCGTCGGCACGATGCGTCCGGCCACCTTGCGAGCAACCGTGAACATGCCGTTGGGCGAGACGACCGCCTGATAGAAATTGTCCTTATCGGTGACCCAGAACAGCATCCCAGCGTAGCTGCGCGTGGCATCGGCGGTGGTTGCCGGCATGGCGATGGAGACGCAGGCTTCGAGGTCGGTCAGTTCGGCGCCGGCATTCCACCGCGCCGTCTGCGTACCGACTTGCGGAGTAAGCACCGCGGTGCTGCCCTGCGGCTGGAACTGCACATCGGCATCACCCCAACCATCGGCCCCTGTCTTGAAGTCGCCCGAGATGACGACCGAGGGTCCGCTGCAGGCCATGGCCGGCGTCGCCAGCAGAAGTGCAGCCAAGGCGACGAGAGGAATGGGGCGCATAGGATCCTCGGGGCTAGCAATTCGGTGTAGCTGCAGTATGCCGCATAAAGCGGAGCGTGGTGGCCCTCAGAAGCTGCTTTTTTGCTCCTATGCAACACCCCCGCGCATGCAACATTAATTTGCGACACCATACCCCTCGTACCTGTGGTCGAATCACATACTCTCCATTGCTGAGGGGGCCGACCTCTCACGGCTCCGCTCAGGAGCTAAGAGTGCGCGTCAGAGAAGGAGGGCCAACGCCCTTGGACTCTCTGTGCAAGGACTGTCTAACGACTGGCACTATGGGCCGGTCAGATGCGTGGCGGGCATGGATGGGGCCGCCCCAGGGAGCATCTGCCGGTTCTATACGTCGGCCTCTGCCGAGCCCCGTCCGCGACCGCCACAAACTCCTGCAATCCCCGACGACCGCTGTTCAGCAACCGCGCCTGTCCCGGCCGGTTACCTGGCGTGTGGCGAGCGTCGGCCGCTTTAATCTGGATTGTTCGAGGCTGCGGCATACACTGGAAGATGGAGTGGCAAATGCTGAAGCGCCTTCATCACGCGAAGGTCCCACACACCGTATCTTCTCGTTCGTGCGTCGCACGTTCGCTTCGGCTTGAACTCGAATGGTTTAGGATTCTCCTCTGGCGCCAAAAACAGATGCGTCCTCCGAGTAGGAGTTGACGGGGGTTTAGCCGAGAAGGGTGTGCGACCTGACTTGGCCACGCAATAGAAAGAGGCCGGTCCCCCAGGACCGGCCTTTCGCGTTTCGGCCCTGCGCGCAGCCCTACATGGGCAACTGCGCCACCTGGTTCGAGAAGTAGTTGTCGATGGCCGACATGATGGAGTCGGTGACCTTGTTGCGCCAAGCGTCGGACTGCAGGTTCGCCGCGTCCTGCTTGTTGGTCACGTAGGCTAGTTCGATGAGCACCGACGGGAACTGCGCGGTTTTGAGAACGCGGAACGAGGCCTGCTGATCGGGCTTGGTCCGCATCGCGGTGCTGGCGCCCATGGTCTCGATGACGGTGCGGGCAAACACGCTGGTGCGGTCGTGGGTGGCATCGACCTCGCGCCCGGCGAGATCGGAGAGAATGTCTTTGACGAGGTCGACGTCATCGGAACCGGCCTTCTTGACCTTTTCGACTTCGGTCTTCGAAAGTGCGCCTCCGGCAACATCGTCACGCGTCGAGCGGCGCAGGCTTTGCGCCACGGAATCGCGCAGCGAATAGATGGTGGCGCCGCTGGCCGTGCTGCCGGTGTCGGCGTAGTCGCAATGCACGGCAATGAACAGGGCGGCGTTGTGCTTCTCACCGAAGGCGACGCGATCGCCGAGCGGAATGAACACATCCTCCTCGCGCGTCATCAGAACTTTGTAACGGCCCGTTGCATTGAGCTTACGGGCGAGGATGTGACTGAAAGCGAGCGTGATGTCTTTTTCGACGGCGCCGTTCTTCATAGCGCCAGAGTCATGCCCACCGTGCCCCGGATCGATGACGATGACCTGCTTGAAGGCCCGTTGCGCCAGCACTTCCGGCGATACAGCCGGACGCGGCAGTGGCGGCTGCAGTCCGGCACCGCCCAGCGCGAACGGCGGCGGCGAGATAGCCGCGGTCGCGGCGACCTGCCGCTTTGCGGAGGGCGAGATGCTGGCAGTCATGGGAATTGACGGAGCGATCTCTACGACGAGACGCTCGTCACGACCGCTGGCCGCCTTCTCGATACGCGCGCTCGACACAATAACCGGCTCGGTGACGTAGATGATGATGCGCGAGCGATCGGTGCCGGAGAGCCCTGCCTGGAAGGACTTTATGAGTTCGACCGGCGCATTCTTGGGCTGCTCTGGTAGGCGCAGCTTGGTTTCGTCGATCTGTACGACGACCCGATTGGGGTCGCGCAGCGAGAACACCTCGAATTCGGCGGTCTTGGGCAGGCCGATGACGAAGCGCGTGCGCTGCTGAGGCGCGGCAGCGGCTGCCGTATCGGAGGACCCGCCCCCGAAAAGGCTGTCCGCACCCCGTAAGAGGTTCTGGGCGCCGTCGAATAGGTTTTGTGCCTGTAGCGGCGAGGCCGCGCACAGAAAGGCAGACACGAGGAAGATACCGCAGCGCAAGCGCCACGGAGTGCCGTGAACCATGACGTCTGACCCCCGTCTACGCGGTACAAATCAAGTGGAAAGGACAGTCAGGTTTGCCTGAGATGATGGCGTTTTGCAGTCCGCCTTCAGACATTGTTAGGGTTATCGTCCCGTAACCCTTAAAACTTCGCTAACGACGAAGTTGCACATGCAGGGGGCCAAGCAGCGGCGGGCTAGCGCCATCGATCGGCGGCGCGGTCGTCCTCAGTACGCGCCTCAACCCACGCGCTGTCGCCTTCCAGTGTCGTTTCCTTCTTCCAAAACGGGGCCTTGGTCTTCAGATAGTCCATGAGAAAACCGGCGCCCTCGAAGGCGGCCTGCCGATGTGAGGCGGCGGCGATGACGAGAACGATATTGTCGCCGGGGCGCAGTTCTCCGACCCGGTGAATGATCAGCGCGGCCTGCAGGGACCAACGCGCGACCGCCTCCGCCTCGATGCGCGCCAGTTCGGCCTCGGTCATGTCGGGATAGTGCTCAAGCGCCAGCGTGGCGATCTGCCGGCCATCGTCGTCGCCCCGCACGCGCCCCGTGAAGGTGACGATGGCGCCGATATCGCTGCGCCCGCCGAGCAACCGCTGGATTTCCGCTGAAACGTCGAAATCTTCGTGTTGCACGCGCACGGACATGGCATCAGCCTCCGGTGACGGGCGGAAAGAAGGCGATTTCGCGCGCCCCGCCCAGTGCGGTCGATGGCTTGACGTGCACCTTATCGAGGGCCGTGCGGATGACCTGCGGGCGGGCAAACGCATCGGCGTATTGCGGTCCGCGCTCCTTCAGCCAGTCGACCAGTTCGGCAACCGTCGTCACGCCGGCGGGGAGCTCGACGTCTTCGCCGCCGCAGCCGACCTTCTCGCGGACCCAAGCGAAATAGACGAGCCGCACGCTGCGCGTTGCTGCGTCCATGTTTGCCTCACCCATGGGCGTTCAGAATAGGGGCGTCTTGAATGGTGGCGACCAGACTAGCGCCCCATGGCATGCACGATGCCGGCCTTCAGGTAATCATAGCCGGTCCACAGCGTCAGCAGCGCGGCGATCCACAGGATCACCATGCCGCCGATCATGATGCCAGGGAAGATCTTCTCAGCCGCCGGACCCGCCAACAGCACGCCGAGCGCGATCATCTGCATCGTCGTCTTCCACTTGGCGAGCTGCGTGACGTGGATCTTGACGTTGAGCTCGGCCAGGAACTCGCGCAGGCCCGACACCAGTATCTCGCGGCACAGGATGATGATCGCGGCCCAGATCGACCAGCCACTGATCGTGCCGTCCTGTACCAGCATCATCAGCACCGCACCGACGAGTAGCTTGTCGGCGATGGGATCGAGCATTCGTCCGAGCGTCGATTGCTGCTCCCAGATGCGTGCCAGATAGCCGTCCAGCCAATCGGTCAGGCCGGCAAATACGAACAGCGAGAACGCCGACCAGCGCGCCACGTCTCCTCGCAGGAAAAATAGACAGGCTACCAGCGCCGGAACGGCCGCGATGCGAACGTACGTCAGCACGTTCGGCAGGCTCATCGGCATAGCGCGAGAGGCGGCGGTTTGTTCCATCAGCCTCTGGTACACCATCCCGGCGATGGTCCGTCAATGGCGCACGTAGGCAACGGCAATTAGCCCCGCCGATAGCTGCTTCAGTGGCACACGCTGTGGCTCGACCGACGGACTTTCAAGTCGAGATGGAAGTGGTCGCGGTGGGCCTCGTTGGCCTCCGGGCCAAGGACTGTCGCGAACTGCGCGCACGAACTCGCGTGCACGCGCTTCAGGAACGCGGCTTCTTTGGTCGTGGCCGGCTTAACCTCTATGCTTCCAGTGGCGTCCTTGGCCGGCTTGGCGTCCTTTTCCTCCGGCTTGAGAACGATCTTCTGCACCCGGCCCTTCTGCTTGGACTCGGCCTTCTTTCCGGCCTCCTCTATGGATGGCGTGGCCGCCGCCGGCGGGACGTCGCCGTCCTTGGGTTTGGCAACCGTGTCCTTGGCGGCCAACAGCTTGTCGGCTGCTCTCTTCTTTGCGGCGACAATGTCGCGCTCGGTAGCGCCCCACCCCTTTGCGACGGTGATCGTCCGCCCGTCGGCGGTGACGAAGGCGGCCACGTCGATGGCGTTGCCGGTCGCGTGTTCGCTCAATGTCAGCTTCGGGTTGTTGTAGATGTTGCGGCACGAATAAGAACCCGAGCCGAGAATTCTAACGATGCGCGAGCCTAGCGCCTCTTGAGCGGTAGGCTGCAGCACCTTGTCGACCCATTCGCCCATAGCGGCCGCGAGGCGGCAGTTCATGGTCGGGGCCGGGGTGAATTCGACTTTGTCCTTGCCGCCAGCACTGCGCAGCGCCAGCGGAGCCGGGGTCCCGCACTGCCCATGCTTCATCGGCTGTTCCATGGCGACGTCGGATGCAGCCGGCGCCAGAAGTTGCACGCACTGGCGCAAGCCGTCGGCGATCTCCTCCGCCGTCCATACGTCCGGCGGCGCCAGGACAGCCGGGGCTCCTGGCGGAGCAACGGCCGCATTGGCTGCGGGGGTTGTTGGGGGGGCAGGCGCGACGATGGGCGGCACAACAGCGGGCGCGGTCGGCGCCGGCGTTGCGGCGGGCGTAGGCGGGTTGGCAATCGAGGAAGGCTGCGAGGCGGCCGGACTTACGGTCGCGATCCGCGCCGGACCTTGCTCTGGCCGCGCCACCGGCTGCGACACGGAAGGCGCAGCGGTCCGCACGGCTGGCGCGGTGGAGGATGGCGGAGCGGCCACTGGTGCGGAAAGACGCGCCGGAAGGAACGACAGCGCGACCAACCCCGCACAAGCCACGCCGGACGTCCACGCGGAAAAGCGGCTGAGCGTTTTATCGACGGACGGAATGGTCGCCATGCACACCTGCAGGTCGATAACTGCCAGACGGTTCGCGTGTTCCCTGCCGCAAGCATCGGCGCGGAGCGCGGCAAAAATGCGATTGCATTCTACGATGCGGGCGTGAATGTGCGGTTGCACACTTGTCTGCGCAACAGCTTCGCATAAGTAAAACGCTGGCGCAGGAGTAGACGATGGATGGATTCGAGGACGATCGCCGCAGCCTGCGTGGGAGGGCTGGCGTCGACCGGCGGGAAATGCTCGTTGCGAGCCTCGCGGTCGGCTTTGCCGCCGCCACGCACCCTGTTGCTGCCCAGACCGTTATTCATACCAACAGCGAGGGCCTCGTCGCCGGCACGGTCGCGATACCGACGGCCGATCGCGACATCCCGGCCTATCGCGCCATGCCGGCTACGCCGGGCACATTTCCCATCGTCATCGTCGTGCAGGAAATCTTCGGCGTGCACGAGCACATCCGAGATCTGTGCCGCCGCTTGGCCAAGGATGGCTACATGGCCATCGCGCCAGAACTCTATGTCCGGCAAGGCAGCGTCGCTGAACTGAGCAACGTGCAGGACATCATATCACAGGTCGTCTCCAAGGTGCCGGATGCGCAGGTGATGTCCGATCTCGATGCCACTGTCGCATGGGCCGGCAAATCGGGGCACGGCGACATCGCCAAGCTTGGCATGACCGGTTTCTGCTGGGGCGGCCGCATCACCTGGCTCTATGCGGCCCACAGCGCGCGGCTCAAAGCCGGCGTTGCTTGGTACGGCAAAGTCGTCGGCGAGGCATCCGCCAACACTCCGCGCCATCCCGTCGATATCGCGGCGGAGCTGAAAGCGCCGGTGCTCGGCCTCTACGGCGGAGACGACCAGGGCATCCCTGTCGAGACTGTCGAGCGCATGCGCACAGCCTGCCAGTCAGCCGGCAAGCAATGCGAAGTCGTCATCTATCCGGAAACCCCGCACGCTTTCAACGCCGACTACCGGCCGAGCTTCCGCCCCGAGGCGGCGAAAGACGGGTGGGCACGCATGCTCGCCTTCTTTCGCGCACATGGCGTCGCCTAATCCGATCCGCAATCGTTTCGTCACATCAGAAGCCTAGAGAGTTCTACTGCGCACAAGGGTTTGCCTGCGCGGCCTTGCAACGGGGCTGTCGTTGGCAGAAACTAGCGCTACTCGAAGCACATTAATCGCCCTGCAAAAAACAAGGGCTTCTCGGGGGAGTTTGTCGTTATGCCTGAATTGCCGTTTGACCTGGCGACTGTCGATTGGCAGACCGTCGGCATCTACGCCGCCATTGCATTCCTTGCCGCCATCGTCGGCAACATTATCGCCTTTGGAAATCGCTTTGTCGGAGCGGTCTTGACGGCGGTCTTCTTTGCCGTGTTCTACGTGGCCTGGGTATATTGGCTCGCAGCGATTGCCCTGCCGCCGGCCGGCGCACCACCCATCTGACGCACGTCGCTACCGTGTTCGCGCACGTGGCCGGGGGACACAAGTTTTCCGGTCGCGATCGCGCGCGCGCCGCGCTCAGCTGCTTCGCTCGTGGAAATGGTCGTAGATGCGCTGCGCCATCTCCGCCGAAATGCCATCGACCGCTTTCAGATCCTCGACGCCGGCACGCGACACCGCCTTGGCCGATCCGAAGTGATTCATCAGCGCGCGGCGGCGGTGCGCTCCAATGCCGTCAATGTCATCGAGCGGGTTGGCGCTGATCGCCATCGAACGCCGCGTCCGATGCGAGCCGATGGCAAAGCGGTGCGCTTCATCGCGCAGCCGCTGGACGAAGTAGAGCACCGGGTCGCGCGGCTCCAGCATCATCGGACCATTGCGCCCGGCCAGATGGAAGTGCTCGCGGCCCGCGTCGCGATCAGGGCCCTTGGCGACGCCGATGAGGCAGATGTCGTGCAATCCCAGGTCGGCCATCACCTCGCGCGCGACAGCGAGCTGACCGAGCCCGCCATCGATCAGCACCAGGTCCGGCCGATCGGGAAACACATCATCATCCACGTCATCGGGCGACGCGCCGACAGCCGCGGCCGCCATCGCCACCAAATTGCTCGCTGTCTCCTTGATGACGCCTATGACGCCGTCCTCCTCCTTCTCCGTCTCGTTCGTCTCGATGACGAGACGCTTGAAGCGGCGCGTGAGCACTTCGCGCATCATGCCGTAGTCATCGCCCGGCGCCAGATTCTCCGACTTGATGTTGAACTTGCGGTACTGGCCTTTCACGAACCCGTCCCGGCCCGCGACGATCATTGCCCCAACGGCGCTGGCGCCCTGGATGTGGCTGTTGTCGAACACTTCGATGCGGCGCGGCACCATCGCCAGCCCGAAGCGCTCGGCGAGCCCTTCCAGTAGGCGCTTTTGCGATGAGCTCTCCGCTAGCTTGCGGCCCAGCGCCTCGCGCGCGTTGCTCAATGCGTGCTCGACGATGCCCGACTTGGTGCCGCGCTGCGGCACGCGGATCTCCACCTTGCGGTCGGCCTTGATGCACAGCGCCTCGGCCAGAAGTTCGCGGTTCGGCACATCGTGCGAGAGCAGCATCAGCCGCGGCACCGGCTTGTCGTCGTAGAACTGCGCAATGAAACTATCGAGCACCTCCTCGACCGGAAGCGAGCGATCGGCCTTGGGGAAGTAGGCGCGGTTGCCCCAGTTCTGTCCGGTGCGGAAGAAGAACACCTGGACGCACGTCTGCCCGCCCTCCTGCGCGGCGGCAAACACGTCGGCCTCCTCGATGCCCTCAGGATTGATCGACTGATCGGCCGTGACGTGCGCCAAGGCCGCCAGCCGGTCACGGAAGCGCGCCGCCCGCTCGAACTCGAGCTGCGCCGACGCCTCCTCCATCAGCCGCCGATACATGAGACGCACATTCTGGCTTTCGCCGCGCAGGAAGCGCACCGCCTCCTCGACCAGACGCCCGTAATCGTCCAGCGCAATCTCGCCGGTGCACGGCGCCGAGCAGCGCTTGATCTGATGCAGCAGGCAGGGACGGGTACGGCTCTCGTAGACGCTGTCGGAGCACGAGCGCAGCAGGAACGCCCGCTCCAGCATGTTGATGGTGCGATTGACAGCGCCGGCCGAGGCGAACGGCCCGAAGTAGTCGCCTTTGCGATTGCGCGCCCCGCGGTGCTTCATGATCTGCGGCGCCGGCTTGTCGCGCGCTATGAGGATATAGGGAAACGACTTGTCGTCGCGCATCAGCACGTTGAAGCGCGGTCGGAAACGCTTGATGAGATTGGCTTCGAGCAGCAGCGCTTCCGCCTCGGTGCGCACCGAAACGAATTCCATCGACAGCCGTCGTCGCGATCATGCGGGCGATGCGATTGGTGTGCCCCCCAAGTCGCGTGTAGTTCGACACCCGCGCTTTCAGACTGCGCGCCTTGCCGACGTAGATGACGTTGCCCTCGGCGTCGAGCATGCGGTAGACGCCTGGCGCAGCCGGTAGCTGCTTCAGATAGCGCGCGATGACCGCTGGCCCACTGATACCCGGCGCAGCTTCCGCGTCGGGCAGCAGGGCCTCCGGCACCGTCAATTCCGGCGTGGGCGCGTTAGTGTCCTTGTTGGGCATAGGGGATAAATCGGCCTGCGGGCCTGCGCCGTCAAGCAAGTGGCCGAGCAAATTACCAGGCGAGCTTGGCCATGGCCGCAACCGGACGGGGTGCGCCCGGCGGGTACAGGGCCTCGATGGCCTCGGCGTCGAACCCGCCTTGGACATGCACCCCGCTGGCGACAAACACCGAGCGCACGCCAGCCGCGGCCGCGCCGGCAATATCGGTGCCGATGCCGTCACCGATGGCCAGCAGCCTCGCCTTATCGGCGCTGCCGGCTTTGCAGGTTTTCGAGCGTTTCGAAGGTCAGCGCGTAGATCGGCAGGTAAGGCTTGCCGGCGTAGGCAACGTCACCGCCAAGCGCCGCGTAGGCACGCGCTACGGCGCCGGCGCAGTAGATCATCCGTCCGCCGCGCTCGACCATCACGTCGGGATTGGCACAGATCATCGGTAGTCCGCGACCGAGGCACGGCTTGAAGGATGCCTGTGTAGTCGTCCGGCGTTTCGCGTTCGTCGTCGAACAGGCCCGTGCAGATGATCGCCTCGGCGTCGTCCGTCGTCGACGCGCACCACCCCAAGGCCCGGCAAACGTGGCCAGATCGCGCTCAGGGCCGATATGAAATATGCGACTGCCCCGCATAGGCCGCGATCAGCGTACGGGCGACATCGCCGGAAGTGACGATGGCGTCCCAGCTCGTGCGCGGCACACCGAGACTATCGAGCTGCGCGGCGACGCTGTCGTGCGGGCGCGGCGAATTGGAAACGAGGACGACGATGCCGCCGCTGTCGCGATAGAGCGTGCAGGCATCGCATGCATCCATGAACGGGCGCACGCCGTTATGTATGACGCCCCAGATGTCGACCAGCCAGGCGGCCGTCGCACCGGCGAGCGGGGCAATCGAGTTGATGAGCGGAATGGCGGGATTGGCAGAGGTCGCGGGCGGCATGGCATCTGCCTAGCTGCCGCCCGCGTAAATCTCAAGCGGCGGCGTGATCCGCCATCGCAAAACCGTCGTTCTCTACCGGCACAGGTGGCCCGAACAGGGCGCCCTGGCCGAGCGGCGCACCAGCCCCGACCGCATCGTCGCGTACCGACTCGTGGTCGATACTGCTGACGATCAGCGTCAGTCCCAGCTCGCTGAGGTTGCGGCAGACTTCCTGGGCCGGCATGACGCCGCTCGGAGCCGCAAGCCCGGTGAGAAGCGTCGCTGCATCCACCTTCACGAAGGCGAAGCCGGCCGCGCACAAGGCCGTAAACTCGTAGTCGAAGTCGGTGACGTCCTCGATCCCGAAACGGAACCCCAGGTCGCGCATGTCGGTCAACGCGCTCCACTCCGAGCCGCCGAAGGTGCGGATGTCGGCCTGCGCGAAACTCAGCACCAGTTCGCCAGCCAGGGCTTCGCGATCGCGATAGGCGTCGGCCAGCTCATCAAGGAAGCTGTCGTTGGCCAGCGACACGGCGGTGGCGGGAGCAAACAGGCACACCCCGCGACCCTCGTCGGCAAACGACCGGGCAACGCGCGCCGCCTGACGCAGCCGCGCACAATCGAGCATCGGCAATAGCCCGGCGAGCGCAAGTTGCGGATCACGCGTGGTCACGGTCAGCACCGTGCCGCGCTCATCGCACGGACGCGCCACCACCTCGTAATAGTGCATCTGGTGATCGGCGAGACCGACGATCGGCGCCAGCACCACATCGATGCGATTGGCGGCGACCGCGTCGGCGAGCGCGGCCAGCCGCGTGTGCGAAGGCATGATTGGCGGCGGCATCGGCGCACCGGCGCGCGGAGCGCCCGAGACTGACGGCAAACCATCCTTCTTCTTGGTGGCACGCATGGCATTGGCCGTCGTCTGCAGCGCATTGAGCGATGCTCGCAGCACGCTTTCCTGGCGCTGCGGCAGGCCCTCGAGCGTCGGCTCGGCACCTACGTCCACCTCGTCGGCGAGACGCTTGATCATGCTGTTGACGGCATCGAGGTCGGTCTCGCGATCCGCAGCCAACGCGGGAGGTTCGCCGCGCGGAGCCTCGGGAAGTGCCGGCTTGGCCTGCCGGCTAGGCCAGTAATTGTGCATCGGGTCGCTGGCCGCAGCGGGAGCGGCGGCGGGCGCTGACCAATCCGGCAATGAAGGAGCCGGGAAGTCGGTGCGCAGGGTAGGCGGCGGCGTCATGGACGGCACCGAGAGCGACGGAGCGGAAAGCTCCGGCTCAGGACGCTGCGGCTCGCCGCTCATCGCCCCGGGGCGATGGCCCATGAGGCGTGGCTCGCGCGGACTCTGCGGCAGCGGCCGGCTCGGCTCGGAAATGCCGCGGAGGCCTGGCTGCCAAGGGCGGCAACGCGAGCCCTTGTGCCTCGCGTGCCGGTGGCTCTGCAGCACCGATAGGATCGCTCGGTGGCACAAACGTCGGCGCGCGCATCTGCCGGGCGGCAGGCGCTGTAGCCCCTGACGTCTGCAGCCGAACGACCTCGTCCTCGAGCCGAGTTCAGCTCATCGACCAGCTCGGTTTCGCGTTCCGATCGGCGCATCAGCGCGTGCACCATGAGCAGCATGGTGTAGACCGAAAGTGCCGCGATGAGCGCCAGCCAGAACGACAGCTGGAATTGCAGATATGCGCCGATGAAGAAGGCGGCCGTGACCAGTGCGATGGCCCCCTTCACGATGAGATCGGCGATGCCGTTTTGGGTCGGCATACCGTCCTCGCTATTTTCGATGCTCGCCATGGAAGTCTGACGACGCCCCCTTGCCGATTCGTTATCAACCGAGCTTTTAGCTCCGACCCCCGCCGCGCAATGACGATGCGGCCACTTTCACCAGCTTTCTCAACAGCGCGGTGATTCGTGTCCGGCGCGTGGCAGCGCACCTCAGAGGCGCGACGCGCATCGGCGGTCGTCCACAGCCAACACTGTTGCGGGCGGAACTTCGCATCTGCCCGGGGATTGCCATCGGTCGCCTCCCTCGCGCCTTACACCGGCCTCCGCCCGAACGGAATCGGGGTGCTGTTTAGAACTCGTTAGGTCGAATCGACGTGGTATCAGTGGTGTCGGGGCGTTCCCTTGTTGTCCCGGCGTAAACAAAGGGAATGCTCATGCTGATGACGGTGATGGGTCGCAATCCGAGTGCGTCATACTATGGTGAGCTTGCCGGCGTTCGCGCGCTGATCACCGGGCTGTCGGCGACGTGCGGCGTCGATGTTGCGCGCAGATTCGCCGACCATCGTGGGCGTCTTGTGGTGCATGCCACCGAGCCCTCGCCTGAACTCGACGCCATCACCACAATGCTCGCGGAGACCGCTAGCGAGGTGAAGCTGTTCACCGACGCGTGTCGCGACTTCAGAATCATCGATCCGCTTTGCGAAAGCCGCCGCTCAGGCCTTCGGCGGCCTCGACGTCGTCATCAATCTCATTCCGATCGAAGCCGAGGATCTGTATGGCCGCGCCGACATGGAAGCGGTCGAGGATCTCGTCGCCGAGAAGCTGATGCTTCCCCTGCACGTGACCCGCATCGTCGCCAACCGCATGCGGCTGACGCTGAACGAAGGCCTCGTGCTCAACGTCATGACCATGCCGACGCCGCTGACGGCGGGCGAGGCGGCGCTGGCCGGCATCGTGCGTTCCGCACTCGCCTCGGTCACCCGCGGCGAAGCCAAGCGTTGGGCCCCCGAAGGCATCCGCGTCAACGCGGTCGGCCCTTCGGTCATGGCCGGCGACACCGGTGCCAGCCTCACGAGCGAGCCCGATATCGCCGCCCTGGCGCTCTATCTCGCCTCAAAGCCGGCTCGCACGCTCACTGGACAGGTGTTCGACGCTGCCGGAGTTCTCCCGGCAGCGTTGCTGAGCAGCCTATTTCCAGCTCACCAAGCTGTGCAGGCGCCGCAATAGCGGATAGGTCGAGCCGGCGAACGCCGCCAGCTCGGGCGCCCGCTCGGCCAGATCACGCAGGTTAAGACGCAGCTGTCCGAGCGCGAAGTCGAAGGCCATCAGCCGGATGATGTCGTCCATGGACAGATCACGCGTCTCGCCTCGCGCGCGCATCTCTTCCAGTTGATGCTCGATCTCGGCCAGCGCGCTTTCGACGGCCGACAGGTTCGGAGCGGCGTACGCCGTCGCCGGCAGGGTAAGTTGCACCTCCACGTCGTCGATGGCGTGAATCAAAGCCTCGATGGCCGGACCCAGCTTCTGGGCTGCGACGTCGGGCAGCGGCAGCGCCACCGCGCGTATCAGCATGATCTCCGTATGCCACAGCCGCCGCAGGGCGCGCAGGATCGACTCCGGCTCCGGGGAATCGGCGATATAGCCCGCCACCTCGAGGCGGGCCTCGCGC
This sequence comes from uncultured Alphaproteobacteria bacterium, assembly GCA_963759735.1. Lineage (GTDB taxonomy): Bacteria > Pseudomonadota > Alphaproteobacteria > Rhizobiales > Hyphomicrobiaceae > Hyphomicrobium_A. The sequence continues at coordinate 36,271 of CAVXAF010000003.1, forward strand.
GCCAGCGTGTCGCCAGCTGCGAACGCGGCGCGGATGCGCGCTCCATAAGCGCCGGCGCTTTCCGGGTCGAACGGCTTGCCGATGGCCGCGCCCAGCGCCACACGCAGCACATCGAACAGCGGTGACAGGGTACGCGTCACGTGCTCGGCAAAGGCCGGCCCGGCACGCGAGGGAAAGACGAACAGCGTCGTAGCGATGGCGACCACTGTGCCGATGGCCACCTCGAGCATGCGGGCTTCGGCCGAAGCGATCGGCGGGCCGAGCCGCGGATCGCCGAGGACGACGATCGCCGCCGTCACGCAGGCGATGCGCAACGAGGGGCGGCGCGCCGCGAAGAACGCCAGCACCAGAACGGTGACGGCCAGCCCGGCGAACTTGAGCTCGTGCACGTCGGCCAGCGCCAGCGCCACGGCACCGCCGACGACCACGCCGAGCAAGCTGCCCAGCAGCCGGTCGGCGGCAAGGCCGAGTGAGGCCCCCACATTCGCCTGCGTAACGAGGATGGCGGTCATCACCGCCCAGAACCCTTGCGTCAGACCGGCCGCATCGACGAGGAAGTAGGAGACGCAGGCAGCCACCGTCGTCTGGATGGCTTGGCGCAGGCGCGGCCATGTTTCGGCGCGCGGCCCGAGCAGCGAGCTGAGATCAATCACGGCGAACTGCTCCTTGCGCGTGCGCGCCGCTGGAAATTAACGTGCCGTTCGCCATGCAGCCGATATTTGATACGAGCGTCAGGTCGCAGCCGCACATTTCTTGACAGCCCGCCCCGGGCACGCGTATCACCGCGACGCGATTGGCACTCGCCACTTCATAGTGCCAGCGCACCCCATCCACAGACCCCGGCCGCCACCGGCCGGCCCCGCCATCTGGAGCGATATTTCCCATGAAGTTCCGTCCTTTGCATGACCGCGTCGTCGTCAAGCGCGTTGACAGCGAGACCAAGACATCCGGCGGCATCATCATTCCCGATACGGCCGCCGAGAAGCCGCAGCAGGGCGAAGTGGTCGCCGTAGGCCCCGGCAGCCGCGACGAGGCCGGGAAGCTGATCGCGATCGACCTGAAGAAGGGCGACAAGGTTCTGTTCGGCAAGTGGAGCGGCACCGAAGTGAAGATCGATGGGCAGGACCTGCTCATCATGAAGGAAAGCGACGTCATGGGTGTGTTGGAGAAGTAAGCGGACGAGAGAGTAGCGAATAGCGAATAGCCGCGCTCGCTGCCACGCTCGCCACCCTCCACATTCCCTACTCGCTACTCCCAATTCGCTACTAGCTCGCTACGAGCGAGCGCCAATCAAGGAATCCCCCGAATGGCTGCCAAGGAAGTCCGCTTTTCCGTCGATGCCCGCGAGCGTCTGCTCCGCGGTGTCGACATCCTCGCCAACGCCGTCAAGGTCACGCTCGGTCCGAAGGGCCGCAACGTCGTCATCGAGAAATCGTTCGGCGCTCCGCGCCTGACCAAGGACGGCGTCACCGTCGCCAAGGAAATCGAGCTCGAGGACAAGTTCGAGAACATGGGCGCGCAGATGGTGCGCGAAGTAGCCCAGAAGACGAACGATCTGGCCGGCGACGGCACCACCACCGCCACCGTGCTTGCCCAGGCCATCGTCCGCGAAGGCCTCAAGGCCGTTGCCGCCGGCATGAACCCGATGGATCTGCGCCGCGGCATCGACAAGGCCGTAGCCCAGGTCATCGAGGAGATCGCTAAGCGCTCCAAGAAGGTCAAGAATTCGGGCGAGATCGCCCAGGTCGGCACCATTTCGGCCAACGGCGAAAAGGCCATCGGCGACATGATCGCTGAAGCCATGCAGAAGGTCGGCAACGAGGGCGTCATCACGGTCGAAGAGGCCAAGGGCCTCGAAACCGAACTGGAAGTCGTCGAGGGCATGCAGTTCGACCGCGGCTACCTCTCGCCCTACTTCGTCACCAATCCCGAGAAGATGATCGCCGAACTCGAAGACCCCTACATCCTCATCCACGAGAAGAAGCTGTCGAACCTGCAGCAGTTGCTCCCCGTGCTCGAGGCCGTGGTGCAGTCTGGCCGCCCGCTGCTCATCATCGCCGAGGAAGTCGAGGGTGAAGCCCTCGCCACGCTGGTCGTCAACAAGCTGCGCGGCGGCCTCAAGGTCGCTGCCGTCAAGGCTCCCGGCTTCGGCGATCGCCGCAAGTCGATGCTGGAGGACATCGCCGTCCTCACCGGCGGCCAGACGATCTCGGAAGACCTCGGCATCAAGCTTGAGAACGTGACCCTCGACATGCTGGGCCGCGCCAAGCGCGTGTCGATCACCAAGGACGACACGACCATCGTCGACGGCTCGGGCAAGAAGAAAGACATCGAAGCCCGCGTTGGCCAGATCAAGGCGCAGATCGAGGAGACGACCTCGGACTACGACAAGGAGAAGCTGCAGGAGCGTCTGGCCAAGCTGGCCGGCGGCGTTGCGGTGATCCGCGTCGGCGGCGTCACCGAGGTCGAGGTCAAGGAGCGCAAGGATCGCGTCGACGACGCGCTCAACGCCACACGCGCCGCGGTCGAAGAAGGCGTTGTTCCGGGCGGCGGCGTCATGCTGCTGAAGGCCGGCAACGCTATCACCGCCAAGGGTGAGAATGCCGACCAGGACGCCGGCATTGCCATCATCAAGCGCGCCTTGCAGGCGCCGATCCGCCAGATCGCCACCAACGCCGGTGTCGAGGGCTCGATCGTGGTCGGCAAGGTGCTCGAAGCGCGCGGCCAAGCCTACGGCTACGACGCCCAGAACGACGAGTACGGCGACATGCTCGAGAAGGGCATCATCGATCCGGCCAAGGTCGTGCGCGTGGCGCTGCAGGACGCAGCTTCGGTTGCCGGTTTGCTCATTACCACTGAGGCTGCCATCGGCGACGCACCCAAGAAGGACGATGGCAACGGCCACGGCCATAGCCACGGCGGTATGGGTGGCAGGGGGCATGGGCGGCATGGGCATGTAAGCCCGGCCGACCCCGACACATAGAAAAGCCGCCCGTAGGTAACTGCGGGCGGCTTTTTATTGACTGCCAGCGGATGGCGGGCGACGGCGCTCTACTGCGCGTTCCAGCCGAAGGCGCGAATTTCGGTCGGCATCAGCGCGTCGGTTTCCGGCTTCGGCGCCGCCGGGTCGATGCGCAGCAGGCCTGTCGATACCTGCGCCCGCTCGGCCGTCTGCAACCGTGGCGCGGCCGCGCGCTTGTAGCGCTTGATGGGTTTGGTCGCCATGTCTTCGATCACCGGCGCTGCATCCTTGGCGAGGGACGCCTTGCGCACCGGGACTTCGGCGATCTGATCGGGGGTCGAATAGTCGCCGGCGGCCGGGACGAGCTCGGCGGCAGGAGTGACGGGCGTGTCAACGCTTGTGATCGAAGCGGTCTCGGTGGAGCTCACCGCCTGACCGGTTGCGGCGCTGTGGGAACCGGCTGCCTGGGCATCGGCAGCGGGCGGGGCGCCGGCACCAAAACGGCTGCTCAACTCCTCAGCGCGCGAGCGGACCGACGGCGCCGCATTGGCCGGCTCGGCCGCCGGCGCAGCGTCAGGACTTGCGCCAAGGAAGCTCGCCTGGTCACGCCAGGCTTCCTGCAGATCAGGCAATCGCGCCATGTCGAGAAACGCCGGCAGCTTGAAGCCAGTCGCGGCGGCGGTCGCTGGAGCCGACTGGTTCAAATCCATGGCGGCCGGAGCGGAAACGAGACCCGTTGCCACCAGCATGCCGACGACGCATGCGCTGCGATATGTGTTCATACGCTCTACCCCCCGGCCGGATGGCCGGCTACGAGGTGCCCGAAGGACCACCTCTGAATTAGCACACGCGGGACAGGTTGAGTCCCACCCACCGAAGTTGCCCGCAGGCTTTATTGCGGCTTGGCCGCGTTGCCTGTCGAAGCACCGAAGCCGGCGCATCTGGTGAGAGCTCTGCCCCGCTCCCGAGCCGCCTCTTCGACGGCCGGCGTCCGCTTCACACGGCTTGAAATATCAAAGCGCTCCAAGGCAATAACATGACGCTAACGCCGCTTCGAAAGCAGCGGAGAAATCCCCGTCCGCATTGCCTTTCGCGTACGCAGGCTCGATGATCGTGGCAGCGGAGAGGCTGGCGTCACTCGTGGCCGGCCATCCGCCAAGCGCACGCAGGTGCCGCAGCGGCCGACGACGGACGCCTCGGGAGGGGCATAATGGACATCCGACAGCTCCAGTATCTGGCTGCGCTGGCACGCGAGAAGCATTTCACGCGCGCCGCCGCCGCCTGCAACATCACCCAGCCGACGCTGTCGGGACGCATCCGCCAGCTCGAACTGGAGCTGGAGGTGCTGATTGTCGAGCGCGGCCAGAGATATCGCGGGCTGACTCCGGAAGGCGAGCGAGTGCTGAAGTGGGCGCATGTCATCTTGAAGAGCTGGCAGTCGATGCAGGAGGAACTCGGCCACCTCAAGGAATATGACAGCGGCCTGCGGGGGCGTTTGGTGCTCGGGGGCATTCCATCGGCGCTACCGATGATCCCGCTGCTGACCAAGAAGATCCGCGTCATCCATCCGGGTATCGACTTTACTGTGCTGTCGCACAGCTCCGAGGAGATCTTGCGCGGCATCGCCGATTTTTCCATCGATGTCGGCATTACTTATCTCGACAACGAGCCAATCGAGGGGTTGCTCGCCACTCCGCTCTATACCGAGCGCTACTGCCTGTTCGTCCCCGAGACCCATCCGCTGGCCAGCCGCACCTCGGTGACGTGGCGCGAAGCGGCCGAAGAACCGCTGTGTCTATTGACGCCGAATATGCAGAACCGACGCATTATCGATCGCGCCTTCGAGACGGCCGACTGCCATCCCAGCCCGCGTCTGGAGACGAATTCCGTCATCAACTTGTGTTCAAATGTTCGGCTGATGGGGCTGGCAAGCATAATGCCCCAGTATATATTAGATGTGCTGGGAAACATGTCGGGTGTAACGGCCATCCCGCTCGATGCACCCACCGTCGAACATAGCGTCGGTCTCGTGGTTGCAGCGCGCGATCCGCTGTCACCGCTGATCGAGGCTTTGCGTCAGACGGCGGCGCTGTTGACCCCGGGCGCCTTCGAAGCGCGCGTCGACGCCTAGCGCTGGATCGGACTCACTATGCGGTGCATTGGTGCAACGCAGCATTGGCCCGGTCGATCATCACATCGAGAGCGCCGATTTGATCGGCTTGTCGCAAGTTGAGAGAAGATTGTGTGTTGAGCCAAAAGCCGTGAAGGCAATGTGAATGACTAAGTCTACTACAGAAGTCAAGTTTGAGCCACCTCCCGGCGCTGACATAGCGGCGCTGACTATTTGCGCGGCACACGATAACCGGCCGGACGAGTTGCTCGAAATCTTCCACGACCTGCAGCACGAGTTCGGCTACGTGCCCGATCAGACGCTCCCCATCATCGCCAATGCGCTCAACCGCTCGCGCGCTGAAATCTATGGCGTGCTGACCTTTTATCACGAGTTCCGCCGAACGCCGGGCGGGCGCCACAACATCAAGATCTGCCGCGCCGAGGCCTGCCAGGCGATGCATACGCAGGAGCTTTGCCGCCACGCCGAGGACAAGCTGCGCGTGAAGTTCGGCGAAACCACCGCCGATGGCCAGTTCAGCCTCGAGGCCGTGTACTGCCTGGGCAACTGCGCGCTGTCACCGGCCATCATGATTGACGGAGAGCTTTACGGCTGCGTCGACAAGGAGCGCTTCGACGTCATCATTTCCGACCTCGATCGCGGAGCCGCCGCATGACGAGGATCTACGTACCGCGCGACGCTGCCGCGCTCTCCATGGGAGCCAACGCGGTCGCCAAGGCGATCGCCGCCGAGGCCAAGAAGCGCAACGCAAAAGTCGAGATCGTCCGCAATGGCTCGCGCGGCATGCTGTGGCTTGAGCCGCTGGTCGAGGTCGAGACCGCGAACGGTCGCGTCGCTTACGGCCCGGTGAAACCCGAGGATGTTCCTAGCCTCTTCAAGGGCAACTTCCTTAAAGGCGAGAAGCACAAGCTGGGGCACGGCCTCACCGAAGAGATTCCTTATTTCAAGAACCAGGAGCGGCTGACCTTCGCGCGCTGCGGCCTCACCGATCCCCTGTCGATCGACGACTACACCGCACATGGCGGATTTGAGGGACTGACCAATGCCCTCACCATGCCCCCGCTCGACATCGTCACTGAGGTGACGACCTCTGGCCTGCGCGGCCGCGGAGGCGCCGCCTTCCCGACCGGCATCAAGTGGAAGACGGTCCACGACACGAAGGCCGATCAGAAATACATCTGCTGCAACGCCGATGAGGGTGACAGCGGCACCTTCGCCGACCGCATGCTCATGGAAGGCGATCCGTTCTGCCTCATCGAGGGCATGACCATCGCCGGCATCGCCGTCGGCGCCACCAAGGGCTACATTTACTGCCGTTCCGAATATCCGCACGCTGTCGCCACTTTGCGCGAGGCGGTGCGCATCGCGACGGAAGCGAACTGGCTCGGCCGCACCATCCAGGGCACGCCGCACGACTTCGAACTGTACGTCCGGATGGGCGCGGGCGCCTACGTCTGCGGCGAGGAAACCTCGATGCTGGAAAGCCTCGAGGGACGCCGGGGTATCGTCCGCTACAAGCCGCCGTTGCCTGCAATCGAGGGCCTGTTCGGCAAGCCGACCGTCATCAACAACGTGCTCAGCCTGGCCTCGGTGCCGATCATCCTCGCCAAGGGCGGCGAGTACTATCGCGACTTCGGCGTCGGCAAATCCCGTGGCACGCTCGCCTTCCAGCTGGCCGGCAACATCAAGCAGGGCGGCCTTGTCGAAAAGGCTTTCGGCGTTACAGCGCGCGACCTCATCGAAGTCTACGGCGGCGGCACGCTGTCCGGCCGCCCGCTGCGCGCCGTCCAGTTCGGCGGTCCGCTGGGCGCCTACCTGCCCAACGACAAGCTCGACACGCAGATGGACTACGAGGCGTTCATCAAGGTGGACGCCATGGTCGGTCACGGCGGCATTGTCGTCTTCGACGACACGGTGGACATGGCGCACATGGCGCGTTTCGCCATGGAATTCTGTACGATTAAATCGTGCGGAAAATGCACGCCCTGCCGCATCGGCTCGGTTCGCGGCGTCGAAACGATTGACCGCATCATCGCCGGCATCGACCGCGAGTGGAACCTCGAGATCCTCAAAGATCTCTGCGTAACCATGACGGATGGATCGTTGTGCGCCATGGGCGGGTTAACCCCACTGCCCGTGACCAGCGCGCTGCGGCACTTCCCTGAAGACTTCAATCGCCCGGTGCGCGCCGAGGCGGCAGAATGAACAAGCGAGGCAACGCCATGACGAGCGAGACCCAGACCCTTACGCTCATCAAGGAAAAAGATTTCGGCACCAAATCCGTGCACGCCGTCAACAACCAGACGGTGACGCTGGAGATCGATGGCCGCGAGATTTCCGTGCCGGAAGGCACGTCGATCATGCGCGCCGCCGCCGATCTCGGCATCATGGTGCCCAAGCTGTGCGCCACGGACAGCCTCGACCCCTTTGGCTCCTGCCGCCTGTGCCTCGTCGAAATCGAAGGCCGCCGCGGCACGCCCGCCTCATGCACGACGCCTGTCGCCCCGGGCATCAAGGTGACGACGCAGAACGACCGTCTCGCCAAGATCCGCAAGGGCGTGATGGAACTCTACATCTCGGACCACCCGCTCGACTGCCTTACCTGCGCCGCCAACGGCGATTGCGAATTGCAGGACATGGCCGGCGCGGTCGGCCTGCGCGAGGTGCGTTACGGCTATGACGGCGCCAACCACGTTTTCGCCCGCCAGAACGGCGAGGCCAACGACCTGTATCAGCCGAAGGACAAGTCGAACCCCTACTTCCAGTTCGAGCCGTCCAAGTGCATCGTCTGCTCACGCTGCGTGCGCGCCTGCGAGGAAGTGCAGGGCACCTTCGCATTGACTATCGACGGACGCGGCTTTGCCTCGCACGTCGCGGCCGGCGAAGACGATGACTTCTTGAATTCCGAGTGCGTGTCCTGCGGCGCCTGCGTGCAGGCCTGCCCGACCGCAACGCTCATGGAGAAGTCGGTCGTCGAGCACGGCCTGCCCGAGCACAGCATCATCACCACCTGCGCATACTGCGGCGTCGGCTGCTCGTTCAAGACCGAGATGCAGGGCGAGCGCGTCGTCCGCATGGTCCCCTACAAGGACGGCGGCGCCAACGAGGGCCACTCCTGCGTCAAGGGCCGCTTCGCCTTCGGTTATGCGACCCACAAGGACCGCGTCCTCAACCCGATGATCCGCGAGAAGATCACCGATCCCTGGCGCGAGGTCAGCTGGGACGAGGCGATCACCTACGCCGCCGACCGCCTCAAGGCGGTGCAGGCAAAGTACGGCAAGGGCTCTATCGGCGGCATCACCTCCTCGCGCACCACCAACGAGGAAGTGTACGTCGTGCAGCGCATGGTCCGCGCCGCCTTCGGCAACAACAACGTCGACACCTGTGCCCGCGTCTGCCACTCGCCGACCGGCTATGGCCTGAAGCAGACGTTCGGCGAAAGCGCCGGTACGCAGGACTTCAAGAGCGTCGATCTGTCCGACGTGATCATGGTCATCGGCGCCAACCCGACGGACGCGCACCCCGTGTTCGGCTCGCGCATGAAGAAGCGTCTCCGCGAGGGCGCCAAGCTGATCGTGCTCGATCCGCGCCGCATTGACATCGTCAAGAGCCCGCATGTCGAAGCCGACTACCATCTCCAGCTGCAGCCGAGCACCAACGTCGCCGTGCTCAACGCCCTCACGCACGTCATCGTCACTGAAGGTCTCATCGATCGCAGCTTCATCGCCGCACGTTGCGACAAGGACGCGTATGCCCGGTGGGAGAAGTTCATCTCCGACCGCAAGCACTCCCCTGAGTCCGTAGAGGCGATCACCGGCGTACCGGCCGATCAGATCCGTGGCGCCGCCCGCCTGTTCGCAACCGGCGGCAACGCGGCCATCTACTACGGCCTCGGCGTTACCGAGCACAGCCAAGGCTCGACGACGGTCATGGCCATCGCCAACCTCGCCATGGTCACTGGCAACATCGGACGCGAGGGCGTCGGCGTGAACCCGCTGCGCGGGCAGAACAACGTGCAGGGCGCATGCGACATGGGCTCGTTCCCGCACGAGTTCCCCGGTTACCGCCACGTGTCCGATGAAGGCACGCGCCGGCTGTTCGAGAAGGAGTGGCGCGTCGAGCTCTCCGGCGACCCCGGTCTGCGCATCCCCAACATGTTCGACGAGGCGACAAGCGGCACCTTCAAGGGCCTGTTCGTGCACGGCGAGGACATCGCGCAATCCGATCCCAATACAAACCACGTGACGCACGCGCTGGAATCGCTCGAGTGCCTGATCGTGCAGGACCTGTTCCTGAACGAGACGGCAGCCTTCGCCCACGTCTTCTTCCCCGGCACCTCGTTCCTGGAGAAGGATGGAACCTTCACCAATGCCGAGCGGCGCGTGAACCGCGTGCGTCCGGTGATGCGCGAGAAGCAGGGAATGGCGGAATGGGAGATTGTCTCACGCCTGTCGACGGCCATGGGCTACCCGATGGTCTATAACTCGGCCGCCGCGATCATGGACGAGATTGCCCACGTCACGCCGACCTTCAAGAACATCTCGTTCAAGAAGCTCGACGAGGTGGGCAGCGTCCAGTGGCCGTGCACCGACGAGGCGCCGGAAGGCACGCCGGTTATGCACATCGACGAGTTCACGCGCGGCAAGGGTCGCTTCATGCTCACCGAGTTCGTGCCGACCCCGGAGCGCTCCAACTCGCGCTTCCCGCTCATCCTCACGACCGGCCGCATCCTCAGCCAGTACAACGTCGGCGCGCAGACTCGGCGCACCGAAAACGTCATCTGGCACGAGGAGGACATCCTCGAGATGCATGCGAGCGACGCGGAGGTTCGCGGCATCAAGGACGGCTCGCTGACTTCCGTCACCAGCCGCGCCGGTGGCACGACCTTGCGCGTGAAGATAAGCGACCGCGTTCCGCCCGGCGTCGTGCACACGACCTTCCACTTCCCGATGAGCGGCGCCAACGTGATCACTACCGAGAACTCGGACTGGGCCACCAACTGCCCCGAGTACAAGGTTACGGCGGTCCAGGTGACGCCTTCCAACCGTCCGTCCGAATGGCAGGACGAGTGGGAAGAGCGCGAGCGCGAGAACAAGCGCATCGAGAAGGACAAGCCGCTCATCGCTGCGGAGTAATGGCGGGCGCCTGAGCAATACGAATGTGTGGAGTTCGCGCGCCATGACGCTTCGATGAGCGCTGCTGCCAAAGTCGCCGACACGACCGAAGCGCGGGATGCCAATCCCGCGCTTTGCTCCGTCGCGGCCGCGGCGGCGAGCGTCGATGCCGCCGGGCAAGCGACGCCAATAACTTGGCAGCTTCCCGAGGAAGCCGCCGTCGCCCTACTCATCAACTCCGAACCCTACACGGTGATGATGGCAACGCCCGCCAACCTCACCGACTTCGGGGTCGGCTTTGCGCTGGCTGAAGGCATCATCCCGCAGCGCTCCGACATCCTCGGCGTGATCGCAATGCCGGTCGAGAACGGCTACGCCGTCGACCTTGCCATCGACGAGGAGGCGCTGGCCGACGCACGCCTGCCGCGTCGCTCGCTGGAGGGCCGTTCGGGTTGCGGGCTGTGCGGCGTCGAGAACATCGCCGATGTCGTGCGCGTGACGCAGCCCGTGGCGCATACCGTGCGCCCGTCCGCCGCCGCGATCCTCAAAGCCGCCGACGAACTGCCGCGCCACCAGACCATGAACCGCTTCAACCGCACGGTGCACGGCGCCGCTTGGGTGACCCTCGACGGCGAGATCGCGCTGGTGCGCGAGGACGTCGGCCGCCACAATGCCCTCGACAAGCTGATCGGGGCGCTCGCCGAGGCCGGCATCGACCTCACCACCGGCTTCGTGCTGATGACCAGTCGCTGCAGCTTCGAGCTGGTACAGAAATCGGCGACCTTCGGCATCGGCGCCCTCGTTACCGTGTCGGCGCCGACCGCGCTGGCCCTCGACATCGCCCGCAAGGCACGCATCTTCATCGCCTCACCCGCCGGCGACAAAGTCATCGTCCTCAATTCCTGAAACGAAGCTCGGAAAGTCTGCCCGCATGGAAAACCGCGACATGATCCGCATGGCCAACCAGATCGCGGCGTATTTCGATGCCTATCCGCGCGCCGAGGCGCTGACGGGAATCGCTCACCACATCAAGAGCTTCTGGAGCCCTCGCATGCGCCAGCAGCTGACCGAATATATCGAGGGTGGCGCCGAGGAGCTGTCGCCCCTCGTGACGTCGGCCATTGCCCCCAAGGCCAAAGCCACGTCCTGAAAATGGCGCGCACATCGCCGCAAAGTCGACGCCTCGGCGCAAGCCTTGATTAGGCAAACGGCGCCGAGCGTGTGCGGCGGGCTTGCGGGCGTCTGCTGGCGGGCATAGCCTTGCCTTGACCGCGCGCTGACAGTTGCCTCGCCGCCGGCATGCAAACCAGAGCGCGCCCCGCGAGTATGGTAGGAGGACAGCCATGGGCATCGCTCTGACACTGCAGGAATACCTCGACGACCACCACGTCCCCTACGAAGTCATGCGCCACAAGCGCACGCACTGCGCGGTCGATACCGCGCGCGCCACGCACGTTCCCGGTGAGCGTCTCGCCAAGGCCGTGGTGCTGACGCGCGAGGGCGGCTTCGTCGTCGCCGTCGTGCCGGCAACGGCGCGCGTACGCCTCGACATCATTGAGCGCATGCTGCATTGCCACGTCGAGCTCGCCAACGAGGACGAGATCAGCGAGCTGTTCCCTGATTGCGACGTCGGCGCGGTGCCGCCCATCTCTGAAGCGTACGCCGTCGATGCCTTCGTCGATGAGAGCTTTGACCGGCAGCCCGACATCTACTTGGAGGGTGGCGACCACCGCAGCCTCGTGCACCTTTCGGGGGCGGCGTTCCGCAGCATCATGCGCGACGTCCGCCGGGCGCAAATCGCCGCCTAGCGAACGATCGATCGCTGCCGGCTATCCGGTCAGACGCTCGCCGTCTTGTCGAGGTGCGCGGCGATGAGCGGATAGATGTCGCGCGCCGCATTCTTGCCGAAGATGCAGTCGATGTGCCCGTAGCCGGGGATGACGTGCCGCTCATAGAGCTGCCGCCCGTTCGCCTGCGCCAGGCGCTCCAGTGTGCGCGCCGTCGATTCCGGCTTGAAGCAGGCGTTGTCGGCGCCGTGCACGAACAGGATCGGCAAAGCCATGCGATCAACGTGCGGCAGGTACACGTCGCGGCCTTCGGCATCGACGAGGTGCTTGCGCCGCGCAAACTGCGCCAGCTGCCGGAACGCTTCGATGTTGGCTTCCCCGAACATCTCGGCGAGGCCCGACGTCACCGTCGCCTGGTTGAGCTGCTCGAGGTTGTAGAGCCGTCCGTACAGGGCGGTGATGCGCGTGCTGGTGGCGTCGTGCGTGCGCTCGGCGCGCGGCACCGGCACGATGGTCTGCAGCACCTTGTCGAGGATGCGTTCGCGCATGGGATCGGCGCTGGTAGCGCGCGCATTGACGACGTCGATGCCCATCAGTTCGAACAACTGCGGCGCGCGCAGGTAGGCGAGCATCCGCTGCGGAACCCAGGGCACCACGTAGTCGGTCGATATCTGCGAGATAACCGCTGAGCGCACACCCTCGAGGCCCGCCAGCAGCGACATGGTGAAGGTGGTGGCGCCGAAACAGTGAGCGATGACCTGCACCGTCGAGGAGCGGGTGACGCCGCGCACCTTGGCGAGCGCGGCCGGATAGTCGTGTAGCGCCACTTCATCAGCGTTCCACAGCTCGTGCGCGTACGGCAGGTCGACGCTGGCGCGGAAGTCGAACAGCCAGCAGTCGTATCCCTCGGCGACGAGATACTCGAGCATATTGGTGTCGATGGTATCGATCGCGAAAATGAGGCTCGACACGCCGAGCCCGTGCGCGAAAACGAGCGGACCTTTGTTGCCGCCGCGGTAGCGCGTCAGCTTCAGCACCTTGCCGTCGTCGGTACGCACCAGATGTACTTCGGGCTCGGGCACGCGCAGCGTACGCTTCTTGCGCGGGTTGTAGACGTCGTAGCGGCCCGAGCGCGCCAGAACGCCGCCATAGGTATCGAACAGCTCGCGGCTGAAGAACATGCCGAACTTGCCAGCGGCGCGCATGCGGTCGGCGGCGTCGCGCCCGCCGGTGCCGCGCAGCGTCTGCATCTGCACGTAAAAGTCCGACGGCGCGATCTCCAGCAGGCCGCGCGCCACCGGGCCGAGCTGGCCTTGCGCACCCTTGGCGATGTCGACGTTGAGGCGCGTCGTATCACGCCACAGATCGAGCGAAGCGTCGGAGCGCACGACCTTGTGGCCGCTGAAATAGTATTCAGAGCCGTCGCGCGCGCCGAGCGAGAAGCGATAGTCGAAGCGCTTGGTCTCGACCGCGTAATCGTCCATGCGCATCAAGTTGAATTTGCCGTCGAATATCTCCAGCGGCTCGGGCGACAACGCGGGGCAGTCGACCGTGCCCACGATGCGCCCCGGATGCTGCGTGTCGGAGACGAAGCGGTCGACGTCGTCGACGATCACCGTCACCGTGAAGCTGCAGGCATGCCCGTCGTCTTTGCCGCGGCGCCCTGCCGTCTCGTAGGGCACATTCGTCGTGGGCGAGATGAAACCGGCCATGCGCTCTGTGAACTCGACTCCCGCGGCACGCACAGTATCGCGCCCCTGGGGCGCTGCAACGAGCAGCGGCGCATCGAACTTCTGCGCCTCGGAGAACTCCCAGCCGCGGTCCTTGGCGAGGTGGATCATCGCCCGCTCGGCAAGGGCCGTTATGGTCAGCAGCGGATTGACGCCCAGCGGTCGCGGAATGACCGAACCGTCGCACACATAAAGGCCGGCGAGGACGGCACCGTCGGCCGCTTCGGGGCGCCCGTCGAATACCTGGCACTTGTGGTTGACGACGCCGGTGCCGCGGTCGCGCCCCATGACACAGCCGCCGAGCGGATGCACGGTAATGAGGTTATTGCCCATCATCGTGTCGGAGAGCGGATTGCGGATGTAATTGCCGCCGGTCGACAGCGTCGCTGTGCGCAGTTTCTTGTCGACCGCCTCGAAGATGGATTGCTTGGCGACCTGTGGCCAGCTCAACTTCAGCTTGCCGTCTTCCAGGCTTATGCGGCCCTGGCCGTCGTCGTGGGCCATGACGAGGTAGGTCTGCGTGTGGTTGACCGCACCCTGGTAGGCGCCGAACAGCAGGCTTTGCCGACGCCGCGCGCGCTCGCCGATGAAGTCGATGATCCCGCGGTCGGTGTCCTTGCCGAACTTGTCGCCGCCGACGCCGAGCAGGGCCGGCAGCAGCGGGGCCAGGGCCGAGGGTATCGAGCCTTCCTCGATCACCATGCCGTCAGCGAGTTTGGCTGTATCGCGCAGGTCGATGAGACCGGTGATGCACGGGCCCACGGGTCCTGTCTCAGCCGCCGGCGGCTCACCGACCCCGATGCCGTTGATCGGTACGTCGTTGTTGAAGCCGAAGGCAAGCACGTCGCCGTTGCCGGTGAACCGTTCACCGACCTGATCGGACACCGGCAGTCCCGCCTCGCGCGAGCGCAGCAGGATCTCGGTCGAGCCGAGCGTGCCGGCAGCCAGGACGACGACGTCAGCGGTGATCGACTGATCGGCAGCGCCGAATTTTTCGCGCTCGTGGCCGAGCGGGTCGAAGAACACGCGCCAGCGTCCGCGCTCCTGGCGCACATGTGAAACGCGCAGCTCGGTGAATATCTCGGCCCCGTGGTGAAAGGCGTCGGCGAGGTAGGTCACCTGCACGGTGTTCTTGGAGCCGACGTTGCAGCCCGAGCAGCAATCGCCGCACATCGTGCAGGCCGGCTGTTCGACGCCGGCGTAGTTCACTTGCTTTTGGAATGTGACATTGATCGGCGGACGCACGACGTCCTTGCGCAGCGCGTTGCCGCTGATCCCCAGCGCATCGAGTTTGGCGAGCGAGGGCCCCTCGTACGGGACCGGACGCAGCACCTCCATGGCACGAGTGAACCCCTCCTGCCGCAACTGGTCCTGCATGATCTCCGGCGGCCACGCCGGGTCGTCCCACACGCGCGGGTCGGGCGGCAGCGAGACGTTGGCGTTGACCAGCGATCCGCCGCCCAGTCCACAACCGAGGAAGACATGGATGTCCTTGCCGAGCCGGACATCGTAAAGGCCGGTGGGCTGCCCGGACACACGCGTGCCATCGCGCGTCACCTGGAACTGTTCCTGCGCCTCGATCATCCGGTCGGGGAAATCGCCGATGGCAAATTCGTGCCCGCGTTCGAGCACGGCGACCTTCTTGCCGGCGCGCGACATGCGCGAAGCGGCGACGCCGCCGCCGTACCCGGAGCCGACGACGACGACGTCATAGCGCACCTTCAGATCGGCGACCGATTTGGACAAGCGCCGCATGTCACCCTCCCTCGACCGGCGACGGCGAGCGCCGACGCCAGCGCGCAAACCAAGCGAGGTTCCGCTCGCGGACCTTGGCGTGCTCCGGCACAGGCGCGGGAGTTGCAGCCTGCACCGGCGCGCGCTCCTCGCTCATGTGCCAGCCCCGTTCGCGCGCCAGCAGGATCATTGCACGCTCGGCGAGGGCGGTGATGGTCAGGAGCGGGTGTATCCCTAACGGGCAAGGAATGACGGCCCCATCGCACACGTACAAACCGACATGCACCGCACCTGCACCGGCGGATGCACCCGCATCGAAAACCTGCCCCATATGGTTGACGACGCCGCTCTGGTGCGTCTCGCCCATGGTGCAGCCGCCGAGCGGATGCACTGTCATCAGGTTGCCGCCCAGCGCCTTTTCCGACACCGGGTTGCGCATGTAGGTGCCCCCGGTCGCCTGCGTCGCCGTCTTGATCATCTCTTCGATGCGCTGGAACACCCGCTGCTGCGGGCCGTTGCCCCACTCGATAAGCAGCCGGTCGTCCTCGAGCCGCATCAGCCCGTTGCCCGCATCGTGACCGACGGCGAGAAACGTTTGCGTGTTGTGCACGGCGCCCTGATAGGCGCCCTTGATGAGACTGTCAGTGGCGCGCTCCAGCGCCTCCAGATCGTCGGCGAGCGTGCGGTCCTCGTGCTCGCCAAAGACGACCGCACCCGGAGCGAGCAGCCCCGGCAGCGCCCCGGAGAAGGCGCTCGGCAGCGCGCACTCGCACATAGCGAGGCCGTCGCGCACGTCCTCAGTATTGCGCAAATCGATGAGCGCGTTGACCGCCTGCCCGACGGGCGCAACCTGCGCCTTCGGGGGGTTGCCGACACCGATGCCGTTGATCGGCACGTCGTTGTTGTAGGCGAGCGCGATGGCATCGCCGTTGGAAGTGAAACGCCCTCCGAGCCATTCCGACACCGCGAGCCCCTCGGCCTGCGAGCGCAGCAGAATCTCGGTCGACCCCAGCGTGCCGGCGGCCAGCACGACGATGTCGGCGGTGATGAAATACTTGTGGCCGCGCGCCGTTTCTGCGTCGGTCGGCATTGCCCAGACGCGCCAGCCGTCACGCTGGTCCTTTGAAAGCGACAGCGCGCGCACGCCGGTGAACACCTCGGCGCCGAAGGCGACCGCGTCGGCAACGTAGGTGCATGCGGTCGTCGTCTTGGCGCCAACGTTGCATCCCCCGCAGCAATCGCCGCAGGCGGTGCAGGCCTCCTGCCGGACGCCGGCCGCGTTGGTACCGCCGGCGTAGGTGACGTGCAGCGGAATGGGCGTCACCGGCCGGCCGAACGCCGATGCGGCGAGCCGCAGCGCTGCCACCTTTTCGTAGTCGTTCGTCCGCGGTGATATTTCCGGACGCAGCATATGCCGGGCGCGCACAAAGCCTTCCGCCAGCAGGCGGTCGCGACGCACCTCGGGCGGCCAAGCGCTGTCCTCGAAGACACGTGAATCTGGCGACAGGCAGACGTTGGCGTTGATCAGCGACGTGCCGCCGAGCCCGCAGGCCATCAACACGTCGATGTCTTTGCCGACGCGCACGTCGAACAGGGCTGTGGCCGAGCCGATGCGCCCGTGCGGGCCATGCATCTGGGTCTCGACGCCGGCACTCGCCACGCTCTCGGGAAAGTCGCCGGGCAGGAACTCGCGCCCGCGCTCCAGGACGGCGACATTGCGACCGCAGCGTGCCAGCCGGGAAGCTGCAACACCGCCGCCATAGCCCGAGCCCACCACGATCACGTCGTAGTGCGCCTTGAGCTTGGAAGCGGGCATCGACAGCCGCGCCTGCATACGCCTTAACTCTCCCCCGGCCCACTTGGCGCCAACGCGCCGGGCCGCCCCGTTTCTCATTTTCAAGCGACCGCCGACGTCGCTGTCTTCTGCGGCTCGCGCCGTTTCAAGTCACCCACGCGGATCTCGATAGGCCCTTCGATCAATGACGGCCGCAGCGGCCGCGCCGGAACAATCGCCGGCCCCGTGCCATCGCCGAAGCCGCGATCCTTCGCGCGTCGCCAGCCCCAGCGCCGCGGCGTACGCCGCAGGCCGATCGGATAAATTGTCAGCTTGTTGGGCTCGACCTTGATGCGCAGGAAATTTTTGAAATCGGCAATGCCCATGGAGGCGAACGCCTGATCGCAATGCAGGCCGAGAAAGCAGCTGATGGTGAGATAGGCGCCCCATACGAAGCCGGCGCCGATGCCGCCCACGAGGATCATCAGCGCAGGAAAGAGGACGATGGTGCGCACCAATTCGCGCACGTCGGTCGAGGCATCTGCATCGACTTTCTCGAGGATGTCGCGCGCCCAAACGGTATCGACCAGCCACATGGAAGCGTAAGAAATCGCGTAGTAGAGCGCGACCATCATGGCGATGTGCGCCAGCCAATGAAACGTGGCGAGAGTCGCCCTCACCTTCCCGCCCCACGCGCCATCGGCATAGCCGTAGAGCACCACACCTAAGATGAGACACCAGATGCCGAGGATGACGTTGTTGGCAGCCGCCTGCGGAGCCAGCGTGAAAATCTCCGGCCACCATTGGAAGCCCGGATCCAGCAGCCTTTGTCCGACGGTCTTGCCGGCGTAGGGCGTCGTCGCAAACATCCAGATGATCAGCCAGTAGATGATACCCAGCGTGACGGCATACCCGTAATTGCGGAACGGGAAAGCCAGCGTCGACAGGCTGAGGCGCCGGCTCTCGGCCCGCGTAGGCCAGCATGAGGGCTTGCCGGTGGGCGCGCCGTCTTTCAGCTGGCAACGCAGGTCGAGCTCAACCTTACCGCCGCCCGGCGTGCTGATCGTGCGGGTGTCTTTCAGATAGTGCGTCGGCGAGAAGTAGGCGCCGCCGCCGCCCGCGGTGAAGAAGCTGGTGCCGCCGTCTTTCGCTTGATAACGACTGTAGTGGTGCAGGTCGCCGGCAATGACTGCGGCGATGCGCGCGCCCGCATCGGTCGCGATTTTGCTGATGGTTGAGAGGTTGTCCTCGCCCTGCAGCTTCTCGGCCTTGTCGTAGTTCCAACTCGGCTCGGCCGTGCATAAGATGAGTTTCGGCGCTTCGGTCGGATGTGCCTTCATGGCCTCGGCGACGCCCTCGAAGTAGAGGATCTGCCCCGCATCGAGATACTGCGCCAGCTGAATGTCGGCGCCCCAGATCCACCAGTTGTGCGGTAGCCGGATCGCGAAGTAGCTGCGGTGCTGGGGGCACAGCCAGCCGCCGATGCGGTTTTCCGCGGAATGCCCGAAGCGTGCCTTGCAGAACATGTGATCGAACGAGCTGAGGCCGTCGTACCAATCGTGGTTGCCCGGCAGCACGAACAGTAGGCGCCGCCAGTTGCCGTCCGGAGCCGGCGGCAGCGCCGTCGAATATGGCATGGCGAAGCGCTCGCGGTAGGCCGTGCGCGACGGGAATGGATAGACTTGGTCGCCGCCCATGACCAACAGCTTGGGGGCCGGCAGCGGCTCGGCGCCTTCGACGTTTATCTGCGGCGCGCTGATCAGCGAGGCGATCGCGTAGGTGGAATCAAAGCCGTCACCCAGGTCGGCGACATAATCGAACCAGACCGTGTTGCCGTCGCCGAGCTGGCGCAGGTCGGAATAGTTATAGCGGCCGACGACCGTCTTCATGATCTCCGGCGCAAAGCCGTCGATGGTCGCCTGCATGATACGCTGGTCGGCGTACTGGCCGAAGATTTCCGAAACGACAGAACGCCAGCCGGTGCTGACGAGATGCGACGGGCTATACCAGCGCACCATCTTGGGGAGCGCCTTGATGTCGATCTCCCCCGAGCCGTCGGCCATGCCGAACTCCCCACGCGTACATTTTTTGCGAGCGAGCCTACGGCCCGCTCCTCCCTTGGAAAGAGTCTAGGTTGGGTGTGGAGAGGAGTCCAGATTGGCAACAGCGGCGCGGGGGCGACTGTGGCCGCGCAGGCGCACGCCTAGTGCGCCATTTGCTCCGCACAGAGATCATGGCCGAGTGTGGCCGGGGCGGCATTGTCTCCCTAGCGCAGCCGCCCTACTCCAGAAGAGTGGGTGTATGCGTGAGGAGAAACGTGATGAAAATGAAAGCTGCCGCCCTCGTGCTCGGCCTTGCCGCTGCCGGGGTGCTGCTTGCCCCGCTCGCCGGCTACGTCACGCCGGCTGAAGCCGGGCGCTGCGTAACCAAGCGCGGCAAAGGTTGGGCCTGGACGCAGGATATGGCCAAGTTCCAGGCCTGGGAGATCGTCGCCCAGCTGAGCGGAAACTGGCCGATCCAGAGCGATACCTTCCGCAACGAGCGCTACAAGTGCAGCAAGGACGGCGACGGTTACACCTGCCTGTCGTGGATCGACGTCTGCAAGTCGTAAGCGCGTCCTAGGGGATAGTCTCGGCGTCGCCAGCGCGGCTCTGGTGCCGGCGCACGAGCGCCCGCGTGCAGCTTACGGCGATTAACGTTAAACTCACGAGCGGGTGTCGAGCTGCCGTCAAGCAACACTACGAGCCGGCAGATATCTCGACATAATTCGCTCACCGCCACATGTTCGGTTGCCAATGGCCATCCAAGGCCAAGCTGAGGAGGTACGTCGTGTTCGGCCGCGGATCAGATCAGAAGTTGCCACCCATCCCCACGCCGGGCGCCCCGCGCGACTTCGTCGCTTCCTCCTCGCCTATGATGACACCGTCGAAGCCGGCGTCGGTCATCGGCCCGGACCTCGCCATCGTCGGCCAGAAGATCACGCTCGTCTGCCAGACCTCGCTCGTCATCGCCGGTGAGGTCTCCGGCGACGTGCACGGCGACGACGTCACCGTCGGGGAGACCGGCAAGGTCACCGGCACGGTGAGCGCGCGCAATCTCTCCGTCCACGGCGAGATCAACGGGCAGCTGCGTGCCGAGACGGTGGCGCTCTATTCCACCGCCCGCATCAACGGCGACATCATGCAGAAGAACCTCGTGATCGCCGAGGGCGCGCAATTCGACGGGCGCGTGCGCAGCGCCAAGGATGCGAGCGACTGGCAGCCGGTGCTCGACGCCGACCAGCATCGCAGCAGCTAGCGCGCGGCTCGCGCCTTTCTTAAGCGGAGTTCTTGTCGAGCCCGGTGATGCGATCGAGCAGCCGCGCCTTGCGCGTGCGCTTGACCTCGCTTCCGGGCACCGATGCGCCCTGGGCGGCATCGCCAACGGGCGCGTGCTCGATGGGAGATTCCGATGGCAGTGCCGCCGCATCCAGAGCCTTGAGGAAGCCGCCGACACGGCGCGGCTCGGCGCCAGCTCCGTCAGCCGCCGCGCCTTCCGTTTCACTGCCGCCGCCCGGACGGACCAGACGCGCAACGCGCGGATCGTTGATGCGCTCTGCCAGCGGCCGCTTGACCGCCTCGGCCGCGGGCGCCGCCGAACGACGCGCCGGGCCTGAAGCAGGCACGGTGCCCGAACCCAGGCGCCGCATCTCTTCCATGAAGTAGGCCGCCTGCCGCGCCAGCTTCTCGTTGCCAGCGGCGAGTTCGGCGCGCAGCGCCTGGATAGTGCCCGATTGCTCGTCGGTGAGCGCCTTCAGCGCGGAAAGCCGCGCTTTCATGGCGATTTTGCTTTCCTTGACGCCACGGTCGTCGTGGTCAGCCGCTTCATAGGTGGTCAGCGCCGCCTTGACCCGCGAGAGTTCGGCGGCCTGGTCCTGGTTCACCGACTTGAGGCGGCGAATCTCGGCCTGCGTCTGCGGATCGGATCCATCGGGTTTGTCGAACGACATCAGAGGCGGCGGCGATTCACCTCCCGCAGTTCCCCTGCCGCGTGCAACGACCTTGGCCGGGCGCATGGCGTCGCCCGAACCGTTGAGGCCTGAAGCATCGCCGGCCTCGGCGGCAGGTCCGGCGCGTGCGACCAGCGATTGCAGACGGGCGATGAGCGCCGTCTGGTCGCGCGTCTTGGCACGCAGCGCCTCGATTTCGGTGCGCAGCGCGACTTCGCCGTCGTAGCGCGCATCGCCGAAGCCTTCGCGGTTGCGCGAGGCGCGCGTATTCAGCGCCGCCTTGAGGCGATGCACCTCATCAGTTTGCTGGGCGTTGATCTGCGTCACCTCATCGAGGGCGCGCGCCTGCTTTTCGCTCGACTGCGTCAGCGAGACAATCTCGCGGTCGCGCTGGAACAGAAGCTTGCGCGCCTCGGCCAGACGGTGTTCCACCTTCGGTAAGCGGTCCATGATGGTCTGCTCGAGCACGCGCCGCGCGTTCTCGTGCTCCTCCAGCGCCGTGCGCTGCTCAGCGACGCCGCCTTCGAGCTCGCTGATATAAGCGTCCCGGCGGTTCAGTTCGACCATCTGCCGGGCGGACGCTTCGGCGGCCTCTTCGCCCTTGGTCTCGAGCTTATGAATGCGGATGGCGAACTCGGCGCGCAGCCGGTCTTTGTCGGCGCGGATTTCCGCCTCGGTGAGCGGCATCGAACGCTTCAGCATCTCGGTGGTGAGGCGGGCGACGCGCCGGCGGTAGAACGGCGAAATGAACAGCGCCAGCAGCGCTGCCGTGAGGAAGCCCAACGCTGCCAGCATGACCATTTCGATCGTGATCACGCCAGCGTCCTCGGTTGCGCAAAGCTATCCAACGCGCACTCCCTGCCGCAGACCCAGTTCCGCGTCCGGGGGCAGATTATCCGACCTGAAAGTTGCCTGCGCAATGTCTCATCCCGCGCGTCTGCACCCGGGGCTTCCGCGTGAAGCCGCGCCGCGACTCAAAACGGATTCCACGTCGGCGAGCGGGTATACTTCAAATATCCAACGTTCGCACCTAGTCGCAGGCCTATCCCCGACCGTATGGGGGCCAGGGTGACATTGCCGTGCGCCTGATACTGGATTCCCACGCCGCCGACGAGGTAGGCCGAGCCCTGGACGCCCGCGTAACGCTCATAGATCTGCGAGGGATCGCGCAGATTGTAAACCAGCACCATGGTCTTGGAGCCCTCGCCGCCAAAATCGTAGCCAATCGACGGGCCCTGCCAATAAACCCGGTGGGTACCGGCGTCCTTGGTATAAAGCGTGCCCTCGCCGTAGCGCAGCCCCGCCACGAAGGCCCCCCCGGCGTCGGTGCCGAGAATATAGCCATTGGGGCGTCCGGACTTGCGGAAGGCATATTCGACGACGCTGGCGAGGCCTTTGCTCACCGAGCCGAAAAAGCGCCCGCCCGCATCGACGATCTCGTTCTGCGAGTAACCATCGCCGGGCGGGGGGCCACCTTCGCGCGGGCCGTCGTAGGGCTCGCCCGGGGCATGATAGGGCTCGCCGTAGCCTGGGGCCGCGCCTTCTTCCGGCGGGGCCGCGGCGGCGCGGTTTTCGTCATAGCGGCGGTAGTTGTCGCCCTCGCTGTAGGCGCCGTCGGGGCGATAGGGAGGGGCCGCGGCACCGTTATCGGCGGGCGGGACATAAGCATCGTTGGACGGGGCCGGGTTGGCCGGCGGCACGTAGGCGTCGTTGCCGGTGCGTCCGCCCGAATAGGGGCCGTAGTTGTCCTGCGCCAGCGCTGGAGCCGCCACCAACGCGGTCGCAGCGAAGACGGCAAGGGCCGCAGAAATGGGTGAGAAGCGAGGTCCGAGGCAATGCAGCGCCATGGTTGATCCATCGATTGCGCCTGGGGCCATGCGGGTCGCCCGCACGTGCCTCCACGTGCAAAATCCTTCGACGCAAAGTGTCGCCAAAGTGTGACCGGGCTGCGACCCCGTGTGATGTTATTGCGGCACTTAACGCGCGGCCGCGGCACCCAGCAAAGGCTCGCGCGCCCAGGCGATGAAATGAGGATTGGCGTATCCGCCTTCCTTCTTGCCGTAGACCAGGGGTTGCCCGTCGAGCGTCGTCACGCAGCCGCCCGCGGCGTTGAGAATGGCCTGCCCAGCCGCCGTGTCCCACTCGCTCGTCTGACCGAGCCGCGCATACAGGTCCGCCTCCCCGCGCGCGATGAGGCAGAACTTCAGCGACGAACTCGCCTTGCGCTTTTCGGTGATGGGCAGTTGCTGCAGGAACTCGTCGGTGCTCTGCGCAGCGTGTGAGCGACTGGCGAAGGCGATGAGCGCCTGGCGATTGGGCTCGCGCGTGGCGAGCCGGGTGAGCTTGGCCGACGCCAGGGTGGCGCCCTCGTCGTTCGGCGAGATGTTCGCCTCGACCGCCTCACCGCGTCCAACCGTTACAAAAAGCTGATCCAGCGCCGGCGCGTATATGATGCCGAAAACAGGCTGGCGCTCGACGATGAGGCCGATGTTTACGGTGAACTCGGGGCTGCCCTTGATGAAGGCGCGCGTGCCATCAAGCGGGTCGACGAGAAAGAATGCATCCTCGATGGCCGGCACTCGGCCACCCGCGACCGCTTCCTCGGCGATGACCGGAACACCCGGCGCCGTCTTATGCAGCGCCTCGGTCAGCACCTCCTCCGCCTCGTGGTCGGCGATAGTGACCGGCGTGGTGTCCGCTTTCGTCTCCACCGCGACGCCGGAGCGGAAGTGCCGCATCTCGATTCGTCCGGCATCAAGCACCGCCGGCAGCAACGCCTCGACCAGGCCGCGGTAATCCTCTAGCTTCATGTGCTGCTCGTACCCTGATTCGCGTGCCTTGATTTGCGTGCCCGGCACGGGCGGCTCGGTTCGCCGAGCATGCTCCGCACCGGCGAAGCAAGGCATCGAGCGGACCTTTGCATGGAAGTTGCGGCGCGTGTATCAGAAGGCAAGAACTCTCCGCAAGCGGTCCTTGTTCGCCCTCAACGGGCACCCGGCTTCGGCCGGGACCTCGTAGCCGCTCCGTCGACCGGATCTAGCGACATCATAAGGGGGCATCGATGGGCCAACGCGCCAATCCGACCGATCTTGAACTGGCCGCACTGATATCCAGCAAGATCTGCCATGACGTGATCGGCCCGGTCGGCGCCATCTACAATGGCCTTGAAATCCTCGATGAGGACGACGACCAGGAAGCGAAGAATTACGCCCTCGACGTGATCCGCAACGTCACCGAGCAGGCTTCGGCGCGCCTGCAGTTTTGCCGTTTCGCCTTTGGCGCTGCTGGCTCCGCCGGCTCCATGATCGATCTGACCACCGCCGAGCAGATCTCTCGCGGCTTTATCGGTAAGGGAAAACACAATCTCATCTGGCGCGCAGCCGCGGGCTACATGCCGAAAGACAAAGCCAAGCTGTTGCTAAATCTCGTGGCGAGCGCCATCACCGCTTTGCCACGCGGCGGCGATATCGACGTGCAGATGGCCGGCACCATGGAGAACCCGAGCTTCCTGGTGCGCTGCCGCGGCACCAACGCCCGCGCTCCGCTGCATCTTGCCGAGTTTATCGCCGGCGAGCACGCGCCCCCGCTCGATGCCATGACGATTCAGGCCTACTACACTTGGCGCTTGGCAACGTTGGCGGCGATGCGACTTTCCGTGCTGCAGGACGGCACCGACATCCTCCTGTCCGCCAAGCCCGCCTGAGCGAGGCCGTCCCGCCGCGCTCTCTCCAGTGAAGACGAACGCCTCCTCAGACGACGTCCTCGGGCTTGTCCCGAGGACTGT
Source organism: uncultured Alphaproteobacteria bacterium (assembly GCA_963759735.1). Lineage (GTDB taxonomy): Bacteria > Pseudomonadota > Alphaproteobacteria > Rhizobiales > Hyphomicrobiaceae > Hyphomicrobium_A. The sequence goes on from CAVXAF010000003.1 coordinate 61,275, forward strand.
GCAGCGCGTTCGCGGCGCATTCTGACGCTCACGGTGGCGCCGTGGCGCCCGTCGCCGCCTCGCACACCATTTTTTCATGAAGGCCACAAACGAAAACGCCCGCATCTCGCGATGCGGGCGTTCTATAATTTTCGGCGTAAGCGTCGCTTATTCGGCGTGCGTTGCTGCTTGGCCGAGCGGCGGCACGGTGGCCGTCGCAGTGGTGCTCCTGCTCGCCGCGCTGGCGGCGACGGCGGCGGCCGCCGCTTCCTTGGCGGCGCTCGCTGCAGTCTCGGCGGCCACGGCGGCGCGCTCGGCAGCAGCGGCTGCGGTCGCGGCAGCCTGGGCGGCTGCAGCGCGATCGGTATGGTTGGGAGCGGCGTGCGATGACGCAGACGGCGCAGTCGCCAGGCCGGCGCCGGCCTGCAACGCTCCGGTCTCGACCGCTGCACCGTTCGTCGTCAGCGGCACCGGCGGTCCGTCGGCGGGAGCGGCTGTTTCGACGGCCGGCGTGGCCGCCGGCATCTCGGCCGGTGCGGTCACCTGCTCGACCGGCGCAGCGCTCTCGCTGGCGGCCGTTTCAGTCGCCGGCGCTGCTTCGGTTACCGGCGCGGCCGCGGTTGCGGCCTGCTGCGGTGCAATCCCCAGCGCTTCGGCCTTGCGGACGGGCGCCGGTGGTGCATCGCCGGTGGCTTCTTCGGCGGCGGCAGGGGTGGACTCGGCGCTCTGAGCCCCGGTCTTGTTATTCGGCTTTACGCCGTCGCCCCAGCAGACGCTGGCTGAAGCAGTGCAGGTGTGCTCGTCGAACAGAATGACGTCGAGGAAGAGTTCGCAGCTGACGCTCTTCTTGCCAGTCTGGTAGGCGGTGACGCCGTTTTTCGCCGCCCACTCGGCAATGTGCTTGTCGAGCAGGTTCTTGGCGTCGTTGGTCGGGCCGTCCTTGCCGTAATCGTTGACAGTGAACCCGAACTTTTTGCACGCGGCCTCTGCCGGCATCGATACTGCCGCGAAGGCTGCTACGAGCACCGAGGCTAAAGCGAGCGTTGGCTTGCCGCGCATTTCAAAATCCCCCGTCGGTTCGGACTAATGTCCGATTCCAAAGCCTTATAGCTGGGCGGTTCATCCCTGCCTAGACTTCGCGCCCGCAAACCTGTGCAGGACAAATGCAGCGCAACCGCGGCATTTGTCGTCCTCAGTTCATGTACGGTGAATCGCCACCATTGGGACCGATACCCGAATCAAAAAAGAAGCCACTGTCGAACGGGCCGCCCGGCGACTGCTTGTTGATCTGCGGATCGATGTAGCCGCCGTAGAGCTGGAAGTAGCGGGCGATCTCCTCGGGGGAAGAGCCCTGCTCGACGGTACCCTGGCGGTTACGGTAGCCGCGCTTCGCCGTCTTCTTTTTCTGAGTGTATTCACCGGCATACGCGCCGGGGGCGAGATAGTCGCCAGCCCCGCCCAGGGTGGCAAGCATCAGAATGCCGGCGGCCACGACGCCGCCCATGCAGATGCGAATAAGGCTCATGATCCAGTCCTTGGTTGCTCTAACCACCCCATATAGGTGGCGAGGATAACGGAAAACGCATTGGCGGCGCGCAAATCTCCATCCCGACTGGCTTTTTGCTGGCCCCTGTCACCCAGCGACCACGCGCCAACCCGACGGTTGCAGCTCCGGCCCGGCCTTGCGGCCGCGCCGAAGTTTTCCATCATCCGCCCGAGCTACGATGGAATGGTTAACGAGATCAGACAAATTGTACTGATCTGGTGCACCACCCCGGAGCTGGGTGGGCTTCAGCCCGTCTTGCAGATCGTCGAGGTGCCGACGCAGTTGTAGCCGAGGCCGCCCGGCTTGCACTTGTAGCCGTTGGAAGTGACGCGATAGCCGGGCGTTGTGCCCGAGGCCATGTAGGCGGCCCATACGCCCCAGTCGAACGACTGCAGGATGGCTTCCTTCACCTGGAACTTGGCCCCGTCCATAGACCCGGCCGTCCCCGAAGCGGTCTTCTTGAAGCAGGCGGCTTCGGCGCTGCCGGCAAAGCCGGCGCACATGACAACGGCCACGGCGGCCGCACAGGATAACTTGTTCATCTGTAAGCTCCCGGACTTCACCTGATACTCGACGGTCTGAGATTGCCGCAGACGTGCGCTGTTGCCCATCGCAGACATGCAGGGGGCAAAAAAAGCTAGGGGATCGTTGCCGTCTGGTGACGCCCGTGAGGCACGACTTCGGGGTCGGACGATCCGAATTCAGTAAGATTGCAGATTGACCGCTTTGGGACCCTTGCCGCGCTTATCGGGCTCGGTCTCGAATGAAATACGAGCACCCTCATCGAGATTGCCGATGCCGGCCCGCTCCACCGCAGTCACGTGCACGAATACGTCCTTGCCGCCGTCGTCGGGCTTTATGAATCCAAAGCCCTTTTGCGAATTATAGAATTTGACGGTACCGCTTTGGCGCATAGCGAATTCTCCTTACGCGCGCAATCAATGAAAACGGCGCAGACTCAAGCGAGGCCGCACCGGGGGAAAGCTCGGGACACTGTTCGCAATGCGGAACCAAAATGCGCGTTAGAAATGCCATGCGCGCCACAATCTCAATGCTGCACTCAAGTCTCCGCCGGGTCGAAAGCGCGCCCGAGCCACCGAAGTATCCGGCAAAACTTTTAGCCCGGCAAGAAGGGTCGGCAAGCACTACTCGACTCACAGCGTATCGCAGCCGAGCTGCTCGAGGCGGAAGCCGGAGCCGGCACCTTGCGCCAAGACGGCCACCAGTTCGGGAAGCAGGACTTCCAGATTGGCCGCCAGCGTAAACGGGGCATTGACGGCGATCAGTCCGGCGCCGTTGAGACGCGTTTCATCCTGCGTTCCCCGGATCATGAATTCGATTGCCATGGCCTTCGGCAGCGCTAGATCGGCAATTTGGCTGCGGAACGCGGCGACCGGCCTCGCCTCCTTGATCGGATACCACATGAGGAATGTGCCGGTGGCAAAGCGGCGTACCCCGGCCGCCAGGGCGTCCACAAGTCGGCCGAGTTCGCCCGTCTCCTCGAACGCGGGATCGATCAACGTCACGCCACGACGCTCGCGCGGCGGCAACAGCGCCTTCACCGCCGTCCAGGCGTCGAGCGACATGACCTTCACCTGTCGATCGCCGGCAAAGAGCTCAGCGAGTTCATCGAAGTCTTCGGGGTGCAGCTCGTTGGCGACCAGGCTGTCGTCATGGCGCATCAGCGAGCGCGCCAAGAGAGGACTTCCGGGATAACGCAGCAACCCGCCGTCGGGATTGAGCCCGCGCACCACGTCGAGATAGGGTGCTAAAATCTCCGTGGCGGCCGGCGTCAGCGCGCCCTGCATGAGGCGTCCGATGCCTTCGCGCCATTCGCCGGTCTTCTGGGCCGGCTCGGAGGACAGGTCGTAGAGCCCCACGCCGGCATGCGTGTCGATCACACGGAACGGTGCCGGCTTCAGCTTCAAGTGCTCGATGGTAAGCGCCAGCACTGCGTGCTTGACGACGTCCGCGAAATTGCCGGCGTGATAGGCGTGGCGATAGTTCATGGCGCACGCTTCAGCCCGCCGGCTGCCGGCCTGTCAAGGCGACGCGCCGGGTGCTGCGGAAAAAAGTTCGCCCATGTTCCGCAAGGAACGGCGCGGCTCCGTCGCTGGCGGCAATATCTCCCCATCGAGAGCACGGACGGCCCACGCTCCTGAAGCGCTCTCACTCCTGAGGTTTAGCTCCCCGTCTCCTCCTGACTGCAAGCCCCGCGCCCCCCGCGGGGCTTTTTTTTGTCAGGTGGCACTAGCGGAACGAGGCTTTGTCTGCGGTTGCTGTTGCACAAGCTGAAGGCGGCGCTCGGGGGCCGCGCCTTGCCAGGCTCGGCACGGCTGAGTTGGTGTCGGTTCAGCTTGCGCACGGCATTCAGCGCCAGCGCCGCGCGCAGACCGCTCGTGTCAGCCAATAGCTAAGCTTTCCGCTCCCACTTGCCCGCCGCGCTCTGCTGCCAGTAGGTGACCGGGCAGCCGGCGCCCTTGGCCGCCGTCCATTGCCCGCGCGCCACCTTGACCGCGTCCGCGTCGTTGCCGTCGAACATGTAGACCATGCGCACGAAGCCCGAGAACGCCTCGGCCTCAGCGCCGTCGACGAGAAAGCGCACGCCGGCGCCGTTGGGCGTCTCGCCCGTCGTCGTCAGATAGACCGGCTGCTCGGCGGCATGGCCGTCCTTGGCCGTTCCGTGGGCGAGGAAGCTGTCCTCCTTGTAGGTCCACAGCGCCAGGTCGATGGCGGCCAGTCGCTCGCTCGAGCCCGCTTGCACGACGGCGCGCCAGCCGCGCTCGAGCGTTTTCTCCACCAGGGTGGGAAGCACCTTCTCGAGCGTCGTCTGTTCGAGGTGATAGAAAAGCACCTCGGTCTTGGGTGGCGGATTTGTATCTGTCATGCGGGAATTATAACCGGCGCAGCGCGCGTTGCACGCGGCGCATGGCTTGGCAATCGGATGCTGCAACGCAAGGGCGTTTTACCCTTGCGCCGCGCTATTGCCTTACCTACTTATCTCCGTCCGGAGCGGCGCCAGACGTGCGGCTGTCGCCCGTGCGGACGGTGAGCTCAGCGGCATCTTCGGGTTCGCCGCCGCTCCCGTCCGCTGCATTTCTAGCTATCGCCGACTCGCCCTTTGCCGAATCAGCGCAGCTCCGACTTCAGCGCTTCATGCTCGCCAGGTAGCGCTTCGGCACCTCGCCGGCCGCCACCAGCGCATCGACGCAGCGACGCGACAACGAGCGACGCGAGGCGAGCATGCAGGAGCGCAGCTCCGGCGTGCCGATCGAGTACTTGGCGCATAGCCGATAGTAGTCACGTTCGCACGCGGAGTTGACTCGCGCCGAGTACGCGTTCGCCGCCGTGGCGCCGACAAGCATCATGACCGCAGCCGCACCTGCAGCGACTACACAAATTCCCGGGCGAGCCCGGCCGTGTGAGCACTTGTGCATCGATCTGGTTTCTCTTTGAAGGCTTCCCCATACGCGCCGTCCCCGTCCCGCGAGCAACGCGCGAATCCAGGCTAACGCAGCGCTGTCCGCAAGACCAGTGACCGCACGGCCTCGGAAGGGCAAAAAATGCCCTCAGGTCTTATGCTTAGCGAACGGATTATCACCTGAGCGCAGGTTGAGTCGCAGGGGCACTCCAGGCAGCTTGAACGCGTCGCGCAAGCTGTTGGTGAGATAGCGCACATACGATTTCGGCAGCTCTTCGAGACGCGAGCCAAAGGCGACGAACGTCGGCGGACGCGATGATGGCTGCGTGATGTAGCGGATCTTGATGCGTCGACCGCTGACTGCGGGCGGAGAGTGCCGCCCGATCGCTTCCTGGAGCCAGCGGTTGAGATCGGGCGTCGACACGCGGCGGTTCCATGCGTCGTAGGCGTCGAGCACTGCCTTCGACAGCCGCTCGACGCCGCGTCCGCTCAATGCCGACAGCGGCACCAGGGTGACGCCGGGAACCTGCGACAGGCGAGTGTCGAGCGTCTCGCGCAACTCCTTCAGCTTCGTCTGCTTGTCCTCGACGAGATCCCATTTGTTGATGGCGACGATCAGCGCGCGCCCTTCCTGTGTGACGAGATCGCCGATGGTCAGATCCTGGTGCTCCAGCGGGCGCTCGGCATCGACGAGCAGCACCACCACTTCGGCAAAGCGGATGGCGCGGATGGCATCGGAAGCGCTCAGCTTCTCGGCGGTCTCGGTAATCTTGGCCTTGCGCCTGAGCCCGGCGGTGTCGAAGAGGCGCACCTTGCGTCCCGCCCACTCGATGTCGCTGGCGACGGAATCGCGCGTCAGCCCGGGCTCGGGCCCGGTGATCATCCGCTCCTCGCCGAGCAGCGCGTTGACCAGCGTCGACTTGCCGGCATTGGGGCGCCCGACGATGGCGACGCGGATCGGCCGCGCCGTCGCCAACACCTCCTCAGCCTCCAAGGCTGTGCCGTAGGCTGGCTTGAGGCCGAGCGCCGACAACATCTCGGTGACGAGATCGGAGAGCCCCTCGCCGTGCTCGGCGGAGATGGCGACCGGTTCGCCGAAGCCGAGCTCGTAAGCTGCATAGAAACCTTCTTCGCCCGCGCGCCCTTCGCTCTTGTTGGCGACCAGCACGACCGGCCGGCCCGACGAGCGCACCAGCTTGCAGAACGATTTGTCGTCGGACGTGATGCCTTCGCGGGCGTCGACGACGAACAAGATGAGGTCGGCCGCTCCAAGTGCCGTTTCGCTCTGCTGGCGCATACGCTCGGCGATCGAGCCGCGCTTGGCCTCCTCAAGCCCTGCGGTATCGACGATGGTCACGGCATTGCCGGCGATGTCGGCGTCTTCCGAGCGCCGGTCGCGCGTCAGCCCCGGCATGTCCGAGACGAGCGCCGTGCGCTTGCCGGTCAGCCGGTTGAACAGCGTCGACTTGCCCACGTTGGGGCGACCGATGATGGCGATAACGGGAGGAGCGGACATGAGGATCGGCCAGACGCGACTACAGGGAGCGGCGCTTATGGCGCATTCGCTGCCCGGAGGATAGGCGAGAGGGCCGACCGATCCGTTAAGCAGGCTAGTTGAGGGCGATCAGCTTGGCGTCGTCGGTGAGCACATACATCCGCCCCTGGGCCACGATAGGCGCGATGTAGATGGCGCCGCCGAGTTCTTTCTGCCCGATAATGCGCCCGGTCGTCGCCTCGACGTTGATCAGCGTTCCCGTGGTCGAGGTGAGCCACAGGTGATCGCCGGCCAGCGTCGGACCGGCCCAGGCGCCGGTGCCCGGCAGCTTGGCCGTCCACTGCGTCTTACCGTCCTGCCGCGACAGCGCCATCAGCTGCCCTTGCGTATCCACGACGAATACACTGCCGCCCGCCACCCACGGGGTCTGCGTGCCCGGCACGTTTATCGACCACAGGCGCTCGCCGCTCTCGGCCTGCGTTGCGATCATGCGACCGGCGTGGCCGATGGCAAAAACGGTTCCGCCGTCGATGGCCGGCCGCGCCGCATCGCTCATCGAAGCGATCTGCGATGTCGTGCGCGTCCGCGCCAAATTCTCCGACCATACCGACGAGCCGTCGGCCGCCCGCAGGGCGACGAGATCGCCGGAAGGATAGGGAACAACCACGATGTCGCCGCCCACGGCGGGGCTCGCATTGGTGATCAGGCTTGCCTGCTGCGGCAGGCCACGTACTGACCACAGCTCTGCTCCGTCAGCGCCTGCCAGGCAGGAGAACCTGCCGTCCAGTGCAACCACGTACACGCGGTCGCCGATCGCCGTCGGCGATGAGCGAATTGGCGCCTCAAGCTGCTTTTCCCAGATCGCCTTGCCGGTTGCTGGATCGATGGCGACGACATTGCCGTAGCCACTGGCGGCATAGAGCCGGCCGCCGTCGATGGCCAGACCGCCGCCGAAGCCGCCGCCGCTGCTACCGCTTCCGAGCGAGTACCAGCTACCCGAAGCCTCGCGCTTCGGCTTCAAAGATGTACGCCAGGCCGCCGAGCCGCCGGATGTCGAGAACGCACTTACCGTGCCCTCGGCATCGAGCGTGAAGACCTGTCCGCCAAAAACGATGGGGCGGGCGGTGAGACGGCCGGTGCTGCCCGAGCCGGCGCCGGCGTCGGCGGTCCACGCCACATTGGTTGCCCCGTTGAAGGCGAGGTTGCCCGGTGCGTTGCTCGGCTCGCCGCCAGGCTGCGCCCAGTTATCATTGACGCGGGGGGCCGGCAGCGTGATCGGCGCAAAGCCGTCGGCGAGTTCGCCGGTTTCGGGGCCTTGCTGCGTCATCACCGGAATGCGCTTGCCGGGTAGCGGCACCGCTTTCTCCGCGAACGGATTCAGGTTGGCCAGCTTGGGCAGCGAGGGTCCGTCGCCAGCGCAGCCGGAGAGCAGGACGAAGGAACAAAGTCCCGCGCCGACCAAACTGCCCCGCCGCGTTCGACCCCTCATATGTCCCCCACTCAGTCCTTCTTGGCTGGCGGTATAGTCGCCGGTGGTGTCTTAACCGCGGCAGGCGCCGTCGCGGCAGGCGGTGCCGGTGTCGCGGCGGCTCCCGAAGCCGGTGCAGCCGCCGCCTTGCTGGCGATTTCGCCGGCGGCTATCTCCGCCATGACGATTTGTGCCCGCTCGGTGATCGTCTGCGGCGTGCCTTGATCCACGAACAGCGGCGTCAGGATCGAGCGTGCCTCATTGTTCTTGCCGGCTCGGTAGGCAGCCAGCCCCAGCAGCTCGCGCGCACTGTAGCGCCACGGGCTGTCATCAGCCATGAGAGGCGTGAGCCGATTCTCGATCTCGGTAAAGTCGGCTTGCCCGATCTGCAGTCCGGCTGCCTGCAAACGCGCAAATCCACGCAGGAGAGCGTCGGCGCCAGCATCATTAGCGAGGGCCTCGTAGGTCGTCAGGGCCTCGGCCTTCTTGCCCTGCCTGCTTTGAGTTCCGGCCAGTTGCAGCTGCGCCAGGGCGCGGTAGCCGCCGGCACCTTCGGTGGTGACCTTGGCGAATTCCGTCTCGGCGCTGCCGACCTTCTTGTCGTTCAGAAGCTGCAGGGCTTCCTCGTATTGCGCGCCAGATGTCTGCGCGGCAACGAGGCGACTGCTCTCCCAGTACTTGAAGCCGAGCACGCCGAGCACGATCGCCGCCGCAGCGGCGATAATGTAGGTGGCGTATTCCTTCCAGATTTTCTCGAGGCGTTCGCGCCTGAGCTCTTCTTCGACTTCGCGGAGAAGACCGTCGTCCTGCTGTGCCATCGCTCGCTCTTTGTCAGCCCCTGAACCTTGGTACTTTTCTTATCAGAGGCCCCGGCCGGGCTTCTGGGTGCCGCATACATAACTGACGGCATCCCCCGCGCAAGCGATTGATCGGCGCGCGACGCCGACCGGGAGCAGCGCCACCGGCGCCTCTCACACCTTGCTGCTCGGCGTTTTCGACTTTTTCGTGGCCCTGCCGGTGGTTGCCCCGGCACGCTCGATGCTGCGCCGTGCCTTGGTCGGCTCCCCTTCGTGCATCGAGTAGGTATGTTCCGGGGTCGGAAAAGCGCGCGTTCGCACGTCCTCGGCATAAGAGCGGATGGCGTCCTCGATCACCTCCCCGACCTTGCCGAACTTCTTAACGAAGCGCGGCACGCGCGGGCTGAGGCCAAGCATGTCTTCCATGACGAGTATCTGGCCGTCGCAGGCCAGCGAAGCTCCGATGCCGATGGTCGGTATGGGGATCGAGGCGGTGATGCGCTCGGCCAGCGGCTCGGTAATCGCCTCGAGGACCAGCGCAAAAGCCCCCGATTCAGCCACCCGCAGCGCGTCTTCCTCGATCGCCGCCCACTCCTCACGCTGGCGGCCTTGCGCCTTGAATCCGCCGATGACGTTCACCGACTGGGGCGTCAGGCCGATGTGCGACATGACCGGTATGCCTCGATCGACGAGGTAGCGGATGGTTTCGGCCATGCGCCGGCCGCCTTCGATCTTCACAGCGCCACAGTCGGTCTCTTTCATGACCTTCGCGCAATTGCGGAAGGCGACGGCCGGGCTCTCCTCATAGGAGCCGAACGGCATATCGACGACCACGAGGGCGTGACGAGCACCGCGCACGACAGCGCGCCCGTGCATGATCATCAACTCGAGCGGGACCGGGACGGTCGTTTCGTAGCCATGCATCACCATCCCGAGGCTGTCGCCGACGAGCAGGAAATCGCAGTAGCGATCGGCGATGGCAGCGGTATGGGTGTGATAAGCGGTGAGGGCAACGATCGGCTCACGGCGCTTCTTCATTGCCGCAATATCGGGCGCCATCAAGCGCTTCTGGGTGCTATGCACGGACATATGGCAACGATACACTTTCCAAGGGCCGGCGTCGCGGCAACCTAGTGATGGCGACCGTCGCAAACCAGTGGCGCGAGAGACGCGGCACATATCCATATTTGAAACGAGTTGTTTTTCAGTGTCTTGCTAACGAAACTTTAGGGTTAAAATCATCATATAGATCGATCTCTTCAGGGACACTCTCATTTTCCGCTTCGGGGGCTCGCTTGCAGACGAACAGCAAATCACGCGTTGGCGTCGTTTCCGGCGGCCTTCGGCTATCCACTCTCGCCGCGTTTTTCAGCGGCTGCCTGCTGGTTGCAGCAACACCTGACCGTGCCGAGGCGCAGTTCTACCAGTGGGGTTCATGGGGCAGCCCATCGCCCTGGCAGCAGAAGCCGCGCCGCCAGCGCCGCGCCGCTCCCCGCTATGTCGAACCGACCGACGAGAAGCCGACGACGGCGCTGCCGAAGCCGACTGGACCGCTGGTGCTGGTCGTCTCCATCGGCAAGCAGACGGTCACCGTCTATGACGACGGCAAGCAGATCGCCAAGTCGCCAATCTCCAGCGGCACGAGTTCCAATCCGACGCCCACCGGCGTGTTCAGCATTCTGGAAAAGAATCGCCACCACTATTCGAACCTCTATGGCGGCGCGCCGATGCCATTTATGCAGCGCGTCACCAATTCGGGCGTGGCGCTGCACGCCGGCGACCTCCCCGGCTACCCGGCTTCGCACGGCTGCATTCGTCTTCCCTATAGCTTCGCGCGCAACCTCTTCGGCATCACCGAGGTCGGCGCGCGCGTCATCATCAGCGACGAAGACCTGACGCCTGCAGAATTCAATAGCCCGAACCTCATCGCTCCGCTGCCGCCCGACACAATCGCCAGCAACGGTCCCAATCCCGTACCCGCTGCTGCCTCAGGCTCGAGCGGCGACTTGTCGAACGTTCTCGGGGTGGAAACCGCCGGCAACGGCGAACGGCGCACCCGCGCTTCTGCCGCCGCCGCCCGTGCCGCCGAACGCGGCCGTCTGGTGTCGGCCATCGCCGAAGCTGAAAACGCCCGCATAGCGGCCGACGAGCAGGCCAAGGCAGCAACGCTCGCCGTGCAGGAAGCCAAGGAAACAATCCGCAAGGAGCGCAGCGAAGAAGGCCGCCTGGCCGAACTTGCACGCAAAGCGGCCAAGACTTCGGCTGCCGCCGCCGGTCGCTTCACTGTTCTCACCGCCAAGATGGCAAAGGTCGATGTCGCCACGCTCGACGCCGCAACGTTAGAGACACAGTCAGCCGAGGAAGTCGCCGAGGAGACGAAGGTTCTCGACGCCGCCGACGCTGTTGCGGTCGCCAAACGCGCCGCCGAGACGCAGGCGGCCAAGGCCAAGCAGGCGGTTGCCGATGCCGCTGCCCTGGAGAAAGCGCGCAAGGTTGCGGTCGAGGACGCCAAGCACGCCGAGCTTGCCGTTGACACTGCCAAGCAGACGCTGGCCGCCGCCGATGCGCTCGATGCCCGCAAGGACTATCCCGTTTCCGTATTCATCAGCGCCAAGACCGGCCGTCTCATCGCCAAGCTCGGCTTCGTGCAGGTCATGGAGGTACCGGTGACCATCGCTGAAGCAGGTCGCCCGCTCGGCACGCACGTTCTTACCGCGACCCATTTCACCGAAGGCGAAAAGGCGCTGCGCTGGAACGCTGTGACGTTCAAACATTCCGAGTCGGCGCAGTACTCGCGCCGCAAAAAGCGTCGCCACGAGGATGAGACTTACGTCCAGCCGGCCGGCCACGACGCCGACGCCGCCACCGCTCTGGAGCGCATCGAGATCCCCAAGGAGGCGTCCGAGCAACTCGCCGAACTCATGAAGCCCGGCTCCTCGTTCATCATTTCCGATTACGGCCTGAGCCGCGAGACCAGCGCGCGCACGGAGTTCATCGTCGAGCCCTGGCGCAGCCGTCCCGACAGCACCGAGCCCCGCTACTACTAGATCACAAAGTTCGTCCTCGGGCTCGTCCCGAGGATGCGCCTTTCCGGCGTTGCTGGACGTCGAGCAGCACGCGGAGCGAAGCTACCCGGGCAGCTTGCGGACGCGTTCGGGCGGCGAAGAAACGATCTCCACCGTATCGCCAATCGCGACGCCTCCCGCTTCCAGGACGCGGCACGTCACGCCGCCGCGCCACTCGGGGTGCAGTGCCTTGCGCAGCCCGGGGCACGCCTCGTCCATGCGCGCGCACGGTGTCGTCGGATACGTCACCTCGAGCAATGCCGCACCGATGCGCAGGGTCGCACCGAGGGCGCGCGGCAGGCGCACGTGCTCGACCAGCAGGTTGGCGCGCCGCGCGGTCCAATCGAGCGAGGCGGTCGCCGCCGCTTCGCCGAGCACGGCCAGCGCCGCCTCCCAGTCCTCGCGGGCGAGGATGGTGACAGCCCGCCGCTTGAACTTGGCGCCCTTGTGATCGCCGACGACGCCGGCCTCCAGACTGATCTCGACGCGGTCGAGGGTCTGCATCGGCATACGCCGAGCCGGCCGCCATGCAATGCCGATCAAGCGTCCGCGCTCCGTCATGCCAGCGGCGAGACGCCGATGACCAACTGGTGCAGGTAGAGGACTATTGCGGCGTAGAGCGCGATGCCGAGCACCACGACGATGACGTCGTTGGTCCAGGGCCCGCCGCCTTTGCCGAGGGGTCCCAGATCGCCGCGCCGCTTCACCGAGATGCGGTCATAGACGGCGAAGGCGAGGAAGCTGCCGAACAGCACCAGGGAAGCCAGGTCGCCGTTGGCCAGCAGATGCGCCAGCGCCCATATCTTTATGGCCACCAACATCGGATGCTTGAGCATGACGTGGATGTGCGAGGGCACGTAGGCGGCGACGAGGGCGATCATCGCCGGCAGCATGAGCGCCAGCGCAAGGTGCCGCGTCCAGGTCGGCGGATCCCACAGGATCGGGTTCTTGCTCGGATGCAGATGCAGTTTGTAGAAGCCGAGCACGATGAGGGTCAAGCCGACGAGCGACAGCACCCCGAAGAGAACTTTGTAGCCACCCGGCCCGAAGCGGGCGACGAGGCCGTTCTTCAGTTCGACGTTCGACGGCACGAGGTGGATCGCAAGGAACACGACCAGGCCAATCACCATCACCAGCATCACACCCTCCCCAGGTATTTCATCGCGCGTTGGCGAATCATTGCCACGCTACGGCCATCTCGGTACGCTTTTTTAGTGTTCGGGCGCTTTGGCCGCTAGTCGGCGAGGCGTTTGTGGTCGCGGGGACCTGTACCTTTGGCGTCATTCGAGGTCCAGCATGCACGCTCCGCGCGTCCCCCTGCGTAACCCGCCCGTTGGCGGTAGGCCCCACCTGCGTCTGGTTTCCAGTCCTCAGTTGCGGAATGCGTCCCCAGACTTCCACCACCAGGAAGCCTTCCACCGACAGGGAGAACCGACAATGGCCGTCCGCGCCCAGGTCAAGCCCGACTTCGATGGTCCCGAGGATCGGCAGCTCGCCGACGACATCGCACGGGTGATGCACCATCGCCCGCTGATCAGCCGCCTGGCGCGCGTCGAGGCGATGCACGGCAACGCGGCCGGCGTGGTCAACGGTACGGCCAGTGGCCTTGCGTTTGCTGGTGCTCCGGCACTTGCGGAGACGACGCCAGCTTCCCTCGATGCCGATCCGCGCTCGATCGAAGAGGTGATCGACGATCTCGGTTATAGCGCCTCGCCCCCGCCCAGCGCCCAATGGCTCGACAAGGCGCGCCGCGAGCAGCGCCAGGAGCGCGCACGCTATGCGATGGCTTGGGTGACGACGTCCGTCATCGCGGCGACGATTCTCGGCGGAGCTTTCGTGCTTCTGCGTCTCTGACCGCTAGGGCAGGAAGCCCTTGTCGAGATTGAGCGCCTGACGGGCCACCTCGCGTCCTTTCCCATCCCGCTGCGTTGCCGTCCAGGCGACGTGGGTGCCGGCATCGAGCGAGGTGCGCGAGCGGAGCGCGATGCCGACCGTGTCGCCGGCCTTGGCAGCGATCGGCTCCAGCAGAGGAAAGTAGAGCTGCTCCCAGTGCGTGCGCGGCGCGTCCGGTGCCGTCGACAATGCGATGCCCGGCGCCAGTTCGGCGTTCCACCAGGCGGCAAAGCCGTAGACGGTCGTCGCCGCCTTGAGCGTCCAGCTCACTTCGCCCTTGCGGTCGGAACGCGCATCGGCCCCGAAGTCGACGCTGTCCCAGGCCTTCGCAACGAGCAGCTCAGCGACTTTCAACGTGCGCACGTAGATGTTGTTGAGGCTCATCGCGCGCGCGATGGACAAATCAAAGCCCGTGGCGTCCCAAGCGGCGAACTCGCGGTGGATGCGGTCGGAAACGACCGGGGCGACGAACTGTTCGATCCGGCGCGGAATGATCACGCCGCCCGGCTTCAGGAAGCGCTTCTTGGCATCGGCCAGCGTCTCGATGATGTGCTCTTCAAACGCGTAGTTGCCGAGCGTTTCGGAGACGACGACGTCGACCTTGGGCGGATCGACCATCTCGGTCGAATGGCACGGGATGAGATGGCAGTTGCGCGCGCCGTTGGCCTTGAGGATTTTTGCCGCAACCCCCGCCACCTCCGCCGTCTCGTAGAGGAAAACCTCGCGCGCGCCGAGCCTTGCCGCCATCAAGGCCAGCAGTCCGGTGCCAGTGCCGATGTCGGCGACGGTCGTGACGCCCTTCTTGATCACACCGCGCAGCGCTGCTTCGAAGGCGGCATTGCGCACGCGGTCGGCGATGAGCGTGCGGTGATATTCGATGCGCATGATTACGTCAGAGGCTGAGGTGCGGGCCGCGGATCTGGTACAGCACCAGCGCCGTCGCGACCGACAGGTTGAGTGAATCGAGCTTTCCGGCCATGGGGATCTTGACCAGCCGCGTGCATGCGGCCGTCAGTGGCTCCGATAGACCCGGTCCCTCGCTGCCCATCAACAGCAGCGTCGGCGCACGATACTTGGCGGCGCGGAAATCCTCCTCGGCATCCAGATGCGTGCCGACGACGTCGCCGCGCCAGCCGTCAATCCAGCGCAGGAAGCCGTCGCGTTGCAGCCGCGCAATCGGCACGGAGAAGACCGAGCCCATGGTGGCGCGCACGCACTCGTGCGAATAGGGATCGCAGCTTGCGCCGATGAGGATGACGCCGGTAGCACCAACGGCATCAGCGGTGCGAATGATGGTTCCGAGGTTGCCCGGGTCGCGCACTTCTTCCAACGCCAGCCACACAGCCTCGCGTGCGACGTGCGCCGTCGCCGGCAGTTCCGCCCAGCGCTGCTTGAAGACGCCGAGCATGCTCTGCGGATTGTCTTTTGAGGACAGCTTGGCGAGCACCGCTTCGGACACCTCGAGGCACTCGACGCCCGACGCCAGCGCCCACGCCACCAGACCCTGCGCGATGCTGCTCGTTGCGCTGCTGGAGCGAAAGACCAGCGTCTCGGGCACGAAGCCGTGGTCGCGCGCGGTGACGAGCAGCGAGGTGCCCTCAGCGACGAACAGGCCTGTTTCCTTGCGCTCCTTGCGCATCTCCAGGGCGCGGATCGCCTTGACGCGGTCGTTCTGCAGGCTGGTGATGGCCTTCGGCGCCAGCGTCATGCAGCGCTCCACCGGGTGAACAGGGACGCCGGTACCGCGCGCGCCCCGCTGGCCTCGCGGATGGCCAACTCGCCCGAGTGGAAACGTCCGCCGCGTCCGGCGAGAACCTCGCGGCACAACTGATCGAAAGCGAGAGAGGACGCGCGGATAGCATACACGGTGAGCACCAGGTCCCCGCCCGGCGCCAGCAGGGCAGCGCAGTCCTTCATCAATGGCGGCAGGCTGGTGAACAGATCCCACACCTCCCCGTCTGGGCCGCGGCCGAACTTGGGGGGATCAACCAGAATCAGGTCGTAGGTCTTGCCGCGCCGCACTTCGCGGGCAACGAACTTGGTGGCGTCATCAAGCATCCAGCGGATCGGCGCCGACGACAACCCCGACGCCGCCTGGTTCTCCTTCGCCCAGGTGATGGCCTTCTTGGATGCATCGACGTGGGTGACCTGCGCGCCGGCGGCTGCGGCGAGCAGCGAGGCAGCACCGGTGTAGGCAAACAGGTTCAACACGCGTGGAGCTTCCCCGCGCCGTTCGGCCAGACGCTGAAGCATCCATTCCCAATGCGGCATCTGCTCGGGGAAAAGACCCATGTGCCGGAAGCTCGCCAGTCGGCAGAGCATCGTCGCCGCGCCGACCTTCACCGGCCAGCTCTCCGGCACGGGCTTTTCGATCCGCCAGCGTCCCTTGTCCTCGTCGTCATCGCCGGCAAACACGGCATGCGCACCGCGCCACTCGCGCTCGGGAGCACGCGGCGTCCACAGCGCTTGAGGCTCGGGGCGATCGACCACGACCTCACCGAAGCGTTCGAGCTTACGCCCGCCACCGCTGTCGAGCAGTGCGTAATCGCCAAAACCCGGTGTCTCGATGAGTTCGAGCCGCGCCGGGGAAGCGTCCGTTGTGTCTTTCATCAGCGACGGTGTCATTGGCAACGCGTTAGCCTAAACCGCAGTTAACCTCACGCAGCGATGTCGCGCTTGGCGGGAACGCACCATGCTGCCCGCGCATGAAGAACCAAGAAGAGCGAACAAAGCACGGAGGCTTCCATGACCACCTGCGCCTGCGGCAATTGCCAGTTTTTCGACACGCAAAGCAAGATGCCCCGACAAAAAGAGCGCGGCACCGGTCTGTGCCGGTACAATCCGCCCCTTCCCCAGGGCGGGGATCATGCGGTGTGGCCGAAGGTTGAATCGCGGGACTGGTGCGGTCACTTCGCCGTCACCGTCGAGCGCTTCATGACGGCAGCCGAGTAGCCGTAAACAGAGCGCTACCGGCGTTCATCTGCGTGTCAGGTTTCGGGGCGTATTTAAACCCAGCATCAAGCGCTTGATGCGCGTTCGGCGACGGAAAATTTGCTACTCGCCGTTATATTGGTGTGGCGCGGGGAGCCTAGCTCCTGTTCTGCCGCAAGCTTTGAGGTCCAGTGTATTCGCGGTGACACCGCAGCGCTGGACCCTTAGCGCGTCTTCTGCCCGATCAGAATCTGGTTTTTTCGTCGCACGTGCTCCGGTTTGCGCGCTCAACGCTAGTGCCGCACAACGGATATGCGCGCCCTCCGCGTTGTCACCGCGTGCCGCTCATTGCGGACGCCAACAACGGGAGAAACACTATGAACTTGAAACGGATCAGTGTGCTAATCGGCGCACTAACCCTCGCCGGGCTGGCCGCCCAGCCGACGCTCGCTCAACAGCGCGACCGTGACCACAAGCGGGGCAACGATCATTGGGAGCAACTCGGCTGCCAGAAGGTCGGCTTCCTCGTCGATCGTGACTTTATCAAGGTCGGCCGGCGCGAGGGCCGGTTCAAAGCCATCCGCCTCGAGGTCTCTGGCAACACCGTCTTCATCAACGACCTTAAGGTCGTCTACGGAAACGGCGCGCCAGACGACTTACAGGTGCGCGCGGAAATTCGCGAAGGCGGCCAAACGCGACCGCTCGATCTCAAGGGGCGCGGTGAGCGCGCTATCAATCGCGTCGAGCTGACCTATCGCGCTAAGCCCAACTTCAAGGGCTCGGCCAAGGTCTGCGTCTCGGGTCTGACCTAAAGATCCACTGCGGTCCGGCGCGTTCGCGGCCATGCCGCCCCGTGCCGGACCGTCATCAGTCGAGATCGGCGATCTCGCCTTGAGCGCCGCCCTTGATGCGCTGCGACAGCGCGCTCTCGATGAACGGATCGATCTCGCCGTCGAGCACCGCCGCCGGGTTCGTGCTCGTCGTACCCGTGCGCAGATCCTTCACCAGCTGATAGGGCTGCAGAACGTAGGAGCGGATCTGGTGGCCCCAGCCGATCTCCTTCTTGCCGGCCGCCTCGGCATTGGCCTTGTCCTCGCGCTTCTTCAATTCCAACTCGTAGAGACGCGCCTTCAGCATCGACCAGGCGATGGCGCGGTTCTTGATCTGCGAGCGTTCCTGCTGACTTGCGACGGCAATGCCGGTCGGGATGTGCGTGATGCGCACCGCCGAGTCGGTCGTGTTGACGTGCTGGCCGCCGGCACCCGATGAGCGATAGGTGTCGATGCGGCACTCGCTCTCGTTGATCTGGATGTCGATGTCGTCATCGACCACCGGGTACACCCACACCGAGGCAAAGCTGGTGTGGCGACGCGCGTTGGAATCGTACGGCGAGATGCGCACCAGTCGGTGCACGCCCGATTCCGTCTTCAGCCAGCCGTACGCGTCCTCGCCCTTGATCTCCATGGTGACGGATTTGATGCCAGCCTCTTCGCCGGCACTCTCCTCGAGAGTCGCCACCTTGTAGCCGCGCTGCTCGGCCCAGCGCATGTACATGCGCGCCAGCATCGAGGCCCAGTCCTGGCTTTCCGTGCCGCCGGCGCCGGCGTGCACCTCGACGTAGGTGTCGTTGCCATCGGCTTCGCCCGACAGCAGCGCCTCGACGCTGCGCCGCTGCGCCTCGTCGTCGAGCTTCTTGAGCAGGGTCTCGCCTTCGGTGATCGAGGCGGCGTCATCCTCGGATTCGCCCAGTTCGATGAGCGTGGTGCCGTCTTCCAGGCCGCGCTCAAGATCGCGATAGGCGTTGATCGAGCGCTCGAGCTGCTGGCGCTGACGCATGACCTTTTGTGCGCCCTTGGGATTATTCCAGAGGCTCGGATCCTCCGCGCGCTTGTTCAGTTCGGCGAGACGTTGCTGGGCGGTATCCCAGTCAAAGATGCCTCCGCAGGAGACCTAGGGCCTCCTTGATGGATTCGACGAGTCTTTGCGGTTCGGCACGCATCGTTGCCTCCGAGGCGAGTGCGATTTCAGGATGTGATCAGTGATATAATCGGCGGGCGCGCGCCTGTAAACGCGAAGGCACGCCGCAGTTGGCCGCCAAGCTGATCAGTCGCGGGATGTCACCACACGCCGCCGCGACCAGAGCCAAAGGCCGGCGCACGGCGTGGCTCGGGCTGATAGTAGTCGTCCTCGGGAGGCCGTGGCGCACCCGGTCCCACCGCGCCGGTGCCTTGATCTGAGAAGCCAATAACTGAGTAGGCGTCGTCCGGCTCTTCACCCGGCTTGAACGACTCCATGATGCTCTGCGGGTCTTCCTCGCCGGAACGCAGCCCGGTGCGCAGGTTGACGCGCGCCAGCTTGATACCGGGCGGGATGCGGAACGGAGCCGCCGGCTGCTCGGCCAACGCCTCCTTCATGAAGCTGCCGAACACAGGCGCCGCGACCTTGCCGCCTGTGTTGCCTTTGCCCATCGGAATCGGCGAGTCATAGCCAATGAACACGCCAACCACGAGGTCGGGCGAGTAGCCGACAAACCAAGCGTCTTTTTCCTCGTTCGTCGTACCGGTCTTGCCAGCCAGCGGTCGCTCAAGCGCCTTCAACGAAGTCGCCGTGCCGCGCTGAATGACGCCCTCGAGCATCGAAGTCATCTGATAGGCGGTGTGCGGATCGACGATCTGCACACGATCATCGAAAATCTCCGGCTCCCCTTGACCCTTCCAGCCGTCGGCCGGGTTGCAGCCTTCGCAGACGCGCTGGTCGTGGCGCCACACGGTGCGGCCCCAGCGATCCTGGATGCGATCGATCAGGGTGGCGCGCACCTGATGGCCGCCGTTGGCGAACGTGCAGTAGCCCGTCGCCAGCCGCAGCAAGGTCGACTCGCCGGCGCCAAGCGACATCGACAGAACGGGGAGCAGATCGTCATAGATGCCGAACCGCTTGGCGTAGTCGGTGATCAGCGGCATGCCAAGATCCTGCGCCAGCCGCACCGTCATCTGGTTGCGCGAGTTCTCGATGCCGATGCGCAGCGTCGAGGGACCGCCCGAATGCTCTTTTTCGTAGTTCTCCGGCTTCCAGATGTCCTGGCCGGGGCCCTGCTCGATCTCGATGGGTGCATCGAGGATGATCGAGGTCGGCTTGTAGCCATTGTCGAGTGCTGCCGCGTAGACGAACGGCTTGAACACCGAACCCGGCTGGCGCTTGGCCTGGATAGCGCGATCGAATTGGCTCATGGCGAAGGAAAAGCCGCCAACCACGGCAAGAACGCGGCCCGTATTGGGATCGAGCGCGACGATGCCGCCGCCGACCTCGGGAATTTGCATCAGCGACCACACGCCACCGACGTTTGCCGCATCCTTCGGCGCCACGTAGATGACGTCGCCGGCGGTGATCACGTCGGTGATCGTCTTCGGGGCCACTTTCTTGGTGGCCGACTTGGCCCACTTCACCTCGTCGAAGGCGATGTTGACCGCTTCGCGCTTGCCAACCAGCGAGCCGTCCTGCTGCTTCTCCGGCCGCAGACCGACCATCGCCTTGTTGCCTTCCGTCTTCAGCACGACGCCGAGGCGCCAGGGCTGGATGTCGGGCGGGCTCTGCACGGCGTCGAGCGCCTTGCCCCAGTCGCCGGTGATGTCGAGTTTGGTGACCGGACCGCGCCATCCCTTGCCGCGATCGAATTGTACCAGTCCGTCCATCAGAGATGTGCGCGCCGCCTGCTGCAGGCGTGGGTCGAGTGTCGTGCGCACCGAAAGCCCGCCGTTGTAGAGCTTGTCCTCGCCAAACTGCGACAGCAGCGTACGACGCACCTCTTCGGCGAAGTAGTCGGCCGCGAAAATATGCGCGCCGGTCTGCCGCAGATTGACGCCGAGCGGCTTGGCTTTCGCCGTATCTGCATCTTCGGAGGTAATGTAGCCGTTCTCGACCATCTGGCCGATGATCCAGTTGCGCCGGATCAGCGCCTGCTTCTCGCGCCGGAAGGGATGGTAGTTATTGGGTCCCTTAGGGAGTGCCGCCAGATAGGCGACCTCCTCGACCGAGAGATCCTGCAATTCCTTGTTGAAGTAGCTCAGGGAGGCGGCGGCGATGCCGTAGGCACCGATGCCGAAATAGATCTCGTTCAGGTAGAGCTCAAGGATCTTGTCCTTCGAGTAGGCGCGCTCGATACGGATGGCGAGGATCGCCTCCTTCAGCTTGCGCGCCATGGAGCGCTCGCTGCTCAACAGGAAGTTCTTGGCGACCT
Organism: uncultured Alphaproteobacteria bacterium; assembly: GCA_963759735.1. Taxonomy (GTDB): domain Bacteria; phylum Pseudomonadota; class Alphaproteobacteria; order Rhizobiales; family Hyphomicrobiaceae; genus Hyphomicrobium_A. The sequence goes on from CAVXAF010000003.1 coordinate 82,104, forward strand.
GCTGGGTGATGGTCGAGCCGCCCTCGGCGCGCTTGTCGCTACCCTGGATCTTGGCTTCGACCGCCTTGAAGACGGCGCGGGCGATGCCCTGGAAGTCGACGCCGCCATGCTCGTAGAAGCGCTTGTCTTCGGCGGAAAGGAAAGCCGCAATGACGCGCTTGGGAATGGTGTTGATCGGAACGAAGATGCGCCGCTCGCGCGCGTACTCAGCGATCAGCGCGCCGTTGTGCGCATGGATGCGCGTCATTACAGGCGGCTCGTACTTGGCCAAGCTCTCGTAGTCGGGGAGATCCTGCGAGGTCTTCCAGATCAGATAGCCGGCTGCGGCCGCAGCGCAGATGAACACGACGACGCCGGCTGCGAAGCCAAAGCCGAGGAAGCTCAGCAGCAGGCTCTTGCGCCGCTTGCGCCGCTGCGGCGGAGGCGGCTCGGGCGGCGGATACAGCGGCTCGGGTGGATATAGGTGATCGCGCATCAACCTCTAGATTCCGTTGATCGTGCGTGACGGGTTGATCTGGCATTGGGCTGCCAAGGGGCGGCGCCGCGAAGCACGCACATTAACATGGATTGTGGCATCAAGTCGTCGTTCGCGGGAGTTTAGATAACGCGGCCCGGACAGCGCCCCCGCGTCACCGCGCCTTGGCCGTACGCTTGGAGAAATAGGAATCGACGGCCGCCCCTATGGCTGTGGCGACACGTCGCTGCCACGCCGCCGATTTGAGCAGTCGCTCATCCTCAGGGTGGCTCATATAGCCCAGTTCCACCAGCACCGACGGCGTGTCTGCCTGACGCAGGACCTTGAAGGCCGCCGAGCGCTGCGGATTGCCTGACAGCGAAATGCTGCTGCCCAGGCGCTTGACGAGCGTATTGGAGAACTCCGCGGAAAAATTCGATGTCTCGCGCTTCAACAGGTCGATGAGGATGTTGCGCACATCGCCCACCTCCTCGAATTTCGCGGTCTGCAGTCCGGCCACCGCGTCGGAGTTGTTCTCTTTTTCGGCCATACGCCGCGCCTCCTCGTCCGATGCCTGCTCCGACAGCGTGTAGACCGTCGCACCGCGCACGGTGTTGGCGAGACGCGTCTTGGCGATGGCATCGGCATGCAGCGAGATGAACAGGTCGGCGGCAAGGTCGCGGGACATCTTCAGCCGCTGGTCGAGCGGGACGAAAACGTCGGTCTGCCGCGTCATCTGCACGTCATAGCGGCCGCCGGCGGAAAGCTGCGCCTTGAGAGCGTGCGCCACGGCCAGCACCACGGTCTTCTCCTTGAGACTGCCGGCACTGGTGGCGCCCGGATCGACGCCCCCATGTCCCGCATCGATCAGGATGAGCGGCTTGGCGCGCTCGCTTTTGACGACGGGGCGCTTGGGTACCGCGCTCGTTTCGGCCGCCACGGCGGGACGGGCGCTGCCGGTACCGCTGCCAAACGACTGCGCCGAGGTCGGCCCGATCTCGACGAACAGCTCGAACGCATTGCCTCCCTTGAGGGTCATATCGGCGCGCTTGATAACCACCGGTCCGGTCGTATCGATGACGACGCGCGCCTTGCCCTCAGACAGCAGTCCATACCGGAAGGCCCTGATCAGCCCTTTCCCTTTCAGGCCGGTGCCGTCGGGCAGGTAGAAGGCGACATCGGGGAGATCGACCACGACGCGATAGGGATTGGCCAACGTGAAGATCTCGGCCCGCACCCCAATCGAAAGACCGAGCCGAAAGGTGGTGGACTTGGAGTCGCCGCCGATTTCGGCGTGTCTTGCCTCGGTGGTCGTCGATTTGCGATGGACGCTCGTCGGCTCGGCCGCGACACTGCCACCCGGCGCCGCGATCATCATGATCGGAGCCGCCAAGGTCACAAGCGCGCACGCTGCGGCGCAGCCAAGGCGCCGAGTGCCATGTTGCAGATGCTGCCGCATCCCCCTCCGCCCCGTGGCCAGGCACGAGCCCTGCCGCATTTTAACCAAACCTTTTCCGATTCTCCCTCAAATTGCATGGAGTTGGCCGGAAGGTTCGCGAGCACGTCCTTATAACATGCTTGCAAGGCTACCGGCGAACCCGTACTTTCTGGTTCGTTGATGCAGCGGCGCTCTTGCTGGGACATTTGTGCGCCGCAAGAACAAGTTGGACAGGCAACCGTCCATTTTGTTCGCGCCGGTTCGCCCTTCCCGCACGGGACGGAGCCGCTGCAGACCGACGATCGGATGGTTCGCCCTGCGCCCGCATGCCTAAGCTCCGGGTCTTTATGACGGCGGAGCCTTTGCCTGAAGGGCCAAACTTGCACCCGGCGCGACGCAGACCACCCGAAACGACGCAATCAATATTTGTAGGCTCCGCCATCCGCCCCAGAAAGGAAGGCAAGCGGAGCATGGCGGAGTACCGCCCGGCGCCCCCGCCGATATGAGGGCAATCTCACCGGAAGCGTGAATGCTCGCTTCCAGACAGTTGAAAGACTTCGCAATGCAGAACTTCGGCACCAGCCATCCGCATGCTCCAGCGCGCAACCGTCCGCGCCGCGGAGCACGCCCGGCATCGCCCGGCGGCGGAAGACTGTGTGCCAAGCCTCTATCCCCTACTTTCCTTCCAACAACGCAACCAATGGTGCGCGCCCGAGACCGGCGCCTTTTCGCCCATGGCCCAGTTCGCATTCGAATTGGGGCCGCAGGTGGCAGGCAGCCCAGCCGGCGCGCCGAGGATCGGCAGACATGTCCAACCCCAACAAGATGCTTATCGACGCCACCCACCCAGAGGAAACTCGGGTCGTGGTTCTTCGCAATGGTCGGGTAGAAGAATTCGACTTCGAATTGGCCGCCCGCAAGCTACTGCGCGGCAACATTTATCTCGCAAAGGTGACGCGCGTTGAGCCGTCGCTGCAGGCTGCCTTCGTCGAATACGGCGGCAACCGGCACGGCTTCCTCGCCTTCAACGAAATCCACCCCGACTACTATCAGATACCCATGGCCGACCGTCAGGCGCTCCTCGATGAGGAAGCTGCTGCCGAGGCCGAGGAGGAAGCGGCCGTCGACGCTCACGCGGAGGCCCTGGCCCGTCGGCGTGCTTCGTCGGCGCCTGCCGCCGAAGAGGAAGATCAGTTCGAGGTTCTCGAGCCGCGCGAAGGTGGCGACCCGCCTCCCGAATACGGCGATGAGGATCACGACCACGATCATGGTCACAATCATGACGATCATAATCACCACGACGACGGCGGGCACCGCACACAGGCCGAAGCTATAGCTGCGGACGATCGCATGCAGGCCGAGCCGGAGCGCAACGACGCCTCCGGGCACGCCGCCAACGAAAATACCATGGATGCAGCACAGACGGCCGAAGCGGCCGACGATGCGGCATCGGCATCTGACGGCGGTGAAGCCGACCGCCAGCACGAGACCAACGCCGCGCCGATCGAGACCGAGCGGGTCGAGCAGGTCGGCTCGGGAGAAGACGCTCTCGAAGAGCTACCTTCGCGCCCGCGCCGTCGCCCGCGCTCCTACAAGATCCAGGAAGTCATCAAGCGTCGCCAGGTCATCCTGGTTCAGGTCGTCAAGGAAGAGCGCGGCAACAAGGGCGCCGCACTCACCACTTACCTGTCGCTGGCCGGCCGCTACACCGTGTTGATGCCGAACACCGCCCGTGGCGGCGGCATCTCCCGCAAGATCACCCAGCCGCAGGACCGCAAGCGCCTCAAGGCCATCGCCGCCGAGCTGGAAGTGCCGGAGGGCATGGGCCTGATCATCCGCACGGCCGGAGCCGCGCGCACAAAGCAGGAGATCAAGCGCGACTTCGAATACCTGCTGCGCCTATGGGAGAGCGTCCGCGATCTCACCTTGCAGAGTCAGGCGCCGAGCCTCGTCTACGAGGAGGGCAACCTGATCAAGCGCTCGATCCGCGACCTCTATAACAAGGACGTCGACGAGGTCATCGTCGCCGGCGGCGAAGCGCACCGCGAAGCGAAAGACTTCATGCGCATGCTCATGCCGAGCCATGCCAAGAACGTCACCAACTATCAGGAACCAGAGCCGCTCTTCACGCGCTTCCAGATCGAACGGCAGCTGAACGCCATGTTCAGCCCGTACGTGACGCTGCGCTCGGGAGGCTATCTGGTCATCAACCAGACCGAAGCGCTTGTCGCCATCGACGTGAACTCCGGCAAGGCGACGCGTGAGTTCTCCATCGAGGAGACGGCGCATCACACGAACCTCGAGGCGGCAGACGAGATCGCCCGTCAGCTGAAGCTGCGCGACCTCGCCGGCCTCATCGTCGTCGACTTCATCGACATGGAAGAGAAGCGCAACAATCGCGCCGTCGAGCGCCGGTTGAAGGAAGCGCTTCGCTTCGATCGCGCCCGCATCCAGGTCGGTCGCATCAGCCACTTCGGCCTCTTGGAGATGTCGCGCCAGCGCCTGCGTACCGGTGTGCTCGAAGGATCGACCACGCAGTGTCCGCATTGCCAAGGCACCGGCATCATTCGCTCGACGGAATTTGTCGCGCTGGCCGTGCTGCGCGGCCTCGAGGACACGATCATGGCCGGCACGCGCGCGCCGCTCATCGCCACGACGACCCCGTCGGTGGCGCTTTACATCCTCAACAACAAGCGCCCCTTCATTAACGACATGGAAGCCCGCCTCGGGCTGCCCATCATGGTCACCGGCTCCGACAAGCTGGCCGGTGCCAACTTCACGATCGAGAAGGGAGCAGCGCCGGCACAGGCCCCGCGCCGCATCGAGCGCAACGTCGTCAACATGGAATCGGGCTTCGAGGGCGAGGACGAGGGCGGCGAGTACGAAAGCCGCGAGGCGCCACCCACGTCGGGCGGTCGCGAACCCGCACAGACCAATGGCCACCGCGAGCGTGATCGCGACGGCGAGCAAAACTCTGAACGCGGCCGCTCCTCGGATGATGGCTCGCCTCGCCGGCGCCGTCGCCGCCGCGGCGGACGCCGCGGCGAGCGTGAACCGGGCGCCAACTACGCGTCCGAGGGACGCGGCGAGCCGCGCGACAATGTCGATGATCTCGACGCGCCCGGCGCTGAGCACGATGGTGTCGAGGAAGTCTACGAGCACAACGGCAACGGCGAAGAAGCCCCGGAGGGCGTGCGTGCCGATGGCGAAGAAGGCGGCGAGCGCACGCGCGAGCGTGGCGGACGCAGCCGTCGGCGCGGTCGTCGCGGCGGGCGTCGCGGTCGCGATCGCAACGGCAATGGTCAGGGCGAGCGCGGCGGCGAGGCCCAGGCGCGCAACGGCTCCGGCGACCAGCCTCATGTGGGCGACGAACAGCCGTCCCACTATAGCCAGGGCCATTCGAATGGCGAAGATACGCCCGGACACGTCGACGCTATCGCTGATTTCCCCAACCTACCCAGCGACGCCAGCGAAGTGCTCCCCGCCAAGGAAGTGCGACGCGATGAGTCCGAGCGCCGGCCCGCGCGCGAGGCGCGGCACGCCGAGACAAACGAGTCCTCGGCCAAAGAAGTGCCGGGCGCCGCAGTCGCGATGGAGGAGCCGCGCGCACCCCGCCGGCGCGCAACATCGAGCGAGCCGCGGCTGGAACGCGTCGTCATCGGCCAGCCGCCAGGCGCCGAAACGGTGACGGAGGAGGCGACCACCTCCAACGCACCGGTCCGCAAGGGCTGGTGGCAGCGCAAGCTTGGCGGCGAGTAAACCCGCCCGAGGGCGCGGCGATCACCATCATAGGCATAAGAAAAAAGGGCCGGAGCATCGCTCCGGCCCTTTTCGTTTCTATCAATTGCCGTCGTCGGATCAGTCAGCGCGCGGGCCATGGCCCTTGCCGTGACCGAACCCGCGGTTCATCGCCCAGCGCGGACCGCGCTGGCCACGGCCGTCCTGACCGAAGTGGTTCAACACCTTGCCGGCGACCGCCTTCTGGTCCTCCGTGAAGGTTGCATAGAGGGGCTTTAGGACGTCGGCGAACTGCTTCGCCTTGGCCGCCCGCTCGTTTAGCTTCTCAGCCTGCTTGGTAAGCCGCTCGCTGCGCTTTTCGATGCGCTCGGGTAGGGCCAACCGCTCGCGCTTCTTGTCGTCGTCGCCCTTGGCGGCACGTTCGGCACGGCGCTCCTCGCGCTTGGCGTCGCGTGCCTCATGCTGCTTGCGGCGCTCCTCGAAGCCGGCGCGGATATTCGCTTCGACCGGCGCCCACAGCGTCTCCTGCTCGGGGGTCAGCTTTAGAGCTGCCTTGGCCATGGCGATGCGGCCGTCCTGCAGGCGAGCCATGGTCTCAGGCGAGGGGCCGCGACGGCCTTCGCTCTTCTCGACGCCCGGCTGGTCGCCCGGGGCCGGCTGCTGCGCCAGTACGATGGTGGCCGGAATGGTGGCGGCCATCAGCGCGGCGGCTAGCGCACGTGACAGATTGTTCATTGGATAACTCCTGATCGTTTGCGGCAGCCGCGCTCGGGGGGAGGATTGCGCCGCTGTTGGGCAAAGAACGAGGCATCCCCAGGCAATCCGTCGGAAGGATGCGCACGCGGTAAGCGAAGGGTTACCGGGAGCGCCTGGACCAATCCTTGAGGCGGCGCGCCGCTTCGGCCATGTCGGCAGTCGTGCCGGCGTAGGAGAAACGCAAAAAGCGCTTGCCGCGCTCGGCATCGAAATCGATCCCCGGCGTGACGGCGACGCCGGCTTGATCGAGCAGCGCGCGCGCCAGCACCCCGGCATCATCGGTCATGTGCCCGACGTCGCAGTAGAGATAGAAGGCGCCGTCGGGCGGCGCGAACGACGCAAAGCCGGCTTTGGGCAGCTCCTCGAGCAGCAGATCCCGGTTGGCGGCATAGGCTTGCCGGTTGGCCTCCAGCTCATCGGCGCCGTCAAAGGCGCCCAGCGCCGCCGCCTGGGCAATCGCCGGCGGAGAAATGTAGAGGTTCTGCGCTAGCCGCTCGATGCCGCGCACCATCTCCGGCGGCACGACCATCCAGCCGACGCGCCAGCCGGTCATCGAGAAATACTTCGAAAAACTGTTGATTACGATCGTCTGCGCGCCATGCGCCAGGGCGGTTTCGGCGGCACGTCCATAGGTGAGGCCGTGGTAGATTTCATCCGAAATGAGCCGCACGCCATGTTCGCTGCATACGGCCGCGAGGGCCTGCAACCGCTCGGGCGAAACCATGGTGCCCGTCGGATTGGCGGGGCTGGCAATGAGCAGCCCCTTGATACCGTCGCGGCGCACAGCTTCGACTACGTCCTGCGCTGTCGGCATCCAATCGTTGGCCGGTCCCGTCTCGATCAGCACCGACCGCTGGCCAAGCGCACTCAAGATGTGCCGATAGCAGGGATAGCCGGGTGACGGCAGCGCCACCGCATCCCCGGCATCGAAGACGGCGAGGAAGGCGAGGACGAACGCCGCCGACGAGCCAGCCGTCACCGCGATGCGCTCAGCTTCCACCCGCACGCCGTACCAATCGGCATAGTGCTGTGCGATGCGCGCACGTAGAGCGTCGTTGCCCAGCGCCATGGTGTAGCCGAGCGTCTCGCCTTGCAGGGCACGCATCGCCGCCTCGCGGGCTGCCTGCGGCGCCGGCGTGCCGGGCTGCCCCACCTCCATGTGCATGATGCTGCGGCCCGCGTTCTCGGCCGCCAGGGCGGCGCGCATCACATCCATGACGATGAAACTGGGAATGGCACTGCGCGCCGATGCCACGACCGACGGAACCGCGCCGATTGCTGCCGCCGCGGCCGCCAGCCGCTCCGCATGCCTATCCGCCATCTGGCCGTCCATTACGCATATGTAAGGTCCGCCCGCTCCCGGCGCCCAATTGCTGCCCGGCAGCGTGATTACTTTTGGAATTCACGGCGACGTCATCGCCTCGGTGCTTGGCTTATAGGCCCTGCCGCGTGCACCATCCAGGCTTGCGTTGACGCCGTTCGGACCCCTGACTAGGGTCCAACACGATCGCCAAATCCCCTTGTTGAAACAAGGTCCAGCTGCCGATGTCGAATCCGTCGATTGTCAATTCCAAGTGGACGAAGCTCGCCGTTCTCTGCGGCCTCATCGCCACCGCGACGGTCAGCTGGTCAGCGTCGGCGTCTGCTCAGAATTTGCCGCTCATCCGCGACACCGAGATCGAGGGTATCCTCGGCGACTACGCCAGGCCGCTCTTCAAGGCGGCCGGACTTGGGTCGGGGCGCATCAAGATGCGCATCGTGCAGAATGACGCCTTCAACGCCTTCGTGCTCGATGGCAAGAACGTGTTCGTGCACACCGGTACCCTGACGCAGGCCAATTCGCCCAACGAGGTGATCGGCGTCATCGCTCACGAGACGGGCCACATCACCGGCGGTCACATGGCGGCGCTGCGCGCGCGCATCGCCAAGGACCAGACGCGCGCCCTGCTGGCGCAGATCCTCGGCATCGGCCTCATGGTCGCGGGCGGCGTATCGGGCGACAACAGTCTCGGCGGCGCCGGCCAGGGCGTGCTGTTCGGCGGCAACGAGGTGATCATGCGCTCGCTGCTGGCCGAGCGCCGGCAGCAGGAGTCGGCCGCCGACCAGGCTGGCTTGACGCTCCTCAACGCTACGAAGCAATCAGGGCGCGGCATGCTGACGACATTCGAGCGCTTCGCCGCGCAGGAGTACATCTCGGACGCCCAGAAGGAAGCTTTCGCACGCAGCCATCCCCTCTCCACCGATCGTCTGGCGCGCCTGCGCCAGCTGGTCGAGACGAGCCCCTATTTCGGCGTCAAGGACAGCACAGAGTTGCAGCTGCGCCACGATCTGATGCGCGCCAAGTTGTCGGGCTACCTGGAAAAGCCCTCTGTCATTCTCAATCGCTACCCGCCGAGCGATCAGACGCTTCCTGCCCGCTATGCCCGCGCCTTGGCGCGCTTCTTTGCCGGAGGCCCCGCCGCGCTCGAGGAATCGCTGGCATTGGTCGACGACCTGATCGCCAGCCGCCCGACCTATCCATACTTCTGGGAGGTGAAGGGCGATCTGCTGACGCGTGCTGGTCGCAACGCCGAGGCCATCCCCTTCCTGCGTCAAGCGCTGAAGCTCGACCCCGCAGCCAGCCTCATCCGCGTGCAGCTGGCGGGCGCACTACAGGAGGATCAGAGCGAGGCCAGCATTTCAGAATCAGTGTCCCTGCTGCGCAAATCATTGATCGATGACGAGAATTCTCGCGCCTTTCGCCTTCTCGCCAATAGCTATTATAAGCAGGGCAAGCGACCGGAGGCCGACGCCATGATCGCCCAGGCCTACTTCCTGGAGGGCGATCTGAAACAAGCGCAGCTGTTCGCCAAGCGCGCGCAGACGAAGCTGCGCGCAGGCACGCCCGAATGGCTCAAGAACGACGACATTATCAACTACAAACCGGAAACCTGATCGTCGCCGCGCCAACCACACCGCGCGCCGCGACGCCTGCACGAGAGGCCACTGCATGTCCGTAGATTCCCGTCCGCCGATCCTGCGCACGCTCGCCGAGAGCCGCGCCATGTGGCTCGCCGTTCCCGCCATCGCCCTGCTCGTGGGTCTGGTGCTGCTCGGCCAGTCGGCGGTAACCGACAAGGCTTCGACGGCCACCGCGCCGACACTGCCCGTAGCGACAGCAGGCGTTACTGCTCCAGCATCCCCCACATCTCCCGCCGCCGGTGCCAGCTTCTCTGCCCAACAGCGCAAGGAGCTCGAGACGATCATCAAGAACTACCTCGTCACCAACCCGGAAATCTTCCTTGAGGTGCAGACCGCGCTCGAAACGAAGATGGAGAAGGAGCAGTCCGAGAAGCTGAAGGTCGCCATTACGGAGAATGCGGCTGAAATCTACCGCGATCCGAAGGCCGACATTGCCGGCAATCCCAACGGCGACATCACCGTGGTCGAGTTCTTCGATTACAACTGCGGCTACTGCAAGCGCGGCCTGCACGACATCGTCAAGCTGGTCGAGAGCGATCCCAACGTACGCGTCGTCTTCAAGGAGCTGCCCATCCTTTCCAAGGGCTCGGAAGAGGCCTCGCGCATTGCCATCGCCGCCGGCAAGCAGGGCAAGTACTGGGAGGTTCACCGCGCCATGCTCGAGACCAAGGGCATGCTGAACGAGACCACCGGCCTGCAGATCGCCACCAAGCTTGGCCTCGACATCGACAAGCTGAAGAAGGACATGGCCTCCCCGGAAGTCGAAGCCGAGATCAAGAAGTCCGAGGCGCTGGCCAAAAAGATGGGCGTTAACGGCACGCCGCACTTCCTGGTGGGCGACCGCGCCATTCCCGGTGCTCCCGAGGACCTTCACGATCAGCTCGCCAAGAACATCAGCGAGCTGCGCAAGTCGGGTTGCTCCTACTGCTGACCACCGACCTCGCCGCGGTCTGATAGCCTTCTTTGCGAGCCGGGCGGGGCTTTAAAGCTCTCCCCGCCGAGGGTCGCGGGCCGCCCTTCCGCGCCTGCAGGAAAGCTGGTAGATGGGGGGCCGTCGCCGTGGGCCGGCAGCAGGCCGGCACCCGGCAGCTACCTTTCCGGCCCACCTCAAGGACCTCATGGCCAAGCCGATCTACGTCCTCAACGGACCCAACCTAAACATGCTGGGACTGCGCGAGCCCGCCATCTATGGGACGGATTCGCTCGATGACGTGCGCCGGAAGGCTGAGGCGCGGGCCAAGACCCTGTCGTTGACCATCGACTTCCGCCAGTCCAACAATGAGGGCGAGCTCGTCACCTGGGTGCAGGAGGCGCGCGACAAGGCAGAGGCCATTATCATTAACGCCGGCGCCTACTCGCACACCTCGATCGCCCTCCTCGATGCCTTGCAGGCGGCGGAGCTTCCGGTCATCGAAGTTCACCTATCCAACATTTTTCGCCGCGAGCCCTACCGCCAGCACTCGTACATATCGCAAGGTGCCAAGGGCGTGATCTGCGGCCTCGGCGCCAAGGGTTACGAGCTGGCGCTGGAAGCACTTGCCGATTTGCTGGCGAAATCGCGTCGTGGCTAAGAACAGCAGCGCGCGGAAGGTAAAGGCGCACAAGAAGGAAAAGCGAAGCATGACGGCCAAGGATCAGGGCGACAACGCTGGCGACGAACAGCGATTGATCCGGCAGCTTGCCGAGTTGCTCAACGAGACCGGGTTGAGCGAGATCGAGATCGAGAAGAGCGGTCTTAAGGTACGCGTTGCGCGCACCCTCAACGTGCAATCGACCATCGCGGCGGCGCCCGTGTTGGCTGCCGCTGCCGGCGCTGTCGCGGCACCCGCCAAATCCGCCGATCCCGCCAAGCACCCTGGCGTCGTCAAATCGCCGATGGTCGGCACCGCATACCGCTCGCCCGAACCCGGCACGCCCACCTTCATCGAGGTCGGCGCGCAGGTCTCGCAGGGCGACACGCTGTTCATCATCGAAGCCATGAAGACCATGAATCAAATTCCCGCCCCGCACGCCGGCAAGGTGACGGCGATCCTGATCGAGAACGGACAGCCGGTCGAATTCGGCGAGCCGCTCGTCATCATCGAATAGGAGCGAATGGCGAATAGGTAAGCGTGAATAGCGAGTAGCCGACGACGCCCTACTCACTATTCGCTCACTCACTGCTCGCTGGAAAAGCATGTTCGACAAAGTCCTGATCGCCAACCGGGGAGAGATTGCACTGCGCATCCAGCGCGCGTGCAAGGAGCTCGGCATCGCCACCGTCGCCGTGCATTCGACCGCCGACGCCGACGCCATGCACGTTCGTCTTGCCGACGAGAGCGTGTGCATCGGGCCGCCTCCGGCCGCTGAAAGCTACCTCAACATTCCGCGTCTGCTCGCCGCCTGCGAGATCACCGGCGCCGACGCCGTGCATCCCGGCTACGGCTTCCTGTCGGAGAACGCGCGCTTCGCCGAAATCCTGGAAGAGCACCAGATCACCTTCATCGGCCCGACGTCGGAACACATCCGCATCATGGGCGACAAGATCGAAGCCAAGGTGACGGCCAAGAAGCTCGGTATTCCCGTTGTCCCCGGCTCCGACGGCGCCGTGGCGAGCGAGCCCGAGGCGATGAAGATCGCCAAGGGGATGGGCTTTCCGGTGCTGATCAAGGCCACCGCCGGCGGCGGCGGACGCGGCATGAAGGTCGCCCATACGCCGCTCGACCTCGGCATGGCGCTTTCGACGGCGCGCGCCGAGGCCAAGGCCGCGTTCGGCAACGACCAAGTCTACATCGAGAAGTATCTGACCAAGCCGCGTCACATCGAGATCCAGGTACTCGGCGATGGTCAGGGCAATGCTGTCCATCTCGGCGAGCGCGACTGCTCCTTGCAGCGGCGCCACCAGAAGATTCTCGAAGAGTCGCCCTCGCCGGCGCTCAACGAGGCCGCGCGCCAGAAGATCGGCGAGACGGTCGCGGCGGCCATGCGCAAGATCAAATACCGCGGCGCCGGTACCGTCGAGTTCCTGTTCGAGGACGGCGAGTTCTATTTCATCGAAATGAACACGCGCCTGCAGGTCGAACATCCGGTGACCGAAGCGGTGACTGGTATCGACCTCGTGCTGGAGCAGATCCGTGTCGCCTCTGGCGCTCCGCTGTCGTTCAAGCAGAAGGACATCACCTTCTCGGGCCACGCGATCGAGTGCCGCATCAACGCCGAGAACCCGCGCACCTTCCGCCCCTCGCCTGGGCAGATCACCTACTGGCATCCGCCGGGCGGCCTGGGCGTGCGCGTCGATTCGGGCGTCTACCAGGGCTACCGGATTCCCCCCTACTACGACAGCCTCATCGGCAAGCTGATCGTGCACGGCAAGACTCGCAACGAGTGCCTGATGCGGCTGAAGCGGGCGCTCTCGGAGTTCGTTATCGACGGCATCGAGACAACCATCCCCCTGTTCAACGAACTGATCCAGCAGCCCGACATCGCCAACGGCCTTTACGACATCCATTGGCTCGAAAAATACCTGGCGAAGTCATAGTTTGGTCGCCGACCCAGGCGATTGACGACGGCCAGAAAAGTTTTCACGCTAGGGTCCCGGCGGACCTGAGCCCACGGACCATATGGCTTCGCGCGACGACATCGTCATCGAGATCACCCCGCAGGTGCTGCTGAAGGCCTATACCTGCGGCATTTTTCCGATGGCCGAGAGCGCCGACGACCCGGCGCTCTACTGGATCGAGCCGCAGCATCGCGGCATCCTCCCGCTCGATGACGTGCACGTGCCAAAGCGCCTCGCCCGCACGCTGCGCTCCACTCCCTTCGTCGTGAAGATCGACACCGATATCGAGGGCGTCATCGAGGGCTGCGCCGCGTCACGCCCCGGGCGTCGTTCGACATGGATCAATGAGCGCATCCGCAGCCTCTACCGCGATCTGTTCGGCCTCGGGCATTGCCACACCGTCGAAGTGTGGAACGGAGAACGTCTCATCGGCGGGCTGTACGGCGTGGCGCTTAACGGCGCCTTCTTCGGCGAGAGCATGTTCTCCTACGAGCGCGATGCTTCCAAGATCGCCCTCGTGCATCTGGCAGCGCGTCTCACCTTTGGCGGCTTCCGCCTCCTCGACACGCAGTTCGTCACCGACCATCTGCGCCAGTTCGGCACCGTCGAGCTGAACCGCGAGGAATTCCATCGCATGCTGGAAAAGGCGCTCGACGTAGAGGCCGATTTCCACGCCCTGCCGCTCGATGCCGGCGCCGATCATTTGCTGGCCATTCTGGAGAGCAGCGCCAAGCGCTGAGCCCCTGGGCCGCCGCGCCCTGTAACGCCGGGAACAGCGGCCCTCGGCCGGCGGGCCTAATCCTTGTCTCCGAGGCGGCCACCCGATAGCGGGCTCCGCGCTCTCACGGGGCCCACGCCTCGCAACGGGACAGGAGACGAAAATGAAATCTTCCTTGCAGGCCACTCTGATTGCCGCCACCGCTGCCCTCGCCGTCGCCCTTGGGGCCGTTGCCGCTCACGCCGGCGACCAGGAAGACATGCTGGCGGCTGCGCAGGAGCAGGCTGCCGCTCTCGACAGCGCCACCGGAGGCGACAACCTCGTTTCCAACATGATGGAAGCCAGCGAGTCCGGCGATGACGATGCCGCCGAGGCGATCGATGCCATGGCGGGCTTGATGCAGGCCCTCGAATAGAAACCGCAGCCGAAAAGGAAACGAACGCCATCAGTTGAATTTGTCCCGGCCGGTTCTGCCTCCCCCGTCCACTCCGGCCGGTCCCCGCCCTCCAGCTTCCCCCGGCTGGAGGGCAATTTTTTGGCTGCTCACGGTGGCGATCGTATCTCGGCCGGTCCGCCTGCGTGGCGATCGGCGCCCATCGCGTGATCAAGCTCGATAACGCTGGCACACATGCAGGGGCCGATCGCGCTCGATCGCAACCACCGGCTTGGCCCCGTCGCGCGCTCTGGCACACCGGCCTCGTCTGCCTCGGCAAAAACCTTTAATCGTGAGCAGCCCTCTTCGATGGCGCCGCACGGCCTTCAAGGGTATGTCGTAGACGCGCCCCCCGGCGAGGAGACTGATCATGAATCGGCTAGACGGCATCAAGGCCTGTGTTTTCGACGCCTATGGCACCCTGTTCGATTTTGCGTCGGCCGCCGCCCGCTGCCAGGACGTCCCTGACGATAAGCTCTCGGCGCTGACGACCCTGTGGCGCGAAAAGCAGCTGCAGTACACGTGGCTGCGCTCGCTGCAGGAGAGTTTCGTCGATTTCTGGCGCGTCACCGAGGATGCGCTGGAATACACCCTCGACAGCCTCAACATCGCCTCCCCCGATCTGCAGCGAAAGCTCATGGAGTTGTATCTGTCGCCAGCGCCGTTCCCCGAGGTCCCGAGCGTACTGGCGCAATTGCGCCAGGCCGGTTTCCGGACGGCGATTTTGTCGAACGGCTCGGTGACGATGCTGAACTCAGCGGTTCGCGAGGCGGGTCTCACCGACCTGTTCGACAGCGTTCTGTCGGTCGATCCCGTGAAGGTCTTCAAGCCGCATCCGCGCGTCTACGCCTACGGACTGGAACAGCTCGGCCTGCGCGCCGACGAGGTATCGTTCCAGTCATCGAACGCCTGGGACGCCTACGGCGCCTCGAACTTCGGTTTGCGCGTCGTCTGGTGCAACCGCTACGGCCATCGCGCCGAGCGCCTGCCGGGCGCACCCGACTTCGAGGTTCGCAGCTTGTCGGAGCTGCCCGAGTTGCTGGGACCGGTGGCGAAGTAGACGCTAACTTACGGCTCAGGGCGCCAGCGCGTCGGAGTATATCTCAGGTTTGAAGCCGACGAGCAGCTTGCCGCCGCCAATATCGAGCACCGGCCGCTTGATGAGCGAAGGCTGCGCTTGCATCAGGTCGATAGCCTTGCGTTCGGTCACGACCTGCTTGTCCGCGTCAGGCAGGTTGCGGAAGGTCGTGCCGGCTTTGTTCAGCAGGGCCTCCCAGCCGACCTTGCGGCTCCACGCCTCGAGCCGCGATCTGTCAATGCCAGCCTTCTTGTAATCGTGGAACGCGTAGGCGATGCCATGGCTGTCGAGCCAGGCGCGCGCCTTCTTCATCGTATCGCAGTTGGGGATGCCGTAGATGGTCACTGGCTTCACGGCCGCCGCTCCGCTGTTCCCACTCCGTCGTGCCGAAGGCGCGCTATTCCCACTCGATCGTGCCAGGGGGCTTGGAGGTGATGTCGTAGACGACGCGGTTGATGCCGCGCACTTCGTTGATGATGCGCGTCGCCGTCGGCCCCAGGAACGAGTGCTTGAAATCGTAATAGTCGGCGGTCATGCCATCGGTCGAGGTGACAGCGCGCAGCGCGCAGACATACTCGTAGGTCCGCGCATCGCCCATGACGCCGACGGTGCGCACCGGCAGCAGCACGGCGAACGCCTGCCAGATGTCGTCGTAGAGCCCCGCCTTGCGGATCTCATCGAGATAGATGGCGTCGGCCTGACGCAGGATCGCCAGCTTCTCTTCGGTGATCTCGCCGGGGATGCGGATGGCGAGCCCAGGACCGGGAAACGGATGGCGGCCGACGAAGTGCGCGGGCAGTCCCAGCTCTCGGCCGAGCGCGCGCACCTCGTCCTTGAATAGTTCGCGCAACGGCTCGACCAGCTTCAGCTTCATGCGTGCCGGCAAGCCGCCGACATTGTGATGCGACTTGATGGTCACCGACGGGCCGCCGGTAAACGACACGCTCTCGATCACGTCGGGATAGAGCGTGCCCTGGGCGAGGAAATCGGCCCCGCCGAGCTTCTTGGCTTCCTCGTCGAACACGTCGATGAACAGCGCGCCGATGGTCTTGCGCTTCGCCTCGGGATCCGACTGGCCGGCCAGCGCGGTGAGGAAGCGCTCGCGCGCGTCGACATGCACCAGCGGGATGTTGTAGTGGCCGCGAAACAGCCGCACGACCTCCTCGGCCTCGTCCTTCCGCAGCAGGCCGTGGTCGACGAAGATGCAGGTGAGCTGGTCGCCGATCGCCTCGTGGATCAACACCGAGGCGACAGCTGAATCAACGCCGCCCGACAGCCCAGAGATGACGCGTGCCTTGCCGACCTGGGCGCGGATCTTGGCAATCTCGGCGGAGCGGAAATGCGCCATGGTCCAGTCGTTCTTCAGCCCGGCGATTTTGTGCACGAAGTTGGACAGCAGCCTGGCGCCATCCGGCGTGTGCACGACCTCGGGATGGAACATGGTCGTGTAGATGCGCCGCTGCTCATCGGAAGCCACCGCGAACGGCGCATTCTCACTCGTCGCCTTGACGGTGAAGCCCTTGGGAAGCTGCGTGACGCGGTCGCCGTGGCTCATCCAAACCGGATAGCGCTTGCCGACCTCCCAGATGCCCTCGAACAGCGCCGAGGGCTCCTTGATGACGACTTCGGCGCGTCCGAACTCGGCTGCGTGGCCGCCCTCAACGACGCCGCCGAGCTGCACCGCCGTCGTCTGCTGGCCATAGCAAATGGAGAGGATCGGCAGCCCGCTGGTGAACACCTCCTGCGGGGCGCGGGGCGATCCCTCGGCGGTCACCGAGGCGGGGCCGCCCGACAGCACCAGCGCCTTGGGTTGCAGCCGCTGAAGCGCCGCCGCCGCCTGATTGAAAGGCACGATTTCCGAATAGACACCCGCCTCGCGCACCCGGCGGGCGATGAGCTGGGTCACCTGGCTGCCGAAGTCGATGATTAGGACGGTGTCGGTCACGGAATATCCAAGGTTAATGCCCCTGAGCGGCCCCATAGATCACCCGCCCCGGGGAGCGTCAAGGCGCCCCGGCGCCGCGATTCCCTAGGACTCTCAGGGTGCCTAAAAAAATTCGCTTCGCCGTGTCGATTCCTGTCTCGCCCGTTCGACGTGTCATCAGGGCGAGGGATCAAAGCCTAAGCTCGCAACGCAGCCAGAAGGAAAACATCGATGCGATTCATGGTGCTGGTCAAGGCGACCAAGGATTCCGAAGCGGGCGTCATGCCGCCGGAGGACATGCTGATGGCCATGGGAAAGTTCAACGAGGAGATGGTGAAGGCGGGCGTCATGCTTGACGGCAGCGGGCTGCAGCCCAGCTCCAAGGGCGCCCGCGTGCGCTTCTCCGGCGACAAGCGGACGGTGATCGACGGCCCGTTCGCGGAGACCAAGGAGCTGATCGCCGGCTACTGGATCCTGCAGACCAAGTCGCTTGCCGAGTGTGTCGAGTGGATCAAGCGCTGCCCCAATCCGCACTACGAGGATAGCGAGATCGAGATCCGCCAGATGTTCGAACTGGAAGACTTCGGCGAAAGCGAAGCTGTCGACCTCCACCGCAAGCTCGAGAAATTGTCCAAGAAATAATCAGCGCGGAGCCGTAGCGGCGCCTCGCGCCCGGCCTGCAGTCCAATTCAAGGGAGATAAGACGATGCGATTCATGTCGATTGTGAAGTCTACCGAAGACCACCGCCTGGGCCCGCCGCCGCCGGCGCTGATGGCGGCCATGGACCAACTCGGCCAGGAAATGACCAAGGCCGGCATCATGGTCGACATGGGCGGCCTGCTGCCGAGCGCCATGGGCGGTTATCGCGTGCGCCAGGCGCACGGCAAGCTAAGCGTCACCGATGGACCATTCAGCGAGGCCAAGGAAGTCATCGGTGGCTATGCCGTGTTCGAAGTCCAGTCGAGGGAAGAAGCGATGGCGCTGTCCATGCGGTTCATGGAACTCCACCTGAAGCACTGGCCCGAATGGGAAGGGGAGACGGAAGTCCGGCAGATGTTCGAAGGCCCGGGCTGCCCCGAAGCCTAGCCTTGCAGGCTATGGTCGATGATGCTGTATCGGTAGCCGTGACGGCTACCGATCCACATCGCGCCATTGAGGCGGTCTTCCGCATCGAGCAGGCCAAGCTCATCGCTGGCCTTGCCCGCATGGTGCGCGACGTCGGCCTCGCCGAGGAGCTGGCGCAGGATGCACTAGTTGCAGCGCTTGAGCAGTGGCCCGCCTCCGGCATTCCCGACAAGCCTGGCGCCTGGCTTATGGCCGCCGCCAAACGACGCGCCATCGACCGCTTCCGCCGCGCCAAACTGATCGACCGCAAGCACACCGAGCTTGAGCATGAGCTGGCGACCGACGGGGAGGGGGCAATGCCCGATCTCGACGCCGCTCTCGACGACGACATCGGCGATGACCTGCTGCGCCTCGTGTTCACCGCCTGTCATCCGGTGTTGAGCCGCGAAGCGCAGGCGGCGCTGACGCTGCGGCTGATCGGCGGGCTGACCACCGACGAGATCGCCCGCGCCTTCGTGGTGCCCGAGCCGACCATCGCCCAGCGCATCGTGCGCGCCAAACGCACGCTGGCTGAAAAGCGCATCCCGTTCGAGGTGCCGCGCGGCGCCGAGCTCACTCCCCGCCTCGCCTCCGTGCTGTCCGTCGTCTACCTCATATTCAACGAAGGCTACGCGGCGACGGCCGGCGATGACTGGACGCGACCGCAGCTGTGCGAGGAGGCGCTGCGTCTCGGCCGCATCGTCGCCGAGTTGGCGCCGCGCGAGCCTGAAGTGCACGGCCTCGTCGCCCTCATGGAGCTGCAGGCCTCACGTCTTGCCGCTCGCAAGGGACCGGACGGTGAACCGGTGCTGCTGCTCGACCAGAACCGCGCACGCTGGGATCATCTGCTGATCCGGCGCGGATTGGCGGCCATCGAGCGTGCGCAAGCGCTCGGCGCGGCGCCCGGACCATACGTGCTGCAAGCCGCCATAGCCGCCTGTCATGCCCGCGCGCCCACCGGCGCCGACACCGATTGGGCACGCATCGTCGGCCTTTACGGTGAGCTGGGCGAGGTCATGCCTTCGCCGATCGTGGAACTCAACCGCGCCGTCGCGCTCGCCATGCTGTTCGGCCCCGAGGCCGGGCTGAGCATCGTCGATGCACTCACCGCCGAGCCGCTGCTCAAGGATTACCACCTGCTTCCCAGTGTGCGCGGCGATCTGCTCGCCAAGCTGGGGCGTGCCGATGAGGCTCGCGGTGAATTCGAACGCGCCGCTGCGATGACGCAGAACGAGCGCGAACGCGCTCTGCTGCTCAAGCGCGCCAGCGACTGCGCCGGCTGAGTAATCCTCAGGCCCGCGCATTAACCCTACTTACGCGCCGCGGCGCTCTGGCACGCGAATTGTTTGGAGATTGGTAAGCCCGCGCGGGCAGCCTGCATCCGGGCGTCCGCCAGTGGCAGCCGTCACCGCCTGCGAGGAGACAACCGTTGGCCAATGTTGCCGGATCATTCCTGGAGATCATCGCCGAAGACGCGGATGATACGCTGACCGCACGCCGTCGCCTGCTGTTTCGCGAGAGCCCGCAGCAAAAGCTCGCCCGCTGGCTGATGGCGGGTGCATATGCCTGCCATCCCAAGCGCATCGCGCAACTGCCGTTCCTCATCTGGCACACGGCAACGGACATGGCCCGCGGTGGCACACTCGTCCCGAGCGCGGCGACGACACAGCCGGTCCCCGAAGTCTTCGCCGGGGTATGCCGCGACATCACTCCGCAACGCATTCTCGAGGCAGCGCGCGCCGGTTTCTTCCCATGGAGCCACGCCGGGCCGCTCAAGTGGTGGACACGCAACGAGCGCATGGTCGTGGCGCCCGCCCAGTTCCGCATTTCCAAGGATGCGCGTCGGCTGATGCGCAAGGGGACCTATCACGTCACCTTCGATGATGCCTTCGATGAGGTGATCAAAGCCTGCGCCGAGCCGCGCAAGGGACGCCCGTTCGGCCTCACCTGGATCACTCCGCAGATCATGCGGCTATACGCAGCTCTGCATGACGACGGCGTTGCGCATTCCTTCGAAGTTTGGAATGCCGACGGAGTGCTTGTTGGTGGCGGCTACGGTATCGCGGTCGGGCGCGTGTTCTATACCGAATCCCAGTTCAGCCACGAGAGCAACACCTCGAAGATCGGCTTTGCCTGCCTCAACCATCATCTCGCCAAGTGGGGCTTCGTGCTCAACGACGGCAAGGATTTCACCCCGACGCTGGAGCAGATGGGCTTTCGTACCATCTCGCGCGCCGACTTCGAGGCGGTGCTCGCCGAGCACGGGCACCAGGATGTCCGCAAAGGCAAATGGCAGATCGAGGTGTCGCCGGCCGAGATCGCCGACGCGCCGGCTCCTGCTAGGTGACGATGCCGGCGCCACGCAACACCATCGCCGAATAGAACCCCACCCACCACATCAGCCAGTAGCCGACTTGGCCCGAAACGAGCGAGGCCAGGATGTACAGTCCCGTTGCCTTCCAGATCGGCATCGACCAGAAGCGACGGTGTATGGCTACGAAGTAGGCCCATAGAATCAAGGCGAGCGCGATCGACAAGAGCGCCGTCGGGTTCGTCCAATCGTCCTCGGTCATGAGCCCCAGCGACGACATGCCGATGCCGCCGACAAGGCCACGCATGACGATCTCGTAGGCGCCGTAGATAGGCGCCACAAACCCGAGCGCGATCGCGTAGAGCTTGAAGTAGGCGAACAGCGGGCGGGGCTGCTTGGCGACAAGCCGGAACAGCACATAGGCGAGTGCGAAGGTGATCGCCATGCCGACGTAGATGCCGGCCTGGGACAGCACCTTCATCAGAGTCTGCATGCTCTCGCTGACTTGCACGCCGTTGGTGGGAATGATGCTGCGCATCACCACTGGCACGAACAGCAGGCAGTAGAGCGCGATGCCGGTCAGCGCGAACGACGCGTAGCCGCGATAGCTCGGGTCCTCGGCGAAGGCCACGGTCTGGCGTACCGGCGCACGCAGTATCTTCAGGTAGACGGCGGGAAAACTGCGGCGCATGGGCGCTGCTGCCTGTCCGAGGAACCCCAGCGAGCTGGCTCGCAGGTCAGCTCCGCATGACGAACAGAAGTTGCCGGCGGCCGGTGCGCCGCAATCGCCGCAGGCGCCGGCTGCTGCGCCGATCCCGGCCGAGCTCCCCGTTTGCAGAATCATAGGCCCCCCTGGACTGCTGCATGAAGTTTAGCAGCGCACGGTGCAGGCGGACAGCGGAGCGGCCTAGGTGTTGAGGCGCCAGATCTCGAAATTGAGCGCCGCTGCGAAGGAAACCCACAAGAAATACGGCACGAACAGCAGCGCCGCGGAACGACGGACCGGCCAAGCGACCGCGATGAACGTGAGAATGGCGAGCCACAGTGCAGCGATGTCGAGCAGCGCCGGCGAAAGCTGCTTTTCGCCGAACATGAGATATGGCCACGCGGCGTTGAGGCACAACTGCAGCAGCCACAGCCACAACAGCGGGCCGAAGCCCTGCGCCCGCCAGGCGACCCAGCCGGCCACGGCGATCATTATGTACAGGACCGTCCACACAGGCGAGAAGATCGAGTCGGGCGGCGTCCATGCCGGCTTCTGCAGGGCAGCATAGAACGGCCCCGGCTCGTAGCTCATGCCGGAGTAGGCGGCCAGCGCCACCAGCGCGAAGAAAACCAGCAGCCCGGAATACTTCGTCACTGCGCCGCCTCGACCTGCGGGGTTGCGCTCTTGCCGACGATCGACAGCCGTTCGACGGCAGCAGCCAGGATCTGCCCGAGCAGCTCGGAATAGCGCATGCCCGAAAAGCTCGCCATCAGGTTGACCTTGCCGTCCCAGCACCAGCCGGGATTGGGATTAACCTCGAGCATCTTGATTTCGCCCTTGGCGTCGGCACGGTAGTCGAAGCGGGCGTAATCGCGGCAGCCGAGGCGCTCGAACAGGCGCGCCGAATGCTCGATCAGCTGCTGCTGCTGCAATTCCGATAGGTCCGCCTCGTGGTAAGAGACCTGCGTCCAGTAGGGACTGTCGGGCTCCCACTTCGATTCATAGCCGAGGATCTTCGGCAGCGACGGATCGAGCTTGGAGAAGTCGACTTCGAGGATCGGCAGCGCGCGCAGGCCCTGATCGGGATTGCCGACGAGCGTCACGGAATATTCGGCGCCGGTCAGATATTCCTGCACCAACACCGGCCGCTTGGGGAAAGCCACGCGCAGCCGCTCAAGATAATCGAGCAGGCCCTTTTCGTTGCGCACCACCGCTTCCTTGGTGATGCCCTGCGAGCTGTCGCCGTAGTTTGGCTTCAGCAGCGCCGGAAACACCGACGGCAGCGTGGCGCCCTGGTCGCCGGGACGTACGTGCGTTTCGAGCGGCACCGGCACGTCGAGCGTCAGCGCCACGGCGCGTACCAGGCCCTTGTCGTAGCAGGCGGCAAGCGCCGGCGGCCCGGCACCCGTATACGGGAGGTCGAGCGCTTCCAGCATGGCCGGAACGTGCAGCTCTTTGAACGGGTCGTTGTTGAAGCCTTCATCGCACAAGTTGAACACGAGGTCGGTGCGCAGTTCCGATAGATCGCGGTCCAGCGTGGCGTGATTGTCGAGATAACGGAATTTGTAGGCCGGCAACTCCGACAGCGCATCTTTCAAGCGGCGGATGGTGTCGTGATCCTCGGGCTGAAAGGCGCCGCCGCGCTTGACGGCAT
This sequence comes from uncultured Alphaproteobacteria bacterium, assembly GCA_963759735.1. GTDB lineage: Bacteria > Pseudomonadota > Alphaproteobacteria > Rhizobiales > Hyphomicrobiaceae > Hyphomicrobium_A. Next base: position 104,918 of record CAVXAF010000003.1, read on the forward strand.
CGGGCAGGCGCGGATCGCCCATCAACACCGTCACGTCGATCAGCTGCACCTTGCCGCGCGGCTTGCGGATGATCACGGGAGCATCGGCCGACAGCAGGAGGCGGCGCGCCATCATGCCGAGATCCTGGTCGCGATCGGACAGCGCCTCTGCGTTGCCGTGGTAGCGAATGTTGCGGAAGCCGGTCTTCTCGAGAAGCTTGGCGATGGTATCGCGGGTGTAAAGGCGCTCGGCGTAGAACTGGTCGGCGATGACGCCGAGTTCGTCGTGCACGATGACCTCGCGCGATATCAGGCGGTCGCGATCAGCCGACAGAGAGCGCTCGCGGCACACGAAGTGATGCTCGTCGATCCATTCCCAGGAGCGGCGCTCGAAGTGATCGGCCATGTAGGCGCCATCGGTGATATCGAGCACCAGCTGGCCGGACGGCCGCAGGATCTTGCCGACCGCGGTCAGAACCTTCTCGTCGTCCTGCTTGTTTGAGAAGTAGCCGAACGAGTTGCCCATGATGGCGACGCAGTCGAAGCTCGTCTCCGGCAGACGCGGGTTGCGCGCATCGCCTTCCTTGAACACCACCTGCAATCGCTCGTTCTGGGCGCGCTTCTTGGCGAGGCGCACGAGATAGCGCGAGCGATCGACGCCGGTGACGTTCTTGAAGCCGCGGCGTGCCAGTTCCAGGCAGTGACGGCCCTGACCGCAGCACAGATCAAGGATCTGGCTGTGCGGCTGCACGGGCGCGGCGGCGAGGATGAAGTCCACGTCGCGACGCGTGTTCTCCACGTTCTCGACGACGTCGCCGTCGGTCTTGACGTAGAGCGCATTGAAAAGCTTGCGCCACCACTCGGCGGGGAGATGCGCCTCAAGGTCCGCTACCGGACCAAGACATGAGCGCGGCGTCGGGCGCCTGGGGCGCTTCGCCTTGGCAACGGATGCCATGATGGACGTTCGTCCTCAAAAGGCCGCGCTCTGGCTCAGGGCTCGTGGCCCCCGTCAGCCGGCGATCGGCCGAACAATTTACAGGCCCCTATGGCCTCAATAGTCGGCGAACTTATTTGCCAATTGCGACATTGCAAGAGGCATCTGCATTTTTTCCGCCACGCCGGTGCCGGTGCCGATCAAGGTTTGTGTCGGCGCATTAGCGCGATGAAAAATCCATCAGTGCCATGTTGCGCCGGCGTGAGCTGCAAGGTGTCGTCGCGCCCGTCCGCCGAGCTTGGCGGCTCACCACCGACTCGCTCCGTCCAGGCAGTGGTAAATGGCTCTACCATGAAGTCGCCGTGGCGCTCCACAAACGCCTCGACCTGGTCCCGGTTCTCTTCCGGCAGCACCGAGCAGGTGACGTAGACGAGCGTCCCACCGGGCTTTGTCAGGCTCGCCCCGAGGTCGAGCACACGGACCTGCTCAGCTTGGCGCTCGGGAATATTCGTCGCCTTCACACGCCACTTGGCGTCCGGCTTGCGCCGCCAGGTGCCCGAGCCCGTGCACGGGGCATCGACGAGCACAAGGTCAAAGCGCGGCCCCAGCGCCGCCAGCGCCGTCTCATCGCCCGCGTCTAACACCTGCACGTTGCGCGCCCCGGCGCGCTTCAGCCGCTCGAAGATCGGACGCAACTGCCTCTTGTCGGAATCGTAGGCATATATCTGCCCGGTATTCTGCATCGCCGCGGCGAGCGCCAGCGTCTTGCCGCCCGCCCCCGCACACAAGTCGAGAACCTGCATGCGCGGGCCGGCCCCGGCCAGCAGCGCGGCGATCTGCGAGCCTTCGTCCTGCACCTCGAACCAACCCTTGCCGTGCGCCGTCTCGGCTTCCAGGTGCGGAGCCTTGGCGGATCCCTCGGGCGCTGCCACGCGCACGCCATCGGGCGCGAGCTGCGTCGGCGTGGCGCCGTACCGGTCGAGCGCCTTGAGTACCTTCTCGCGCGTTGCCTTGAGGGTGTTCACCCGGAGATCGACGGGGGCGCGCGCGGCGAGCGCTGCGCCTTCCGCGGCCGCACCCGAGCCGAAGGCACGCTCAAAGGACGGCAACAGCCAGGACGGCAGGTCGCCGGCAATATCGGCGGTCGTGCCTTCGGGTAGCTCGGCCGCCAAGCCTGCCTTCTCGGCTTCGGATAGCGGCTCAATGGTGTGCTCTGATCCATCCGCGGCAGCCGCGATGGCGTCCGGTGTCAGCCCAAGAGCCCTCGGTGCCGCGCCGAGCGCCAGCGCGCGCGGGGTGTCTGCGCCCATGCGGGCAGCGATCGATGAGCGCCGACGCAGCGCGTCGAACACCAGCGTACCGATGGCGGCGCGGTCGCCCGAACCGGCGAAGCGGTGCGCCCTGCCCCAATCGGCGAGAGCCGTGGCAGCGGGGCGATGACGGTTGAGGATGTCATCGAGAACTTCGGCGGCGGCCGCAACACGCGCTCCCGAGCGCATCAGTGTCCCGAATCCGAAGTTCGCCAATGCTCTCTGCTGGACCCCAAAGCGAACTTCGGAATTATAGGGGACACTGAATGCATAGGTTCTCTAGTGTGATTCAGATCGATAAATTCGCTCGATCCCTCACGGCCAATGGTGGCGAATTTATCGATCATCACACTAGGCGCCGGTGATGAGAATGCGGATGGCGAAGATCACCCACATGGCGACGAGTGCGAGAGCGCCGACGCCCATCGCCAGCGAGCGCGCGCGCACATCGTTCACGCCGGTGTGGATGTAAGCATGCACCAGGCGCGACAGAACGAAGATCCAGGCCAGGATCACGAAGATCAGGCTGTTGGTCGAGGTGATGAGGATGAACGCCACCAGCACGTAGAACAGAAACGGCAGCTCGAGCTGATTGTGGAAGCAGTTTGCGACCTGCATCGCGCGCGGCGGCCAGGCGGGCTCGCGCAGTGCGATGTCGCTCGGCTTAACGGCGCCAGAGTTGAGCGCTTCACGGCGCCGCAGGCCCATCCAGAACATGAGGAAGAACGTCAGCCCCACCTCGACGAACACCGGCAACAGCAGGTCTGAGACGGTCATGCCGGGCTCCTGGGTGGTTAAACGCTGCCGCCGGGATAGTTGGGGCTCTCGCGCGTGATCAGTACCCCGTGGGGATGGCTCTCGTGGATCGCTGCCGGCGAAACGCGGATGAACTTCGCCGTCGCGCGCAGCTCTTCAAGCGTGCGGGCGCCGAGATAGCCCATGCCGGCGCGCAGGCCGCCCACCAATTGGTGCAGCACGTTCTCGGCCGGACCCTTGTAGGGCACCTGACCCTCAATGCCTTCCGGCACCAGCTTCAAGGTGTCCTTCACCTCTTGCTGGAAATAGCGGTCGGCCGAGCCGCGCGCCATGGCTCCGATGGAGCCCATGCCGCGATAGGCCTTGTAGGTGCGGCCCTGATAGAAATAGGTCTCGCCGGGTGCTTCATCGGTGCCGGCCAGCAGCGAGCCGATCATGACGCATGAAGCGCCGGCGGCCAGCGCCTTCACCGCGTCGCCAGAATACTTGATGCCACCATCGGCAATGATCGGCACGCCATGCTTGAAGGCTTCCTCGGCGCAATCCATAACTGCGGTGAGCTGCGGCACCCCCACACCGGCGACGACGCGCGTCGTGCAAATCGAGCCGGGACCGATGCCCACCTTGATGGCGTCGGCGCCGCAATCGATCAGCGCCTTCGTGGCGTCGGCCGTGGCGACGTTGCCGGCGACGACCTGAACGCGATTTGACAGCTTCTTGATGCGTCGCACCGCTTCCAGCACGCGGCTTGAGTGACCGTGCGCGGTGTCGACGACGATCAGGTCGCAGCCAGCCGCCATCAGCAGTTCGGTGCGGTGGAAGCCGTCTTCGCCGACCGTCGTGGCGGCGGCAACGCGCAGGCGTCCCTCGGCATCCTTCGAAGCATGCGGGTGCTTCTGCGCCTTCTCGATGTCCTTGACGGTGATGAGGCCGATGCACCGGTAGCGATCGTCGACGACGATCAGCTTCTCGATCCGATTGGTGTGCAGCAGCCGCTTAGCCTCTTCCTGCGACACCGAGCGATCGACCGTGACCAGCTTGTCCTTGGTCATCAGCTCGGAGACAGGCTGGTCGAGATTGGTGGCAAAGCGGGTGTCGCGGTTGGTCAGGATACCGACCAGCTTGCCTTTGTTGGACCCGTTCTTTGGCGCTTCGACGATCGGTACGCCCGAAATGCCGTGCTCGGCCATGATGGCCAGCGCCTCACGCAGGGAAGCCGTCGGAGGGATCGTCACGGGATTGAGGACGATGCCCGATTCGTACTTCTTCACCATCGCCACCTGCCGGGCCTGCTCCTCGGGCGTCAGGTTGCGATGGATGACGCCGATGCCACCTTCCTGCGCCATGGCAATGGCGAGGCGGGCCTCGGTGACGGTGTCCATCGCTGACGAGACGACCGGGATATTCAGGCGGATCGTGCGGGTGAGCTGAGTGCCGACATCTGCTTGGCTGGGCATGATTTCGGAGGCGGCAGGCACCAGCAGGACATCGTCGAATGTCAACGCCACGGCGGAATCAATGATGAGCGGGCCATTCCGTGCGGCCATCGACAGATTTCTCCTGAGTGCTGAGCGACAATGTTCCGGGCTCAGCGCGGAAACGATGTCGGCAGCCGTATAGCACCGGAGTTGTGGGGAGGGAAGGTGAGGGGAGGCGCGGCAGACTGGCACCGCACGTTGAACAGGGGATTACCGACTGATTGTCGGCGGCGGGCGAAGCCGCTCTACTCTACCCGCCTGCTTAGCGAAGCTCGCCAGCCAGCCTTATGACGCGCGGCTCGCCGGGGCCTGTCCAGGCAAAAGCATAGGCAGGGGTCAGGGCTGCCGAGGGAACGGGATTGGTGGGCGCGACCAAGGCATAAAGAAAGAGGATGCCGAGGCAGGCTACCGAGGCGGACATGGCGGCGAGGGAAACCATTAGGAGGCGCATGGCTTTGTCTCTCAGGACGTAAGCTGAAGTGATTGTCTCTGCGCAACAAACTCGCTATGGGCCTCGCCGGTTCCGTCATCGTTAAAGCGTTGTCTCAAATTGGCGCAGCACGCCGAATCAGTTCGGGAGCGGCCTCAAACCCGAGCGCGGGCCTTCTTGTACTTGTGTTCCCAGGCCGCCAATTCCTCCTTGAGGTGCCGGGTAAAGCGCTTCGTCGCCTTCCGCAGCTTTGCCGTCCCGCCGCCCTCTCCATCCCCGAGGGCGCCAACCAGCCGCTCGGCATTCTCGATGGCGCGCAGCGTGTCATGGCGCACGGCTTTCACATACTCTTTCATCGTTTTCTCCAAGCCGCTGAGGGGAAAAAGCCGCCAGCGGTGTCCCTAGAGGCGATCTTATGCGGCGAGCTTGAGTTCGCCCTCCTCCTCGCCTTCCCAGTACTTGATGCGAACGGCGTGCACCTTGAGCATGACAAGGCCGGGCGTATCGATGCCCTGCTCGAACCAGGCGTCGAGGTCGGGCACCCAGTGCGCCTCGAATTCCGCTTTGTTGCGGACCACCTCCCCGCGGCCCTCGACGGCAATGAATAGTCCGCCGCCGGCAAACAGTCCCGGCTCGACTGAGAAGGCGAGACCGACGTGGTCGTCTCCCTCGATGTCCTTCACCACGCGCGTGCCGTCGTAGGTGAAAAAGTAGCTGTCCCCGTCGTAGTCGACGTCCCCGTTGTTGCTCATGGGCCGGCTTGCAATCTCGCCATCCACCGTCTTAGTTGTCAGCATCGCGATGTCGATGCCGCGCATCTTGCTCGCGAGTTCTTCCAGGCTTTTCTCAGACATCGCTCTCTCCGGGCGTGGGGCGGGGTCGGTATGAACGGCGCACGAAGCATCGAGGTTCCCGACGCTTGGGTCGGGGCAGACGTGGGATGGTAAACGATGAGCGGCCTGCTCGCCCTCTTGGATGATGTCGTAGCCTTGACCAAGCTGGCAGCGGCGACGCTGGACGACGCCGCCGGCCAGGCCGCCAAGGCCAGCACCAAGGCGGCTGGGGTCGTCATCGACGACGCGGCGGTCACACCGCGCTACGTCACCGGGCTCGCCGCCGAACGCGAGTTGCCGATCATCGGGCGCATCGCCCTCGGCTCGTTGCGCAACAAGCTGCTCTTCCTGCTGCCGGCTGCCCTGCTGCTCAGCGCCTTCCTGCCGCAGGCCATCACGCCGCTGCTGATGCTGGGCGGGCTCTACCTCGCCTACGAGGGTTACGAAAAGATCCACCACATGCTGATGGCGCCGAGCCAGACGGAGCAGAGTGTCAAAGTGGTGACCGAACTCGCCCAGGGCGGCACGGCGCTGGAGGAGGAAAAAGTCGCCGGCGCTATCCGCACCGACTTCATCCTGTCAGCCGAGATCATGGCCATCGCTCTGGCCGAAATCAGCGCCCCCGATATCGTCACCCAGGGTATCGTACTCGCCGTCGTCGCGGTCATGATCACGGCCGGCGTCTACGGCGTCGTGGCCCTCATCGTGAAGGCCGACGACATCGGCGTGCGGCTCGCGCAACGCAACGGTCCTGTCTCCGGCCCCCTCGGCCGTGCCCTCGTCTACGGCATGCCGCCCTTCCTGGAGACGCTCAGCCTCGTCGGCATGCTGGCCATGCTGTGGGTCGGCGGCGGCATCCTCGTGCATGGGCTGGCCGCGTTCGGGATCGCCGCGCCCGAGCAGATCATTCACAGCCTGGCGGAAGCCGCCGGCGAATGGGTCCCGCCTGCCCGCGAGGCGATCAGCTGGCTGGTCACGGCAAGTGGATTCGCGGTGGTTGGTGTCATTGCCGGCGCCATAACGGCTGCGGTGTTGGTGATCGCCGGCGCACCGTTCCGCAAGGCGAAGCCTGAGCACTGACGCGCGAATGCTGGCCTCGCGTCGATCGCCGCGCCGAAGGAGATCGGTTACTGCTGCGGATAGGTGATGGCCGCCGTGTCGCCTTCGGGCGGGCACTTGCGCTCGGTCGAGATCGGCTCCTCGGTGCATTCGGCACCGAACTCTGCATTGCCGTCCTCGGTGATCGGATGCAGCGTCGCCTTGCACACCATCGACTGCCCGGTCGGTGTATCGGAGCGTAGCTGAACGCTGCGACCGACAATGACGTCAAAGCGGAATGTGCAGGTCTCGCCTTTGGGGCGCAGCAAAACCGTGACGCTATTGTCGTTGCGAGAAATCTGCTCGACCGCGAAGCTGTCGCCGTCTCCGCCGCCGAACGATACCGCCTGCTGCGGTCCGACCGAGAAAGTTTCGAGGCTGTCTTCTGCGTGGGCAAAGGCGAGAGGCGCTGCGGCAAGCGCAATGGCTGTGAAAACCGATCGAGTCAGACACGGACGTTTCATACCGTGAGCCTCATGTGAGCGCCTCACACCGTATCGCATCGTATGCATAATGTCCTTAAGCGTCCTGCTTGTGCACTGATGAAATTCGCGTAACCCTCGGAGGACACACCGAGGGAACGGGCGGCATGGTTAAGGCACATGCGCGACGGCGAGTGTTACCTGCGTGACACTTCGGTCCAACGCAGTCGTCATCGATAACGATATCCTCGTCGGCGCTATATGCAGCCAACTCTCGCCGGTCGACTTGCAACCCATTGCGCTTGCGCCATGTTGAATGGAAGCCATGCAGCTTCGATCATCGCTTCTCATCGCCTTGCTTGCCCAGACATTTGCCCTGGCCGCGATGCCGGCGCGCGCCGACCCCTATCTTGTCGACTTTGCCTACCCCTATCCGGTCGCCCGCTTTGACTTCGTCTCGCAGGGCCACGACGTCTGGATGGCGTACATGGACGTGGCGCCCGAGAAGCCCAACGGGCGCACGGCTGTCCTGCTACACGGCAAGAACTTCTGCGGCGCCACGTGGGAAACCGTCGTGGCCGCCCTCACCACCGCCGGATATCGCGTGATTGTGCCCGATCAGGTCGGCTTTTGCCGTTCCGCCAAGCCCCGCGCCTACCAGTTCAGTCTGCACCAGCTCGCCGCCAACACGCATGCCTTGCTTGCCAAGCTCGGCGTCGCGCACCCGATCGTCATCGGCCACTCGATGGGCGGCATGCTCGCCATCCGTTATGCGCTCATGTATCCGGCCGACACCGCCGCCCTGGTGGTCGTCAATCCCATCGGTCTGGAGGACTGGAAAGCCAAAGGCGTGCCACTGGCGACCGTCGATGAGCTTTATGCCAAGGAGCTGAAGACGACGGCGGCGAGCATCCGCAAGTACCAGCAGGCGGTCTATTATGACGGCAAGTGGAAGCCCGAGTACGAACGCTGGGTGGACATGCTGGCTTCCATGTACCGCGGCAAGGACGGCGACCTCGTCGCCTGGAACCAGGCGCTGACCTCCGACATGCTTCTGTCGCAGCCGGTGATCCACGAGATCGACCAGCTCAAGGTGCCGACCCTGCTGCTCATCGGCATGAAAGACACGACCGCGCTCGGCAAGGACCGGGCGCCACCGGAGGCGGCCAAGGCGCTCGGCAACTATGCGGCGCTGGCGCCGGCGGTGACGGCGCGCATCAAGGGCGCCACGCTCGTCACCTTCGGGACATGGGACATTCTCCCGCAGGTCGAGGATCCTCCGCGCTTCAACGCGGCGCTCATCAAGGCGCTCGAGGTGCTGCTGCCGGCCAAGCCTTAGAGACGCTGCGCGACGCGACGCCGCTAAGTTTATAGTGCTAGGCGGGCCGGAAGCCCGTCGCCAAGACGTAGAGCTCGGCGGAATCGGCGCGGCTGGCCGGCGGTTTTACGTGCTGCACCTTGGCAAAGCGCTTCTTCAACAAGTCTAGTAGCTCGCGCTCGGTGCCACCCTGCAGCACCTTGGCGATGAACACACCGCCCGGCCGCAGCACGTCGCACGCGAAGGCACCGGCCGCCTCGGCCAGACCCATGATGCGAAGATGGTCGGTGCGCGTATGGCCCGTCGTCGGCGCCGCCATATCCGACAGCACGACATCGGCGCGCCCACCGCGCAGCAGCGACTTGAGCGTTTCCTCCGCTCCCGGGTCGGTGAAATCGAGCTCCAAGGCCTCAACGCCCGCCAACGCCTCCATCGGCAAGTAATCGATGGCCACCACCTGCCCCTTGCCGGCAATCGACTGCACGCGTTCAGCCGCGATCTGGCTCCAGCCCCCGGGCGCGGCGCCGAGGTCAACGACGATAGCGCCTGGTTTCAGCACGCGGTGCTTGTCGTCGATCTCCTGCAGCTTGTAGGCCGCCCGCGAGCGCATGCCATCGCGCTTGGCGGCGGTGACGTAGGGGTCGTTGAGCTGCCGCTCGAGCCAGCGCTGCGATGACGGCCGGTGCTTGCGCGCCGTCTTCAGACTCACATGCATTTGCCGTTGGCCGCCGCCCGGACCTTTTTGCGGCCCACCGCGCTTCTGGGTCATGGGATGTTTGCTTTCAGACGGGACGTCGGCGGCGACGCGGAGGGGCGAGGACGCCGTCCTCGACCATCAGCGTCGTCAAGATGCCCTCGCGCAGCCCGCGGTCGGCGACGCGCAAGCGCTCGCACGGCCACATGCGCAGGATGGCTTCGAGAATGGCGCAGCCCGCGAGCACGAGGTCGGCACGATCGCGGCCGATGCAGGGCTCGGCAATGCGCTGCTCATAACTGCGGCCCAGCAGATCGCCGGTAACGCTGCGCACTTCATCGACGCTAAGCCAGCAGCCGTCGACGCGGTTGCGGTCATAGCGCTTCAGGCCAAGTTGAATGCCGGCCACGGTGGTGACGGTGCCCGAGGTGCCGAGCATGTGGATGCGCCGCCCGGCGAGTCGCTCAGCCACCCGATGCTGGGCCTCGAAGCCCTGCAGCCGCCCTTGCGTCTCGGCGACCATGGCCTCGAAGTCGGCCGGCTTGACGTGGCGGCCGCCGAAGCGTTCCGCGAGGGTGACAACGCCGATCGGCAGCGATGTCCAGGCGACCATGCAATGCTGTGCATCCAGGCGCCCGGGGAACCGGCGGTCGCGCTGCCGGCTGCGGCGCGTAAGGTCGAGAAGAATGAGTTCGGATGAGCCGCCGCCGATGTCGAACACCAGAACGTAGTCGCAGCTCGGATCGATAAGCGCGGCCGAGCCGGAGACGGCGAGCCCTGCTTCCACCTCGGGCGTCAGTATCTCGATCTCCAGCCCCAGCTTGTCGCGCACGCGGGCGAGAAACTCGCCGCCGTTCTCGGCGACGCGGCACGCCTCCGTCGCCACGAGACGAGCGCGGCGCACCTTGGCGCGCCCAAGCTTAGCGGCACAAACCTTCAGGGCATCCAGCGTGCGCGCCATTGCCGGTTCGGACAGCCGCCCCGACTGGCTCACCCCTTCGCCAAGACGGATGATGCGCGAAAAGGCGTCGACCACGCGAAAGCCGCGACGCGAGGGGCGGGCGAGCAGCAGGCGACAGTTGTTGGTGCCCAGATCCAGCGCGCCGTAGACGCCCTCGGGGCGTGCGCCCTCGGCCGGGCGCGGCGCTGAAGCAGCGCCGTCGGTGCTGCCGCTATGGTGACCAATGGGAGAAAGATGGGTGACGGCGGCAGCGAACTCGCCGCCTCTGGCTCTGGCGTCAGGCGCTTCAGTGGCGCCGCCCTCGTCGGGATAGCCCTGCACAGTTTCTTACTCCAGCGCCTGGCATACGGCCTTACCGCAAAGCGATACAGCGAAAGGCCGCGTCATCAGGCGTCTCCTGGATGACACTTGCGGCTACTCTATCAGCAATCGGCCTCCGGTAAAGCGCATCTGAGGAGTTAGAGTTATTCTCCTGCCTGCGTACCTGACATAGGCTTAACCGATGCGCGCCATCGTCCTGCTCGCGATTCTGGTTGCCGAAGCACTCCTATCGCCGCCGGTTGCCCGCGCAGGGGAGCTCAGCGCAACAGATCGCGCGCGGCTGCTCGCGGCCTATCCGCAGGCTCTGGAGCGCATCGAGGGCAACGACCTCGTGTGGCACGATCAGGTGCACATGCCGCTCGACGACGGGCGGGGCGAGAAGTCGTTCGAAGAGTGGCTGGCGCAGCCAGACATCGCCGACATGCTCGCTGTTCCTTATCCAGCCGGCGCGGCGGCCAGCCCGCCCGGCTTGAATGTCGATCCCGGACGCGCCCGGAACACGGCGTTCTTCGACAAGGTCTACGGCGATTGCCGCAAGGGCGAAGTCGAAAAGAACCTGGCGATGGTGCCCTGGCTGCCGAAACGCACGAAACAGCGGCTGCCCTTCAATAAAGGCAATGGCGCCGCCAAAGCGCTCGCCCTGGTCAGTCTTGAGCTCGATGAGCTACCGTCGTCGTTCGACGTCTTCCTCTACCCCTCGGCCGGTACCTACAATTGCCGCGTCATCGCCGGCACCGATCGCGTGTCGGCCCACGGCCACGCCATCGCCATCGATATCGCGCTCGACCGCGCCCACTACTGGCGCAACGCCGCCAAGGGCGCCGGCGGCGACGTCACCTACCGCAACGAGATCCCCGCCGAGATCGTGCGCATCTTCGAAAAGCATGGCTTCATCTGGGGTGGGCGCTGGTATCACTATGACACCATGCACTTTGAATATCGGCCCGAGCTGCTGGGCGTCCGCGGAGGCGGGGAATAGCTGCGTTGCCCGTGGCACTGTCGACAAGCAGCCGGGTTGCGGGCCTCCTGCGCAGCTGTTATATGCCGGCCTCCGGTGGCGGCCACGCTGCCCGATCCCGGCAATGGGGGATCGTCTAATGGTAGGACTGCAGACTCTGACTCTGCCTGTCTAGGTTCGAATCCTAGTCCCCCAGCCAAGAAATCAATGACTTACCGGATTGTCCGGAACGTTCGCATCTCGTCCCGCCACGCGGTCGTTGCCGAAGCCCGCTTCGACGAGCGGATCCACGGCGACCTACAAAACTACCGCGACGCGACAACGTCAATCAGCCGACGCAAGCCTTTGTTCGTCACCATGCGCTTGGCTTTTTTGGGCGAGACCCAGGCGCGCTTGCGCTGCCCGCGCTCGGGCCAACATTCCGTCTCGTCCCGTACCTTGAGCAGGTAGACGTCGATGACTGCTACCCCCTTGCTGCGCCTTTCGTACCGGCAGACGCCGATCTTGTTGCGTATGTCGCCGAGCACGCCGCCCTCTTCCATGGCCTCCCGTTCCGCCGCCCGGCGATCGCTGAGGCGCTTCGAGCGTCCGCCCTTGGGGATGATCCAGCGGTCTTTGCTGCGCGTGGTCACCAGCAGGATGCGGGGCTTGCCGTTCTTGCTCCGGCGCACAGGCAAAGCCCCAACTTGCATCTCCGACACCTTTATCTCCGACTTGCTTCTGGGGCTCGTTGCCCTGTTCGACCACGTTGTCGGCGGTCTTCGTCATGCCGCTTCAACTGCGTTAAACCTAGATTTCGACGCCGCGGCCGTTCAGGTGGTTGAAGCGTCCGTTGTCGCTTCCTCCGCCTCCGTGCGCCAAATTTCATCGCGCAGCCGCAGGATTTCGCTCACCGTCTCCTGACTGTCGTGGCGCTGCAAGCGGCGCAGGTGCTCCAGGATGCGCGACTCCAGCGCCTGCACGCGCGGCGATCGGGCCAGCGCCAAGCGCGATCGCGGAAAGATGGTGACGTTGCCCATGCTTCGTCTTCCGTCTGGATTGGTGCCTTGGGTTGGGCCTCTGCGAGTCCTCGCTTTCCGCCGGTTTCACATCAGCCGATGTGCTGGTGCTGCTTAGGCGTGCCGCTCGGTCGATGGGCCAATTAGAAGAACGGTATCGTGGCTGCGATGACGCCAAGCACGACCAAGCTCCCGGCATAAAATCGGTTCATAGGCCTCGGCCCGGGCGCCCCTGCTGATATTTGGACGGTACGGCATGGCAAGTCCTCCAGAATTGAGATGAAATGGAGCTTGACCGCAAAGGTTCCCATATCGCCGCGAAGACGAGGCCGGACAGCGCAACCGCCACAACGGATCCAGGAAATCGGCCGAGCTGCGCGGAAGGAATTTCGTTTGCCTGCGCTGAAGGCTGAGGGGCGCGCCGCGCGGCGGCAGGTTCGAGCAGTGATGAGCCGACAGGTATTTATTTCAGCCGCAGTGCATTTGAACCTGCAGCTTTCGCGCTGCTAGCTCATTCAGCCGGGGAGAATGAGGCGTACCGATGCATACACGCCGCAGGTACTACCGCCTTTCCAAATCTGCGATGAGGGATTTCATTTCGTCGATCTCGCGCAACTGCGTGTCGATGATCTGATCGGCGAGCCTGCGCACGCGGGGGTCCGAGATGTTTGCCCGCGAGCTTGTCAGAACCGCAATGGAGTGGTGCGGGATCATCGCCTTCATGTAGGACACGTCATCGACGGCCGCTTGGCTCCGCACAAGGAACAGCGCGAAGCCGAACAGCGCCGCGCTACCGGCGAATATGCCGATGTTGATCGCGCGGTCCTTGTACATGTGGAGCATGTAGCTGAGCATGATGATGGCCATCGCGGCGGCCATATAGAGCGTCGCATAAAAGCGCGTATCGCTCCAGAAGACGTGATCCCAATCCCATGTGTTGAGATACATCAACCCCAACATGACAGCGGCGGATGTTGCGATCATCGCGCCGAACCTCAGATAGGAATGATGAGCCATGGCGCTCCTCCTTGCGACAGCCTGAACAGTAACTCGGAAGTTCGGCCGCACTTATGGGCGCGTATTTGAGATGAGCTGAATTCTCGGTTCGCTGCCGAACTTTCCCTCGAACAATTGTTGCCCGAGAAGCGCGAGTTGCCCGCTTACTTTAGGCCGCGCATTTGCTTTTAGGCAGAGGTTTCGACGATAGCAATCAGCTCGTTTTGCAACGGAACCCTGGGATAAGCATGACGTTGTCCATTGATCACCGCTGTTATGACATCGGCACCCAGCTTAACGGCGCACGCGCAAACAAATGACATGGGTGCGAACACTCAAGGCGCCACGAGAAATGACCAAGGCGACGCCAAAAATGCGAACTGGGTCGGGCACGTGCCGCGTCCATTGACTCGGTCCGCCAGAGCCCAGAAGGCGCGGGTTTCAAGAACGTTCGCGGTGCCGATGCTGCCTATCTCGTTCATTGATCGAACCCATAGCAGTGTAGATCAGTTTAAGCCCGATGGTTTGCAGTGCCGGGATCACCAGAGGTCAACAAAGAGCGATTATTTCGCAAAACTTAGTACAGAAACGAACCTGCTCCTGCACGACCACCGCTGAAAGAAACCCTATGGTTGGGTGAAGAAGGAGCATGCCATGACCGCTGACCGGAATTGAGTGCTGGCGACCTGCGTCCTCGCGCTTAGCGCATCCTTGGCCGGGGTAGTTTTCGCCCAGCCAAATGCTCCGCTTCCCGGCCCCGCCGAACAGCTTCCGAAAGCAGCACCTGATGCGATGCCGCTTGCGCCTTCCGGTGCGAAGGCTCCGGCGTTCGCACAACCTACCGGCGAACAAGGCAACGCCGAATGGTCGATGCCCGGGAAGAACACCGCTCTCACGCGCTACAGCACTCTCGACGAGATCAACACGAGCAACGTGAAAGACTTGAAAGTCGCCTACACATTCTCGATCGGCATCGACCGCGGACAGGAATCGGCCCCGCTCGTCATTGGCGACACGCTGTACGTCGTGGGGCCGTTCCCCAACCCGCTCTTCGCGCTCGACATTTCGAAGCCGGGCGCGCCGATGAAATGGCGTTACGACCCGCAGCAGTCACCGGCCGCGCAGGGCGTGGCCTGTTGCGATGTCGTCAATCGCGGGCCGGTGTATTCCGACGGACGCGTCTACTTCAACACGCTCGGCGGTTACACGGTGGCGGTGGACGCCGCCACTGGAACGCAAGTCTGGCGCACGAAGATGACCGACTACCAGAAGGGCGAGACCATGACGATGGCGCCGCTCATCGCCGGCGACAAAGTCCTGGTCGGAAATTCAGGTGGCGAGCTCGGTGTGCGCGGCTTCGCGGCGGCGCTCGACAAGGCGAGCGGGAAAGTCATCTGGAAAGCTTACAGCACCGGCCCGGACGAAGAAGTGCTCATCGGCGAGGAGTTCAAGCCGCACTTCGAGCAGTACAAGGGCAAGGACCTTGGCGTCTCGAGCTGGCCGGCTGACATGTGGCAGCAGGGCGGCGGCACCGTATGGGGCTGGGTGTCCTACGATCCAGAGCTCAATCTCATCTACTACGGCACGTCCAATCCCGGTCCCTGGAACGCCAGTATGCGGCCGGGCGACAACCTCTGGACGGCCGGCGTCTTTGCACGCGATGCCGACACCGGGCAAGCGCGCTGGTTCTATCAGTTCAGCCCGCACGACCTTTCGGACTACGACGGCGTCAACGAGAACATCCTCATCGACATCGACTGGAAAGGTAGCCCGCGCAAGGTGCTCGTTCACCCCGACCGCAACGGCTACATCTACCTCATCGATCGCGCCACGGGCGAGCTGCTCTCGGCCGAGCCATTTCATTTCATCAATTCGAGTAAGGGCGTCGACATGAAGACGGGCCGGCTCATCTACAATGATGAGAAGCGCCCCAACCAGGAGAAGTTCGTCAAGAACGTCTGCCCCGCACCGCCCGGCGCCAAAGACTGGCAGCCAGCAGCCTTCTCTCACAAGAACGGCGTTCTCTACATCCCGCACAACAACCTCTGCATGGACATTAAAGAGACCGCCGTCGGCTACATCGCGGGCACGCCCTATGTGGGCGCGGAAGTTCTTATGAACCCCGGTCCCGGCGGCCATCGCGGGCAGTTCCTCGCGTGGGATCCGGTTGCCGGCAAAGAGCTGTGGAGCATCAAGGAGCGCTTCCCCGTCTGGAGCGGCACATTCGCGACGGCCGGGGATCTCGTGTTCTACGGAACCATGGACGGCTGGTTCAAGGCGGTGGATGCCAACACAGGCACGCTGCTCTGGCGGTTCAAGACATCCTCCGGAATCATCGGCCAGCCGACGACGTGGAAGAGCCCCGACGGTAAGCAGCACGTCGCCATCCTCGCGGGCGTCGGTGGCTGGTCCGGCGCCATCGTTGCAGGTGGACTGGACAAGCGTGATGGTACGGCGGCGCTCGGTTTCGTCAATGCGATGAAGGATTTGCCCGAATACACGACCAAGGGAGGAACGCTCTATGTCTTTTCGCTCCCTTAGTGTTGCCGCTACGCTGACGGCGTCCCTAGTATTTCACGCGCCGCACGCCGAGGCCCGCGAGCTGAAGGTCTGCGCGGACCCCAACAACTTACCGTACTCAAAGGCCGACAGAACGGGCTACGAGAACCGCATCGCGCAAGTGCTCGCCGATGAACTCGACGCAAAGCTGACCTACACTTGGTTCGCGCAGCGTCGCGGCTTCCTGCGCAACACGCTGAACGCGGGCAAATGCGACGTTGTGATGGGCTATCCGCCCAACTACCAACTCCTGAAATCCACCCGCCCGCTGTACCGTTCGAGCTACGTGTTCGTACGCCGGGCGGGAGAACCGGAAGTCATCACCTTCGATGATCCGGTGCTGCGGCAGCTCAAAATCGGGGTTCAGCTGGTCGGCGACGACGGCATCAACACACCACCGGTGCAGATTCTCGCCAAGCGCGGCATCATCGCAAACGTGACGGGCTACTCGGTCTACGGTGACTACGGCACTGCTGCACCGCTCGCTCCGATCATGACGGCGGTGGCGAACGGAGAGGTGGACGTGGCGGTGGTCTGGGGTCCCACAGCGGGATACTTCGCCAAGGACATGTCTGTCCCCCTAAAGCTCACGCCCGTCATCATCGACCCCACCATGCTCGCGCAGCAACTCACGTACGACATTGCGATCGGCGTGCGCAAGGACGAGGCGGCCCTCGGCGACGAGATCGACGCGGCCATACGCAAACGGCGCGAGGAGATCGACCAGATACTCGAGGACTACGGCGTGCCGCGCCTCGACCGGCAGCGCGTAGCTGGGAGCACACCATGACGAAGTTCAGCGCAATTGCGGTGCTCGGCGCCGCGATGGTCTTAGCTTCATGCGGGCCAGATGAAACGCAACAGGATCGCTCTGGCGCTAGCGACCAGACCGGCAGCTCCTCCGGAGAAGCGCCCCTCACCATCTCGATGGTCGACATCGTGCCGGGTGGCGGAAAACCTGTCGACATCGAGCCCGATCAGGCCAAAACATTCGATGGCAACCAGGAGCAGATCGCCGCCGGTAGACAGCTATACCAAGCCTACAACTGCGTTGGCTGTCACTTCAATGGGGGCGGCGGCATGGGCCCGGCATTGATGGATGATCATTGGATTTATGGCTCATCGATGGAGAACATCGCGTCGAGCATCATCGAGGGGCGCCCGAACGGCATGCCGACGTTTCGCAACCTTGTCGCGGGCGACCAAGTCTGGCAGCTCGCAGCGTACGTCCGCTCTTTGAGTGACCTTGCCGCGCGCGACACGGCCGAAAGCCAGGACGCGGGAAAGCGCGATGCGCGATAGCTATCATCAGCAGCACGTTCTCGCACCAAAGCTATGATGCCCTCGCGGCGAGAGCATCTTGGCGTAGCCGGAACGGCGCCTCATCAAAGCCGCTCAGCATCGCGACACGAGGATTGGAACTCTCGACTGGGCCCCCATCGCGCTGCATGTGCACTGGAACAACTCGCCTCATCAGTCGTTCACTGGGCAGAGCGCGATGCGCTCGGCATGCAGATATCAGCACGCGACGAGCCCAGCGCGCCGGTATAGTCTGAAGACGAGGGTTCGTGACCAACCGTTTGCCAATCCCGCAGAGGACTAGGAACCAATGGATCTCGTGAACATCGTCGTCGTGCTGATCGTCGTTGGCGTGCTTCTCTGGTTGGTCAACAACTACGTCCCGATGGACGGCAAGATTAAGCAGATCCTCAACATTGTAGTCGTCATCGTAGTCATCATCTGGCTGTTGCAGGCTATTGGCCTGCTGGGTTCGCTCCGCGGTGTCGGTATCAACTAGCCCAGCGAGTTCGGGTGGTCTACTGCAGCGCGGCTGAGCCGCCGCGCGGCAGTTCCTGATCGGAACCCAGTTCGATACGGATGTACGGCGGTGTCGACACAAGGCATCTCCTGACGCATTTTCGACCGGCTCCCAAAGCTGCCGAGGGGGCCGGTAGCCCACGGCGTTGCCGGGCCACCCATGCGATGCGTCCAATTTCACCGAATTTCTAGACAACCTATCAATCGCGTCTCGGCAGAATGCCACCAGGACAATGATCCGACTTCGGATCGTTCACCGGGGCGCCGATGTTTCTCGACATGCCGACTATCTCCGTCGTCTCCTTCGGTGCGGCGACCGTCACCGGCCTCGTGTTGTGCTTTGTCTGGTCGCAGGAGCGCACGAGCCCACTGATCGGTTGGTGGGGCGTCGCCCAGCTACTGACCGCCGCGGGCATCGCCTTTGCCGCTTCGGCCTCGTTCTCCAACAGCGCGCCGTTGTCAGCCTTCGGGCAAGCGCTCATCATCCTCTCGGCGGCCATCATGTGGATGGCGGTGCGCGAGTTCGAGGGCCGCCAACTCAATTCGCTCTGGGTCGCGATCTGGCCGTCGGGTTTCATCATTGCCGCCGCCGCGGGCCTCACCTCCTCCTATGACCAGCGCATCATCCTCGCGTCCGCGTTGGTGGCCGTGTTGTATTTCCTAGCTGCCGCCGAGTTCGCCCGCCATGACGACGAGCGCATCGTGACGCGGAGGCCGGCCTGCGCGTTGCTGATCGTGATGGGCATCGCCTACGTCGCATGGATGCCGCTCGGCCTGATGATGCCCATTCAGGAAGTCGGCCGCACCTACGCCAGCAGCTGGCTGCCGATTACGGTGCTGATCGCCACGCTCGGTCGCATCGCGCTCTCGATCGTCGTTCTGGCGACCGTCAAGGAGCGCCAGGAGATGCGCCAGCGCATGTTCGCGCTCACCGACTCGCTCACCGGGTTGCCCAATCGCCGCGCCCTGTTCGAAGCCGCCGACGCTTTGGCCGTGCACATCCGCGCCACGGGAAGCTCAATCTCGGTGATGGTCCTCGATCTCGATCACTTCAAGCGAGTGAACGACACGCACGGACATCGCCTCGGCGATCGGGTGCTGCAGCAATTTTCGCGCACCCTGGCGACCGAGATCGGCGATGGCAGCATCGTCGGCCGTCTCGGAGGCGAGGAGTTCGCCGCCATCCTGCCGGGCTGTACGCTTGGCGCCGCCCAGGCCAAGGCTGAAAGGGTGCGCGCAGCGTTCGCGGACGCGGCAACCGTCGTCGACGGCCTACCGGTCAGCGGAACAGTCAGCATCGGAGTGGCCGCACACAGCGGCCGCGACTGCGATATAGGCGCACTGTTTCATCGCGCCGACAGTGCGCTCTATGTCGCTAAACAGGCCGGACGCAATAGAGTAGCGGTCGTCGGCGCTCAGGAGCCGACGTGCGAAGCCGAAACGACACTGGACTCGGCCTGGCAGGACGACCGCAGAATGTGGAGCCCGATGCGCCACGCAACGCGCCGCCATCGCGACTTCGACGCCGCCTAGGGCAGCGGCGCCCGAAAGACGCAGGGCGGAACCTGTGTCGGGGGGCTAAAGTTTCCTGCACGCGCCGGGGAGAGTTGCAGCGTACCGCGAAGACGGACGCCGGCCATGCGCAATACACGAGGGGAACACAGTATGGATGCTGCGACGCTGTACGCCGTCATGTCGGTGGCCTCGGGCCAAAGACGGATGACGACGCAGAAGTATCCGACCATGTCGATCTGCGAGCAGGTGGCCAAAAAGCTGCGCAAGAAGACGTCGCTGCGCGAGGCGACCTACTACTGCGTCAAGCGCGACGCAGATGCCGACGAGCGCCTGGCTGTTCAGCGGCCGAGAAAGCCGCCGACCGCAGCTCCGCAGGCACAGGCGCAGCCGATCGTCGGCTTGCCGCGCGACTTCTACTCCGGCACCACCCCCAAGCAATGATGTAGCTGCGAGCGCGTGAAGGCGGAAGACACCGGCACGCTGACGTTTCCATCGCCGACGGCATCGCCTTTGGGCTCATCGCTTACGCCGGGATCAAGCTGCTGGCCGGCCGTTGGCGGGAGCTGCACGTCGGCGTCGTCGCGCTGGCGGTGGTGCTGGGCCTGCGCTTTGCACTGCTGTGAGCGGAACAAAACATCGCTCGCAGAGGTTCGATGTGCAGGCTGCGATTTAGCGCCCAAGGAAAGAGAACCGCGATGGCTGAGATCGTCGAAAATGATGTCGAGCCGGGATCCGGCGAAGTCCTCATCGAGAAACGAATCGTGAGCAGGCGCCACAGCGGCTACCCCATCTTGGCCGGCCTCGTCGTGCTTGCCTTCGTGGTGACGTGCGCCGTGGTGTTTTTCGGCGACCGCATGGGTCTGCGTACACCGCCACCGGCGACAGTCGTCGTGACTCCGCCAGGGCCGGCGGCAGCACCATAGCCGGTCGATACTCTCCGACTCATGGAGCTGCGAGCAATTCGCCACGCAAGGCGCGATAGTCGGCCGCCGTGCTGGTGGCAGGGCTATCCGCAGCGTCATCCTGCGGCGGAGCCGAAGTCTCGAGCCCGGGGTTCAACACTCGAACCGGATCGGCGATGATCGACGGCGCCGACTGCGCGACCGGGCGCGCGATAGTGGACGGCGGTACCGCCACTGCATCGACGGGCGCGGACAGGTAGCCGCGGCCGACAACCACCACGGCAACCGCCATCACCGCAAGCACCACCCATCGCCCGGTTCGCGGTTTCGCTCGTACCGGCTGCCAGTCGATCTCAGAAAGTCGCGGCATGCTGATCGCACCTCGCGGCTCCAGGCCGGAAGCTATCCTCGATCGTTTCCACGATGGGATCGTAGAACATTCGCTCGGCGATAGGATAGACCAGTGCGAAGCTGTTGATCACCTTGCCGCCGCAGCTGAAAATCACCTTTTCGTAGATCATCATGTCGCCCCTCGTCCCCGAGAGCACCGACCATCGTTGACCGACGGGGGCATAATCGATCTTGAGGCCGGGATAGGATTCTTCGGGCGATGAACCGCTGATAAGAGGCGGGGGAAAATCCCTCCTCGTTGCTGAATGCCCCCACAAGGAGCTTGGCGCTGCCATCGGCAGTGGCGAACAGATCGCCATCGCGCGCCTCCGATGTCCGCCGGTTGTCGAACACATCGGCGGGATAGCGCAGCTGCAGGCCGAACTTGGCGTTGCGATACTCCGACCAGCCATATGATCTCGGCGTCGCATAAGCCACCGAAGCCGCGCAGACGACCAACACCAATGAGAGCATATAACGCATGAGCACCTCGCCTGAGGACTCAACGAGAGCGGGGCCGGTCGGTTCCGGCATGGCTCCGGCGTTGAACCGGCAGACGCGCGTCCGACGACCCCGTCAGCAGCAACGGTGATCTCAATGGCGGCGGCGGCGCGTGGCATATTCGGCCGCGCCGCGACGAGGCGGGGGCTGCGCGCGCGGCGGCGGGGCTTCATATGCAAATGACCGACGCTCGCGTCGCTGCACCGTCGTCGTCGGCGCCGAGGGGTTAAGGATACGAAGCGGCTGCACCCTTTCGATCGAGATCGAACGGTCCGCGGGTAAAGAGCCTGGCGCGCTGAAGGCGTGAGCATCCGGCCGGCTGAGGCGCCACCCGAGCATCGCCACCACACCCGCCATCGATGCCAACAAGACGACCCAATGGCCGATGGAGACCCGCCGATGCGCGGGCTGCCAGTTGACCCCGGAGGCACTGTTCCCGTTCGCCACGGGCGACCGCCCGTATGAAGACCCCAGGACGGCTGCCAGCCTTAATCTCCTCCACGAAGGCATCCTCGGAAGTCTCCCTCGGCAGTACGGCAGGAGCAACCGCCTGCGGCCGACGATCCCATGCTGGTCGATGATCGCCACCGCAAAGGGCGACCACTGCTTCCGGCCGGCGCTTTCACCCCGGCGCGAACCTCGGCGGCAGCTCGATATACCGGCCCTACGGGACCACCGCGACGGCTTTTAGCCCTATCATCCGTTTTTGCAGCAGGGTGCCGCAGTGTTGCCGCTTTGCGGTCCCCGGGTCTGGGGCCAAGTCTAGAGCCAGGTCGGGGCGAGTTCTGGGACAGGAACGCAGGGTGAGGAAGTTCTCCAAATCGGTGCTGGCGGCCCTCGTCATCGGGGGTATCACGGCCGCCGCCATCTATTTCACGCAAGGCGCCGACCAGTCGCAGCGCGGGCGCCGCTGGGCGCGCGCCGATGGTCCCGTGCCGGTAGTTGCCGTGCAGGCCAAGTTGGCGGACGTCCCGGTGTGGCTGGAGGGCGTGGGCTCGGCCAAGGCGCGCAATACGGTGACGGTGCGCCCGCAGGTCGACGGCAAGATCCTGTCCATCGACTTCGAGGAAGGCCAGGACGTGAAGGCGGGCGACCGGCTCGCCCAAATCGACCCGGTCACCTTCAAGGCGCAGCTCGACCAAGCCGTGGCCAAGAAATCGCTCGATGAGAGCCTGCTGGCCAACGCCAAGCGCGACCTCGAGCGTTACACCCAGCTTTCCGCCAACGTCATCGCCGCTAAGACGGTCGACACCCAGCGCGCCCTCGTCGTGCAGCTCGAAGCGCAGATTAAACAGGACGACGCAGCGATCGAGAATGCACGCGCCGTGCTCGGCTATGCCAGCGTCGTTGCGCCCATCTCGGGCCGAACGGGCATGCGGTTGATCGACGTCGGAAACCTCGTGCGCGCCTCCGAGGGCGGCATCGTCGTCATAACCGAAGTGCAGCCGATCTCGGTGCTGTTCACCCTGCCGCAGCAGGACCTGCCAGACATCAACCGAGCGGTCGCCAAGCGCGCACTCAAGGTCGAGGCGCTCGAAACCGACTTTAAGAACGTGCTCGATACCGGCGCACTGAAGGTCATCGACAATCAGGTCGACCAGACGACGGGCACGATCAAGCTCAAGGCCGACTTCCCCAACCAGAACCTGCAGCTGTGGCCCGGTCAGTTCGTCAACGTGCGCCTCCTGCTCGACACGCTGCAACAGGTGGTCGTCGTGCCAACCTCCGCTGTGCAACGCGGCCCGGAAGGCGCGTTTGTCTATGTCGTCGGCGCCGACAACAAAGTCGCGGTACGCAGTATCGCCGTCACCCAGCAGGATGACGCGCTCGCCGTCGTCAGCAAGGGCGTCGCGACAGCAGACCTCATCGTGACGACCGGATTTGCGCGCCTCAAGGACGGTGCGGAAGTGACCGTCAGCCCGCCGCCCGACATGAAGCCAGCGGCGTCATCCGACCTCGGGACGCCGCAAGCCCGCAACAGCGCCTTGCCGGCCGACACGGCCTCGATCAACGGCGCGACGCCTGACGCTGCGAGCCCCGCGAAGGCACGGGCGGAGCGACGCGGCGAACGTCGACGTGGTGAAGGCAAGCGCCGGCGCGAAGCCGGCAACCTCCCCGGCCCGCAGCCATGAACGTATCGGCCCCCTTTATTACGCGGCCGATCGCGACCTCGCTCCTCGCCTTTGCCACCGTCCTCGGCGGCGCGCTCGGCTATTTCTGGCTACCGGTCTCGTCGCTGCCGCAGGTCGACTTCCCGACCATCCAAGTGTCGACGCAGCTTCCCGGCGCCAATCCGCAGACCATGTCGACGCTGGTCACCGCCTCGCTCGAGCGTGAGTTCGGCCAGATACCGGCCCTGTCTACGATGACGTCGACCAGCGCCTTCGGCCTCAGCCAGATCACGTTGCAGTTCGATCTCGGCCGCAACATCGACGCCGCCTCCCAGGACGTGCAGTCGGCCATCAACGCCGCCGGCTCGACGCTGCCGCGCAATCTGCCGTACCCGCCGACCTACGCCAAGGTGAACCCGGCCGACGCGCCCGTCGTCACGTTGGCCATCACCTCCGACATCGTGTCGATGCGCGAATTGAGCGATCTCGCCGATACGTTGATCGCCCAGCGGCTTTCCACGGTGACGGGCGTGGGCCACGTTTCGGTCGAAGGCGGCATCCGCCCTGCCGTACGCATCCAGGCCGACGTGTCACGCCTCGCGTCCTACGGCCTCAGCATCTCCGATATCAACAGCGCCGTGACTTCTGCGAACGTCGCCGGCCCCAAAGGCTCGCTCGACGGCGCCCAGCAGAGCTACACCATCGCCGCCAACGACCAGATCGCCTCGGCCCAAGCCTACCGCGAGATTGTCGTCGCCTATAAAAACGCAGCACCGGTTCGCCTCAAGGACGTGGCGGAGGTATCCGAGGGGTTGGAGAACGCACGCGTCGGCGGCTGGTATCAGGGCACCCCGGCGGTCATCATCGATGTGCAGCGCCAGCCCGGCGCCAACGTCATCGACACGGTGGAACGCCTCAAGGCTGAGCTGCCGCGCATCGAGCGGGCGCTGCCCAAGAGCGTCAAGCTGACCTTGGTGCACGATCGCACCGACACCATCCGTGCTTCGATCCACGACGTGCAGTTCACGCTGGTGCTCAGCGTCGCGCTGATCGTCATGGTGGTGCTGGTGTTCCTGCGGTCGGGGCGCGCCACCATCATAGCCGGCGTTGCGCTGCCCGTGTCCCTCATCGCCACGTTTGCCGTGATGTACTTCTGCGGCTTCTCGCTCGACAATCTGTCGCTCATGGCGCTGACCATCGGCACCGGCTTCGTCGTCGACGATGCGATCGTCATGATCGAAAACATCGTGCGGCATATCGAGAAGGGCGCCAAACCGCTGCGCGCCGCACTCGATGGCGCCCGCGAGATCGGCTTCACAGTGATCTCGCTGACCCTTTCGCTGGTCGCCGTGTTCATCCCGCTGCTGTTCATGACCGGCCTCGTGGGCCGCATGTTCCGCGAGTTCGCCCTGACGCTGACCATCGCCGTCGTCGTCTCGTGCATCGTGTCCTTGACGCTGACGCCGATGATGGCGGCCAAGCTGCTGAAGCATGAGCCCGAGACACGTGGCAATCCGCTCTCACGCGCCTTCAACACGATGATGGACGCCGTCATCGAGGGCTACCGCCGCAGTCTCGAGTGGGTGTTGCGTCACCAGACGGCGACACTGATGGTCACGGCGCTGACGCTGGTCATCACCGTCTGGATGTACATCATCATCCCCAAGGGTTTCCTGCCAGCGCAGGATACCGGCCTCATCACCGCCGTTCTGGAAGCCGAACCTCAGGTGTCGTTCACCGAGCTCTCGCGGCTGCAGGCCGAGGTGACGGCAGTGGTGCAGAAGGACCCCGCGGTGGCCGGCGTCGTCTCCGTCGTCGGGGTCAGCCAGCTCAACCCCACGCCCAACGTCTCGCATCTAAAGCTGACGTTGACGCCGCGCGCCGAGCGCCGGCTCCTCGTTGACGGCATCATCGACCGCCTCGAGCGCGCCGTCTCGACCATTCCCGGCGTCACCGTGTACTTCCAGCCGGTGCAGGATGTGCAGATCGCTACGCGGTCGAGCCGCGCGCAGTACCAGTACACCCTCGTCAGCACGGATGCCGCCGAGGTGCGGGAATGGACGACGAAGCTCGGCGCCGAGCTTGCGCGCTCACCGGCGCTGAGCGACGTCAATCTCGAAACAATGAGCAGCGGCCTCAGGGTGAGCATCGACATCGATCGCGAAGTCGCCGGCCGGCTTGGCGTGACTGTCCAGGCCGTGAGCGATGCGCTCAACGACGCCTTTGGGCAGCGGCAGGTGTCTACCATCTATGCGCAGGCCAACCAGTACCGGGTCGTGCTGGAGGCACTGCCGCAGTTCCGCAGTGATCCATCGCGGCTCAATCGCCTTTACATTCCCTCGACGAACGGTGCGCAGGTTCCGCTGGCTGCCATCGCCAAGATCACCCACACGACGGCACCGCTTGCCGTCAGCCACCAGGATCAGTTTCCGGCCGAAACCATCAGTTTCAATCTCGTACCCGGCGCCGCACTGAGCGATGCGGTGTCCATCGTCGAGGCCGCCGAGCAAAGCATCGGCATGCCGATGTCGGTGAGCGGCAGCTTCTTCGGCGATGCCAGCGAGTTCGCATCCTCGCTGCGCAGCCAGCCGTGGCTGATCCTCGCCGCCCTGGTCACCATCTACATCGTGCTCGGTGTTCTCTACGAGAGCTTCGTCCACCCCTTCACCATCCTGACAACGCTGCCCTCGGCCGGCATCGGCGCACTGCTTGCGCTGATGGTCACCGGCCTCGATTTGTCCCTGGTGGCGCTCATCGGCATCGTGCTGCTCATGGGCATCGTCAAGAAGAACGCCATCATGATGATCGACTTCGCGCTGGATGCCGAACGCGAACGCGGCCTCAACCCGCGCGATTCGATCGTCGAGGCGGCTTTGCTTCGCTTCCGACCGATCATGATGACGACGCTTGCGGCGTTGTTCGGCGCCTTGCCGCTGGCGATCGAGAACGGCGTCGGCTCGGAGTTGCGTAACCCGCTGGGCATCACCATCGTCGGCGGTCTGCTGCTCAGCCAGCTTCTCACCCTCTACACCACGCCCGTCATCTACCTGGCCATGGAACGGTTGCGCGCGCGCCTCGCAGGCGCGGCACCGCCAACGCAGCCGGCCGGCGCCAGCAACATACCGGCCGAGTAGACCATGAACTTGTCGGCGCCCTTCATCCTCAGGCCCATCGGCACAGCGCTGCTTGCCGCGGGACTGTTCCTGCTCGGCGCCACAGCCTATTCGCAATTGCCAGTCGCCAGCCTGCCGGCGGTCGACTTCCCGACCATCCGCGTGCAGGCGACCCGTCCCGGCGCCGACCCGCAGACCATGGCGGCGACCATTGCTGCGCCCATCGAGCGCCGGCTCGGCGAGATCGCCGGCGTCACCGAGTTGACTTCGGTCAGCCAGCAAGGCTCGACAGGAATCTCGGTGCAATTCGACCTGTCGCGCGATATCGACGGAGCCGCGCGTGACGTGCAAGCGGCTATCAACGCCGCCGCCGCCGATCTGCCCGGCGACCTTCCGGACGTACCGACGTTCCGCAAGTACAATCCTTCTTCCTCCCCCGTGCTTATCCTCGCCATGACGTCGAAGGCCATGACGGCGAGCGCCATTTACGATGCCGCCGACACGGTCGTCGCCCAGCGCATTTCGCAAATCCCCGGCGTCGCCCAGGTAGAAGTTGCTGGCGCCGAGCAGCCGGCCATCCGCGTGCGCGTCAACCCAACCCTGCTCGCCTCCATGGGGCTCAGCATGGAGGAAGTGCGCAGCGCCGTCGCCGCCGCTAACGCGGTCGCTCCCGTAGGTGTCATCGACGGCGACCGGCAGACGATATCCATCGACACCAACACGCAGCTGCGGGATGCAGCGGACTACGGGGCGATAGTGCTGAAGACGAGCGCCGGCAGCGTGGTGCGTCTTTCGAGCGTCGCTAGTGTCGAGCACGGAACGCGCAACTCCCGCTCCGCCGCCATGTTCGACCGCCAGCCAGCCGTCTTGCTGATCATCAGGAAGCAACCCGAAGCCAATGTCCTCGACACCGTCGATGGGGTGAAGGCGCTGATCCCCAATCTGCAGCGCTGGATACCGGCCGGCATCGACATCGAGGTGCTCACCGACCGCACGACGACCATCCGCGCCAGCGTGCACGACATGCAATTCACCCTCTTGCTTTCAATCGCCCTCGTGATGCTGGTGGTGTTCCTCTTCCTGCGGCGCGCAACACCCATGGTGGCTGCCGGCATCACCGTGCCGCTGTCGCTGGCCGGCACCTGCGCCGCCATGTGGGCGCTCGACTTTTCGATCAACAACCTAACCCTTATGGCATTCGCCATTGCCGTCGGCTTCGTCGTCGACGATGCCATCGTGATGCTGGAGAACGTCTACCGCAACCTCGAGAGGGGCATGGCGCCGTTGCAGGCGGCCCTCGTCGGCGCGCGGCAGATCGGCTTTACCGTCATTTCCATCAGCGTCTCGCTGATCGCCGCGTTCATTCCCGTGCTGTTCATGGGCGGTGTCGCTGGACGCATGCTGCGCGAGTTCTCAGTGACGCTCGTTGTCGCCATCGCCGTATCGGTGGTGGTCTCGCTGTCGGTCACGCCGATGATCTGCGCTCACTTCATCAAGCCCGAGAAGAAAGGCGAGCAGCGGCGCTTCGATCGCATCGTCGAGGCAACGCTCGGCTGGATGGTATCTGCCTATGCCCGCACGCTGCGCGTCGCCCTGCGCCATCAGGCGGTGACGCTGTTCTCGTTGCTGTGCGTCATCCTGTTGACCGCGCACCTTTACGTCCATATTCCCAAAGGCCTCTTCCCCGAGGACGACACGGGTTTGATCATCGGATCGACGGAGGCATCCGCCGATATATCGTTCGAGGCCATGGTCAAGCTGCAGGCGCAGGCGCTCGATATTGTTCTCGCCGATCCGGCCGTCGAGCACGTCGGCTCCTCGATCGGCGGCTCGCGAGGCCCTGGTGGGGGCGGCTCCAACCGCGGACGCATGTTCGTCAATTTGAAGCCGCTTGAGGAACGGGGCGGCCTCGCCACGTCGCGCGTCATCAACCGCATGCGCGACAAGCTGGGGAACATCAACGGGCTCGAGGTGCGCATGTTCGCCTCGCGCGACATTCGCGTCGGTGCCCGGCAGGGCAACTCGCAGTATCAATATACGCTGTGGGATCCCGACATCGACGAACTCAACGAGTGGTCGCCGAAGGTCCTTGAGCGCCTGAAGACGGTTCCCGGTCTCGTCGACGTATCGACCGATCGCCAGGCCGGCGGTTTGCAGCTCGAGATCAAGATCGATCGCGACGCTATCGCGCGTCTCGGGGTGCGCATCGCCGACATCGACAACGCCTTGAACAACGCGTTCTCGCAGCGCCAAGTCTCGACCATCTACGCCCAGCGCAACCAGTACCGCGTCATTCTCGAGGTCGACCCGCGTCTGCAGCGCTCGCCGTCCGACCTGCAGAACATTTACGTGCCTAGCATCAACGGCGGCCCGCAGGTGCCGCTGACGAGCGTCATCCGAATCGCAAAGGGCACCGCGCCCCTCGTCGTCAATCACCAGGGGCCGTTTCCCGCGATCACGCTGAGCTACAATCTTGCGCCGGGCAACACGCTCGATCAGGCATTGCGCGACATCGACCAGGCGATGGCCGAACTGCACACGCCGCCCGGCCTGCGCGGCGAGATGGCTGGCGATGCCCGCGCCTTTGCCGAACAGTCGTCGCAGCAGCCGCTGCTGATCCTCGCCGCGCTTGTCGCCGTCTACATCGTCCTCGGCGTGCTCTATGAGAGCTTGGCGCACCCGCTGACTATCATCTCCACCCTGCCGTCGGCTGGGCTCGGCGCGCTGCTGGCGCTCTATGTCGCCGGCATGGAGCTGTCGATGACGGCACTGATCGGCGTCATCCTGCTCATCGGCATCGTGAAGAAGAACGGTATCATGATGGTCGACTTCGCCCTCGACGGCGAGCGCCAGCGCGGCCTAGCCCCGGCCGTCGCCATTTACGAAGCATGCCTGGCGCGATTCCGGCCCATCCTGATGACGACCCTTGCCGCCCTCCTCGGCGCCATTCCGCTGGCCATCGCCGAGGGGCCCGGCTCGGAAATCCGCAGGCCGCTCGGCATCACCATCATTGGCGGGCTCATCGTCTCCCAGATGCTGACGTTGTATACGACCCCGGTCATCTACCTGCTGCTCGACAAGATGCACCGGCGCCTAGGTGGCGCGAGACCGGCAAAAACGAGCCCACCGGCCATTGCACCCGGCTGAGTCGTCCGCTCACGAACCGTTACACATTGCCGCTCACATTGCGTCCTGGTACGCAATGGCGGGCCGGAAGCCCTAAGGCGTCCGCGCAATAGGTGCTGCTCCTCGTTCGCGCTGTAACGAATGGGGAAAGAGCCGCGAACAGGTCTACGAGGAGCTTAGTGGCTCACACGCAACGCGAGGAGGAATGGGCGGCCCTGATGAAGGCGGCCATGGCAGGCGATGAAGCGGCCTATCGCGAGCTGCTGCAATCACTGTCGCTCAACTTGCGCGCCGCAGTCCGCCGAGGGTTCGCCCAAGCCGGCGCCTCGCTTGGCGATGTGGAGGATGTCGTTCAGGAAACGCTCCTGGCGCTGCATCTGAAGCGTAATACGTGGGACTCGTCCCAGCCGCTCGGACCGTGGGTTCGCGCGATCGCCCGTCACAAACTGATCGACGCGCTGCGTCGACGTGGCAGGCGCATCCAAGTGCCGATCGACAGCGTTCTCGATACGCTTTCGGTCGAGGAGGACAGCAGTGGCGTGGATCGGCAGGACGCACGACGCCTCGTCGATGGTCTCAATGGCCGCCAAAGAGACGTGGTGCGCGCCATCAGCCTGGAAGGGCAATCGATCCGCGAAGTGGCGGAGAAGTTTCGAATGAAGGAAGTCGCGGTGCGCGTTGCGCTGCATCGAGGCCTCAAGGCGCTAGGCGCCGTTCACCGGAAAGCCGACGACGAATGAAGACCGACGATCTGATCACTGCCATAGCTGCCGATGCCGGTGCACCTCGCGCGCCCATCGGGCGGACTGTATGGCTGGCGGCAGGTATTGCGGCCATCATTTGCGGCGCGCTTTTCCTGACGCTTTTGCCCATCCGGCCCGATATGCCCGCGGCGCTCGGCGATCCGCGCTTTCTCTTCAAGTGGGCATTCACCTTGAGCCTGCTGCTCAGTGCTCTTGTGCTGATTGTTCAACTTGCCAGGCCGCAGACGCTTCCAGCTCCCTTGCTTATCCTTCTGCTCGCCGGCCCGCTCGTGCTCGGCATCGGCATCGCCAGCGAGATGATCGCGTTGCCGGCGATCGACTGGGTGCCGACGATGATCGGCACCAATGCCCTCTCCTGCGTAATCTACATTCCAATCCTATCAGCGCCGCCGCTCATCGTGATGCTGCTGGCACTGAGGCAAGGCGCACCGGCCCATCCGGCCCTTGCCGGCGCCGTAGCCGGCTTGGTGGGAGCGGGAATTGGCGCGACCTTCTACGCCATGCATTGCCAGAACGACAGCCCACTGTTCCTGGCCGCCTGGTACCTTCTGGCGACCGCCTTTGTCACCGCCACCGGCGCCGTGCTGGGGGACCGCTTGCTGCGCTGGTAGCGCACGCATTCCTTGAGCCTCACAGCGGAACTGTCTAGGTTCGCCTCATCCAAAATGGGGAGACCGATACGATGACTCGCTCCGAACTTGAGACCGTCTGGGCTCCGCGCCTGCTGGGCATATTGCGCATCGTTGCCGCCATACTGTTCATCGAGCACGGCACGCAGAAGCTGTTCGGCTTCCCGCCGCCGTCACGGCCGCAACCTGAGATGTTCGAACTTACCTGGTTCGCGGGCATGCTTGAGACCTTCGTCGGCTTTCTGGTCCTCATCGGCCTCTTCACCCGCCCCGCGGCATTCCTGCTAAGCGGTCTCATGGCCTTCGCCTATTGGATCGCCCATGCCCCCCAGAGCCCATATCCGGCCCTCAACGGCGGCGATGCAGCCATCCTCTTCTGCTTTATATTCCTCTACCTGTCGGCCGCCGGCCCGGGCGCCTTCAGCATCGACGGGGCACGCGACGGAAACCGCTCCAGCTAGCCGTTGAGAGGTGGGTTCGGCCGTTGCCGGGCCTGCACTCTTGGTGGCTAGACACGCCCGCTGGTGACCCATTCCAAAGTTGGGGCGGTCGAAAACTCGCCGGAAAGCAGGCGAGTTCGGCCGATTTACCTTTGGCCGGATAAGATCTCTGGCTTGGCCGCTTCGTGCGGCGGTGGGGTGCGGCAGGCAGATTAGCGAGCGTTGATGCGACCGAGCTATATCGTCTTGACAGTCGTCGCTCTCCTCGCCGCAACAGTTGCGGCGCTTGGGCCGATGCGTGGGCGCAGCATTGAAGCGGGGATCGAGGATCTTGGCGGCGGCATCAAATCGGCCTGGACGGGGCTCACCGGTTCGGCTGGTACGCAGAAGGCCGCGCCAGCCACACCTCCGCCCGAACTGACCGTCAGTCAGCCTATCAGCCGCAAAGTCGTCGAGTGGGATGAATACACCGGCCGCTTTGACGCGATCGAAGCCGTCGAAGTGCGCGCGCGCGTCTCGGGATATCTTACCGAGGTCAAGTTCACCGACGGCGAGGATGTGCAAGCCGGAGACCTGTTGTTCGCCATCGACCCGCGTCCCTTCGAGCGCGCGCTCGATCAGGCCAAAGCACAGCTCGATCAAGCGAAAGTCAGCGTCAGCAATGCCACCCTCGACGTGGAACGCGGACGCCCGCTGCTGAAAAGCGATTACATCTCCAAGAAGGTATTCGACGATCGCGAGAACCTGGTGCGCGATGCAGAGGCGCTGGTGAAGATTGCCGAGGCGCGAGTCAAGGCGGCGGAGCTGGAGCTGAGCTTCTGCCGCATCACCGCGCCCATCTCCGGCCGTATGAGCCGCACGCTGGTAACGCCCGGTAATTTCGTCAGCGGCGGCGGCTCGGACGCCGGCTCGACCATCCTCACCAGCATCGTGAAGCAGGACCCAATCTACATCTACTTCGACGTCAGCGAGAACAACGCGCTGAAGTACCGGCGTCTCTCGCAGGCGAGCGGAGCCGGCGCCGACAGCATCGTAGGGTCGCGGGTAGGTGTCGGGCTGCCGGATGAGGAAGGTTTCCCACACGCAGCTAAGCTCGATTTCCTTGAGAACCGTCTCGATCAGGGCACCGGCACGCTGCGCGCCCGCGCCATCCTCGCCAACGCCGATCGCTTCTTCTCCCCGGGCATGTTCGCGCGCGTGCGCCTGCAGGGTTCGCCCGAATACACCGCACTTCTGTTGCCCGACGAGGCAGTCGGGACCGATCAGGCCAATCGCTTTGTCTATGTCGTCGGCGAGAACAACATACCGGCGCGGCGCACCGTCGAGCTCGGCCCGATGGACGACGGCCTGCGGGTCATCCGCAAGGGCCTCAACGCCGACGACTGGGTGATCCTGCGCGGCCAGCAGCGCGTCAGGCCAGGCCAGAAGATTGTGCCACGGCGCGCGCCTCTGACCGTGTCCGATGCCGCAGGCGACGGCCGCGCTGCGACAAAGCCCTGAGGCAGCGGCCAGGACATGCGCATTTCCCACTTCTTCATCGACCGCCCGATCTTCGCCTCGGTGATTTCGTTCGTCATCGTCATCGTAGGCTTGATCGCCTATGCCACGCTGCCGGTCGCGCAGTTCCCCGAGATCGTCCCGCCGACCATCTCCGTCACCACGTCGTATCCGGGCGCCAACGCGGTCACGGTCGCCGAAACCGTCGCTTCCGTCATCGAGCAGGAGGTGAACGGCGTCGAGGGCATGATCTACATGTACTCCCAGTCGACCGACGACGGGAACATGTCGCTGAACATCACCTTCGACATCGGCACCGACATCGACAAGGCGCAAGTGCTGGTGCAGAATCGCATCGCCGTCGCCGAGCCGCGTCTTCCCGAGGAGGTCCGCCGCAACGGTGTTCTCGTCAACAAGCGTTCGCCCGACCTGCTGCTCGTCGTGCACCTCGTCTCGCCCGACAAGACCTACGACCAGGTCTACATTTCGAACTACGCGCTGCTCAACGTGAAGGACGAACTGGCGCGTGTTCCCGGTGTCGGCGACGTCACGCTGTTTGGATCGCGCGAATACTCGATGCGCGTCTGGCTCGACCCCGAGCGCATCGCGCTGCGCGGCATGACGGCCGATGAGGTGTTATCGGCACTGCGTGCGCAGAACCTGCAAGTCGCCGGTGGTTCGCTCGGTCAGCCGCCGCAGCCCAATATGGGCGCTTTCCAAATGTCGCTGCAATTGAAGGGGCGCCTGCTGCAGCCGGCCGAGTTTGAGAACATCGTCCTCAAGACAGGCGCCGATGGCCGCGTCGTGCGCGTCAAGGACGTCGGCCGCGTCGAACTCGGCGCCCTCAGCTACACGACCTACGGCTATCAGGACAGCTACCCGGCGACCGTGATGCCCGTCACGCAGCAGCCGGGGTCCAATGCCATCGATACTGCGAACGCCATCAAGGCGGAGATGAAGCGCCTCTCGCAGCGCTTCCCCAAGGGCCTTGAATACCGCATCGTCTACAATCCGACGGAGTTCATCGAAGAATCGATTTCCGAGCTGTACTTGACGATTTTCGAGGCGGTGCTTCTCGTCGTCGTCGTCGTGCTGCT
The DNA here is from genome assembly GCA_963759735.1 of uncultured Alphaproteobacteria bacterium. GTDB lineage: Bacteria > Pseudomonadota > Alphaproteobacteria > Rhizobiales > Hyphomicrobiaceae > Hyphomicrobium_A. The sequence continues at coordinate 138,866 of CAVXAF010000003.1, forward strand.
GTTCCTGCAGACATGGCGGGCGACGATCATACCACTCGTCGCGATACCCGTTTCCCTCATCGGCACGTTTGCGGTGATGGAGGGTCTCGGCTTCTCCATCAACATGCTGACGTTGTTCGGCCTCGTGCTTGCCGTTGGCATCGTGGTCGACGATGCGATCGTCGTGGTCGAAAACGTCGAGCGCAAGCTGGCCGAAGGGCTGTCGCCCTACGAAGCCTCGCGCATCACCATGACCGAAGTGGGCACCGCCCTGATCGCCATCGCGCTGGTGCTGTCGGCGGTGTTCATACCGACGGCGTTCATCGGCGGCATCACCGGCATGTTCTACCGGCAGTTCGCGGTGACCGTGGCGACTGCGACGATCATCTCAGCCTTCAACTCGCTGACCTTGAGCCCGGCGCTGGCCGCAATCCTGCTGAAGCCGCATGCCGAGCACGATAAGGACAGCATGCTGATGCGTCCGGTTCACGCTTTCTTCGGTCTCTTCAATTGGGCCTTCGACAAGCTGGCCGCCGCCTACGCATGGCTCGTCCGCGGTGCCATCGCGGCGACGCCCATCATGCTCGTGCTGTATGCCGCCCTGATCGGCGTCGGCGGCTGGCTTCTGACGCATACGCCGACCGGCTTCATCCCCAAGATGGATCGCGGAATCATTTCCGTATCGCTGCAGCTGCCGCAGGGCGCCTCCCTGCAGCGTACAGACGAGGTGGTGCGTCGTGCCAACCAGATCGTGCTCGACACGCCCGGCGTCGGCCACACCTCGACCTACACGGGCCGGTCTGCTTCGACCGGATCGAACTCCAGCAACGTCGGAGCCATCTTCTCCGTGATGACGGATGCAGGCGAGCGTGCGGCGAATGGACTATCGGCCGACGTAATCGCCGACGACATCGCCCGGCGACTCGACGGCATTGAAGAGGCGAAGATCTCCGTCACTATTCCTCCGCCAGTGCGCGGCATGGGCGGGCAGACCGGCTTTTCCATGCGGCTGCAGAACCGCGCCAACATGACGCCCGGCGAGTTCGAGAAGGTCGCCGACGATTTCATTGCCGCCGCCAACAAGCTGCCCGGCATCAAGAACGCCTTCACCACCTTCTCGACCACCACGCCACAACTCTACGTCGACGTCGACCGCAACAAGGCGCAGATGCTGCATGTTCCCCTGGAGGAAATCTTCGAAGCGCTGCGCATCTATCTTGGCTCCGCCTACGTGAACGACTTCAACATGTTCGGGCGCACCTTCCGCGTCACCGCGCAGGCCGATTCAAGCTTCCGCGTCGATCCCGAGAACGTGGCCCGCATCCGCGTGCGCAACGAGGCTGGTCAGATGGTGCCGCTCGGCAATCTCGTCACCTTCCGCCGCGTTTCCGGCCCCGACCGCGTGCCACGCTACAACCTGTACCCCACCGTGGAAGTGAACGGCGCCACGCAGCCCGACGTCAGCACGGGACAGGCAATAGAGATGTTGACCGAATTGGCCAAGACGGAGCTGCCGGACGGCATCACCTACGAATGGACCGATTTGTCGTACCAGGAGACGAAGGCTGGCAGCACCGGCTACTACATTTTCGCACTGTCGGTGGTGTTCGTGTTCCTGGCGCTGGCGGCGCAGTTCGAGAGCTGGTCATTGCCGCTCGCCATCATCCTCATCGTACCGATGTGCCTGCTGAGCGCTCTGTTCGGCGTCGCCCTGCACGGGCAGGACATCAACATCCTCACGCAGATCGGCTTCATCGTCCTCATTGGCCTTGCCGCCAAGAACGCGATCCTGATCGTCGAGTTCGCGCGCCAGCTCGAGGAGCAGGGCCGCGATACCGTCGCCGCCGCCGTCGAGGCTTCCCAGTTGCGGTTGCGGCCGATCCTGATGACGTCGCTCGCCTTCACGCTCGGCGTCGTGCCGCTGTACATCGCCACCGGCGCCGGCGCCGAGATGCGCATCGCTCTCGGCACGGGCGTGTTCTGGGGCATGATCGGTGTGACGTTGTTCGGCCTAATCTTCACGCCGGTGTTCTACGTGGCGGTTCGCCGCCTATCGTCGCGCCGAACCCCGACCGGATCGGGCGTCGTGCCGGCGCCGGCGGAATAGCTCAGCGGCGCAACGGCGGCGTCCCGCGTCGCGCCGGTGCGTCCCTGCCGGCTCCGCAGCCTGAGGCCAGCGCCTCAACCTGAAGCGCCTTGGCTCCGACCTAGCGCTCGATCGCGTTGGGGGCGACGAGACCAGAGGCCACTGCCAGACGGTGGGCTACGAGCAGCACGATGAAGGCGCTGACCTCGAGCACGCTGACATAGACGAGAACGTCGTAATTGAACGCGCCTTCGCCACGCGGAAGGACGAGCGTGCCTACGAACAGCGCTGCCTCGTAAACGAGGAACGCGGTCGGGAGCGCTGCAAGCAGGGTGGCGACGAAACCGTAGGGCGACATGGCGACGACGGCGGCCCGGGCGGCGTAGTAGGCCGCGATCGCTCCGACGCCCATCAAGACGCCCCAGGCAATGGCTTGCCCCTCCATTGGATAGCCAAGGACGGTAAACCCGTAGACCTGATTGGCGAGCCACACGGCGCCGACCAGCCACACGCCGTCGTTGTGCTTCGTGTCAAGGGCGGCCAGCGCTGCCAGCGCGGCGAAGGGAATGGCACATGCTAACGCCCCGGTCGCGAGCAGCGTCGCGACGGCCAGAAAACCGATCCACAACAGCCGGCGCTCGGTGCCCTTGGCGGATGATTGCATCGTCCCAAATCCCCTATCCGAATATCGTGTGGCGCGAACGCGCCTTGGCCGGGAAACTAGGCCATTCGCGCAGGGATGAGAAGAAGCAAGATCGTCCCGGTCACTTCGACGCTGGCCCCCAGGCGGTCGAAGATTGGGCGGCCAGCAGGGCCGCCGGGCGGATCGCCCGCGTCGCACCGGCGCCAAACCAGCCCTTTGGTCTGCTGATTGCCCGCCCCTGGATCGAGGCACGACCTTGGTGCCCCACGTTTGCCGGGCGCGCGCTAGGCGCTGAGCGCTTGCTGCTTGTGCAGGAAGTTGCGCACCTGCGAGCCTTCCATGGGGCGCGCAATAAGGTAGCCCTGCATCGAGTCACACCCCAGCGCCCGCAACAGCGTCAGTTGCGATGGCGTCTCGACGCCCTCGACCGTGACTTTGATGCCGAGACTCTGGCCAAGGTGGGAGATGGTGCGCACAATGGCCATGTTATCGGGATTGGTCTCCATGTCGCGCACAAACGAGCGGTCCACCTTCAGGCGGTCGATAGGCAGATTCTTAAGGTGCGAGAGCGAGGCAAATCCGGTACCGAAATCGTCGAGGGCGATCTCAATGCCTATATCGTGCAGTTGCTGTAACGCCGCCCCGACGCCGACCGCGCTACGGCCGAGAAACACGCGTTCGGTCACCTCGATGCACAGGCGTTCCGGGCGCACGCCAATGTTGCGGAGCTTGGCGATCACGTAGTCGGCGAACGTGCCCAATGCGAAGTCGGCAGACGTGACGTTGATCGCAATGCGCCCGAACTCGACCCCGCTGCGCTCCCAGGCCGACGCCTGCCGCAACGCCTGATCGATAACCCACTTACCCACGTCCGCGGATGACTTCGGATCGTCGAAGATTTCCTCGAACTCCGATGGTGACAGGCGCCCGCGTCGCGGATCGTCCCAACGCAGCAGCGCCTCGAAGCATACCGGTTGCGAGTCGGTGAAGGACACGATCGGCTGATAGAGCAAGACCAACTCCCCGCCGCACAGTGCCCGTTGGATATCGCGGTGCAGCTGGTAGGCAGTCTCGAAAGACGCCCGCATCTCGGGAACGTAGAACTGGTAGCGGTCGCGACCCAGGTCCTTGGCCCGATAGAGGGCGAGGTCGGCGTCCTTCAAGAGCTCGCTCGCGCCCTTGGCATCGGAAGGGAACAGGCTGAGGCCGAGGCTGATGGTACATCGATGCTGGACGCCACCCAACGTGACGGGCGGTTTCAACGCCGCGAACATGGCTTGTATGGCGTCGCATAGGCCCGACGGATCGCCTTGCATGCCGATGAGGACGGCGAACTCGTCGCCGCCCAGGCGCGCCACCCAGCCATACTGCGCCAAGGCCTCTTGCAGACGCGCGCCGACCTCTTTCAGCAGCTCATCTCCGGCGGCGTGGCCGAGTATGTCGTTGGTCTCCTTGAAGCGATCAACGTCTATCAGACCGACGGCAAAGCGCTGGTTGGCCTCCTTGGCCGAAACGAGCATGGCCTCGAGCCGCTCGTTGAAGAGCAGGCGATTGGGCAATCCCGTCAGGCTGTCCTGCTTGGCCAACCGCCAGAGCTCGTGTTCGAGCCGTTTGCGTTCGGAGATCTCCTCGGTGAGCATCATCATGCCACCGATACTGTCGTCTTCCAGATGCCAGGGGCGAACTTCCCAGCGGATGATATTCGTAGACCCGTCGGCGCGCTGGAAGATTTCTTCCGGCGACGTCTCGGTCGCGCCCGCCAGAATGCGCTGGTGTTTGGCCCTCCAATGCGCGGGAACCTCGGGGAACACATCATAGTGACTGCGGCCGATGAGAGTTTCATCGGGAAGGTCGTAGTCGTGAAGCCAGCGATCGGTGTGCGCGATATAGCGCATCTTGGTATCGAACATCGCCACGGCGGCGGGCGCGTGCTTGATGAACGCCTGCAGCGTCGAGTGCGCCCATTTGAGTTCATTCTCCGCGCGCCGTCGGTCCGTCACGTCAAGGTACGTGTTGAGATGCCCGCCGCCGTGCACCGGGGCGCAGCGGATCTCCAGAACGCGGCCTGAAACCTCGTTGCGCTCGGTGGTAATCGGTACTGGGCTGAGCAGCATTTTCATTCGCTCGGACACGGCATCTTCGACTGGTACCTGCCCATAGTCGCCGCGTTCGGCTCTGAAGCGCACCAAAACCTCGAGCTTCAAGGGCGCGCCGGCAAAAAACTCTTCGGGCAGGTCGAGTAGTGTCCGATACAGCTTGTTGCTGGCGACGAGCCTGAACTCGCGATCGATGAGGGCCAGGCCGCCGGGAAAATTGTCGATCATCGCCTGCAGCGTCTGCGCTTGCTGGCGGATGGCTGTAATGTCGGTGCTGATGGTTATGAACTGATCGATCGCTCCATGGCAATCGAAGTGCGGGATGACGATCGATTCAAAGCACACACTGGTGCCGTCCTTGGCCCGATCGCAGAGCTCGCCGCGCCAAGTCCGTCCTGCTTTCACCGCGCCCCACATCTCGACCACGGTCTCACTCAAGCGCATTCCCGAGCTGAGCAACTCGTAATGGTGACCGATGAGTTCACAAGGCGCGTATCCGACCACGTTGCAAAAACGCTCATTCACCTCAAGCAGGCATCCGTGCGGATCGGTGACGGTGATACAGAAATGATCTTCGAGCGCTTGTCTGTAGGCGTCGAGCCGTTCGGCCACTGCATCGGAGGCGACCGTGTCGGTGGCGTCCAACGCGCGCACGCGAGAAACGCCACTTGCGGACAATGACGGCGACGCGCCCGCTCGTGGGCTATCTTCCGCGCGCAGCAGTGCACGCCAGTCGCCTACAAGTTTTGACAGCACGACGACGCTCCGCAATAAAAGTTGCGTCAATTAGAGCGTGCAATCGTTAACCCGAACTATCTCAGGATGGTAAAAAGGGCGCCAGCGAGCACCGGCCGGTTTATCGCGTGTTGCTGCCATCCCGGCTGCTGGCGACTGACCGCTTCTTGTCCTTGCTCGCCACTGCGCCGCCGCTGGACTCGCCCTTGCGATCAGGCCCGAAGGACGGCTTCTTTTGCTCCTCGCCCGCCTGATCCCTGTCCTCAGCTTCCGTAGCCTTGCTTCCCTCGGCCATGCTGTCTCCTCAGCTGTTTTTTCTGTTTTTCTGTTTCTCGGCGGCATTGCGCGCCAGTTCTTCGACCAGCGTCTTATCGATCACGGCCGGCCGACGGTGCACGGGCCGATCCGCCTCGGTTCCGGTTGCATCACCAATGGCCACCGGATCGCTGGCGGGGAACGTCGCCTTCAAAGCCTGATCCAGCTCTTGTTCCGTCTCGGCAGCGGAAGGCTTCTTGGACTCTTCCATCTCACCACCTCACCAGCAGAGCCATCACGAACCCGATCCCCGCCGCGACAAACATCGCCCGGGTAGGTTCACGGCGGATGGCTAAGTTGACAGGGTCGTAATCGCCGCTCGCCGCTGCCCGGCTCATCCGCTCGCGTTCACGATCGTAATTGCTGCCTCCGGCCTTCGGGCTCTCAGGCTCGTTGGCGGCGTGATCAAGGACTCTGCGGTCTGTCGATGGCGCCGAGAGTGTCTGTTCCATGTGCGCTACCCCATTTGGACGAATATGGACATAACGCGACGCGTCGACCTGCGTTCCGGCCTCATATTGGAAAGCGTGCGAAGCTTTTGTCCGTACGCTCGCCAGCCTAAAACCAACGAACGCCCCGGATGGGCGTCCGGGGCGTCCTGAAATCTGCGCCGACAGATACGCTACACGACGCGTCGGCTCGGTGTCCAAACGCGCCCGCTCAGGGCCGGTTCCATGGCTGACGGAATTTTTCGCCGGCGGCTTGCGGGGCGCTTATCTCGTTCTCACGCTGCGGCCTGTCGCTCGGCGGCGTTCAACGATTGGCGCGCGAGCTCGATTTCTTCCTGCGTAAACTTGAAGAAGGCATTGCGTTGCAAGCGCCGCCCATCGAGGGCTTTGAAATTGCGACCGAGGAAGTGCGTCGGCTCGGCAATGCCACCGTAGCTGTCCGAAGTGCCAAGGACCTTGAAGCCGCACATCGCCTGGTAAAACGCCGAAAACCGCCGGTGCACGGCTATCACCGCCACGTCGAGATCGGCAGCTTGTGCCAGGATGAAGCCCGCCCGCACGAGCGAGGCGTAGAGAGTGGTGCGGAAAGAGTTATTGGTAAGCACGGGATCGACGGCCATGCGCGAGAACTCGACCAGGCGATGGTTACCCGCGGCGTCCAGCGCGTTGATCTCAGCTCCGAACTGCTCCTCACAGGGCATCGAGCCAAACGAGCCGCGTCCACCGAAAGCCAGACGAAGTGATCCTATGCACTCGCCGTTGTGGAAGGCTCCGACCGCGAAAGTCGTGGCAAGGGCGTCGTAACGATCGGTGAACTCCGCGCCTGGGCTTGCGGCGATCCAGCCTGCGGCGAGGAATGCGCGGTAACGCAGCCGGTACAGGTCGGTCTTATCGGCGTTCGCGGAATAGATGCGTAAGGAAATGGGGAAATTCTTGGCAGCATCGCCGCCGTGCGAATCGAGCACCAGCGGAGGATGGAAAGTCATATCTGTCGCCACGGAGGGTCCTTCTCAAGGATGCATTGCGATTTGCCGACGCTTTGCTTGGGGCGGGGAGCAACGGCGGTCGGCCGAACTCGTTCCAACGCAGGCGGCCCAAGCCTGCAAGGGCTAGGCGCCGCGGCGCCGCCGCCGCCAGCCCAAGAAGATAGGGTTTCGATATGCGGATCGGCGGCTCAGCCCGGCAATTGCTCCCGGCAGTGTTGCAGCGCAACCAATGAACCGCAGCCGGGCATCGCCGCGTATTGGTCAAATTGATCCCTGCGACGCACGCTGAACCGCGTTATGCTCGGTCGTACATTGGAATGGCATTGATCGAGTTGGCGGATTTTTTTCGCGCATAGAAACCGATACTTCGAACGAGGCTTGCAATGTCTCATCGCCTTTCGGCGGCTCAGCACGCCGCAGTTGATTGCATCTTAAGCGGCTTCGACTTCCAGCAGGTGCAGAGGTTCATGGAGATGGTTGATTGGCGATGGGGCAATGCGGTCCCCTCCTGCCGGCAACTCAAATCCGCCGCCCAGCAACTCCTCTACGATCTTGCCAGTGACGAGGGAGCGATAAGCCTGGAGATGGGTGGATTGCGCGCCGATCACTTTGCGGTCAGTGGCGGCGTCCGCGAATTCAGGCTGGTGTTCGAGGCGCAAAGCTTCGCTTCGGAATACACGCCCTTGCGATCCGCTGGTTCCGGCTTGACGCTCAACTGCGATTGAGGCGTCCGGGCGCCCAAACAAGATAAGACTGAGTCGCGTTGCAGCCCAGCCCTCACCCGGCTTGCAATGAACGGGCATCCGATCGGCGCGGCCGCTTGCTTTTTACCCCGCGGGCGATCTTGGGAGCATTGTTCTTGGTCGCCAGATCGGCAAGCGTGTGCTGGTCGAGCACCTCGAGGAACAGAGCGAACGCCGTCTCCAGAATATTCTCCGACCGAAACTCCATCATCGACCAGTCGAGGCGGTGGGACGTGGTGTTCAAAGCTTCGAGGGCGGTTACGGCCGCGCCGAGGCTAATCGAGGAGGCCGGACGCGCGAGCACTACGCCGCCACCCGGCCCCCGCTTGGAGCTCAAAAGATCCGCATGCACGAGCCGGTTGATCAGCTTGAGCGCGTTCGGCTGCGCGAAACCCAATGCCTCCGCAATCGTCGCGGCGGGAACGGCTCGTGGCGCCAGCCGCGCGACGAGCACCAGTATCTGCAGCTGATCAAGGGTTGCTTTGGTGATGCGCATAGCTGCACTCGTCGGTATGGCGCCGGAATTGCGCGCCCGCTGCAGCGAAACTGACGCCTTTAATGTAGTAGTCAATTCGCGGCCCCAGCGTCTGCGCGCGAGCCCTGCAGCAGCGTTAACGGGCGTTGCGTCGGCGTCCGAGCACCGTTTGACGAAGCTCATTCAGTTTCTGCAGTGCTGCCATCGCCCGCGGCTGATCACACGCGACAACGCCCATCGCCATCGCCTCGAGCGCCACAAACGTCGCGCCATGCAATGCCACGGCACCGGCGCGTCCGCGCGCCACGGGCACCACGATCTTGGCGTGCCTGGCCAAGCGTTCGTCGAGGGAATCGGAAATCAGCACAATCGGAATGTGGTTCCGGCGCGCCTCGGAGATGGTCGCTTCGGCTTCTGGATAAGCAACTCCGTAGGCCAGCATGAGGACGGCATCCGTGCTCTCCAGATCAAGCAGGTGATCAGCCAGCGTGCTGCCGCTCGCCTGCAGGAGGAGACCGGGGTGCCCGTTTCGGGCAAAGACGAAATGGGCGTACTCGGCCAGCGGCGCGGTCGCCCCGATGCCGTAGAATGCGATACGTTTGGCTCGGCTCAGCAGCGCTACGGCCGCGATCAGCTGCGCTCTGGCTCCCCCCGACCCGAGTTGCCCTATGGCCTCCGTGTGCGCCTCGATCACCCGGTCGACGGCGACGTCGGCGCAGTCGATATCGGCCATCGTTCGCATCATATTGTCGGCCGGCGTGGTCCCGTGGCCCGTGACGGAGGCCAGCGCCTTCTTCAGATCGCGTAGTCCAGCGAAGCCCAGCGCCTGCACGGCGCGGATTACGGTCGCGTCGGATGTACCGATGGCAACACCGAGTTCGGTCGCCGACATGGTCATCGCATCGTGGCGGTGACTGTTGATGTAGTCGGCGACGCGCCGCAGTGCCGGGGTCAATTGCCGTGAGCGCGCAGCCAGTCTTTCCCCGAGGCGGTCGGCAGATTTCGTCGGAGGTTTCACTTCGCGCATGCATGCCCCACGCCCGCTCGCAGGGGCGCCTTTCATGATTGGCCGGACCATCAGGCAAGGGAAGGTCCAATTTTAGAACGTGGTAATCGAGTTCGTGGCCCCGGCGCGATGTAGTAGTGGCGTGTAGCCAGATCGGATGCTTCGGGCCGCATGGCGTCAACCCGTCAAACACCGCTGTAAGTGTGCTCGGCTCGCAACACATTTGCCGATTGAACTGGCAAATTTTTCGCGCTGATCAAGGTTTTTCAGCATCGCCGCCGGCAAGAAACTCGGCGCTAATTTGACTACTACAGTCAAGAAACACAGCCTCTTCGCCTCGATGGCTGCCGGGCGTCGAGTGCCAACAGCATCCTTGAAGACCTCGGCGCGTATTGCCGGGGATGTAAGTAACGCGTGCGGGAGTGTGTATTGTGAGTCAGTCAGTATTGCGTGGGGGCGCGTGCAAGAGCGCGCCTGTTTCAGGCACATCGAAATCGATTTCGGCAAATCCTCCGGCCGGCTCTACCCCGCGCCGCTTGGTCATCGCCTCGCTGTCCCTCGCTTTGGGGCTGTCGCCCGCCATCACGCCGGTGCAAGCCCAGGAAGCTGAACAATCCCAGCAATTGCCTCCGGTCGTCGTCGAGGCGCCAGCGGAAAAAGCAGCGCCCCAGAAGAAGAAGTCATCGGCACCCAAGAAGTCGGCGCCGGTCGTGGCCGCACCGGTGCCACAGCAGCCGCCGCCCGTCTCGTTCAACCAAGTCGGCGCCGGCGGCTCGACGGGCGATGGCGGTGTCGTTGGCTACCTCGCCACCGAAACATCGACTGCGACCAAGACGGCAACACCGCTGCAGGACATTCCGCAGTCGATCACCGTGGTCACCAAGGAGCAGGCCAAGGACCAAGGCTCACGCGACCTAGCCAAGGCACTGACGTACGTGCCGGGCATCGTCATGGGCCAGGGCGAGGGCCATCGCGACGCACCGACCATCCGCGGCGTCAGCACGACGGCCGACTTCTACACCGACGGCGTGCGCGATGACGTCCAGTACTATCGCGACCTCTATAACATCGACCGCGTGGAGGTACTGAAGGGCGCCAACGCCATGATCTTCGGACGCGGCGGCGGCGGCGGCGTCATCAACCGCGTGACCAAGAAGGCGGACGGCGAGCGCCTCTACGAGGCGACCACAACGTATGGGTCGTTCGACACCAAGCGCATTGAGATCGACGCCGGGCAGGCCGTCACCAACGACTTCGCCTTCCGCATCAACGGCATGTTCGAGGACTCCGGCAGCTACCGCGACTTCTTCGAACTGCAGCGCTACGGCATCAACCCGAAGCTTACCTTCAAGCCCGACGACAACACGCGCGTGCGCCTCGCCTACGAGTTCTTCAGCGACGATCGAACCGTTGATCGTGGCATTCCTTCCGACTTTCTCACCGGCAAGCCTGCCGATACCGACGTGTCGACCTTCTTCGGCAATCCCGATGAAAGCTTCATGTACTTCCGCGGGCACACGGCAACGGCTACGGTCGAGCACAAGTTCGACAACGGCATCCTGATCAAGAACCACACGCAGTACGGCAACTACGAGAAGTTCTACCAGAACGTCTACCCGACCACGGCACTACACCAACTGCCGGGCGACGTGATCAGGCTTGGTGCCTATAACAGCCTGCTCAATCGCGAGAGCATCTTCAATCAGACGGACCTCACGGCAACGGTCGATACGGGTGGCGGCATCCGTCATACGCTGCTGGTCGGCGTTGAAGTCGGCTATCAGCAGACCGACAACCAGCGCGACCCAAATTCGGGCGACTACGTCTTCGCAGGCAACACCGTCCCCTTCACCAATCCGACGACCACGGCCCGCCCGCCATGGGGCACGAACCCTGGTCCCTTCCAGCACTCGGAATTGACGCTTGCCGGCGTCTATATGCAGGACCAGATCGCCATCAGCCGCTACCTCGATCTCATCGGCGGTATCCGCTTTGACCACTTCGACATCGACTTCAATTGCCAAACGCCGACAGGTTTTTCAAACCGATGCAGCACTGGCCTCGCCGCGCCGAACAACAATGCTGCGACAACGGCCTTTGACCGTGTCGACAACGTCTGGTCGCCGCGGGCAGGCGTGGTGTTCAAGCCTACCGAACAGCTATCGCTGTACGTCAGCTATTCGAAATCGTTTCTGCCTTCGACCGGCGACCAGTTCGGCAATCTCACCGGTGGTGTAACCGGCACATCGGCTCTGCGGCCGGAGGAGTTCATCAATAGGGAGATCGGCTTCAAGTTCGAGGCAGCGCCCAACCTGTTCTTCAACGGCGCCCTTTTTCAACTCGATCGTGAGAACCAGTTCGTCACCACCACCAATGGTCAAGTCGGTCAGTTGGGCAAAACGCGTACCGAGGGCGGAGAACTGTCATTGACGGGATACCTCACCCCGGAATGGCAGGTCGTGGCAGGCTATGGATACCAGGTCGCCGACGTCCTGGTCGGCTCGCTGGCGACCGAGGGCCAGGAAATCGCGCTCGTTCCGCACCATACATTCTCGCTGTGGAACAAATACCAGTTCCTGCGCGACTGGGCCGCTGGTGTGGGCGTGCTCAGCCGCACCGGGATGTATGCCAATATCGACAATCGCGTAACGCTGCCGGGCTATGCGCGTGTCGACGCGGCGCTGTTCTGGGACATCAACAAGGACCTGGAAGCGCAGCTCAACGTCGAGAACGTGTTCGATACCGAGTACTTCTCGACTGCCCACAACAACAACAACATCACGCCTGGCTCGCCGCGCGCCTTCTTCGCCACGGTGACCAGTCGCTTCTGATCGAAGCAAAACGGCCGGCCGAGCGTTCGCAGCGCGCGGCCGGCCAGTCGCGGATGTCAGGCTTCACGCAGCTTCGACGCGGTCCGCTATCAATCCGGCGGCGCAAGGCGTAATCACAGTTCGCTCGCCGGCTGCGCTCGGCGCCCCGACGCCAACCGCGGGCCAATGGCCAGACGGGAGCATCGTGCCGGACCTCGTTCAAGCCATCCCCGCCATGACCGCCGCGTTCCTTGCGTCGCTGGTCGAGGGAGTCGAGGCATTGACCATCGTGCTGGCGGTGGCAAGCGTGCGCGGCTGGCGCCCGGCACTGCTCGGCGTCGCGGCGGGATTGGTGCTGCTGGTCCTGATCGTCGTCACGCTGGGTCCTCTGCTCAGCCTTGTCCCGCTCGACGTGCTGCAATTACTCATCGGTGTCCTGCTTATCTTTTTCGGGCTGAGCTGGCTGCGCAAAGCCGTCCTGCGGTCGGCGGGACGCATGCCACTGCATGATGAAGTGCAGTCATTCAATGCGGAAACCGCCGAGTTGCGCGAGCAGGCCCGCAAACGTCACGTACGGCTCGATTGGCTGGCGGGCGTCTCCGCCTTCAAGGCGGTCCTGCTAGAGGGCATCGAAGTGGTTCTGTTCGTGATCGCGATCAGCGCCGGCCATGGATCGCTGATCCCGGCCAGCGTCGGCGCCATCGCCGCCTGCGTGCTGGTCGCCATTCTCGGCTATGTCGTGCATCGGCCGCTGTCGCGCGTGCCGGAGAACCTTCTCAAGTTCGCCGTCGGCGTCATGGTGCTGGCGTTCGGCATCTTCTGGTTCGGGGAAGGAATGGGCGTTGCCTGGCCGGGTGAGGATCTGGCCATCCTCGCCCTCATGGCCATCGTCCTGGCGCTCGCCTGGGCCGCGACTCTCCTACTGCGACGTCAACCGTCGTTGTAAGCGCGCTCGCCATGGTCGGCGAGGTCGAGGCCGAGCCGCTCGCTCTCGTATGTCGGACGCAACCCGATGGTGAGGTCGAGCACCAGGTAAATGATGGCCGAGCCGGCGCCCGACCACAGCAGCGTCAGCAGCACCACCTTGCTCTGCGCCAGCATCTGCGTGCCCATCTGGTAGGTCGCGACCGCTTCGCCGGGCCGCGAAACATAGTCGGCAACGCCGGTGCCCCCAAGATGCGGATTGACCAGCAATCCAGTTCCGAGCGCGCCGATGATCCCGCCGATGCAGTGGACACCGAACACATCGAGGCTGTCGTCGTAGCGCAGCAAATTTTTCACGGAGGTGCAGAACAGGAAGCATACGACGCCCGCAACGGCTCCGAGCGCCAGCGCCCCCATCGGGTGGGCGAAGCCCGATGCCGGCGTCACCGCCACCAATCCGGCGACCGTGCCGGTGATAACGCCGAGCATCGTCGCCTTCCCCTTGGTCACCCACTCGGTGAACATCCAGGCCAAGGCGGCCATCGCTGTGGCAGCGAAAGTATTGCCCATCGCCAGCGCCGCCGTACCGTTGGCTTCGAGATTCGAGCCGCAATTGAAGCCGAACCACCCCACCCACAAGAGTGAGGCGCCGACCATCGCCAGCGTCAAGGAATGCGGCGGCATGGGCTCGCGTCCATAGCCCGTGCGCGGCCCGAGGATCAGCGCACCCACGAGTGCGGCGATGCCGGCGTTGACGTGTACGACGGTACCGCCCGCGAAATCGATTGCCCCCCACTGGTAGGCCAATCCGCCATCGCGCAAGACGGCTGCCAGATGGTTCTGCGCATCGATCTTGGCGAGACCTGTCGACTGCGCGACGAGGCGCGATGCATCGGCGATGGCGTCGGGACCGGACCAGTACCAAACCATATGCGCGATCGGGAAATAGACGAGCGTCACCCAGAGGATCATGAAGACGATCAGCGCGGAGAACTTCATCCGCTCAGCGAAGGCGCCGACGATCAGCGCCGGCGTGATGGCGGCGAACGTCATCTGGAACCATGCGTAGGCGTACTCGGGAACATAGACGCCGTTGCTGAACGTCGCCGCTTCCGAGCCCGGCGTGATGCCGCGCAGGAACGCCTTGGAGAAACCGCCGATCCAGGCGTTGAACTGTCCGCCGTTGGTGAAGGTCAGGCTGTAGCCGTAGAGCATCCAGATGACGCACACGAGGCATACGATGGTGAACACTTGCATGAGCATGCTGATGGCGTTCTTGGTGCGCACCAGGCCGCAGTAGAACAGCGCCAGTCCCGGTATGGTCATGAGCAGGACAAGAACGCTCGAAATCATCAGGAACGCGGAATCGCCCTTGTCGGGCGCCGCCAGCGCCGCGGTCGGCATGAGCGCAAGCGCCAAGCTCAGCGGCAACCACCTCACGTATGACCGGTAGGCTGGCAACAGCATGACTTGGTCTCCCCCGCGGCGCGACGCCAGAAGCCGACTCTAACCGCGCCGGCGCGCACAGACGACACCCAGCATTGCACTTGGATTGAGCAGGCTGCTGTAAATCAAGTCAGCATCAAGGAACTTGAGGCGGCCACAAACTGCGATTACGATTCTTTTGCGTGTGCACAAACGTTTTCGTTACCGATCGAATGCACCATTCTCTTGGGACACGTCGCGAAAAGTTTTCGACGCTGATGGGACAGATGGCATGGGGCGCCGGGACGAGCCGGAACTGGATGAGCTCTCGCGGCTGCTGAGGCGGCTCGAGACGATGGAAGTCTCGCCCAAGGCGGCGAGTACCCGCGAGGCCGAGCCGGAAGCGGCGAAGCCGCAGGCTGAGTATGTCGGCGCCTTGCGTGGCGCCGCGCCGGCAAAAGCCGCGCATGATCAGCACAAATCGCCTCACAAAAGCACTTCCTATCGTGCCCTCGATGCGGGCGCGTCGACGGGCAACGTCCCGCGTTCTGCGAGCACGACGGCGATCGTCATCGGCGCCGCGACCGCAGCCGTTGTGTCGTCGGTCGTGGCCGCCGGCCTGGTGCTGTGGAGCAGCGGCGCCGGCCAGAATGGGCAGGCCGATCGGCGCATGACCTTCTATTCCCCGGCCGAGCCCGTTGCAGCGCCGCGCCGCAGTGGCCCCGATCGACCGGCCGATCCCCCCTCGTCGACGAACGCTGAGGCGCTGCTGCAGCGCGCCGACGTCTATCTGCGCGGCGGCAAACCCGGTGAGGCGCGGATCGTCTTGGAGCAGGCCGCCCGGCTCGGCTCCGGCGTCGCCGCACTTACGCTCGGCGCGATGTACGATCCCGGCCGCACGACCCAATTCAGCAACCTCGAAATCAAGGCCGACCCGACAGTGGCGCGGGCCTGGTACGAGCGCGCCAAGGACCTCGGCGTCGCCGAGGCAAACGACCGCCTGGCGCAACTCGCGGCGCGCTAGCGGCGTTGCATCGCAATCTTCGGGAGATGCTGGTCTCCATTTCGTACGCGGCCATTGGTTCGGAGTTGTCGCTTGGGGGAAGGCTACATCAACGGCGCACGTGCGCATGGGCAGGCGGCGGCATCGCGCGTCGCCGCACCGATCGGGGGCGTTGGCGCCTCCCTGGCCGTCGCCCGCCAGCAGATCACCAATTGTGGACGTTCGCTTGCCGGTCTCGTCGAGCCGGCCGGCCGGGCGCTGATCGGGGAGGTGATCACCCACCTTGAGCAGCAGGTGTTTCGCGTCGGGGTCGTCGGACAGATCAAGTCGGGCAAGAGCTCGTTCATCAACGCATTCGTGCGCCAGCCGCGGCTGCTGCCAACCGATGTCACGCCTTGGACAACGACGGTCACGCGCCTGCACTTCGGCCAGGCGAAGCCGGCATCGGGCGCCGCATCGTTCCAGTTCTTCTCCGCCGCCGAATGGAGCGACCTCGCCAACGGCGACCAGCGCGTCCGCGAACTGACACAGCGCCTCGACCCGGGGTTCAAGCCCGATCTGCTGCGCAGTCACGTCGAAGCGATGAAGCAGCGCGCCGTCATGCGGCTCGGCGCCAATTTCGCGGAGCTGCTCGGTAACGAGCACACATTCGACAGCTTCAATACCGAATTGCTGGCGCGCTATGTGTGCTCGGGCGACTTCGCCGGCGCTTCCCCGCTCGGTCAGTATGCCGATATTACCCGGCAGGCCGACCTGCATTTCGACGATGGACCATTTGCTTTTCCGGTGACACTCGCCGACACGCCCGGAACCAACGATCCGTTTCTCATCCGAGACGAGATCACGCGCCGCAGTCTCGATAGCGCCGATCTCTACATCGTCGTGCTGACCGCCCGCCAGCCGTTGGCGGACGCCGACGTCAACCTGCTGCGCCTCATGCACGGGCTGAACAGTGAACGCATTATCGTGTTCGTCAATCGCATCGACGACTTTAACGATGTCGGGTACGACCTCGCCGAAGTGCTGATGTACGTGGAGATGAAGCTCCGCGCGAATTTTCCCGAAGCGCACATCCCCATCGTCGCGGGCAGCGCCGCCTGGGCCAACTGCGCGCTCACCATGGACGATCATTCCCTGCCCCGCTTGATGCAGCGTCCCTCCGCTGCCTATCTCAGCGAGACAGGTCTGGTGCATCCCCAGGACCTCACACCCGAGGCACTGCACGACGCGGGGGCGCGTGAGCGGATCCGCAACGCACTCTTCGCTGCATCGGGGCTTCCCGCCATGTACCGCATCATGGCCAACTCCATGAGTTCCGGTCAGGCGGCGCAGACGCAGATGCAAACGGCGCGCTGGCTAGGACAATTGGCCAATGCCAGCGCTAAGGCGGCCAACGTCGAGCTAACGTCCGAACAGACCGACGCGAGCCCCGCGAACGCCCGCGCTGCCGAAGACCGGGCGGTGCTGGAGCGGGAAACCGCGGTCCTCGATGACGTCGCCGCCAACATCCAGCGCTCGGCCAAGCACATCGACCATCAGTTCTCCGAGATCATCGGCGAGGAAATGAACGCGCTACGCTCGGCGCTCCAAGCGGTCGTCGATACGCACGCCGTCAAGGAGCGCGGGGTGCTCGTTGCAACGCTGGAAGGCGGGCGCGCGCCTCGCAACTGGACGCTCGAGGGGATTGCGCTGCGACGCGCCCTCGCCACCGAGTTCAAGGATCGCTTCGATGGTGCGGCGTCCCGCGTCCTCGACCTGCAGACCAAAGTCGCTCCGGAGCTCGGACGGCTCATGGGCCTGATCGCGCCCGAAATACCGCTGCCGGCCGAGCCGGCCCGGCGCCTCCTGCTCATTGCCCCGCCGTCGATGGCGGCACTGAGCCGGCGCGTTGCCCTCGATATCGACGATACCTGGTGGTCCGCGTTGTGGAAGGGGCGCACGTCGCCGGCCGAATATGGCGAGCAGATCGAAGATCTCATACGGGCGGAGTTTCAGCCTGTCGCAGCCAGCCTCGCCGACACCGCCGAGCGCGTCTTGACCAACTACGCGACAACTTCCTCCAAGTGGTCGTTCGGCCTGTGCGCCAACATCATCCAGGCGGTGACGCGCCGCCGCGCGCAGCTGATCGACAGGATGGGGAGCGACAGCCTTGGGCCCGCCACCGGCGACGCCTCATTTGAGCACAAGCAGCGGGCGCAGGCTTTGACCGATCGGCTGAAACGCTGCGGCGCGCTCAGTCATCAGCTCGAAATTATCGTCCACGATCTCGGAACCCGCCTTCAGGTTCAACCGGAGACAGCGCCATGACCAGCGGCGCCCAAGAGACCCTGGCGGTCGTGCAGAGCGCCCGCCAGCAGCTCGAGGCCCTTTCCCGTTACGATCACGCCATGGCCGCGTGCGCGGCAGCGATGACCCGCATGGAAGACGTTTTGGCAAGGCCGCCGCGCGTTGTCATCCTCGGTGAGGTCAACGCCGGAAAGACCTCCATCGCCGATCTGCTGCTCGGGGTCGGGCTGCTGCCGTCGAGTGTCGTCGCCAACACGCGTCTGCCGGTGCTGATCCGCTATGAGGAAACAACTGCGCTGTACGCGGTCGCCGGCAACAAGCGTCTTTTGCTGACCAACGCGGACCTCGACGCGTTGCCGACAGGCGTCCACATGGAGGGGCTGGAAATCGGACTGCCGAGTGAGCGGCTGTCGGAGTTCGAAATTCTCGACACGCCGGCGCTGTCGGACTCGCAGTCTGACGCCGGCATTGCCGACGGCGACATTCGCATCTGGTGCACGGTCGCAACGCGCGCCTGGACCGAAAGCGAGCGGGCCTTCTGGTCGGGGCAGCCGCATCGCAATTGGCACAACGCCCTGCTCGTCGCCACGCACAAGGATGCGCTCGAGCATCCCAGCGACGCCACGAAGGTCGAATGGCGGCTGCGCGCCGCGGCTGGCGATATGTTCCGCGACATCATCCTCGTGTCGGCAACCGATGCCGCGAAAACACGGCGAACTAATGGGCGCGCGACGGACGTGAGCGCGATTGCCCTGCTCGGTCAGGTCCGCGTCTGGGCATCGGAAATTCGCGAACGGCGGGCGCAGAAGGTCGAGCGGATTGTGCGGCGGCTGGCGCGCCTGACCTTCCATCAGCTCGCCCGCGGCGCCGCGCTAAAGCCGGTTGAAGCCAAGATCCTCGCCACGTGGGAGGCCGACTGCGCGCGGTCGGTCGCCCGTATGGGCAGTGCCCCCGACGATCTCGCCCATGTTCTGCAGGAACTGCTGCGAAGTTTCGCACGCGCCATGGAGCAGACGCGTCCCGGCAGCATCGCGCGGTCGCACCGCTCGCCGAAAATGCATGATGCCGCCCCCCGCGTTCCGCAACCGGGAGCCCCGGCGCGCCGCTATGCCAGGCTGGTGGCCGCCGACCTCACCACGCTCCTGCGTATCGAGCTGGCGCGCTCCGGCCTGCGTGACCCCACCCTGTTTGCCGACTATGCCGCCGCGCGCTCGGCCCTGCTGCCGCTCACCCGGCTCGACCTGGAGATGGCGCAGTTGCAAGCGATCCTGGCGCTCGCCGATGATGATGAAGTTCTGATCGGCGCCGTGGCTCCAGAGCGTGCGTTGCCGGCCCTCGCCGGCACCCGCTGATCTGCGCGCGGCAAACTTCACAATCCACCGAAGGCCACCGCTCCGCAAAAGCGCGGAGCGGTGGATAGGCTCATTTCGTCGACCGGCCGCGCTTCAGCGCTTCCAGGTGTTCTGCGTAGGAGGCCAGGAAGTGCTTCCGGGTGGCAGTTCCTCGCGCATCACCAAGGTCGCGTGCGATCTGGGTGGTGACTGGCTCGGTTGAGCCTTCAGCGAAGGTCGTTGTGCCGTCGAAAGTCATTGTACTTCCCCCTACAGCTTGTCCCTGGGCACGAATAGGCCAGCGCGTGCAATCAAGGCCAGTGGCGATCCGGCCTCATCCACCGCGGGGAACACTCGGTGGGCACGCTGCGCCCGGCGCTTGACTGTGACGTGTTCACCGCGGCTCTGCGTGCGGCGACCGCCACTGCTGCTACCAACGCTTCAAAGAGCGAAGCGCCAACCCGCGTGAAAGAAAGCGAATTGCGGGATTCGAGTCCGCACGGCGCGACCACCGGGTGTGGCGCGGGAAACACTGCCGGCGCTCAGCCTGAGGATCCGAACAATCCCAGTTCAAGCTGCTTGGCAGCGGACGCGGTGCCGAATTTCGAAATACTCACCCCCAGCAGCCGGATGCCCATGGCGATGGGATAGACCGACCGGACCAGCGCGATGGCGACCTCGTGCAGTTGTTCGCGGGTGGCGACCGGCGCCGGCGACGTCCGGCTGCGCGTTGCGTGCCGGAAGTCGGCGTATTTGATTTTGACCGTCACCGTTTGCCCGAACGCCTGATGCTTCTCGCACCAGGCCCAGACATCGTCCGCCATCGCCTTCACTCCGGCTTCGATATCGCTCGGGTTCGTCAGGTCCTCGGCGAACGTGGTCTCCGATCCCGACGATTTGCGCGGACGATCCGGCGTCACTGGACGATCATCCTCGCCGCGCGCGATGGCGAAATACCACGCACCCGCCTTGCCGAAATGCTGCTGCAGGAAAGCCAGGGACTTATCGCGCAGGTCGGCGCCGATGTGGATGCCGAGTGCCTTCATCTTGTCGGCGGTCACCGGACCGATGCCGTGAAACTTGGCGACCGGCAGTTCCTCGACGAAGTCCACGCCCATCTCCGGCGTGATCACAAACTGGCCATTGGGCTTGCGGTAGTCGGACGCCAGCTTGGCAAAGAACTTGTTGTACGAGATGCCGGCCGAGGCGGTGAGACCCGTGTCGGCGAGAACTCTTGCCCGAATATCCTTGGCCGTGGCCGAAGCCGTCGGGATGGCGCGCAGGTTCTCGGTCACATCCAGATAGGCTTCATCGAGGGAGAGCGGCTCGATCAATGCGGTGTAGTCCGCAAAGATGCGGCGGATCTGCACCGACACCGCGCGGTACACTTCGAACCGCGGCGGGACAAACACCAGGTCGGGGCACTGCCGCAGCGCCGTCGTTGAGGGCATCGCCGAACGCACCCCGAATTTGCGGGCCTCGTAGCTGGCTGCGGCGACGACACCGCGCTTTGCCGCGTGACCCACGGCCACCGGGCGCCCGCGCAGGGAGGCGTCGTCGCGCTGTTCGACCGACGCATAGAATGCGTCCATGTCGATGTGAATGATTTTTCGGATAGCCCCGGGACTCATGGCCCAGCAATACTAGCATAGCGCTTGCGCTGCCCGCGATCCCGCCCGTCCCTACCCCGTCGTGACGGCGGTCTCGACGTCCGAGGGATCGACGCGCCGCTCCAACCCCCGCGCCAGCTTGTCGCGATCGAGTTCGCCCTCCCAGGCCGACACGACGATCGTCGCCACGCCGTTGCCGATGAAGTTGGTCAGCGCGCGGCACTCGCTCATGAACTTGTCGATGCCGAGCACGATGGCCATGCCGGGCACCAGTGCGGGACTGACCACGGCGAGCGTCGCCGCCAGCGTCACGAAGCCGGCGCCGGTGACCCCGCTCGCCCCCTTCGAGGTCAGCATGGCGACGCCGAGAATGACGAACTGCTCGTGCCAGGTGAGCTCGACGCCCATCGCCTGGGCGATGAACAGCGTCGCCAGCGTCAGGTAGATGTTGGTGCCATCGAGGTTGAACGAATACCCGGTCGGCACCACGAGGCCGACCACCGGCTTGGAGCAGCCCAGCCGCTCCAGCTTCTCCATCAGCTGCGGCAGCGCGCTTTCCGACGACGACGTGCCGAGCACCAGCAGCAGCTCGTCTTTGATGTAGGCGAGGAAGCGGAAGATGCTGAACCCGGCCATCCAGGCGATCGAGCCGAGCACCAGGAAGATGAACAGCGCCGACGTGACATAGAAGGTGGCGATGAGGCCGGCGAGATTGCCCAGCGCTTCGGGGCCATACTTGCCGATGGTGTAGGCCATGGCGCCGAAGGCGCCGATGGGCGCCGCCTTCATGATCACGGCGATGATGCCGAAGAACGCGTGCCCCATGTCGTCGACCAGCGCGCGCACCGTGCGGCCGCGCTCGCCCAGCACCATCAGCGCAAAGCCGAACAGGATGGCGATGAGCAGAACCTGCAGGATGTTGCCGTCGGCAAAAGCGCCGACGAGACTGTCGGGGATGATGTGCAGGATGAACTCGACGGTCGACTGGTGCGCGGCGCGGTCGGCGTACTGGGCAACGGCCGCCGCATCGCCGACAACGCCGCTGAAACCGTCGCCGGGGCGCACGAGGTTGCCGACGGCGAGGCCGATGGCCAGCGCCAGCGTCGACACGATCTCGAAGTAGAAAAGCGCCTTGACGCCGACGCGGCCGACCTTGCTGGCGTCCTCGATGTGGGCGATGCCCGACACCACGGTGCAGAAGATGATCGGCGCGATGGCCATCTTGATCAGCTTGATGAAGCCGTCGCCCAGCGCCTTCATCCATGGGCTCTCGGCGATGTCGGGGGCCAGCCAGCCGACCAGGAAGCCGAGCACGATGGCGACCAGCACCTGCACGTACAGCACTTTATAGAATGGCTTACGCGCCGGCCTGACCGCCCCCACGACTTGCATGACAATCCTCCAACGTTTGCTCCCGCGCGATCTAAATCACGTCACCGGTGAAGAGCAATTGTGGAAACCCCTATGTGCCCGTCAGCGCTGCCCTTCGGCAGCCTGCCGTCGCTTCGACCTTCCCACGGGATCTGTCTGCCGTAGCGCTTCCACGTGGGCTACGACGGCGGCGACCTCCTCGCGCGCCAATCCGATATAGCCTTCCGGCTGCAGCAGCTCGTCGATCTCCTGAGCGGACAAGAGCTTCGATACCGTGGGATCCTGGAGCAGCGCGGTACGGAAATCGACGTTGGCCTGCAGGGCGAGCTGCGCGATGGCGTGCAGCCGCTCGTCGGCCGCTTCCTTGCCGATCTTCGGCGACAAGGCGAAGGCAACGCGCTGCGTCATGATGAAACCCTTGGTCTTGTTGAGGTTCTCGCGCATAGCCGCGCGGTTGACCTGCAGCGTCTCAAGCAGCCGCGTTGCCGTTCGCAGGTTCGCCTCCGTCGCTACGGAAATCTCCTCGCAGCACTTCATTCGGTCCCGCCGTGCTGTCGCGCTCGAAGAAGTTCACGACATCGTCGAGCACCACCTCCGCCAGGCGCGGAATGGTTCGCGCGGCGTGGATGAGCGCCTCCGACTTGCTCGGGTTGACCTTTTGCGCCATCGAGCTGCTGCTCACCGATGTCGATTTGCGGTGCTCTCCGGTCTCGCCGATTTCAGTCATTTGCAGCAGGAAAAGCTCCTGGCCGATGTCGCCGTACAGTTTGCTGACGAGCGCCAGCGTCAATGCGTAGGAAGCGAAGACATCGCGCGAGGCATGCCAGTCGTCGGGATAGGGCCGCGATAGCCCCAGTTCCTTGGCGAAGGTCCGCTCGATCTCAATGGCGCGGTCTCCGAGGCCGGCATAGGTGCCGACGGCTCCCTTCAGGATGGCCGACTGATCGAGTTCGCCGAGCAGCAGCTTGAGGCGCTCGATATTGCGTCGGTTTTCGCCGATCCATGTGCTGATTTTCTTGCCGAAGGTGATCGGCAGCGCGTGCTGACCCAGCGTGCGTCCAGGCATGATCGCATCCTGGTACTCGAGCGCGGACTTGATCAATATCGTCTCGATGTTGCGCAAGTCCTCGATGATGAGCACGGTCGCGCGCTGCAGCTGCAGGGCAAGTACGGTATCGTACACATCGACCGTCGTGGCGCCGTAGTGCACGTATTGGCGTGCGTCGGGCTCGATGGCCCGTCGCCAGACGTTGAGCAGCGCCACCATACGGTGCTGGACGACATCGCGCTCCTTATCGATCTCGTCGGCGGGTGCAAAGCGGATGTCCGCCTTGCGTGTTATGGCATCGGCCGCCGACTGCGGTATCGCTCCATGCGCGGCCTGTGCCCGCGCCATGGCCGCCTCGATGTCGAGCACATACTGATTTGTCTGCTCGGCGGCGAACACCGCCTCAACGGTCTTGGGAGCCTCGTGGACCGCCGCTGCCGGGAAAAGATCTGGCAGATCGGCTGCCGCCGGCCTGCGGCAGCGCGATGACAAGAACGCCAAGTATCGCGCCGACACCCAACAGGGAACGCATCAACCCCTCCGCGGCGTATGGCGCCGGGTCGGATTGGTTGGCCCCATGTTCATGCCCAGCGTTCCCACACGAAGCGAGTATCAGTTCGAGGCGGCAACAGCGGCTCTTGCCAGTGAGTGCGGCTGCCGCGGGCGACATCCACTCGACTTCATGGCCGACGCCCGGCACCTCCTGCAGACGCCAATTGAAGCGCGCACCAAGTCGCGCGGCAATGGCCCTCGATCGCTCGAAAGAAGAATAGGCCGCGATCATAGCGCGTCTTCCCCTGCGCGAGCGCGTCGGGATCGTTGCGCAGGCGGGCGTAGTTGACGTCATCCGTGCCGAGCAGCAGCGCGAACTTGCACGCAAAGGCGCTGCGTAGCGTGGCTTGCTCGATCGGCGCCCCGCGCAGCCCGAAGGGGAACTGGAACTCGTAGTCGGGAACCATGTACCAGCCGGGATTGGCCGCAACTGCGCGATCGATCATGCGGCAACCGGAGTGGAGCACGTAGCGCTGGATGAACTGCCCGCCTGCACCGTGTCCGAACATGCTGAACTTGCGGCGATGGCTGCCGAGGCTGCCGCAGCCATGCGGAACGCCTCCTCCACCACGTAGAAGCTCGTCTGCCGCCAGGGCTTGGGCTGCAGGCGCCGGCTGCGCACGTTGCCCATGTTGTAGGCCCAGGCGCCCGGCCACTTCTCCGCCGTGAACTCCGGCACGAGCAGAATGGCGCCGTACTGCTCGGCAAGAGGCTGCCATGTGTCGTAGTACTCGAAGGCAAGATGGCGATGCGCGTCGCGCCGGTGCCGGGCATCACCACCCAGATGGGGCTGTTGCTCGAGGCCGACGGCGGGCGATAGGTGTAGATGGTAACCGGCCCTCGCGGCACGCCGGCAACCTCGAAGGCGCCGTGCACCGACTGGCATTCTCTGACTGCCGGGATCGAACCAAGTTTCGGTTGCCGCCACCGTCGTCGTCATCCAGGTGAGCATGTTGGCCAGCAAGGCGGCGGCAAGCAGAGCGATGTGGATTGGTTTGGGTCTGACCATGTGCTGCCCCCAGCGGCGATACGAGGATCGGATTTTTGCGAAGCGGTACATTTGAGTCGATGATCCTCAGGCCCAGAACTTGATGCGGGTGCCGGCGTAGGCGAACATGAGGTCGGTGAGCGGCACCGGTGCGATGGGGAAGTACGTGGTCGCGCTCTGCCGCTGGGCACCCTCCGTGTCGAAGTTGTAGACGCGGACGCCCACGTAGACGTCCATTCCGGCATCATCGATGTCCTGAGAGATCGCGGCGCCGAACATCTCCAAGCTGCTGTCGGTCACCTCGTCCATCCCGGCCTCGTGCAGCCCGGTTATGGCGTCGTCGACCTGCGCATACTCGCCGTAGATGGATGTATCGCCGATCGACCAGTACTGCCGACGAAGTCCGAAGGCGATGTAGAGGTAGTCGAGCGGCGGACGATTGGTGCCGGGCGGCGTTACATGTCCTGCGTGTTCTCGCCAAAGATGGCGCCCGGGGTCCCCGGATCGGCGAATGCCTCCAGGCCGTGGAAGGTGCGGTGCACATAGGCCGCGGTGCCGAACAATCCGGTAGGAATATGCAGGAGGCTCGCCGAGCCCTTGTACTCCCTACGATCGCGGAAGTACTCGGGGTGGTTGGCAACGATGCGGCCCTCAGTCGTATCGCGCAGGTATCCGGCACCGAACCGGAACCTGAAGTCGTTGTAGTTGATGCCGTGCTCGACGCGACGTCGTAGAAGTCGTCCTCGCCCCAGGCCGACCGACGCATCGACATTGCCCCACTGACTCGACCATCGCGGAGCATCGTAGCGAATGACGTTGCGCCGCAGCGTGTCGACGCTGGCGCCCCCGGAAACGTCGTTCAAGGTCGTGTCCACCGTTCCTGATGCGATCTCACCAGGGCTCCATCGCCCTGCTCGTACCAGGTCGGCACGCCGCAACATGAAGCTGCCGCCGATGGTGGCGATATTGGCCGCGCCCGGCATGATGCCGCCGACGTCCTTTAGGATGATGTTGTCGGTCGCCGTCGAGGTATGCCCGACCGTCACCGTGCCGAGCTGACTGTTGCGCAGCCACCACGCCGAGTGGCGAAGCTCGATCTGGTTTTCGCCGTGGGCCGATAGCTGGCTGACGTCGTTGGACGCCGTGTCGTCGAGGCCGAACGAAAGTAGGTAGCCGGCACTCCAGCCGCGCGCGATCTGGACCGCGCCGTCGAAGTTGAGGCGGCTGCGCGAAGACACGTTGTCTACGACGTAGACATCTCTCTCGGCGCCGTCGTCCCAGAACAGGCCATGCGATTGATCCAGCCGGAAACTGACGGAGACCTTGCTGTTGCCCTTGCGCGCCGTCGATGCCTCGAGCTCTGCCACGCGCTCGTCGATGGCATCGCATGTCGCCACGCGAAGTAGGACGTTGGGCACGTCAGGTCGGAAAGTTAGGCAGGCTGTTGCTGATCGGCGAGGACTCGTCCAGCACGAATCGTCAGGCCCAGCGAGCCGCCGTAGAAGTAGACGTCCTCATTGGCGCGAACGTCGCGGTCGCCGTCGAGGTCGGAGATCGTGCCATAGTGTGGAAGCGCGGTGCTGACGTTGTTCAGCCAGAGGAACTGCCCCGCGGCCGTGAGGTAGGTCCCCTCGCCGAGCTTGAACTCGACGCGCGGATTGATTTCCACGCCCTGCGCAAAGACGTTCTTGTGATCGGTCGTCTCGAAGGCCCTCTGTGGAGGGCGTTCTCGGAGGCGAAGGTGCGGTTGCGGTCGACGAAGTTGTTGTAAAGGCCGCCCTTGATGCTGCCGCCGATACGCAGCTCTTCGCCGACGTCGAACATATGCTGCAGCCCCATCTGCAGGCCGACCAGCTGGTTGTCGGTGCGGATGGTGGCGTGATCGCGAACGGTGCCGGCGCCGAGCCCTGGCAGCGGAGCTGATGGCGTCCATCGTTGAGGAGCTGAGCATCTCGCCGAAATAGATGCGCTCGCGCGCCGATGCTCAGTCCCGGAATGCCGAACAGGCGGTGAGATTGGCCTCTCCGCCGTAGACCTTGCTCTCATGATGGATATTGAGGCCGTAGATCGCGTCGGAGTTGAGCAGATTGCCCAGGTCCAGGCCCGGCAAATTGGCGTAGCGGCGTCCGTGTTGAGCGCGGTGCCAGAACTCAACCCGAGCTTCGTCTGTTCGAGGCGGAACGGGGCCACAAAAAGGCAGACAGCTCGATGGGTTGATCCGAGCATCGAGGCCTGCAAGGAGGCGCGCAAACCCGGCGCGTAGTCCTCGCCTTCGAGATCCGCCGATCCGAACGGCACATACTTGGTCAACGCGTTAAAGCTTGGCGCATCGCCAAGCTCGGTGAACGGAACTGCCGCGATCCCCTTGCGCCAGTAGACCAAGCCTTCGAGCGTCAGCCGCCCTGCGCCCCACTCCCGCCCGCTGACGATGCGGGATCGTACGACACGCTCTCACCGGACTCGCCAGCATCGTCGATGGCTACGCTATCGACATTCTGTTCGTCGTCTGCGCGCGCTTCGAAACCGAGCACGCCGATAGAAAGAAGCGATACGGCAATTGCCGCGTCGACCTTTAAAGCCGGTCCAAATACGCGGCCATTTCCACTCCGAATACGCCCTCTGCGGGCTACGCAAACTACGCACACTACGCACTCCAACAGACTTTCCCCACCTAGTTCTTTTTCTTGCAAAAATTATGCGAAAAGCCGCGGACGCAACCATTCGAATGATCGAAAGGACACATCAGCAATATGCAAGGAAGCCTAGGGGAAGCCTGCCGAATCAACAAGATAGTCGACGCAATCAGACGCGGCAGGACGTGCGATTCGAGCGAGGTGTGATGTGGCTGCATCAATCAGCAGTGCTGCCCGATGCCCAGATGCGGTTAACCAGAAAAAGGCGCGCGGCGAATGTGCGTTATCCTCCGCCAATTTCGCGCGTGGATCATGATGCGTGGAATGTCCGCGGCAATAAACAGCTAACAGCAATTCGTTCTATGCATGCGGTCCGGAGAGAATGCGCAGTCCTTGTCGCCATCGATCAAGATATATCGCTTCGGCATTCTCGGCGTTACGCTCTCGAAATTCGCCGATCGTTCGTGCACGGCATTGATGAAGCGGAGGGCACTTGGCGCTTAACGTCGTGCCGCGCGGATGCATGCAGCCAAAAACCATCCATCTCGCCGGCGCTCGAGCGGCGCGGAATTCGACTTCGCTGAGATCGAGGCCGCGAAGCACTGAGACGATCGAGAAACGCGATGCCGGCTCCGTCGCTGGCCATTTGACAGGCCATGAGCGAGGAGCGCGTTTCGACAGTATATTTCGCGGAAAGACTCGCCGGCGGCAGAAATTCGCTCATTTGCTGGCGCCACAGCGGGTCTTGCCAGGGGCCGATAAGTTCCTCGTTGGCCAAGTCTGCCGCGGTCAGACGCTTGCGCGCGGCAAGCGCATGACCTTGCGGCAAGACCGCTTCGAGTCCGCACCTTGAACAAGGGCCTGCACTCGATCGTCGCCGGGGGCTGCGTCGCCGGCAAAGACGCAATCGCCAAGTCGAACCGACGCATGCCGATCAGATCATCGAGGTGGACGACGCGAGAGGACATCGACGCGACAGCGCAGGCCGAGGTTCTCCTTGCGCAACAGCGCCAGCGCCGGCGATATCACGGCCTGCGCGATGCGCGGTGTCGTCAGCAATTGAAATTGCCGGTCGCCGACCTGAATGTCCTTGGCGATGCGCGGGATTTCCTCCAGCCCGGCGAGGATGTGCTTCGTCGAATCGTAGAAGAGCTTGCCCTCCTTCGTCATGCTCAGATCCGCGTCCGGTGCGATTGAAGAGGCGCAGATCGAGTTCTCCTTCGAGCAGCGCGATCATCCGGCTCACCGCCGGCTGGCTCAGACACAGGTCGGTCGCCGCGGCGGAAAGGGAGCCACGCTCGGCGATCAGCTGGAATGCGCGCAGTGCTTTGAAGTTCATCGGGCGGGGCCATCGAGCCGCTGCGGATTGAAGCTGACCGGGATTGGGGTTTCCCGTCCTCTCGATCTCGGGGCGGGCGCGCCGCCGCTGCCCTTCTGCCATGTGCGCCTTGGATCGGCCTCGACCCATTCGCCCCGCCTCGCTCGGCCACGTTCGACCATGCTCGACCCGGTCATTGGGTCATTCCCGTCACCGCCCGTATGGCGTCGATCCGATCCTGGCCGATGCGCGAGGCAACGTCCGCATAGACGGGCGCCAGCGCCGTGATCCAGGCCTGCTTTTCGGCCGGCGTCTGATCGTGGAACTGCGTCTTGCCGGCGGCCTTCATCGTGACGAGGGCCTGCTCGTTGTCGGTCTCGGCGATGTTGTTCGTATAGGCCGTCGCTTCGGCCATCGCCTTATCGAGCGCGCCGCGAATGTCGCTCGGCAATCCGTCCCAGAAGGCCTTGTTCACGATGACGGCGTAGCCGAGGTAGCCGTGGTTCGACAGCGTCGCGTGCGACTGCACCTCGTATATCTTCTGCACGAGCATGTTCGACGGCGGATTCTCGGTGCCATCGATCACTCCCGTTTGCAGCGCCTGATAGACTTCGGGGAGCGGGATGACCTGCGGCACCACGCCGAGCGCCTTCATCTGCGCCTGCAGCACGCGCGACGGCTGAATGCGCATCCGCAATCCGACAAGGTCCGTCGGCATCCCGATCACCTTGTTGGCGCTCATGATTTTGAAGCCATTGTCCCAGAACGCGAGACCGCGGATGCCTTTGCTCTCGAGTCCCTTGAGCAGTTCCTTGCCGATCGGGCCTTGGGTCACCGCCCGCAGCGCCGCCCGGTCCGCAAAGAGGTAGGGCAGGTCGAAGACCTCGAATTCCTTGGCGCCGAGCGGTCCGAACTTCGCCAGCGAAGGCGCCACCATTTCCACGGCACCGAGCTGCAGCGCCTCGAGTTCCTCTTGATCCTTGTAGAGCTGCGCGCGCGGGTAGACCTCGACCTTCACCTTGCCGTCCGTGTACAGCTCGGCGAGTTCCTTGAACTTGTCGGCGCCCTTGCCCTTTGGGCGTGTCGGGCGCCACGACGTGGCTGAACCTCAACGTGATGGGGTCCGTGGCGCCTGCGCCACTGAGGCCGAGCAGTATGCTCAGCGCGGCAACGAGCAATGTGACGGCAGGGGTCTTCATCTTACTCCTACCTATCCCCCCTCACTCGCGCGCAGCGTGTACGCTGCGCCTCGAAGTGCCGTTGTCGAAGCCGCGCAGCTTGGCCTCCAGCCGCCGAAACAGGCCGTGTCGGCGATGCGGTTGCGGTCTCCCCAGTCCCAGTTGGCTTATGGAGCAAAAGGGAGTTCGGCTCTATTGTGGTTTTCCGCAACGCGACGGGGGGAGCCCGCAACAGCTAAGGTGTGAACTAGTGTGGGAGCCGCGAGAGGCGACCCGGGATGGTAGTCGATACCCAAGTGCGTGCCGGCTGGCAGCAGGCCGGCGAGGAAAGTCGGCGGTCGCGATCGCTGACCGCGCCGGCGCTAATGCTGGGATCGCTTTTGTCCCTCGCCGGCATCTTCTGCGTGCTCGGCCTGCTGCTCTGGCTGCACGATGGCGACGAGCGGGAGGCTCGCCGCGAGGAAATCATTCGCGATGCCCTTTGGGTCGAGCACACGCTGCAGTTCCGCTTCGGTGCCATCGAGACAAGGCTCTCCCGGATGGCTTACGAGCTGGGACGCGGTGATGCGGATACGTTCGCCGTCCAGGCCGGACCGCTCGTTCAGACCGATCGCGAGATCTGGGCGCTGAGCTGGCTCAACAAAGACAACCAGCTCGTCGCGGGGGTGCCGAACAGCCAACGATGCGCACGTCATCCTCGACCCTACCGTGCTTACCGCCATACAGTTCGCCAAGCGGACGGGACGAGGCGCTTTTACGCCGCCCTACTCACGTCCGGGCACCTCCGACCATGTGTCCTTCGTCGCGCCGATCATGCAGGGCGGACAGGTGATGGGCATTCTCCATGCGGAGATTTCTCTGGCGCGCGTGCTCGCGCAGCATGTGCCCTGGTGGATCGCTGAGAAGCGTGCCGTCCTGATCAAGCGCGGAGATGAGAAACTGGCGGCGAGTCGCTCGAAGGTCGACCCAGATAAGGCTGCCTTGAGTTACACCGTCGAGATCGGGCCGCCGCTCAAGGATCTCTGGCTCACGCTCGCCAGCTACCAGAACCGATCGAGCCTGGTGCAGAACGGGCTCGTCGTAGCCATGATCGTGCTGAGCTTCCTGGCCGCCGGCGCGCTCATCGCCCGCGAACGCCAGCTGCGCGGCCGCAAGCTCGCCGAGGCGGCCCGCGACGGCGAGTACGCGTTCCGGCGCAGCATGGAACAGTCGCTGCGCGTGGGCATCCGAGCGAGGGACCTCGATGGGTCGTCTGCTCTACGTCAATCAGGCCTTCTGCCGCATGGTCGGCTACTCGGAGGCAGATCTCATAGGCCGCGCGCCGCCGATGCCCTACTGGGTGCCGGAGGAACTGGAGCGCACGCGGCGGATTCACGACGCCGTACTTGCCGGCGAATTCGACGGGGCACGGTCTTGAGGTGAAGTTTCAGCGCCGCGACGGCACCCGTTTGGACGTGCTGATCTACGAGGCGCCGCTCATCGACGGACAGGGTCAGCAGCAGGGGTGGATGGGCTCGGTTCTCGATATCTCGGATCGCAAGCGCGCCGAAGAGCTGGCCCGCACGCATGCCGAAAAGATGCAGCATACGTCGCGCCTGGTGACGATGGGCGAGATGGCATCGTTCCTCGCGCACGATCTCAATCAGCCGCTCGCCGCGATCCGTAGTTACCAGACGGGTCTCAAGAACATGCTCTCGGCGGGCTCGATGAATTTCGATCATCTGACCCCGCGCTCGACGCCATCGGAAAGTCCGTAGAGCGCGCCGGCCTGATGATCCGCCGCGTGCACAACTTCGTCAAGAAGAGCGAGCCGCGTCTCGAGCCTCTCGATCTCGCCGAGGTGACGAAGGAGACGGCAGCGCTGCTCGAGCCCGAGCTGAGCCGCGCATTGTGCAGGGTGGAGGTCGAACTCGAACCCGGCACTGCCCCGCGTGCGCGCCGACCGGGTGCTGATCGAGCAGGTGCTCGTCAATCTCATTCGCAACAGCCTCGATGCTTCGAAGGACCTGCCCCCAAATCGTCGGCGGGTGATGCTCACCGGCACCGTGGGAGCCGGTGTCATCGAGGTTCGCGTGCGAGACTTTGGCAGCGGAGTAGCCGACAATCTCACCCCGCAACTGTTCTCGCCCTTTATCTCGACAAAGGAAGGGGGAATGGGCATGGGTCTTACGATATGCCGCTCGATCATCGAACTCCACGGTGGCGGCATCAAGTACAAGGGACACGGTGATGACGGCTGCTGCTTCAGCTTCACGCTGCCGATCGCCGATTGACGCGCAGATGAACGAACCACGCGCCTATGTTGTTGACGACGATGCTGCGCTCCGCCATGCGCTCACATTCTTGCTGTCTTCACGCAATGTGAGCACGTCGACCTTCCCGTCGGGCGAAGCGTTTCTCGAAGTATTCACGCCCGATCTACGCGGATGCGTGCTGACCGACATTCGTATGGGGGGGATGTCGGGGCTTGAGCTCTTTTCGCGCCTGGCGGAGGCGGGCTCGCGTCTGCCGTGCATCGTCCTGACGGGGCATGGCGACGTGCCCATGGCGGTCGAGGCGCTCAAGAAGGGCATTCGCGACTTCATCGAAAAGCCGTTCGATGCCAACGATCTGGTGGACAAAGTCGTCGTGGCGATGGCCGACGACTTGGTGCAGGCCGAGCAGTACGCGGCTCGGCGCACGTACGCCGAGCGCATGGTCACGCTTTCCGAGCGCGAGCACGAGGTGATGCTGCTTCTGGTCGCCGGCAAACTCAACAAGGTGATTGCCGAGGAGCTCTCGATCGCCGTTCGCACGGTCGAGGTTCATCGCGCGCGCATCTTCGAGAAGATGGGCGTACGCAGCGCCGTCGAACTGGTGAAGCTGCTCGCTTCGATGAACGAGATACAAGGCCTGTAATTGCGTGCGCCGGCCTGGATCGTCGATCCCACACTACGAAGCAAGCCTACGCTGATGTGCAACATCTACCATGGCCTGCGGGCGGCCGAACAAATAGCCCTGCACCTCGTCACAGTCCTCGGCCTTGAGCAGTGCCAACTGCTCGGGTGTCTCGACCCCTTCGGCCAGGATGGGGATATGAAGGCAGCTGCCTAGGGCGACCACCGCGCGAATGATCGCCCTAGCCTGCGCGCTCTCCACGAGCTCGCTCACGAACGAGCGGTCGAGCTTGATTTTGTCGAACGGGAAGGATCTGAGCGTATCGAGAGAGGAGTATCCGGTCCCGAAGTCATCGAGCGCAATGCCGACGCCTAAATCTTTAATCTGCTGCAGGATGCGGAGTGCCTTGGTCTTGTCGCCGATAATGGCCAACTCGGTGATCTCGAGCTCAAGACGCTGCGGCGAGAGCCCACTCTGCAAGAGCACGTCGTGCACTAGCTCCGGCAGCTCCTCGGTGAGCTGTAGCGGCGAAATGTTGACGGCAATCCGATAGTCTCGGGGCCAGCGTGCGGCCTCGGCGCAGGCTGTTCGCAATACCCATTGGCCGATCGGTACGATAGCACCGCAAGCCTCGGCGAGAGGTATGAAGTCGGCCGGAGATACCATTCCGCGATGAGGATGCTTCCAACGCAGCAAAGCCTCATAGCCCGTGGTCTTTAATGTCTTGATCGACTTCTGAACTTGATACGCGAGTGTCAATTCGTTGCGCTCGACAACGCCACCGAGGTCGCTCGTAAGACGCCAACGGTCGCGCGCCGCTTCATCCATGCGCGCCTCATAAAAACAGGTCACCTGCTGCGGGCTCACCCTCGCACGCTGCATGGCGATATCCGCTTTGATGATCAGCTCATCCTTCGACTCTGCATCTTCAGGGAAGAGAGCAACGCCGATGTGCCCTCCCACCGGGAGTCCCGCGCCCGCGACGTCATACTCGGCAAGCAGACAGCCTTCCAGGCGGGCGACAAACTCGAGTAGCGACGCCTGATCCAGGAATTGCTTCACCGCCAGAAATTCATCCCCGCCGGTCCGCGCGACGAATTCTCCGTCAGCTCGAATTTTGCTCAACCGACGAGCGAAGGCCTTCAGCAATTGATCGCCAGCGCAGTGACCATGCATGCTGTTGATCTCCTTCAGTCCGTCGAGATCGATGGAAATCACAGCGAGCCGATGCTCATGATTGCAACTCTCCAAAGCGCGATCGACATACTCGTTGAGGCCTGCGCGATTGGGCAGCCCCGTCAAAGTGTCATGCTGGGCCATGTGGGCAATTCTCTTTTCAGAGCGCAGCTTATCCAAAAGGCTTGTTCGGAACACCTCCAGCGAGCGCGCCAGCGTTCCCAATTCGTCATCGCGCTCCGCGTAGCTCACGTTCGTATCGAGGTCACCGCGCGCAAGCTGACGGGTCGCAGTTGTCAGGTGCCGGAGCGGTCGCAGCACGGTGAGCCGAAGCAGAACCCCAACAGTGCATAGGGCGATGGCGACGAGCAGCATGCCTCCGAAGATTTGGGCGTAAGTATTCGAACGCCAGAAGGCGATAGCAGGCGCGAGTTCCACGGCTGCGCTATAAGCACCTATGACCTCTCCGTCCTGAACTCCCATTAAGGCGGCATGGCACGCAGCGCAACGCACATGGGCTGCGCTTCCCTGGCCCAAAATAATTGGCCGAGACACTCGCAACAGCCCCGCCAATTTGGCTTGTTGCGTCTTTCCGGTCGCGATGGTTTCCCGGTCGAGGGAATCGCGCGGCACTTCAATGTCTGCGTGACCGCGTGCGCGCTGGTAGGCAATAGTCTTAGGGCCCATCACGAGCCAAAGTTGGGTACCGGCGAGCGACTGCGAAAACTGCTTCATAGCGCCGTCGAGCGTCGCGATCGCAGGGTCGCCGTCTTCGATTTGCGTGCGATGGAGCATTGACTGAGTGTGGATCGCCTCGAGCATGTCGAGAGCCGCCGCCCCACGTCGAGATGCTGACGTCTCGATCTCGCGCCACTTGGCAAGGCTATCGAGGCTGATCGCCACGATCCCCATGGTGACAAGTGCCGCGCCCACGACGAGTAATATCCCACCGGCGACCGAAGATTTTTCCGAAGACTGAAGCATGGGGCTCGAAGTGGACCGCAAATGCTAACTTTTCTGTAATTCTTCAGCGTAATCTTCAGTGTAAAGAGTGACGCTTGGACGAAAGTCGAAAACCCTGCGTAAGCAGTGCGTCGCTGCGATCATTTGGGCTGCTGCCTCCATTAAACCAGCCGCGAATTTCCTGCGTGATTGAGCGGCGATGTGTCGTTCTTTTTGGGTAGACGCAGGCAAACATCATCCCCGCCGAGCACGCTCGCCGCCGCCACCGAGCATCGTCAAAATGTTAGTCCTCTGGAACCTGAGCGCCCGCAGGACTCCGGTTCGCTCACGGACGAGGGCTCCTTGCGCAAGTTGCCCTGGTTGCGGCAAAGATCCACCTCCGGTAGCGCTTCGAATGCAGGCCGTGCGAACAGATACCCCTGCATAATCGGGATGCCAATGTCGCGAAGCGTTCGCATTTCGGCAGGAGTTTCTATCCCCTCAGCGATAACAGTGGCACCCAATGAGCTGGCCACCCTCGCTATACCCGCGACTATTGTCTGACGCGGCTTGTCAGTGTCGATTCCGCGAACGAGTTTCATGTCGAGCTTGAGGTAGTCGGGCTGGAACTCGGCGAGGAAGCTCAGGCCGGCAAAGCCATCGCCAAAATCGTCAATCGCAGTGCGAAATCCCGCGCCCTTGTACACGCTCATGATGGCGCGAAAGCCGGCGGGGTCGACAAGACGGTCCTCTTCAGTCGCCTCGAAAATGATCCTGTCGAACGAAATACCAGCACGCAACGCCGCCTGTTGCGTGGAGTGGAGGCAGCGGCTGGGTTCCTGGACCGCGTTAGGCATGAAGTTGATCGCCAAACGCTGGTCGAGACCAATGGCCAGTTGCGCAGCCAGTTCGACCGCGTGCACGCGGCAGCGCTGATCGAAGGCGAAACGATTTTCCGCCGTTACATGCGAAAAGACGTCCGAAGCGGGCTCGCCGCGGGGTCCACGCACCAGCGCCTCGTAGCCAAAGACAGTTAGATCGCGCATATCGATGATCGGCTGAAAGGCCATGCTAATACTGAAGTCGAGTGGCTCTTGGCAGCCGGTGCAACCGAGTAGAGGCGGATGGTCCATCGCGGAGTAATTCCTCTTTGTCATTTTGCGGCCCTCAGTGGGCGCTCCGCAGACGACTGACAATCGCGCTGGCGTGGAGAGGTGATCCGCCCGTTCACCCGCGTGCCGTTTTGAACGTTCACGCAATGCGCCGCATACTAAGGTTCAAGACGCGGCTCGTGCGTCCTGACCTGCGTCAAGAAAAAAGCGGTCTGGGTTGGTTGGGAGCACCAGGAAGATGCGGCGCGCTACGCGACCATCATCGTGTGCCTGCTGCTAGCGTGTGATCCGGCAGCCGCTTCGTCTCGTGCGGGCTGCGGATATATCCGGCAGGGACGCAGACCGACCTATAAAATTGAGCTGACAGAGTAGGCACGCCCGGCCAACGATCTTTCGAAGTGGCAACTAAATGCCAAGGGTCGAGCGAAGCGGTCATATGTCTTTAAAAGGAGTGGTGCCCAGGGCCGGAATTGAACCAGCGACACCGTGATTTTCAGTCACGTGCTCTACCAACTGAGCTACCTGGGCAAATGCTTTGAGCGGCAGACCCCGGCGCCAAAGCTCGGCCGTTATAGTGAGGGCTTCGCCCCCTGTCCAGCGGATCGCCCGTCGCAGCACCGACGCTCGAATTTCCCGCCCCCAGCCCGGCAAATCTCGCCGTCAGGAGGGGAACTCAGGGAAGTCGCTCAAGAGGCCTCGTCGTCGTCATCCCGATCGCGCACATCGCCGCGCGCGCTGCGTGCCCCGGCTTCCTCGCCGTCCTCGTCCGACGCCTCCCCGCCAGGAATCGCATACGCCCCGCCCAGCCAGCGGCCGAGATCGACATCGCGGCAGCGCACCGAGCAGAACGGCCTATATTCGGCCTCCGCCTTGGAGCCGCAAATGGGGCAACGGCCGTACCCCGCCACTGATGGATCCTTGCTCGCCATTCAATCCAGCGCCCAGTCGTCTTGGCGTTCAGCTCAGGTCGGGTCGAACTCGGAAGCCCTGACCCAGGCAAAGTGTATCGGGAAGCCCTCCCCGACCAGCATCGCCACAACCTCGGTGAGTGGCAGCCCCACGACGCTCGTGTACGAGCCGATGATCTTCTGAACGAAGCAGCCGGCAAGACCCTGGATGGCGTAGCCGCCGGCCTTGCCCCGCCACTCCCTGGAGGCGATGTAGGCTTCAATCTCCTCGCGCGTCAGATGTTTGAAGCGCACGCGTGTGTCGACGATCTTGTGACGCACGCGATCGTCCGGCGTGATCAGGCACACGGAGGTCAGCACCCGATGCGCGCGGCCCGACAGCAGCTGCAGGCAGTTGGCCGCCTCCTCGATATTCGACGGCTTCATCAGAATCCGGCGACCGACCGCCACCACCGTATCGGCGGCAAGCACGTAGGCCGAGGCGATGTCCTTGTCGTTGGCGATCTGGTCGCGCGCCGCCTCCGCTTTCTTGCGGGCGATGCGCGCCGCGTAACCGCGCGGCATCTCCCCGCGTCGCGCCGACTCATCGATGGATGAGGGCCGCAGCGCATCTGGCTCGATGCCGACCTGCGCCAGCAGCATCAGCCGGCGCGGGCTGGCACTGGCGAGCACAAGTGTCGGGCGCGCCAATTGCCCCGGCTGTGCGGCGTTCTCCTTGGCCATTTCACGGCGCAAGGTTTCGCGCCGCGGATGATCGGTGCGGCTCAGCGCGGTTAGGAAAGCAGCCTTGGCGGTCATCGAGACATCACCTTGGAGAAGGATAAAGGGGCGAGGACATGGTTCTATTGCGGCAGATGCTTGGGGCACCAGGGTGCCGCGTACGAAGCCAAACCCGGGCACTTTACAGTTGCTGAAGCACCGCAACGGGGCGTTCTGACATTGCAAAGCCACCGATGGAAAAGCAAGTGGCCAATCCGCCGTTGCCAGAGCAGGCCCTTTTCAGGCTAAATCACCCAGCGACCGGGCCGAAAGGGCTTTTATCATGATTGCCAAGACCGCGATTGTCGATCTTCTCGGACGCACACCACTTTTTGGCTCCCTCGATGAGGCCGAGCGTCGCGCCGTTGCCGACGAGATGCGGGAGGTCAACTTCGATCCGAGCCAAGTGATTTTCGCGCGCGGCGACGCAGGTCGCGAAATCTATCTCGTCGTTTCGGGCCGCGTGCGGCTCTCGGTGCTGACGGCTGAAGGCCGCGAGCTGAGTTTCGCGCATGCCGAGGCCGGCGCCATCTTCGGCGAGATCGCCATGCTCGATGGTGGTCCGCGCTCCGCCGACGCCACTGCCGTCGGCAAAGTGAGTGCGCTCAGCCTCTCCAAGCCGGCGCTGAAGCGATTGATGGAAACGCAGCCGCACGTCGCCGAAGCAGCCGTGCGCTTTCTGTGCTCGCGCGTTCGCGAGGCCGACCAGCAGCTCGAAGCCATCGCGCTGTATCCCATCGAAGGACGTCTCGCCCGTTTCTTCCTGGCAGCCGCGCGCGCCAAGGCGCCCGACAGCGAAGAAGGCCGCGTGACCATCGAATTGCCGATCTCGCAGAGCGAGCTGGCTCTGCTCATCGGCGCCAGCCGACCGAAGGTCAACACGGCCCTGTCGATGTTGGAGACGAGCGGGGCGCTGGAGCGTAACGGCTCGCGCATCGTCTGCGATATCGAAGAGCTGCAAGCCATCGCCGGCGCCGAGTAAGAATGCTCGAGCCTTTAGGCCGACCGCCGACCGGGAAATCCTCAGGCGCCCTGCGCCTGCAGGAGCATGCGCGTGCCATCCGCGCCCGCACCGCCTCGCCCATTCGTGCCCTTAGAACACGTCTCGCCGTGCCGCTGCGTCCGTTGCTCGACAGCGCCGTCGTCAGGCGCTTGCGCGTCTTCGGGCGCCGGCTTGCCAGCGCGGGTACGGCAAAGTACCCGCCCGACGTGCGCCGGCGGCTGAAGATCCTCAACGTGATGTGCTACCTGATCGCCACCACGACGCTGCTCTACGCGATCCAGCAGGCGACTGACCGACTTCTCCACCTACGCGCCGATGATCTACCTCAACCTGGCGCTCGTCGCCACGGTACTGCTGGTGCCGTTTGCCCATCGCATCAACGAAATCGCCGGCGGACTGCTGCTCGTTGCGGTCGAGTACGCCGCGCTCGTCGGCTTTGCCAGCTTCTTCAGCCGCGAAGGCGGCGGGCATCTGCAGTATCTCGTCGTCCCGGCGGCCGCCTTCGTCATCTTCGGGCTGCAGCGCATATGGCTGGTGGGCGCGGTGATCCTGCTCGCCCTCGGCCTGCATCTGCATGTCTGGTACACCTTTCCGATCTCCGGCCCGGTAACACCGGAGCAGCAGGCGGTCATCGATTCCCTCTACACGCAGGGGGCGATCACGACCTTCGCGCTCATTGCGGCGTCGGTGTACTACGCGTTCAGCCTCGCCGAGCAGGCGAAGGCCGAGACCGACGCGGTGCTCCGCAACGTCCTCCCCGACGCCATCGTCGAGCGCCTCAAGGCCAACCCCGGCGGACTGATCGCCGACAGCATCGAGGATGCCTCGGTGATGTTCGCCGACATCTCCGGGTTCGTCGCCCTGGCGCGGCGGCTCGGCGCCAACGCCACCGTCGACATGCTGAGCCGCATCGTCTCTGAGTTCGACAAGCTGGCCGTCCGCCACGGGGTGGAGAAGATCAAGACCATCGGCGATGCCTACATGGTCGTCGCCGGGCTGCCCGAGCCGGTGCCCGATCATACGGCACGCCTGGCGCGCATGGGCCTCGCCATGCTGGATACCGCCGCGCAGTTTCGCGAGCAAAGCGGGCTGGCCATCAATCTGCGCGTCGGCATGGCGTCAGGACCGGTGATGGCCGGGGTCATCGGCACGCGCAAGTTCAGCTACGACGTGTGGGGCGATCCGGTAAACCTCGCCAGCCGGCTCGAGGGCCAATCCTCGCCGGGCCGCATCCTCATCTGTCCCGATTGCCGCGCCAAGCTTGGCGAAGGCTTTCTCTACGAGCCGCGCGGGCCGATAGAGATCAAGGGCATCGGCGCGCTCGAAACCTGGTTCCTCGTCGGCGAGAAACCGGCGCCCGACGCTGGCGCCGAAGCTGACCCGCACGCAATTGGAGGCCACGACATCACACCGTCGGACCGCCCTCGAAGCCGAAACGCTTCTTGATGCGATCGAACAGCTGATCGCGCACGTCGCGATAATGCTGCAGCGTCTGCTCGCGCGTGCCCTGCCCGAGCATGACCGTTGCATCGATCGTCGCCCAGTACTCGACGTCCACCGCCATGGTACGCGTCAGCTCCAGCGCCTGGTGGTGCGCCTCAGGCGACAACGTCACGATGACATCGAACGAGGTATCGTGCAGGTCGCGCAGCGTGTGCGGGGTATGCTGCGAGACGTCGATGCCGATTTCGTCCATCACCGCGGTGACGAAAGGATCGGAGGTTCCCGCGCGCACTCCCGCCGAGGCAATGTAGGCGCGCTTTCCGGCCAGATGGCGCAGGATCGCCGCCGCCATCACCGAGCGCACGGCATTCGAGGTACAGGCAAACAGCACCGCGCCTGGCAATTCGCGCGTGGTCGATTCGGCAACCCCCGGAGGCGACTCCGAGGTCTCAACCGTATCGCCGCTCGCGACTTCGCGAGACATTCCCGCTATCCCTTCCAGTGCAGGGCGCAGATGAGCGTGAACAGACGGCGGGCGGTGTCGATATCGACCGTGACCTTGCCGGCCAGACGTTCGAGCAGGGTGCGGCTGCCTTCGTCGTGCAGGCCGCGGCGCCCCATGTCGATCGCCTGGATGCGCGAAGGCGGCGCGGTGCGGATCGCCTCGTAGTAGCTCTCGCAGACGAGGAAGTAGTCCTTCATGATGCGCTTCAGCGGCGTCAGCGACAGCAAATGCGTGACGACGGTCTCGTCGGACTCGCTGTTGATCGTCAGCACCAGCCGATCCTCAACCAGCGCCAAATTCAACTTGTAGGGGCCGTCATCGCGTCCATCGAGAGCGAACGAATTTCCTTCGAGGATATCGAAGATTGCTACCTCGCGTTCGTGTTCGATGTTGGTGTTGGTGGTCGCCGTAGACTTCTCATCCAAAGTGATGGCGATGAGACGCGCCTTGGGCAGTTCGGTCGGCGCTTCGGCGTCGCTCATGATGCTGGCTCGGTCGTGGTGGAGAGGCGTATGTCGGCAGACAGCCGGTGAGCTTCAAGCCCTTCGGCGCGGGCCAGCGCCATGGCGGGCGCGGCCAGCGCGGCAAGTGCCTTGCGGTTGAGCTTCAGGAGCGAGGTGCGTTTCATGAAGTCGAGCACTCCAAGACCTGAGGAAAAGCGCGCCGTGCGCGAGGTTGGCAGCACGTGGTTCGACCCTGCGATGTAATCGCCGATCATCTCCGGGGTATACGCGCCGATGAATATCGCGCCCGCATTGCGGATGCGCTCGCTCAATGCCTCAGGTTCGGCAGTGGCGATTTCCAGATGCTCGGCGGCGATACGGTCGGCGAGCGCCGGCGCCTCATCCAGTGAAGCCAGCTCGATGATGGCCCCGAACACGTTCCAGCTTTCGCCGGCGATGTTGCCGCGTGGCAGCTTCTGCAGCTGGCGCGCCACGGCGGCCTCGACGGCGCGACCGAACGCGGCATCGTCGGTCATAAGGATCGACTGTGCCGCCGTGTCGTGCTCGGCCTGTGCCAGCAGGTCGGCGGCGATCCATTCTGGATTGTTGTCCTTGTCGGCGATGATCAGCACCTCAGAGGGACCGGCGATGCTGTCGATGCCAACGGTGCCGAACACCAGCCGCTTGGCGGCGGCGACGTACGCATTTCCGGGGCCGACGATCTTGGCCACGGGGGCGATCGTCTCCGTGCCGTAGGCCAGCGCCGCCACTGCCTGCGCGCCGCCGATGCGATAGATCTCCTCGACCCCGGCGAGCTGCGCGGCGGCAAGCACGAGCGGATTGAGTTCGCCGTTCGGCGCCGGCACGACCATGACGACGCGCGGCACGCCTGCCACCTTGGCGGGGATGGCGTTCATCAGCACGGAACTTGGATACGATGCCAGGCCTCCCGGCACGTAGAGCCCGACCAACTCCACCGCCGTCCACCGCCAGCCGAGTTCGACACCAAGCTCGTCGGTGTAGCGCTCGTTCATCGGCAGCTGGCGCGCGTGATGCTCGGCGATGCGATCGGCGGCGATCTGCAGTGCGGCCAATGCCTCGGCACTGCAGGCAGACGTCGCTGCGCGCATTTCACCCGGCGTCACGCGCATGCCGACCGCCGCCAGATCGATGCGATCGAACTTCTGCGACAGGTCTAACAGCGCTGCGTCACCACGCGCGCGCACGTCGGCGAGGATGGCGGCGACGGCGGTGCCGACATCGGCGGAGGATTCACGCTTCTCGCCGAGCAAGGCCGAGAAGTCCGCCTCGAAATGAGCATCGCGCGTGTTGAGCCGCTTCGGCATCTTAAGCATCGGCCGAAACGGCCGTCTCCTTGAGTTTTGGTCGATCTACTCGTCGCTGGCATGCGCCGGCTTGGTTCCCGTACGCCAGGCAGCGCCGAGATCGCGCAGTTCAGCCTCGATGCATTCCACCTCGAGGCGCACGGCGCCGCCGCCGGCGAAGTGCAGGGTGACGGCCCCCGACGGCTCTTCGGCCACCTCGAAGGTCACGGCGAGCAGCGCCAGCACCGTATCCTTCTGTTGCAGGTCGAAACCCTGCACGCGGGCAGCGGTAACGCGTTCAAAGCGCAGGCCCGTACGCCGGCGCTGAAATTCCCCCGTCACATCCTTGGCCGCCTCTTCCCAGTCGAAGCGGTTGGCAATTGCCGCAAATCGCATGCTTTGCTTCAGGTACGCCATGTCTCCGATGCGGATCACCGCATCCTGAAGGTGGCAGGAGAGAACCCGCAGATCCTCCGGATCGAGGGCGATCAGCTTCAAGTCTTGCATCGGGCGGTGTCCCAGGGGACCCGCGGGGCTTGGCCGCGAGCTACAAACCGTTGATAGCGGCGCTGCCGCAGCGGTGCAACAAACCTATGGATCGGGCCGTTGATAGCGACGATCCGGCCGCGCTGAAGGCTTGTGGTGCCGCGGAATCGGGCTCTAGACTAGTCGTGAGCTTTCCGCCTCAACAATTGGGTGCGCCATGGAAAACGAACGCTTCAATCTCTCCCTGCGCCGTTTTCTCAAAGAGGTGGGTATCACCTCGCAGCAGGAGATCGAGCGCATCGTGCGCGAGGGAAACCTCGGCGGAGACGGTAAGCTGCGCGTCAAGATGGTGCTGACTGCCGAGGGCACCGACCTCAGACATCAGGTCGAAGGCGAGATCGATCTGGGTTGATCACGGCGTCCGCGTCGGAGACATGACGCAGCAGCGCCTCAATATTAATCGCCGAGGCGGCAATCGTGCACGCAGCGGCGCGCATTTCCCGGCTGCTCGACCACAGTGCCGCCGTCGGCATTGGCATGCGCATAGAAGTCTCGGGCCCCGCGCACGAATGAAGCAGCGCCGATGGCGCACGCCAGCAGCGATGCGACGATGGCGGCTGGGAGCAAGTGCTTCTTCATCTGTGGGCCTGTCTCACGGTGTACGCGGCAATAAGCGCGGACCCCGGCCGAAGCCGGGGCCCGCCGATCGAGGGCACGTCATGGGGCGACGGAGCGGAAGCCCTCGCGCAGCCCTCGACCAAACTCAGTACGGGTGTCGGGTCAGTAGCAGTGCTGGCGCAGCGTCCAACCCTTTACCTGGCACTTCTCGTTGCCGTTGGAATCGGTGCTGCAGACGCGGTTCGGCAGGCGTTGATACGAACAGTAGTAGTTGCCGGCCCGACCTTCGTAGCCGCTCATCGGGCGATCGAATTGATAGTCCTGGACGTAGAATTCCTTGCCGCCCTTGGCGAGCGCCGCCGGCGCAAGAGCCGACGCCAATGCCGCACCGAGGATGGCGCTTTTCATAAGCCGCTTGTTCATCGTCACGAGTTTCCTTCGTTGCGGAGGCTCGGGGGGCGGGCCGCCTTGATCACGATTGGAAACTAGGCGCATGCAGCAGACCGCGCTGTTCCATGTGGAACAGGCCAACGATTCCTGCGCAAGACGCTCGGGCGCGTTGGTGCGGATCAGCCGGTCAGGCGCTCGATCTGAGCCCCGCAGCGCGACAGCTTCTGCTCGAGCTGCTCAAAGCCGCGGTCGAGATGGTAGACGCGATTGATCATCGTCTCTCCTTCGGCCATCAGCGCAGCGATGACCAGCGATACCGAAGCGCGAAGGTCGGTTGCCATTACCGGCGCACCGGTCAGCCCCTTGACGCCCTTGATCATGGCCGTGTCGCCATGCAGCTGAATGTCGGCGCCGAGGCGAGCCAGCTCCTGCACGTGCATGAAGCGGTTTTCGAAGATCGTCTCGCGGATGACGCTCGTGCCCTTGGCCGTGGTCATAAGCGCCATGAGCTGCGCCTGCAGGTCGGTCGGAAAGCCGGGGAACGGCTGCGTCTCGACCGTCACCGGCTCCAGATCGTGGCCGTTGCGTGCAATGCGGATGCCGCTGTTGGTGGTCTGCACCGTCACGCCGGTCTGCGCCAGCACGTCGAGCGCGGTCTTCAGCAAGTCGGGCCGTGCGCCCTCCAGCGTCACGTCGCCACCGACGGCCGCTACCGCCATCGCAAAGGTCCCGGTCTCGATACGATCGGCGAGCACCGAATGCACGGCACCTTCGAGGCGATCGGCACCCTGGATGTGCAATGTCGAGGTGCCGATGCCCTCGATCTTGGCGCCCATCTTGACGAGGCACTCGGCGACATCGCCGATCTCGGGTTCGCGCGCCGCGTTCTCGATGATGGTCTCGCCGCGTGCCAGCGCCGAGGCCAGCAGCACGTTGTGCGTTGCACCCACCGACACCTTGGGGAACACCACGCGCCCGCCGCGCAGCGATCCGCCCTTGGCCTTG
Source organism: uncultured Alphaproteobacteria bacterium (assembly GCA_963759735.1). Lineage (GTDB taxonomy): Bacteria > Pseudomonadota > Alphaproteobacteria > Rhizobiales > Hyphomicrobiaceae > Hyphomicrobium_A. Next base: position 183,848 of record CAVXAF010000003.1, read on the forward strand.
GCGATCACATAGCCGGCCTCGATCTCGATCTCGGCGCCGAGCTCCTTGAGGCCCATCAGATGCAGGTCGACCGGACGCGTGCCGATGGCGCAGCCACCCGGCAGCGAGACCTTGGCCTGTCCGCAGCGGGCGAGCAGCGGCCCCAGCACCCAGAAGCTGGCGCGCATGCGGCTGACCATTTCATAGGGGGCCACCGTATCGACGATGTCGCGCGCCGAAAGATGGAACGTCTCGCCGATGTGCTGGGCAGGCCCAGGACGCTTGCCGTCGACGGCGAGGTCGACGCCATGATTGCGCAGGATGCGGGCAAGCTGGGCGACGTCGGCGAGATTGGGGACGTTCTTCAGCGTCAGCCGGTCTGCGGTCAGCAGACTGGCGATCATCAGCGGCAAGGCGGCGTTCTTGGCGCCGGAGATCGGGATGGTGCCGTTCAGCCTCTGGCCGCCGACGATCTTGATGCGATCCATGCAGAAGTCCCCTCGCGCCGGTGTTGTGCCGGCAATATCCGCAAATGATTACGCGCTTCGCGCCCCCGGCAGCAAGTGTGGCGGATAGGCTCGGCCCCAGCGCGGCTTTGTGCGCCGCGGAGAATAGCCCGTTGCGGCTCTCCGAGCGGTTAATGTGGCGCGGCCGCAATCCCAAAAAGCAAGGCCCGCGCCGAGCTGCTAGTCCTTATCCACGCGCACGTCGAATGCCGCCATTTCCTCACGCATCGCGGTGCGTGCGCGCGCCTCGACGCGCCTGTAGGCCGCCGCCACGCCGCGGCCATATTCGGTGAGCTTGGCGCCGCCGCCGCGCGATCCGCCCGGCGCCGCAGTGACGAGTGCGTTGGGGAACATGTGGTTGAGCGCGTCCACCAGCAGCCAGGCGCGGCGGTAGGACATGCCGAGTTCGCGTCCGGCCGCCGAGATCGAGCCGGTGCGGCCGATCGACTCCAGCAGGTCCACTTTCCCCGGCCCCAGCACCATGTCATCGCCGATGTGAATGCGCAGGCGCGGAAATGCGCGCTCTGACTTGCGTTTGCGCGCGTGGCTGAGCGCCGGCTTGGCGGGCGATTTTTCCGCCGCACGCGCGCCCGCCTGTTTCGACTTCTTCGCCGTATCGCCCACCTGAAGCCCTCGTCGCATCTCGTGCAAGCATATCAGAGCCACACCGCGGCATCGACATGACGCCGAGATGATGAATTTTGTTGTTCGCTGTATCTGATCGGATATAACGAAAACTCGTACTGCGTATCGGGGGGTGTTCCTGTGTTCAAGTTTGCGTACGTGGCGCTCGCCAGTGCCGCGATGAGCCTTGCTGTGCCTGCGCCGACGACAGCGCAAGATGCCGCCACTATGACGTCGGGTGGCGACGTCACCGCCGACGAGGCGACACCGCTGCCGCCGGTGGTGGTCGAGGCGCCCTCCCAGCCGCTCGCCCGCAAGAAGCGCCAGCCAAAGAGCATCGGGTCCGCCGGCAGTGCCGCGGCGCCGGCCGCGCCCCAGCAGGGGCCGGCGACGACCGGCGAGGTGTCCGGCGATACCGGCACCGCCGGCATGGGCCTCTACACGCTCGGCCAGCTCGACCTCATCGGCGGTTCCACGATCACCAACGAGGCCATGTACACGTTCAACAAGAATACCGTCGACCAGGCGCTGAGCATCGTGCCCGGCGTGTCCATCCAGCAGAGCGGCAACAGCCGCAACGAGCGCGACATCCAGGTGCGCGGCTTCGACCGCTTCCGGGTGCCGCTCTACATGGACGGCGTACGGATGTACCTGCCGGCGGACAACCGCCTCGACTTCAACCGCTTCCTCACCGCCGACATCGCCGAGATCCAGGTGCAGAAGGGCTACGTCTCGGTGCTCAACGGACCGGGCGGCCTCGGCGGCGCCATCAACCTCGTCAGCCGCAAGCCGACCAAGGAGATCGAGCTTGAAGGTCGCGTCGGTGCCGTGTTCGACGGCGACCTCGGCTCCATGGGCCAGTGGAGCAGCTACGCCTTCGCCGGCACGCGCCAGAAGGGCTACTACGCGCAGGTGAGCGGCACCATGGTCGAGCAGGACCACTTCGATATGTCCGATGATTTCACGCAATCGACGGGCGTCTGCGTTGCGGCATTCTGCAACGGTTATCCCTACGAGGACGGCGGCGCCCGCGATCACTCCAACTCCGATGACTGGCGCATCAACACCAAGGTCGGCATCACGCCCAACGCCACCGACGAATACAGCATCAACTACACCACACAGGCCAACAACCGCGGCTCGCCTCTGCACGTCAACCGTCAGGTCGTGCAGGGCATCTTCTTCCAGAACAAAGAACGCCTGTGGGAGTGGCACGACTGGTCTACGTCGACACTGTCACTGCTGACCAAGACGCAAATCGGCGACGCGTCCTACATAAAGACCAACGCCTATTACAACACCTTCGGCAGCAATCTCTTTTTCCACGAACGACCGGACCTACACGACGCGTCTCGTCGACAGCGTCTATGACGACAACAGCACCGGCGGCTTCGTCGAGATGGGCACCGAACTCATTCCCATGAACAGCCTCAAGGGCGTCATCCACTACCGCCAGGACGTTCACAAGGAGTGGGACATCGACTACGAGACCGCCTTCCCCTTCACCGGCAGGACTCCCACTGAGACCAAGCCGGGAGGAGACGTGGTCCTTCGCCGTTGAGAACACGTTCCACGCCACTCGCAACCTCGATTTCGTTGCTGGCATCAGCTACGACCGCAACAGTGTTCTAGACGCCCAGTTCACCGATAGCTCAGGTGATGTGCTCCCCACGCCTGTCTTGGTTGTTCGCGATCAACCCGAGCAGCCGTCCATCGGCGCATGGAATTGGCAGGGCGCTGCCATACTCGACTACAGCCGCACCGGCACGGCGCACGCGAGCGTGTCGTCTCGCACCCGCTTCCCGACCCTGTTCGAGCGCTACAGCACCCGCTTTGGCACGCGCGCGGTCGATCCCAACCTCGATCCCGAACGCGCGACCAACTACGAGGTCGGGGTCAGCGAAGCCCTGGGCGACGTCAAGGTTTCGGGCACGGTCTTCTACTCGGACATCAAGGACAGCATCCAGAACGCCTTCTTCGCCGCCAACGGCAACACCTCGATCATCGGCTTCAACGCCGACGGGGAGAGCTACGGTCTAGAGCTATCGGCCGATTGGGACGTCACGCCTACGCTGCGCCTCGGCGGCAACTACACTTACATCGAGCGTGACTTCGATTATGCGAAAGCGGCGCGTGAGACCGAGCCATTTGGTACTGCCGCCCAGCAGGCAGCACAGATCGGTTCGATTGCCGCCTACCAGGCCGAAGGCACGCCGGCGCACAAGGCATTCGTCTATGCGTCCTGGCAGGCGACGCATCAGCTCACCCTGACACCGAGCCTTGAAGTGTCGAGCGATCGCACGGTCCTGATCACCGACTGCGGCACAACGCTGACCTCGGGTTCGAGCGTCTCGAGTGCGGCGGGCTGTCCGATGCCTCCAGGCCGGCCAGCAGCGACGGCACGGCCGAACTTCACCGACATCGGCTCCTATGCGCTGTTCAACTTCCGCGCCGACTACGATTGGACCGACAGTTTCTCCACTGCCGTCGGAGTCACCAACATGCTCGACCAGAACTACGCTCTTGCCGATGGTTTCCCCGAGCCGGGACGCCAGCTCTACGCCACGGCGCGCGCCAAGTTCTGACGCTATGCCATCGCGCCTCGCCGGGGCTACGGTGCCATCCGGGCGGGGGCACTGGCATAAGGAACTGAACAATGCGGATCAGCGCGCGCAACATCTTGCCGGGCACTATCGTCGATGTGGTGAAGGGCCAGACCACCGCCCATGTGCGCATCGATGTCGGCGGCGCCATCGTCACCGCGTCGATCACCAACGAATTCGGTCGACGAACTCGGCCTCAAGAAGGGAATGGCGGCCTCGGCCGTCATCAAGTCATCGGATGTCATGGTCGCCGTCGAATAAGCTGAGCCGCGCGCTCGTTGCGCTCGCCCTTGTCCTTCACGTCGCCGCCGCGCGCGCACAGCAACCGCACGAGCATCACGCGCCCGCCACGATCGCGCCTGCCGGTGGGATGTCTGGCGGCTGCGAGTCATTCAAGTGGCCGCTCGACAAGGAGCGTGCGGCCTTCGAGGCCGCTGCCCTCGACAAGGTTGTTTCGGGGACCGCGCGCGGACCTCTGCGGGAAGAGGCTTTCACGCTGACCCTGCTTCCGGGCGCCGACGTTGCTTACACGCTGGCGCCCGCCAAGAAAAAGATCGAAGGCTTCGGCGGCATTGTCGCCTTCGCGGCCCCGGAAAAGCCCGGCGTTTATCAGGTCACGCTATCGGGCGAGGGCTGGATCGACCTCGTGCAGGACGGCAGCGCGCTGCACGCCGCCGACCACACCGGCGCCAAGAAATGCCCCGGGCTGCGCAAGAGCGTGCGCTTTCAGGTGGGAGAAGCGCCGGTGGTGCTGCAGATCAATGGCGCCGCGGCCGAAGGCATCAAGGTCGCCATCCGTCCAGTCGACTAGGCAAGTTCCTCGCGACCGCTATCGCTTGGCTCTTCGGATGCAGGCGCGGCGTCCACACCATCGGTTCTCGAGCGCGCGCGCGCCTGCTCTTTGCGCTTCTTGAGATTGGCGCGCAATTCGGCCTCAGACCTTGCCGCGCGAGCGGCCGCGTTACGTGTACCGCGCTTGTCGTCGCCCATCGCACTGTGTCCCTGCGTTCGCCGTGACGTTAGCCATCACGCACCCGGCGAGCAACGCGATCGGGTATTTTTCCCGCCTATTCGCGTCGATATTTCCCGAATAGCGCCGCCGACTTTGCCAATGGCCAGAAGCTCTCTTCAACATCGCGTGAGACAGCGCGCCCGGTGCGTGCCCGCCCTCCGCAGGTGCTTGCCATCTCTTCCCTGGCAAAGAATATGGCCGTTACACAGTAACGCAGGGACGAGACAATGAAGTGGACTTTTGGAGTGGTTCTGGTGACGGCATGCATGGCATTTCAACCGGTCGCAACGTTCGCCGCTGATACGCCGCTGCCGCTGCGCAAAGCGGGCCGTTGGGAGCAAAAATCCACGATGGAAGAGGGCGGCAAGAAACATGATCAGACGCTGACCATCTGCATCGACGCCGACATGGAGCGCAACACGGCTGCGGCCAGCGTCGCCGAGCACAAGCAGCACTGCTCCAAGTATGAGGTCAACAAGCAAGGCGCTTCGGTGATCGTCAGCGCAACATGCAATATGAACGGGCGTGACGTGGAAAGCCGCACCGAGATGAGCGGCGACTTCCAGAACGCATTCGTCATCAAGATCAACTCGACGACCTCCGGCATTCAGGAATCGCAGACCGTCTCGATCAAGCGGGTGATCGAGCAGGAGGGCAAGTATCTCGGGGAGTCTTGCGGCGACCTGAAAGCCGGCGAAGCCATGGGCACTGACGGCACCAAAATCATGGTGCAGTAGCAGGGAAACGCCGGGGGCGCGGTCCGTGTGACCGCCCCCACTCACTCTCGGCTCATTTCGGCTTGACGACGATGCCCCAGGGCAGCCGACCCACCGGCACCGACTTTTCAGGTTTAAGGCTCGCTACGTCGATCACCGTCATGTCGTTGGTGAGCCCGTTGGCCGAGTAGAGCTTGGTGCCGTCTACCGACAGCGCCATGTGCCAGGGCCGCTGCCCGGTCAGAATGTAGTTCGTCGTCTCATAAGTCGCCGTATCGATGACCGCGATGCGGTTGGCACGGCCAATGGCGACGAACGCCTGCTTGCCGTCCTTGGAAAAAATGATGCCCATCGGCTGGATGAGTTCGGGGCGTACGCCGGCGATCTCGAAGTGCAGCTTCTTGACGATCTTGTAGGTCGCCGCATCGATGATTGCGACGGTGCCGCCGATCTCCGCCGAAACCCACACGTGCTTGCCATCGTGCGTGAAGGTAGCGACGCGCGGGCGCGTGTCGACGAGGATGTTGGCCAGCACCTCGAAGGTGCTCGTATCGATGATGTGCGCCATGCTGGTGGCTTCCGACGTGGCGGCGACGATCTTGTCGTCGGGGCTCACCGACATGCCCTCAGGCTCGACGCCGACCTCGATCTCAGCCAGCACCTTGCCGCTCAGCCGCTCCAGAACCGTGACGTAGCCGTCATCCTCGTTGGCCACATAGACGCGCTCGCCCTTGTGGTCGATGTCGAGGAGTTCGGGGTCCGGCCCGGTATCCATGCGGCGTACCACCTCGAGGCTCGCCGTATCGATGACGTCGAGTTGATCATCGTCGCCGACGCATACCAGGACTTCCTTGAAGTCGGGCGAGATGGCGATGCCGCGCGGGCGCTTGCCAACGGGGATGGTCTTGATGACCTTCAGCGTCTCGGAATCGAGCACGGTGACGGTGTTGTCCTTTTCGTTGCTTATGAAGATCGTGTCGGCGGTCGCCGGCGCAACGGCAAGACACGGTAAGAAAAGCAACGCCAGAAGCCGTCGCATCATTCACTCCCCATTGGAGGCTGTGGCCGGTAGCCGGCACTTTGTTTCGGGCAGGTCGAAGCCGAGCGTGTCGGTGAGGTACTTGGGATGTAAAAAGCCTTCCTGCGGCGAGATGGAAACCAGCGCGCGGGGCCCGGCGATCAGGATCGGCTGGCGCAACTGCAGATCCCAATGGCGGAAGTTCATGCCCTGCCCCTTGAAGCCGGCCACCTCGAATTTGTCCGACATGATGTAGCTGCGCAGGGTCTGGGGAGCATTGGCGCTGGTGCGCGTCACGGCTTCGCCGATGATGCGAACCGCGAGCCAGGCGGTGTAGTCGCGCTCCAGCATGATGCGGCCGGCCTTGCGCTCGAAACGGTTCTGCATCTGCGTGCCGGCGTACTCCTCGAAGGAGCGATGCCAGGCGACGGCCACCAGGCCGTGCGTACCCACGACGGGGCGCGGCTCGGCGGTGCGGAACAACAGGTAGTCGCCGAACACGTCGGACTCGTCGGCCACGACGACCACGTCGTGTTCGGGCACGCCCTGGGTCAGCATCGGCATCTGCGATTGAATCTGCTGGTGTCCGGTGTCGGTGCGCCGCGATCCCGCTTCGAAGGCATAGGGGACCTCGGCGACGATCTTGGCCCCGAAGCGCGCCGCGGCACGGCGTATGGCTGCGGCGTACCCCTGATCGGCAGGCGATTTGCCGACGACGAGCACCCAGTGGCGCCACTTCTTCCACAGGAGGTATTGCGCCAGCGCATCCGCGCGCATCGCCCAGTTCGGGGCTATGTGGAACACATTGCCGCGACACTGCTCCTGGCGCAGCACGTCGTCGCTGGTGCGCACATCGAAGATGAGCGCGTCCTTGGCGGCGGGAAGGTCGGCGACGGCAAGGAGATCGGCGGCTTCGAGGTCGGCGACGATCAAGCTGCGGCCCTCGCCGAGCAACTGCTTCGCCTTGTCGGCCGGGCTGTCATTCGGGCCGAGCAGGACCTCCATGAGATCGTAGTGCTGCCCGAGCAGCCGACCGGTGCGATTGTTTTCTTCAATCGCGATGCGCGCGCCCTGGATGCCCTTGTCCTTCACTTCCTTGTCGACGAGGGAAAGCGGCGGCGGCTCGTTGTAGTCCTTGGTGAGGTAGACGATCGTCGTGTTGAGCGTTGGCGCGGCATCGGGGGCTGGCGCCCGTGCCGGAGCCTGCGCCTCGGCGCCGACCGAGCCGGCCAGCAGAGCGCATAGGGAGATGAGCGCCAAGGTCAGGTGCATGCACCGGCGTAAACGGCTCATAAACCCGCTTGAACCAGGCATAAACGCTGGCGCTGACATGGGCACTATCACGCTATGTTATAACCTCTCATCAGAGCTGTAGGCCAGCCCTCGCGTGCGGGTCAAATCACAGGTTCGGGGGTGGCCCGGCAGTCGGCTTTTGCCGCCACCGGGCCGATGCCTGATCTCACCAGTGGCGACGCTCGGGACCACCACCGAACTTGGTGCGGATCCAGGCGATGATCTTCCACACGTCCTGATCGGTATCGATGAGCTCGCCGAACGGCGGCATCGGACCAACAACTCCCTCTGAGCCCTTGCGCACGTAGCCGGCTTTCTTGAGCTCGTCCGAGCCCATCGCGATGAGACGGAACAGCGTGTCGTCGGTATCGCCATAAACCCAGACGGTGTTGGTCAATGGCGGGCACATGCCCGCCGCCGCCGCCGCCGCCGTGGCAGCCGTTGCAGCTCTTGCCGAAGTACAGCTTCTTGCCCTGCTCGATCGCCTCAGGATTGTCGGTGTATGGGTTCTTCAGCGTGCCCTTCGGCGCCGCGGCAACGCGCTCCAGAGGCTTCATCGGCTTCTTCAGCTCTTCGAGTTCGGCGGCCGTGGGCGGTTCCGGCTTGACGCCGCCTACTACCACGACCGGTGCCGGGGCGCCGGCTGCCGGCGGCGCCGACGTATCGGCGGCTGAGATCGGATTGACGTATGCAATGACGGCACCGACTACGAGTGCCACCGCTGCGTTGCGAAGAACCAAATGCATGGACGTTCCCTGTTCCTATTTCCCCAGTGTCTAGTCGACGATATCGAAGGCTATGCCGCCGACATCGCAGTGCGGTTCTGCCGCCGCTTTGTGTGCGCCGAGGCGTGCCACATCGATTTTCTCGGCACGTTCTGCGGTAACTAGTTTCGTCTTGGCATCGAGCCAATACGTGGTCGAATAAAAGACTGGCTGACTTCCAAACTTGCGAAGAAGCACACAGGCAAAGTACCTGCCGTCCGTCTTCGACCTTCCCACCGGCTGCTCGATGTCGACGAACTGCAGCGACAGCGCGCTGCCGCCGGCGTCAGTCAGCGCGACGTTGCCGTCAGGCGCCAATCGCACCAACTGCGTGTGAAGGTCCCCCATCACCTGCCAAGCCGGCACGCTCGCCACCGCGCTGGCACGCTCCATGGTCGGCAGCCACCACCAAGCGAGTGGAGCGCGCGTCACGCTCATCCAGCCGCTGCCGTCTGCCTTCGGCGCCTTGTGGATGCGAATGTCCATGAGCTTCAGGCGATCGCCATCAGGCCTCAGCCAGAAGTCGAGGGCGTATTTTTTCCCCGGCGTCCCCTTCTCGTGGAAATTCACATTCGGGAACCAGCCGTAGTTCGGCAGACCGCGCACCAGACGCACCCCGTCGAGCACGAGTGAGAGCCGCTCGCCGGTTCGGGGATCGGCAAAGAGAAAGATGCCGTCGCGCGAACGCTCGGCAATGACGGCCATGACCGCGGCCGTCACGTCCTCGTCGGTAAGTTCCAGCGGTGCCGCAACGGTCGCAGCAGCGGCGGCGGCGATCACCCCGGCAGCCGTCGCGACGCGCAGCGCGCCGCTGTACCTATCGGCCAACGCCGCGATCACTTGACCTCCTCAACCTGGAGACCATCGAACGTGTAGCGCGGCTTCTGCTGCCACACGCCATCCTCTTGGACCGGCACCTTGTGGATACGCACGTCGCCAACCTTCAGCTTTCCGTCCTTGTCATCGAGCCAGAAGTCGACGTCGTAGTACTCGTCCTTGCTGCCCGGCTTGCGGAAGTCGGTGCACGCAAAATAGCGGCCGTCCTTGGTGAGGCGGCGGATAGGCTGGTGAATCTCGATGAACTCCAGCGGAATGGTCTGGCCGTTCTTCTCGTCCTTTACGTAGTAGATGCCGTCCTTGCCGCGCTTGGAGGCGATCTCGCTGTGCACTGCGCTCATCACCTGCCAGTGGCGGACGATCTCCGTGTCGCCGGGGTGTTCCGACACTGGAAGCCACCACCAGGCGACGGGCAAGCGCGTGATCATCGTGTAGCCGTCGCCTTCACGGCGCGGGCCCTTCTGCACGCGGATGTCGACGAGATCGAGCTTGTCACCGTTGGGCCTGAACCAGAAGTCGATTGCGTACTTCTTCTTCGGTTCCGCCACGTCGTGAAAGATCACGTTGGGAAACCAACCATAGCCGCGCATGCCGCGCACCATCTTCACCTCGTCGAACGCGAGCTTCAGATCGGCATCGGTCTTGGGATCGCGGAAGACGAATGCGCCGTCGCGCGAACGCTCGGCGATGACGCCCTTCACGGCGGCGATGACGTCTTCCTCGCGGAACTCCTTGGAGGCGGCAGGCGTGGCGGCCGCAGCTTCGGCAGCCGTCTCGGCCGGCGCCTGGGGAACGACATCGGCCGGGTCGGCACGCACTGGAGCGACCAGCATCACTGTTACCGCGAGCGCTAGGAAGATTAGCCTGCCCATTGTCGACGTCCCATTCAGAGCTAGTGGCCGTCCTCGTCGGAGACCTTGCCGATCAGCCGCAGCGCCTTGGCGGCGGCCTCCGACCCGTTCTGCTCGGCAATATCGGCCGCTGTCTTGCCTTGCGCCGATTTGAGATCGGCCTTGGCGCCTGCCTGCATCAACAGGCCGACCATCGGCGCAACGTTGCGCGCCGCCGCGATCATCAATGCCGTGACACCGGACTTCGACTGGACATTGACGTCGGCACCTTTCTGGATCAACTCGCGCGCGATATCGATCGGCCGCGTACTGCCAGGAAGAAAGATCGCACCCTCGCCGGGCGAGACCTGACTGGACGCGATCATCAGGGGCGTCAGCGCGTCCGGCCCAGCTGGCGCATCGATGTGGGCGCCCGCTTCGAGCAGCACCTTCGCAACCTCGAACTTGGCTTCGGCGATGGCCAAGGCAAGAGGCGTGTAGCCTTCAGTATTCTTGCGCTCGATGTCCGCGCCCCGCTCCAACAGCGCCTTTACCGTCGGCACGTGGTTGCGCATGACGGCATGCTGCAACGGCGTCATGCCGTCCGCGTCGGGCGTGTTGAGGTTGGCGCCGAGGTCGGCAAACAAGGTGACGAGCTCGGGGTGGCGTTTGCGCGCCGCAGTGTGCATCGGCGCGTAGCCCTGCGGGTCGAGGGCATTGATGTCGGCGCCTTTGCTGACCAGCAGCTTGATGCGGGCCTGATCGCTGGCGAGCACAGCGTTCGAAAGCTCCTGGGTGAGGTCGGCGCCTTCCTGCAGCCAGCTTTCCAGCCGCTGCTCCGTCACTACTTGATCGGGCGAGGCAGCCTCGGGCTTGGACTTATATTCGGTGACGGTCGGCTTCGTGTAGGCACCATGCGAAGGAAGGTTGCCCTGCACCAGGCAGGTGCTGCACTCGACCAGCGGAACGCCGTAATCCGTGAGGATCTTCTCGATCTCACTCTTGGAGGCCTCTAGCGCAAAATCGAGCAGATATTTGAGCCGCGCGTCCGTCTTGCGCACACCAGCGGCCAACTCGTACTCCATCGGCACGAGATCTTCCCACAGGTTGACGGGCTGCACGATAAGCGGCTCGCCCTTCATCGTTTTCACCCAGCCGGCGAACGGGCCCCACACGGCGGCGACGTCGAGCGTGCCGTCGACCACCTCCTGCACCTGCCGCCACGGCTGGTTCTCGGGATTGAGGTCGGCATTGTGACTGAGCGTCTTCAATTTGAGATACGGCGCCAGCCCCTTCTTCGTCATCACCTGGCGGATGCTCGACGTCTGAAACACGCCGATCTTTAGACCCTTCAACGCCGGATCATCGAAGTTCTTGAAGGCGAGCCCGCGATCGCTGCGATAGGCAAGCACATACGTCGAGCGATAAATCGGGATGGTTGTGAGGGCCGGCTCATAGACCGCTGGCAGATCGAGCAGCACGTCGCACATGTTGGTGTCGAACGTCTCGCGCGTCAGGCCGCGCTCGAGGTAGGGACGCCAAAAGTATTCGAGCCTGGCGCCGAGCTTGCTCGCCAGCACCTCGGCGATCTTGTTCTGATATCCCGCGCCGTTGATGTCCGTCAGTGGCAGATTGCCGGGATCAGCGCACACCGTCAGCCGGCCAAGGGATTTCTCCTCGAACATCTTCTTGGCAGCGCGCTTGGCGGCCGTCTTCTCGGCCGAGGTCATCTCGTCGAACGTCTTCTGCATATCTCGAGCGGCCAGCATCGGCGCCGACGCGCCAACGAGAACGGCAATGCCGAGCAGCAGGGGTGATAAGCCGCGTTTCAATGCACATACTCTTGTTGAAACGCCCCGCGCACAAAATTGCGCGCGGGGCGGCAACGATTGGAGCACGCGAGGAACACCCGGTGCTGCATAGCACCGGGCGTCATCGCGTTTGCGGCTTCCTCAGTCATAGACCCGGAAGGTGAACAGCGTGCCCGCCTGGGGAATCTTGTCGAGGTTGGCAGCCTTGGTCATAGCGGTCGCGCCGATCGCACCGAACTTGTCGTTGAGATCGAGACCGGCCGTCACAGGCACGCCGATCCAACCGCCGATGCCGGCCAGGATCGAAACGTACTGCTTGCCTTTGACCTTGTAGGAGATCGGGTTGCCGATAATGCCCGAGGCGAGTTTGCGGTGCCAAAGCACCTTGCCCGAGTTGCGATCGACAGCACGGAAGTCACCACCGAGCGAACCGTAGAACACGAGGCCGCCGTCGGTAACCATGGTGCCACCCCAGTTCGGATACGGATCGGGGATCTCCCAGTCCGCCTTGCCGGTGAGCACGTCGAACTTCTTCACCTTGCCGGTGGTACCCGGCTTCTCAGGGAACATGAACACGTTTGCGAACACGTAGACCGTGCCCTGCTGCGTGTGCGTGCGCTCCTGAGGTTCCAGCTCCATGCACCAGTTGTTGGTCGGGCAATAGAACTTCGCCGGGTCCGCGGGATCGACAGCGCACGGCTGCTGATCCTTGCCGCCCATGGCGGACGGACAGGTGGCCACGTTACGGCCGACCTCGAGCGGAGAGTGCTCGCGGACCTTGATCGGACGACCGGTCTTCAGGTCGATCTTCTCGGCCCAATCGGTTGTGACGTACTTGTTGGCCCGCAGCAGAGTGCCGTCGGTGCGGTCAAGCACGTAGGCGAAGCCGTTGCGGTCAAAGTGAACGAGGGCCTTGCGGTCCTTGCCGTCAACTTTCATGTCGACGAGGATGTTCTCGTTGACGCCGTCATAGTCCCACTGGTCGAACGGTGTCATCTGGTAGGCCCAGACGGCCTCGCCGGTATCCACCTTGCGAGCGAAAATGGTCATCGACCACTTGTTGTCGAAGGCACCCGTGTTGCACTCCTCGTGCGTCTTGTCCGGGCAGCGATACTGCGGGCTCCACAGACCGGGGTTACCGGTCGAGTAGTAGACGATCTTCAGGTCGGAATCGTAGCTGTACCAACCCCAAGCCGCGCCGCCACCGATCTTCCAGTCCTCGTTCGGGAACGTCTTGATGCCGAGGTCAGAGCCGGCCGTGCCGTAGTGCGGGTTCGCCTTGTTGGTGTCGGCCGACAGGCAGACATCCTTGTCGGAACCGGTCGAGTGGCAGCTCCATACGGGCTTGCCGTCGGCGAGGTTATAGGCGCCAACACGACCACGCGCGGCAAACTCGTCGCCACCGAAGCCGATGATGACCAGGTTCTCGGCGATGAGCGGAGCCGACGTAATGGTCTCACCCTTCTCCGGCCAAGCGTGCTTAACGACCCACTTCTCCTTGCCGGTAGCGGCATCGAGGGCGATCACGTAGCCATCGAGCGTGCCGTAAACGAGCGTGCCGTCGGCGTAGGAAGCGCCGCGATTGACAGTGTCGCAGCAAGCGCGCGGCACGGCGGATTCATCGCGGTCGTCTTTCTTGACGTAGTTCCAGATCTGCTTGGGATTGTCGGGATCCGACAAATCGAGGCCCTGCGCGATATTGCACTGAGCCATATTCGGGCAGCCGGAGATGAAGAACATCATCGGCTTGCCGCCGACATCATCGATGAACAGCGGCTGGCCTTCGTGGCCACGCAGGGCGCCGGTCGACTGCGACCATGCCATCTGCAGCTTGCCGACGTTTCCGGCGTTGATGTCGTTGAGCGGGCTGTGACGCGTAAGCTTGTTGTCGCGGCCGGGTGCCGGCCAAGTGTTCGGGTCTTTCGCCCGCTTCTCAATTTCCTCGTTCGCCATGCCCGGTCCGGCAAGGCCGATCAAGGCGGCCATCAATCCGCCGACTAAGCGGATGGCCCCTTTTCTCGTCATCTGCATTGCGCTTCCTCCGTATCCACGCTTTGGCACGCGCCTCCCGATGAGCTGCTGCGAGCACGAGTTCGACCGTTCACGGACCGCGAGGTCCGTGTCGTTGTCTTCGGCTCTGTCCAGCGGCTCCACCCCCAGCCGCATGCCCGTAGGCTGCGGCTTGACAAAATGCGGACGGATCGTCGCAAAGCAGGGATATCTGCCCGCTCAAATCCGCCCCGCTCAGGTAGCGCGGCGTTATAACATTAGGTGCCTGTTTTGCCCGGAGATAGGGGATGAGTTCCCGCCAATTCCGGCAAAGATTTCCCCCTCACAATCTCTTGATGTCAGCGCTGCAATGCGATCGCCGCGGTAATCCGCAGTTTCAGAGTTTGGCGAGCCGACAAAAAAGTACGGCCAGGCGCCGGGAAGACCCAAAACGAAGGTAACGGTCATCTCGGCGCCCGGCCGCAAAGCGTGGCATCGCGAAGGTACGAATGACCCATCGCGCATGCCACGGTGGTATTCCCGCGCCGGGTAGCAATGTTCGCCATGATGCATTGCACATCATTCCCGAGCACCGCGTATTCCTCGCAACGACGGTGAAATGGCGTTGCCGTCGCGCGCATCACATTCGTGTCATTGGGGAGCGCCTAGTCTTCACGCGCCACATAGAAGATCTCGTCGGCCAGCCGCTCGAGCTCGGTGACTCCATCGCTGTTGGTTAGCAGCGTCACCGACATCCACGCGCCCGTGCGCGCGTGGCGCATGATGGCGTTGTAGGAGGTGTAGCCCGGCACCGATCCCGAGTGGTGATAGCTGTCCCACGGGTCGTCATGGCTGACGAACCAACCCATGCCGTAGTAGGTGTGTGGATCAACACGCGCTGCGTCCGAGAACATCGCGTGCGTGCTGTCGGCGCGCAGTAGTCGCCCCTCCATCATCGCTTTGTTCCACGTAAAGATGTCGAGCACGTTGCTGGCCATGTCACCGCAACCGTCAAGCCAATGCGGCTGCGCAAATGCAGGACGCCGACGATAGTGTGGTAGCGCCACATCGGAGGCAGGCGCGTAGTCGCCGACAAAACCGGTCTGTTGCAGCCCGGCGCGATTTATCACCATTTCCCTGACGTAATCGCGCGATGTCGCGCGCCGGCCCTCGCTGGCAAGTATCGACGCCTCGATGGCACGCGCCAGCAGGAAGTAGCCGGTGTTGCTGTACTCGAACGTGTTCGGCCAGCCATGCGGGGGAAGCTGCTTGAGCGCCGCGAGCAGCTTGGGCATGTCGACGGCACCCCATGGGTCGACCTCACGCGGGGGATGCAGTGTGAAGTTGGGCAGGTTCGACGTCATGGTGAGCAGGCTGCGCACGGTGATCGGCGGCTCGTCCGGCGCTGTCCATCGTTCGACGCCCTCGAATATCTCGCGCATCTGCGTATCAAGGCTCAGGGGCGCGCCTGACAACGGAGCGCGCGCGCCGCTCTCGATGAGGTGCAGCACCGCCGCGGCTGTGAACTGCTTGGTGAGCGAGCCGATGTGATAAACGGTGCGCGCGCTGGCCGGTCGGTCGGACCCCGCCTCACCGAAGCCCTTGGCGAGCACCAGCTCCCCGTCGATGCTGATGGCGACCGACATTGCCGGCGGGGTGACGGTGTCGCTGCGCGGCTGCAAGAAATGCTGCACGAGGGCGTCGACGCGCGTCGACTTGTAGGTAGACCAGCCGGCCTGCACCGCGGCAGGCTGCAGCAGAACAAGGACGGCGACGATGATGGTCTTGATGCGCGCCATGGCACTGCAAGTTTATTGCAGCGCCGGCGAATTAGGAACTGTCGTCCCGCGTTCCTTTACACCCGCGCCCTATAACTGGGTGTAGGCGCGCCCGGTGCTGGCATCACGACCGCCGCGGTAAACGTTGCAGTTGTCCGACCAGCCGGGTTCCGCACCATGCCCGCACGGCGCCGCGGGAGCCGCATGCTGGGCCTGCGGGGCAACGTCATCTGGTTCAGCGAGGACCGCGCGCTCGACCGTTTCATCCGCGGCGGCGCCGAATTGATACATCTGCGGGCCCGTGCGGCCGACCTCGGACGAATTGAACTGCCACTGCATGGCGGGTGCGTCCCCGCCGTTGTGGGCACAGGCGCCCAGCGCCAGCGATAGGACGGAAACAATGAGCAGGCCGCCAAAACGGCAAGAAGCATGATTTGAACGGCCGGGAGTGGCCAATTTCTTGAACGCGAACATGGACTTTCTTCCTACCGGGGGCCCTGCCTGATCCTCTGGACCGGACAACCCTGGTTGATCGGGGGACCAAATCGCCCTCAGAATTAGCTGTGGCGCGCGACTTTCGCAGTCCCCTGAACGGGGGAGGCGCTACGTTAATGGCGGGGGAAGAGAACCGGCGCGGAGCGCTATTAAGCAACTGCCCGGCACTCAATATTATCCAGCTGTTTTCATTTTAATTGAAGCGGTTCCGAGCAGCGCTTAACATTCGGGAACCTTGAGTTTCTGTGCGTGGGGAGCGCGCGCAGATGATCGACATGGGTCTGACGCAGGGAGACGGGTACGCCGTCTTGGTCGAACTACCGCGAATTGCACTGACCAAGACAGTCCCACCTGCGGTGCGCAAGTTTGCAGTGCAGCGTCCGGAACTGATGCAGTTCCTCGATGGAGCGGCTGCGCGCCGTCTGGTCATCTTCAAGGCCCCGGCCGGATACGGAAAAACCACCCTCGCAGCCGAATGGTGTCAGCGCCTGCGTGACGGCGCCGCGCTCGTCGCCTGGCTCAGCCTCGACATCGACGACAACGAGCCGGGCGCTTTTGCCTATCACTTGGCGCGTGCCGTCGAAGGAGCGGCGCCCAGCCTCGGCCGCGATGCCATCGACCTCCTGCATGCATCGAGCCTCATCCCGGCGCGCAACGTCATTTCCTCGCTGCTCAACGGCGTCTCGGAAACTGATGCCGACATCTACCTCTTCCTCGACGACTACCACGTGGTCGTCGATCGCCGCTGCCACGAACTGACGGCGCTGCTGCTGCGCTATGCCCCGTCGAACCTGCACTTGGTAATCGTCACGCGCACTGAGCCCCGGGTGGCGCTGTCACGCCTGCGCCTCGATGACCAGCTTGCCGAGATCGAGGCCTCGCTGCTGAAATTCTCGCTGGCTGAGACCGCCGATTTCCTTGGGCAAGACCTCGCCAAGCGCCTCGGCAAGCAGGCCATCGCCAAGCTGCACCAGGCGACCGAAGGCTGGCCCGCGGCTTTGCAGCTGGCGCGCATTTCGCTCGTCAACTCGACCGATGCCGCGGCGCAGGTGAGCGCCATTTCGGGCACCACACGCACCATCTCGGAATATTTCGAGGATACGCTGGAGACCGAGCCGTCGGACGTCGTCGATTTTCTCCTCAAGACATCGATACTGGATCAGATGAACGGCGCTCTGTGCAGTGCCGTGACCGGTATCGCCGACGGCGCAGCCATGCTGCAGGCTCTCGAGCGCGCTCAGTTCATGATCGTCCCGCTGGATGATCACGGCCAGTGGTATCGCCACCACCATCTGCTGCGCGAGTTTCTGGTCGACCGGCTCCGCGCGCGCATGCCCGACCAGATATCCGACCTCTACCGTAAGGCCTACCATTGGTACGCCGCGCGCGAGCAGTGGAGCGAGGCGGTGCACTACGCAATCGCCGCCGGCGACTTCCCCATGGCCATCGACTTCATCGACAACTGCGCCATGTCGATGGTGATCAAGGGCGATCTTCTCACCCTGTTGAGTTGGGAGCAGCACCTCCCCAAGGAGCTGATGAGTTGCCAGCTCGAGGTCAAGCTGGCACTCGCCTGGGGCATGACGTTCGTCACCCGCTTCAAGGAGGCGGACGTGTTGCTGGCTCAGGTCGAGGCCGGTGCCGAGGAGACGCCAGGCAGCGATCTGTGGTGGCGTTGCCGGGCAGCGCGCGCCGTCTACAACGCCTTGCGCGATGACAGTGCCCGCGGGCGCGATGTCGCCCTTCAATGCCTCGCCGGGCATACCTTTGACGCCTTCAATTTCAACGCTTTGTGCAACGTCGTACGCTACGCCCACCTGAAAGTCGGCGATTGGAAAGCCTTCTATGCGGTTTCCAAGCCCGATCCGCAGGCCGGCGAAGCCTCGTACGTCCTCCCTGAGAATTTCCGGCTTTGTCTGTATGGGCTCGCCGCCGTCAAACAGCTGAAGTTCGAGGAAGCGCTGGAATTCTATTCGGCAGCACAGGCGCTCGCCACGCGCCACGCTAGCGCCGCGTCGGCCTCGGCTTCCATGGTCACGGGCCTCCTGGCACGCTTGCGTTATGAACGCGGCGACGTCGCCGGGGCGGAAGTGGCCGTGCTCGACGCGCTCGATCTCATCGAGACCACGGCGTTCCATGAAGGCTTCCGCAACGCCTACTTTGTCCTCGTGCGCGCCGCCTTCATACGCGGCGATCATCCGCGCGCCATCAGCCTGCTCAATCGCGCCGAGCGGTTGAGTTGGGAGCGTGGTTGGGATGTAGTGGTCGCCATGCTGCTCGTCGAACGCACGCGCGTGCTGCTGGCCAGCGGCAACCTTGCCGAGGCGGCCGCGCTGGTCCCCGCCTTCGCCGAGCTCAACGCCAAGCACCCGGCCGGCGCCTCGTGCTCGAGCACGCCCATCCGCACCTGGACCATGGTGGCCAAGGGACTGGTGGACGCCGCATCCGACAATCTGGCTGAAGCTGCCGCGGCCCTGAGCGAGGCTTTCGATGGGCTCTTGGCAACCGATGATCGATTTGTCGCGCTGCGCGTCGGCATCGACCTCGCCGTCCTGCATGCCCGCCTCGGCGACGACGAGAAATCCAACGGGCTGCTGCGACTGCTGATGTCGTGGGGTGCTCAGGCCAGCATGCCGAGCTTTGTCCTCGACCACGACCCGCGCATCGTGCCGATCCTGCTGAATGCGCGCAATGCGGGCGTGTTCGACGACGTGAGCGAAGCGCTGCACTTTGTCGATCAGCTATTAGACCAGCTGCGCGAACGGGCGCGCGAAAAGAAGCGCTTGACGTCGGGGCGCACGCGCGAGGAGCTGACGACACGCGAGCGTGCCATCATCGAGTTCATCGCGCGCGGGCAATCGAACAAGGAAATTGCCAGGGAGTTGGGTGTCGCACCCGAGACGATCAAAACCCACCTCAAGAGAATTTTTCAGAAGCTATCGGCGGAATCACGCGCGCAGGCTGTCGTCCGGGCGCAAAGCCTCGGCCTTCTCAAGTCTGGTGCGCCTCACGCCGCTTTGTGAGCGCCCAGCGGCTTGTGACCTTGCGCGGTGCCGTGGTCGTTGTCCGGCCAGATTCCGTCGGCCATGGCTTCGAGAGCGTCGATGTCGGTCAGCCGGAGATCATCGCCTGCGGCCGCGATAAGTCCACGACGGTCAAGTTCCACCAGCACCGCCGACAGATCATCGAGCGTCATCTGCAGAAGATCGGCTATGAAGCCGCACTTCCACGAATCCTTGATCAGTTCGGCAGTGCGGCCCTGCTGGACGTTCGTGCGGGCCGACGTGACGAGCAGCGCCGCAACCCGCTCGATCGGCTGGCGCTGGCCCGCGGCGTGCAATTCGTCGCGCCGCGCCTCAAATTCGCGCTCCATCGCTTGCGCCAGCTTGGCCTGCGCCCGTGCATCGCGACGCACGATATCCGCGAGTGCCTCGACCGGCACGCAGGTTACCGTCGTGTCCAGCAGCGCGCGGGCGTTCAGGTGGTGATTTTCGAGGAAGCCGAGTCCGACGTATTCGCCGGGGAAGGCGAACTCGATCACCGACTGGTCATCGCCGCGGCGCGCCTCGTAGACGCACAGGGCGCCGGTCTCGACACGATAAAGTTGCGTCCGGGGAGCGCCTGCCCGAAACAGGAAGGCATTGGCGGGTACCGTCATCGGCGCGGGAGTCGTCGTCGCGGCGGGGGGAGCCGGGACAACGGGGGGAGCTGAGAACGCAGGTTCAACCCGGGATGGGTGGCTGCTGTTTTCATTGACGCCGACGATCGATAACCAAGCCATGGGAGCATCCCCGAACGCAAAACTGAAGCGGCTCAATTCGCTGCCGTAGCCGGGAAACTAGCTTCATGCCGGGAAAAGATCTGTCCCCTGAATGGGGGACACGGGGCACCGCGCATGGGGTGCGACAGGTTTGGAGGTGAGATAGCCGGATCGAGGCCGATCGACGATCCGCACTGCCATCCGGTCTGGTGCTGCCGCTGAGGATTGAACTCAGGACCTCTCCCTTACCAACAGTGAGGCCCGCCGCACAAAATGCCGTCGAATCAAACTGCAGAGTTCACGACGAAGCCCGGTGTGCCAAAAAGTGTGCGGACGAGCACAGCCCGGAGGTAGGAACTTTCGACGAACGCCGGCATCGCAATACTACTACGGTCCATTGTGAACTCTCTGCACTCAACGCACGGCCGCGCCTTCGCCACGACGACGGCGGGCCAACACGCCGGCCGCGCCTAGTGGGCACCTTCTCCTTGTCGATGAGCCCGAGCAGTGGAAGGGCCCGGCGTGGCAGTGGCGGTTTGGTAGACCAACTGATTGTAATCAGGGGTCGGGGTTCGATTCCCTCAGTCGGCACCAGTATTTGTTGAGCTTTGACGAGCGGGAGAGCCATCTGAAGTCAGTGGGTGCGATCCTGGTGCGATACCGGTATGTGTCGCAGTCGCGGCACAGACCCGACGTTAGCCCCGGCCGCGCCAACTGCTCACTCCTCGCCCACCGCCGATGACTCTCGCTGGACCCCGTAACCGGCCAGTCCCCGTTCTGCTCGTATACAAGAAGCCGACGTGGGAGCGTGGTCACGGCTTGGGCAGCGCGACGTCCGCTGTGCCGAGGTAGCGGAAGTCGGGCAGGCGCTCCGAGCGTGATGATCGGGCCGGTTAAGCGAGGTCGGCTCTTCCGTCACGAGCGGCCGTAACGTGACGGGGGCAGAGGGCCAAGAAGGAGCATATGAAAGCAAACTCGCCGAGCGCATGTCTCGGGACAGCTGCGCGGCTCAATTGCCTATGACGGGGCGAAGGATAGCGTCGTGGTCACGGTGCGAGTGGATCCAGAGAAACTTGGCAGATGAGGGCGGCAAGGCCTCGCGATAACCCTGCCTGCCGCCCCCGCATCAGCGCGAAATGCGCGAAATCTTGCTGCCTTCCAGGGTCAGATTATACATCAGGCCTTTGGGATCTAGGATGAAGCCCACGACCGGGCTTGTGATCTTGTTTGTATCGATTGAACCGCCGGCACCGATAGTCACGACGGCTACTGACCCGTCGACGCCTACTTTCCACCCGGCCGTCCTGCGGAATTGATTGAGTGCTTCGTCCGTCATGAACAAGATGATGACGGAACGCTCCTGCACGCCAAGCTGAAATCCGACCGAGGCCGAGACAGAATTGTAGAAGCCGATGGTTTGGCCACGCACGCGCAGCGCCCCTTCGCCGTACTCGCCGCCTATCCCGAAGCCTGCTTTCACGATCGACGGAAATACGAGGATCCCAACAGCCTTTTGGGTCAACTCGCGCGCACCGCCCACCTTGTCGAAAAATCTTTGAACCGTTTGATGCACGCCGGAAGTGATTTCTCCGCCTGACGCCGCCCGCGTGTTCGTTGCCGGCATCGCGAAAGCCAGCATCGCAATGGCCGACCCAAGAGCTATTTTTAGTTTCATTGCCGCCCCCTTTGCCTCCGCCAGTCTGTGTGGCGAAATTGGCAGTTCATTTGAAAGCCTGAGACTCACGGCAACTCGAGTTGGAACTGCAGCAGCGTGCTTCACGTCCCATCACTCCGCATCGAGCGGCCTTGACCCTGCAACGTTGTGGTCGAGCCGGCGAAATTCCACGCGGCGGTTGATGGCTCGCCCGGCCAGGGAGTCATTGTCCGCCTTGGATTGCGTCTCACCGCGGCCTTCGGAGCGCAGGCGGCCTCGCTCGACACCATGCTCCACGAGCGCCAGCCTCACGGCCTCGGCACGCTTGTCGGAAAGTCCAATGTTGTAATCCGGGCCGCCGGTTGAATCGGTATGCCCCACGATCTGGATTTGCCAATCGCGGTTGGCTTGCAGCATGTGAGCGATCTCCCGCACCAGCTGAACCGATTCAGGCCGCAGTACGGCGCTGTCGAAGTCGAAGCGCAGCCCGTAAGCGTCGTATTTGCCGATTGTCCTGAGCGACTGCTCCATCTCCGGATTCAGCCCAAGTCCGTCGATGACGCGGGTGATGCGTTCCGTACGCGGCCGCTTCTCCCAGCTGAAGTTGAGAACCGAATTCAACGAGTAGCGGTTGGTTGAGATCATTGGCGAAATAGAATTCGCCCGAGGCCGTGCGCGCCCCTTCACCGCATTGCGCCCGCGCATGCAGGGTCGGGATCTCGACGATCCGGTCTTCGACGATGAGGCGCATCATCACGCTGGAAGAAACACGCGTGAGGTTGCATTCGATGCTTTCGAGTTTCGGAGAGTAGACGAGCGTCAAGCGCGCCCTGCCATTCGATCGCAGCTCCGACAGCACGCGTGCAGAGATGCCCAGGGATGTGGTTCCGGGGATCAAGGTCGGCATATCGGCCTCATATCCCAGCACGTAGGATGAGGCGGCTTGCCGGTCTGCTACCAGGAGCTCCCGGCGGACGGCAACTCCCCGCGAGCTTGAATAATCGATGCTGACGGCGTTCCCCGTCACCGACGTCACGGTCGTCAGAGACTCTGCATCTCGGCCGAAGTCGTTGGTGAAGGCAGTCGTGAACTGCATCCCGGGATGGGGGATGAACAGTCCGGCCCGCTCCTCAGCCAGCGCTGCGGTCGATACGATCAGACCGACACAGACCGACGTGATCGCAGACAGTGGCGACCAGACAAGCATAGCTTCCTCCTTGAGCGGATCGCGTCCGCACGGGCCAAACTGAGATGGTGGTGTGCGCTGCACGCATGTGCGCAAAGCCGAGTCGGGGCATGCCGCGCAGCGCGCGCAGCAACCCCCAGACATAATTCCGATTGAGCTTATCGAGCACCGGCCGGTCGATCGCATCGCCTGATGCCAGTGATCGGGTTGGGCAACTTGCGGCTACGCGGTGACCGCGCGGCCGGATCAGCCTGCAATCTTGCCCGCCAGAAGAAGTCCCCCGAATACGAGGATGCAGGCGACTACGCCGCCGACGAAGGCGGAGAAATCGTCGCTGGGATCAGCGCGCAAATGCAAAGGTCGAATTTGAAATTTCATGGTGGTTCCCCCTCGATGTCTTGCCGGGGAAACTTGTCGCGGGTCGCATAGGTTCCAGTCTCGCCGCCGATCGCGTTCCTAGGTGTGCCTTTTGGATTGCGGCTGCACGGATCAGACTCTCTTCCAAACCTGTGGAGCTGCAGAGACCGGCTGTGTCGTCGCGCGCCGAGCAGACAAAGCGCGACATTGAAGGAATGGCCGGAACGAGGGGCGGGATTTTGGACGGGCAAATGCAATTGCGGATGAATTTAGCCGCAGATTAGGAAGTCATCTGGTGTCGCCGTTTTGCGAAAGCGGAATCGCGATTAAGTTCCACAGAAATCATTTATATATATTGGCGCGTGGGTCTTCGACTATGTCCCCCTCCGGAGCATTTAGCCTGCAGTGCCGCCTGATAGCGGCCGAAAAGCAGAGAGGGTTGCAATGAAATTCCCACCGTTAGCCGTTGGCGCCGCCTTGATAGCGATGACCAGTGCTGCCGTAGCCGAGCCAGTCAAAGTGACGGGCACGGTAACCGACGTCTTCGGCCAGCGTTACGTGGTCGATGACGGAGGCAAGAAGTCACTGGTCGATATCGGACCAAAGGGCCGTGAACTGGTGACTATTAGCAGCGGGGACAAAGTGTCCATAGAGGGCCAGCTTACCGATGCCGGTGAAGTTCAGGCGTTGAAGGTGGTCGTTGCGGACAAGCCGGCGGTCGAGCTTCCTGAGCCTGGTTCTTGGTGGCAGAAGCTGACCGGCGCCGAAAAAGCGAAAGGTCCGGAGCTGACGCCGCAGGCGGCAAAGGACATGGTCGCCAAGGGCGGCTATGAGGTCGTCGGAGAACCGCGTCCTGAGAAGAAGCACTTCGAAGTTCTCGGCAAGAAAGACGGCCAGTACTTTGAGGTTCACGCTCATCGCGACGGCTCACTTAAGGGAGTGCATCGCGTCGACGCCCAGGACCCGAAGTGGGGAACGCTGCTCAGGTAGAGCTAGGCGACAACGTCAACGGTAAAGGCCCCGCACGCGCGGGGTCTTTGCCGGCGTACCCAATCGATCGCTTTTGATAGGCGCCTTGAAGCAGTACAGGCGCGTTCTGCGACAACACCTGCCAAGGTCATGACGCCAATTCCCTCAGACCATCAGCTCAATCTTCCAAAGCCCGATGCGCAACCCGTCGACGCCGTCCGCGTTGCGGCCATGCTCGTCAGCGCTGCAGTCATTATCGCCGCGCTCTACTTCGGCCAGGATGTTCTCATCCCGCTTGTGTGCGCTTTCCTGATCAGTTTCGCGCTAAATCCGCCCGTCGCTTGGCTCAGCCGCCGCGGTGTTCCGCGCATAGTGTCGGTCATCGCCGTCATGATCGTGATTGTGGCGGTATTGGCCAGCATGGTTGGCGTGCTGGGAACCCAGTTGCGCTCGCTGAGCCAGGAACTGCCGACGTACGAGTATACGATCCGCACAAAGCTCGCCGACCTGCGCGCCCAGCTGAAAACGCCCGGCATCTTCGAAGGTGCGCTGAAAACCGTTGAGACGGTTCAGACGGAGGTGCAGTCCGAGACTGCGCCACCGTCGGCCGGCGCAAGCGGTCCGCGGAACGATCCGCAGCGCGTGGAAATCGTGCCGACCCTGAAAGACCCGTTCGAAACCGCGATAGCCTGGCTTCAAGTCTCGCTCGGGCCCCTGGCTAAAGCCGGCATCGTTTTCGTCTTCGTCTTTCTCGTCCTCCTCGACCGCAGCGACATGCGTGACCGATTGCTGCGCATGCTGGGCGGCAATCTGCATCGATCGACGGACGCCATCGAAGAGGCTGGCAAACGCATCAGCAAGTATCTGCTGATGCAGCTCATCGTGAACGTGACGTACGGCGTGCCTATGGCTCTCGGCCTGTATTTGATCGGCGTGCCCGGCGCACTGCTATGGGGCACCGTCGCCGCCGTCATGCGCTTCGTGCCCTACGTCGGTCCGATGCTGTCGGCGATCTTTCCGATTTCTCTCGCCTTTGCCGTCGATCCGGGCTGGGACATGGTGTTGTGGACAGTGGCGCTGATCGCTTTTCTTGAGATCGTCAGCAACAATATCGTCGAACCGATGTTGTACGGGACCAGCACTGGCCTGTCGGCCATGTCGCTCATTGCATCCGCGACATTCTGGACGGCGCTTTGGGGCCCGATCGGCCTCATTCTCGCAACCCCGCTCACCGTCTGCTTGCTCGTCATCGGCCGCAACATTCCGCAGCTGCAGTTTCTCGACACCCTGCTCGGATCGCTACCGGCCCTAGACCTGCCGACGAGAATCTATCAGCGCCTGATCGCCAATGACGCTGAAGAAGCCATCGACATCGCGACGACCCAGATCGAACGGACGTCGCTGCGCGACTTCTACAACGACGTCGCCCTCGACGTCCTCCGCCTCGCCAGCGAAGACCACCTTCGCAATGCGACCACCGAGCACCGCCTGCGCGTGGCCACTGGCATGGACGCCCTCCTCGACGATCTGCGGGAGCAGTACCCGGCAGCGATCGACAAGGACGCCAAACCCTCGGTCGTGTGCATCGGCGGCAAATGGGAGGTCGACACTATTGCCTCAGAAATGCTGTGCGACGCGCTCGCCCTCGACGGCATCTCCGCTGTTTACCGACCGGCTACGTCTCTCAGCGCGGCTTCGGTTGCCACGCTCGATCTCGATGGTGCCGACACCGTCTGCGTGAGCTACTTCACGACCAGTCCCGCCCTTCCCGCGCGTCACTTCTGCCGCCGCCTTCGCCGCCGCTGGCCCAACTTGCGCATCGTTCTTGCCCTCTGGAACGCACCTCCGGAACTTCTCGCGGAAGATGCGCACGAGGCTCTTGGCGCTGACGAAGTCGTAACCTCAATCGAGGAGGCGACCCGTAGGATCCACCGCATCATTGCGCCTGAAGAGGCGGTCGAGGCGCAGAAGGCGGAAATCCCTGACAACGAAGAGGAGCGTGTGGCCGCCCTCCACGCAACTGGCGTCTTGGAAGGCGGCGTGCGCGAAGATCTCGATGCCGCAGCAATGCGCGCCGCCGATGTTTTTCATGCCGGGTTTGCGGTCATCTCGGCTATCGACAAGGACCAGGAATTCATCCTCGGCCAGAGCAAGCAACTCGCCGGCCCGCTAACCACTGACGGCACGGACATGATCGTGATTCCGCGTTCGGACGCCGTTTGCGACCACGTCGTCGCCAGCGGCGAACCGCTTGTCGTCGAGGACGCCGAGCGCGACCCTCGCTTTGCAGACAATCCGACCATCAAGCTTTGGAAGGCGCGTTTCTATGCCGGCGTGCCGCTGCGCACTGCAGACGGCATGGTGCTCGGAGCCTTGTGTATCCTCGGAGCGGAGCCACGCACCCTGGATAACCGTGAGATCGAGATCCTGGAGGCGATGGCCGCCGACGTGGTCGCTATCATCACAGGCGACGAGGTCGAAGCAGTCACGCCAAAGCCCCCCGACGACAGCAGCGCCACACTCGGCCAGCCCGTGCCAGATTAGAGCCGGCAAGTGGTGTCGCACCCCATGGAGTTTTAATTCAAGCCTTTCGAATAGAAGGCAGCTTTCGTATTCAATGCTTAGTGCTTGGACAGGGTCGCAAAGGCCTCGAAAACAATCTATTACCCCAAACTCTTGGCTGGGAGCCGCCGGGGCACGTGCGACGTGCTCTGGGAACGTGAGCAGAGCGTCAGAGGCTTCATCGCTCATCAGCTCCTTGAGGGCTCAGTTGGTCGTCGATGCTGAGATCGTCGACAACCCATCCCGCGGCCGGCGGCAGTCATGCGAACGCAAGTGGAACCAACGACCGCCCGACAACTTATAGTAGTCTGGCCCGCGACATCGCGTGCCCGCAAAAGGTAATCCCATGACTATGACATCTGACGTTGCTGGACTCGCCGCGGCCACGGCTACAGAGGTAGGCGACGCTGCGCGTGATCAGTACGAAAATGTGCTTGCAGCAATACGGAGAAATCCTCTCCAAGCGGCGGGCATCGCAGCGGTTATCGGATTTGCCTTCGCGCGTCTCGCTCGCGGTCCGAGAAACAGGGCGTTGTGATGAACTAGCCCACACTGTCGGCTGGAGATTTGCGCCGGTCTATATTCCTCACCTCACAAAATGGTTGGCAGTCAGGTTCTGGCCGGGGTTCCCCGGATGGAAATTGCTTCCGCCGCCGGTCAGGCCCTTAAAACCTGCGAGCCACGGGAGGCGTTCTTGTATTCCGCGGGTCCACCGGATCGGACGTCATCTCGATCCAGGC
>CAVXAF010000004.1:0-381807 GCA_963759735.1 uncultured Alphaproteobacteria bacterium
CGTGATGTTTGTTCTCGGCCTCCTTGGGCTGCGCTGATTTTTGGGAGTTGCACCTATGGTCGATGTAGTAACGCCAGCTCGCTCTGGTACCAGTTATGTAGAGTGGGGCGCCGTGTTCGCGGGCGCCTTGGCGGCCACCGCCATATCGTTTGTTCTACTGACGGCCGGCGCCGCGATCGGCTTGTCGCTTGTCTCGCCCTATGAGTCGAAGTCTTACGGCAGGCTTGCCGGACTGTTGGCCGTCTTCTGGTCCATCGCCGTGCCCATCCTGGCGTTTCTGGTGGGCGGCTACATCGCCGGCCGCATGCGCTCAGCTTGGGATGTTGCGGCTTCCGATGAGGTGCAGTTCCGCGACGGCATCCACGGCCTGTTAGTCTGGTCGTTGAGCATTGTTGCCGGTGGCGTGTTGGCGTTCTTGGCCGCTTCAACAGTGGTGCAGACCGGTGCTCAAGTCACGGCTAGTGCCGTGGGCGATCGTGGAGCCGTCGTGGCACCCGCAATCGATACGCTGTTCGGCGCTTCGGTCGCGCAAGCTCTGCCAGCTGGGGCTGGTAAATCAGCCGCGGTCCCCGGGGCTACGGCCGGACGCGCCGCAGTCCTGGATGCCGACGCGCGATCTATAGTTTCGCGGACGCTTGTCGCTGCGGCGACAGAGGGTCAGCTGAGCCCGTCCCGGAAGCAAACGCTGGCGCAGATAGTCGCCGAACGCACCGGACTGTCGCAGGAGGAAGCGGCAAGGCGTGTAGACCAGGCTTATGCAGAGGCGCAGAAGGCGCTCGAAAAGGCCCGTAAAGCGGCCGTGCTTGCCGGACTTGGGACTGTCACTGCTCTACTTGTTGGTCTGCTTGCGGCCTGGTATGCGGCGCAACGCGGTGGCCATCAGCGTGACAACAACATCCCTGCGCGCGTGGTGTTGTCTCGCCGCTCCGTGCCTGGCGCTCGATCAGGGGCGGGGCCGCGAGAGCGGTAAGCTCTTTTTGGCGCCTGTTGCTGAGCCAGTATTGCCTTCCTGTCTGTGGGGACGCAATTCGTCAACAGCGGTACGGAAGGCTCCGCTAAATCTTCGCAGCATCTTCATGAAGTGCCGCACATTAAGACCGCCGTCGTACGTCAGCCAGTAGCGCCCCCACTGCACTGATCCCTCCCCTGAGAATTGGGGGAGGATGGTGGTGGCGTTGAAGGTGTTGATCCTGTCGGCGGGAATGCGCTGCGCGGGATTTCACGCTTTGAAGCGGCAACCCGTTTGTGAGAACGCCGAGCCATGTGCGTCAGCTTGAATTTCGGGGATTGCATGGGGCATGTCATCAGTCAGCGCGAAGCAGCCTTGGAAAAGCAGAAGCATCACACGTGGTGGGCGATCATGAGTACCATTAGGCGGCACTCCGCCTAACTGTCCGTGAGGATAACCGCGACTTCCTCGGTGCGACTGTCCGACAGGATAATTTGTCGATCTGGACCCGACCGCATCGGTGTGGCCCACGATCAGAAAAACCTCATCGGGTCGCCGAGGCAACTCGATGAGGTCCGGCTATTACTGCGCGCCGTTGGACCTCAGCGAGCGCCAAGATATGATCCACATCGTCTCGGGCGGAAACGATGTGGTGCTGAAAGCGAGCGGGCGTCCATAGGACGAACTTAGCAAAAAATGCGGCGGCCTCAACGTGTACGGCAGGGAACAAAGGTCGCAATTCGAAATTTCAACCTTATGCCTGAAGACAAGACCCGCATCCTGGTTGTCGACGATGAGCCGTTGATCCGCGCCTACGTGCGCGGTGTGCTTGAAGACCTTGGGCAATGCGTCGTCGAGGCGGGAAGCGCGGATGAGGCTCTTCTGCTACTGGCGATCGACGGCATCAAGCTGGTGATCAGCGACATCGAGATGCCCGGCAACGACGGATTGTACCTGCTGGCGGTGATCCGCAGCAAGTTTCCGAAAATGCCGCTGGTGGTGATGTCGGGAATGACACTGCCCCGGCGGAGCGAGATACCGGCGGGCACCGAAGTGCTGTGCAAGCCGTTCTCGGAAGAACGCTTGCGTTTCGTGGTTGAGGCAGCCGCCTAGGCTACGGCTCCCTTGAGCGGCTTGGCCGGAGCTTTCAATGAGCGACCGGTCGCCGTTTTGCGTCGGGTGCAGGTTTGCGCGAGGCGTTTGTAGCCGCAAGATTCCGACGCGGCCTATCCGCCCCGGTGATGCGCGAGCGGTTGCAGGTGGCGGTGGTGATGGCCATCCACCGTTATGACAAGGTCTGCGAAGCGGCACTCGAGGGATGCTGATCAGCGCATATAGATCACTGGAGTTTTGTGAGGGACGGGCAGACTTGGCAGCGGCGAGCCAACGAGCTGCCTACAGGTTCAGCGCTGTCCGGAACTCGGCATCTCGGCCTTCGGTGGGTGGCGAATGCTGTACCTGCACTGGACCGCTTTGGGTCAAAGCGGTCTTTGGAGTTGCGAGCCCGGCGAAGCGATCATACCCCCGCATGCAGACGTCGCTACGAGTTCGCAGGCTGCTTGAGCCCGTCACTACTCGTAGGACCGAAGCCGAATGGCGTGATCGTAGACATCCTTGCCCGTCTGATCGCGCCCGTCATCGCACGGCGAGTTCGGCCGCAGCAGACCAGTGCACCCTCACTGCGGACAAGAGGATGCAAACGCCGATGCTCAGCAGTTGGTTCCGATACCGCGGCGTTTTTCAGAGCTTGTCGGACTGCTAGAAAGGCCCGATAAATTCCGCCCAATCAGCATGCAGGGCAGTCGTACTTTTGTCTGAAAAGCCAACTGGCCACAGCCAATCCATCCCATTGTCCAGGGAGGCACAGCCGCTCTCAACTGCTGACGCTTCGGCCGTCATTGAGCGCTATCGTCAGATCCTTCTGAGCGCGATTCAGACCGGCATCATCACCCTGGACCGGCAGGGCTGCGTCACTGGCTGGAGCGAGGGCGCACATCACCTTCTCGGATGGGCCGAGGAGGAAATGCTGGGTCACTCCCTGGACAGGATCTTCGCCGAAGGGGACAGCCGCCTTTTGCAGGAGGAGATGGCCGAGGCGATCGCGCGCGGACGGGGGGGTCGTGAGGGATGGCGCGTCCGCAAGGACGGCAGCCGGTTCTGGGCTTCCGGCGACACGACGCCGCTCTTTGACGGCGATCCGGAGCCCACCGGGTTCGTCAAGATCCTGCGAGACAGGACCAAGCAGCGCAACGCCGAGGAAGCGCTGCGCGAGGAAACGCGGATTCTTGAGATCCTCAACCAAGCGGGCGCGGCGCTCGCCCGGGAAAACAATCTCGACGCCGTCGTCCAGGCCGTGACTGATGCCGGAGTAGCGCTGACGCGGGCGGAGTTCGGGGCCTTTTTCTATAACGTCCTCAACGAGGCCGGCGAGAGCTACATGCTCTATTCCCTTTCGGGCGTGCCGCGCGAGGCCTTCTCTAAATTTCCGATGCCCCGAAATACAGCTGTGTTTGCGCCAACCTTCACGGGCGAAGGCATCATCCGGTCTGACGACATCACCCTCGATCCCCGCTACGGAAGGAACACCCCTCACGAAGGTATGCCGGAGGGCCACCTCCCAGTGCGCAGCTATCTTGCGGTTCCAGTGTTCTCTCGCAATGGAGAGGTGCTCGGCGGTCTCTTCTTTGGCCATTCCACACCCGCCGTGTTTACAGAAGGATCGGAGCGTAGCCTCACCGGTCTGGCCGCCGAGGCTGCCATAGCGATTGACAACGCGAGACTGTTCGACGCGACGCAACGCGAGGTGAATGAGCGGCGTCGCGCAGAAACCGCCCTGCTGGAGCTGAATGCGCGCCTCGAGTTCGAGATCACCGAGCGCACCGAGGAACTACGGGTGAATGCGGAGGCACTGCGCCAGTCGCAGAAAATGGAAGCCGTTGGCCAGTTAACCGGCGGCATCGCGCATGATTTCAATAACCTCCTCCAGATTATCGTCGGCAACCTCGAGACCATATCGCGCAACCTGCCTGCGGAAATGGGACGCCTTCGGCGCGCAACCTCGCAAGCCATGACGGGTGCGAAGCGCGCAGCGGCCCTCACGCAACGCTTGCTTGCCTTCGCGCGCCGCCAGCCGCTTGACCCCAAGCCCATCGATGTAAATTCGCTCGTACGCGGAATGTCGGAACTCTTGAGGCGCGCCCTCGGAGAGACAGTCCATCTGGAGACAGTGCTTGCCGGTGGCTTGTGGAGGACGGAAGCCGACCCCAACGAACTGGAAAGCGCGTTACTGAATCTTGCCGTCAATGCGCGCGACGCGATGCAGGGCGGAGGCAAGCTTACTATTGAAACCGGAAACGCGCATCTGGACGAGGCATACGCCGCGCGCCACGCCGAGGTGATACCCGGCCAGTACGTCATTATCTGCGTATCCGACACGGGGATCGGCATGGACGAGAAGACCATGTCGCATGTGTTCGAGCCGTTCTTTACGACGAAATCGGAGGGCAAAGGCACAGGTTTGGGTCTCAGCCAGGTCTACGGCTTCGTGAAACAAACAAAAGGGCACGTCAAAATCTACTCGGAGCTAGGCCAGGGGACGACCGTCAAGATCTATCTTCCGCGGCTTTTCGCGGAGCCTGACGCTGCAGAAGTCCTCGCAGATACTCCGGTTCCGGAAGCCGCGAATGAAGTCATCCTCGTCGTGGAGGATGATGCCGATGTCAGGGCATACTCCGTGGAGACGCTCCGGGAACTGGGGTACCAGGTGATCGAAGCTTTCGATGGTCCTTCGGCTGTCGCTGCTCTGCATGCGCACCGCGTGGACCTAATTTTCTCGGATGTGGTGCTGCCGGGCAGCATGACGGGCGCCGACGTCGTGTCCCAGGCGAAAGGAATCCAGCCAGAGATCAAGGCTCTCTTCACGACCGGCTACGCGCGCAATGCGATCGTGCACCACGGCCGCCTGGACCCCGGGGTTCAGTTGATCACGAAGCCATTTTCATACGATGATCTGGCCGCTAAGGTGCGGGACGTGCTGGATTCCTGAGTTTTGTTTCGCGCTGCCGGCCTAACCCGTTGATCTCGGACAACGGGGACGGAGACGCTCACCGGCGTTAACACCTACACCGGCGCCACCACGATCAACGGCGGCACGCTGGCGTTGACCGGAATCGGCAGCATCGCCGCTTCGAGCGGTGTAAACGTCGCCAATGCCGCGGGTACTTTCGACATCTCCGGCACCACAGCTGGGACCACGATAACGACGCTGTCAGGCGTCGTCGACAGCGGTGTGGTGCTCGGCGCTCAGACGCTGACCCTGTCGAATGCATCCGGCACATTCAACGGCGTCATCAGCGGGGCTGGTGGAAGGGTGACCCTCGCAGCGGGGACGGAGACGCTCACCGGCATCAATACTTACACCGGCGCCACCATCATCAACGGTGGCGCGCTGACGCTGACCGGTTCGATCACGTCTAACGTGGCGAACTCTGCGACATTCTCCAACTCCGGGGACGTATTCGGATCGGTCACCAATGCGGCCACGTTCGACAACAACGCGTTGGGTACGGTCTCGGGTCTGCTCACCTACACCGCGGGCACCACGACAAACGCAGGTGTGCTCAACGGCGGCGCGGATATTTCCGGCGGAACCCTCCTCACGACAGGGATTATTGAAAACGGCTTGACGAACGCTGCCATCGTCAACGCCAAGGGCGGGCAGATCAACGGCCCGATTGCCAACGACGCCGGGACATTCACCGTCGGCGGCACGGTAACCAGCGACTCGACATTCATAAATGCCGATGGAGCAACCCTCGCGGTCGGCGCCTCTGGCGACTACACACTGGCAGGCCTGCTTACCAATAACGGGGACATCACAGTATCGAGCGGCGGCCAGATGACTGAAACGCTGGGAAGTCTGAATACGGCCACCGGCTCGATCATCAATGACGGCACGGTGAACGGTGCGCTCGATAACGCCGGTGTCGTCGCCAACAATGCAATCTACAACGGCGACGTCACTGGCCTATCGGGAGGCAGCATCGATAACGCGTCAGGTGGCGTTTGGACCGGCGATTTGCTTGGCAACGCGTCGCAAGTCACCAACTCCGGTACTTGGGTCGGCGATATCAACAACGACTCCGGCGGTTCGTTTACAACCACCAATACCGTGACGGGCAACCTTGTGAACGACGGGACCGTCAACGCGGCAGGCATTTGGAACGGCGCGCTGATCAACAATTCCGGTGGCGTGCTCAATGTCGCCGGCACATTGACGGGCGTGACAAACGTCACCTTTAACGCCGGCGGCGTGTACGGCATACAAGTCACCCCGGCGACGGCATCGAACATCGTTGCATCGGGGGCGGCGACGCTGGATGGCACTGTGGAGGCGACTTTCGCGCCCGGGGCCTACGTGACCAGAAACTACACAATACTAAGCGCCGGCAGCCGCAGCGGGACGTTCAGCAATCTCACGACGAATAACCTGCCGCCAGGTTTCTTAGCCAGTCTCGACTACACGACGCCGAGCAGCGTGCTGCTGTACCTGACCGCTACGTTAGGCGATCTCGCGACGGGTGGCCTGAGCGAAAATCAGCAGAACGTTGCCACGGCACTCAACGATTACTTCAATGGCGGAGGAGCGCTGCCTCCGAATTTCGTCACGGTTTTCGAACTTACTGGCGAAGAGCTGGCCTATGCGCTCTCGCAACTGTCCGGCGAGGCAGCGACCGACGGCCGATTGGGCGCGTTTCAAATGACGACGGCTTTCCTCGGGCTGATGGTCGATCCTACCGTTGTTCGCGGGAATTGCCACGAAGCAAGAAGGAAACTGAATGATCCGCGCCCGGCGTGTGATCGGCATTGGGCTGCATGGGGCTCGGCATACGGCGGCTTTAACAAGACAGACGGTAACGTGGCCGTCGGCTCCCATGACGTCACGGTGCGGGCTGGAGGCTTCGTAAGCGGCATTGATTTACAGGTGACGCCGGATACGCTCGTCGGATTGGCGCTCGGCGGCGGCGCCACCGGGTGGGGATTGGCGCAGGGGCTCGGCGGTGGCACAAGCGATGCCCTTCAAGGGGGACTGTACGGCAAAACCCGAACGGGGCCTGCTTACGTCGCGGGCTCGATTGCCTTTACCAATCACTGGATGTCTACCGATCGTTTTTCCTTTGGCGGAGAGCACCTGTCGGCGCGCTATAGTGCCCAGAGTTGGGGCGGCCGCATCGAGGCAGGCTACCGCCTCGCCACCACCCCCCAATTTGCAATTACTGCATATGGGGCGGGGCAACTGCAAAGTTTCAAAACGCCCGATTACGGTGAGACCGGTTTGGGCACTGGCGGCTTTGGACTCGACTTCGCGAGGCGGACCTCCAGTGACACACGCAGCGAACTCGGTGCGCGGCTTCAGTATTCGTCGATTGTCGAGGGGATGCCGCTGACGCTGCACGGCCGCGTGGCATGGGCGCACGACTGGGTAAGTGACCCATCGCTGCTTGCCACGTTCCAGGCGCTTCCGGGCGCGAGCTTCATCGTCAATGGTGTGACGCCCCCCGAGGATTTGGTGATGGTTTCCTTAGGCCCAGAGCTGAACATGACAACAGCGCTCACGCTCGCAGCCAAGTTTGATGGTGAGTACGCCGAAAGTTCTCAGACTTATGCGGGAACCGGCACCCTTCGTTACGAATGGTGACGGGTAGGCACGTCCCTGTCTTAGCCAGGTAGTCAGCTGATCCAGTCGGCGGCCAGCGCGTTTGGCAGCTTCTGCGGGAAGAGCAAACGCGGTAACGGTCCGCTGGCCTACGGCCGGCGCACCGACGTCGGCAAACTCGGCATCGCGTCGGTTTGGTTGCCGCAGATGCTGCATGTGCTCACGCCCGTTCGGGGTCATTAGCGGCTGTGCGCGCCGACGTCAGTACGCCCGGAATGACCCCGTCAGCGGACATCATCGACAGAGTTCGGCCCACCCACTGACTTGCGCGCGACGATGACCGCTATTGGGACGACCGGCTTTGTGCGGCGCACCGTGGGTACCGAACTGTTGCATCGCTGCTGTCCCGAAACAGACATGCGGCGGCTCACGGAAAACGTCCGCTCATGACCGACTTGGACATCAAGGATTCTCGTCCTGCGTAGTCCGCCATGGTCGCTTTGCCGAGGAAGCGGACATTCGTCACTGCTGGCGATCGCCGATCGAGGGCGCACGTACCGGGGTCGGAGCTGGTCCGATAGCGGACGCGCTGCAAGGCTTCCGCGCGGCCGCCAATCCGTCACCAACGGGCCTATGGTTTCGCGACTGGAGCGTGTCGCGATTGAAGCTTGCGAAGCAGCCTCCGCAGACCGATCTGCTTCGTCGAGCGGCAGGCGACATCCAATGGCAGCCAGTCACGCTTTCGCTTGCCTTTCTCCTGCCAGCGGCCCGTGACCTTCTCAACGGGCAGCTCGAAAACGATTACCCGCTTGCGGTTCCCGTTCGCTTGGCGATGAATGTAGCTGCCCAGGGCTTCACTGTTTATCGTGCCCGAGACACCCGCTTCCTCGAGAGCTTCGCGAGCCGCCGCCTCTGCGTCGGTCAGGCGCGTGCTGCGGTTTCCTTTCGGGAGGATCCATTCGCGGTTGCTTGACGTAACCATCAGGACTTGATGAGTTCCTTTCTTACGACGCACCGGCATTGCAGCAACTTGGACCTCCACGGCACTGCTCTTCACCTCGGGCGGGGTGAGGGTCTCGGTACGGCGGCGTCCCTGTTGGGGGCTGACGTAGCTTCTTCATTCCACCTGAATATCTGGTTGCTGGCTGTCATCTGGCGAGGATGGCGTCCGACTCTAACGCCCACCTTCGCGCTCGGATCGACTCGCTTCTTGGTAGATGCCTCTATGGCATAAAGCCACGCTGGCGCGATATGCTACGAAACTCGAAATCCTAAGCGATGAGCTTACTCGGACATGCCCGATCAAGACGCGTTGCGCCAAGGCCATATTCGCTTGCTCCGCACCTCTCGATTTGGGCAAGAGCGATCGGCAAGCTCGTGGGGCGAACTAGGTTGCAGCCTAGTCTGTTGAATGGCGCTTTGCCGAGTAAGCGGACTATCGCAGCTACTCTAGCCGAGTTGATGGTTGGCGGGCTGGCATGTCCGCATCACATCGGAAGCGGAAGCTCCTTGGTGCTTTGTGCAAAACGAGGCGCACGGCATGCATGCCCAAGCAGCTGTTATAAACTGGCTTAGAGTTAACGCGGCCACTTCAAGAAATAGCCTCGCGCCCACCGGCGAAGGTATTGCCGGGCATCCGGGTTTCTGCGCAGCAGGACATCAACGCGATCTAGCATTTCGGCATAATCGTTCGTGCGTTCCCGCAGCACCGCCCGGAGCACATGGGAGATGGCGGGATAGTCCTGGAGATCGAATGAATCCATGCTCCAGACTTGCTGGATGAACTCCGCCGCTACGCTGCAATGAGAGTCTGGATCACATTGCGCGCCGCCAAGAGCACGCGCAGCCATCTTAAAGCGCTTCCCCGCGCCCATCTCGTTGTTTTCCATGTCGAGCATGCGCGCCGCTAGCAACGTGGCCGCATCGATGGCAATCGACTGCTGACCGAAATTGATCAGGTCGGTAATGGCCTTTGCGTAGTCGGCAGGGGACATTAGCCCGCGTTCCCGCGCGCGCATTAGGACCGGCTGTAAGGATACCGCCTTTACTCCAAGCTGTGACGCAACCTGCCGTGTAAACAGGTCGTCGCTCAGCAGCAGACGGGACGATCCGCTTGCGGCATAGATGTCATCAAAGAACCGTGCCCCTTCCACGGACGAGAGCCTGCGAATGATCGGCGGCGGATCAGCAATCGAAGCTGCAGCAAATGTCTCGGTATTGTCCGTCAGCCATTTTCGGTCGCTTTCCACGAGCGCGCGTGTTGCCGACCGATGCTCGGGCGTGTCTTCCACCATTGCGATGCGTCCGTTGCGCATCGTCATGGTCCCGGCTTTCTGACCGCCGAACGCATCGAGGGTTGCGACCCGGGCGTGATAGATGTCGGCTGTCGCCTGGCTGATGCCGATCGGACCACAAACCGCCCGTACGACGCCGTCCCGATCAGCCGACGGATGCAGTGGTAAGTAGTAGCATCGACGATGCAGCCCTTTGCCTGGTTGCTAGTGATGGCGGCCGACGCAGCCCGGCGTTCCTCTCGCGAGCCAATCGATACACGGTATACCTTGCCGAGCTGGGCTAATCCCAGCATGCAATCAACGGGATCGACGCCGGTCAGATAGGCCAGCATCGACAGCGAAATCTGGCCTTCAGCATATAGGGTGGATTGGGTAGCGATGTGATCCGACCGCGCCTTCAGCATCTCCTCGATCGCGCTGAGATCGAATTTCTCCGGCGTACCGATATTGACCTGCTTGAAGCCTTTCGCTGCGGGAAACCGCTCGTTG
Source organism: uncultured Alphaproteobacteria bacterium (assembly GCA_963759735.1). Classification (GTDB taxonomy): domain Bacteria; phylum Pseudomonadota; class Alphaproteobacteria; order Rhizobiales; family Hyphomicrobiaceae; genus Hyphomicrobium_A. The sequence continues at coordinate 10,388 of CAVXAF010000004.1, forward strand.
AACCTGCCAAGCGCCACATGAAATGCATCGAGATATTTGTGCTTCACGCATACGACGGTGGCCTTGCCACCATTACCGGGCCAATCGAACTGATCGCCAGGCTTGAGGTTCTGAACCAGCCGCGCGATCTCATGATCCGGTGCAATGGCTTCCTGGGAGACGCGCCGGACCTCGGGGTCACTCTCGATCACGTAGCGCCGCACTTCATTCGAAGGCAGCTTCAGTTCAACGGTGTGCTCGGGTGTGACCGTCGTCGAAAGAATTTGATCGCGACCCGTATTCTCACCGGCGAACATCGTGGACATGAAAGCCATCCACGCGGCCGGAGAGTTGCGGTTGAGCGCCAGAAGCCTGTAGCCAAATGCACGCGCGCGGTCCCGTTGCCCGTATGCCATCAGCGCGGCAACCAGCCGACGCTTTGCCGATAGCGGTCCATCGGCTCTGGCTTCAACTTCCGTCGTCAGTATTTGTCGGACTTTATCCTCCGCATTGAGGCGGATAAGTGCATCGATGTGCCAGAGAAGAAGGTCCAGTCGCTCAGGGAACGCTTCGCGCCATTGTTTGATAAACGGTTCAGCGCCTTTGGCATTTCCGGTGTTCCAGTGATATGTCGCAGCCATGCGCTTATAGGCTGGAAGTTTGAGCAGATCGGGCGGCAGCACCTCGAACACTTTTTTTGCGCGCGCAAACAACCGCGCGCCGATGCTCGCTGAAAGATAGGTGCGCAGCGCAACTGAATCACGATTGATCGATACCTGCCCATCGAGAAGGTTGGATGCGGTCTCTTCAGCGTTGTGCTGCTCGAGGAACTGCGCCAGCTGAACACGATCAGCATAGGTCATCGCGGCTTCATGGGCTGGCAATTCGCAGATGATTGCCTCTATTTCCGGACTGACCTTCTCGTCGTCCTCCTCCTCACCGGCCTTCTCAGCCTCCACCTTGATCAGACCCTTCTCCTGCGCCCGCGCGCGAAGAACAGCTATCGTCGCAAAGGGTGCGCCTTCCGCTTCAAGCGCCTTCAACGCTGCTTCGAGCCCCGGCTTATCCTTCAGCACGAGTGCAATCTCGCCCCGGATCTCCGGCACGATGCAGCGCATGCGCTCCGGCAAGCGGTTCACATCCAGCTTGTCGAGCCGCGCTCCCGCACCCTCGGGGTCTTTTGCTACGGCGAGCTGCGCTGCGAAGAGAAGCCCTTCCGGATCGTCTATCATCTCGAGCAGGGCTGCCGCGCTCTGCTCCTCATCGGCCGCCAGATGCAGCAATGCTCGGCACCGCACGAGGTCCGGATCACGACCGATCTTCTCGATGGTGTCATCGAGTATTCGCGCACCACGCTTCGCGTCGCCGATAAAGCGGAGCGCAGCTGCAGCATTGTTTGCCAGCGGAAAGGCCTCTTGCGGGTGCGGGTCTTCCGCATCCATCTCCTGCCTCCAAAGACGCTCCAACGTCTCGGCACTCTTTCTCGCCGCGTCGTAGAGTTCTTTCGGGGCTGGCTTTCCCAGAACAATTTCGTTGTCGGCAAGAGCTGGATCCAACACGGCTTCGGCTGCCAGCCGCTCAAGATGGCGATTTTCCGGATGTTCCTTTGCGCCGCTTTGGGCAAGCACTTCCCACTGCTTGTCGTCATGGGCGCGCAGGAACATGACGCGCGCGACTTTCACTTCGACCGCGTTGTGCGATGCCTCGGGAATCAGAGCGAGCGGATCGGTGATAGAAGCGTCCTGCGCGTACGACTGGATGATCAAACTTGCGGCCGATGCGTGATCCGGGTGCTTCTCAAGCACAGCCCGCGCACGCTTGCGGCCGCTCTCGACGTCACCGCTCACCACTTCAGCATAGGCTAAGTTCGTTTGCGCCTTGTGGTCGTCGGGACGAAGCGCTAGCGCCTCGCCGGAATATTTGAGAGCGAGATCGATGCGCCCTGCGTTGAAATGTACCGCCCCGATGTTCGCAATCACTCGGTAGCGCGCGTATGGTGGCAGTGGCGGTTCCGGCGCCAGCAGCTTTTCGAACCCTTCGAGCGCCGTGCGTGTCCGCCCCTTCTCGATCAGCTCGCGCAGCGCCGAAATCCGGGTATGGAGACCGACGGGCTCTGTCTTCGCCTCGGGTGCGAGATCGCTGTCATATTCCTCGCTGATGATCTGCCGCGATTGCCTCTGCCCTTCCTGCATCTCACGCAAGACGGCCAATATCGCTTCGTTGCCCTGCTTCACTACCTCGATAACGGGCTGCTGCATTGCGGGGCCGGAAGGCCAGAACGCGCGCAGCGCAGGAGGATGCTGCGCAATCTCCTGCTGAAGGTCCTGCCAGGCCATAACCGTCACACGGCAATTCCAGCCGGACGCGATCAGCTCTTGCGTCAGAGCGGCAGCGTCAAGCTGGACAGCCTTGTCGCGCTCGGCCGTGGTCGCGAAGATCAGTTCGGTGAGTGCAGGCTTGATCGCGCGCGCTTCTTCCGCATCTTCACGTATCTCGTTTGCGGTAAGCGCCTTCTTGCGGCGGCGCTGAACGCCGACGGGACGAGCGGTGTCGCCATCGCGTAATCCAAGAAGATCAATCCCGTGCTGTGTCTGGCCGTCGCGCCCGAATTCCTGAAGCTGCTCGTCGCGGAGGATGCAGCGGAACAGGATGACACTGGACCGTTGAAAGTCCTGCCAGTTAAGCGGCCTCGGTATTTCGACTGCACTGATGTCTGGCACGGAAATCACGCTCTTCTTGTTCGGATGCAGATGCTACCCGATTTCGCGGAGCGCCGAGAGGCGCACACCGGAGCGATCTTGCGGGCGTAAGCCGCCAGCAAATCTAAGAATTCCAACCCGGAGCGGTGGGAAGCGGACATAGCTGACAGTGCATTCCTCCTCAATAGTGGCAGGTATGATGACCGCTACTGGGACCTTGCGCTCGGTCTGAAATCGACGGCCACAAGCGGGCGAGCGGCGTACGAGTGCGTGCGGGTTCGCTGCGCATGACTGTTAGCCGAACGCTCGGATGCCTTAGTTAGCCATCCCCTCCAATCGTTTTAGCGCCGGCACGAGGTAGTCAGAAAAAGCGCGGACTGCCGGTCGCATGTAACGGACCGATGGAAATGCCAGGAACGCATCGGTCGACTTCACCTCGTAGCGCGGCAGAATCCGCACCAGCCTACCTTCCGAGAGGTGGTCCGCGACAAGGAGCTGCTGCACAGGTCCTGCTGCGCTGCTGCCAAGCAATGTGTGCTCGACGACATGTGCATTGTTAGTCCGCAGGACGGGCGCGATTTCAACCTCCGTGTCGACGCCGCCCTGGGTTACGACGAGAGCGTCGCGCGGCGTGAACACGGCCGCGGTCGTGATCAGCGGAATCTCTGCCAATCGGCGTAAGCTTCGCACATCACCGTGTCGCTTCAAAAACGCGGGGGACGCGACGAGAATGCGACGGACATGTCCGACCCGCCGTACGATGAGATCCTGCCCGTCGGGCTTGCCGTATTTTAGCGCGACGTCGAAGTTGTCGTAGACGATGTCGACGCGACGATCTTCCAAGAAGAGGTCGACCGTCACGCCGGGGTGCAGCTCCTGAAACCCCGCCACGATCGGATGCAGGTGCTTCGCGCCAATGCATGACGGCGCGTGGACGCGCACCAACCCCTGAACGGCACCCATGTCGCGCCTCACGCCTTCGACTGCCGAGTTGATGGTCGCCAGCGCCGAGCGGCTTGATTCGTAAAGCGTCAGGCCGAAGCGGCGTCGGCCGCACGATTTTGGTCGAGCGCTCGAGCAGCCGGGCCCCAACATGGGATTCCAGGTTCTGGAGCTGCTTTGTTACGGCGGGCTGCGACAGGCCAAGATCGCGCGCTGCGTTTGTGATGGAGCCGCGCTCGACGGTGCGGACGAATGCGCGGAGCGCGGCAGAAAGGTCCACGTGCTTCCTCCTGAAGGCAATGCATAACAATATGTTATGCTGCCTATCGCGTCATTCTCTATTTCGATGCCGAGGTTGCCCTGCTATCCGTGGGCAGACATCGAACCGGAGACCTTTCATGCTCTTGCGCACCACCATCGCCGCGGCTGCCCTATTTATCGCTTCGCACGTCGCGCTCGCCGGCCCGGCCGACCCGACATTGATCGCCAATGCCTTCTGGCGCGACGTCTGGCAGGCCCGCAATCCCGCCGCGGTCGACAACTACGTCGTCGACGACTTCGTCATCACCACCGGCGGCAAGGACATAAAATCGCGCGAGAGCTTCAAGGCGTGGGTGGCCGACTTTCAATCGCGTGTTGGAGACCTGAAGCTCGAGGTCATCGAGACGTTCTCAAGCGCTGATGGGACGCGCACGGTCTCCCGTCTCCGGCTTACGGGAGGCAACAAGGGCATGATGGGACTTCCGCCTGACGGACGGCCGTTCACGCTCACGGTCACCTCAATTCTGGCTTTCCGCGAGGACGGCAAGATCCTTCACAATTGGGTCGAGCGGAATGCGTGGGAAGTCTACAGCGCGCTCACCAAGGCTCCGTAATGTCGTGGTCGAAGGGCGCCAAAGCCTGCGGCCCATGCATGGTCCTTAGCGCGCCTCAAAGCTGACAGTCCGGCGCGACGGCATGCCGCCCTGGGCCGGCAGATTCACCGTTATCGAACCGCGGGGATGGAACAGGGCGCACGCGAGCATCGAGCCTCACGCGGTGCACAAGGGTAATGACGGGATGAAGGGCGGGAGGTAAACGCTCCTCGCCCACACTGACATGTAGCGCACGAGGGGCTTGCTTCAAGTCCCCGGTCATCCGGTAGAACACGTGCCATTGCGAGACGCGGAGGTGCTCATGACCGACCATGCTGTGATCATTGCCGGCGGCGGCCCGACCGGGCTGATGCTCGGCGCCGAGTTGAAGCTGGCCGGCGTCGACGTCGTCATTATCGAAAAGCGGATGAAGCAAGGAGCGCGTCCAGCCCGGCGCGCTCGGTCTCCATGCCCGCACCATCGAGGTGTTCGATCAGCGCGGCATCGCCGACCGGTTCCTCGCCGAAGGAAAACCAATGCAGGTGCTCGGCTTCGCCGGCGTGCGCTTCGACATCAGCGCATTCCCGAGCCGCCACCCTTACGGCCTCGCGCTCATCCAGAAGCACAGTGAGCGCATCATCCTCGACTGGGCCGAAGAGCTCGGCGTGCCGATCCTCCGCGGCGTCGAGATCACGGGCTTCACAGAGGACGCGTCCGGCATCGACGTCGCGCTCAGCGACGGCCGGTCGCTGCGGGCGCAGTATCTCGTCGGCTGCGACGGCGGGCGCAGCTTTGTCCGCAAGGCTGCGGGCATTGGGTTCCCCGGATCGGATCCGACCATCAGCCATCTTCTCGCCGAGGCCGAGCTGACCGGGGAACCCGAGTGGGGGCTCCGCAGCGACGCGATCGGCACCCACGCGCTGAGCAAGACCGAAGACGGCAAGGTCGGGATCATGGTGACCGAACGCAGTGTCGGCGTCACGGAACCGACGCTCGACCATCTGCGCGAAGCGCTGATCGCCCACTATCGGTCGGACTACGGCGTCCACAGCCCGACCTTCATTACGCGGTTCACCGACATGACCCGGCAGGCCGAGACCTATCGCAAGGGCCGGGTGCTGCTCGCGGGCGACGCGGCGCACATCCACTATCCGGCCGGCGGGTTCGGCATGAACCTCGGCATCCAGGATGCGGTCAATCTGGGATGGAAGCTCGCGCAGGTGGTCAAGGGCGCCGCGCCCGAGTCGCTGCTCGACACCTATCATGCCGAGCGGCATCCGGTCGCCGCGAGCATGCTGCGCTACACGATGGCGACGGTCGCGCTCAGCCGCTCCGACGATCGCACGAAGGCCCTGAGCGGCATCGTCAGCGAACTCGTCGGCATGGCCGAGCCGCGGCTGGTCACCGCCGGCCGGATGTCCGGTCTCGACATTCGCTACGACCTCGGAGAGGGCCATCCGCTCCTCGGCCGCCGCATGCCCGACCTTGAGGTTGGAACCGCCGATGGCCCGGTGCGTGTCTATACGCAGCTCCACGACGCCCGGCCGGTACTCCTCAACCTCGGGCGCCCGGGCGGCCTCAACGCCGGATCGTGGTCCGACCATGTCCGGACCGTCGATGCGAGCTACGACGGCGTCTGGGACCTGCCGGTGATCGGCTCGGTGTCGGCACCCTCCGCCGTGCTGATCCGTCCCGACGGCTATGTCGCCTGGGTCGGGCAGGGGACGAATGAGGGCCTCGTCGAAGCTCTCACCACCTGGTTTGGCAGGCGATAGACGGGCGCAGTGGCGGATCACTAAGCTGCCTCGGCGACGCGATGCAGCAGGAGATTGTAGTCGAGCGTTGCTGAAGGGTGGAAGACTGCATGTTGCCAGAACGCACGAAAAGGATCGAGAGCGGCGGACGAAACAAGACAGAGTTGCTGTCAGCTCTGCGTCAAGCGGAAATCAGTCCAATTTGTATGCCGAAATTCTATTCGACGATCCCGCGTTCGTCACTTCCGAGACTAGCCGATGGGTCCTTACTACAGAGGTCACCGTTGCAGAGCTGGGGCTCACGGCAGGCGCTACAAGTGTCGAGATTTTCGATAGGGCCCGATGCGCCGGTCTGGATCTTTGCCCACTTGAGCTGGCGCCACACTTCCGGCTTCAATTCTTAGACCAGCCTGAGGGCCTTATCTGACGGTGGCTTCCACCAAAATCAGGGACGACGATGCGTATCCCAATGGCTTCTATCTGCGGCGGAAGGATGAAGGGCTTTGCCTGCGCGGCTACCGAGCGACTTCTGACTATGTGTGGGAGCCGGCCAGCCGGTTCGTATTTCTCACGGACTGACAAGAGTGGCCAGCCGCTCAGTCAGCTGCCCGCATCCAGCCAACCACCCCTTCGACCGGTCTCGCCCCCGTAGCGGACATAGCGGCAAAGCATCACTGACGTGGCCGCGTCCGGCCGTCGACTCCCGCTATTGGGACAAATCAACCATAGCAAAAGGGTCGAGGCAAAGTTTCGCCTCGACCCGAGCGTGTATTAGCGAACGAATATGGGCTCTTCCCAAAGATCCGTCTCTTCAGATCGGACGACTATCCGCTCGTCGACAGCGGCGAACCGCTGGAGGATATCGCACTCAAGATCCTGGTCGACAGCCCAGACAGGATCATCCCGTCACAACCAATGGGGGCAAAGGACAAGAAGCGAAGTGTACAGCGATCGTTTGGTGCGAACACGCTGCGTCCGCAATGCATCTCACCGTCCCGCAAATCGGCTTCAATGCTTTGCAGCTCTGAGAGAACCTTTGGATACAAATCCGCGGGATGCGAAAAATAAAAGTGGGTTACAACGATTTTCTTCAAAATGCTTCTCCTTTTTGTGGACTCCTCCTTTAGTCCCTTTGCTGCGTCCAAGTAAGTGTTGATGTACGCTTACTTCACGAATGCCGCCCGCGTGATGCCGGCGACAATCTAATTGTCGCCTAGTCGTCCGAAGGCTTCAACGACGCAGATGGCCATTACGCATTTTCTCGGCGGATCGCTGACGTGCAAATAGGCGATTGGTATTTCGCGGAGGCGCGCCAATTCATAATCGGCCGCTATCGCGCGCCGGACATGGCGATCGACATCTTGGCTTGCAGGCCATTGACTGAGGAGGCAAATGAAGAAGGAGAGCATGTCGATGAAAACACTCAGGACCCTTACGTTCGCCGCCACGCCGTCCAGTCAAAAGGACCCAACGCTGGCGCGACGAGCAAAGCTCATTGGCCACCTTGAGGAGCAGAAACAGCTCCTCGGTGACCCACTACACGTTCGCGTCGTCCAGCGATGGGTCATCCAAGACAACGGCGTCAAAAGCCCAGTAGAGCTAAAGAAGCGCGTACGGCCGTGGTGGCGAACCGACGACGCCGGTGCGGTCTATCTCAAGGTTCGCTATGGCGCACGAGCGCTCGAGTTTGAGAAGGGCAAGCCTGCTATCCTTGTGAAGGACAAGACCAAGCTCGTGCCCACCATCGATACGCTTATAGCTGCCATTCAAGCAGGGGAGTTGGACGAGCAGCTTGCCCAGCACGCGAGTATGCGCGTGGCGAAGCCGGCTAAGGGTGGTCGTGCGCCCGTAGGATAATTGGGATCCGAAGGTGCGCTGCACGCCCTGATTCCGTCGCCGCGCACGGAGCGGGTTCGGTTCGAACCCGCTCTTTTCGTTGCGGACACTGAAAGCCCGCGAGATCGTTCAAACGCACCTGAAAACGCTCACTCCAAAGTGTGGACGACTGTCTGGCGATCTGCGCCTATGCGGCTGCTGCTTCGCGCTCAGCGTCTGCCGGGCCAGCAACTTCCCAACGGATGGTCATCAACGGGACAACGGCAGTTTTGAACTGGAGCTGATGCGCCTGCTGATCTGCGCGCTGTTGGGCTTCGGCCCGCGCGTCAAGCAGCTCTCCCTGTAACGCGTTATAAAGCTTTGCATACTTGGCCTTCATTTGCGAGAGCTTTGCCTGCTCCGCTTCCATTGGACGGGGCGAGAGCCCGGCCAGATCCAGCAAGGCTGCCTCCACCGCGTCGATATCACGCTTGAACGCGCGCAACTGCTTGTTGGCATATCTCTCCATCTGCAGACCCAACGCAGAGGAGACCCGCTTTTCATCGTCTACCCATCTGCCACTTCTCGCCCTTTGCTCTGCCGCATGGCTGGAGAGGGCGGCAAGCTGGCAGTCCGCGATCAGTCGAGTCGGGACGTCGTCAACCGTCGATGGTGAGGCAGCGACAGGTAGGAGCATCAGCCTGTCGATCAGATCACCGTTGATTTGCACACCATCATCGCAGAGGCCCGAGGCCACGATCTGCTCTCTGCAAGCGCCTTGGTTGGCAGCTTCGAAGTGTACGAGATCTACCTGCGCCCAGCCGCTTTTACCAATCAGGGCTTCGACATCGAATAACCTGCCGTTACCGGCGGCTCTGTAGGCCCGATAGTCAAAAATCATTCGAGCGGGCGATAGAGAGCGCGCCTTGGCACTATCGAGCATACGTCGTGCTAATTCGCAGTCGGACAGCCTGAAAAGTCGACAATCCTCGCTCTCGGCGACCCGAGCATCAGTGGAGTAGGACGTGCCGTCGCACTCGAAGCGTGATGGACTATCGAGCTGGAAGGTGGCCGCAGGAACCTCTGCTTTGACGAGAGTTAGCAAGCGCCGTTGATACACATCAAGGCTGGCCGCCACATGCGCTTCTCGGCCGTTGAGGCGCGCGAGCACATCGCTATCCAACTCATGGAACAGCTTGCTTCGCGCATCAGCACGGTCGGCGGAGATCTTCTTATCCAGCAGAAGCTCAAGCTTCCTAAACGCCGTAGCGACCTCTTCATCGGACCGGCCCCGCTGGACTGCTTGGAGCACGAGTTGCTCAAAATCCAGACCGCTCTCCACCGCACCGAGCACTTCGTCACTGACGCCAAAGTGGCTCTCGAACAGCTGAAATTTGTCGCTGAGCAAATCATAAATTCTTTGCTCAGTAGCGTTCTTCCGATTCAACATGTTGACGACAGTCACATCGATTCGCTGACCGTACCGATGGCATCTCCCGATCCGTTGTTCGATCCTCTGCGGATTCCAAGGAAGGTCAAAGTTGATGACCAGCGAACAGAACTGGAGATTGATGCCTTCTGCTCCGCTCTCCGTCGCGATGAGGATGATCTTGTCGTCCGACTTGAATCGGTCAATCAGTGCCTGCTTCATATCTGCAGCACGCGAGGCTGAAGCAGCAGGCCCGCGCCGAGCACACCAGTCATCGTAAATGGCGCGGCTCTCTGCATCGGTGTTGCCGCCATTGAGCAAGACGAGTTGTCCTGCATATCCATTGGCTGACAAGAGGCCAGCCAGATATTTCTGAGTGCGCACGCTCTCTGTGAAGATGACTGCTTTGCGCTTTCCTCCGCGAGCGACGACGCTGTCGAGCACGGCCGCCAGTCCAGCGACCAACCTTTCGCCTTTGGCAGGGTGTTTTATCGCAGCTGCCAGATGCCGATAGCTTTTCAACGAAGCGATCTCGGCCTTCAAAACAGCAGGATCGATCGTGTCCAAGCGCAAAGACCCTGAAGCCGACCAGCGGGCTGTTGTCTCCCTCGGGTTCGTCGCGTTTCCGTCGTCAGTGATCGTCTCGAGGTCGACAGCTTTGTAGCTTTCAAGCCGCCCGATGACGGTACTTAGGAAGCCTTCTATCGCGGCGACGGATGAGCCGAGTATCTTGCGTCCCACCATTGCCATCAGGTCGCTGTCGCCCGGGAAGGCTATCGAATAATCTGCCAAATAGGTTGAGACCGCATCGTAGAGCGCCGTCTCTCGTTCGTTCGGCTCAAAGTCAAACGTCACCGCCACACGCTCGGTGAAAGCCACATGCCCGGCCGCCTGCACATCGCGGCGGAGATGACGTTTGCACGTCAGCTGCGTCAATGTTTTCAGAGCTTCGGATGACCCTTGATCATCGTCAGGGATCCCGCAGAGGAGCGAGAGAGCGGCGTCAGAACTCTCTCCACGAATAAAACTGAGCAGCCCATAGAAATCTCTTAGGGAATTTTGCATCGGTGTCGCCGTGAGCATGATTTTGAAACGACCAGCGAGGGCCGACCTCAGCCGTTCAGCCCGTGACGCGCGAGGGCTTTCAATGCCGTGATCCGGCCCAACATTTCGGAGGCGATGAGCTTCGTCTAGGACAACGAGGTCCCATGGAACGGACGAGACCGCTACGCTACGCGCCGCCGCGAACTCGTAGGAGGCAATCGTGATGTAATCCGACGTCCTGAATGGCTGCTGCTCACCGACCCGCTGGCGCTGTCGATACACCGTGCTGTCCAAGACTGCGACTGGGGAGGGCGAACTTCTCATGAAGTTCTTGCATCCACTGTTTGCGGATTGATGCTGGTGCGATGATCAGAATATGGCGACGTCGCTCGGCCCATCTTTGCGCGATGACGAGTCCCGCTTCGATGGTTTTGCCCAGTCCGACCTCGTCCGCCAAGATGACGCCCTCGGCAAGAGGCGACCTCAGCGCAAAGAGAGCTGCATCCACTTGATGAGGCTTAATGTCGACGCGCGCGCCTGCGATGCTAGAGGCGAGGGTCTCCTCGCGAGCCTCCGACCAATGTCAGTCGATGCGCGAGGTATTTGCCGTGATACGGCGTGTACGCGTACATGCGAGCCTCCCAAGATGGCCCTCAACGAGGTCCCTTGGGGCGGGAACGCTTACGCGTTTGGTGCCTCCTAGAGAAGCAGGAAACTCGGTGACAAAGTGAAGCACTGCGCGCGCTTGTTTCATACAACCGCGCGCAGTGCCCACCGCCTCACTTCCAGCCTTTGTACTTCTCAGCGTTCGCGTCTGCGATCAAAGGTGGGTAATAAGTCCTCGCCTTCCACGGACTTCCAGTTCGAGAGGAAGGTCCGGCGCGTTGGCTTGCATTTCGGCGCGGTCCCTCATCGCCTCAAACTCGTCTTCTACGCCGATCATGCTGAGGACTTCCAAGAACCTGTCCCAACCGTCATTCAGATCGATGGAGGTCTCGTCTGGCTCAAAGCCCCACTTCTTGGCCCTGTCCTGAGGTGTCAGCTTCTCGCTCCCCCTCAGCTTGTTCTTCTTCACCCGCCTGACGATTTCCGTTGTAAATTTCCTGCCGAGTGCGTCGTAGCGCCGAGAAAAGTTGCCGAGCGCCTTCTCATAGGCTCGCTCAGCACGCTCAACCGCCGTGAGCTTGGCTACGAACCGCACGCCGTGCTCGTCGACAACACGTTGCAGATCTACCAGCAGCTGATTGCGCTGATCGTCGGAGTAGTTGGGCGGCAGTCGCACTTCACCGAGCACCACATGCCCAGGCCGCGTTACCCCAGCTGGTGGACTTGAAGGCAGCTCTTCGGTGGCTAGTTGCTGGACCGCGTCTTCAAAAATTTCCAGCGGCAGCGTAGATCGAACGTTGTAGGGCCGCTTTTCGCGCAACCCTCGCAGCTCTTCCCTCGGCACGTCTGGGTGCAGGATTCCCGTCTCTACGGCCTGGTCGAGTTCAGCGTCCGTTAGGAAGGTGAGCTCCCAAATCTTGGTATAGCATGATGGCAGCAGTGCCTTGATCCGCGGTTCAAACAGCCGCGCATCCTCGCCTATCTTCTTCATTTTGCAGAAATCTAACTTCTTCGGCAGCGAGTCCCGCATCAAGACAAGGTCGGGTGGCGACAGGCAACGAGCCGCCTCCGCGCAGTGCTTTGCTTGTTGCGAGGATTTCATCGAGCGCACGGTCATAGCCGGCACTGATCAGTTGTGCGAACTGCTGCCAGGTCTTCGGCTCTTCCGGCGATTGTGCCGGCACAATGTCTACTTCAACTATTTCTGGATCCGTCAGGGTCATCACTACTCCTTTACTATGCTACATCTGCCTCCTCGTTAACAAAACTTGGATCTGCCAAGCAACGCAATGGCCAAATCGGCCTATCGGAATTTTGTGTTTGCCTGTTACTGGGACCTGCAGCGCAGCGCGCGCCGTCGCACTGGGTGCGTGCAAGCCGAGGTCGGGTGATCAAGGGTTGCCGCAAGCTGCCACTGGGGGCGAGGACACCGCCCCAAGCGACCTACTCCGCGAGGCCGAGCCGCTAGTTGCCCAAGCGCCGTTGCGAACGTGGGAGCCGTCGCGTGCTTGCCGTAGTAGGCCTCGATCATCTGTACGGACGTCCCCATGTTCCTGGCGATCGTGTAGATGGGGATGCCGCGACGCAGGGCCATCACGGCGTAGAAGTGCCTGAGGCTGTAGAGCGTGAACTTCTCGCCCATGCTGTTGTGCGCGATGCCAGCCTCGTTGAGCACGGCATCAAACTGATCTGCCAAGGTGATGATGGGTGCACCACCAGGCATGACGAACAGATGGTCGTCTGGAGCCGCACCTAGCCTGCGGAGGAGCACGCGCCTGATGAACGCTCCGCCGCCCGTGCGCATGATGACTTCGCGTTGTCCTGTCTTGCCTTTCACCAGCAGGCGAAAGTTCAACCGCCCATCCTCGTCGGTGAATTCCACCACGTCCGCGATGCGCAGGTTGTTGGCCTCACCCACACGCATGCCGCTGTTGGAGAGGATGAACACGTAGTCGCACAATAGCTCACGCGTCTCTCGCCACTTGGCGTTACGGCAGGTATTGAAGCGCCGCCATAGCGTGCGCCAAAGGATGCCGTACTCCTTCGCCTCAAAAGCGGGACGAACGCGCTTCACCTTCGGTGTGAAGCAGTAGGTCGGCAGGGGTTTGTTCCCGCGCAGGCCCTTGTCGTGGGCCCATTTGATGATCGCCTTGCCCTGCATCATCTCCCACTGCAGCGTCTTATCTGCGGGGTTCAGCTTGGCATTGTGGGGCAGCGGTTTGCCCAGCTTGACGTAGTGGTTCGCGTAATAGTCGCGCCGCCACTCCTCATAGTTGCGAAGCTCAGCGTCGCCAATCGCGTGGATTGGCTTTGTGCCTGCGTACGCTTTCCAGAACTTCACGACCCGCTTGATCTGACGAAGCATGCCAGGCTTCGTCTTGCCTTGAGCCGCGCTCTTCTCCCTGAACGCGACGTACTCGTCGATCACGGCGCCAAAGGTCTTGGCCGTGATCGGCAGACCTTCCTCCTGACGCGTCTGATGAGAGTGGTGGACCTTCCAGCCCTTGCTGATGGCCTCGTCCAGTTGGCGCGTCCCCAGCGCTCTCCAGACGTACTTCCCACTCAGCAGGCTGCGCGCGTAGTAGATCTCATTCCGCTTGTAGATGACGAGCTTGCCCTCGTCCAAGTAACGTGCCCCATCCATATTATGATGCCGTCCCCCAATACTGATAAATACCCTGGGTTCAAAGTACAGGAGACGCTGTCTAGGGTCTGTCTAGGATTTCTCAGAAGCGAGCTTTGTCAAGCCTTTGTCTAGGCCCAAAATGCGCGAATTGGCCAGGACAAGCCTTTGATTTTATTGCTTTAATCGGTCTTCCCGTGACAGTGCTTGTACTTCTTGCCTGAGCCGCATGGACACAGGGCGTTGCGCGCCACGCGGCCCCAGGTCGCCGGGTCGGTCGGACTGACCGCCGTCGTGCTCTTGCGCGTCTGCAACGGCGGGCGTCTGTCGGGAGCGGGGCCCACAGGGGGACGCGCCTCGGCCGCAATGGCCGCATCGGCCAGCGCCATCTCGTCGAGACCGGAGAACGGGTCGATGTGACTGGCGTGCATTTCCGGCAGGTCGACTTGTTGCATCGCCTGCGCCTCGGGCGAGGCCAGCTCGACGTGCATGAGCTGACCGGTGGTGGCCTCGCGCAGGTTGGCGAGCATGGCCTCGAACAGCACGAACGCTTCGCTCTTGTACTCGTTGAGCGGATCACGCTGGCCGTAGGCGCGGAAGCCGATCACCTGCCGCAGGTGCTCGAGCGTGACGAGATGCTCGCGCCACAGATGGTCGAGCGTCTGCAGCAGCACCATCTTCTCTATCTGGCGGAAGTTGGCGTCGCCCAGTTCGCCAGCCTTGCGCGCCGCCTTGCTGTCTACCTCTTCCAAAATGCGCTGCAAGATCTCCTGGTCGGCGATACCTTCTTCGGCCGCCCATTCATCGACCGGCAGGTCAAGGCCGAACACGCCATTGATCGTTTCGCGCAAAGCGGGCGTGTTCCACTGTTCGGCATAGGCCGACTCGGGGATGTGCGTGCGAACGAGCTCTTGCACGAGCTGGTGGCGCAGATCCTTCACGGTCTCGGAGACATCCTCCTCGCCCATGATGTCGAGGCGCTGCTCGAAGATGACCTTGCGCTGGTCGTTCATCACGTCGTCGTACTTGAGGATCTGCTTGCGAATGTCGAAGTTGCGCGCCTCGACCTTCTTCTGAGCCATCTCGAGGCTCTTGTTCATCCACGGATGGGTTATCGCCTCACCCTCCTGCAGGCCGAGCGTCTTCAAGACGCTGTCCATGCGATTGGAGCCGAAGATACGCATCAGGTCATCTTCGAGCGACAGGTAGAACTTGGAGCGGCCGGGATCGCCCTGGCGCCCGGAGCGGCCGCGCAGCTGGTTGTCAATGCGGCGGCTCTCGTGCCGCTCGGTCGCGAGCACGTAGAGACCGCCGGCCTCCAGCGCCCGCTTCTTCTTCTCGGCGACGTCCGCCTGCAGCTCCTGGCGGCGCTTGGCGATCTGCGCTGCATCGGGCGCACGTCCGGCTTCGGTCTCGTCGTCGACCCAATCCTTGAGGCGCGCTTCGACGTTGCCGCCGAGCTGAATGTCGGTGCCGCGGCCCGCCATGTTGGTGGCGATGGTGACGCCGCCCGGCACGCCGGCCTGGGCGACGATGCGGGCCTCTTGCTCGTGGTGACGGGCATTTAGGACTTGATGGGGAATGGGATCGTCGTTGCCCTTGGTGCGCGAGCCCAGCTCGACTAGGTAGGAGCCCATGTCGGACAGATAGTCCTTCAGCTCCTGCTCTTTCGGGCCTTTGAGTTTGTCGGCCAGCGCCAGGGCATTGCGGCCCAACTCCGCGATGTACTTCTTGTCCTTCAGCAGCTCCGACAGCTGCTCCGACTTCTCGATCGACACTGTGCCGACGAGGATCGGCTGGCCGCGGCGGTGGCAGTCGGCGATGGTCTGCACGATGGCCGCGTATTTCTCTTTCGCCGTGCGATAGATCTCATCGTCGTCGTCAACTCGGCCCACCGTGACGTTGGTCGGGATCTCGACGACATCGAGGCCGTAAATGTCGAGGAACTCGCTGGCCTCGGTCGCAGCTGTTCCGGTCATGCCGGCGAGCTTGCCGTAAAGGCGGAAATAGTTCTGGAAGGTGATGGAAGCCAGCGTCTGGTTCTCGGGCTGGATCTCGACGCGCTCCTTGGCTTCCAACGCCTGGTGCAGGCCTTCCGAATAGCGACGCCCAGGCATCATGCGGCCGGTGAACTCGTCGATGATGACCACTTGGCCGCCTTTGACGATGTAATCGCGGTCGCGCTGGAACAGCTTGTGCGCTTTCAGCGCCGAGTTGACGTGGTGGACAAGCGACACGTTCTCGATGTCGTACAACGAGCCCGTCATTAGGCCCTTCTCAGCAAGCATCCCCTCGACGGTCTCGTTGCCGCCTTCGGTAAGCGAAACTTGGCGCTGCTTCTCGTCGAGCTCGAAGTCTTCGGCAGCAAGCGTCGGAATGATCTCGTCGACGGCCTGGTAGAGGTCGGCGCGATCTTCCAGCGGACCGGAGATGATCAGCGGGGTACGCGCTTCGTCGATGAGGATCGAATCCACCTCATCGACGATGGCGAACGAATGGCCGCGCTGGACCATCTCGTCCATGTCCATCTTCATGTTGTCGCGCAGATAGTCGAAGCCCAACTCGTTGTTGGTGGCGTAGGTGACGTCGCAGGCATAGGCGGCCTTGCGCTCCTCATCGTCGAGGCCGTGCACGATGACGCCCACGGTGAGGCCGAGGAACTTGTAGATGGCACTCATCCACTCGGCGTCGCGCTGTGCGAGGTAGTCGTTGACGGTGACGACGTGCACGCCCTTGCTGCCGAGCGCATTGAGGTAGACGGGAAGCGTGGCGACGAGCGTCTTACCTTCGCCTGTCTTCATCTCGGCGATCTTGCCTTCATGCAAAACCATGCCGCCGATGAGCTGCACATCGAAATGGCGCTGACCGAGCGTGCGCTTGGCGGCTTCGCGCACGGTGGCGAAGGCGGGCACGAGCAGGCTGTCCAAGGTCGCGCCTTCGCTCACCTGGCGGCGAAATTCTTCCGTGCGCTGCTTCAGTTGGTCGTCGCTGAGACGGGCAACCTCCTCCTCGAGGGCGTTGATCGCATCGACGCGAGGCTGAAACCCCTTCACACGGCGCTCGTTGGAAGAGCCGAAAATCTTTGCCGCGAATCCGCCGATCGTCGAAAGCATTCGAGGTGTTCCCTAGGTTCCGGGCTGTGCCGGGAGGTAATGGCATGGCGCCGCAGGCAAATCTGCCAGCGCGGGGAGCCGTCGCATCGCCGGAGCGAGGAAGCCCGCACTCAATGCAGACGGCCACGAAGTGGGTTTGCGAGCGCCTCGGACACAAGTGGTTCGGTTGCCGGGGAGAGATAAGGACCGCACCATAGGCTTGTCAACGCATTGGAAACCGTCCTTGCCGTCGCCAATTGGGCTAAAAATCGGCCTCCAACTCTCCAATTCTTAACTTGGCAGCCGATACGACCCCCACTATCCATGGGCCCGCAGCCGGCCGGCCCGCCGTTTCCTGCTGCACGAACGCGCGATGTCGCGGGCGTTCCTTGCCAACTTCGGCCCGCCAACCAATCAAGAGATCGAGCATGTATCGAGTTGCCCCGAAAATGCGCGCCCTTGCGGGCCTTGCCATCGTCGCCGCCGCAGCCTCGACGCTGCCCGTTGTTAGCGCACTGGCGCAGGACGCCGAGAAGGCGGTCATCACTGTTGACGGCAAGCCCATCACCGAGGCCGACCTGAAGCTCGCCGAAAACGAGATTGGTGCCGAGCTCGCCCAACTCCCGCCGGAGGTCAAACGGCGCGCACTGGCCGAGTACCTCATCGACAATCAGCTGTTCGCCAACGCCGCCGAGGAAGCCAAGCTTGGCGAGACACCCGAATTCCAGAAGTACATGGCCTACCTGCGCCAGCGCGCCCTGCGCGAGCAGTTCTTCGACAAGACACTGAAGGGCAGCGTCAGCGAGGACGAGGCCAAGAAGATCTACAACGCCCGCGTCGCCCAGTTGAAGCCGGAGACGGAATTCGCGGCACGCCACATCCTCGTCGACAGCGAAGCCAAGGCCAAGGAGCTGCGCGCCAAGATCGTCGCCGGTGAGGACTTCGCAAAGCTGGCCACCGAGAACTCGTCTGACCCCGTGTCCAAGAAGGACGGCGGCTTCCTCGGCTACTTCGGCATGGGGCAGATGGTGCCCGAGTTCGAGGCCGCCGTCGCCAAGATGCAGAAGGGCGAACTCTCCGAGCCGGTGAAAACGGCCTACGGCTGGCACGTCATCAAGCTCGAGGATCGCCGCACCAAGCCGGCGCCGAGCTACGATCAGGTGAAGGACACGATCCTCAACTCCCTCGCCGTTCGCAAGGCGCAGGAGAAGTCGGCAGAGCTGCGCGCGAAGGCCAAGGTCGAGTACGTCGATGCGGACCTCAAGAAGATGGTCGAGGAGCAGCAGAAGCAGCAGGCCGAGGCCTTGGAAGCCGCCAAGAAAGCCAAGGCCGAGGGTACCAATCCCGGCGCCGCTCCAGGCGCCGTAGCACCGGCTACTCCCCCCGCTCCAGGCGCCGCGGCACCTGCACCGCCGCCAGCCGCCAAGCCCTAACGCGCGCCGATATACGCGACACCGATCCTCGGGCCGCTTGCTCCAAGCGGCCCGATCTGTTTCCTGGGGCGGCATTCAACACCGCGCCGGAGCCTACCCATGGGCAAGCCCGCCCCTGCCTCGCCTTTCGCCCCCGCCTCGCTGCCTGACGTACCCGAAGTGCCCGGTGTGCGCTTTGCCACCGCCGAGGCCGGCATCCGATATGCGGGGCGCACCGACCTGCTGCTGGCCGTGTTCGCCCCCGGCACTGAAGTGGCCGGCGTGCTGACGCGCTCCAAGACGCGCTCTGCGCCGGTCGACTGGTGCGCCATTGGGTTGCGCGAGGGCAAGGCGCGGGCGCTCGTCGTCAACTCCGGCAACGCCAACGCCTTCACCGGCAAGAAGGGCCTCGAAACGGTGGTGATCACCGCCGATGCCGCCGCAGCGGCAGTCGGCTGCGCGCAGGGCGAGGTGTTTATCGCCTCCACCGGAGTGATCGGCGAGCCGCTGGAGGCGAACAAATTCACGCACCTGCTGGGCAAGCTGGCGGGCGAGACCAAGGCCGACGCCTGGCCGGCGGCAGCGCGCGCCATCATGACCACCGACACCTTTCCCAAGCTTGCGACGCGCACCGCCAAGATCGACGGCGTCGAGGTTGTGATCAACGGCTTCTGCAAGGGCGCCGGCATGATCCAGCCGGACATGGCGACGATGCTGTGCTTCGTCGTCACCGACGCGCCCATCGCCGCCGCGGCGCTGCGTGCGCTCGTCGTCGACGCTGCCGACCGCACCTTCAACTGCGTAACCATCGACGGCGACACCTCGACCAGCGATACGCTACTCGTGTTTGCGACCGGCGAGGCCGCCCAGCGCGGCTGCCCGCGCATCACCGACGCCACCGATGCGCGTCTCGCCGACTTCGCCGCGGCGCTGCATGGCCTGTTGCGCGAACTCGCCATCCTCGTAGCCAAAGACGGCGAGGGCATCACCAAGTTCGTCACCATCGAGGTGGAAGGCGCCGAGGATGACCGCGCGGCACGGCGCATCGGGCTGTCGATCGGCAACTCCCCGCTCGTCAAGACGGCCATCGCCGGCGGCGATGCCAACTGGGGCCGCGTGGTGATGGCCGTCGGCAAATCCGGCGAGGCCGCCGACCGCGACAAGCTGTCGATCCGCTTCGGCGACATTCTCGTCGCCCACGAGGGGGAGCGCGCGCCGAGCTACGAGGAAGACGAGGTGGCGCTTTACATGCAGCGGCCCGAAATCACGTTGCGCGTCGACCTCGGCATCGGCGAGGGCCGTGCCACCGTGTGGACCTGCGATCTGACGCATGGCTACATCGACATCAACGCCGACTACCGCAGCTAGAGGTCCGCACGCTCATGGAACCTGCATTCTGGCGCGAGCGCTGGCAGAACCAGGACATTGGTTTCCACCAGGCTGACTATCACCAGCTGCTGCAGGCGCATTGGCGCCGCCTGGGCCTGTCCACCGGCTCACCCGTGTTCGTGCCGTTGTGCGGCAAGAGCCTCGACATGGTGTGGCTCGCCCAGCAAGGGCACCACGTCATCGGCGCGGAGTTGAGCGAAATCGCCGTCGATGGTTTCTTTGCCGAGTGCGGCCTTGAGCCGACGACGCGAGAAGAAGGACCGTTCGTCGTAAAGTCGGCGGGTCCCTACGAGCTGTGGTGCGGTGACATATTCGTACTACCCCACGAGGCCGTATCAAGCGTCGCCGGCGTCTATGACCGCGCCGCGCTGATCGCGCTGCCGCCCCCCTTGCAGGAGCAGTACGCCGCCAAGCTCAAAGAGGTATTGCCCGCGCAGGCGTCCATACTGCTGATCAATCTCGAGTACGATCAGGCGCAGATGTCGGGGCCACCGTTCGCCACGCCGCGGCGGCAAGTTCACCAGCTCTTTGACGCCGATTACCTCTGCGATGAGATCGCTTGCCGCAACGTTCTCGAGACGCACCCGCATTTCAAGCAGCGCGGGCTGACGGCGCTCGAGGAATGCGCGTTCTTGTTACAACGACGCACCTAGTCGCAGCGGCCTCGCCGGCCTGCAAACACGATTCCGCCCGCTCGAACCGCAGCACGAAGGCACGGTACGGGCGGGCGGAGAAACATCAGCGCTGCTTAGTGGCGGTGATGGCGGTTACGGTCGCGGCAGACCTTGACCCACTTCGTCCGCTTCTTGCCCCACTTCCACACCGTCTTCTTGACCATGTGGCAGCGTGCGCCATCGCGGTAGCCGGCATCCGCCGGGGTAGGAGCGACAGCCAGGGCGAGGGGGGCCGCGAGCAATGCCATTGCAACAAAATACTTCATCATCATCTCCTCATGTTCTCGTTGCTGCGTCAGGCCCGTTGCGTCCGGCACTCTGCGCGAGTCATCAACCAACGGCGCGTGCCCTCCCGCTCCGTCGGGCAAAGATGCGATTATTTGCCGGGGCGCTTGCGCTCAGCGCCGCACGAAGGCGACGACGCGCGCCGGAGCGCCGGTGCCGCGTGCAATCTTCATTGGCAGGGCAACAAGCCACGCGCCGGTCGCGGGAACCTTGTCCAGGTTGGTGAGGTTTTCCAAGCCGACAACATTGGCCGCGCCGGCGGCACGGTGCACGAGGAAATCCTTCGATGGTCCGTTGTCGATGCTCGCCGTGTCGACGCCGATCACTGAGACACCGCGCTCGATGAGCAGGCGGACGGCCTCGATACCATAGGATGGAAAATGGAGATTGCTGGCATCGCCGGGTGTGTCATCGCCGAGATAGGCCCGCTTGTCGGGCCAGCGGCCGCTCCAGCCGGTGCGCAAGAGCACGATGGTGCCCGCCGCGATCTTGCCGTGCTTGCCCTCCCACGCCGTCACATCGCCAACGCTCAATGTGTAGTCGGCGTTGCTGTTGGCCTGCGTACTGACGTCGATCACCGCGACCGGTCCCACCAGGCGTTCGACCGGAACCGCACCGATAGTCATCCCGGGCTTGGAGAAGTGGAAGGGTGCATCGGCATGCGTGCCACCATGCTCAGGCGAGCAAAAGCGATTGGCGGCATAGAAAAAGCCCCGCTCGGTGAGGCCCTGATGCTCTTCGATGAGTTCGAACGCCTGCTTTTCCGTCGGCCAGACAATTGTGTCGCGATCGATGGCGTGCGTGAGATCGACGATATTCGCCTCGGCGATGTCGAGGCCCTGCGCGCGCGCCGGCGGGGCGAGGGACATCGCAGCGGCAGCGTAAACGAGGGCGAGTAGCGCGCCCAACTGCAGGAAAGATCGTATTTGGCGCATGATCCGCTCCTGGATCGAGTTGGGTCGGCAACAAGCCGGCCGAGTTTGATCGCTGCCGGCAAAAACGAGATTAGGGCCGCTCACGCGGACCCCTATTGCACGACGGGTTGGTATTTTGGCCGCAACCGGTTAGTAGGCTGACATTTGCCGCCCAGGTGCGCATACTCGTCAACTGGGGAATCAGGAGCTTAGGAGAAACGGCGTCTTGGCGAAGGACGTGGCCATAGCAATGACGGCAGCCATGCTGGCTTGGGCGTATTGCGTCCAGCCCGCTTCCGCCGGCTCTGCCGTCGTGTTTGACTTCGAGGACGGCCATGTGCTGTACGCCGAGGATATCGATGCGCCTTGGTATCCGGCTTCGCTGACCAAGATGATGACGGCGTATCTCGCCTTCACCGCCATCGCCGAGAAGCGGGCGACGAAACAGACCAAAATCTTCATGTCTCCGGCTGCCAACAAGCAGCCCCCAACGCGGCTCGGCTTGAAGGTCGGAAAGGACGTCACGCTCGACGATGCGCTGCGGGCGCTGATCATGCGCTCGGCGAACGACGTCGCCGTCGCCATCGCCGAGACGCTCGGCGGCGACGAGGCTTCGTTCGTAAAGCAGATGAACCAGACGGCAGCACGACTTGGCATGTCGCATACCCACTTCATCAATCCGCACGGACTGCCGGCCGAACAACAGGTGACCACGGCGCGCGACATGGGCCTTCTGGCGCAAGCTCTGCTGCGCGACTTCCCCGAGGAGGCGCCGCTCTATGCCATGACGCAGGCGACGATCGCCAAGATCAGCATCGGCACGCACAATGCGCTGCTCACGAATTTCCCCGGCGGCGACGGCATCAAGACCGGCTACACCTGCGCATCGGGTTACAATCTCGCGGCCAGCGCCACGCGAAACGGGCGTCGCCTTATCGCGGTGCTCCTGGGCGAGACGAGCGGCAACGCGCGCACTGCCCGCGCCGCTGCACTGCTTGAGAGCGGCTTTCGCACGCACGCCTGGAAAACGTCTTTCCCGATCGCCCGCATCCAGAACTATCCCAGCGAAGTGGTGGGTGCGGGGTTCGAGCCGGACGCGGCGATGATCGACCGCTTCCGCGCCTGTAAGGCACCGCCACCGCCACCCCCGGCGGTCACCGCAACCGCAGCGACGGCAGCGGGCACTGCCACGACGGCGGGCAAGTCCGCGCCGGCGGCGAATGTGAAAAAGGCCACGGCCAAGAAGACCGGCAAAAAGAAGAAGCGCCGTCAGCCGATCGATTAGGCATCGGCGGCCAGCTGATTTTAACCGGCAAGTTCAGGCTACCTGCCGACCTTCGCCTCGATCGCATCCCAGATCAGCGCTGCAATGTCAGCGCCGCCGAACTGCTTGACCTGCCGGATGCCGGTGGGCGACGTGACGTTGATCTCGGTGAGATATGGCCCGATCACATCGATGCCCGTGAACAGCAGCCCGCGCCGTTTCAGTTCCGGCCCGAGGCGCGCGCAGATCTCCTCCTCGCGCTTCGTCAGCTTGGTCGGCTTGGCGGTGCCGCCGACGTGCAGGTTGGAGCGCGTCTCACCGGCCGGCGGCACGCGATTGATCGCCCCGGCAAATTCGCCATCGACGAGGATGATGCGCTTGTCGCCCTCGGTCACCTCGGGGCGATACTGCTGCACCATGAACGGCTCGCGGAACACGCTCTGAAACAGCTCGACCAGCGAGCCGGTGTTGGTGTCGTCCTTGCCGATGCGGAAGATGGCGGCGCCGCCGTTGCCGTAGAGCGGCTTCAAGATGATGTCGCCCATCTCCTTGCGGAACGCCTGCACGTCCTCGAGCGAACGGGTGACGATTGTCGGCGGCATCAGGTCGAGATAATCGAGGACGAATATCTTTTCCGGCGCGTTGCGCACTTGCGCAGGATCGTTGACCACCAGTGTCTTTGGATGGATGCGTTCCAGCAGGTGCGTCGTCGTGATGTACGCCATGTCGAATGGCGGATCTTGGCGCAGCAGGACGACGTCGCACTTGGCAAGGTCCATGACGCGCTGCCGCGTCAGCTTGTAGTGGCTGCCTTGCTTATCCAGCACCTCCAGCGTCGAGCCGCGCGCCAGCAGCTTGTCGCCGTGCAGCGCGAGGTTCGCCGGCGTGTAGTAGAACAGGCTATGCCCGCGCTTC
Source organism: uncultured Alphaproteobacteria bacterium (assembly GCA_963759735.1). GTDB lineage: Bacteria > Pseudomonadota > Alphaproteobacteria > Rhizobiales > Hyphomicrobiaceae > Hyphomicrobium_A. Next base: position 34,078 of record CAVXAF010000004.1, read on the forward strand.
TGTGCCTCGAGCAGGATGGCGAAGGTCGAATCGCCGCGAATGTCGATGCGCTCGATCGGGTCCATCTGGCAGGCGACGCGTAAGGGCATGGGTCACTCGCTGTCATTAAGAAGCGTGGCGGAGAGCAGTAGCAGCGGCGTAGGCAAAGCCCTCTGCCGACGTGCTGTCAATGCACATCGGCGCATTGGTCTTTACAGCCCGTTGGGGATATGGCGCGGCCAGCGACGCGGGACCAGCAGGATCAGATCGTAGCCCTGCTCATGTGCGTGATAGCGCGGCCGGTGCGCCAGCCAGTAATCAGCAGCGCTGCGGATGCGCGCCGCCTGGTGCCCGCTCACCGCCGCCTCGGCGTTCTCGCTCGTCGACCGGCGCTTCACCTCGACGAAGGCGAGCCGCTTGCCACGCACGGCGATGAGGTCGATCTCGCCTGCGCGGGTTTTTACCCGCCGCCCGATGATGCGGTAGCCCTTCGCCATGAGCAGCGCCGCTGCGAGCAGTTCAGCCATACGCCCGCGACGCAGCCGTGCCCGTCGCTCATCCGCGCCAAATGGTTGGCGCGAGGATGCCGTCGTCACGGTTCCTCCTTGCGCGCGCGCAGCCCGAGGTCATAGACGCGGCTCTTGGGGACGCCGAGCGCATCGGCGACGGCCTTCGCGGCATCGCGCAGGCTCATGTCGGCAAGCGCCGTGGCGAGCCGCGCCGTGATGTCCGCGTCAGAGACATCAGCGGCCAGCGGCGGACCAACGAGGATCACCGCTTCGCCCTTGACCGTCGTGCCATCAAGGGCGGCGGCAAGCTGATCGAGCGGGCCCCGGCGCACTTCCTCGTGCAACTTGGTCAGCTCGCGGGCCAGTGCCGCCGGGCGCGCGCCGAGCACGGCGGCAAGATCCGCCAAGGCCTCGGGGACGCGCGAGGGCGCTTCAAAGAAAACCAGCGTCGCCGGCACCGCGGCCAGCTCGGCGATGCGCGCGCGGCGCCCGACCGACTTCGGCGGCAGAAACCCGGCGAACAGGAAGGCATCGGTCGGGAGGCCGCCGACGGTCAGCGCGACAAGCGCCGCCGAGGCGCCCGGCAGTGCCTCCACCCGATGGCCCGCATCGACGGCTTCCCGCACCAGCTTCCATCCGGGGTCGGAGATGAGCGGTGTACCGGCATCGGAGATGAGCGCAATGCGCCTGCCATCCGCCAGACCGGCAAGCACACGCGGGCGCTCCTTAGCGGCGTTATGCTCATGATAGGGCCGTGCCGGCGCCGAGAGGCCAAAATGCGAGAGCAGCGTGCGGCTGTGGCGCGTGTCCTCGCAGTAGATAACATCGGCCCGGGCCAGCACCGCCAGCGCCCTCAACGTAATGTCGCCCAAGTTGCCTATAGGAGTTGCGACGACGTAAAGCCCGGGCGCGAGTTCGGCCTCGAGGTGGCGTTTGAGCTCATCGGCGGCGCCGGCAATGACGCGGCTCGAATCGGTCTCGGCTGCGCGCATAATGGCCATCTCTTTTAGAGGCTGCGGCGACGATTGTTCACGATAGTGGCAGAGCGGCACTTTTCGACGGTGAATCCAGGGTCTAACCAGGGACTCAGAGAGTCGTTACACTGTTCCGGCAGCCGGCACCACTTGGCCGACGCAGCCAGCGACAGGCGCAACGCGAGGGACCCCAATTTGATGCGGACGGGCGGTACAGGGGCAAAGGCCGGTCGGTGCAGACGCACCGGCGCTTTGACCGCGCTCGCCCTGCTGCTCGCCGGATGCTCGAGCGGGGGCACCGGCGAAGCGCCGACGGCCGCACTGGCTCCTCCCCCAGGCCAAAGCCAGGGCCAGATCCGCGCCCCGGTGAAAATCGCCCTCTTGCTGCCGCTCGGCGGCATGGGCGAGAAGGCGAGCGTCGGCAAGGGCATGAAGCAGGGCGCCGAGATGGCGCTGTTCGAACTCAACGACCCTAACGTCGAACTGATTACCAAGGACGACGGCGGCACCGCTGCGGGCGCCCGCGCGGCAGCCGATGCAGCTATCAAGGAAGGCGCCGAGATCATCATTGGACCGCTGCTGGCGGAATCTGTCACCGGCGTCGCCCCGGTGGCGCGCGAAGCCAGCGTGCCGGTCCTTGCCTTTTCCAACAACGCGCAGGTTGCCGGAGGCGGCGTCTACCTGCTCAGCTTCCTCGCCGAACAGGAAGCCGAGCGCATCGTCTCTTATGCGGCCTCCCGGGGTAAGCGCCGCTTCGCTGCGCTCATTCCCGATGATGCATACGGCGCCATCGTCGAAGCCGCGTTCCGCCGCTCGGTCCAGCGCAATGGCGGCGCTGTCGCTGTCGTGGAGCGCTACCCACTGGCCGCCAACGGCATGCTGGGTCCCGCCAAGCGCGTCGTCGAGGCCATCAAGAACGGCGAAGACCAGAACACGCCCATCGATGCGCTGTTTCTTCCCGGCGGACAGGAGTCGCTGCCGCAGATCGGCCCGGTCATCGCCTATTCGGGCCTGGACACCTCGAAGGTCAAGCTACTCGGTACCAGCGCCTGGGATTTCCCCGCCATCAGCCGCGACACGGCCTTCGTCGGCGGTTGGTATCCGAGCCCCGACCCGCTGGCCTGGCGATCGTTCTCTGAGCGCTTCGCCAAGACCTTCGGCACGGCGCCGCCGCGCATCGCCTCCATCGCCTACGACGCGGTGGGCTTTGCCATCGGCCTAGCCAGCAACCCGCCTGGCTCGCGCTATACGCAAGCCAACCTGACGCGCGCCAACGGTTTCTCGGGCGTTGACGGCATCGTGCGCTTCAGCACCAACGGGATGAGCGAGCGCGGGCTGGCGGTTCTGGAAGTGCAGAAGTTCGGCTCGTCCGTTATCGATGTGGCGCCGACCAGCTTCGAGGCGACGCAACTGTCGGCCGCCGGCCAGACGTTGCGCTGAGCCACGGCCGCAATTCTCTCAACGGTGGCATGTAACCGCCCGCAGGCTGCCGGTATCGCTCAGGCCGCCAGCGCCTGTCGGTAGCGCTCGGGCGCCGTGCGCTCGGCCTCGGCGAGAATAGCCCGCAGACCCGACACGTCGGCCGGCAGCGCCATGGCAGGGCGCAGGTCGTGCAGCAGCTGGGTCAGCGCATAGTCGGCGGAATCGAGCTGCCGTGCCGCCGTGGCGTGCAGGTTCTTGATGCGCTGGAAACTGGCAAGTGCAGCGGTGAGGATACCCGTGGCGCGGCGCCAGTGGTCCTCTACCGTCAGCGTCGCCGGCTCGATCGCCCGCGCCGTATCGCGGGGGACGCGCGCCGGCACCTCGTGCAGCGCCAGCGTGGCCCACAGGCCCGCTATGGCGACGTTTCCGTATGTGCAAAAGCTTCGGAGCATGGCGAGGCGCAGCGCTATCTGTTGCTTGATCGAGGTTGCATGCGCACCCACGGCAAGGGCGCGCCTACGGATCTCACGCAGCACCGAGACTTCGACGGAATGGAAGTCGAAGTTGAGCTTATTCGCTTGGTATGACAACAGGTTCTGGAAGTACGCTGCCACGGCGTGTCCTTTGCGCGACGGATGTTGCTGCACCCCAAGCGTTATCTTTTCAGACAATCGTTAGCGAACCGCTAACCATGCCGTCGAATGCCATACGATATCAGTCCGTTGCCGGCGTCTGCTCACATTTCACATTCGCTAAGCCGCCGCTCGCGGCAGGTTAGGCCAGCCCGACCATGCGCCGCACATCGGCCGCCGGGCCCCTGCAGCCCGCAGTTCGGCGAGGCCGGTGTCGCCGGCGCTCTTGGCCAGCTTCCGGCCCTGCGCATCGGTAAGCAGGCGGTGGTGGTGGTACAGCGGCGCAGGCAGCCGCAGCAGCACCTGCAGCAGCCGATGTAGCCCCGTCGTCTGGTAGAGGTCGCGCCCGCGCGTGACGTGGGAGATGGCCTGCCGCGCATCGTCGACGACCACGGCAAGGTGGTAGCTCGCCGGCACATCCTTGCGCAGGATAACCGCGTCACCCCAAAGTTCCGGCAGCGCCTGCATGACGTGCGGGTGCCCGCTCTCATCGATCTCGGTGAAGGTCAGCGGCGCGCCGGCGAGGCGTTGGTGTGCCGCCGTCAGGGCCTTCAGCATATCGAGCCGCAGAGCAAAGTGCTCGCCGTTGCGCAGCCGCGCCTCGATCTCTCGGCGCGGCAAACCCTTGTGCAGGCCGGGGTAAAGTGTTGCGCCATCGGGATCGACCGCGCCTGGAATTGCGGCGGCCTCGATTTCGCTGCGCGAGGCAAAGCACGGGTACAGCAGCCCCTGCGCCTCCAGCCATTGCGCCGCCTGTGCATAGTCGGCGAAGTGTTGCGACTGGCGCAGCACCGGCTCGTCCCAGGATATGTTCAGCCAATCGAGATCGGCAAATATACCGGCGACGTACTCCTCGCGGCAGCGTGTGACGTCGATATCCTCGATGCGCACCAGGAAGCGCCCGCCCGCACGCCGCGCCATGTCAAAGCCGGTGAGAGCCGACAGCGCGTGGCCGAGGTGCAGCGGACCATTGGGGCTGGGGGCGAAGCGAAAGACGGGCACGCTACTCATTCGGGCAAGCGACTTGGCTGGGCGAATCTGAGCGCGCGCCTTCAGTCGCATTTCCCGGAGCGGCCTGCACCGGGCGAGTAGGTGCGCGCTACCGCCTCGACCACACGGTTATAGAACCGTCGTTCTGCTTTCGGATAGATCATCGCCCAGCTGTTGATCAGCTTGCCACCGCAGGTGAAGCTGACCCGTTCGTAGAACTCGCGGTCGCCGATCGTTCCCGAGATGATGAACCAGCGGCTGTTCATCGGCGCGTAGTCGATGCGCGCGCCGGCGTAGTTCTCCTGCATGAGATAGTCGCGGTAGTCGCGCAGGGTCGTCTCCTCATCGTTGGCGAAGGCACCGACCAGCAGCTGTGCCTTACCATCGCGCGAGGTGAGCAAGCGCCCCTCGTCGGTCGCCGGCTCTCGCGCCTGAGAAAAAACTTCGAGCGGGTAGGCGATGAGGAAGCCGTGGCGCTCGTTGTGCAGCGTCGCCCAGTCGCGGCGCCAGTCGGCCGCAATGGCTACGGCAGCGGTCGATAAAAGCGCCAGAAATGCCGCTGCCGTTGAAGTTGCCGCCCGTGACCGTTGCCACATCGCACAGCACTCCGAGAACGCGCCCTGAGCCCATCGCCTTGCGGGCGCGCCACGACACATTACGTTGCGTGCAACCGATAAAGAAGAGTTCCGCGTACGTCATGCACATGAAGCGCAAGCAACCGACGCACATCATCCTCGACGACGATCGCATGCGGGCGGGCGTCGCCGCTCTACGTCGCTCGTGTCCGCATCTGCGCAAGATACACAAGCTGGCCGGCGATCCCGCGCTGCGTCAGCATGCGGCCGGCTTTGCGGGTCTCGCCCGCATCGTGGTCGGCCAGCAGCTCTCGCTGGCCAGCGCGCAGGCGATTTGGGGACGATTGGATCTCGCCGTGCAGCCAATGACGCCGGAGGTTTTTCTCGCCGTCGGCGATGACACATTGCGCGCTGCCGGACTTTCCAAGGGCAAGGTGAAGACGCTGCGCGCCGTCAGCGCAGCCCTCGCCGCCGGGCTTGATCTCGATAGCTTGGCGCATGCGCCCGAGACCGACGTGCACGAGGTGCTGACGGCGCTCCCCGGCATCGGGCCGTGGACCGCCGACATCTATCTCCTGTTCTGTCTTGGACGCGCCGACGCCTTTGCAGCCGGCGACCTGGCCCTGCAGATCGCAGCGCGCTCCGCTCTTGGACTTGAGGAACGCCCCTCGCGCGATGAGCTGTTTGCCATCGCCGAACGGTGGCGGCCCTGGCGCGGCGTCGCCGCCCACCTGCTTTGGGCCTACTACAAGGTCGCCGACCGGGCGCTGCTGGCGCAAAAAAGCGCCTGATTTGCTTGTGCTTAGTGGCCGCGGCCACACGTACCCGAGGACTGGCGCCGGGAGCTTCACAGAGTTGACGTGCGCCGCTAGTATCCCGGCCGAACTGTGGGGAGACGACGATTTGCTAAACGACGCCAATAGGACGCCAATCACGTGGATGCGCACGCTGCCATTCCGGCCAGCTTTCCAGCATTGGTCCTAAACGCCGACTTCCGGCCCTTGAGCTACTACCCTTTGTCGCTCTGGAGCTGGCAGGAGTTGGTGAAGGCTGTTTTTCTGGATCGCGTCAACATCGTCTCCGAGTACGACCGCTTCGTGCGCAGCCCCTCCTTCGAGATGAAGCTGCCGAGCGTCGTGTCCCTCAAGACGTATGTGAAGCCGGCGCTCTATCCAGCATTCACGCGCTTCAACGTGTTTCTGCGCGACCGCTTCACCTGCCAGTATTGCGGCTCACGGGACGATCTGACGTTCGACCATTTGATCCCGCGCTCGCGCGGTGGCCAGACCCGATGGGACAATGTCGTCGCCGCTTGCGCGCCGTGCAATCTGGAGAAGGGCGGCGCCATGCCGGCCGAGGTCGGCATGCATCCGACGCAGTCGCCGTACCGGCCGACGGTGTTCGAGCTGCACCGCAACGGTCGGCTGTTCCCGCCCAACTATCTACACGAAAGCTGGCTCGACTATCTCTACTGGGATACCGAACTCGAGCCCTAGTTTCGGCGCGCTCGAACAAGAAAGGCCCAGGCAATGCGGTTGCCTGGGCCTTTCTGCGTCTGGAAGGACGACGTGGTAATCAGGCGGCGCGCTTCATCGGCGCTGCACACAATTTCTCGGCGATCGATTCGACGGCCCGGCTCCAATCCTGCGCAGCGCGATCATCGACCGGTATCCCGAAGGCGAGCAGCGCATCATGCGGCGCACCGCCGTCACGAAAGAAGCGTGCACACGAGGCGCGGGCAACGCCAACGGCCTGATGCCACTGCAGCGGATTGATGTGATTGAGACTCATATGACACCTCCTCGTTCTTGCACCGTTCAGCCCGGCGCGGGCTCGTTCTTGCGCCGCTGATTGCCCCGGCGCGGGGTGAAATGGTTGGCAAGCACACAGAGCGTGTAACGCCACAACGCGAGACCATGTCACGTGGCATCTCGGCAGAGGCCTGAGCCTCCTACGCTCCACATGCTTGCCAGCTCGTTGGAAGGTCCCTCTTTACCCCTCCCGAAACGAATACGCGGCGAACTACCTCGTCGACGCCGCCGCTATGGGAATGTCCGTCGCTGGAGACGGACTACCGATAGTGACGAGAACTTCTCCGATGACTTCCGAAAGCGAACGCCAATCACTCAACTGAGACGCCACGGCACACCTCACTGACTGCTGAACCCAACCAACGCGCTACGCCACAGACGCTACAGACTTGCTCGGCCGCCCCTGGGATCAAACCGCTCGGAAGTACGCGAGGACTATGCCTCCGAGCGGTTCTCTTCGACTTTCGGTGCGCGCTCAAATAGGAGCGCGCTAGGGGAGAGATGGCTGAGTACGCAAATTCTTACGCAACCGGACGCCACACGACGCAACGGACGCAACGCTTACAGACGCATTACTGAATGGGGGCTGACGCGACGCTACTGACTGGCCGAGTACGCAACTAACGCAACGGGGCGGGAAGGGGGGTTCCCTAAGTTACATGACGCGGACGCAAGCGAACTGAGACGCGGGACTGACGAAACTCTGCTGACGCAACGCGACTGGCCGACTGGCTTCGAAAACTTCGCTCTCGGGTACGCGAGAGAACTGTTGGGCTCTCAAGTCTCGAAGGCTGCTTTCGTGTCTTCAACGCGAACTCTTCACTGCGTGTTCCGCGAACGAGACCTATAGACCGTTACATTTTGACCACGGAAAGGCGGCGCCGTGTCGGCCCCACGGTATTTCGCTTGACTGTTGCTGAACGAGAAGCGCTCGCGCGTGCAGGCGATTGTTCTGTGGATAACTTTTGGGAGTTGCTACGCGCTTGATTGCTCAGCGCGTTCGCAGCGCCTCGAGCGCAGCGCGGATGCTCAGCCACACGACGAGCAGCGAACAAACAACGTTCCAGCCGGACAAGGAGATGCCCGCAAAGCGCAACGACGCCTCATCGCAGCGCACGACGTTCGTCTGCCCCAACGCCTCGAGCATGTTGCCGGCGTTGGTCGTGATCGGCTGCGCGCCGGTGCACGCGGCGGGGCCTGCCCAGAAGTGCCATTCGACACCGGCGTGGTAGACGCCAAGCGCGCCGTTGGCGAGAAACGCCAGCGCAACGAGCCCGAACAGGATGGCGGCGGGACGCGCTTGACCCGCACTCACGGCCACCAGGGCGGCAAACAGCAGCGGAACGCCGGCGTAGTACGCATAGCGCTGCTGCAGACACAGCTCGCAGGGGGCATAGCCTCCAAGGTGCTCGAACCCGAGCGCAGTGATAATCGCGAACGCCGCCAGCGATAGCGCCAGCGCGCCGAAGCGATAGGCGGAATGCAGCGTCGGGTCGGAGGCGGTCAGGGTCATCGCATCACCGGGGGACGTCGTACTAGAACAGGTACTTAACAGCGACGAAGCCGCTCACCAAGACCACCACAAACACGGTGGTGACGAGTGTCAGGCGCTTTTCGATGAAGTCGCGGATCGGCTGTCCGAAGAAATACAGCAGCGCCACCACCAGATAAAAGCGCATGGCGCGAGCGATGATGCTGGCGCCGACAAACGCGAGCAGATCCATGTGGGCGACGCCGGCAGCGATCGTCACCACCTTGAAGGGGATCGGCGTGGCGCCTTTGATGATGATTGCCGGAACGCCGTACTGCTGCACGAACTGGATGAACGAATTGAGCGCGTGCTCCTTGCCGTAAAAGGCGAGGATCGGCTTGCCGACCGCCTCGAAGGCGAAATATCCGATCGCGTAGCCCAGCAATCCGCCGAGCACCGAGGCGACAGTGGCGATGGTCGCGTACCACCACGCCTTCTGCCGGTTGCTGAGCACCATGGGGATCAGCATGACGTCGGGCGGGATGGGGAAGAACGAACTCTCGATGAACGACACAGTCGCCAGGGCCCACGGTGCGCCCTTGCTGTTCGCAGTGCGCATCATCCAGTCGTAGAGCTTTCGCATGGACACGTTACTCGGCAGCGGGAGGGAGACTTGCGGCGGGGATCGTGCGGGCAGTGAAACTGAGGGCGAGACGTAGCACGATCTCGTTGAGGATGAAGCGGCCGTTGCCCGTGGCGCGGATGTGCCGCCCGTCGGGTAGCGTCTCAATGAGACCCTGCCGTGTCAGCGCGGCGATGGCCGCAGGCGCCGGGCGCAGCCCGGTACGGCGCTGCAGGCGATCGAGATCGATGCCCTCGCCAAGGCGCAACCCCATGAGCAGCATCTCGTCGGCCTGCTCGGCGGCGCTCAGCGGGGTCTCCTCGATGAGGCCCTGGCCTCGCGCCTCGACATGAGCGGCCCACGCTTCCGGATGCCGCTCGGTGCTGGTGGCCTGGAGACCCGCGTCCGAGGCAAGGCGCCCGTGCGCTCCCGGTCCGCAGCCTACGTACTCGCCGTAGCGCCAATAGACGAGGTTGTGGCGGCTCTCCTCCCCTGGCGCTGCGTGGTTGGAGATCTCGTAGGCGGGCAAACCGGCCGCCGCCGTCAGTTCCTGCGTCGCGTCATAGAGCGCGAGCGAAGCGTCCTCGTCGGGGACGACAAGCTTCCCGGCGGCGTGCAGCTTGGCGAACGGCGTGTCCGGTTCGATGGTGAGCTGGTAGAGCGATAGATGCTGCCCGGCCATGGCGAGCGCCTCGGCCAGTTCCTCGCGCCACGCCGCGAGCGTCTGTCCGGGGCGCGCGTAGATGAGGTCGAAGGAGAAGCGCTCGAAAGTCGTTCGCGCGATATCGATCGCCGCCTTCGCCTCGGCGACGGAGTGAATGCGGCCGAGCGATTTCAAAATGTCGTCGCGCAGCGACTGCACGCCGAGCGAGGCGCGGTTGACGCCGGCGCTGCGATAGCCGCGGAAGCGGCCTGCCTCGACGCTGCTTGGGTTGGCTTCGAGCGTGATCTCGGCCCCGGCCTCGAGTGTCCACAGCGTCGCGATGCGATCGATGATGGCTGCCACGGTCTGCGGTTGCATGAGTGAGGGCGTGCCGCCGCCGAAGAAGACACTCGACACGACGCGTGGGCCGGTGCGCTGCGCCATGCTTTCCAGTTCGCGCAGGAATGCTGCGCGGAATCGCGCCTCGTCGATGCCGCCAAATCGCACGTGGCTGTTGAAGTCGCAGTAGGGGCACTTTTGGGCGCAGAACGGCCAATGGACGTAAACGCCGAAACCCGCCTCGTCAGCCGGCAGCATCAAGGATGGCCCGCTTGAAATGGTCGAAAGCGCGGGTTCTATGCGAGATGGCATATTTACTGGCCGGCTCCATTTCGCCGAACGTGGCCTGCTGCCCGTCGGCGATGAACATCGGATCATAGCCGAAACCATTGGCCCCGCGCGGCGGCCAAACGACATGACCGTAAACCTTGCCCTCGAACAGCTGGGTTTCCCCGTCCGGCCAGGCAAGGCACAGCACCGAGATGAAGTTGGCGCGCAGCGGCTCCCCGTCCCAGGCCTGCTGGGCCGCCAGCTCATCGTGGACGCGCTGCATGGCGAGGGAAAAGTCGCGCTTTGGACCCGCCCAGTCGGCCGTGTAGACCCCAGGAGCCCCGCCCAGAGCGTCGATCTCGATGCCGCTGTCGTCGGCCAGCGCCGGCAGCCCGGAGCCATGGGCGGCGAACAGCCCCTTGAGCTTGGCATTGCCGATGAACGTGGTCTCGGTCTCGACCGGCTCAGCGAGGCCAAGCTCGCCGGCCGACACAGCCGCCAGACCATATGGCTCGATGAGCTTGCCGATCTCCCACACCTTGCCCGGGTTATGGGTGGCCACGACGAGGCGGTCGCCACGCTGCAGGCGGCGCGTCATGACTCGCTCCAGATGCGCGGCTCGGCGAACTCCAGGCAGTTGCCCGCCGGGTCGCGGAAGTAGATCGAGCGTCCGCCGCCCGGCCATGCGAAGTCGGCTTCGATGGGCACGCCGACAGCTTCAAGATGCGCGCGCCAGGAGGAAATCTCGTCGGCCGACGCGCGGAAGCACACATGCCCTTCTCCGTCGGCGCCGTGCGGCGGCACCGGCAGCGCGGCGTCCTCCGCCGGCGGCTTGGTGGTGACGAGCGGATTGAAGATCAGCAGCATCTGCTCGCCGACGCGGTAGAACACCTGCCGCCCCTCCGCCTTGGCGTAGGGCTCGAGGCCCAGCGCGCGGCGATAGAACTCCTCGATGGCGCCGAGGTCGCGGGCGTAGAGAACCGTCTCGAGTATGCCGCTCGGGGATCATGCCGCGGCGGCCCACAGGAAGGCGAGCGTGGCGGCGGCACCCAGTAGCGTCCGCACCGTGTGCAGCCGCCATTCGACGAGCAGGGCGCGCGATGCGGTCCCGCCGCATCGAGCGGCGTTGCGACGCCCGTGAACAGGGCGGCGACCGTCAGCGCGAGAAGACCTGCCAGCATCTTCGCTGCCTTCTACGAGATGGTCAGCTTCTGCAGCGCGACGAGCTCGCCGATCCCCTTCTTGGCCAGCGCCATGAGCTGATCGAAGCTCTCCTGGCTGAAGGCGACAGTCTCGGCGGTACCCTGCACCTCGACGATGCCGCCCGACCCGGTCATGACGAAGTTGGAATCGGCTTCGGCGCCCGAATCCTCGACATAGTCGAGATCAAGCACCGCCTCGCCTTTGTAGAGCCCGCAGCTCACGGCGGCGACCTGATCGCGCAGGACGTCGTCCTTCACCATGTCGCGCAGGCGCATCCACTGGATGCAGTCATGCAGCGCAACCCAGGCGCCGGTGATTGCCGCCGTGCGCGTACCTCCGTCCGCCTGGATGACATCGCAGTCGACGCTGATCTGGCGCTCACCCAGCTTGGGCAGGTCGACGATGGCCCGCAGAGCGCGCCCGATAAGGCGTTGTATCTCCTGCGTACGCCCGGAAGCATGCCCGACCGTCACCTCGCGGCGCATGCGTTCGTTAGTGGCCCGTGGCAGCATGCCGTATTCGGCGGTGACCCAGCCGCGGCCCTGGCCCTTCAGCCACGGCGGCACCCGCTCTTCGAGGCTGGCGGTGCACAATACGTGGGTATCGCCGAACTTAATCAGGCAGGAACCCTCGGCGTGCTTGGACACAGCACGCTCGATGGAGACGCGGCGTAATTCATCGGGGCTTCGCTTAGAAGGGCGCATATATGATGCCGGACCGAGGGTTTGTGGGTGAAAGTTGCGCGAACCTACGGGAGGGGATGGCCGGCTTCAACCAAAACCGCCACTCTGTTTGACGAAGAGGGCCGCGCATCCCTAATCTTGCGTAACATGCAGGCGACGTCGAGATACCCCGAGCAATGACCGAAGGCGTCAGCGAACTCACCAAGCTCAGCGAACGCTCCCGCACTATTCTTAGGCAGATCGTCGAATCGTACCTGGAGACAGGCGAGCCGGTCGGTTCGCGCAACTTGGCGCGCGTGCTGCCGATGACCCTGTCGCCGGCCTCGATCCGCAACGTCATGTCCGATCTGGAGCAGCTCGGCCTCATCATCGCCCCGCACACCTCGGCCGGACGCCTGCCGACGCAGCTCGGTCTGCGGCTGTTCGTTGACGGCCTGCTCGAGGTGGGCGATCTCACCTCCAAGGAGCGGCGGCAGATCGAGTCGCACATCGCCGGCAAGCGGGCGACGAGCGTCGACGACGTGCTGCGCGAGGTCGGCGAGATGATCTCCGGCCTGTCGCACTGCGCCGGCGTCGTGCTCGCCGACAAGCAGGTGACGCGCCTCAAGCACATCGAGTTCGTCCTGCTGGAACCCGGCAAGGCGCTGGTGGTGCTGGTCGGCGAGGATCAGACGGTCGAGAACCGCGTCATCAACCTGCCGCAGGGCCTGCCGCCGTCGGCACTGTCCGAGGCGGCCAACTATCTCAACGCACATATCCGCGGGCTGACCATCGGCGATGCGCGCGCGCACATCGAGCAGCAGCTGCAGTCGTCCCGCGCCGAACTCGACGAGTTGACCCGCCGTGTCATTCAGGCCGGGCTTGCCGAGTGGTCGGGCTCGCTCGATGACCGCAAGAGCCTCATCGTGCGCGGCCAAGCCAACCTGCTCAAGGACCTCAACGCCCAGGAAGATCTGGAGCGCATTCGTCACCTGTTCGACGACCTTGAGCGCAAGCGCGACTTGGTTCAGCTGCTTGGGCTGTCGGAAAGCGCCGACGGCGTACGCATTTTTATCGGTTCCGAGAACAAGTTGTTCTCGCTGTCGGGCTCCTCCTTGATCGTGGCACCGTTTCACGACGAGCGACGCAAAGTCGTGGGCGTACTCGGCGTTATCGGTCCGACACGCATCAATTATGCCCGCATCATTCCGATGGTCGACTACACCGCCAAGCTCGTTAGCCGACTGTTGACTTGATTTTAGCCTGTTAAGCCTGATATCGGCTCCAGTCCCTTTCGTCCGCCACCCCCTGCGGAGACACGATGGCTCAAGAAGACAAAAAGTTCGCCCCCGAACCGGCGCCCGGCGCCGATGGTCCTGCTCCTGTCGGCGACGCCGAAAGCGCGGGGACCGTCTCCGTGCTCGAAGGACGCATCGCCGATCTGACTGACCGGCTGCTGCGCGCCCACGCGGAGATGGACAACCTGCGCAAGCGCACCGAGCGCGACAAAGAGGATACGGCGAAGTACGCCATCTCGAAGTTCGCGCGCGAAGTGCTAGCCATTGGTGATAACCTGCAACGCGCCACCGCGGCCGTGCCGGCGGGCGCTGCCGACGCCGATCCGGCGCTGCGGGCGCTGGTCGATGGCGTCTCCATGACCGAGCGCGAGTTCGTCAACGTCCTGGAGCGCAATGGCGTCAAGCGCCTCGACCCGGCGGGCGAGCCGTTCAACCCCCACCAACATCAGGCGATGATCGAGATCGAGCAGCCGGACGTCGCGCCGGGAACTGTCGTTCAGGTGTACGCGCCCGGCTATGTTCTGGAAGATCGCGTGTTGCGTCCGGCCATGGTCGTGGTGGCCAAGGGCGGGGAAAAACGCGCCGACGAGAGCAAGTCGGGTGGCGTGCGTAAGGCTTCCGACGACGCCGCATAACCCGCGACCGCAGCGCGACGATGTGATGTTATACGCCGTTGGCTGGGGAAAATTGAAGACGAGTGGCAGCGGCAGGGCCGTTGCGCCCTTGAAAAGCCACCTTATATAAGCGGCGTTTACCGTTTGGATGCTCCATAGGGGACCGTACCGGCGCGTCATACCGCGCCGGCGGATTTTCTGGACGCCGGAAACTCGGGTCTGGGCGGTCTGCCGCAGAAGGATGAGGATAAACACATGGCTAAAGTGATCGGCATCGACCTCGGAACCACGAACTCGTGCGTGGCGGTTATGGAGGGCGGCAAGCCGAGGGTTTTGGAGAACGCCGAAGGCATGAACACCACGCCTTCGATCGTGGCCTTCACCGCAGACGACGAAAAGCTCGTCGGTCTGCCGGCCAAGCGCCAGGCGGTCACCAACCCTTTCAATACCTTCTTCGCGATCAAGCGCCTGATCGGCCGTCGTTATGACGACCCGCTGGTCGAGAAGGACAAGAACCTCGTCCCCTACAAGATCGTCAAAGGTCCCTCGGGCGACGCCTGGGTCGAGGCCCACGGCAAACAGTATTCTCCGCAGCAGATCTCCGCCTTCATTCTGCAGAAGATGAAGGAAACCGCCGAAGCCAAGCTCGGCGAGAAAGTGACGCAGGCGGTCATCACCGTTCCCGCATACTTCAACGACGCTCAGCGTCAGGCGACCAAGGACGCCGGCAAGATCGCCGGACTTGAAGTGCTGCGCATCATCAACGAGCCGACGGCAGCTGCGCTCGCCTATGGCCTCGATAAGAAGAAAGAATCGCAGACCATCGCTGTGTACGATCTCGGCGGCGGCACCTTCGACATCTCGATCCTCGAGATCGGCGATGGCGTCTTCGAGGTGAAGTCGACGAACGGCGACACGTTCCTCGGCGGCGAAGACTTCGACATGAAGCTCGTCTCCTACCTCGCCGACGAGTTCAAGAAGGAGCAGGGCATCGACCTGCGCAACGACAAGCTTGCCCTGCAGCGGCTCAAGGAAGCTGCCGAGAAGGCGAAGATCGAGCTGTCGTCCGCCACGCAGACCGAGATCAACCTGCCTTTCATCACCGCCGATGCTTCAGGTCCCAAGCATCTCACCATGAAGCTCACCCGCGCCAAGCTGGAGAGCCTCGTCGACGATCTGATCGCGCGGACCAAAGGCCCGTGCGAGAAGGCCATCAAGGACGCCGGCCTCAAGGCAGCCGACATCGACGAAGTCGTTCTCGTCGGTGGCATGACGCGCATGCCTAAGGTGCAGGAAGTCGTCAAGCAGCTGTTCGGCAAGGAGCCGCACAAGGGCGTCAACCCCGATGAGGTCGTCGCCGTCGGCGCCGCCATCCAGGCCGGCGTGCTGCAGGGCGAAGTCAAGGACGTGCTGCTGCTCGACGTGACCCCGTTGTCGCTCGGCATCGAGACACTGGGTGGCGTGTTCACGCGCCTCATCGAGCGCAACACGACGATCCCGACCAAGAAGAGCCAGACGTTCTCGACCGCTGAAGACAGCCAGAACGCCGTCACCATTCGCGTGAGCCAGGGCGAGCGCGAGCTGGCGGCCGACAACAAGCTGCTCGGCCAGTTCGACCTGGTCGGCATTCCCCCAGCGCCGCGCGGCGTGCCGCAGATCGAAGTCACGTTCGACATCGACGCCAACGGCATCGTGCACGTCTCCGCCAAGGACAAGGCGACGGGCAAGGAGCAGTCGGTCCGCATCCAGGCCTCCGGCGGCCTCAGCGACGCCGAGGTCGAGCGGATGGTGAAGGACGCGGAATCGCACGCGGCCGAGGACAAGCAGAAGCGTGAGCTGATCGAAGCGCGGAACCACGCCGAGGCGCTGGTGCATGCGACTGAAAAGCAGCTCAAGGAGAACGAGAGCAACGCAGCTGTCGCGACCGCCAAGCCGGACGTCGAGAAGGCCATCGCCGACCTTAAGGAAGCGATCGCCTCTGAAGACGCGGAGCGCATCAAGACGTCGACGACCAGCCTTGCCCAGGCAGCCATGAAGATCGGCGAAGCCATCTACGCGTCCCAGCAGGGCGCGGGTGATGGCGGCGACGGCGAAGGCTCCAGCGGCGAGGGCCAATCGGCTTCGGGCGATGAAAACGTCGTCGATGCCGACTTCGAAGAGGTCAAGGACGACAAGAAGAAGTCGGCCTAATCTGCTTTCCAAGGCCCTCAGCAATAACGAAAGCCCGGCCGTCAGGTCGGGCTTTCGCTTAACCGCGTCAGATGCGCCGGTTGCGGCAACACTGCACCCTCTCCACATACCCAGAACGCAGGCGCGCCCTTCCCCCGCGCCCAAAACATCGCTATCTCCCATTTACGGGGTATCCACACCGTGCACCCATCCGAAGGACCCGCGCTGAACATGGCCAAGCGCGACTACTATGAAACGCTCGGGCTCGCCCGGGGCGCCGGCGAGCAGGAACTCAAGTCTGCCTACCGCCGCCTCGCCAAGGAGCTGCATCCCGATCGCAATCCCGGCGATACGCGCGCGGAAGTTCGCTTTAAGGAGCTGAACGAGGCCTACGAGGTCCTCAAGGACCCGCAGAAGCGCGCCGCCTACGATCATTTCGGCCACGCCGCGTTCGAGCACGGCGGGGGCGCAGCCCGCGGCTTCGGCCCCGACTTCGCGTCCTCGATGTCCGACATCTTCGACGACCTGTTCGGCGAGTTCATGGGCGGCCGCCGCGGCGGTGGTCCCCGCTCGCGCACGGCGCGCGAGCGCGGCGCCGACCTGCGTTACAATCTCGAGATTACGCTGTCGGATGCCTACGTCGGTAAGACCGCGCAGATCCGCGTACCGACTTCCGTTTCCTGTGAAACATGCTCGGGCAGCGGCGCGCGCGCCGGCACCAAGCCGACGACCTGCCCGACCTGCGCCGGCCACGGCAAGGTGCGTGCGAGCCAGGGCTTCTTCACCATCGAGCGCACGTGCCCGGCGTGTCAGGGACGCGGCGAGACCATTGAGGACCCCTGCCAGGGATGCCACGGCTCGGGTCGCGTCACCAAGGAGCGCACCCTGTCGGTGAACATCCCGCCCGGCGTGGAGGACGGCACGCGCATCCGCCTCGCCGGCGAGGGCGAGGCCGGCTTGCGCGGCGGCCCGGCGGGCGATCTCTACATTTTCCTGTCCATCAAGCCGCACGAGTTCTTCCAGCGCGACGGCGCCGACATCTTTTGCAAGGTGCCGATCGCCATGACGACGGCGGCATTGGGCGGCAATGTCGAGGTCCCGACCGTCGAAGGCGCGGCGACGCGCATCAAGATTCCCGAGGGCTCGGAGAGCGGCAAGCAGTTCCGCCTCAAGGGCAAGGGCATGCCGGTGCTGCGCTCGAAGGTTAACGGCGACATGTACATCCAGGTCGAGGTGGAAACTCCCAAGAGCCTGACCAAGCGCCAGCGCGAACTGCTCGAGGAATTCGAGCAGGAGAGCCACAAGGAGACCAGCCCGGAAAGCACCGGCTTCTTCGCGCGCGTGAAAGACTTCTTCGAAGGCAAGGGAAGCTAAATCGCGATGACCAGCCCGGTGAGACTGCTCTTCTTTGCCGGGTCATCGCGCACCGGCTCTTTCAATAAGAAGTTGGCGCGTCTCGGCGCCATGATCGCCGACGCCAACGGCATCGCGTCCACCTTCGCCGACCTCGGCGACTACCCCATGCCTATCTACAATGGCGATCTGGAAGCGGCCGAGGGCCAGCCGGAAAACGCGCACAAGTTCAAGGCGCTGATGATGGCGCATAGCGGCATCTTTATTGCCAGCCCCGAATACAACGCCTCCATTACGCCGCTGCTCAAGAACACGCTCGACTGGGTCAGCCATGTGCGCGATCCGGGCGAGGCCGCGGTAGAGGTCTACAAGACGCGCGTCTTCGCGCTCGGCTCTTCGTCCAACGGCGGCATGGGCGGCCTGCGCAGCCTGACGACTGTACGCCAGGTACTGGAACTCGGCCTCGGCGCCCTCGTGCTGCCCGACCAGTTCGCAGTGCCGCGCGCCAAGGAGGCCTACGGCGAGGATGGGCACCTGGTGAACAAGGACAGCCAGGAGAACTTCAAAGCGCTGATCCAGAAGCTTGCGCGCGCCGCGCATGTGCTGCATGGCTAGCGGCCCAGAACCGCCCGTCAGAAGCCCACCTTTGCGTCTTCCATGACTCGTCCGACTGCCACAGACCGCCTGATCGTTGCCCTCGACATGCCGACGCTTGAGGAAACGCAGCGCCTCGTGGCGCGTCTCGGCGATAGCGTGACCTTCTACAAGGTCGGTCTCGAGTTGCTGTTCGCCGGCGGCCTCGATCTCGCCCGCGCCCTCAAGGCGGACGGCAAGCGCGTCTTCCTCGACATGAAGCTGCTCGATATCGGCAACACGGTCGAACGGGCCGTGGGCAACGTCACCGAGATCGGCGTCGACTTCCTGACCGTCCACGGCCACGATCTGAAAACCATGCGCGCCGCCGTTGCGGGCCGTGGCTCGAGCAAGCTGAAACTGCTCGCCGTCACCGTGCTCACGAACCTCACCGACGATGACCTAAAGCAACAGGGCTCGACACTGGCGCCCGCCGACCTCGTTCTGCATCGCGCCGGGCTGGCCAAGGAATCCGGCTTCGACGGCGTCATCGCCTCGGGGCAGGAGGCCGGCCGCATCCGCGCCGCCGTCGGCCCTGGCTTCCTCATCGTCACGCCGGGCATCCGCCTCACCGGCAGCTCCACCGATGACCAGGAGCGGATAACCACCCCAGGCAACGCCATCGGCGCGGGCGCCGACTACATCGTTGTCGGCCGGCCGATCACCCTGGCTGACGACCCGCGCCTCGTCGCCGAAACTTTTATCAACCACATCCGCGAAGCGGAGCTGCCGGGCTGACGCCGGCTGCTAAGAAACGATGGGAGGAGTGACCATGCCCAAAGGATACGTGATCGTGCGCGCCGAGGTGACCAACCCGGAGAAGTGGGCTGAGTACGTGGCGAAATCCAAGATCGCGCTCGATAAGTTCGGCGGCAGGCCGATCGTACGCGGCGGCAAGGCGGAAATCATCGAAGGCGACGGGCTCGCGCGCAATGTCGTGCTCGAGTTCGACAGCTTCGATAAGGCCGAGGGCTACGCGAAATCCGCCGAGTACGCCGAGGCGAAAAAATCGCGCCAGGGCGCCGGCACGCTGCACATGGTCATCGTCGAAGGCGTCTAGGCCGGCGAGCCGGGGTTGTCTCGATGATGTCAGTTTGAACGAGTAGGCATGCCACACTTTCCGACCCCAGGTGAGCGCCCGCCCTGGCGAGCGACGGTGCTGACACTGTTCCCGGAGATGTTTCCCGGACCGCTCGGCGTATCGCTCTCCGGCAATGCGCTGGCGGCGGGCCTGTGGTCGCTCACTGCGCTCGGCATTCGCAACTTCGGGCTCGGGCGCCATCGCGCCGTCGATGATACGCCGGCCGGCGGCGGCGCTGGCATGGTGATGCGCGCCGACGTCATCGCCGCCGCCATCGACCATGCGCGCGGCAACGAGCCCGAGGCCCCGCTCATCTATCTATCGCCGCGCGGCGCGCCGCTGACGCAAGCGTTGGCAGCCGAGCTGGCGGCGGGACCCGGCGTGCTGCTGCTCGCCGGCCGCTTCGAGGGCGTCGATGAACGCGTCATTGCCACGCGTGGCGTGCGCGAAGTTTCGATCGGCGACTACGTGCTCTCGGGCGGGGAACTGGCCGCCATGGTGCTCATCGACGCCTGCGTGCGCCTGCTGCCCGGCGTCATCGGTGCCGCCGGCTCTCTGTCTGAAGAAAGCTTCGAGGACGGTCTGCTCGAGTACCCGCAATACACCAAGCCGCGCGAGTGGGAGGGCCGGGCCATTCCCGACGTGCTCCTGTCCGGCGATCATCAGAAGATCGCCGCGTGGCGACGGGGCGAGGCCGAACGGCTCACCGCCGAACGCCGTCCAGATCTCACGGGGAAGCGCGGGAAGAAACTGATCTGAACTTCCACTCGGTGATCCAGGCGGCAAGCAGACTGATGACGAGGATGACGTTCTGATAGGCAGGCATGCCAATTACGATGAGCCCGCTGAGGCTCTCGCCCCGTCCCCGCCCCAAGGTAACGTCCCACAAACCCCAGGCACCAAGCGCAAGAGCCATACCGAACCCGACGCAGATGATCGCCGCCGCCGGCGTCGAGCGCACGAAGCGGGTGGCGATCCAGTACGCCGCGAGTGGTGGCAGGGACGCCCAGAGCAAGATCGGCCCCCACTGCCGCGGCAGGTAACCGGAGCTGAAATACACGAGCTCGGCGAGGCCAATCGCCGCCGCGGCGAAGGCTAGAGCCAAGGCAAGTCTGGAATTTGGCACTTTCTGGCCCTCCGAAGGTCCCCGCGGCCCTTGAGCGATAAGCAGTATATCGACAAGCCGAGGCCTTTGGGCTATGACCCCGACAAATTCCCCAAGGCTTGCCGTTAGGGGTGCCGGTCTATCGCCGGCCCGGACGGTCTATTTCTACGGTCAAGGTGCCCCATGAATGTCATCCAAGAGATCGAGCGCGAGCAGATTAACGCCGTCATGGCCAAGCGCGGCGTGCCCGAGTTCGGCCCCGGCGACACCGTCAAGGTGATGGTAAAGGTCATCGAGGGCGACAACGTCCGCACCCAGGCCTACGAGGGCGTCGTGATCGGCCGCTCCGGCGCCGGCATCAACGAGAACTTCACCGTCCGCAAGATTTCCTACGGCGAAGGCGTCGAGCGCGTCTTCCCGATCTATTCGCCTTACATCGCCGAGATCGAAGTGATCCGTCGCGGCAAGGTGCGTCGCGCCAAGCTGTATTATCTGCGCGGTCGCCGCGGCAAGTCGGCCCGTATCGTCGAGCGCTCGGATGCGCGCGCCCGCCGCCTCAACGCCGCCTGGAAGGGCTTCAAGAAGCAGAAGGGCGAGCCGGACGATCTCACGCAGATCAAGGGCATCGACGCCGATCTCGTCGGCCGGCTGCGCCAGCTCAACGTTATCAAGCTGGAGCAGATCGCCAACCTTTCGGACGACGACATCGCCAACATCGATGAAGTGCTGCAGCTCGGCGGCCGCATCGAGAAGGACGACTGGGTCGGCCAGGCGCAGAAGCTGATCGCCGAGGCCTCTGCCGCCGAAGTGCCGGCCGAGGAAGAGGCCGCCAAGGCCTGATCTCGCTGCGCGCCACCTGAATTGACACTACGGCGCGCTGTCCGACAGCGCGCCGTTCGTTTATTGCGCGCAGCCGAAATTGCACTACATTCCTCAAGTTGGCCCCGCGGGGCGTGCAGGAAACTCAGATGTCGAACGTGGAAGTCGGTCGCGCTCCCGACCGCGAAGGAAAGGTCAGGCGCCACGGAGCCGAGGCCTTCGCCGGCATGCGCAAGGCCGGGCAGCTGGCTGCCTCCGCTCTCGACATGCTCACCGAGCACGTGCTGCCGGGCGTCACCACCGAGGAGCTGGACGCGCGCGTCCTCGCCTTCGCGCTCGACAACAACGCCTACCCGGCGCCGCTCAACTATCGCGGCTTCCCCAAGGCCATCTGCACCTCGATCAACCACGTCGTCTGCCACGGCATCCCTGGACCCAAGCCGCTGCGCGAGGGCGACATCATCAACATCGACGTGACACTGATCGTCGATGGCTGGCACGGCGACACCTCGCGCATGTATCCGGTGGGGCAGATTTCGCGCCGCGCCGAGCGGCTCATCGCCGTCACCTACGAGGCGCTGCAGCGCGGCCTCGCAGAGGTGCGTCCCGGCGCCACCACCGGGCACATCGGCGCCGCCATTCAGTCCTACGCCGAGGCCGAGCGCTGCTCGATCGTGCGAGACTTCTGCGGTCATGGCCTGGGACGCGTGTTCCACGACCGACCAAACATCCTGCACTACGGCGAGCCGGGTGAGGGCGTGGTGCTGGAGCAGGGCATGCTGTTCACCATCGAGCCGATGATCAATCTTGGCCGCCCGCACGTAAAGGTCCTGCCCGACGGCTGGACGGCGGTGACGCGTGATCGCGAGCTGTCCGCCCAGTTCGAGCACAGCGTCGGCGTGACGGACACCGGTTGCGAGGTATTCACGCACTCCCCGCAAGGCCTCGATTTTCCCCGCTTCAATACGAACTAGGAAGCCGGGCCCGCGCCATGCCGGATCGCGACAAGAGCGGCGGCGACACGGACGATAAAGCACAAGGCTCGTTTCTCGAGGCCCCGCTCCCCGACCACAGCGGCCATCGCCAGCGCCTGCGCGAGCGCTTCCGTAAGGGCGGCTCTGACGCGCTGCCCGACTATGAGCTGCTCGAGCTGGTTCTATTTCGTGCCCTACCGCGGCGCGACACCAAAGGCATCGCCAAGCGCCTCCTGGCTCGCTTCGGCTCCTTCGCCGAGGTGGTCAATGCTCCCGAGCCGCGTCTCACCGAGGTCGATGGGGTTGGCCAGTCGGTGGTCACCGAGTTCAAGCTGGTGCGCGCCGCCGCCCTGCGCATGATGCGCTCCGAGATTGTCAGCCGCCCGGCGCTGTCATCGTGGAAGCAGGTCATCGACTATCTGCTCGCCGCGCAGAGCTACGAGCACCGCGAGCAGTTCCGCATCCTGTTTCTCGACAAGCGCAACAAACTGATCGCCGACGAGATACAGGGCGAGGGCACCGTCGACCACACGCCTGTCTACGTGCGTGAGGTGGTCAAGCGCGCGCTGGAGTTGTCGGCGACGGCAATCATCCTGGTTCACAACCACCCATCCGGCGACCCGACGCCGTCGCGGGCCGACATCGACATGACGAAGCAGATTATCGCTTCGGCGGCACCGCTTGGTATTGCCGTTCACGATCATATTATCGTGGGCCGCGAAGGGCATGCGAGCCTCAAGGCCCTCCGCCTCATTTGACCCCGGTTTTTACTGCAAGCCACCGGCGTGCTAGGTTGCTCGGGCAACGATTCGCCAAGCCGGCATTATTTGCGACGATGTGTAACCGACCGTTTACCTGGTCGATGTGCACTATCCCCGAGCCGAATCGACCCCATCTCTAGTGCGACGCTATTTTGAGAACGAGGACCTATGTGCGGCATTGCTGGAATGATCGACCTGACGGGCAAGCGGCAGCCGGACGGCACCGTCCTGCAGAACATGGCCAACGCTCTCTGGCACCGCGGTCCTGACGAAGAAGGCTATCTCATCCGCCCGGGTTTCGGCTTTGCAAATCGCCGTCTCTCCATCGTCGGCCTCGGCGATGGCTCGCAACCGATCTTCAACGAAGATAGCAGCGTTGCCGTCGTCTACAACGGCGAGCTCTTCAACTACCCCGAGGTCAAGGCGCAGCTGCAGGCCAAGGGTCACGTCTTCCGCACCCACACCGACACCGAGATCATCGTGCACCTCTACGAGGAGTACGGAGAGGACGTCTTCGAGCACCTAAAGGGCCAGTTCGCCATCGCTCTTGTCGACTTTTCCAAGCGCACAATCTTCCTCGCCCGCGACCGCGTCGGCATCTGCCCCCTGCACTGGAGCCGCCAGGGCGACTGGCTGTTCTTCGGCTCCGAGATCAAGGCGCTGCTCGCCTCTGGCGCCGTCCCGGCAGCGCCCGACCCGCGCGGCCTCGATCAGCTGTTCACGTTCTTCGCCATGGGTACGCGCCGCACCATGTTCGAGGGCGTCGAATCCCTGCTGCCCGGCCACTATCTCAAGATCGCCTTCCGCCGCGACGGCCGGCCCGCCGAAATCGTCGAGCGCCGCTACTGGGATCTCGACTTCCCGGACGCCGGCAGCGAGGAAAACCCGAGCGACATCACTCCGCTCGTCGACGAATTCGAGGCCAAGTTCCAGCGCGCGGTCGAGATCCGCCTGCGCGCCGATGTGCCGGTCGTCGGCTACCTCTCCGGCGGCGTCGATTCCGCCTACGTGCTGGCGACCGCCTCAAAGCTGCGCGGCTCGCCGGTTCCCAGCTTCACCATCCAGGTGCCTGGCAAGGGCCTCGACGAGACCTCCGACGCCTTGTTCACCGCCCGCGCCCTCGGAAGCCGCCCGACGATCCTGCGCTCCGACAGCACGGTCATCGCCAATACCTATCCGCAGCTGATCGCCTCGGCCGATTCGCCGGTCATCGACACCTCGTGCGCAGCGCTGTGGCGCCTGTCGCAGGAGGTGCATGACCAGGGCTACAAGGTGGCTTTGACGGGCGAGGGCTCCGACGAGGCGTTTGCCGGTTACATCTGGTTCAAGTTGCGCAAGCTCGCCTACTTCATGGACATCGGAGGAACCCGCGCGTCCGATACCGTCAACCGCATGATCCGCATGCGCATGGCGCCGCACATGAGCAAGGAGCAGCTCAAGCGCATCGACGAAAAGATGGGCCGCGCCCACGCCCAGACGCTGATCTATCATCTCGTCTCGCAGTCGCGCGATCGTTACTTCTCGGCCGCCATGAAGGAGCGCCTCGGCGATTACGTCGCCTACGACGACGTGCCGATCGATGCCGAGCGCGTGCGCCGCTGGGCTCCGCTCAATCAGTCGCTGTACTATGGCTATAAGGTGCACCTGCCCGGCCTGCTGCTGAACCACAAGGGCGACCGCGTCGCCATGGCCAACAGCGTCGAGACGCGCTACCCGTTCCTCGACGAGGACGTCATTGATTTCGTCTCCAAGCTGCATCCGAGCCTCAAGCTGCGCGGCCTGATGCGCGACAAGTATCTGCTCCGCCAGGCTGCCGCGCGCGTACTGCCGAAGGAAGCCGCCTTCCGCAAGAAGGGCATGTTCCGAGCCCCGCTGGCTGAATCCTTCTTCGTCAATCCGCCGCAGTACGTGCGCGATCTGATGAGTCCGGAGTCGCTCGCGCGCACCGGCTATTTCGATGTCGAGGCCGTGCGCCGCGACTACGCCGCGGTCGGCGACGGCAAGGGCGATAAGATCAACGTGTTCTTGAAGATGGGTCTCACCGGCGTGCTGTCGACGCAGCTCTGGCATCAGCTCTATATGGGCGGCGGCTTGTGCGAACTGCCTGAGCAGTCGGCTCGCCCGCAGGTCGATCGTCCGCCCGGCGTGCGCCTCGCGCCCGCCGCCTAGCCCCAGGCGAAACAGCACCTAAATTTCAAAAGCTACGACTTCTTGCGGTCGCGGGCGCCGAGCGTGCGCAGGCGCAGCGCGTTGAGCTTGATGAAGCCGGCCGCGTCCTTCTGGTCGTAGGCGCCCTTGTCGTCCTCGAAGGTGACGAGCGTTGACGAATAGAGCGACTTGCCGCTCTCGCGCCCGATGACCGTGACGTTGCCCTTATACAGCTTCAGTCGAACCTCGCCCTCGACATGCTCCTGACTCTTGTCGATGGCCGCCTGCAGCATCTCACGCTCGGGCGAGAACCAGAACCCGTAATAGATGAGCTCGGCGTAGCGCGGCATCAGCTCATCCTTGAGGTGCATAGCTCCGCGATCGAGCGTGAGCAATTCCATGGCGCGGTGCGCAACGAGCAGGATGGTGCCGCCAGGCGTCTCGTAGACTCCGCGCGACTTCATGCCAACGAAGCGGTTCTCGACCAGATCGAGACGGCCGATGCCATTGTCGCGGCCGTAGTCGTTTAGCGTCGCCAGCAGGTTCGCCGGGCTCAGCGGATTGCCGTTGACCGAGACGGCGTCACCCTTCTTGAAGCCGACGGTGATGATGGTCGGCTTGTCGGGCGCCTCTTCCGGCGAAATGGTGCGCTGGTAGACATAGGGCGGCGGCTCGACCGCCGGGTCCTCCAGCACTTTGCCCTCCGAGGACGAGTGCAACAGATTGGCGTCGACCGAGAACGGAGATTCCCCGCGCTTGTCCTTCGCGATGGGGATCTGGTGCTCCTCGGCGAAGGCGATGAGATCCTCGCGGCTCTTGAACTCCCAATCGCGCCACGGAGCGATGATCTTGATGCCCGGCTCCAACGCGTAATACGACAGCTCGAAGCGCACCTGGTCGTTACCCTTGCCGGTCGCGCCGTGGCACACCGCGTCGGCGCCCGTCGCGCGCGCAATGTCGATCTGCTTCTTGGCGATCAGCGGCCGCGCGATCGACGTGCCGAGCAGGTAGACGCCTTCATAGAGCGCGTTCGCGCGAAACATCGGGAACACGTAGTCGCGCACGAACTCTTCGCGCAGATCCGCGATGTAGATGTCCTGCGGCTTGATGCCGAGCAGCAGCGCCTTCTCGCGCGCCGGCTCCAGCTCCCCGCCCTGGCCGAGATCGGCGGTGAAGGTGATCACCTCGGCGCCGTACGTCTGCTGCAGCCACTTGAGGATGATCGAGGTATCGAGTCCGCCGGAGTAGGCGAGCACGACCTTTTTGATCGGCTTGGGCTTGCTGGTCATGGGGGCTCTTTTGGCGCTGGAAACAATGCTCTCGGCGAGGGGCCGCAATCGCCGCGCACTATAGGGATCGCCGGGCCGCCCGCAAGCTCAGGCCGCCTGCGGGAACGGCTCGACGTGCGTATCGCCGGTGCGACCGAAATACACGGCGCGGCGTCCCGCGATCGACACGACATAGCCGACGCAGCCGGCCGCCGCGACACGGTCGCAGAACTCGGCATATCCGATGGTTTGCGCTTGGCTCGCCCGTATCGCCGCTTCGATGGCCGCGGCGTCGAACAGCTCCGCCGCGTGCTGGCCGGGCGTCCCGCCGCCAACGACACAGGATTCCCCGGTCGCCAGATAGTAAGTCTTCTCCCCGCGCGTCAGATCGGCGAGATAACGCTCGACGCCCAATTCCATCAGCCTGCCGACCACCTGCGGAAACGTCAGGAGGCCGGCGTCTGAGCCGCGGGTGCACTCTTCGGCGACTGCTTCAAATTGCGTTGTCATACTACTCTCCTTCATTCAGTCGGAACCTTGCGCACGCCGCTACGGCGAACGATGCCCTGCATGATCCCCTGCAGATGCGCTCGCTCCTTCGCCTGCAGATGGCCGAAGAACTCCTCATCGTTGCGGTCGGCCAACCCCGCCAGCTTCGGCACCAGAGCCGCGCCCGCCGGGGTAAGCGCCAGCGTCTGGATAGCGCGCATCCATAACGTCCGCCGTGCGCGTCATCAGTGCCTTAGCCTCCAGCCGATCAACGATCTTGGAGATGGCCCCGCGCGTCATGCCGAGCTTGTCGGCGAGCTGGCTTGCCGTCGTTTCTGGCTCGTCAAAAAGCTCGCGCAGCACCACCCACTCGGCAACCGACACGCCGTGCGTGGCAACCTTCAGCGCGAAGGCATGCGACACCTGGTTGGACACGTAGCGAAGCCAGTATCCAAGGTGCGCCTCGAGCGGACTGACGCGATGCCGGGTCATGGGAGCCCATATAGTTTCCATGGAAACTATATGGGGGGACCGCCGCCGTCAACCAATGCGTCCGCAATCGCTTGGCGTGCGCATGCAACCTATGGTAAACAAAAGGTTAGGGGAACACGGGACAGGAGTTATCGTTCATGCGTACTCACCATGGGCGCGCGGCCATGCTGGCCGCCGTTTGCACGTTCGTGCTGGCCACCACCGCCATGGCCGCTGAGGAGCCCAAGACCGAGAAGAAGGCCCCTTCGGCCTGCGTCGGGCTCGACATCAATGCCTGCAACACGAAGGGCGAGTGCTTCTGGCGCAAGCAGGTGACGACCAAGGCCGGCAAAACGCGCCGCGCACATTGCCGGATGCGGCCCTACCAGCAGGTCGCCAAAAAGGCCGCTTGAGGTTGCGATTTGGCGTCGGCCTTCGATTTTTGTCCGTAGGTAGACCAGCGCGCCTTACGGCATGCGCAGGGCCGTGAACATCGTGCCGACGTTCATCGGAATGGCGGCCATGAGGGTCAGCATGTTCATCGGCGGCCAGCTATTGGCGCCGCCGGCGTGGCCGCCCTCGGACTGGTAGCTGGCGAAAACCTGCTTGATAGACCGTCGCGCCGTCTCGGCAGCGTCGAGCACCGCCGCATTGGCTTCGGCCGTCGGCCAGGCGATGGCGTGCGGAACTCCGGACGACATCATCATGAAAGCCATCGGCCACGCCGCGGCCGGGGCAGCAAACGGAAACATGGTCAACCACGCTGTCATAGGATTGGCCGGGCTGGCGACCTGCCGCACCGGCGTCGCGCTCATGGCGCTCAGCGTACCGGTCATGGCGTTGGCAAACATTGTCATGGCGTCGAATGGATTGGTGGGCATCGTGGGTGCCGGCGGCGCGACAGGCTTCGGCGGCGGCAACATCCAGGCAAATGGATTGAACGGGTTGAACGCGCTCATCGAAGGGGCCGGCGCTGGCGACGGTGTGAGCGGCACGGGCCAGCGCCACAACTCGGGCTCGGGCTTGACGGGGCCGGAGGCTGCAACACCCCCGACCAGAAATTCACCACCTGGTCGGCGAAGGCCGCGTAGGCGGCCGTGCTGGCGGTCGAATAGCCAAGGGCTGCATCGGAGCAACTGCGTGCGAAGCGCCGCTGGAGTTCGGGGTCGAGCATGCCGTCCGCCTTCATCTCTTGCCCCCGCAAGCCTCACGAAAACCTATTCTGATTGCTGCGACGCAACAACACAATTGCATGTGAGCGCTTAAGATCCTGTCGCCGCCCGCGAGCTGGACGGAAGCCTTCCAGCGGGAGCCCGATCAGGTTGCCTCGGCGACCGGCGTGTTCGTGGCCGGGTTCACAGCGGCGGGCGGCGGAACGGCATCGGCGCGCCTGCCGCCGGCGCGCCGGCCGGCAAACAGCCAGTAGGCGAGGCCGCCGAGCGTGCCGATAGTGAGGAAGGCTGCAAGCGCGTAATTGTTGTAGATCGACGGCTGGCCGGGCACCTCATTGAGGTATTCGGCGATGAAGCCCGCGACGGCAATGAGCACGCCGACGACGGCGTAGTACAGCCACGAGCGCACCCGCCACATCTCGGCGACGACGACGGCGAGGATGGCAAAGGGGAAGGCGAAGATCGCCGAGTGCGTCGCTGTGAGCAGCGCCAACAGACCGGCATTGCCGAGCCGCTCGGCCTGGGCTTCGACCGGCACGTTGGCGAGTTCAGCCGGCGTGACGATGAAGGCGACGGTCACCACGCCGGCGACGAGGCAGGCGATGATGAAGCCGAAAAGTATACGCAGCAGCGTGAGCATGGCCTGTTTCCCTTTAATCGACTGGAGCTTACAGGCCTTGGCTCGCGCCTCTCAATGAAAAACGCCGCTTCTGCCTAATACCGCACCATGCGGGTCAGGCGTTGCGGCCGGCGATCAGCCAATAGACGAACCCCCCGGCAAAGCCGGCCGTCGCGAACACCTGCCAGACCAGCGCCTCCGGCGAGGCCACGGCCCCGCCCTGGCCGTAGCGGGCCAGCAACGGGATCGCGGCAAGCGCGATGCCGCCCCCGACCACGTAGTAGGCCATGGAGCGGATGCGGGCGACCTCGCCGACGATGACCATCAGCAGCGCCGGAATGAGGGTGATGCTGGCCGCCAGGAACAGGCCCTGGTTCATCATCGCGAAGATGGTCTCGACGTCTTCATCGCCGATCGGATTGACGTGCAGGAACGAGGTGATGCGCTCCAGGCCCAGCGTCACCAGCACGAACGTCGCCGCCAGCGCCGACATGATCAGCGCGAACGGGATGACGAAGAGAATGCGTCCGACCACGTTGCCTCAGGCTCCGCCGCTCGATGCTGCATCGACCGGCACTGCACCCGAACTCGCCCGCTGCTTGACGCTCTCGGAACGCAGCTGTCCGCAGGCGGCGGAGATGTCCCGGCCGCGCGGGGTACGCACAGGGCTCGCATAGCCGGCCTTGTTCACCACCTCGGCGAAGCGCTCGATCTGCTCCCAGTCGGAACACTCGTACGGCGCGCCCGGCCACGGGTTGAACGGGATGAGATTGATCTTGGCCGGAATGCCGGCCAGCAGGCGCACCAGTTCGCGCGCCTCCGCGAGGCTGTCGTTGACGCCCTTCAGCATCACGTATTCGAAGGTGATGCGCCGCGCGTTGGAAAGCGTCGGATAATCGCGGCATGCCGCCAGCAGCTCGGAGATCGGATACTTGCGATTGATCGGCACCAGCTCATCGCGCAGCTCATCGCGCACGGCATGCAGCGAGATGGCGAGGCCAGTGCCGGTCTCGGCGCCCCAGCGGGCGATCTCGGGAACGATGCCTGACGTCGACAAGGTGATCCGCCGCTTCGATATCGACAACGCCTCGCCGTCGGCGGCGATTCCATGGCCGCCTTGACGTTGTCGAAGTTATACAGCGGCTCGCCCATGCCCATGAGCACGATGTTGGTGATCTTGCGATCCCCGGCGGGTAACAGGCGACCATCGCCCGGCGGTATCGCTTCCTCCGTCTTGCCTGCCTTCGGCAGGACCCAATCGCCGATGCGGTCGCGCGCCAACAGGATCTGCCCGACGATCTCCTGCGCGGTGAGATTGCGGACGAGGCGCTGCGTGCCGGTATGGCAGAAGGTGCAATTCAGCGTGCAGCCGACCTGGCTCGAGATGCACAGCGTGCCGCGTTCCGCTTCCGGGATGTAGACGGTCTCGATCTCGGGCGGCTTGCCGTCGCGCCCCTGCGCGGGAAGCCGCAGCAGCCACTTGCGCGTGCCGTCGACCGATACCTGCTCGGAGACGATCTCCGGCCGCGCCAGTGTATAGCGCTCCGCGAGGGCCTCGCGCAGCTCCTTGGCGACGTCGGTCATGGTGTCGAAGCTCGAAGCGCCGCGCACGTATAGCCAGCTGTACATCTGGCTGACGCGCATGCGCAGCTGCTTCTCGGGAACCCCGGCATCGGCCAGCGCAGCGCGCAGCCCCGCGCGGCCGAGCCCGGCGAGGGAAGACTTGGCGACGACGGGCGGGGCCAACGTGACGTCGGCGACGGACAGATCGCGTGCGAGAACCATGGACATCCGGATGCGAGCGGGCTCGCCTTATCTAGCGTTGCCCCTCAGAAACGGCAAATCCCCAGCCCCGTGTTAGGGACTGGGGATTGCAATTGATCATCCAGGCTCGGGGCGGGGAAACCCCTCGGGGCTCGACTCTAGGCGGCGGGTACCCAGCGACCGGCGACGTAGCCGAAGGCAACCGCGTCGGGGTGCAGACGCGCGGACTGCTGAAGCTCTGCAGCTTGCTTCACGTCCGTATCGTCGAGAACGACCTGGGGGCGGGCTGATTTGACCGTGTCGTGAAATCCGCTCAGCAGGATCACCCTCTTGCCGCGGACCTCGATCTTCGGACATGCCATGCTTCACCTCCTTCGCAGGAGTTCAGCGCTACGGAAACGCTTGGGGGGAGTTTGTCGCTGCCATTATGGCAGATATCCCGCAGCCATACTGATCACCTACAACAAGGACTATACGTGACACTTGCGACACGCGAAATAACTTTCCGTTGCATGGGTGAAAGGAAAATGTTGACAAAATTAGACGCGTGCTGCGCTGCGATATGAGTCATTCGCCGAGCGGCATGTTGAGTTGCAATCGCCCACGCCAATTTTCCGATGCGCTCGCCGAGCCGCTTTCGACGCCGCCTGTCGCCTGCAACGTCGAGCCGTCCTTGATGCCAACGGCAACGCCGGCTTCCGCCTTCAGCTGCACGTCAGTCGGCCCGACCGACGTCATCGCCGGATTGAGCGCTTGAAAATCGTCAAAGCCGACGAAGGCGCCGACCGCTGCGCGTGGCTCGATGAAGGTCGTTTCATCGACGGCAAATCGCTTCGATATCTCGGGGAGCACTTCGACCTTGCCGGTGCCCGCGGCCCGCGTCTCACCCGTCGTTGCATCGCGCACAGCGTCCTCGATGTAGACGAGCCCGACGCTGGGCGCGACTTTCCAGCCGCCGACTTCGCGCGTGCCGGTGAGCTTGCCGCGCACCAGCCGCCGTGGCGATAGGCTGTCGTCGATATCGGGGCTGGCGACGGCGTTCTCCGTCTCGCCCCACGCAGCGCGCGTATCGAACACGACGCCGGAACCGAGCTTCATGCTCATGTAAGGGCCGGCCATCCACCCCTTGGCCGCCATCTCCGGCGCATCGAAGGCCGCGCTTTCGACTCCGCGATCGACCTGCGCCAGCGCGCCTACCATGATGTCGGGCCCGACCATCGAACGCGTACCGAGATAGATGACGCCGAGATTGCCGTCGCCCGCGCCGGCACCCAATCCGCCGGTTTCATAGTTCTGCATGCGCCCTTCAAGCCAGAAGTCGATGAGCCCGGGTTGCGGCTTGCTGCCGTTCGTTGCGGCGGCGATCTCCGACAGGCTGACCGAGAACTCGACGTTCTTGGCGCGCCCTTCGTCATCGACGGCGACAGTGCTGGAAAGCGGCTTGTCGGCGTTGGCGATCGGCGTCGGTGCGCGGTCGATGCGCAGGCGGTCGGGGTCGCGCTCGTTGAGCAGCGCCTTGCGCCGTTCGAGGAATGCGGCGTCGGCAGCCTGCGTGTACGTCGAAGTGCACGACACTGCGACGCTGGCAGCGGTCGTGCCGGCGACCGCATAGCGGAACGCATACGTGCCGCGCGCGGTGGGCTTGAAGGTCGCCGCGGCATTCGCGCTGCCGGCGGCGAGCCTCACGGTGGCGCCCGAACCGCTGACGACGGATACACTGGCGCCGCGGATAGCGAAGCTGAGTTCATCGCCCGGCTCGAGCAGCAGCTGCAGCGTCACCGGCTTACCGGCCGCGATGTCGGCATCGAGGATGCCGCGATTGACATTGGCGCAGCCGTCGCCGGTCGCGGCGGCCGGCGCAGCGAATGCCATCGCCAAGCTGCAGGCGACGCCGGCAATTTTCGCTGTTGTCTCCGACCGTGCTGTCAAACCAAGCCTTCGGCTCTGCATGTCAGATGCCCCGCTTACGCAATTTACGATTCACTGTCTTTGCTGCAGGGCAATATCGACCGAAGTATGGACGTGCGGCCAAGCAGTTAGCTGCTCTGCGCTGACTGCATGGCATCAGACGACTTCGGCAGTCGCGCAATCATCGCCTCGGCGATCTCGCGCGCACCTTGCACCACGACGCTCGCGCCGTAGTTCGACAGGTACGCCGCCTCGGCATCGGAGTGCGCATGCGCGACGATGAAGAGATCGCCGTTGGCGGCGCGCGCCTGCGCCACGATCTGTCCCGCCTCGAACGCCTCCGGCACGGCCACCAGCAGAGCTCGCGCCTGCAGCAAGTTTGCGGCAACGAGCGCCGACGGCGCACTGCCCGCCACCGCGTCGATACCGCCCGCCTTCAGCCTGGCGACAATCTCGTCCTTCTCCTCGATGACGAACAGCGGCACGCCGGCGCTCGACAGCGCCTCGCCGATCCAATGACCGATCCTGCCGTAGCCGACGAGGACGGTGTGCCCCTGCTGGGTCGTCACCTCTATGTCGGCAGTGGCCCTGGCCTTGGCGCTGGCGTCCATGGCCTTGTCGGCCGCCACCGCGTCCGCCACCGCCTTGGCGCCGTCGCGCGAGTCGAGCCACGGCCGCAGGCGATCGAGCGCCATGAACAGCAGCGGATTGAGGACTATGGAAATGATGGCGCCGGCAAGCACGAGTTCCCGGCCGAGCTGCGGCATCAGTCCAAGCGATACGCCGAGGCCCGCGAGAATGAACGAGAACTCGCCGATCTGCGCCAGGCTCACGGCGATGGTGGCGGCGGTCCCGAGCGGGCGCCCGAACAACTGGACGATGGCGAGCGCCGCGACCGACTTGGCGATGACGATGATGGCCACCGTCGCCAGAACCAGAAGCGGATCGCGGACGAGGATCACTGGGTCGAACAACATGCCGACCGAGATGAAGAACAGCACCGCGAACGCATCGCGCAGCGGCAGGGTTTCCGACGCCGCCTGCTGGCTGAGCGCCGATTCAGAGAGGATCATGCCGGCGAAGAAGGCGCCGAGCGCGAATGACACGTCGAACAGCTGCGCCGCCCCGTAGGCGCATCCGAGGGCGATGCTGAGCACGGCAAGGCGGAACAGCTCGCGCGAACCGCCGTGCGCGACGTAATGCAGTATCCAGGGGATCACCCGGCGCCCGACCACCAGCATGACGACGACAAAAGCGGCCACCTTGGCGAGCGTGATCGCGAGCGTGGTGACGATCTGCGACATCTCGAATGACGAGGTCGATGCGTCCTGCAGGCTACCGTTGAGAATGGGAACGAGCGCCGGCAGCATCACCAGCGCCAACACCATGACGAGGTCTTCGACGATCAGCCAACCGACGGCGATGCGTCCGCGCTCGGTATTGATGATACGGCGCTCTTGCAGGGCGCGCAGCAGCACGACGGTGCTGGCCACCGAGAGCGCCAGGCCGAAGGTGATGCCCGCACCGATAGGCCAGCCGAGAAGACTACCCAGGCCTACGCCGAAGACGGTGGCTACGGCGATCTGCACGATAGCGCCCGGAACGGCAATGAGCCGCACCGACCAAAGGTCCTTGAGCGAGAAATGCAGCCCGACGCCGAACATCAGCAGGATGACGCCGATCTCGGCCAGCTCGCTGGCCAGGGACTGGTCGGCGACGAAGCCGGGCGTATAGGGGCCGAGCGCGACGCCGGCGAGCAGATACCCGACCAGGGGCGAGACGCGCAGGCGTTGAGCGATGGCGCCGAAAACGAAAGCGAGGCAGAGCCCCACGACAATAGTGGCAATGAGCGGAGTGTCGTGCGGCATCCGGTGGAGGGACCTCATTGGAAGGTTGAGACACCCATTGTAAGGACGGAATCAGAAAAAGCACCCTCCCTGCGATGACGCGTGCGCGAGCCTCGATACGCGCCAACGCCTTGGCCGCGTTTCAGGTCTGCCTTCCAGCACCATCCACCAGCGGGCGCCAATGCGGCGGCCGACTTTTCCCGCAGCTCGACCGTATAGCTTTGTCGCCGCCGCTGCCCCGTTTTCGACGCCGGGACACCCTAAGCCGGTCATGCTTGCTGGGTTGAATCGGGGCCCGACTTTCAATCGCACGACGGGAGTTGGGCCGCCGTCGGCACCATGCTAAGCCAACAGCCAATATTGCGTTGGGGGAGACGTCAGATGTCCTTGTCGAAAAAGCTCGCTGCCTTGACCGCGTGCGCCGCTGCCGCGCTGGTCGCATCCGGCGCCGGCGCCGCCGAGTTCACCTACAATGAAAAGACCAACGCGGATCTCGCCAAGAAGCTGAAGATCCCGGTCTACTTTGCCGTGCCCAAGAGCACGTGGGCCAAGCTCCCCGACATCAAGACCACCGATAAGCTCGTCGAGTTCAAGCATCCCGACGGCATGAAGGCCAAAGGCGACGTCGGCCTGCGCCTTGTGGTCGCCAAGCGCTCGGGACTATCAGCGCGCCTCGGCAAGAGCGGCCTGCTGCAGACCGGCGACATCATGCTGACCTTCCGGTCCGAATGGGGCGGGGCGGGCGCCTATCCCAACATCCAGATGGGCATCTCGCACACGGGCTTTGCCTACATCGACAAGAACGGCAACCTGCGCAATCTCGACAACCCGATGGACGGCGAATATGTCGGTCCCGGCAACCTGACGAGCGAGCATTATCGCACGCTCAACTTCATGCACATCATCCGCCCGCGCAATCTGACCGATCAGCAGCGCGCCAACCTGCTCGGCTGGGCGACGAAGCTCAACGCCGGCGCCGGCAAGATCTATCCCAGCCAGATCAGTTTCAATCAGGACTACCAGAAGCCGAAGTACCAAGCGCGGGGAATGTCATTCGTCAAAGACTTCGGCGCCATCGCGCTCGGGCAGAATAAGTCCACCAAGCCGCTCGACATGTACTGCTCGGAGTTCGTCTTCTCGCTGCTGTCGCTGCGCAACTGCGACCCGGTGAAGGACGCCGAGGCGTTCAAGGGCAGCCGCGTCCCCTCGTGCGTGAAGGAGCCGATGGAGCCGATGAAGGCGACCGGCAACGTCCTGCCGCTGCATGGCCGCAACTCGTACTCGGGCCTCGCCGACGGTCCGCTGCTTGTCCTCGACGCGATGCAGTTGTCGGATGAAGCACGCAAACCGATCATCGACAGCATCTTCACCGAGAACCCCTCGGGCCTCGCCAAGATGTCCGTCGGCCACCGCACGGTGGCCGAGCAGATGCAGCCCCAGTTCGTCAAGCTGAAGGGCTACTACGTCGGGATGACCGGCCGCATGTGGCAGAACTGGCGTGCGCGCCTTCTCGGCACCGGCTTCAACTGGGCCGGCATCCCGGAGAACTATTCGCCGACCTCGTATCTGATCAACACGCTGCTGCCGGAAGACAACAACAACCGCACCATGGACTACGTGGCGACGGTGTTCATCGAATAGCCGAGCCTCAAAGCAGCGTGGCAATGAAAATCGATCGTCGGCAATTCGTGCAGGGGGCGCTGGCCGCCTCTTGCACTCTGGCCTCCTCCGCACACGCCGAGTTCGCCGCCGCGCCGATCTATATCGGCGACATGCACTCGCACCTCTTCTTTTTCGGCATGGGCAAATCGCCGGACAAGGCGCCGCTCGGGCCGACGATGGCGGCCGGCAACGCGACGCTGGTGGCCTGGTCCCTGGTCGGCGACGTGCCGTGGCTGCGTATCACCGGCAAGGGCATCAAGCAGAAGGGCCTGCCCAAGCCCGGCGAGGCCACCGCCTGGTTCGAGGACGACCTCGTACGCATCAAGCAACACATCACCGCGCAGGACCTCAAGATCGCACTCACCCCC
Source organism: uncultured Alphaproteobacteria bacterium (assembly GCA_963759735.1). Taxonomy (GTDB): domain Bacteria; phylum Pseudomonadota; class Alphaproteobacteria; order Rhizobiales; family Hyphomicrobiaceae; genus Hyphomicrobium_A. The sequence goes on from CAVXAF010000004.1 coordinate 70,703, forward strand.
GCCGATGTGGACAGCGCGCTGGCGGGTTCCCCGCACGTCGTCCTGGCGGTCGAAGGCGCCACCTTTGTCGATGACGACCCCGCGCCGCTGGAGCGCGCCTATGAGCTGGGCGTACGCAGCGTGCAGCTGGTGCACTACATCGAGAACCCGCTCGGCGACTTTCAGACCGAGCCGCCGATTTACGACGGGCTGACCGACCTCGGTCGCAAGGTCGTCGAGGAATGCAACCGCCTCGGCATCCTCGTCGACCTCGCCCACTGCACCGATACGGCCACGCGTCAGGCGCTGGAAGTCTCGACGCAGCCGGTGATCTGGTCGCACTCTTCGGTCACGCGCACGCGCCAGCCCAACTGGAAGATGCCGGTCTGGCAGGCGCGTCAGCTGTCGTTCGATACGGCCAAGCTCATTGCAGATAAGGGCGGCGTCGTCGGACTCTGGCCGATGCGATCCGACGTTGGTGCGACGCCGGAAGCCTACGCGCAGCGGCTGTGGGAACTCGGCGAGTGGCTGGGCGACGATCACGCCGGCTTCGGCACCGACATGAACGCCATCTCGCGCCCGGCCGTCTCGTCGTACGCGGACCTGCAGACGGTCGTGCGCTACTGGCAGAAGGCGGGCTTTCCCGCCGACAGCATCCGCAAGCTCGCCATCGGCAACTTTGCCCGCGTGCTCAAGACCGCCATGTCCGCCCGCGCGACGTAGATCTTGGGGCGCTTGCCAACAAATTCCGTCATGGCGGCGAAGGCCGCCATCCACGCCAGCTTCACCGGGCGTTACCTTTAGGCAGCCTAGCGACTGCGGCGGCTTGCGTGGATCCCGGCCTGCGCCGGGATGACGTGGAAAAATGCGATCGCTTATAAAATGAACTTCGACAGGTCGGCGTTCCGCGCCAGATCGCCGATGCGGCTCTCAACATAGGCGGCGTCGATGGTAACCGCCTCCCCGCCACGGTCCGAGGCATTGAACGAGATCTCGTCCAGCACACGCTCCATCACCGTCTGCAGCCGTCGCGCGCCGATGTTCTCGACGGACGAATTCACCTGCACCGCCGCATCGGCCAGCGCGTCGACGGCGTCGTCGGTGAAACTGATGGTCAGCGCCTCCGTCGCCATCAGCGCCACGTATTGCTTGATGAGGCTGGCTTCCGGCTCGGTGAGGATGCGCCGCATGTCGTCGCGCGTCAGCGCGCTCAATTCCACACGGATCGGCAGCCTCCCCTGCAGTTCGGGCAGCAGGTCGGAGGGCTTCGCCACATGGAACGCGCCCGAGGCGATGAACAGCACGTGATCCGTTTTCACCGGGCCGTACTTGGTCGACACCGTCGTGCCCTCGATAAGCGGCAGTAAATCCCGCTGCACGCCCTCGCGCGATACATCGCCCCCGACGCGCCCTGCGTCCGAGCGCGAGCAAATCTTGTCGATCTCGTCGAGGAACACGATGCCGTTGTTCTCGACCGCATGGATGGCTTCGCCGCTGATCGCATCGGTGTCGATGAGCTTGTCGCTCTCCTCGGCGATCAGCACGTCGTAGCTGTCGGCGACGGTGACGCGGCGCGGCTTCATGCGCTGCCCAAATGCCTTGCCCAGCATGTCGCCGATATTGATGGCGCCGATAGATGCGCCGGGCGCGCCGGGGATATCGAACATCGGCAGCCCGCCGGGCGGCGAATCGGCGACCTGCACCTCGATTTCCTTGTCGTTCATCTCGCCAGCGCGCAACTTCTTGCGGAATGATTCACGCGTTGCGGGCGAGGCACCGGGCCCCACCAGCGCATCGAGTACGCGCTCTTCCGCGTTCTTCTCGGCGCGCGCCCGAACGTCCTTGCGCTTGACCTCTTTGACGAGGCCGAGAGCCACTTCGACGAGATCGCGGATGATCGAATCGACGTCGCGGCCGACGTAGCCGACCTCAGTGAATTTCGTCGCCTCGATCTTGATGAACGGCGCCCCGGCCAGCTTGGCCAGGCGGCGCGCGATCTCGGTCTTGCCGACGCCCGTCGGCCCGATCATCAGGATGTTCTTGGGCAGCACCTCTTCCTTCAGGTCGCCGGTGAGCTGCTGGCGCCGCCAGCGGTTGCGCAGCGCGATGGCGACGGCGCGCTTGGCGTCGCCCTGACCGACGATGTAGCGGTCGAGCTCGGAGACGATTTCACGGGGGGAGAAGTTGGTCATTAGTTCGAAGGTGCCTTTGGCTGCACTCACCGGCGTGCTCAGCGGCTCGACGGCAGGCTTTCGACGACTATGTTGTCGTTGGTGTAGACGCAGATTTCCGCCGCGATGGCCATCGCCTTGCGGGCGATCGTCTCGGCGTCGAGCGGCTGGTCGAGGAGCGCCCGCGCCGCTGCGAGCGCGTAGTTGCCGCCCGAGCCGATGGCCATGACGTGACGCTCGGGCTCCAGCACGTCGCCGGTGCCGGTCAGCACCAGGCTCGTTTCGGCGTCGGCGACCAGCATCATGGCTTCCAGGCGCCGCAGGTAGCGATCGGTGCGCCAGTCCTTGGCCAGTTCCACGCAGGCGCGCGTCAGCTGCCCGGGATACTGCTCCAGCTTGGCCTCCAGCCGCTCAAACAGCGTGAAGGCGTCGGCCGTCGCCCCGGCAAAGCCGCCGATCACCCCGCCCTTGCCCAGCGTGCGCACCTTGCGGGCGTTGCCCTTGATGATTGTGGCACCGAGGCTCACCTGGCCATCGCCGGCGATGACCACACGACCATCTTTACGAATGGTGAGTATGGTCGTGGCGTGCCAGGAGCGCGGGGTATCCGCGTGAGGGCCAGAAGTTTGCATTGCATTAGCATCCGGACTGCGGGATTAGGGCCCGCGCGCCGCTTCGGGCGGCTCTGGAACGGCAGGGCCCAAGCTGATAAACGCTCGGTCCCAGTGAGGCAAGCCAAGCCTAAGAGGCTCAACTTTGAAGCGGCAGGCGACCATTTCCCGCAAGACCAAGGAGACCGAGATCACGGCCACCGTTGATCTCGACGGCTCCGGCGCGTTCGACGTCACGACCGGCATAGGCTTCCTCGACCACATGTTGGAGCAGCTGGCCCGTCATTCAATGATCGACATCACCTTGAAGGCGAAAGGTGACCTGCACATCGACTTCCACCACACGGCCGAGGATACCGGCATCGTGCTGGGGCAGGCGGTGGCCAAGGCGCTTGGCGACAAGAAGGGCATCACGCGGTACGCCGACGTGCATCTGCCGATGGACGACACGCTGACGCGGGTCGCCGTCGACGTCTCCGGCCGGCCGTATCTCGTCTGGAAGGTCGACTTCTCCAAGCCCAAGGTCGGCGAGATGGACACCGAGCTGTTCCGCGAGTGGTTCCAGGCCTTCGCCCAGAACGCCGGCATCACGCTGCACGTCGAGACGCTCTACGGCGAGAACAACCACCACATCGCCGAGACTTGCTATAAGGGGCTGGCGCGCGCGCTGCGCACCGCCACCGAGGCCGATGCGCGCCAAGCCGGCCGCGTGCCATCGACCAAAGGCACGCTTAGCGGCTGAGCTTTCGAGTTTTGCGACGAGGACCAGCTTTGGTCATCTACACCGTACATGAGCCGCCGAACGCTTCGCCTGACCGGCTGCACAGCGCCGAGCAGCTCGTCTTCGTGAAGGACGGCTTCGCTCCCTACGCTGCCGCCTTGCCGCCGCTGTGGATGCTTCTCAAGCGCATGTGGCTGGAAGCTGCCATCTACATGGGAGCCACAGGGCTGATTGCGTGGGCGCTCACCAAGGCCGGCGCCCCCGATGCCAGCACGGCAATCCTGCTGATCATCCAGATCATCTTCGGCTTTGAAGCCGGCGCCCTCTACAGCGCGTCGCTGGAGCGGCGCGGCTGGCGTCTCGTCGGCACAGTCGCCGGCCGCAACAGCGAGGACTGCGAGCGTCGCTTCCTGGAGGTTTGGCTGCCGACCCGCACCGAGATCCCGCGTCCAGCGGCAACCGACATTGGCGTCGATACCGGCCCGTCGTGGGCGCAGACGGCCCTGGCTCAAGCCAAGGACGCCCTGGCGCGCGGCCGCCGCGCCCTGGCGGGGACGTAAGCCCGGCATGCAGCGCGTCGCCATTATCGACTACGGCTCGGGTAACCTGCATTCTGCCGCCAAGGCCTTCGAGCGCGCGGCGCGCGAAAGCGACGCCAACGCGGAAATTTCTGTGACGGCTGACCCAAGCGTCGTCGCTGCCGCCGATCGCATCGTACTTCCCGGCGTCGGCGCGTACGCCGACTGCAAGCGCGGCCTCGAAGCCGTTCCCGGCATGCGCGAAGCACTCGAGGATGCGGTACGCGGCAAAGGACGCCCGTTCCTCGGCATTTGCGTCGGCATGCAGCTGATGGCGACGCGCGGACTAGAGTTCGAGGTCACCGACGGGCTCGACTGGATCGCGGGTGAAGTGCGCCACATCGAGCCCAGCGACCCGCAGCTCAAGATCCCGCACATGGGCTGGAACACGCTGTCGGTCGTCACCCCGCACGCGCTGCTCAACGACATTCCGACGGGACCGTCGGGCCTGCACGCCTATTTCGTGCACTCATACCACTTCGTGCCGAAGGATCGCGCCGCTATCGTCGCCGAGACCGACTACGGCGGTCCGGTCACGGCGATGATCGCCAAGGACAACATGGCCGGCACGCAATTCCACCCCGAGAAGAGCCAGACGCTCGGCCTCAAGCTGATCGCCAACTTCCTCTCCTGGAAGCCCTGAGGCCGGGTGCCGGCGACGCTGCGGCTCGGCAGCGCGCATTCCGAACCGCTTGGAGATTTGCAGCATGGCGAAACTGGTCTTCGGCATGAATCAGTCCCTAGACGGCTACGTCGACCACGAGGGATTTGCGCCCGGGCCAGCTCTCTTTCGTCACTGGATAGAGCATGTGCGCACCCTGGCCGGCAGCGTGTATGGCCGCCGCCTTTACGAGATCATGCGCTATTGGGACGAGGACCGCCCGGAGTGGGACGAGGCGGAGCGCGACTTTGCCGCGGCGTGGCGCAGCATGCCCAAGTGGGTGGTGTCGCGCTCCCTGCAGTCGGTCGGCCCCAACGCGACGCTCATCGCCGACGAACTCGAAGCGGCGATACGCGCGCTGAAGGATAAGCTCGCTGGCGAGATCGCCGTTGGCGGACCGATCTTGGCACGCAGCCTCACCGACCTTGGGCTTATCGATGAGTATCGATTGTACCTCCACCCCGTCGTGCTCGGTCGTGGCGCGCCATTCTTTGCCGGTCCCCGGACGCGGCTCCGCCTCAAGGCCAATGATGTCATCGCCGAGGACGTGATCAGGCTGACCTACGTTCCTGTCTAGGAATGGATGCCGCCAGCGCCAGCGTCACAGCCCCAAAATACAAACGGGGCCCGATCTGCGGATCGGGCCCCGACGCTTTACGCATTACCGGAGGGAGAGAGTACTCAGCACGCTTCGGCGAGCGGCAGCTCCTGCTGGTCGTTGGTGAAGGCAGCCGGCATCGGGAAGGCAATGACGTTGGTGTCGCCGCCAGTGTCGACGCCCGCCCGGCGCTGACGGAACCAGCGCAGCGCCGTGTTGGTGAGCACCGCCTCATCACGCGTCGCCTGAATGAGCAGGCCGTCGTCGGGATCGAGCAGGCCGCGCAGCTGCGCCTCGATCTGATCCTCGCGCGCCTCGGTGCGCACGTACCAGGTCTGCTCCAGTGGGCGCGCCCACGACTGGCCGATGGCCATGATCTGCTGCGCCAGGATGTGCTTGTTACGATGCGGCTGGGCCAGGTCGTAGGAAATGATCAGGGTGCGCATGGCGGGTGTCTCCTGGCTTGTGGCTTCACGGGGGGAGACGCGAAACTAGCCCCGGATTGCGCTGTGATTGCGGCTGCGAACGTAGGGAGAACATCGCACGAATCAGGGCAGTTGTCCAGCTTTTGTTCTCCTCATGTTCCGTGGCGTTCCTACCTCAATGAGGCCGAACAGCCACTTATCAGAACATCGACAGCTGGTCTGGATGGGGGGCCTTCACGTGCCGGCTGTGGGCGCCGAAGTCGACGCGATCGCGCAGGCCGGGATAGCGCCGCTCGAACAGCTCCAGCGCCTTGTCGCGCGCCGCCGGGAAGCGCGCGCCCTCCCAGATTTCATACAGGCGCCGCGGGTCGCACCCGTAGCGAAGCAGCAGATCCTTGCGCCGGATACGCAGCCAGCGGGCGATCCAGATGTCGACCGCGTCCGCCTCGGTCAGCGGACGGCGGGCAAGTACGGCGGGGACGGTCTCGAGAAACGCTACGGCCATGGCTACTGCACTGCATTGCGCGGCCTTGACATATGTCGCCGCTGAACCTCTATCGCCGACAATAACAGCGAACTGATGGCTGTGGTTCAAGCGAAGTGCGCCTTCGCGCTGCCGCACCCTCTTCCCGGATACGAGGCCCACGTGATCCTCTTCCCCGCCATCGACCTCAAGGACGGCCAGTGCGTGCGCCTGAAGCTGGGCGACATGAACGAGGCCACCGTCTTCAGCGATGATCCGGGAGCCCAGGCGCGGAAGTTCCAGGACCAGGGGTTCCAGTATCTGCACATCGTCGACCTCAACGGCGCCTTTGCCGGCGAGCCAGTGAATCAGGACGCGGTGGACGCCATCCTCGGGGCCATCACCATCCCAGCGCAGCTAGGCGGCGGCATCCGCGACATGGAGACGATCGAGAAGTGGATCGACACCGGCATCGACCGCGTCATCCTCGGCACCGTTGCGGTGCGCGACCCCGAGCTGGTGCTGCGCGCCTGCGTCGAGTACCCGGGGCGCATCGCCGTCGGCATCGACGCCAAGGGCGGCAAGGTGGCGGTGGAAGGTTGGGCGGAAACCTCCGAGCTTACCGCCGAGGAGCTGGCCAAGCGCTTCGAAGACGCCGGCGTCTCCGCCATCATTTACACCGACATCGAGCGTGACGGTATCCTGAAGGGCCTCAACCTGCCGGCAACGGCCGAGTTAGCGCGGGCCACGTCGATCCCGGTCATCGCCTCCGGCGGCCTTGCTTCCATCGACGACGTGAAGGCGCTGCTCCAGCCGCAGTACGCCATGCTGGAAGGCGCCATCACCGGCCGCGCGCTGTACGATGGGCGCATCGACGCCGGCGAAGCCCTCGCACTGCTGGCGGCCAGCAAATGACCCTGAAAACCCGCATCATCCCCTGCCTCGACGTCAAGGACGGGCGCGTCGTCAAAGGCGTCAACTTCGTCGATCTCATCGATGCCGGCGATCCGGTCGCGGCGGCGACGGCCTACGACGCTGCCGGCGCCGACGAGTTGTGCTTCCTCGACATCACGGCCAGCCACGAGAACCGCGACACCATCTTCGACATCGTCGAGCGCACGGCGGAACGCTGCTTCATGCCGCTCACCGTCGGTGGCGGGGTGCGCACCATCGACGACATCGGCCGCCTGCTCAACGCCGGCGCCGACAAGGTTTCGATCAACACCGCGGCGGTGAATAACCGGCAGTTCGTCAAGGAGGCGGCGGAGAAGTTCGGTGCGCAGTGCATCGTCGTCGCCATCGACGCCAAGCGCGTGTCGGCCGAAGGCGAGCCGCTGCGATGGGAGATCTTCACCCACGGAGGGCGCAAACCGACCGGCATCGACGCCATCGTCTTTGCCCAGGAGGTGACGGCGCTCGGGGCCGGCGAAATCCTGCTCACTTCGATGGACCGCGACGGCACCAAGTCGGGATTCGATCTGGAGCTGACACGCGCCGTCGCCGATGCAGTGACCATCCCCGTGATCGCCTCGGGCGGTGTCGGCACCCTCGACCATCTCGTCGAGGGCATCACCCAGGGACACGCCAGCGCCGTGCTCGCGGCCTCCATCTTCCACTTCGGAACCTATTCGATCGCACAAGCCAAGCGGCACCTGTCAGCGGCCGGCATCGCCGTGCGTCCCGCCGGTTAGCCAGGCGGCCGTCAGGCGGCGCGCGAGTGGCGCAATGCGCACTCCGACAGCACCGCCTCCAGCTCGGCTGCAGGAACGGGCCGGCCGATAAAGAAGCCCTGCGCCTTGTTGCACCCAGCGCGCGACACGGTGTTGAGCTCATCCAGTGTCTCGACGCCCTCGGCGACCGTACGCATGCCAAGCGTCTCGGCGAGCATGGCGACCGCCTTGACGATCGCCGCACTGTCACCCCGACCAGGAACCTCGCGCACCAATGTGCGATCGATTTTCACCTTGTCGAAGGGGAAGGAGCGCAGCGCACTGAGCGAGCCCGTCGCCTGCCCGAAGTTATCGAGCGTGATGCCGACACCGAGGCCCTGCAGCTCCTGCAGCGTGCGTCTGATCTTGCCTTTGTCGCGCTCGAGCCTGGCTTCGCTGATTTCAAGCTCGAGCCGCGAAGCCGGCAGCCCTGCTTCAGCCAGCGCCTGCTTGACGATGCTCGTCAGGTCGCCGCTTTCGAGCTGCAGCAGCGACAGGTTCACCGTCACCGTCAATTCATCGGCCCAGCGCGTGGCATCGCGGCACGCCTGACCGAGCACCCAGCGGCCGATATCGACGATGGCGCCGGTTCTTTCTGCCAGCGGCAGGAACAGCGACGGCGCGATGAGACCGTTGCGTGGATGCTGCCAGCGCAGAAGCGCCTCGCAACTGGTGACGTGATGCGTGCGAAGGTTGAGGATCGGCTGATAGTGCAGCTCGAACTGAGCGAGTTTCAACGCGCCTTGGATGTCGGCTTCCATCCGGCGCTGCGCATCGACGTGGCGCCCGCTGCCGCGACGGTAGAACTCAAAGCCGCGCCGCCCAGCCGACTTGACGTTGTAGAGCGCAACGTCGGCGTTTTTGAGCAGCTCATCAGCTGTGCGCCCGTGCGATGGGGCGCGCACGATGCCGAGGCTGGCGCTAATGGTGATGGCGTTGCCGAGGATGTTGTACGGCTTGGCGATGGCGGCGAGCACACGCTTGGCGAGGCGCTCGCATTGCTCGGTGCGCACGTCACCCGATTGGATTATAGCGAACTCATCGCCTCCGAGACGGGCGAGAAAATCTGTCTTGCGGATGGTGGTGCGCACCCGATGCGCGACCGCCTTCAAGAGCGCATCGCCGATCGGGTGACCGTAGCTGTCGTTGACCTCTTTGAACTCGTCGAGATCCAGCCAATGCAGCGCCACCGCATTGCCGCGGCTCAATCCCTCGAGCGCGCGCTCGAACGTTTCGCGGAAATAGAAGCGGTTAGCGACGCCGGTGAGTGGATCGTGATGAGCAAGCCATTCAATTTTTTCTTCCGTACGGCGCTTCTCGGTGATGTCCTCTTGGATGTCGACCCATCCGCCGTCGGCGAGCGGCTGGTAGGTCACCATAAGCGTGCGACCCGACCGCAGATGTTGAATTTGTGAGAACGAACGGCCTTCGGCGAGCTTGGCCAGATGCTCTGTCAGCCACCTGGCGAACTTCTCCTCCTCGCCGGTGCCCTTGCGCCCCGTTTCGTGATGCAGGTGGTAGCTCACGATGTCAGTCAGCAATGTACCGGGCCGGGTGAGTTCTTCGGGCAGCGAATACATCTGCCGGTAGCTCTTGTTGCAGACGATGAGTCGCTGCTGGGAGTCGAACATCGACAGCCCGCGCACCATGTTGTTGAGCGCGACTTCGAACCATGTATTGAGTTGCTCTAAGGATCGCTTCTGCTCAAGGAGAGGCTTTACAGCGGCCGCCTCCGCACCAGTGGTCCCAGCAGATTCAGCGACAACCTCGCAGCTTGCGCGGTCGGATGCGGGTTTGTTACCCATCGAACGGAATGCCCCTTCCCACAACAAAACGCCTGTGGCCCATTCCTGGGACGATAACGAGCATGCGTATTCGGTGGCTTAAGGAGACGCGCGGCGTTTCTGTAAAATGGGGAGTGCCGCGTTAATGGATCGCTCGCGCGGCAGCTGGTTGAAAGCCACGACAACGGGCTTATTTCAAAATGACCGAAACAAGAAAGTTAAGGCCGCCAGGATCCGTCATCCGTTGTAGCAATCACGAATTATGTCGGGCTACTTACCTCATTCAGCGCACGGCGTTTTAGCCTCGAAAAGGCATAGATCGCGGACGATGCAGCTCGGACATTCCGGCTTCCGGGCCTTGCACACGTAGCGCCCGTGCAGGATCAGCCAATGATGGGCGTGCATCGCAAACTCGCGTGGGATGACGCGCAGCAAATCCTCTTCCACCTCAAGTGGCGTGCTGCCGCTGGACAGTCCCGTTCGATTGGCGACGCGAAATACGTGCGTATCGACCGCCATCGTCGGCTCGCCAAAGGCGACATTGAGAACGACGTTGGCAGTCTTGCGTCCGACGCCGGGAAGCGCCTCCAAGGCAGCCCGATCGTGCGGGACATCGCCCCCGTGGTTGGCAATGAGCCTTCGGGACAGCTCCAGCACGTTGCGCGCCTTGTTTCGGTAGAGGCCGATCGTCTTGATAAAATCGCGAATGCCGTCCTCATCGAGCCGAACCATTTTTTCCGGCGTGTCAGCAATCTTGAACAAAGCACGCGTCGCCTTGTTAACGCCGGCGTCCGTCGCTTGCGCCGACAGGACGACGGCGACAAGAAGCGTAAATGGATTGACGTATTCCAATTCGCTCTTGGGGTCAGGAGCGGCTGCGGCAAAGCGCCGAAACATCTCGGCAATCGCCGGCTTGGTGAGGTGCGTGCGCCGACCGGCACGCACTGCGGCGGCCAGCGACGGCCTAGTTTTTCGTGCGCCTAGCTTTGCCTTGCTGGCCATACGATCATGGCCCTTCAATAGGGCCTTCCCCCGCGTTAGGTTTGCGACATGAGCGAAAACCGAGATCCAAAACAAGCGCCAATCGCGCCGGCCGCGGAAGCTTCGGGGCACAAGTCGGCGGTCGGCGGCAAAGCCTTCCGGGCAGTCCTCTATCCTCACCGCTCGCTGGGGCCGACTGGCTTCTTGATCCTCATGCTGGCCATCGGAGGCGTTAGCTTCGTCACCGGGATGGTTTTCCTGATCATCGGCGCATGGCCGGTGCTCGGCTTCTTCGGCCTCGACGTTGCGCTGATCTATGGCGCCTTCCAGTTGAACTACCGCGCCGGGCGCCTCTATGAAACCGTCGAGCTCACGCCGCAGGCGCTGACCATTACGCGCGTGCATCCCTCCGGCGCTCAGGAAAGTTTCGACTTCAATCCCTACTGGGTGCGCGTGCGCCTGGAAGAAGGCCCGCAGGGCCGCACGGATTTGCGCCTGGCATTGCATGACCGCGAGGTGGCCTTCGGTCGCTTCCTGAGCGACGACGAACGGCGCGAGTTCTCCCAGGCGCTTGCCGGCGCGCTTGCACAGGCCCGCACCGGACACGCGTAAACGCCTCGTTGACGATGAGTAAACGCGTTCCCGAGCGCCCGTAAACTGCAGACAATTTGAAAGGATTTCGCTTCAAACCTGCGTGCCCGTCCGAGCGTGAAAACAACCCTCCAGGAGTAACCTTAAGTCTGTCGGGAATACCGGCACGAGGTTCATGAATCGGAGGGAAGTCATGCGTAATTTCATCATTGGCGGGCTTGTTGCCGCCACCGCCCTGACGCTGGGCGTTCAATCTGCGGACGCTGGGCGTTCGTATCGTGCGCAGCGCGCCAGCGACTGCAAGCCGTACAACGGACCGTTCGGTTTCTATGGCAACATTTGGTGCGACCCGAGCGAGGCGTCGTACATGCGCAACCTCGGTTCGGCATGGCCGCAGAAAACCCCGGCAAGCCTACGCAATCCGAAGCGCGATTCGAACTACGAGTGGTAGTCGATCGGTGCGGGTGGCCGCTTAAGAAAAGCGGCCCCCGCGTTGCAGGACCTCGATCTTGTAGCCATCGGGATCCTCGATAAAGAAGAACGTCCCAAACGGCTTACCCTCGTGCGTCATCTGCTTGATGTCCTTGGGCGCCAAGCCGGCGGAAATCATACGGGCGTGCTCGCTAGCCAGATCATCGACGACGAACGCCAAGTGGCCATAGCCGTCGCCCAGCGCGTAAGGCTCGGCGCGTCCTTTGTTGACGGTTAGCTCTACCTCGAATGGCGATTGGTCACCGCGCATATAAATCAACGTGAAATCGGGGAAGTCGACACGATCGGCAATCTCAAGGCCGAAAGCCTTGCGATAAAAGTCGACGCTCCGCGCCTCCTCTTTGACGCGAACCATCATGTGGATTGGCTTGGCCATCTGTCCCCCTGTCCGACCAGCGGACTTTCAGTTCCGCGCTGACGTCACAGCCACGGACGCGTCTGTGCGGCCGCTGCCTCGAAGCTTTCGATCGACTGCTTCTTCTCGAGCGTCAGCCCGATCGAGTCGAGACCGTTGAGCAGGCAATGCTTGCGAAACGGATCGATGTCGAACGTGATCACGCCGCCGTCCGGACCGCGGATTTCCTGTGCTTCGAGATCGACAGTCAGCGTGGCATTGGCGCCGCGGCTGGCGTCGTCCATCAGCTTGTCGACCTCTTCCTGCGGCAGCCGGATCGGGAGAATGCCGTTCTGGAAACAGTTGTTATAGAAAATGTCGGCGAAGTCGGGCGCGATGATGCAGCGAATCCCGAAGTCGAGCAGTGACCACGGTGCGTGCTCGCGCGAGGAGCCGCAGCCGAAGTTCTCGCCGGTAACGAGGATCGTCGCCTGACGATAGGCTGGCTGGTTGAGCACGAAGTCAGCCACTTCCTTGCCGTCCTGGTCAAAGCGCATCTCATAGAAAAGGCTTTTGCCCAGCCCGGTGCGCTTGATGGTCTTCAGGAACTGCTTGGGGATGATCATGTCGGTATCCACGTTGCGCAGCGGCAGCGGGGCAGCGACACCGGTCAACTTTGTGAACTTGTCCATGCAGCAGCTCTCTAGCACCCTTTACGTTCTCAGACCGTCCGCGAGGGCTCTGAAGTAGCCCTCTGCCGAGGCCAAGCGATCGAGGTGAAAGGGCTTGCGTCCCGCCACCACGCTTTTGTGCAGCTCCGAGGGTCGAAGCAGCTCCAGGCGCCTTTTAACCCCTGCGAGCTTGCGCCCGTCAAGGTGATGCTCCAGGGCATCGACCATGGTCTCGACGTAGCCGCCTATCCGGCCGAGTTCGCGCACCGCGCGCTCGCGTGCCGCCCGGTCGCGCGGAGTAGCCTCGAGCTGTCCCAAGGCGGCTCCCGCCCGCTCCAGCGTCGCGGCGATCTTGTCGGCGTAGGCGGCGACGCGCGTGCGACGGGCTTCGTCGAGCACCGCGAGGGACGACAACCAGCAGTGCACCGTCTCGGCGATGGCGAGCAGACAGCGGGCATATTCGGCGACAGGCAATGGCATCGGGCTCCGGAAGCCCAAAGATAACTCGTGCGCCTCCAGTCGGGGATTACACGGGATGCCGACATGTCGGCGCCGAACCGACCATCTCGTCAATCTATTCTTAACCAAAAGAATTCACCTTCCTGAGCAACGCCCATGGCTGTCCATTTGTGTTGCGGAGATGCGTATGTACCGAGTTCTCGTCGCCCTCGTCCTGGCCGCTGCCACCGTCGCAGTGGCCGGCTGCACCGGCTCGCTTCGCCTGGGAAGCAGCGTTTCAGTGGTCGATGCGGGGCACGTAGCCACCCACGTCTAGGCTTGGATCGCGGCGCCGTGCAACTGCCCAATGCACGTTGGGCGGTGGCCTTCCGGCGCCTAACGACGCCACTTCCTGTAGACGCTGCATCCGTGCGCCGCTATTGGCAATGAGGCGCCTTCATGCGTCGAGATGCTTGCCTTCAGAGCCCACCGGATGACTTGGCAACCCGGGATTTCCCAATCCGGCCTCGCTGCGCTGGCCGACGGCGCGGTGCTCTCGCCGTTTACGCAGCTGCGCAAACTCCTCGCCTCAATGCCGGCCGGGCATGCCGAACCCATCGATCTGACGATCGGGGAGCCGCGCGAGCCGATGCCCGAATTCCTTGTCGAAAAGCTGATGGAGGCCGTTTCCGGACTTCGCGCAATATCCACCCATCCGCGGGACGGCCGAACTGCGCGGCGCGATCTCGGCTTGGTCGGCCCGTCGCTACGGGGTTGCCGCAGCGCTTGACCCCGAACGCGAAGTTTTGCCGGTAAATGGCTCGCGCGAGGGCCTTTTTCTCGCCGCGCTACCCGCCGCAGGACGCAAGCGGACAGCGGCCCGCCCTGCCATCCTGATGTGCAATCCCTATTACAGCGCCTACATCGGCGGCGCGTTGGCGGCCAATGCCGAGCCCGTCTTTCTCAACGCAACCGAAGCCACCGGTCATCTGCCGGACCTCGAAGTTTTAGCCGACGACAAGCCCCTGCTGGAGCGCACCGTCGCGCTCTACCTGTGCTCGCCGGCCAACCCGCAGGGCGCGGTGGCGAGCCCCGACTACATCGCACGCGCGCTTGAACTCGCGCGCACCTACGACTTCATTTTGTTCTTCGATGAGTGCTACTCGGAGATCTACACGGCGGCGCCGCCGACCGGCGCGCTGCAGGTCGCCGCCGCCACACCCGAGCGCTTCGCCAATCTTGTCGTATTCAACTCGCTGTCGAAGCGCTCCAACCTGCCGGGTTTGCGCTCGGGCTTTTGCGCGGGCGACCATCGCTTCATCGAGACCTTCGCGGAACTGCGCAATATGGTCGCCCCGCAGATGCCGGGACCGACGCAGCACGTGTCGGCTGCGGTCTGGGGCGACGAGGCGCACGTCGAAGCCAATCGTGCCGCCTACCGCGCCAAATACGACGTCTGCGACCGCCTGCTTGGCGGCCGATACGGTTACCGCCGACCCGCCGGGGGTTTCTTTCTGTGGCTCGATGTAAGCAACTTTGGCGGCGCCAGAGAGGCAACAGTAACCTTATGGCAACGCGCAGGTGTCAAGGTTCTCCCTGGTGCCTTCCTAGCGCAAGCCGCGCACGACGGGACCAATCCGGGGGCGAACTACCTGCGCCTGGCATTGGTTCGCGATGCGGCGACCGTCGGTAAGGCGCTCGAACGCCTAGTAATAGTACTTGCGTAACAGAGTACGTTCGAGATGCCGCTCGAGTCTCATGACCCGAGACGCCTGCTTCCACCCGCTATGGAAGACAGGCTGATTGGATGGGTAATACGCGCTGGAGGACTTCTGGTCCTCGCTTGCGTCGCCGCTGCTTGGGCGAGTCTGCTCACATGGTCGCAATCCGACCCGAGCCTCACCCACGCCGCCGATGGCGTCGCCGGCAACGCACTCGGTTCGGCCGGTGCGATCTTCGCCGATGTGCTGCTCAACACTCTCGGTTTCGCAGGTGTCTTCCTGTTGCTCGCCCCCATGTTCTGGGGACTCGAGCTGATGCTCGCCGAGCGCATCTCCGCCAACCGCAAGAAGACCAGCCTGTTTCCGCTCGCCGTCCTGCTGCTCGCCGCCGGCTTCGCCGCGCTGCCTTTGTCGGCCGGCTGGCCGTTCGGCCATAGCTTCGGCGGCATCGTGGGCGACTGGGTCTACAAGCTGACCGCAACGGCCTTCGATTTGATCGGTGCCGGGGACGCCATGCCGCTCGCTGGCCTTGGGTATTTTCTCACCGGCTTCGCATTGCTCGGATACAGCGTCGGGCTTGAGCGCGACGACCTCAACCGACTGCTTGAGCGCAGCCGACGCCTGTCGCGCCGCCGCGGCTCCTTGGTGCCTGATTGGCTGGGACAACACTTCGCCCGCGCGTCGGTCGTCTTCCAGCCGACCACCACCACAGGTCCAAAGCGCCCACGCTATGCCACCGATGGCGAAGCGAGCTACGTGACCCGGCGTGAACCATTCCTTCCCGGGCCCGCCGTTATCGAGCGTCCGCAGGCCGTGCCGGCGGCATTCGCCCAGGCTGTCAGCGCCCGCAATGCCGCGACGCCGGAAGAGGTCGCGAGCGGACGTGATTCCGAATTTGACGACAGCACCGACGCCGAAAGCCGCGCCATTGCCCGCCGCTTTGCGCCCGCCAATGCCCCGCGTCCGGCCGCCGAGCAGCACGTCATCGAGGTTCCTATCTCCGAGCCGGCGCCGCCGAAGGCGAAGCGCAGCAATCTTCTGGCCGGCATCGCGCAGATGCGCACGCCCGGCGCCTACCGGCCGCCTTCGCTCAACCTGCTGCGCCGGCCGCCGGCAGCCAAGTCGGGGCCGACATTTACCCAATCCGTGCTGCGCGGCACCGCGCGCCTCCTCGAAGAGGTGCTGGCCGACTTCTCGATTAAAGGCGAAGTCCGCGAGATCAAGCCGGGCCCGGTCGTCACGCTGTTCGAACTCGAGCCGGCACGCGGCACCAAGTCATCGCGCGTCGTGGCCCTGGCTGAAGATATCGCCCGCTCGCTGAGCGTCACCTCGGCACGCGCCGCCATCGTCCCCGGTCGCAACGCCATCGGCATCGAACTGCCGAACGTGCGCCGCGAGACGGTATACCTGCGCGACATTCTGGAAGCCGACGCATTCCGCTCTACCGATGCGGCGCTCCCCATGGCGCTCGGCAAATCGATCGGCGGCGAACCAATCGTTGCCGACCTTGCCCGCATGCCGCATTTGCTCGTCGCCGGCACCACAGGTTCGGGCAAGTCGGTCGGCATCAACGCCATGATCCTGTCGCTGCTCTATCGCCGCGCGCCCGAAGAATGCCGCCTGCTGATGATCGACCCGAAAATGCTCGAGCTGTCGGTTTACAATGGCATTCCCCATCTCCTCGCCCCCGTCGTCACCGATCCGCACAAGGCGGTCGCGGCGCTCAACTGGGTCGTCGGCGAGATGGAGGAGCGCTACAAGCGCATGGCGGCGCTGTCGGTGCGCAACATCGAAGCCTTCAATCTGCGCGTGCGCAAGGCGCAGTCGCGCGGCGAGCAGCTTGACGCGCACCGTGCAGACCGGTTTCGACGATAGCACCGGCGAGGCGCTCTATACGCAGCAGGAGATGCCACCTGAGACGATGCCGTACATCGTCGTCGTCGTCGACGAGTTCGCCGATCTGATGATCGTCGCCGGCAAGGAGATCGAGAGCGCCGTGCAACGCCTTGCGCAGATGGCGCGCGCCGCCGGCATCCACCTCATCATGGCGACGCAGCGCCCATCGGTGGACATCGTCACCGGCACCATCAAGGCCAACTTCCCGGCGCGCATCAGCTTCAAGGTGGCTTCGAAAATCGATAGCCGCACCATCCTCAACGAGCAGGGCGCCGAGCAGCTCTTAGGCCAGGGCGACATGCTCTACTCGCTCGGCATGGGACAGATCGTCAGGGCGCACGGGCCATTCGTGTCCGACGAGGAGGTCGAGCGCATCGCCGAGTCTCTGCGTCGCCAGGGCACGCCGCAATACGTCGAGGGCATCACGGAAACGCCGACACGGCGGGCGACGATGCGGGACCGGACGCCCGCAGCGCCAGCGAGGATGACGTCTACGACATGGCCGTGGCCATCGTGCTTCGCGATCGCAAGGCGTCCACCAGCTACATCCAGCGGCGACTGTCGATCGGCTACAATCGCGCCGCCGATCTCATCGAGCGCATGGAGAGCGAAGGTCTCATCGGCCCAGCGAGCAGCACCGGCAAGCGTGAGATCCTCATCACCGGCCGTGACGGAGCGGGAGCGCGCGCGGCAGTCGCCTGACCGGCAGGTCGCCCGCCCACATCTAGACGTATTGTTCGGCGAAGAGCGATGGTTGGGGTGTTTCCGCGCGCCGGGATATCCTATTCATGTCTTGGATTGGGGCGATTCGGGAGACGTCGGGGGCCCATGCACGAGCTTAGAGTAGTCGCTATCGCGGTTATGACATCGCTTGGCCTGCTGACGGCCCCCGTTGGCGCCGCTGGCGAAGAGCCAGCCAAGCCTCTCAATGTTCCCGCCCCCATGCCCGCCGCGCCACCCAAGCCTGGCGAACCGACGGCAGGATCGAGTTCGGCGTGGAGTGCCCAGGTGGCTCCCGCCAAGCCCGGCGAAGGGATCACGCTCGATCCCCGGCAGACCGAGCTGGTGCACAAGGTGTCCGGCTATTTCAGCGATCTCAACACGTTGCAGGGCAACTTCGTGCAGACGGGCGCCGACAACAAGCGCATGCGCGGCAAGTTCTACGTCATGCGCCCTGGTCGCTTCCGTTTCGACTACGCGCGGCCTTCGCGGCAGATCGTCGTTTCCGACGGACATTACCTCGCCATTCAGGACCTCGACCTCAACAACGAGGATCGCGTCTCGCTCGACGACACACCGTTCCGGCTCCTGCTGCGCAAGGACGTCGACCTCGTGCGCGATGCGCGGATCATGGAAGTGCAGGAATCTGAAGATCTTCTCGTCGTCGGGATTGTCGACAAGAACCCCGACACGCCCGGCCAGATCAAGCTCTTCATGTCGACCAAGCCGGCGCTGGAGCTGAAAGAGTGGGTGACCAAGGACGCTCAGGGCCTCGACACCCGCGTACAGGTTTCGGACCTCGCCAAAGCCGGCGAACTCGACGCGTCACTGTTCAAGATCCAGTCGATGGGTCGACCCATGACGATGCCCTGAACGTCGGCCAGTGTGGCCGTTCGGACTCTTGGCAACAGCCGCCTGGGGAAAACCCCTGGCCGGCTGGTAACATTTTTGTGAAGTCGGGTCCCCGGCTCTATTGAACTTCGAACCTTTGCGCTTAACTCAATGCAGTCAGGTGATGTCACCCTGTATCGGTAGTGCCCCCCGTCTAGCCGAAAGACATCACCTGGGGTGTCGGCTTCCCTCCCGACACCACGCGCGAAAGCGCTCTCGACGCCCAACCCCTCCCCCCGGGGTTGGGCGTTTTTTCTTGCCCTCGCTGTTAGGAATGTTCAGGCGACCGCCGCCTCGTGGGCAGGCGCTTCTGCCGCGCCCCGGCTCAAAAGTGAATCGACCGTTTGCAGATCTTCGCAGAGCCTGGCCAGCCGCGCGGCGAGGTTCTGCACGATGCACTCGGCAAGGCCAGGGTCCGCCAGCATAAGCTTGTGCAGGACATCGCGCGTGATGTGGACCGTCCGCACCTCTGTCCTGGCAACCACGGTGGATCCGTAGGTCGTCTCGACCAGCATGGCGGCCTCGCCAAGCAGTGCTCCCGGGCGCACCGGCTCGGAGCGGGCGACGAGTTCGGGCCCGCTCACGCGCGCGGCCGTGCCAGCGACGATGAGGACTGCCGTCTCAGCCACCCCGTTCTCCTCGATGATCATCGCCCCGGGCGTGTAGGAGAGGCGCCCGGCGCAACGCGCGATGGCCGCGATCTGCAGCGGCGACATCCCGCGAAAGAGCGGCAGCACCGCCAGGTATCCCGCGAAGAGTTCCATGGCGCCCGTCAGGGTTGATCGAAGGGTTGAATGCGGCGAAGAAACGCGTGGCTTCTCAACAGACTGTCCACATGCCGCCCCACGATGCGGCGGCGGCCTAAGACACGGCAACTTCACGTGATTCGCGCCCGTCGGCTAGAGCCCGTGCACAACAGGACATGTCAGGCAGGCACCGGGTATCCACCGCGCCTGTGGGGACTTAGGGGACCAGGCGATAGCCGCCGGTCTCGGTGACCAGGAGTTCGGCGCTGGAGGGATCCTTCTCGATCTTCTGCCGCAACCGATAGATGTGCGTCTCCAGCGTATGCGTCGTCACGCCAGCGTTGTAGCCCCACACCTCGTGCAGCAGGGTATCGCGCGAAACGACCTTGTCGCCCGAACGATAGAGATACTTGAGGATCGAAGTCTCTTTCTCGGTCAGCCGGATCTTGGTGCCCTTGTCGTTGATGAGGAGCTTGGACGCCGGCTTGAACGTGTACGGCCCGATTGCGAAGACTGCGTCCTCGCTCTGCTCATGCTGGCGCAGCTGGGCGCGAATGCGTGCCAGGAGCACGGCGAACTTGAACGGCTTGGTGATGTAGTCGTTGGCACCGGCGTCGAGTCCGAGGATCTGGTCGGCGTCAGACGCGTTGCCCGGTCAGCATGACGATGGGCGTCTTGAATCCGGACTTGCGCAATAGCCGCACGGCTTCGCGCCCGTCCATGTCGGGCAGCGACACGTCGAAGACGACGAGGTCGAAGTGATCGGCCTTGGCGATCTCCATGCCTTTTGAGGCAGTGCCCGCCGTCCGCACATCGAATTCGTCGTGGAGGATAAGTTGATCCTTGAGGGTTTCGCGCAGCTCCTCGTCATCGTCGACGATTAGGACGCTTCGGGCAGTGCTCATTTTTATTTCTCGCTCCCGCACAGACATTGCCTGCAAGGCCGCAAAATCCTTGGCCAGGGCCTGCGACGGCTCTATCTGACGCTTGCGAATAGCACGCGCGCCGGGAAGCTCCAATGAAGACACAGAACAAGATTTCGACCGGCGGCCGTTAAAATCCTCGTGAAATGCCTATCGGCCGATACATCGCGAGGCACGCTAACCTTTGGCAACCTGTGCTTTCCTTGCGCTCTCGGAAAGTCAGGCCTCAAGGCGAGCAAGCGCGAGGGGGATGGGGCAACCCCGATCGGCGAGTTTCCCCTGCGCGAGGTTCTCTACCGGCCCGACAGAGTGGCGCGGCCGCAGACGATGTTGCCTGTCTCCGCAATCCGCGAAAACGACGGTTGGTGCGATGCACCAGAGGACGGCAACTACAACCGCCCCGTGCACCATCCCTATCCGGCCAGCGCCGAGCATATGTGGCGCGCCGACGGGCTCTACGATGTGGTGGTCGTGCTCGGCTACAACGACCACCCGCGCATCAGCGGTCGCGGCAGCGCCGTGTTCATGCACGTCGCGGGGCCTGGCTGGACGCCGACCGAGGGCTGCCTCGCCCTGGCACGCCCGCACCTGCTGAGACTACTGAGGGCCGTAGCGCGAGACACCGTCGTCCGCGTGGGCGCATAAAAAACGGCCCGAGATGCCGAAGCACCGGGCCGAGTTTAGAGCACGCCTAGGGGAAGGCGCTCGCTCGGGAGAAGTTGCAGGCCGGGGACCGAAGCCCCCGGCCCGCGGAGTGCCTACTGAATGGACTCGCCATGCAGCGCGACGTCGAGGCCTTCGACCTCGGCCGTCTCGCTGACGCGAATGCCAATCGTGTACTTCAGGACGATCAGGATCACGAAGGTGGCGAGGGCGGACCAAATGACGGTCGCCATCACGCCGTAGATCTGGATCGGCACCTGCGCGAAGTTGCCCTCAAGCAGGCCGGCCTTGCCGCCGAAAGCTTCAACGGCGAAGACGCCGGTGAGGATTGCGCCGACGATGCCGCCCACGCCGTGAACACCGAAGACGTCGAGGCTGTCGTCATAGCCAAGAGCGCGCTTCACGCCCGTCGAGAAGATGTAGCAGATGACACCGGCAGCAAGGCCGATGACGATTGCACCCTTCGGATCAACGAAGCCGCAAGCCGGCGTGATGGCGACGAGACCGGCGATGGCGCCGGAAGCGATGCCAAGCAGTGTCGGCTTGCCGTGCACCAGCCACTCGGAGAACATCCAGGCAAGTGCCGCAGCAGCGGTGGCAAGCTGCGTCGTCGTCAGAGCCACGCCCGCCGTCGTACCGGCGGACAGAGCCGAGCCGACGTTGAAGCCGAACCAGCCGACCCACAGCAGCGACGCGCCGATGAGGGTGTAGGTGAGGTTGTACGGAGCAAGGCTCTCTGTGCCGTAGCCGCTGCGACGTCCGAGGACGATGCAGGCGACGAGACCAGCGATACCAGCGTTGATGTGAACGACCGTACCGCCGGCGAAGTCGAGAACGCCGTCAGCTGAGAGGAAGCCGCCGCCCCAAACCCAATGGCAGACCGGGACGTACACGGCGAACATCCACACGGCCATGAAGATCAGCAGGGCTGAGAACTTCATGCGGTCGACGATCGCACCGATGATCAGCGCCGGAGTGATGGCAGCGAAGGTCATCTGGAAGACGGCGAAGACGAGTTCAGGGATGGTGCCCTGCAGGCTCGCGGGAGTGATCCCGGCGAACAGAGCCTTGCTCAAGCCGCCGATGTAGGGCTGGTACTCGCCACCGTCGGTGAAAGCGAGCGAGTAGCCCGCCAGGAACCAGAGGATGGACAAGAGAGAGAACGTCGCGAAGGTCGCCATCAGCACTGACAGCACGTTTTTCTTGCGGACCATGCCGGCGTAGAACAGTGCCAGGCCCGGGACGGTCATCAAGATGACGAGGACAGTGGATGTAAGCATCCATGCCGTGTCGCCGCTGTTAAGTGTCGGCGCCGCATCCTGTGCCAACGAAGGCAACGTGGATCCGGCATACATTGCAGCAGCCGCACAGGCGGATGCTGCCATTCTTTTTAGTCCGTTGAAGTTCATCGCAAAAACTCCCCTTCCCTTCCAGTAGTACTTGGACCTTGTCCTCACGGACCAAGCCCGCTTCAAAGCGCGTTATCGTCTGCCTCACCGGTCCGGATACGTACGGTGTGCTCAATGGGAGAGACGAATATCTTGCCGTCACCGATCTGGCCGGTCTTGGCCGCGCGCTGGATTGCCTCCAGCGCTTTGTCGACCAGAGCCGACGCGACGACGACCTCCACTTTGATCTTTGGCAGAAAGCTGACGGCATATTCGGCGCCGCGGTAGATCTCGGTGTGCCCCTTCTGTCGTCCGTACCCCTTTACTTCCGTGACCGTCATTCCCTGCAGACCTAGGTCGGTCAGCGCGGTGCGGACCTCCTCGAGCTTGAAAGGTTTGATGATTGCCGTGATCAACTTCATGCAGGTCCCTCTCCCCTGACGCATCCGGCGCTAAGGCAGCGCACGTTTTGTCGTCGTTTTGGCTATAGCCCCCGGCTTCGGGCGCGATTGCCGTGTAAGACGGAGTCAAGACCCGTGCCAACCCGGGGATGTCTAGACAACCTATTGGATTCGCTTGGGAAAGTCTGATGAAGTTTCGGGCGACGGGCTTGCGAGAGGCCGTTTTCTGCCCATCCAATGGGCAATTGCAGGCGAGTGCCTGTCAATTGGGCACGAATGCCGAGCTGCGCTGCCGCACCAAGCCCTCCTGAACGACCGAGGCGATGAGCGTCCCCTCGCGCGTGTAGATGCTGCCGCGACAGAACCCGCGCGCGCCGAAGGCGCTCGGGCTGTCCTGGACGTAGAGCATCCACTCATCGGCGCGGAAGGGCCGGTGGTACCAAAGCGCGTGGTCGAGGCTGGCCAGCTGCACGTCGGCGTCGAACAGCAGCTTGCCGTGGGCAATGAGCGCGGTATCGAGCAGCGTGAAGTCGGATGCATAGGCAAGTACTGCCTGATGCACGGCAGGATCGTCCGGCAAGCGGCCGTTGGCCCTGATCCAGATATGTTGGAGCGGAACCTTCTTGTCGCGGGTCAGGTAGCGCGAGACATCGACGACGCGCATGTCGATGGGCCGCTCGCGGCTCCAGTAGCTGCGCATCGATTCCGGCAGCGCATCGATGAGCTGGCCGATGATGTCCTTCGGGTTCGGCAGCTCCTCAGGCGGCGGGACGTCCGGCATCGGGCTCTGATGGTCGAAGCCCGGCTCGGCCTTATGGAACGAGCTGCTCATGGAAAAGATCGGCCGACCATGCTGGATCGCCTTGACGCGACGGGTCGTGAAGCTGCCGCCGTCGCGGATACGTTCGACGTCGTAGAGGATCGGCCGCGAGGGGTCGCCGGCCAGCAAAAAGTACCCGTGCAGGGAATGCACCGAGCGGCCGGCATCCACCGTCCGTGCGGCCGCCATCAGGGCCTGGCCGAGCACCTGTCCGCCGAACACCCGCTGCCAACCCTCGTTGCCGCGGGGGCCGCGAAACAGGTTGTCCTCGAGCGGCTCGAGGTCGAGGGTCGCTAGCAGAGCGTCCAAGGCCCCTTGCGGAGCGGTGGCATCGTTAGGTGACATGGGGCCTCACGGGGGTGGTGGAAGGCGAAGGGCGGCTGGCATACGCTGGCCACCGACTCTAGGCATTGGAACTTAACGCAGATGACCGGACGCGACATGCCGCTAAAGGCCGCCCGCTTCGATGTCGCAATCTCCGGCGCCAGCTTCGCCGGCCTCGCTCTGGCGAGCGCGTTGAGCGATGCCCTCGGCAGCGAATTCAAGATTGCGGTCATCGATCGCCTGCCGCCGACGGCGGTGCGTCCCGATGCCCGGGCGTTCGCGCTGTCGGCCGCTTCCCGACATTTGCTCGAGGCGATCGGCGTGTGGCCCGCGATTGCCGCCGAGGCGCAGCCGGTCGATGGCATCGACATCACCGATTCGAGCCTTGCGGCGGGCGTGCGGCCGGTGCTCCTCGCTTATGACAACGTCACCGCCGCCGGCGAGCCGGCGACCCACATCGTTCCCGTAGGTCCGCTCACCGCCGCCCTCCGCGCCAAAGTAGAGGGCTGTCCGTCCATCACCATGCTGGCGCCGGCTGAGGCCACCGGTTTCACGGTGGGCGAGACCGGAGCCCACGTGCCGCTCGCCGATGGCAGGGAACTTATCGCCTCGCTTCTGGTGGCCGCGGACGGGCGCAAGTCCGCCTTGCGCGAAGCCGCCGGCATTAAGGTCATCGGCTGGAGCTACCCGCAGACCGGCATCGTCACCACCGTGCGCCACGAGCGCCCGCATGCGGCGCGCGCGGTACAGCACTTCCTGCCAGCCGGCCCGTTCGCCATCCTGCCGCTGATCGGCGACCGCGCCTGCATCACCTGGACCGAGGATGCAGGCGAGGCGCGGCGCATCATGGCGCTGGACGACGCGTGGTTTCTCGCCGAGGTCGAAACGCGCTTTGGCGGCAAGCTCGGCGACCATCGCACTCGACGGACCGCGCCAGTCCTGGCCACTGGAGCTGCATCTGGCGCGCCGCTACGTGGGCCCGCGCTTTGCTCTCCTCGGCGATGCGGCGCACGGCGTGCACCCGCTGGCTGGCCAAGGGCTCAATCTCGCTTTCCGCGATGTCGCCGCGCTGGCGGAAGTCGTGGCCGAAAGCGTGCGCCTCGGCTTTGAGCCCGGCAACGCCGAGGCGCTGTCCCGTTACGAGCGCTGGCGCCGCTTCGACTCGGCCATTTCGGCCGCCACCTTCGATGGCATCAACCGCCTGTTCGCCAGCGATGCCACGCTGCTACGCTCAGCGCGCGAGGTCGGCCTCGGCGTCGTCGATCGCATCCCGGCCTTGAAACGCTTCTTCGTCGGCGAGGCCGCTGGACTGACCGGCGATGTGCCGCGATTGCTGAGGGGCGAAACAGTTTAGCCCGCGGCTTCCTCGTCGTCGTCAGGAGTGGGCTCGGGCAGCACAACCACGACGCGGCCCCCCGCCACATCGACGACCGGCACATATGCATCGGTGAAGGGGACCAGGTCCGTGACGGCCTGACCGTTGAGGCGCACCTCGAGCAGATCGCCGGCGCCGTAGTTCTGCACGGCCACCACAGTGCCGACGCGCTCGCCACTCTCATTGTCGGCGCGCAAGCCGGCGAGATCGGCATAGTAGAACTCGCCGTCGGCCGTTTCGGGGAGCGCATCGCGCAGCGCATACAGTGTCGTACCGCGCAAGCGCCTCGGCGGCATTGCGGTCGGCAACGCCGGCAACGCGAGCGATCAGGCCGCCCTTCGGAGTTGACCGAACGAACTTGATGTCGAGCTGCTTGGCGCCGTCCTCGGTCCACAATGGCCCATATGCCGCGATATCGCGCGGATCGCCGGTGTGGCTGTCGATGACGACCTCGCCGCGAATGCCATGCGCGGCGACGATACGACCAAGAAGGATGCGCCGGGCGGTTTCGGTCATGGCAACTCTATCGCAAGGTTCAGTTCGGCAGCGGGCCCAGGTACCTGATCTGCACCCCGACCGGCGCGCCGGCAATCTGTATGAAGGCAGTGGTTTCGGCCGACGAGCCGAGGAAGGCGCCGACGACGTCGAGAGTAGCCCCTGCAGGCCCGGCGGCGTAGCCGGTGACCAGCACCCCGTCGGGTGGCACATCGAGCCGCAGGCGTACCTTGTTGAGCTGCCGGGCGGCATCGAACTCGTAAGTGCCGGTGAACACGGCGCCTAGCGGATCTGAACCCAGAACCTTGCCTTCGCGCAGGACTGCCAGGCCATCGCCGTCGCCGGGTCCACCGTCGTGCGTAGCTGCAAAGCGCAGCCCGTATATCCCGTCTTCCAGCATGCGATCTCCCCCTCGGCGAGGCGCACTTGCGCAGCTCGCACGAGGAGATTTCTGGCACGGCAGGATTGAACGACCGGTTAGCGGCGCGCGAAGGTTGCGTCAATCGGCCGGATACCTGCCTTAGGCGGCCGGCTCGACGGCTGCAGACGCGGCGGCCTCGGCGGCCTTTTTCGCCTTCTCGGCCTGCGCAGCTTCGCGCTCCAGGCGCTTCTTCTTCGGCTTGGCCTTCTCAGGGTTGTTCGAGGCCGTGCGCTTCAGCAGCCCGGCGGCGTCGAGCAGGCGCGCCACGCGGTCGGTCGGCTGCGCGCCGACCGAGAGCCAGTACTTGCAGCGCTCGAGTTCGAGCTTGACGCGCGTCTCGTCGTCCTTCTTGAGCATCGGATTGAAGGTGCCGATCTGCTCGATGTAGCGCCCATCGCGGGGCGAGGTGGTGTGGGCGACGACGACGTAATAGTAGGGGCGCTTCTTGGCGCCACCGCGCGACAGGCGGATCTTGACGGACATAGCTTCGTTCCTTGTTTCAATGACTGTTGGTTGTGGGTGCTACTTCTTCTTTCCCGGCAGGCCGGGGAATTTCGGGAAACCTCCACCGAGGCCGGGCAGACCGCCGCCGAGACCGGGGAGCCTCGGCATCATGCCGCCTCCCAGGCCCGGCATGCCTTTGGTCGGCCGCCCCGTGGGCAATGCGTCCTTGAGGTCTTGCGGCAGCTGCTCGAGCGCCTTGGGATCGAGCCTGGCGAGTTCGTCCTGCATGGCCGCCATCTCAGCTTCGCTCGGCGCCGCACCGCGCCCGCCGCCGACGAGCTTGTTGAGCATGCCCTTGTTGCTGCCGAGGGATCTTCATCATGTCCGCCATCTGGCGGTGCATTTTGACGAGCTTGTTGATGTCTTCGACCTTGGTGCCGGAGCCCGATGCGATGCGGCGCTTACGGCGCGCGTCGAGCACTTTCGGGTTGCGACGCTCCTGCGGCGTCATCGACGTGATGATGGCGTGCTGGCGCTTCAGGATTCCATCGTCGATGTTGGCGTCGGCGATCTGCGAGCGGATCTTGCCCATGCCGGGCATCATGCCGAGAACGCCCGACATGCCGCCGATGCGCTGCATCTGCTTCAGCTGCTCGGCCATGTCGTCGAGATCGAAGACGCCCTTCTTCATCTTCTCGGCGATCTTCGTCGCCTTCTCGGCGTCGATGGTCTGCGCCGCCTTCTCGACGAGGCTGACGACGTCGCCCATGCCGAGGATGCGCGAGGCAACGCGCGCAGGATGGAAGTCCTCCAGCGCGTCCCACTTCTCGCCGACACCCAGCAGCTTGATCGGCTTGCCGGTGACGGCGCGCATCGACAGGGCGGCGCCGCCGCGCTGGTCGCCGTCGGCGCGCGTCAGCACGATGCCGGTGATGCCGATGCGTTCATCGAACGACTTGGCGACGTTGACGGCG
The DNA here is from genome assembly GCA_963759735.1 of uncultured Alphaproteobacteria bacterium. Taxonomy (GTDB): domain Bacteria; phylum Pseudomonadota; class Alphaproteobacteria; order Rhizobiales; family Hyphomicrobiaceae; genus Hyphomicrobium_A. The sequence continues at coordinate 98,112 of CAVXAF010000004.1, forward strand.
TCCTGGCCCGGTGAGGCTATCGGCGACGAGCAGCGTCTCGTGCGGATGAGCGATATCGCGCACCTCGACGGATTCGCGCATCAGCTCTTCGTCGATGTGGATGCGGCCAGCGGTGTCGAGCAACACGACGTCATAGCCGCCGAGACGGGCTGCATCGAGCGCGCGCTTGGCGATCTGTTGCGGCGTCTGGCCAGCGACGACGGGCAATGTGTCGACGCCTGTCTGCTCGCCGAGCACGCGCAGCTGCTCCTGCGCCGCGGGACGGCGCACGTCGAGCGACGCCATCAGCACTTTTTTCTTGTCGCGGTCGGTGAGCCGCTTGGCGATCTTGGCGGTGGTTGTCGTCTTGCCCGAGCCCTGCAGGCCAACCATCATGATGGCCACGGGGGGCGCCGCGTGCAGGTCGATGCTCGAGCTTTCCGAGCCGAGCATGGCAACAAGCTCGTCATTGACGATCTTGATGACCATCTGGCCGGGAGTGATCGAGCGCAGCACCTCCTGGCCGACCGCCTTGGCCTTCACCTTGTCGATGAAGTCGCGCACCACATCGAGCGCCACGTCGGCCTCGAGCAGTGCACGCCGCACCTCGCGCATTGCTTCGCCGACATCGCTCTCGGTGAGCGCGCCGCGACGCGTCAGCTTGTCGAGAATGCCGGACAGGCGATCTGACAGCGATTGAAACATGCTCGTCCTTCAAAACGCATGCGGGGAATCCGCATGCGCAAACGAAAATGGCACCCGCGGGCGCAACGCGCTGGCGGGTGTTGACCTCCCGGTCTCGACGCCAACGGCGCGGACAGGGCGGCGGCTCTGAAGTCAGGGCCGTCGGAATTTCGCGGACAATGCCCCGCGGGCGGCTGGCGTGTCAACTGGGCCTAGCTGCGGGCCTCGGCGCGTGCCCGAGCGATACTCCGGGCTCTCCGCCGCTCCTCGCGGCGCCATTGCCGGGCGATCCTCGCGACGCGGCGCAGGGTGCGGCGTTCCGGAGGGGTCAGGCAGATGCATCCTCCGAAATGGCAGGGACGAGGGGTGATAAGGGAGAGTTGCAGAAGCCGGCGGCTCGATCGGGACAGGGGGGCGTGATCGCGCGAATATTCGGTCATGGAAGATGCTCTATCGGATATGCGACTGGGCTGGCTCGACCCGCATTATCCTCAAGTCGCGACATTCCGCCAGAGTTCCATCTCGAACTTGCCCGATCTCGGTCAGCGCCCTACTGCACGTCATTTGCCGGGCGTAACACGCAGCACTTCGCCGTCACTATCGTCGGTGAGCAACCACAACGCCCCGTCCGGACCAGTGCGCACGTCGCGAATGCGCTTACCCTGGTCCGCCAGCAAGGTCTCGGCGGCTACCACATCGTCGCCATCGAAAACCAGCCGCTGCACTTGCGTGCGGGCAAGTCCACCGACGAATGCATTGCCCTTCCACTCGGGGAACAGATCACCGGTGTAGAATGTGAGGCCGGAGGTGGCGATCGACGGCTTCCAATAATAGACCGCCGGCTCCATACCTTCTTTTGCGCTGCCTTCGCCAATCTTGGCGCCGCTGTAATCGATGCCGTAGGTGATGATCGGCCAGCCGTAGTTCTTGCCGGCCTGCGGATGGTTCAGTTCATCGCCCCCCTGGGCGCCGTGCTCGACGGTGTAGAGTTGCCCGGTGTCTGGGCGCAGCGCAGCGCCCTGGACGTTGCGATGACCGATCGACCACACCTCCGGCGCCCACCCCGGCAGCTTCGGATTGTCGGAGGGGATCGAGCCGTCGGCGTTGATGCGAATGATCTTGCCGATGTCGTTGGCTGGATTTGCGCTTCGGCGCGCAACTGGTTGCGCTCGCCGGTGGTGACGAAAAGTGTGCCGTCCTGCGCCCACACGAGGCGCGAGCCGAAATGGTGACCGCTATCAGCCGCCGGCTGCTGCCGGAAGATGACTTTGAGATCTTCGAGGCGCCCGCCGTCGCCGTCGGACGTGAGCTTGGCGCGCGCTACCGTGGTGCCGTTGGCACCGCCCTCGCGCGGCTCCCCATATGACAGATAGATAACGCCGCTGGAGGCAAAGTCTGTGGCCAGGAGGATGTCCAGCAGGCCGCCCTGTCCCACCGCCGCGACCTCGGGCACACCCGCGATAGGCTCGGAAAGCTTGCCGTCCTTGGCGACGTAGCGCAGGCGTCCCGGCCGCTCGGTGACGAGGAGGCGACCGTCTGGCAGAAACTGCATCCCCCACGGGTGCTCGAGGCCGGATGCAAATGTCTCGACCTTGACTTTGCTCGCCTCGGCCGGCGCCGGGGCATCCGTCACGACGGCCCATGCGGGCAACGGCGCGACCGCGAATGTGACAGCGGCACCAAGGGCGAAGCGGCGTAGGCTCTTGCGCATCATGGCGGCTGGTCTCCGTTCGATTGTCTTTGTCAGGCCTGCGGGCCATATATGGGCTCATGACGGACGCCGCCAGCATCCCCTTCCGCAAAATGAACGGCCTCGGCAACGATTTCGTCGTGCTCGACGCACGCTCGCGCCCGATTGCCGTTGGTCCGGAAGACGCGCGGCGGCTGGGCGACCGCGGCAAAGGCGTCGGATGCGATCAGGTGATCGTCATCGAACCGTCGCAGAAGGCTGACCTCTTCATGCGCATCTTCAACGCCGACGGGTCGGAGGTCGGGGCTTGCGGCAACGCGACCCGTTGCGTGGCGCTACTGCTCGCCGAAGAGACCGGACGCTCGCAGGTGAGCGTCGAGACGAGCGTCGGGCTGCTCAAAGCGAATGTCGAGAACGCCGACCGCATCATCATCGACATGGGCAAGCCGCGTTTTGCCTGGCATGAGATCCCGCTGGCCGAGCCGTTCGAAGACACGACCGGCGTCGAGCTGCAGATCGGCCCGATCGATGCTCCTGTGCTGCATACGCCATCAGTGGTGAATGTGGGAAATCCCCACGCGATTTTCTGGGTGCAGGACGTCGATGCATATGACCTGCACAGACTCGGGCCGCTGCTGGAGAACCACCCTCTCTTTCCGGAGCGGGCGAATATTTCACTGGCCCAGGTGACTTCTCGGAACAGCCTGCGCCTGCGCACTTGGGAACGCGGCGCCGGCCTCACCAAGGCTTGTGGTACCGCGGCCTGCGCGGCCGCCGTTGCTGCAGCGCGCAAAGACCTGACGGACCGACGGGTCTCCGTCGCGCTCCCAGGCGGCGTGTTAAGCATCGAATGGGCCGCCAACGATCATATATTGATGTGCGGGCCGGCCGAACTCGAGTTTGAAGGCATTCTCGAGCCGGATACTCTGTCGCGCGTCCCTGTCTAGCGAACGACAAAGTTGTCCAGTATGACCGCCCTTCAGTTAACCTGCCGGATATCCCGCCTGCGCCAGGCTCCCAACGCGCGGATCGGCTCTACATCGTCCCGCGTAACCGCCGCTTCCGAGGCTTGCTGAGCAAGAATGGCCGACCCCTTGATCATAACGCTCGGCTGTCGGCTCAACGCGTACGAGTTCGAGGTCATTCGCCGGCATGCGATCAACGCCGAACTCGATGATGCGGTCATCGTCAATACCTGCGCCGTAACGGCCGAGGCCGTACGGAAGGCAACACAGACGATCCGCAAGCTGCGCCGTGATCGCCCGAGAGCGCGCATCATCGTGACCGGCTGCGCGGCGCAGATCGAACCTGAACGTTTCGCCGCCCTCGATGAGGTCGACTACGTCATCGGCAACGCCGAGAAGATGCAGGCAGCAACGTTTGCCGGCCTGTCGACCTCGGGCTCAGAGCGCGTACAGGTCGATGACATCATGAGCGTGCGCGAGACCGCCGGTCATCTGATCGACGGCTATAGGACGCGCACTCGCTCGTTCGTGCAGGTGCAGAACGGTTGCGATCACCGTTGTACCTTCTGCGTCATTCCCTTGGGTCGCGGCCCTTCGCGCTCTGTGCCGGCCGGCGCGATAGTTAGGCAGATCCAACGCCTCGTCGAAGACGGCTGCCGAGAAGTCGTGCTTACTGGCGTCGACATCACATCCTACGGCGCCGACCTGCCAGGCGCATCGACGCTCGGCTCGCTGGTGCGCCAAATTCTCAAGCTCGCGCCCGAGCTGGAACGGCTCCGCCTGTCGTCGATCGATCAGGTGGAGGCCGATGCGCATCTTTTGCGAGCTATCGCGGAAGAGGAGCGGCTGATGCCGCACTTGCATCTGTCAATGCAGGCCGGCGACGACATGATCCTAAAACGAATGAAGCGCCGTCATACGCGCGCCGACGCCGTAAACTTCTGTGCGGACGTGCGCCGCATGCGTCCTGACGCTGTTTTCGGCGCCGATATCATTGCCGGCTTCCCGACTGAAACTGACGCGATGTTCGCGAACTCGCTCAGCGCCGTCGATGATTGCGGCCTCACGTATCTGCACGTATTTCCGTTTTCGCCGCGAACAGGCACGCCGGCGGCGCGCATGCCCCAGGTGGCCCGCGCCGTTGTCAAAGAGCGTGCTGCCAGTTTGCGCGACAAAGGCACGGCGTCGCTATCGCGCTTCCTCGCGGCGCAAGCCGGAGCCGAAGTGGAACTGCTCGTCGAGCTTGATGGCATCGGCCGCACGCCTCAGTTCGCCGAAATGCGCGTGCCACCCTCTGTTCCTGCCGGAGCCATGGTCCGCGCTCGCGTCAACGGCCACGACGGCCGACGACTTTCCGGCGAGGTGTTCGCGTGAGCGGTAAGGCGCAGAGCGCGTTTGGACGGCTGTGGGGCGGCAAGACCGCCAATGACACGGCAACCGTCGCCACAAGCGAAGCCGTCGAGTCGGCGATGCCGCAAGCGCCAGCCAAGGCGGGTTGGTTCAGCCGTCTCAAGGAGGGTCTCGGCAAGTCGTCCGCCAAGCTCACCGACGGTATCACAGGCATCTTCACGAAGAAGAAGCTCGAAGCCGCGACGCTCGAGGACCTTGAGGACCTGCTCATAGAAGCAGACCTGGGCATCGCGACCGCCGAAAACATCATCACGACCTTGCGCAAGGGCCGCTTCGCCAAGGATATCGGCGCCGACGATGTGCGCGCCGTGCTCAAGGCCGAGGTAGAGCGCGTGCTCGCACCGGTCGCTAAGCCGCTCACCGTCAGCAGCAGCCACAAGCCGCACGTCATTCTAGTCGTCGGCGTCAACGGCGCCGGCAAGACGACGACCATCGGAAAGCTCGCCTCGCAGTTCCGCGCCGAGGGGCGCAAGGTGATGCTGGCCGCCGCCGACACGTTCCGCGCCGCGGCTATCGACCAGCTCGGCATCTGGGGCGAGCGGACCGGGGCGCACGTGGTATCGGGTGCAGTCGGAGGGGATGCCGCGGGTCTCGTGTTCGACGCGCTGGGAAAAGCGCGCGAGGAAGGCGCCGACGTGTTGATCGTCGACACCGCAGGCCGGCTGCAGAATAAAGAGGGGCTGATGGAGGAGTTGGCCAAGATCGTCCGCGTCCTCAAAAAGCTCGATCCAAGCTCTCCACATGACGTTCTGCTCGTGCTCGACGCCACCACGGGCCAGAACGCTCTCTCACAGGTTGACGTGTTCCGCGAGCGCGCCGGCGTGACCGGGCTAGTCATGACCAAGCTCGACGGCACGGCGCGTGGCGGCATCCTGGTTGCCATTTCGGCCAAGCACGCGCTGCCCGTTCACGCCATCGGCGTGGGCGAAAGTGTCGACGACCTGCAACCATTCGACGCGGGCGAGTTCGCCCAAGCGATAGCGGGAAGCTAGCGCCGATGGCCCGGGCAACCTAAATACGCTGCAACAAGCAAAAATGTTAATCGAGAAGGACGATCCCCACTACATGAGCGCTCTGAAGCGATTGATGCCATTCAACGCCGAGCAGACGGTGAACATCCTCAGCGAGTTCGGTCCGCTGGTGCTGATGTTCATCGTCAATGCCATGTACGGTATTACCGCCGGCACGTGGGCGCTGATCATCTCGACGGGCGTCGCCATCGTGGCCATGCTCGTGGTGCTGCGCCGGCTGCCCATCTTCCCGCTCATTGCTTCGAGCGTGACGATCGTGTTTGGCGGCCTCACCATCATCACCCACGATCCCATGTGGGTTCAGATCAAGGTCACCATCTTCAATGCGATGTTCGCCGCCTTCCTGTTTGGCGGACTGTGGTTCGATCGCAACTTCTTCAAGTACGTTTTTGAGAAGACTTTCCACTACACGGAGGAAGGCTGGAACAAGTTCACCTGGAACTTTGCCTGGTTCTTCGTCTTCACGGCCTTTGCCAACGAGGCGGTGCGGCTCACCTTCAAAGACGAGCGCATCTACGACATCCTCGGCATGCAGATGGATGGCGTCGGCATTTGGATCGCCTTCAAGATCGTCCTGATCATGCCCTTGTCAGGGATTTACGCCTGGTACCTGACGCAACTGATGCAGAGCTACCGCATTCCCGAGGACAAGGTGGCTGCGGCGGCGGCCGACGCTATACTGTCCGGAAACAGGTCGGCCGAGGTCGCCAGCCTCGGACGGCAGGCTTCCGCCCCCGCCGGACGAGCCGCCGGCACCAAAGCCAGCGAGCGCGAAGCCAACCTAGGCTAATACACGGCCGCCCGCGGGCGGAAGTTTTCACCCCAAGGGAGCGTTGTTGAGATGGGCGATCAGGCCGCGGCGAAGCCCGAAGAGTCAGCGTCGGCGACGCGCTCGCAGATTCTCAAACTCGCCGTCGAGGTCGGACCGCTGGTCGTGTTCTTTCTCGTCAATGCCCGGGCGGGAATTTACTGGGGTACGGGCATCTTCATGCTGGCGACTATCGCCGCGCTCGTCGCTTCGCGATTCATGTTCGGCCGCGTGCCTATCATGCCGCTCATATCGGGCGCCTGCGTTGTCGTTTTCGGCGGCCTCACTTTGTGGCTGCACGACGATAATTTCATCAAGATCAAGCCTACCATCGTCAACGGGCTGTTCGCAGCAGCTCTGTTCGGCGGCCTGATGGGCGGTCACTCGCTGCTTAAACTGGTGTTCGGCGAAGTCTTCCGTCTCAATGAAGACGGTTGGCGCAAGCTGACAGTGCGGTGGGCATGTTTCTTCACCTTCCTCGCCCTGCTCAACGAGATCATCTGGCGGTCGGTCTCCACCGACGCTTGGGTAAGCTTCAAAGTATTCGCCATCATGCCGCTGACCATGGCATTTGCGTTGGCGCAGATCGGCCTTCTAAAGGCTCATGAAATCCCCGCAGATTAGCGGAGGCATCAGGCTGAACGTCTTTGCACTGACTTTCCGCCTGCGAAGTATTCGTCCCATTATTCTTGCAGTAAGTCTGGGTGAAACTGCTTTTGCTCTGGACGGGCGAGCATTTCTGGTATTTTCTCCAAACCGAACCGCAATCTATTCCCCAAAGGCAAAGGTCGCCGGGGTCGGAGCGTCGCTGGGCGGGCGATTCTCCGCAGTTGCGGCTGTCCATCACCACGTCACAAGGTACACGAAATGGCCGGCGGAAGACTGGAGCGATCCCCGATTCACTTGCTGCATCGGGCGGGCCAGTGCGCCAGCGATATCTTCCAAGGCGAAATGGGGGTCGGTGATTTGACCCCGCGCCAGTACGCGGTTCTCGTCGCCGTGTCGCAAAATGAAGGCGTCAGCCAAACCTTGCTGGTCGAAAAGACCGGCGTCGACCGCTCGACGCTCGCCGACATCGTCCGGCGCATGCTGAAAAAGGGGCTGCTGCAACGCCGCCGCACGAAAGAAGACGCGCGCGCCTACGCGGTAAAGCTTACCGATGAAGGCTGGAAGGTGCTCAAGGCAACCGACCCGCTTGCCAAACGCGTCGACGACAAGATCCTGGCGGTTCTACCGGGCGGCCAGCGCGAGCGCTTCCTGCAGGATCTCAACCAGATCGTGAAGGCACTGGGTAAACTGCAGGCCAACGGCGCCGGTAAGGCCGTCTAACTACGTAGGCCATTACGGGCTCCGCGCCGCCGTCTTAAAAGCGCCGGCGCGTGAGCCAGACCCGCTTCAGGCGGCGTTGGGGATTAGCTTGCGGTTGATGATGGTCTCGGCGATCTGCACCGTATTGAGCGCCGCGCCCTTCAGCAGGTTATCGGCGACGATCCATAGCGACAGCCCGTTCTCCACCGTCGCGTCCTCGCGAATGCGCGAGACGTAGGTTGCGAACTCGCCGGCCGCCTCGACCGGCGTGATGTAGCCGCCAGGCTCGCGCTTATCGACGACCATGACGCCCGGCGCCTCGCGCAAAATGGCCCGCGCCTCCTCAGGGCTGATCGGGTTCTCGAACTCGATCGTCACCGCCTCGGAATGCCCGACGAACACCGGCACGCGCACGCACGTCGCCGTCAGCTTGATGCTAGTGTCGAGGATCTTCTTGGTCTCGACCATCATCTTCCATTCCTCTTTCGTGTAGCCGTCCTCCATGAAGACGTCGATCTGAGGAATGCAGTTGAAGGCAATCTGCTTGGTGAATTTGTTTGGCTCGACTTCCTGGCCGGGCACGTACATGCCCTTCGTCTGCCGCCACAACTCGTCCATCGCATCCTTGCCGGCGCCGGAGACGGATTGGTAGGTGGCGACGACGACGCGCTTGATCTTGGCGACGTCATGCAGCGGCTTCAGAACGACCACCAGCTGCGCCGTCGAGCAGTTCGGGTTGGCGATGATGTTCTTCTTGGTGTAGCCGACGACGGCATCGGCATTCACCTCAGGCACGATCAGCGGCACATTCTGATCGTAACGCCAGCACGAGGAGTTATCGATGACGATGCAGCCCGTGGCGCCGATTTTTGGCGCCCACTCCTTGGCCACGGCCGACCCGGCCGACATGAGGCAGAAGTCCACCTTGGAGAAATCGAACTGCTCGAGATCGTGACATTTGAGATCGCGGTCGCCGAACGACACCTCGACGCCGAGAGAGCGCCGGGAGGCGATGGCGTAGACCTCGTCGGCCGGAAACTCGCGCTCGGCGAGCACGTTCAGCATCTCGCGGCCCACGTTGCCCGTGGCACCGACTACGGCGACCTTATAGCCCATCGTCAGACCTATTTTCTTCGTTGGCTGCGACACGTGCAGTACCTGCGGCTCCCTTACGCAAGCCCGCCGGCCCGCGCAAGGGGTGTCGCCCACCTGCCTAGTCAATTGGCGTTATGGAAGCTTGCGCGGGTCACGCGGCGAGCTTCTTGAGCTCGGCGAGGATGGCGCCGCCCATGTCGGCGGTGCCGACCTGGGTCATACCCGGCTGCATGATGTCGCCGGTGCGCAGACCAGACGCCAGTACGCCGGCGATGGCCTGGTCGAGCAGATCCGCCTGTTTGCCCATGTCGAAGGAATAGCGCAGCGCCATGCCGAACGATGCGATGGTGGCGATGGGGTTGGCGAGGCCCTTGCCGGCGATGTCGGGCGCTGATCCGTGCACCGGCTCGTAGAGCGCCTTGCGCTTGCCGGTCTTGGCGTCGGGTGCGCCCAGCGAAGCCGAGGGGAGCATGCCGAGCGATCCGGTGGCCATGGCAGCCTCGTCGGAGAGTACATCGCCGAACAGGTTGTCTGTGACGATGACGTCGAATTGCTTGGGTGCGCGCACCAGCTGCATGGCGCAGTTGTCAGCTAGGATGTGCTCGAGTTTGACGTCGGGCGCGTAGGCTTTGTGGGTCGCGGTGACGACCTCGTTCCACAGTACGCCGGTGCGCATGACGTTGCGCTTCTCAGCCGAATGTACCTTGTTGCCGCGCCTCCGGGCGAGGTCGAAGGCGACCTTGGCGATGCGCTCGATCTCCGAGGTCGTATAGATCTGCGTGTCGACGGCGCGCTTTTCGCCGTTCTCCAGGGTGACAATCTCCTTGGGCTCGCCGAAGTACACGCCACCCGTCAGCTCGCGCACGATCATGATGTCGAGGCCTTCGACAAGTTCGCGCTTCAGCGAGGACGCGTCGGCGAGTGCCGGATAGCAGATGGCTGGGCGCAAGTTGGCAAAGAGGCCGAGATCCTTGCGCAGGCGCAACAAACCGGCCTCGGGGCGCACTGCGTACGGCACACCGTCCCACTTCGGTCCACCGACCGCGCCGAAGATGACGGCATCGGCGGCGGCAGCCTTGCTCATCGCAGCATCCGTGATGGCAACGCCGTGCGCATCGTACGCCGCTCCACCGACCAGATCGGTCTGGGTGGCAAAGTTCACCCCGCCCTTCTTGTTGAAGAAGTCGACGATGCGCTCGACCTCGGCGATGGTTTCAACGCCGATGCCGTCGCCAGGGAGCAGAAGCAGGTTGTAAGTGGTCATGCGGGGCAGCGCCTGAAGAAGAGGGACGAAAAGCGCCGTAGTGCTAGCCGCTCGGTCCGCCGGCGGCAAGGGGCGCCCGGCTAGAGGAACGAGCCCGAAAAGAAAAGGAAAAAGCCGTTGAGCATCGACAGGGTCCCCAATGACGCCAAGACGCCGCTAAGGATCAGGAGCACCGTCCCACCGGTGATGATGGCGACGGAGGCAAGCACGATGGCGATCTGCAGCAGCGCCTGGCCGTAATCGAAGAAGGGATCCTTCACCATCGCCTTATCGCGTTGGATCTCTAGCTCCTTGGCGCGTACTTTCAACTCCTCCACGCCTTCCTTCGCCTCCGGCTCGGACGTCAGGCGGGCCTCGTCGGCGCGGTACTTCTTCAATTTCTCGTCGATCAGGGCGCGCGCCGCGGGCGGCATGTCGGGCCGGCTCGCGAGCAGCACCTCATACTCCGCGATTTGCAGGCGCAGCTCGTGGCGGCGGATATTCTTGGCCTGGAAGAAGGCCCACGTGTTCGCGGCCTCGATATTGCGGGCCGTCGCGTCCTTCATGGCGTTGCCGCCACCCACGCCGGCCACCGCCAGCAGCACGGCGAGGACGCCAATGTACACCGCGATCAATCGATCGCGATGCGTCTTGTCGCTGTCGATCGCTTCGGCGAGATCCTTGAACGCCATGCTAGACCTCAGACAATATCTTCGGGAGCCGCATCGATGCTTCGCGCCGGCAGCAGATCACTGCGATCGGTGGGCAGGCCGTTCTCGCCGAGCTGGTAGACGATCGGCGCGCCGGTCGCCAACTCGCGGCTCAATATCTCCTCGCCGCTAAGATTTCTCGAGATTCATGATGAGGGCGCGGAGCGAGTTGCCGTGGGCGACCACGAGCACCGTCTTGCCGGCCTGCAAATCGGGCCAGATACGCGTCTGAAAATAGGGCATCACGCGTTCTTCGGTGTCTTTGAGGCTTTCGCCGCCGGGCGGGGGAATATCGTAGCTGCGCCGCCAAATCTGCACCTGCTCCTCGCCCCATCGGTCACGCGCCTCGTCCTTGTTGAGACCACAGAGGTCGCCGTAGTGGCGCTCGTTGAGGGCCTCATCGAGGTGGATGGGAATGTTCGTCTGCCCCAACTCGGAAAGGATGATATCGAGCGTGCGCTGCGCGCGCTTCAGCTGGCTCGAATACGCGACATCAAAGGAGATGCCCTTGGAGCGCAACAAACGTGCAGCGACCAGCGCCTCGATCAACCCCTTCTCGGTGAGATCGGGATTGCACCAACCGGTGAAAAGGTTGCGCCTGTTCCATTCGCTTTCGCCGTGCCGCACGAGCACGAGCGTGTGGGTGGTCGGATCGGCGATTACGGGACGGACCTCCACTTTCACAGCCCCAGCACGTCGGACATAGAGTACAGGCCGGGCGGCTTGCCGTAGCCCCACTGCAGCGCCTTGACGGCCCCGCGCGCGAACACGGACCTGTCGCCGGCAATATGCGCAAGCTCGATGCGCTCGCCAGGTCCGGCGAAGATCACTCGATGATCGCCGACGACACCACCACCGCGCAACGATGCAAATCCGATGTCGCCAGGGCGGCGCGCCCCGGTATGGCCGTCGCGAGCCTTGACGGCGTGCCGGCTGAGATCAATTCCTCGCCCCTCGGCAGCAGCTACACCAAGCATCAACGCGGTCCCCGAGGGGGCGTCGACCTTGTCGCGGTGATGCATCTCGACGATCTCGATGTCGAAGTCCTCGTCCAGAGCCTCGGCGACGCGCCGCGTCAGCGCCACCAGCAGATTGACGCCGAGGCTCATGTTACCCGCCTTGATGATCGGCGCATGACGGGCGGCCGCGGCGATGGCTGCCTCGTCCTCAGCCGTCAGGCCGGTGGTGCCGATGACGTGCACGGCGCGTGCATTGGCGGCCAGCCCGGCGAACTCGACCGTCGCCTTTGGCGAGGTGAAATCGAGGATACCGTCGCAGCGCGCAATTGCGTCAAGCGCATCGGTCGTGACCTGGACGCCGAGCGGCGCCAGGCCGGCGATGACACCGATATCAGAACCGATCGCCGGCGATCCCTCGCGCTCCAGCCCCCCCACGATGGTGCAGCCGGCGGCATGGGCCGCGCGCACAAGCTCCTGGCCCATGCGACCCGCAACGCCCATGACGGCGACTTTCATTCGGAAACCTCGATTGTCGATCGCAGGAAGTGCGCCGCGATATAGCAACACACGGGGCGATGAGGGAAGGCTATGGCTGCTTTGATCCTCTGTCTGCGTTGCTCGCCGGGCGGCCGGTGCCCCCGCGCAAGGAGGCCGCGACGAACCTCCCGGAGAGGAAGGCGTTCTTGAAGAGGAAGTTCCGCGTCAAGCCGTTGGGTCGTCTCGCTGCCGGCCACGGCTCGCCCACGTCAGTCCCACGCGTAGGCGATCTTCTTCAGCTTGGCGCGCCCGAAGCGTTCGAACGTCATGCTTACCGGGCGGCCGCCGCGGCGCCAGTAGAAGTCAGATGCCGCAGCATTGTCGGCCAGAGCCCACACCACGAGACCGCTCAGCTGGCGCCGGTCGAGGTGGTATCGGCAGGCTTCGAACAGTCGCTCGCCGAAGCCGATGCCTTGGTAGGTGGGCGAAACGTAGATCTCGTAAATCTCGCCTTCATAAGCCCCACGAGTCCGCGCCGCGCCCAGAGTTGCATAGCCCGCGATGACGTCGGCGACCTGCAATACCAGCAGCTCGCCACCCGATTTTATGGTGGTCCCCCACCATTCCGGGGTGCGCCGGCGGATCATGCTGTCGAGGTGAAGATGCGGAATGATGCCGAGGTAGGCATTGCTCCAGCTGGAGCGAAAGACTTCGCTCAAAGCCGTCGCGTCGGCGGGTGCGCCGGGACGGATTTCGCAATGTGAACTCTCACCCAGCATCAGAGTCTTTTTGGTCGTTGGACAGCCAGCTTACAGCAGGCTCTCTATCCTGCGTAACAGTTTTGCTGAAAGTGGGGCCGGGGAATGCAAAAAGGCCGCGGGGCTTACCCGCGGCCGTTGATTGGTGCGGCGACGAACCTTGCGGCCTGGAGTTAGCCGACCTTTTTGAGCTGCTCAAAGGTCTTGCTGGCGGCCGAATTCATGCTTTCCAGCGTCTGCCGGCTGATCTTGTTCGACAGCTCGAAGAACTCCTTCGTCTGCGCGGAGGCGGTGGCGAGCTGCTGCTTGAAGAACTCAGCCTGTAGGCGGGCAACCTCGGGAAGCGTCTTGGCGCGCGCCATGGCCTCGGCGGCGTCGAAAGCGGCCTCGACGTTAACGGTTGCAGCGTGCAGGAACTTCTCGCCGAAGGTTTTAGCTCCGGCTTGGGCGGCGAGGACGATTTCCTCGGCGGCCTTGACGTTGTCCTAAGTCGCGGCATTGAGCTTGGTGTAGGCGTCGCGCGTCTTGGCGACGCTCTCCTCGGCGAAAACTTTCACGTTCTCGGGAATGCGAGCTTCCTTGGCGGCGGCCAGCATGTCCTGTGCCTGGCGGGTGAACTGATCGTTCATTGGTGTCTCCCTAATCGTTGTGGCCGCTCCGGGGGTGCGGGCGGCGTAATGCGCGGGGCTGCAAGTTGCATTGGCTCATAAGAGCCTTAACCCAGAGCTAGAATAACCCAATCTATTGTGCGTTGCAACATACAATTGTTGCGGTGCACCATTCCTGGGGCGGCCAATAATGCTGTAATTGCTCACCAGCAAGGGCCGGGTCCGCAACGCGGCCTTCAAAGCCGCGCAAATTTGTCGCGGTAGCCCATCGCGCTGCGATCGAAAATGATGTCGGTCGGACGCAGCGGCCGGGCGAGAGCCAGCCCCTCCAGCGAGCGGCAACGGGACAGCGCCACATAGGTCTGACCGTGGGCAAATGTCCCGCGCCCAAGGTCGATGTAGACCTTATCCAGCGTCAGTCCCTGCGACTTGTGGATCGTCAGCGCCCAGGCAAGGCGCAGCGGAAATTGCCGAAAGGTGCCGGTGACGTTCTCGACGATCTTCTCGGCCGTCTGGTCGAAGGCGTAGCGCCGCGCCTCCCAGGATACCTGCTCGATCTCGTGCGTCTTCCCGTCGAGTTCGATCCAGACGCGCTTGTCCTCTAGGCGCGCCACGCGGGCGATGGTGCCATTCACCCAGCGTCGGTCCGGGTCATTGCGGAGCAGGATCACCTTCGCTCCCTCCTTGAGGAGCAGGTTCGCGTCGGTCGGATGCGCCGCATCCGAATATTCGCCGGTGATGCCCGCGGTATACGTGCGCTCGGTCGCCGAGAGTGCGGCGAGGTAGGCCATGTTGATGCGCTGCGCGGCTGCATTGGTCGGCGTCAGGATCACGAACAAGTCGCCCTCACCAAGAGTGCGGATGGGATGCGTGCGCTCGTTGAGGACGACCAGATCCTCCTCGCTTGCATCCCCGTCGCGAATACGATTGAGGACGTGCAGGAACGTCTCATCGCTCTGCCGGAAGACCTGATCGAGTTCCAGAAGGGAGACGCCGGCGCCCTCGCCGAGCGCGCCCACCTGAAAGAAGAACGGTCCGCCGAACTCTGATTCGAGATGCTCGGCGACATCGCCCTGGATGACGGGCGGCAGCTGGTGCAAGTCGCCGAACAGCATGAGGCGCACGCCGCCGAAGGCTTCGCGCGGGCGCCCGCGGTTGACGCGCAGCGACTGATCGATGGCCCACATGATATCGGAGCGCACCATCGACACTTCGTCGATGATAATCAGCTTCAGCTTGCGCATCAGGCGGCCGTTGCGGCTGCGCCGGATATCGTCGGGGCGAATGAGGCGGGGTGGGAATCCGAAGAAGGAATGGATCGTCTGGCCGCCGACGTTGACGGCCGCCAGTCCCGTCGGCGCCAGCACAACCGCGTCGTCGACGATGTGATCGCGCAGCACGCGCAACAACGTCGACTTGCCGGTGCCGGCGCGGCCGGTGACGAAGAGATGGCCATCGTCGTGACGGGCGAAATCAACCGCGCGCATGAACTCGGGCGGTGGCGTGACGCCAGCCGGCCAAGTGATCGGCGCGACGTCCGTTGTGTCTCGCATCAGTGGGAATTTGCCGCTCGTCACGTCCCCTCGCAGAAGTTCGATCCGTGCTTAGCAGACCGAGCGCGAAGCGTGAAAACAATCGCGCCGGCCAACATGTGTCGGCCGGCGCAAGATATTGATGATCGCAATTAAGCGATGTCAGTCGCGCGTGATCGAGATGATCTTGAAGCTGCCGTCGAGCTTCACGTCATACTGGTTGCCGTCTTTGCACTTGACATCGTCGGCCTCGAACAGGCTCGAAGCTTCAGTCTCTTTCTCGAAGGTGCCGCCATCGCAGCCCCAATCGGCGAGCGTCTGCTTGATCTTGCCTGCTTCGTCCTCAGCCGGCTTGGTGTCGGCCAGCGCCGCGCCGCCGCACAGCGTCAGGGCAAGAGCAATGCACGCGAGTTTCTGCATGGAAATTCCTCCTCGTTGAGTGCCACTTTTGACCGCAACGCTATAACACGCGTATTTTGCGTCGCACAAAGAGAAATTAACTATGCCACTTCGCGATCGCGTGCGCGCTCCATCCGCTTGCGCTCGTTGGGATCAAGCCAGCGCTTACGCAGACGAATAGATTTCGGAGTCACTTCAACAAGTTCCTCGTCGGTGATGTAGCTCATCGCCTTCTCAAGCGTGAGTTTCATCGGCGGGGTCAGCAACACGTTCTCGTCCTTGCCGGAGGCGCGGACGTTCGTGAGCTTCTTGCCTTTGACGACGTTGACCTCGAGGTCGTTGTCGCGTGTGTGCTCGCCGACAATCATGCCTTCATATACGCGGGTCTGCGCCCCAATCATGAATGGGCCGCGGTCCTGCAGATTGAAGATGGCGTAGGCCGCCGCCTCACCCTGCGCATTGGAAATCAGCACACCGGTGCGCCGTGCAGCGATCTCGCCCTTGAAGGGCGCGTAGTCGTGAAACAGCTTGTTCATGACCGCAGTGCCGCGCGTGTCGGACAGCAGCTCACTTTGATATCCGAGCAAGCCGCGCGTCGGCACGTGGAACACGAGGCGCTGGCGTCCGCCGCCGGAGGGCCGCATCTCGAGCAGCTCCCCCTTGCGCTCCGACAGCTTCTGCACGACCACGCCAGTGAAGCCCTCGTCGACGTCGATGATGACCTCCTCGATAGGCTCCAGCTTGGAGCCGTCCTCGGCGGTCTTGTAGACCACCTTGGGTCGCGAAACGGTCAGCTCGAAGCCTTCACGGCGCATGTTCTCGATCAGGATGCCGAGCTGCAATTCGCCGCGACCGGCGATGTCGAACGCGTCCTTGTCGTTGGAGATCGTCACCTTGATGGCGATGTTGCGCTCAGCTTCTTTCATGAGGCGGTCGAGGATGACGCGGCTCTGTACCTTGTCGCCTTCCTGCCCGGCGAAAGGTCCGTCGTTGATGCGGAAGGTCATCGACAGCGTCGGCGGATCGACGGGCTGTGCGGGCAGCGGGCTCTCGACGGAAGGATCGCAAAGCGTGTCGGCGACCGTCGCCTCGCTCATGCCGGCGATGGCGACGATCTCGCCCGCCTCGGCCTGATCGACGGGGATGCGTTCCAGGCCTCGGAAGGCCAGCACCTTCTGCACGCGGAAATTCTCGACGACTTCGCCTTCGCGATTGAGTGCCTTGAGCTGCGTGCCGGCCTTCATGACACCGGAGGTAATGCGACCGGTGAGAATGCGGCCAAGAAACGGATCAGCTTCGAGCGTCGTAGCCAGCATGCGGACCGGTCCAGAATCGATCGTCGGAGGCGGCACGTGCGCCAGCACCATGTCGAACATCGGCGCCAGGCTTTCCTTGGGGCCGGCCGGGTCGAGCGCCATCCAGCCGTTGCGGCCGGAGCCATAAAGGATCGGGAAGTCGAGCTGCTCGTCGGTGGCATCGAGGTTGGCGAAGAGGTCGAAGATCTCGTTCAGAACGTCGAGGTGACGCTCGTCCGGGCGATCGATCTTGTTCACCACGACGATGGGCCGCATGCCGCGCTTCAGCGCCTTCGAGACCACGAACTTGGTCTGCGGGAGCGGTCCTTCCGAGGCGTCGACCAGCACCACAACGCCATCCACCATGTTGAGGATGCGTTCGACCTCGCCGCCGAAATCGGCGTGGCCGGGCGTGTCGACGATGTTGATGCGCACGTCCTTCCATACGACGGAGGTGCACTTGGCGAGGATGGTAATGCCCCGTTCGCGCTCCAGATCGTTGGAATCCATGGCGCGCTCGGCCACCCGCTGGCCCTCACGGAACGAGCCGGATTGCTTCAGGAGCTCGTCGACGAGCGTCGTCTTGCCGTGGTCGACGTGAGCGATGATGGCGATGTTTCTAAGGTTCATCAGGTACTTTGTGCGCTGCGAAAAGATGCGCGGGACCTAGCATAGAACCTGGAAGACCGCCAGCGGCGCACCGAAGGGCCGCTTTTCGTGCCTTAACCTTGGACAGACTGTCTCGCCTTTTCGTTGGCGTGCAGCTGCCAAAGCAGCGCCTCCACCTCCGCGTGGCGCGGGGCCGCATCGCGCTCGTAGTTGTCGAGCTGGGCGATCTCCATCTTGAGGGCACTCGAGGTCGCGCCCGGGTGTTTCCGCCGTCGGGCGCCGGCAACAATTATCGGGTGGTCCGGCTCGTCGATGTCGAGTTCGATCAGGAAATTTTCCCGCAACGCATAGAACGACTGGAGGATGGCGTCGCGCACCAGCCTGCGCTCGTCGGGGAGAATGCCGCTGCGCTTGCGCGGATCGATCGATTGCAGCGCGCGGCGCATGTCGTGCAGCGGCGCAAAGGGATAAAGTCCGATGAGCCTCGAGGTCTCGCCGACGTTCGCGTAGACGACGCGCATATTGTCGAGCGTTTCGCTGATACGGCAAAAGGCATTGACGTAGTCATCGGCGGTCGCATCCGGTTTCTCGCAGAAGCCGTGAAGCGCTGACTTCGTGCGCACGATGCCGCGCCATTCTTCTTCCAACCGCTCGATGAACTTCGACCGCTTCTGGAACACGTTGGCAAGGTAGGCGGCCACCACCGTGACGAGCACCAGCGACATGTCCTTGAGGTAGTCGTAGACATCGGTCGCGATCGCGGCGAGGGGCGTCCCGGCAAGGCCGGGGATGCGGTCGGCAAGCTTGGCGGCGATGGACACGGCGAGGATCAATCCGAGGATCCAGTACGCACGGCGAAGGGTCTGGTCGAGCGAGCTTCTGGTCATTGCGGTGAGCCCCGAGGTTGCCGTTTTACCGATGTCCAAAGATTGCGGCGAAGAGAGGAAGCGCCGGCCCACCCTCCCTACACGTGCCGGTGCATGGCCGAGTGATCGCGCGTGTCGCGCATGCAGGCGTAGACCATAAGCGAGACGAAAATGCAGGCCGTGACATACCAATAGAATGCCAACTCATAGCCGATGCTTTTTAGATAAAGGGCGACGTATTCCGCGGTGCCGCCGAACAGTGCCACCGTGATGGCATACGGGAAGCCGACGCCCATCGCGCGCACGCCGGTGGGAAACAGCTCGGCCTTCACCACGGCATTGATGGCGGTGTAGCCGCTGACGATGAGCAGCGCGCCCATGATGAGGAAGAAGGCCGTCCAGGCGCTCTGCGTATTCTCCAGCGCGGTGAGGATCGGCACCGTCAGAAGCGTCCCAAGTACGCCAAAGGTCAGCAGCACCGGCCGGCGGCCGACGATGTCGGAGATGGCACCGACGACCGGCTGCAGGCACATGTAGAAGAACAGGCTCGCTGCCGCGATCACCGTCGAACTGTCGCGCGACAGGCCCACCGAGTTGACGAGAAACTTCTGCATGTACGTGGTGTATGTGTAGAAGGCGACGGTACCGCCGAGTGTCAGTCCAACGACGATAGCCACCTCGCGCGGATGACGCAGCAGACCCCTTAGGGGACTGCCGCGCACGCCCAAAGCGCGCGCCTCCAGAAACGCTTCGCTCTCGTGCATGTCACGGCGCATGAAATAGACGACGACGGCAAGGCCGGCGCCGATGAAGAATGGGATCCGCCAGCCCCAGGCGTCGAGCTGGTCCGGCGTCAACAGCAACTTCTGCAACGACAGCAACACTAGCATGGCGAGCAACTGGCCGCCGATCAGCGTCACGTACTGGAAGCTCGAATAAAAGCCGCGATGATCTGGGTGCGCCACCTCGGACAGGTAGGTGGCGCTGGTGCCGTACTCGCCCCCGAGACTGAGGCCCTGCACCAGGCGCGCAAGGAGCAGGATGAGCGGGGCAGCAACGCCGATGGTCGCGTAGGTCGGTGTCAACGCTATGATGAGCGAGCCGAAGCACATCATCATCACCGACACAGTGAGCGCCAAGCGCCGGCCGTGCCGGTCGGCCATGTGTCCGAACAGCCAGCCTCCGAACGGGCGCATCAGGAAGCCGACGGCGAAAATGGCTGCCGCATTGAGCAGCTGCGCCGTCTGGCTCTCGGCGGGAAAGAACGACTTGGCGAAGTACAGCGCAAAGGCCGAATAGGCGTAGAAGTCGAACCACTCGACGAGGTTGCCGGCGGAACCGATGAAAATGGCTTTGAGCCGCCGTCGGGTATCGGCGAAGCTCTTTTCGGGCAGGGCATGCGCGGAAATGCCGACCGCGCCTTCCTCCATCTGGTCCACCTCCGAGCTTCCTGCCTTAGGCGCGCGTCAACATTGAGCGCAGCTCTTGCAGCCGCTGCTTGGTCTGCATGTCGAGCGCATCCTTGATGGTCAGCATCTGCTTTTCGATCACCTCGGTCAGCTCGCTTGCCATGCCCTCGCGGGCCGTTGCATTCATCGACGCCAGCGTCTCGCGGATGTGCGCCAGGCCCAGGTCGCGCTCAAGGTGCTGACCGAGGCTTTCGAGGAACTGGCGAGCGAAGTTGGGAACCTCTAGGCGCGCCATGGCGGCCAACGCGCGCCGCCGCACCGCCGTATCGGGATGCGTCAACGCGGACCGCATAAGGCGGCTGTTGAGCGTCGTCGGCACACGAACGAGACGCTTCTTCACGCTGTCGGGGCTGACGGTGCCGTTCTCCAGGGCGTGCGCCATGGACACCTGATGGCTCCATTGCTGAAAGCGCAGCAGCAACGCGCGCACGACGATGATCGACAATGTGACGACGATGATCAGGCGTACCGAATTGCCGATCCAGCCGTTGTAGACAATCTGCGCACTCAGGTTGTCGGACAGGTCGACGAGGTTTGCCCAGGCGTTGACCACCGAATTGACGATCGGGATTTCGTTGAGCACGCAGGTCAGATACTCGACATACTCCGTCGTGTAGGCGCTGACGAGGGAGGGTCGGTTGCGCAGGATCTGCGCCAATCCCGTACGCTCCACGGTCTGGATGAGCGCTGCAAGGCCAAGAATGTAAAAAATGGTCGAGGAGGCGAGGATCGGAACGTTGTTGACCGCGTCGAGCGCCGAGAACGTCATCTTGTCGGCAGCGAGCGAGCCCTCCATCACGCGTTTTTCTTCGTACATGATGCGCAGGCTGGAGGCGATGATGAGGATGTGGATGACGAGAAAGCCGCTCAGCGTCCAGAACAGCGGGCGCGAGTTGAGATCGACAACGGCGAGATAGAGAACGACGCCGTTGGCGAGGAGCCACAGGCCGACTTTCCAGAACGCAACATTGCCCGTCTGCGGGTCGGGGCGGAAGAACATGTTGAGCATGCCGATCAGCGGCCAGCAAACGCTCGTCCAGGCGCGATCCAGTGCCCCGAACATTCCCGTGGTCACCTTTTCACTTACGTCCGCCATGACGCCCACCCTGTCCCTTGGCTCCCCAGCCCAAGCTACCGTAGCACGGCATGGGCGGACAACATGTGGCGGGATGGCGACCGGGCGCGCGCACATCGGTTTAGCTTTAACGGGGCCAATCCGGCGGCCGCAGCTGCCCCCAAGATGACGCCGCTGGCGCATTGACCAGTGCCCTTGCAGAGGGCTATGAGCAGCCCAATCTTATGGGCCCCCGGCCGCTATTCGACGGGTCCGGGCAGGAGGGTACGATGGCCAATGCCAGGCACGTGAAGGTGCTGATCCTCGGTTCGGGACCGGCAGGCTATACGGCGGCGATTTATGCCGCGCGCGCCATGCTCAAGCCGCTGCTGATCGAAGGCTCGCAGCCGGGCGGCCAGCTCACCATCACGACCGACGTCGAGAATTATCCAGGCTTCGCCGACGTGATCCAGGGACCCTGGCTGATGGAGCAAATGCGCGCCCAGGCCGAGCACGTCGGCACCGAGATCATCATGGACCACATCTCGAAGGTCGATCTCAAGACGCGCCCGTTCAGGCTCAAGGGAGATTCCGGAGACAGCTACTCCTGCGACGTGCTGATCATCTGCACGGGCGCGCAGGCGCGCTGGCTGGGCATCGAATCAGAGGGGCTGTTCCAGGGCCACGGCGTCTCGGCATGCGCCACTTGCGACGGCTTTTTCTACAAGGGTAAGGAGGTCGTGGTCGTCGGCGGCGGTAACACCGCGGTTGAGGAGGCGATCTTCCTTACAAACTTCGCCAAGAAGGTGACTGTCGTGCATCGGCGGGATCACTTCCGGGCCGAGAAGATCTTACAGGATCGCCTGTTCAAGAACCCGAAGATCGAAGTGGTCTGGGATCACGCCGTCGAGGAGATCGTCGGCGCCGCTGATCCCAAGTCGGTGACCGGTATCACGCTGAAAAGCACCAAGACCGGCGCGATCAAAAAGCTGAATGCCGACGGCGTGTTCATCGCCATCGGCCATGCGCCGGCGACCGAGCTGTTCAAGGACCAGATCGAGCTGACGCACTCCGGTTATATCGTGACGCGTCCCGATTCGACCGCGACGGCCATTCCCGGCGTCTACGCGGCGGGCGACGTCAAGGACGAGGTTTACCGGCAGGCGGTGACGGCGGCCGCCATGGGCTGCATGGCGGCGCTGGAAGCCGAGCGCTACTTCGCCACGCTGGAGATCGAGGCCGAGACTGAGGCGGCGGAATAATCCAGGTCGAGCGCAGCCCAGCATAGGGCAGCCATAAGATTGCCCAGACACTCGCTATCGTCGGCCACCGAAGAACGCACCATTGGGGGAACTCCATGATTCGCTAAGTCTGCCGCTGTGTGCATTTGCTTTGGGCTCGCCGCTGTGAGCGCGCGGGCCGAGGGTCCGGACGCCTCAGTCGACAATCTCGCGGCGCAGTGCGCCTCCAAGAGCGGATTGTTCGATCCGGATACCAAGGAGTGCGCCGAGCCTAGCGAGGACACTGCAGCTGGGGATCTGGTCGTCGGGCCGATGATGAAGGTCCTCGGCGACGAGGCTAAAAAGGAAGTTCTCGAGTCCGACCAGTAGGTAGGCGTCGATCAACGAAACCGGCGCGGCGCGCTGCGGCCGCCGCGCCGGTTTTCATTATTGGAGCTTATAGGCAACGAGTTTGTCGCTCATCATCATCGGGACGAGCAGCAACTTGTCGGCCGGCACGTATCCAATGTCAGCCGTGCCCTGATCGAGATCGAGAAGCAGCTCGGCCTTACCCGACTTGGCAATGCGGAAGACTTTGCCGGCCACCCAGTCGCTTACCAGGAACTCGTCGCCGTCCGGCTCGATCCCGTCGAGATTGCCGACGGGCGTGCCATCGCCGAGATCGCTGACCTTCTTATCCGCAACGTTGACCTCCAGGAGGTTGGCCGCCGACGCCCCCGACTTCGACGACGTGCCGGGAGCACCCCAGGCCGCTACGATCAGCTTGTCGCCGGAAACGTATAAACCGTTAGGGAACTTCAGTTCCGGACCCTCGAGCCACTTCTCGAATTTGCCGCCGGCCAGGCGCCAGATCGTGCTGGTGTTGGAATCGGAAACGTACACGTTGCCTTGCGCATCTGCGGCGACGTCGTTGAGGAAGGTTGCCCCTGGCGCATCGTACTTCGCCAGGATTTTGCCGCTGGCAGGATCGATCTCGACCAGCTTGTCGATGTCAGCCGTGTAGAGCTTTCCGCCGGAAAGCGAGAGACCCTTCGGGGCGTCCATGCCCTTCGCCCATTCGAGCGCGATAATTTTCCCATCGGCAAGCGCAACCTTGGAAATGAAGCCGTTGCCATCCTTGTCGGTCGGATTGCCGGCGACGTTGCTGACGTAGGCGAAACCTTCGGCTGGCACGGCGAGGGCGGACTCCGGCGTCTTGAGCCCGGTCGTCTCCCACAACACCATCGGCTGCGCGAAAGCGCCGCTGAAAGATGCGGCCCCTCCGAGCACCGCCAGTGCAAACCCTATCGACTTCATTGCGTGCCTCCACGATCCGTTTCTGAGTTACAGCGGCTTATATAGGCTGCGCCGGTCCGTCACCCTATTCATCGCTTCGGCGCTGGTCTAAGTTGCGCCGCAACATAATCGAATAAACGCCGTCGAAGCTGCTGTTCGGGCGCGTTCCTTAGGTCCGAGATGGGCAATGGGGCGTGCGATGATCGGAAACCGATCCATGGACTGGGACAAGCTGAGGATCTTTCATGCGGCAGCGGAGGCAGGCAGCTTCACGCACGCCGGCGACGCCCTGCACATGAGCCAGTCAGCGGTGAGCCGCCAGGTATCTGCCCTGGAGCGCGACCTCAAGGTGACACTGTTCCATCGCCACGCGCGCGGGCTCGTACTCACCGAGCAGGGCGAGCTGTTGCACCGCACGACCTCCGACGTAATCAACAAGCTGCACACCGCCGAAACGCTGCTCTCCGACACCACCTCAAAGCCATCTGGGGAATTGCGCATCACCGCGCCTGTCGGCTTCGGCACCATTTGGCTGACGCAGCGCATGCGTGAGTTCCACGACCTCTATCCCGAGATCCGCATCGAACTGCAGCTCAACGATGACCAGATCGATATCGGCATGCGCGCCGCTGACGTCGCCATCTGGACGCGCGAGCCGCCGCAGTCTGACCTAATCCGCCGCATGCTGTTCACCAGCCGCGTGCGAGCCTTCGCATCGACCCAGTACGTGCGCCGCTTCGGAGCCCCGAAGACTCTCGATGAACTCGAAGGGCATTCCATCGTGTCCTACAGCGGCCAGCCCGCCCAGCACCTGACCGCCATCACCTGGATCGAAACGGCGGGGCGCAACGGCAAGGGCCCGCGCGAGCCGGCCTTTCGCGCCAATAGCGTCGTGGCGCTGCGCTATGCCATCCGGGCCGGCATCGGCATCGGCATGATCCCCGACTACATGACCGACAACGAGGCGGACCTGGTGCCGGTGCTGACCGAAATCGACCCTCCGACCCTGCCCATTCTCTTCGTCTATCCCGAGGAGCTGAGGTCGTCCAAAAAGGTGCAGGTGCTGCGTGATTTCCTCGTCGCCCAGGCGCGGCAGTGGACCTACTGAAGCTGGCCAGCGCCCGCCCACGGGGTCCGCATTGACGCAGGAATTGCAGCCGCCGGGTCAAGAGGCTATCTAACGGCAAGGTTTCTTGAGCATCGGCGGCTGAGAAGCACCCCTACCTATTCTCGCACACGGTTCCCTCCGACGTGCGGTTTGGGTTTTGGCGCGGTCCCGGCTGCTCCGTCGGCACTCTGATCGAAACGAGACACGGCATGGCTAAAACACTCTACGACAAGATCTTCGATGATCACGTGGTCGAGCGCCAAGACGACGGCACCTGCCTTCTCTATATCGACCGCCACCTCGTGCACGAGGTGACGAGCCCGCAGGCCTTCGAAGGCCTGCGCATGACCGGCCGCAAGGTCCACGCGCCGGAGAAGACACTGGCCGTCGTCGATCACAACGTGCCGACCTCCGACCGCACCAAGGGCATTGCCGACGACGACAGCCGCATCCAGGTCGAGACGCTGGCCACCAACGCCCGGGACTTCGGCGTCGAGTACTTCAACGAGCTCGATAAGCGCCAGGGCATTGTGCACGTCATCGGGCCCGAGCAGGGCTTCACGTTGCCTGGCACGACGATCGTCTGCGGCGACAGCCATACATCGACACACGGCGCCTTTGGCGCCCTGGCGCATGGCATCGGCACGTCCGAGGTCGAGCACGTGCTCGCGACGCAGACGCTGATCCAGCGCAAGGCCAAGAACATGCGCATCAACGTCGACGGCGCTCTGCCGAAGGGCGTGACCGCAAAGGACATCATCCTCGCCATCATCGGCGAGATCGGCACGGCCGGCGGTACGGGCTACGTCATCGAATACGCGGGCGAAGCCATCCGCGCGCTCTCGATGGAAGGCCGTATGACTATCTGTAACATGTCGATCGAGGGCGGGGCCCGCGCGGGCATGATCGCGCCCGATGAGAAGGCATACGAGTTCATCAAGGGTCGGCCGCGTGCTCCTAAAGGCGCCGCGTGGGATGCCGCCTTGCGTTACTGGGAGACGCTGAGCTCCGACGAAGGCGCGATCTTCGATGAGGAGATCAAGCTCGACGCCGCCAAGCTGCCGCCGATCGTCACCTGGGGCACCAGCCCCGAGGACGTCGTGTCGATCGCCGGCGTGGTTCCCGACCCCGCCAAGGTTGAAAACGAGAACAAGCGCGCCTCAATGCAGCGCGCGCTCGACTACATGGGTCTGAAGCCCGGCACCAAGATGACGGACGTGCCGCTCGACGTCGTATGGATCGGCTCGTGCACCAATGGGCGCATCGAGGACCTGCGCGCCGTGGCCCAGGTCGTCGACGGCAAGAAGATCTCCGAGCGGCTCGCTTACGCGATGATCGTGCCGGGTAGCGGTCTCGTCAAAGCGCAAGCAGAAGCGGAAGGCCTCGACAAGATCTTCAAGGATGCGGGCTTTGAATGGCGCGAGCCGGGCTGCTCGATGTGCTTGGGCATGAACCCCGACCAACTGAAGCCGCAGCAGCGGTGCGCTTCGACCTCAAACCGCAACTTCGAAGGCCGTCAGGGTCGCCTCGGACGCACACATCTGTTGTCGCCGATCATGGCAGCTGCGGCTGCCATCGAAGGTCACTTCGTCGACATCCGCAGCTGGGGCGGCTGAGGCGTCTCCTGGCTCGCGATTGTCGCGCGTCGTTCGGCACATCTCGCCGGGACTGGCCGCCAGCCGCTATGCGGGCGGCGCGCCGTCAAGCCAGATACTAGGTACGAGGTCTGGTCGCCACGGGAGCGGACATGAGCAGATCCCTCGTTGAAAAGCAGTTCGGCGCCGCTGCGGCCGACTATGCTGCCTCCGCCGTGCATGCGAGCGGCCCGAGCCTGGCACGAACTCCTCGCGCTGGTTGCGCCGCAGCCGGGCTGGCGCGTGCTCGACGTGGCCACCGGTGCCGGCCACACCGCCCTCGCCGTAGCGCCGCTGGTGGCGCGCGTCATCGCCTCCGACATCACGGACGAGATGCTCGCCGAGACTGCGAAGCTCGCCGCAGCCCGCGGGCTCGCCAATGTCGAGACGGCAAAGGCCGATTCTGCCAGTCTGCCTTATGCGGAGGCCGAATTCGATCTCGTCACCTGCCGCCTTGCGGCGCACCACTTCCGTGCGCCCGGCGCGTTCGTCGGCGAAGCCTGGCGCGTTCTAAAGCCCGGCGGCGTCCTGGCGCTGATCGACAACGTCAGCCCCGATGCCATGCTTTGCCCCGATCTGTCGCCGGCTGAGCTGCGCAATCTCGGCGCGCTGTACAATGATTACGAGAGGCTTCGCGACCCCAGCCACGCACGCTGCCTGCCGTTGAGCGAATGGCTGGAGCTGCTGCAGAACCTTGGTTTCGTCGGCGCACGCTACGAGCTGCTCGACCAAGACATCGCCTTTGCGCCGTGGACGGCCCGCATGCGCTGCGACATCGAGACGGCGACACGCCTCGCCGCCATGCTCGATACCGAGCCGCTGCGCAGCTTTCTGCGCCCGCGCGTGGACGCGGGCGAGCGGCAGTTCACGCTTCTGGAAGCGATCATCGTCGCTCACAAACCGAGATAACAATGCAAAGCACCTTCGATTGGCAACGCGTCACCGCCCCCGGCTTGAGCGAATTTGAGGAAATGGCCGACGCGGCCTGGCAACGACTTCCCGAGGCGTTCCGATTGCGCGCAGGCGATCTCCTCATTCGCGTCGAGGATTTCCCGGCCGACGACGTGCTCGACGCCCTCGGCATTGACGATCCGCTCGACCTTCTCGGCCTCTATCACGGTGTCAGTCTCGATCAGAAAAGCGTGCTCGACCTGCCGCAGCAGCCCGACATGGTGTTCCTCTACCGGCGCCCCCTGCTTGATGAATGGGCTGAATCGAGTGAATCGCTGGGCGATCTGATCACCCACGTCCTGGTGCACGAGGTGGGCCACCACTTCGGCTTCTCGGACGACGACATGGAGCGCATCGAGGTGTCCGCCGCCGGCTCGTGACGGCTGCGGCACATAGCGCACAGGCTTTACCGGCCCTAACCGCGGCGCGCTTGTCTCGGGCGCCAAAGGGCGCCATGTTGGGGGCAGATAGAGGCTGGGGACTCCAAGAGCTTGCGTATGCTGATCCGCCGCGGCTCACGCCGTCTGGCCTTGGGCCTGATCGTATTGCTGGCAACGCCGCCTTGGGCCTTCGCGGATCCCAAAACGCCGACTCCTGAGGAATATGTCGCTCACACCGGCGGCGAGGCGACCATCATTCCCGCCGGAGAGTTCAAGCTAGACGGCATCGGACTGTACTGCGGCACCCGGCCGACGGTAATCGACAATAACCTCGACGACTACGGCGCCGCCTATCCCGGGTTTCTCATCATGAACATGCGCCTGCTGGGCCGCGTGACGACGCCGGTAAAGCTGTGGATCTACTCGCACGAGTGCGGGCATCAGTTCCGCGGCCCGGACGAAGAAACCGCGGATTGCTTTGCCGTGCAGCGCGGCCGTCGCCAGGGCTGGCTATCGCCGGGCGGAGTTGAGGAAATCTGCTCGTTCATCGCGCCCGCCAAGGGCGATGCGATGCATTTCTCCGGATCGCACCGCTGCGATTACATGCGCCAGTGCTTCACCGAATACGGCATCCGCTAGCGGAGCTTGGCTGTCGATGGTCACCGCGCTCGGCCTGCTGGCCGGCATTCTGACGACGCTCGCGTTCGTCCCCCAAGTCTTGAAGACATGGCGTACGCGCTCGACGGCGGATATCTCCCTGGCCATGTTCGTCACCTTCACCGCCGGCGTGTTCACTTGGCTGATCTACGGCCTATTGATCGGCGACCTGCCGGTGATCATCGCCAACTCCGTTACGCTGCTGCTGGCCGCGACGATCCTATTCTTCAAGCTGAAGTACGGCTGAGGAGGCGCGCCGCATGTTCCCGATCGGATACATTGAAGGCGGAGGCGTGAGTTCTGCCCCGCAAATGTTCCCGATCGGGAACATATCCGCCGTCCGTCTCAGAAATCCCCAGCAAGTTCCCGATCGGGAACTTTTAAGCTTGGCGAGGCATATTACTCCTGTAAGTTCCCGATCGGGAACCTGGAGACTTTGCGATGGCCGACCGCCACACCTCTGAACTCGAAAACTCTGCCCGCACCCAGGCGCAGCAGTTCGGCGCATTGGTGCGCGAGCATCGCGAGGCCCTGAAGATGCGCCAGGACGATGTGGCGCTCGCCACCGGCGTCGGCCGCCGCTTCATCCTCGAATTGGAAGCCGGCAAGCCCAGCTGCCAGCTGGGGCGCGCCCTGGTGGTCGCAGCCGCGGTGGGGCTAAGGACCTTCGACCTGATGTCGGCCAACAACGACGCCGACAACCCCTTGCTGCCGGACCTCATCGACGACTTGCCCGAACTTAGCACCGACGCGGAGGACGACGGGCGTGGCTGAGCTGCCGGTCTATTACGAAAGCCGCGTCGTGGGTGCCATTGAGGTGCACGCCGAAGGGCCGAGCTTTGCCTACACGCCTGAATGGCTGTCGATGCGCGGAGCCTTCCCCATCTCCCTGCTGATGCCGCTGTCACCGCGCCGCGTGGCGCCGCGCCTGTTCCTCCCGTGGGCGGCGAACCTGCTGCCGGAATCAACGCAGCTCAAAGCCATCGGTTTGCAGCTCGGCGCTTCACCCGGCGACGTCATCGGCATTCTCAGCGAGCTCGGGCGCGATACCGCCGGCGCCCTGTCCATCGGAGAGCCCGGCACGGCCAACGCCGACTGGCGCCCCATTCCGGGCGACAAGGCGCTGGAGCGCATCCTCGCCGAGCTGCCGTCAAAGCCGTTCCTGGTCGGCGACGACGGCGTCTCCATGTCGCTGGCCGGCGTGCAGACCAAGCTCGGCGTCGCCATCGATGCCAAGGGCCGCATCTGCGTGCCGATCAACGGCGCGCCGTCGACGTGGATCCTGAAGCCCGAACTCCGAGCGCCTGTTTGGCGGCGTGCAGAACGAGGCGCTGTGCCTCGTTCTCGCCAAACGGCTCGGTCTCAACGCGCCCGAGGTCACGACCGGTAAAGCCGGCAAGCGCACCTACCTGATGGTCAAGCGCTATGACCGCGTCGAACAGTCGGGCCGCTGGCGTCGTCTGCATCAGGAAGACTTCTGCCAGGCGCTCGGCAAGCCACCGTCGGCGAAATACGAATCGAACCAGACCGGCATCGCGGGTCCGACGCTGGCAGAGATGTTCGCGGTGACACGCAATGCGATGCAGGCGCCCGACGTCGTCAACCTGCTCGACTACGTCATCTTCAACGTCATTGCCTGCAACACCGACGCCCACGCCAAGAACTATTCGCTGATGATCTCCGGCAAGGGCTTCCGGCTGGCGCCCATCTACGACGTGATGTGCGCACAGGCTTGGGAACACGTGACACGCAACATGGCGCAGAAGATCGCCGGCAAATCGCGCGGCGAACATCTGAAGCGGCGCCACTGGCTGCGCTTTGCTGCGGACGTCGGCCTCAACGGCCCGCGCCTCATCGCGCGCGTGGAGGCGCTGGCCAAGGCGGCGCTCATCGAGACGCGCAATGCAGCGGCGGAGGTGGCGGCGATGCCAGCGGGCGCCCACCCGCTGATGCAGCAGGTGGCGGAAGCCATCGAAGGCCGCGCGCGGGCTCTGTTGTCGGGTCTCGCCGATCGCGGCGAAGCCGAGGCCGAGATGTCGCCGGCAGCGGCTCCGACGCGCAAACCCGTGAGCAAGCCGCGCAAAGCGAAGCGCAGCGCCTCGGCGACGTGAGCCGAATTTGCTCTATGCGCCGCGGCGCCTGCAATTCTCAGGTCGAAAACGTGCGAACGTCCTCTTCCGGGTTGGCCCTGATCTTGTGGATCGAAAGATCGGCGCCACGCCGCTCTTCGTCAGGCGTCAGCCGCAGGCCGACGGTCAGCTTCAGCACGCCGTAGACGCCGAGACCCACCGCCAGACCGAACGCAGCACCGGCCAGCGAGCCGACAAGCTGCGAGGCAAACGTAACCCCGCCGACCCCGCCGAGCGCCGTCAGCCCGAATATCCCGCAGGCGATGCCGCCCCACAGACCGCATAGCCCGTGCAGCGGCCACACGCCGAGCACATCGTCGATCTTCCAGCGGTTGGTGGCGATCTGGAACATGTAGACGAAGATGGCGCCCGCGACGCCGCCGGTCAGCAGCGCGCCGAGCGGATGCATGACGTCGGAGCCGGCGCACACGGCGACGAGGCCGGCCAGAGCTCCGTTGTGCACGAAGCCCGGATCGTTATCACCGGCGATGAGCGCCACGATGATGCCGCCGCACATGGCCATCAGCGAGTTGATGGCGACGAGGCCGGAAACGGCTTCGAGCCGCTGCGCGCTCATCACGTTGAAGCCGAACCAGCCGATGCACAGCAGCCAGGAACCCATGGCGAGCCACGGGATGGAAGACGGCGGCGTTGCCATGCCGCGCTCGTCGTAGCGCCCGAGGCGCGGCCCGAGCATCAGCACGGCGCCCAGCGCCGCCCAGCCGCCGAAGGCATGCACGACGATGGAGCCGGCGAAGTCCTTGAACGGCGCACCGAACAACGGCGTGAAGACGTTCTCCTGCAGGCCGAAATTGCCGTTCCAGAAGACGCCCTCGAGCAGCGGATAGAAAAGCCCGACCAGTGCCGCGGTCGCCATGGCCTGCGGCCAGAACCGGGCCCGCTCGGCGATGCCGCCGGAGATGATCGCCGGCACGGCGGCGGCAAAGGTGCAGAGGAAGAAGAAGCGGACGAGCGTGTAGCCCTGCGCCTCATAGCCCGGGGCTCCGCCGCTGATGGCCGCGGCGTTTTCGAAGAAGCCCACCCCGTAGGCGATGGTGTAGCCGATGAGGAAGTAGGCGACCGTCGAGATGGAGAAATCGACGAGGATTTTGACGAGCGCGTTGACCTGGTTCTTGTGGCGCACTGTGCCGGCTTCGAGAAACGCGAAGCCGCCATGCATGGCGAAAACCAGAATGGCGCCCATCAATAGGAAAAAGACATCCGCCCCTTGCATCGCGTCCCCCATCCCTGACTGGTTTACTCCAGTCGATGCGCCGCTTCGCTAGGCAGTTGCCCAATCGAACGGCATTATGGATAGAGAGACGCAACCGGAAGCCGCCGTCAACGGCTCCGTAAGCGGATCAACAAGGGTGCGTCAGATACTTGGTCAGCGGACGCGGCGCGGGTTCTTGTAGAGGTCGAACTCCTGCGCATCGATGGTCGGCTTGATCTTGCCCTTGCGGACCTCGCGCCACAGACGGCGCATGTGCCGACTGCAGTCGCGGTTGAAGATCTGCAAGGCGCTGAACAGCTGCAGCACGGTTAGCAAGCGCCGATCGGCGTGCTCGACCTTGACCTTGCCTTTCCACTTGCCGCCGATGGAGAACACCTTGCCGTCCAGATGACCGACGTTGCGGCCCTGCTGATCATAAAGGGTGTAGTCCCCGCCGAGGTTTATGAGGTCGCGCTTGATGCGATAGAAGGCGGGCTCGCCGTCCTTGCCAGTGATGAAGAAACCGAAGTTCTCCGGCATAAACGGCCACTTATTGGCCGAGCGCTCGAGATAGACGATAAAGTTGTCCTCATCTGTATTGAGCGAATAGACCGTCACCGGCAGCCCGCGCGAAGCGATCGTCTGCTGCAACGAGCGCCCGATCATCAGGTCCATGGTGGCGCGCCAGTTCAGCGACTCGTTGAACAGCTTGAACACCAAGCGCTTGTCCGTGGTCGACGCCTTCTCCCACAGGTCCTCGCGATAGCCGATGAGGCCGGTGCGCTCGCCGCCCTCGATCACCTCAGCGAAAATGTCCATGTCGGACGTGAACTGGCGTGACTTGGCGCGGTTGCGTGTGCGCTTGTAGATCCCGAACTCGGTGAAGTTGAGGTCGGTGATCCAGATGTCGACGACGAAGTGGTAGTAGCCGTTCTTCACCGCCTTGGCGGCGATGGCTTTGGTCACGCCGGGGATTTTCGTCACCTCGCCGCGCGCGTCGTTGGCCGCATCGGCGGCGGCGGCGTCGGCCCTGGCATTAACTCGAGCTGCGGCTGCGGTCATTCGTGGCCTCCCGCTTCATGCAAATCAAGTTGCTGAAGCCTATCATCCGCAGCGCATCGGCAACCCGAGACCGGTGAAATCCCGTTGGAAAACTTCAAGGATTGGCGCGGCGACCAAAGATGGCGCTGCCCACGCGAATGTGCGTAGCGCCGAATGCCACAGCCGTCTCGAAATCATCGCTCATGCCCATACTGAGACCGGCTAGGCCGTGCTCGGCAGCCAGCTTGGCAAGAAAGGCGAAATGCAGGGCCGGCTCTTCGTCGGGCGGGGGAATGCACATCAGCCCGGCAATACCGAGCTTCAATTCCTCGCGGCAGAGCGATAGGAGTGCCGCCAGCTCACGCGGGATGACGCCGGCCTTTTGCGGCTCTTCGCCGGTGTTGACCTGGATGAAGAGTTCGAGCGGTTTGCCTTGCTTGGCCATCTCATCTGCGATGGCGCGCGCGATTTTCGGCCGGTCGATCGAGTGAACGGCATCGAAGAGCTCGACCGCCTCCTTTGACTTGTTCGACTGCAGCGGTCCAATGAGGTGCAGTCGGCAGTCGGGGAAGGCCGCCTTGAGCTCGGGCCACTTGCTCTTGGCTTCCTGCACGCGGTTCTCGCCGAACGCCCGCTGGCCGGCTTGCAGCAAGGGCAAAATCTCGGGTGCCTCGAAGGTCTTGGATACGGCGATCAGGTGTATGTCGGTCGCCGCACGCCCGGCCGCGGCAGCTGCCAGCGCAATCCGCCTCTCGATCTCAGTGAGGCGTCCGGCCGTTTCAGTTTCCAGTGTCATCCAACCACCTTGACCACAAAGGGGCTTTAAGGCTCATTACGCCGCTCAAAGCCTCTAAATCCTGAAAGTCCGACGCCGTATGGCCACTCAATACGACGCGCCCGCACGCGAGAAACACTGGCAGGAGGTCTGGGAAAAGGCCGACATCTTCCGCGCCTCCAATAAGGACGGTGGGCAGAAGTGCTACGTCCTGGAAATGTTTCCCTATCCATCCGGGCGCATCCACGTCGGCCATTCGCGCAACTACACCATGGGCGACGTGTTCGCACGCTACAAGCGGGCTAAGGGCTTCAATGTGCTGCACCCAATGGGCTGGGACGCCTTCGGCATGCCGGCCGAGAACGCCGCCATGGAGCGCAAGGTGCATCCGGCGGAGTGGACCTACCAGAACATCGACACCATGCGGAGGCAGCTCAAGTCGATGGGTCTGTCGCTCGACTGGTCGCGTGAGATCGCCACCTGCTCGCCGGACTACTACCGCCACCAGCAGAAGCTATTTCTCGACTTCCTCAAGAAGGGCCTCGCCTACCGCAAGTCATCGAAGGTCAACTGGGATCCGGTCGACCACACCGTGCTCGCCAACGAGCAGGTGATCGACGGCCGCGGCTGGCGCTCGGGCGCGCTGGTGGAGCAGCGCGAGCTGACCCAGTGGTTCTTCAAGATCACGCAGTACGCCGACGAGCTGCTTGAGGCGCTGCAAACTCTCGACCGGTGGCCGGAGAAGGTGCGCCTGATGCAGGCGAACTGGATCGGCCGCTCCGATGGCCTGCTCGTTCGCTTCGCGCTCGACAAGAAGTCGGCTCCGCCGGGCGAAACCGAGGTCGAAGTCTATACGACGCGACCCGACACGCTGTTCGGCGCCGCCTTCATTGCATTGGCGCCCGATCATCCGCTCGCCAGGGCGGCCGCCGAAAACAATCCCGCGCTCGCCGCCTTCTGCGAGGAGTGCCGTCACATGGGCACGTCCGTCGCCGATTTGGAGACGGCTGAGAAACAGGGCTTCGACACGGGCATCCGCGCCGTGCACCCTCTCGACAAGAACTGGACGCTGCCCGTCTATGTCGCCAACTTCATCCTCATGGAGTACGGCACCGGCGCCATTTTCGGCTGCCCGTCCGGCGACCAGCGCGACCTCGATTTCGCGCGCAAATACGATCTGCCCTTCAAGCCGGTCATCCTGCCGCCCGGCGAGAACGCGGCCACTTTTGCCATCAGGGACAAGGCCTATGACGGCGAAGGCACGATGATCAATTCATCGTTCCTCGACGGCCTCGACACCGTCGCGGCGTTCGATGAGGTGGCGCAGCGGCTCGAGAAGGCGAAGCTGGCCAAGAAGCCGGTCGGGCAGCGCAAGGTTAACTATCGCCTGCGCGATTGGGGCATCTCGCGCCAGCGCTACTGGGGCTGTCCTATCCCGGTCATTCATTGCGAGCAGTGTGGTACCGTTCCAGTTCCCGATGCCGACCTGCCCGTCGAGTTGCCGAGCGATGCCACGTTCGACAAGCCGGGCAATCCGCTCGATCGGCATCCGACATGGAAACACGTCAAGTGCCCGAGCTGCGGCGGCAACGCCCGGCGGGAGACGGACACGATGGATACGTTTGTCGAATTCCTCCTGGTACTTCGTGCGCTTCACCGGACCGCATGCCGCAACACCGGTCGACAAGGAAGCCGCCGCCTATTGGCTCCCGGTGGACCAGTACATCGGAGGCATCGAGCATGCGATCTTGCACCTGCTCTATTCGCGCTTTTTCACCCGCGCCTTGTGCGACACCGGCCATCTCAAGCTGACGCAAAACGTCCGCGAGCCGTTCGCCGCCTTGTTCACACAGGGCATGGTCACTCATGAGACCTACAAGTCGCGCCATGGTGGCTGGCTGCAGCCTGGCCAGGTGCGCATCGAAGGCGAGGGCACCTCGCGCAAGGCTTTCGAGATATCCAACGGCGAGGCGGTTGCGATCGGCTCCGTCGAGAAGATGTCGAAGTCGCGCAAGAACACCGTCGATCTCGACGACTTCGTCTCCCGCTACGGCGCCGACGTCGCCCGCTGGTTCGTGCTATCCGACAGCCCACCGGAGCGCGACGTCATCTACACGGATGTCGGCGTTGACGGAGCACGTCGCTTCCTGCAGCGCATCTGGCGTCTTATCGACCAGGGCATTGAAGGCGCCGCCGAGAAGGGCGCGCCCAAGCCGGCAGACTTCAGCGCCGAGGCCATGGCCCTGCGCCGAGCCGCCCACAAGGGGCTGGATCAGGTGGCGCGCTCGATCGAGGGCCTGCGCTTCAACGTGGCGGTGGCGCAAGTCTACGAGTTCACAAATGTTCTCGGCTCGGCCCTGGGGAAGACGGGGAAAGATTACGCCTGGGCGCAGCGCGAAGCGCTGGAGTTTCTGGTGCAGATGATCGGTCCGATGATGCCGCATTTGGCCGAGGAAAGCTGGGCGCGGCTCGGATACAACACACTGCTCGCCAATCAGGCCTGGCCCGAGGCCGATCCGGCGTTGCTCGTTGACGATATGATCACCATTGCCGTACAGGTGAATGGTAAGCGGCGGGACGAATTGACGATTGCCCGAACGGCTGATTCTGGGGAAATCGAAGCGGCGGCGCTCAGGCTTGAGCCGGTGCAGCGGGCCCTTGAAGGACGGCCGGTCAAAAAGGTCATCGTTGTGCCGCAGAGGATTGTGAATGTCGTCGGGTGAGGCCGAGCAGAGGGGGCGGGCCATGTCGGCCATTAGCCACCGAGGGTTTATCCGGGTTGCGTTGGCAAGTGCCGCGGCGTGTTTGCTCGTGGCCGGCTGCGGCGACGGCGGATTCCGCCCGATGTATGCCTCCAGCGCCATCGTGGGCGGCAGTGATGTCAACCAGAAGCTCGCCGAACTCGAGATCGCGCCCATTCCTGGCCGCATCGGCCAGCGCCTGCGCAACGAGCTGATCTATCAGTCGACCGGCGGCGGACTTCCAGCCCAGCCGACTTATCGCCTCGAGATCATCATGCGCAAGTCGATCACGCCGACCCTGGTCCAGATCGACGGCAACTCATCGGGCAGCGTCTACAATCTCAACACCAGTTTCCGCCTGGTCCGCCTCGCCGACCGTTCCGTAGCGCTCACCGGGGAGAGCAACGGCCGCGTCGCCTTCCAGCGTTTCGATTCCGTTTTTGCGAACGTTCGCGCCCGTCAGGATGCCGAGGACCGTGCGGCCAAGACGATCGGCGAAGAGCTCAAGGGCCGCTTGGCCGCCTACCTGTCGGGCAACGCCTGATCCTCAACACTTCGCGTCCGGCGCTCAGACAGCGTCACCAGGCATGAGCGGCGCGCTGTCATGACTGCCATCAAGGCTCACCAAGCCCAGGCATTTCTCAATCCGCCCGGACCCAAGGTTCCGGCGGTGCTGTTCTACGGCACCGACGTCGGCCTCGTCGCCGAGCGTGCGACAAAGCTCGCCGCGCTGGTGGCGGCGCGTGATACCGGCGAGATCGTGCGCATCGATGACGCCGATCTCGATTCTGACCCCGATCGGCTCGCCGTCGAGCTGCAGACTATCCCCATGTTCGGCGGCTCCAAAGTCGTACGCGCCACGGCCGGACGGCGCATCACTGCCGCGGCCCTGCAACCGCTGCTGGAGGGCAATACGCTGGCGGCGACGCTGATCGTCGAGGCCGGTAACCTGCGCCCGACCGACGCCATGCGCACGCTGTTCGAAAAGTCGACGCTGGCCGCCGCGGTCGCCTGCTATGCCGATGAGGCACGCGACATCGAAGGGCTTATCGCCGAAGTGCTCAAGGCACATGGGCTCGGCATCTCCTCCGATGCCCGCGAGCTTCTCGTTGCCCGCATGGGTGCCGACCGTGTGCTGTCGCGCGGAGAGATCGAGAAACTGGCGCTTTACGCGGCAGGCAAAGCACAGATCGACGCCGCCGACATCGAAGCCATCGTCGGCGACGCCTCCGAAATGGCGATCGACCGCACCCTCAACGCCGCCGCCTCTGGCGATGCCTCCCGCGCGGTGGCCGAGTTCTCGCGCGCCATGGCCGCCGGCGAGAGCGCGCAGATGATCATCGGCGCCCTGCAGCGCCATCTGCTGCGGCTGCACCGCATCCGCACCGATCTGGATGCCGGAAATTCGTTCGACGACGTAATGCGCCAGCAGCGCCCGCCCGTGCACTTTAAGCAGAAGGACGCCATC
Organism: uncultured Alphaproteobacteria bacterium; assembly: GCA_963759735.1. GTDB lineage: Bacteria > Pseudomonadota > Alphaproteobacteria > Rhizobiales > Hyphomicrobiaceae > Hyphomicrobium_A. The sequence continues at coordinate 135,674 of CAVXAF010000004.1, forward strand.
GGACTGCAATGCCGCATGTGGAGTTCGCCGCGCCTGGCCCAGGCGCTGGGGCGCACCGCCGCGGCTGCCAAGGCCGCGCGACTTTCCTCGGCGCTGGAAGAGCCTATCGCCGAGGCGCTGCTTATGGCGCTGGCGGCCGAGGCCCGCACCGGGGCCAAGGGCTCGAGATAACCGCGCAGCGTCCCCGATTTTCGCATATCAGATGTGCCGACTTGTCCGCCGCGGCGCCGTGCCTATAGTGCGTCGATCCGGACATTGGGGGGGACATGCAAGAGACGCGCTACGACGTTGTCGGCATCGGTAATGCCATCGTCGACATCATCGGACGCTGCGACGACGGGTTCTTGTCGAAGCACGACCTTGCCAAGGGCTTCATGCGCCTCATCGATGCGCAAGACGCCGACAAGCTTTATGGCCTCATGGGACCATCCCTCGAGCGCTCGGGCGGCTCGGCCGCCAACACCGTCGCCGGGCTCAGCTCGTTCGGTGGCCGCTCCGCCTTCATCGGCCGCGTCGCCGACGACCAGTTCGGCAAGGTGTTCTGGCATGACATCCGCGCCGCCGGCGTTGACTACGGCACCAATCCAGCGACCAGCGGCCTGCCCACCGCGGTCTGCCTCATCCTCGTCACGCCCGATGGCGAGCGCACCATGAACACCTTCCTCGGCGCCAGCACCGAGTTGGGGCCGACCGAGGTCGACGCGTCGATGATCGGCGCCTCCAAGGTCACCTACCTGGAAGGCTACCTGTTCGACAAACCCGAGGCGAAGGAAGCGTTCTATGCCGCCGCCGGCGTCGCCGCGAAGGCTGGCCGCAAGACCGCGCTCTCGCTGTCGGATGCCTTTTGCGTCGACCGCCACCGCGCCGACTTCCGCAAGCTTGTGAAGAACGGCGTCGATATCCTGTTCGCCAACGAGCGCGAGATCACCGCCCTCTATGAAGTGAATTCATTCGATGATGCCCTCGCAGCAGTGCGCGGCGAGTGCGAAATCGCCGTGCTGACGCGTTCGGAAGCCGGATCGCTCATCGTCACCGCGCAGGAGACGGTGCAGGTGCGGCCGGTGCGGGTCGACAAGGTCGTCGATGCAACGGGGGCCGGCGATCTCTACGCCTCAGGTTTCCTCTACGGCTACACGCGCAACCTGAAGCTGGCTGACTGCGGGCGCCTTGGCAGCCTGGCCGCCGCCGAGGTCATCAGCCATATCGGCGCGCGTCCCGAGCGCCCCCTGTCGGCGATCGCCAAGCAGGAAGGCCTGATCGCCGGCTGAGTTTCTCGAACGTCTCGACCCTCGCGAAGCACGGCTCTATTGGGGCTGGGCGGGACGCTGCACGCTCGCAAGCCAGTGCGAGGTACAAGTCGCGTAGTCATTTGCGCCACTATAACGGTCGATTGCGCAAACTGGCTGCTACAAGACATTTATTCTCACTGGCAACGCTCTGACGTATCAACATAATCCACATAACGATTCGAGCCGATTGCGAAATGTCGTTCGCAGGTCATGGGGACCGATTGCATGCCGACCATGCACGCGCGTTACGGGCGTCCAAAAGGTAGCGGCGTCGATGACAGCCTCCACCTCAAGAGCCTGGCGGCGTTGCTTGCCGCCAACCCGACACTGAAGCCGACCACCGCCATTCGTTCGCTGGGCGTCGATGATCCGTCGGTCATCCGCCGCCTGCGCGACAAGTTTCGCGTGGATCAGGCTCGGCTTCTAGCCGATGCCCACCACACCTTCCGCACCAACGGCCGGACCCTCCTCCGTCCAGGTCCCGCGCAGCCCAGCTCACGGCGCCTGCTCGCCGTCCTGCGCCCCCATATCCCGGCAGCACCTGCACCCGTTCGCCTGCCGGAAGAGACTATCGCCGCCGAAACCGCCAACGCGTCGCCACAGCCGCAGCCGCCGCTGCTCGCTGTATGGTGTGATCTTGGGCTGTGGGCAGTGGCAACGGCGATAGAGCAGCAAGCAGTGCTGGCCCGGCACTGGCTGCAACTACCGGCGGTCGATGTCGCCCTGCGAGGTCAGCTCGCAGTCGGCGCGTTCATCATCGCGGCCTCGACGCCGCGAAAACCGCTGAAGCCGCACCTCAATTGAGCGGCACTCCCGACACTTAAATTCTGAGCTAGAGCGCATCACTTGATGGGCCGCCTCCCCAGGCGGTCCTTTTTTTATGGGTTGCTGTCCGCTTGGCGGCGCCCCCGCCGGTACCGGAGGCGAAAAAATTCAGAGCTTCCGCAGCGCCACCGAGGCAACGTGGTGATCGGCTTCCTTGCGCAGAATGAGCCGCGCGCGCTGGCGCGTGGGGAGGATGTTCTCCTCGAGGTTCTTCAGGTTGATGCTGCGCCATATCTCGCGGGCCCGAGCATCGGCTGCTTCGGGTGACAGGCTCGCGTACTGATGGAAGTAGGCACCAGGGTCGCGGAAGGCGGTGGTGCGCAGCCGCATGAAGCGGGCCAGATACCATTCACCGATGACGTCGGGATCGGCGTCCAGATAAATCGAGAAATCGAAGAAGTCCGACACGAAGGGAATGGCTTCGCCATCGCGCGGCATACGCGCCGGCTGCAGCACGTTGAGGCCCTCGACGATGAGGATGTCGGGGTTCTCGATGACGACTTTCTGGTCGGGGAGGATGTCGTAGTGGAAATGGGAATAGACCGGCGCCTCGACCTCCTTCATGCCCGACTTGACGCTGGCGAGGAAGTTCAGCAGCCGCGCGGTATCGAAGCTCTCGGGGAAGCCTTTGCGCTCCATGATCCCGCGCCGCTCCAGCTCGGCATTGGGCCACAGGAAGCCGTCAGTTGTGATTTGGTCGACGCGGGGATGATCCGGCCAGCGCGCCAACAGCGCCTTGAGGACGCGGGCCGTGGTGCTCTTGCCGACCGCCACGGAGCCGCCGACGCCAATGATAAAGGGCACCTTGCTGTCGGTGCGGCCCAGGAACTTGGAGGACACCGAGTGCAGCTGCTGTGCCGCCGCCACGTACAAATTGAGCAGTCGCGACATCGGCAGGTAGATCTGCTCGACCTCCTCGACCGACAGCTCCTCGATGAGACCCGAGAGCTGTTCGAGCTCGCTTTCCTTGAGGGTCATAGGCGTGTCGGCGCGCAGGCGTGCCCAGTCGTCTCGCCCGAACACGCGGTAGGGCGAGAACTCGAGGTTGGCGGGATGGGACATCGCGGTCATGAGGTGCGCCCGGCTTGCCTCAATACTATCAGCGGTCGGATCGCTCCGCCTTCTCCTTGAGGCCGGAGGTGCCTTGGCGCTTGGCCAGCACGCCGAGCACATCGGCAATCGCCACGCCGCGGCTCTCCAGCAGCACCAGCAGATGATAGAGCAGGTCGGCGGCTTCCGCCTTCAGTTGCTCATCGCCCTCGCCGGCACCGGCAAGCACAGTCTCGATGGCTTCCTCGCCCAGCTTTTTGGCGCAGCGGACGGGGCCAGCCTCGAGCAACTGGCGGGTATATGAGCTGTCGGGCGGCGCCGAACGGCGGGCGGCGATGGTCGCCGCAAGTTGCACCAACACGTCGTCGCTCATGGCAATCCTCAACGGACGCAAAGGCTTATTGCGTCCGCCAGTTGCAGCAAGGAGAGCCCCTGCGTCAAGCGTACTGCTCGCAATCAGGCTCCACCGAGGCGTTGGCGGATGTAATCCAACTGGTCGAAGTTGCCGAACTTGATGACCAGGTTGCCGCTTTCGCCGGAGCCGCGTTTGATCTCGACCTTCAGTCCCAGGACGTTGGAGAGATCCTTTTCGAAAGCCTTGGTGTCGGGGTCTTTGTCGCGCGGGGTTCGAGCGATGGCGCTGCCTGCGCCGACGTCGCCGCCCTGCTGCACCAATGCCTCAACCTCTCGCACGTTGAGGCTCTCATCGAGGATGCGCTGAGCCAGACCCTGGGCGTCATCGCGGCCGATGAGGGCGCGCGCATGGCCGGCGGTGAGACGGCCGTCCTGCACCATCGTCTGTACGCCTTCGGGAAGCTTCAGCAGACGAAGCGTATTAGCGACGTGGCTGCGCGACTTGCCGATGATCTCTGATACCTGCTCCTGGCTATAGTCGAAGCGCTCGATCAGCTCTCGGTAGCCCGCCGCCTCTTCGATGGCATTGAGGTCGGCGCGCTGCACGTTCTCGATAATGGCAAGCTCGAGCACCTCTTTGTCGTTGAGGTCGCGCGCGATCACCGGAATGGTGTGCAGGCCGGCCTTTTGAGCCGCCCGCCAGCGACGTTCGCCGGCGACGATCTCGTAGCCGCTTTCGGTTGGACGCACGATGATCGGCTGCACCAAGCCCTTGGCGCGGATCGACTCGGTGAGTTCGGCCAACTCTTCGTCGCGGAAATCCTTGCGTGGATTGAGACGGCTGGGGCGAACGTCGGACGTCGCCACCATGCGCTGCTGCCCTTCGGGCGGCAGCGGCGTGGAGCCCTGCACGGGCTCCTTCATGAGGGCGGCTAAACCGCGACCTAAGCGACTTGGCAGGGGGGCGTTCATGGTCCCTCGTGGGCTAGAAGTCAGGCAGCCTGATTGCGGCGCTCGCGCTCGATGATCTCGGTGGCAAGCTTGATGTAGGCTTGGCTGCCGGCGCAGTCGAAGTCGTACAGCAGGATCGGCTTGCCGTGCGATGGAGCCTCGGCGACGCGCGTGTTGCGCGGGATAATGGTCTCGTAGACCTTCGGGCCGAAGAAGGCGCGCACGTTCTCGGCGACCTCCCGCGACAGCGAGGTGCGCGCATCGTGCATGGTCAGCACGACGCCCTGGATCTCCAGCGCCGGGTTGAGCGTGGCGCGGATCTGATCGATCGATTCCTTGAGCTGCGAGATGCCTTCCAGCGCGAAGAACTCGCACTGCACCGGCACCAGCACCGCATTGGCCGCAGACAGGGCATTGAGGGTCAGCAGGTTGAGCGAAGGCGGACAATCGATCAGCACGTAGTTGAAAGCCTCGCCCGGCGTAGAGCGCTGGCGAGCAGCAAGCGCCGACACCGCATCGCGCAGGCGATACGGACGGTTGGCGTCCGTCAGCTCGGCTTCGATGCCGACGAGATCGGAATTTGCCGGCACGACATATAGGCCGGGAACCGCGGTCGGAAGGGCGCATTCGAGCAGGCCCGAGCCACCCATCAGAACATCGAACGACGTCTTGGGCCGGCTGTCGACATCGATGCCGAGGCCAGTCGAGGCGTTCCCCTGCGGATCGAGATCAATCACGAGGACGCGCTCGCCGACCGACGCCAGCGCCGTGCCGAGATTGATGGCGGTCGTGGTCTTGCCGACGCCGCCCTTTTGGTTGGCGATCGCCAGTGTTCTCGTCGCGCTCATCGCGGTTGATCCCCCGTTCTGGCTTCAGGCCCTTTGGCCTCTAACGCGCGGATTACGACGATTCGACCACCCGCGTCTGTCAGACTGGGCCGCAGCGTGGCCTCGAACGTCCACCGCTCCCCGGCCGCGTCGAGCTCCGACTGAACATCCCGGCCCTTCAGGAAGAGCCCGGTGGTGTGGGCACTGAAGGCGGGAGCCGTGAGCTCGAAGAGGCGCGGCAAGGGCGCCAACGCGCGTGCGGTGATCACGTCGACAGCGCCAAGCTTAGATTGAGTCGCGGCTTTTTCGATTCGCTCGGGGCGGATGTCCACAGGTGCTCCGGTCTTGCGCGCGACTTCGGCGAGGAATGCCGCCTTGCGCGTATCGCTCTCGATGAGCGTGACTTTAGCCCCCGGCCGATCGGCGAGCATAACTGCCAGCACAAGACCGGGGAAACCCGCCCCGGACCCGACGTCGAGAAACTGCTTCGCGTCGGCAGGAGCGTGCGCGAGGAGCTGAGCCGAGTTCGCGAAGTGCCGCGACCAAACCGTGTCGAGCGTGCTTGGGGCGACGAGGTTGATCGTGCGCTGCCACTGGCGCAGCAAAGCCTCGTAAGTCGAAAGTTTATCAATCGTTTCACGTGAAACGTGGAAGGCGCGTGCGAACGCGTCGGAGTCTGCGATTTCCGGCGTGGCGGCGGCTCCGCCCATCAGGCCGACTTCCGTGGCGCCGCCGACTTGAGCTGCGCCAGCAATAGGAGCAGCGCCGCCGGCGTGATGCCGTCGATGCGCCCCGCCTGGGCTAGAGTCGTCGGGCGATGGCGGTCGAGCTTCTGGCGCACCTCGGTCGAGAGGCCCGGCAGCGCGTCGAAGTCGAAGTCGACCGGGATGCTCAGGGCCTCATCGCGGCGCAGGGCGGCGACGTCGAGATCCTGGCGCTCGACATAGGAGGCATAGCGGGCATCGACGGCGACCTGCTCGGCGATGGAGGGCGTGAGGGCGCCGATCTGAGGCCAGATACTGGCTAGGCGCGGGATGTCGACGCCGGGAAGCGCGAGAAGGTCGAAGGCTGAGCGGCGGCGGCCGTCGCGATTGACCCCCAGGCCATGGCGCCCGGCCTCGGTCGGGGTCATGGACAGGCTGCGAAGCATGGCCGCCGCTTCAACGAGGGCCGCAGCCTTTGCCTCGTAGGCGGCCCGCCTTGCAGGACCAACACAGCCAACCGCGCTGCCGAGCGGCGTCAAACGCTGGTCGGCGTTGTCGGCGCGCAGGCGCAGCCGGTACTCGGCGCGCGAGGTGAACATGCGGTAGGGCTCGCTCACGCCGCGGGTGACGAGGTCGTCCAGCATGACCCCGAGGTAGGCGTCGGCACGCGAGGCGACGAAGTCGGGCGCCGCGCCGCCGGCGAGCAAGGCGGCGTTGATTCCGGCCGCCAAACCCTGGGCCGCGGCTTCCTCGTAGCCGGTCGTGCCGTTGATTTGGCCGGCGAGGAACAGCCCCGGCAGACGTTTCACGTGAAGCGCCGCGGTCAGCTCGCGCGGATCAACATAGTCGTACTCGATGGCATAGCCGGGACGCTTGATGACCGCCTTTTCCAGCCCCGGCATGGTGCGGATGAAGGCTTCCTGCACGTCGGCGGGGAGCGAGGTCGAGATGCCGTTGGGATAGACGGTGTCGTCGTCCAGACCCTCCGGCTCGAGGAACACCTGGTGGGTCTCGCGGCCCGCAAAGCGCACCACCTTGTCTTCGATCGACGGGCAGTAGCGCGGCCCGGTTGAGGAAATCTGCCCGGAATACATGGCCGAGCGGGAAAGATTGGCGCGGATGATCGTGTGCGCCGCCTCGGTGGTCCGGGTGATGGCGCAGGTGATTTGGGGGGTCGTGATCCTCTCGGTGAGGAAGGAGAACGGCACTGGAGGATCGTCGGCCGCCTGTTGCTCCAGGCCGTCCCAGTCGATCGAGGCCTTGGAAAGCCGGGCCGGAGTGCCGGTCTTTAGGCGTCCGAGTTGTAGCCCCAAGCCATAAAGGCGCTCGGAGAGCTTGAGCGCGGGAGCCTCGCCAGATCGGCCGGCCGGGATTTGCTGCTCGCCGAGGTGGATGAGGCCATTGAGAAAGGTGCCGGTTGTCAGCACCACGGCGGCCGAGGCCAGGGACCGGCCATCGCCGGTAATGACGCCGCAGACGCGCCCGTTGGCGACGATCACATCCTCGACCCCGCCCTCAATCACCTCGAGGTTGGGGGTCGCGAGGATGGCCGCCTGCATGGCCTGCCGGTACAACTTGCGATCGGCCTGCGTGCGGGGGCCCTGTACGGCCGGGCCTTTGGACCGGTTGAGCAGCCGAAACTGAATGCCAGCCGCGTCGGCGACGCGGCCCATAAGGCCGTCCAGGGCGTCGACCTCGCGCACCAAGTGGCCCTTTCCGAGGCCACCGATCGCCGGGTTGCAGGACATCTCGCCGATGGTCGCGAAGGTATGGGTCACCAGCGCCGTGCGGGCGCCCATGCGGGCCGCCGCGGCTGCAGCTTCGCAGCCGGCGTGGCCGCCGCCCACAACGATTACGTCGAACTTGGCGTCAGGCATGCTGGAAATCCGGGGTTTCGAGGCGCGAACCTAGCCGTTCGCGGCCGACGAATCAAAGGGCGCCGAGGAGGGTTAACAACCCGTTTCACGTGAAACAGCAGCTATTTGCCGATGCAGAAGCGGCCGAATATCTCGCCCAGACACATCTTCGACATCGACCCGGCCGGTGATGCGCCCGAGAGCTTGAGCGGCTACGCGCAGGTCCTCGGCACGCAGTTCATGCGCGTCAAAGGGGCCGTCAACGAACAGTTTAAGCGCGTCAATGCAGGTTAAGAGGTGCTTTCGGTAGCGTTCACGGGTGATGGCGGGCGAGGACAGGTCGCCGACCTTTGCCTGCGCTGCCTCCGATAGATGTCTGACGAGTTCCGGCAAGCCGGCACTGCTCTTGGCCGAGACCGCCAGCCTCCCGGATGCCGCCGCGCCGGGGATATCTATTTTGGTCGCCACGGGCAGAAAGAAGTTGTCCCCGCCGGCAGCAACCTCAGGCGGGGGAAGCGTTGGTGGGATCGAGGCGTCATTGAGCCAGAGGACGAGATCGGCCTCTCGAGTGTGCGCCAGTGTCCGGCGAATACCTTCCTGCTCGATGGCTCCGCGCGGCTCACGGATGCCGGCGGTATCGGCGACGATGACAGGCACGCCGCCGAGGTCGAGGCGCACCTCGATGACGTCGCGGGTGGTCCCGGCTTCCTCCGAAACGATGGCCGCCTCGCGACGCGCGAGAGCGTTCAACAGGCTGGATTTGCCGGCATTCGGCGGGCCGGCAAGCACCACGCGGAAGCCTTCGCGCATGATCTCGCCGCGGTTGCCGTCATCCAGATGCGCTGTCATCGCCCGGAGCAGCCGCTCGGCGACGGCGCGGGCGGCCTGCATGGAATCGGCGGCCACATCCCCTTCGTCGCTGAAGTCGATGGCCGCTTCGGTGAGCGCGCTGGCTTCGATCAGCTCTCGCCGCCAGCCCTCATAGAGCGCGGACAGCGTGCCGCGCATCTGCGCGAGCGCCTGGCGCCGTTGGCCCTCGGTCTCGGCGTCGATCAGGTCAGCTAGGCCCTCGACCTGGGCAAGGTCGAGCTTGCCGTTGCGGAAGGCGCGGGCGGCGAACTCGCCCGGCTCGGCCAGCCGGCAATCGGCCTGCCGACCGAGGGCGGCGAGGACCGCTTTCACGACGGCAGGACTGCCGTGCAGGTGAAGCTCAGCCATGTCTTCACCGGTTTCGGTGCGTGGGGCGGCGAGCCAGAGGACCAGCGCTTCATCCAAGACTTCGCCGCTGGCCGGATCGCACAGGCGACGCAGGGCGGCGCGGCGATCGGATGGCCGAGGCGGTGCCAGCGCATCGACAACGGCGCCCGCACTAGGTCCGCTGATGCGGACCACGGCGATGCCGGCGCGGCCGGGGGCGCTCGATAGCGCGAAGATGGTCTGCGGATCAGCCATGGGCATCGAGTAGAGCGCAGCCGCGGTTCACGCAATGGAAGCCGAGCCGCCCGGCCACTTAACCCTTGGCTTGATCACACATCCGGGCGGCCGTCGGACACTTGGAATTGACGATCACTGCGGTAGCCAGCCTGATCGCGAAGCACCATGTTACGGCCCATGCACTCCCTCGCAGCCAAAGGATCGTCATGAGCGAGAACCGTCTCGGCAAGGAGACGAGCCCTTACCTCCTGCAGCACAAGGACAACCCGGTTCACTGGTGGGCGTGGGGGCCCGAGGCGCTGGCCGAGTCCAAGCGGAGCGGTAAGCCGATCATGCTGTCGGTGGGATATGCCGCCTGTCACTGGTGCCACGTGATGGCGCACGAGAGCTTCGAGGACGAGGCGACAGCGGCGGTGATGAACGAACTGTTCGTCAACATCAAGGTCGACCGCGAGGAGAGGCCCGACATCGATGCCATCTATATGGGGGCGCTGCATGCGCTCGGCGTGCAGGGCGGCTGGCCGCTGACGATGTTCCTCGACCAGGAGGCGCGCCCGGTGTGGGGCGGCACCTACTTTCCGAAGGATAACCGTTTCGGGCGCCCGTCATTCGTTGACGTGCTGGAGCGCGTCTCCACCGTGTTCCGCGAGGAGCCGGAGAAGGTAGCGGAGAATGCGCGCGCGCTGACCGAGGCGCTGCAGGAGCGGCGCGAAGGCTCGAGCGCCATCACCATCGACGATCGCCTGCTCAAAGACCTGACGATGCGCATGGTGCCGGCGGTCGATCCCGTGCACGGCGGTCTGCAGGGTGCGCCCAAGTTTCCGCAGTGGAGCTTCTTCTGGCTGTTGTGGCGCGGCGGCATTCGCTACGACCACGCGCCGGCACGCGCGGCGGTAACGCTGACCCTCGACAACATCTGCCAGGGCGGCATCTACGATCATCTGGGCGGCGGCTTTGCGCGCTACTCGGTCGACGAGTACTGGCTGGCCCCGCACTTTGAAAAGATGCTCTACGATAATGCGCTTCTGATCGAGCTGATGACCGAGGTCTATCGGGAGACCAGCTCGCCGCTCTACCGGGCGCGCATCGCCGAGACGGTTGCCTGGCTCGAGCGCGAGATGATCGCCGAGGGCGGCGGCTTTGCTGCTTCGCTGGATGCAGACTCCGAAGGCGAGGAAGGCAAGTTCTACGTTTGGACGCTGGATGAGATTCTGGCAGTGCTCGGCGAGGTGGACGGTCGCCACTTTGCCGAGGCGTATGACGTCTCCGCCGACGGCAACTGGGAAGGCCACACCATCCTCAATCGGCTTCGCAAGCTGGAGCTCGGTGCGGACGCCGAGGAAGTGCGGCTGGCGGACCTGCGCGCCAAGCTGCTCGCCGCGCGAGACAAGCGTGTGCGCCCTGGTTGGGACGACAAGGTGCTGGCCGATTGGAACGGTCTGATGATCGCCGCCCTGGCGCGCGCCGCCACGGTGTTCGAGCAGCCGAAGTGGCTAGACCTTGGCCAAGCGCGCTTTCGACTTCGTCGCAACGCGCATGACCGATGCGGATGGCCGCCTCAAGCACGCCTACCGCAATGGGATCGCCAAAGCACCGGCGACGGCAAGCGACTACGCCAACATGATCTGGGCAGCGCTTCGCCTGTCGCAAGCGACCAACGAGCAGCGCTACTTCGACCAGGCCACCGCCTGGGCGGACGTGCTCGACAAGCATTACTGGGTTGAAGGTCCGGGGGGTTATGCAACCTCAGCCGACGATACGCGCGATGTCATTGTGCGTCTGCGGCCGGCCACCGACGATGCCACGCCCAACGCCAATGCCATCATGCTGGCCAACCTGGTCTCGCTCGGCACGCTGAGCGGGGAGACCCGATATTTCGATCGGGCAGAAGCCTTGCTGGCGACATTCGCCGGCGAGGTGGGGCGAAATGTTGTCGCACACACCGGGCTCCTTTCGAGCACATTCGACTTGCTGGCCCCGCAACAAGTCATCGTTGCCGGCCAGCATCTTGAAGGTGGTGGCGAACTGATCAAGGTCATCAGAAGTATTTCTTTGCCGGGCGTGCTGCAGTACGCTTTGGATGACACGGCGAACGGTGCCGAGTTACCGGGCCTTCGCGACAAAAACGCTGTAAACTCCCGTGCGACCGCTTACGTGTGCATAGGACCTCAGTGCTCACCGTCCCTGACCGAGCCCGCAGACCTCGCGAGGACGCTGAAACAGCAACGAAGTGCGTAACCAACTCGATACGCGTGGGGTGTATTCCTCGAACGGGTTTGGTGGTCGGCGCGTTGTCGCAAGGCTGGATCAAATAACGAGATCGAGATGCTCCCCGACCCCTCGATTCGGAGACCATGATGCACGCACTCCGCACGATCGTGCGCTACGGCTACGCCCCCTTGATGATGCTCGGCCTGACCGGTGCCGCCTACTTGGTGGTGGCCGAGTTGGCCGTCGGGCGCGGGAACCCGTGGGCCTATCTGTGGCTGGCCCCATTGCTGGCACTTGCCTATGCCGTCGCCTTCGGGGCCGAGAAGATCGCGCCGTTCTTCGATGAATGGAACAATCACGACGACCACGGCGATACGCCGACCAACGTCCTGCACATCCTCGTCTACGAGATGCAGAGCATCAACGGCGTGCTGCTGATCCCGCTCATCGTGTGGCTGTTCCCGTTCGACGTGGGCATCTGGCCGACGCAGTGGCCGCTGTGGGTGCAGCTGCTGATGGCGTTCGTCATCTCCGACTTCGTGTTCATGATGATGCACTACCTGTCGCACCGCTTTGCACCGCTGTGGCGGTTGCATGCCGTGCACCACGGCGTCGGGCGCCTGTACGGTCTGAACGGCGTGATGCGCCATCCGCTGCATCAGGTGCTGGACATGATCGTCGGCAGCGCACCGCTGGTCATCATGGGCATGCCAATTCCGGTAGCGGTGCTGCTCGGCTTCGTCATCTCCATCACGCTGATCGTGCAGCACTCGAATGTCGATGCGCGCCTCGGTCCGCTGCAGAGCCACCTGTCGATCGGGCGCATCCACCACCTGCATCACGTCAACTGGGGTACAGAGGGCGACTGCAACTTCGGCCTGCTGTTCACCTTCTGGGACAAGCTGCTCGGGACCTTCCACGAGAAGCCGCCGCGCGAGATCACCGCCAAGGACCTGGGGGTCGACGAGATCCCGAATTTCCCCAAGAGCTACGTCGAGCAGTTCCTGCTGCCGCTGCACTACAAGCCGGGGCAGGGCGAGCCTGAGCGCTACAAGAAGGCGGTCGCTCCGCAGCCGGCACCGACGCCGGCGCAGGAAGCACGCCGCATCGTCGACGCCGCAGAGTAGCGGCGGGCGGGGCTAGGCGAGCCGTCAGGGCGTGCCGCGGTGTTCCTTGAGGCCAAGCAAGCCATCGCACGCGGCAAGCACGCTGATGGCCAAAAGGAACACGCCGGACGCGATCAGGAGTAGATCGCCGTCGGCGAAGCCAGCGCCGATGGCGGCGACCGAGAGCAATCCCAAGATCAGTCCAGCGATGACGCTGAACCAATGGGTCCAGGTGGGACGCGAGCGGCGAGCGCCGTGCAACCATTGGCGGGCGGTTGGCCGCGGGCCGTCGACCGGCTGCAGGCCGGCGGCGAGGCGCCGCTGAAAGTAGATCAAGACGGAGAGCATCAGTACGCCGATGCCGGCGACGGCCGCCCAGGTGAGCGCAGTGATGCCAGTTCCTGCTTCACCGAGGAGCGAGACGAAAACAATCAGAAGGACGAACGGGCTGAGCATCAGCAGGCGCAAGCGCCGACGTACGGATGGCTCGCGATCGGCTGGCAAGACGTAGCCGCCGCCCATCATGCCGTACGGGTAAATTACGAACTCACCGCGCTCGTTCTTGTGGATGAGTTGATCGACGTAGATGCCGTCGAAGACGGTTTTCAGACCCATGGCGCACTCCTCCGATGCTGACCGCCACGCGCGGCATGCGGGCATCCAGTTAGCGCTCGGTGCCACGTCGGCGTGTTCCGTATGGAACATGGCGGCCAACAAAAAGGGCCGCGGTGAAGCGGCCCTTTCGCATTCAATGGATGGTGAGCAGATCAGGTGTTCATCGAGGAGAAGAACTCGCCGTTGGTCTTGGTCGAGCGCAGCTTGTCGATGAGGAACTCGATGCCGTCCATGGTGCCCATCGGGTTGAGGATACGGCGCAGCACGTAGACCTTCTTGAGCTGGTCCTTGGGAACCAGCAGGTCTTCCTTGCGGGTGCCCGAGCGCGACACGTCGATGGCCGGGAACACGCGCTTGTCGGAGACCTTGCGGTCGAGAATGATTTCCGAGTTACCAGTGCCCTTGAACTCTTCGAAGATGACCTCGTCCATGCGCGAGCCGGTATCGACGAGCGCCGTGGCGATGATGGTCAGGGAGCCGCCTTCCTCGATGTTGCGGGCGGCACCGAAGAAGCGCTTGGGGCGCTGCAGGGCGTTGGAATCGACGCCGCCGGTCAGCACCTTGCCGGAGGACGGCACGACGGTGTTGTAGGCGCGGCCGAGGCGGGTGATCGAATCCAGCAGGATGACGACATCGCGCTTGTGCTCGACGAGACGCTTGGCCTTCTCGATGACCATCTCGGAGACCTGCACGTGTCGCGAAGGCGGCTCATCGAAGGTGGAGGAGATGACCTCACCCTTCACCGAGCGCTGCATGTCGGTGACTTCCTCGGGCCGCTCGTCGATGAGCAGCACGATGAGATAGCACTCGGGATGATTGACGGCGATCGAGTGGGCGATGTTCTGCAGCAGCACCGTTTTGCCGGTGCGCGGCGGGGCGACGATCAGGCCGCGCTGTCCCTTGCCGATCGGGGCGACGATGTCGATGACGCGCGGGGAGAAATCCTTGACGGTCGGATCCTCGGTCTCGAGCTTCAACCACTGCGTCGGATAGAGAGGTGTGAGGTTGTCGAAGTTGATCTTGTGCTTCGTCGCTTCGGGATCTTCGAAGTTGATCTTGCTGACCTTGAGCAGCGCGAAGTAGCGCTCGCCGTCCTTGGGGCCGCGGATCTGGCCTTCGACGGTGTCGCCGGAGCGCAGCGCGAAGCGGCGGATCTGCGAGGGCGAGACGTAGATGTCGTCGGGGCCGGGCAGGTAGTTGGCGTCGGGCGAGCGCAGGAAGCCGAAGCCGTCCTGCAGCACTTCGACGACGCCGGTGCCGGTGATTTCAATTTCTTTGGCGGCGAGTTGTTTCAGCGTGGCGAACATCAGCTCCTGCTTGCGCATGGTGCTGGCGTTCTCGACGCCGTTCTCCTCCGCGAAGCTCAGCATCTCCGTCGGAGACTTGAGCTTGAGGTCTTCCAGCTTCATTTCCATAGGTAACGCTCCGGGGGGCCACGGCGGTTGAGGCGGGAAGGTGGTGCCGGGCCGGAAGGGTGGGGGAGTTTGAAAAGATCGTGGCCAACGCCACGGACGGTCGGCCTTACCCCTTGAGGTGGGGCATCGGCGACCAACTCATAGGCCTGAGCGGCCCCGAGTTCGATGCGTGATTTCAAATCACCTATAGCAGAAGGAAAAGGAAGAGAAAAGTGGCTCGCGCAAGATTCTCGTCAGAACGGCTTGAGCACGACGAGCAGAACGATGGCGATGAGAAACGCGGTGGGGACCTCGTTGGCGATCCGGTAGAACTTGCCCGAGTGCGTATTGCGGTCGGCGGCAAAGTCTTTCGTCCAGCGGCTGAGCGCGCCCTGGTAGCCCGACAATAGAAAAACCAGGGCGAATTTCAGCTGCAACCAAGTGTCCGCGTAGGCGCCGGTCCACCAGGCGAGGATCAGTCCGGAGATCCAAACGGCCGCCATGGCCGGGGTCATGATGGCGATGAGCAGCCGGCGCTCCATGACCTTGAAGGTCTCCGACAGCTGCGAGCCGGGCTTGGCGTCGGCGTGATAGACGAACAGGCGCGGCAGGTAGAAGAGCCCGGCGAACCAGGCGACGACGGCGATGATGTGGAAGGCCTTGAGCCAAAGCATGGTCAGGCCCCTTCGCTGCGGACGAGTTCGACGAGACGGGCAACGTGTTCGGGTGGGGTGTACGGGACGATGCCGTGCCCGAGATTGAAGATGAACGGCGCGCCACGCATCGCGGCTAGGATTTCAAGCAACCGCGCATCGAGGGCCGGACCGCCTGCTGCCAGCAGCAGCGGATCGAGGTTGCCCTGCACGGTGACGCCGGTTGCATCGGCGAGCGCCCGCATCTGTCGCAATGGCATCGCCGTATCGCATCCCAGTCCCTCGACCTGTGTCGCCGCGACGAAGCCCTCGGCATTGGCCCCCGCCCCACGCGGAAAGCCGATGATCGGTGTGCCGGGGTGGCGACGCTTCAGCTCTGCGACGATTCTCCGGTTGGGCGCCACCACCCAATTGTCGAATTCGTCTTCGGGGAGGTTTCCTGCCCAGCTATCGAAAATTTGCAGCACGTCGGCACCGGCGCGCACCTGGCCGTCGAGGTATTCGATCGAGGCCTGCGTGACGATGTCGATGAGGCGGGCGAACGTCGCGCGGTCACGATAGGCGAGGGAGCGCGCCGCCGCCTGATCGGACGAGCCCTGGCCGCCGACCATGTAGGTCGCAACCGTCCACGGGGCCCCACAAAAACCGATGAGCGCGGTTTCCGGCGGCAGGTCCTGGCGCAGACGCTGCACGGTCTCGCAAACGATCGAGAACTTCTCGCCCGTGCCCGCCAGGTTCAGCCCTGCGAGTTCAGCAGCGGTGCCGATCGCATCGAGGTGCGGACCCTCGCCTTCAACGAAGCGGACGCGCTGGCCGAGCGCGTCGGGCACGACGAGGATGTCGGAAAATAGGATCGCCGCATCAAAGCCGTAGCGGCGGATCGGCTGCAGCGTCACCTCGGCGGCGAGATGCGGGTTGTAGCACAGTTCGAGGAAGCCGCCGACGGAGGCGCGAACCTGCCGGTACTCGGGCAAGTAGCGGCCCGCTTGCCGCATGAGCCACATGGGGGGCGGGGAGGCGGCTTCACCCTGCAGCACCCTGACGAGCTTCTGCTTGGAGGTGCTGGGCGAGGTCGGTCGAGTGGGGGCACGCATGTGCTCTTAAACCAATCTAAGATTCTTAGACTTTTATTGCTCTTACTATTAGGGCCGTGGGTTATGGGGATTAGCCGTTGTCCTACCCTAATCCAACGGTCGCGCACAGGGGCACTAACGCCGGGACCCGATCTGGTGGGCCGAGGTCCGGCGAACCACTAGGGCGGGCGAAGCCGTCGCCGTTCAAGGGGCTAGCTTCGATCGTGGCGTTGCAACCCTGAGGCTTCGACTGTTGAGAGCCTATGGATTAGCATCGTGGAATGCACCGATCCTCATGCGACGGCGAACTCCGGCTTCGGCAATGAAAACTCGGCTCATGGTGTGCAGTTTCGTGGACAGCGGACGGGGCTCGGGTAGAACGGCGCCAGGTTGCAGGGGCCGGCTTAATAACTTGGGTGGTTCTCAACAGTCTCTCCCGTGGGAATCACGAAACGCATGACAAGCGGCTTACCGAGTTTCTTCCACCTGCATCTCGTTTCGGACTCGACCGGCGAGACTTTGACGACGATTGCCAAGGCGGCATCGGTGCAATACGCGCTCGTCCGCCCCATCGAGCATGTGCACCCGCTGGTGAGAACTGCGCGGCAACTGAAACGCGTGCTGCAGGAGATCGGGCAGACGCCCGGCATCGTGCTCTACACGATCACCAATCGCGAGCTGTCAGACGAGCTCGAGCGGCGCTGCGCGGAACTGAAGATTCCCTGCCTTGCGGTGCTGCAACCGATCATGCAGGTGCTGGAGGGTTATCTCGGTGCGCCGCGCACTCCGACCGTCGCCGGCCAGCACGTGCTCGATGCCGACTACTTCCGCCGCATCGACGCGTTGAACTTCACCATGGCGCACGACGACGGGCACTTGCCCGAAGACCTCAACGACGCCGACATCATCGTGCTGGGCATCTCGCGCACATCGAAGACGCCGACCAGCATCTATCTCGCCCAGCGCGGATACAAGACGGCCAACCTGCCGCTGGTGCCGACGATCCCATTACCGGAAAGATTGACCAAGCCGCATAAGGCTTTCGTCGTATGCCTCGTCGCCAGCCCCGATCGCCTCGCCGAGGTGCGCCGCCACCGTGCCATGATGCTCGCCGACCGCAATCTCGGCGACTATGTCGACCGCGACCGCATCACGGCCGAGCTTGCATACTCACGCAAGATTTGCGCTCAGAACCGCTGGCCGGTGATCGACGTCACGCGCCGGTCGGTGGAAGAATCAGCGGCGCAGATCCTCAAGCTGCTGCACGACCGTCAAGCAGGATTGGAAGGGGTGCAGGATGCCAGCGACGGTTAACGCGCCGCAGATCGTATTGGGATCGGGCAGCCGTGCGCGACGAGAGATGCTTGCCGCCGCCGGCGTGCACTTCACCGTGCAGGCCGCAGACGTCGATGAGCCGGCGATCCGGGCGCGGCTTTTAGGCGAGGACGCTGGCATGGCGCCGCAGCGCATCGCCGAAGTGTTGGCAGCCGCCAAGGCCGAGGACGTGAGCGGCAAGCGGCGCGATTCAACGATTATCGGTGCCGACCAGGTGCTGGCGTTGGGCGACAAGCTGCTGAGCAAGGCGCCGAGCATCGATGCGGCGCGCGAGGCGCTGCGCCAATTGCGCGGGCGTACGCACGAATTGCACTCGGCGGTGGCACTCGCTGAGGACGGCAAGGTGACGTGGGAGCATGTCGCGACGGCACGGCTGACCATGCGAGAATTCTCCGACGAGTTCCTGGAGGACTATCTCACTCGCGCCGGCGATCGCGTCAGCCAGTCGGTCGGCGCCTATGAGCTGGAGGGGCTCGGCGTGCAGCTCTTTGAGCGCATCGAGGGAGACTATTTCACCATTCTGGGGCTGCCGCTGCTGCCTCTCCTGGGAGAGTTGCGCGCACGCGGGATGATCGCAAGATGAAACGCGCCTGCGTTATCGGCTGGCCGATCGAGCATTCGCGCTCGCCGCTGATCCACGGCTATTGGCTGCAGCACTACGGCATCGACGGAACCTACAGCAAGCAGTCGGTGCGTCCCGAAGAGGTTGCGCAATTCCTGCGTTCGCTCGCTGCGCAGGGCTTCGTCGGTTGCAACGTGACGGTGCCGCACAAGGAGGCCGCGTTTGCGCTCGCCGATGTGCGCGAGGAATCCGCGCGTGCCGTTCAAGCTGCGAACACGCTGTGGATCGAGCACGGAAAACTGCATGCGGCAAACACCGATACCTACGGGTTCATGACGCATCTCGACCATACGGTGCCCGACTGGAAAGCCCATGACGGGCCGGTTTGCGTGCTGGGCGCAGGCGGGGCGGCGCGCGCCATCGTGCACGGCTTTCTGGAAGAGGGCGTCGGCGAGGTGCGCGTTTTCAACAGGACCCGGTCGCGTGCCGAGCCCCTGGCTGAAATGTTCGGGCCGCGCGTCAAGGTGTTCGACTGGTCGAACCGCAGCGACGGCGCGCGCGAGGCGTGCGTGCTGGTCAACACGACGGCGGTGGGCCTCAAGGGGGTCGGCTCGCTGGGTGTCGACTTTGCCGGCTTCAATCCCGATTGCGTCGTGTGCGATATCGTCTATGTGCCGCTGCAGACCGAGTTCCTGGCGCAGGCGCAGAGCCATGGCTTGCGCACTGTGGATGGCTTGGGGATGCTGCTGCATCAGGCAGTGCCGGGCTTCGAGCGCTGGTTCGGGTATCGTCCACAGGTGACGGACGAGTTACGCGCGCTCATCGTCGCCGACATCGAGAGGCACTAGCGTAATGATCGGGAAATTCGTTTCCCACCTAACCAGCTTTGGCGAAATTCGGAATCAGGACACGAGATGCTGATCGTCGGGCTCACCGGCTCCATAGGTATGGGGAAATCCACAGCCTCGGCTTATTTGCGTTCTCGCGGATTGCCTGTGTTCGACGCCGACGCGGAGGTGCATCGCCTCTATGCCGGTGGAAAAGCGGTCGAGCGCATCGAGCGCGCTTTCCCCGGCACGACGACCGCCGCCGGCGTCGATCGCAACAAGCTTAGCGCGGCGCTGATCGCGCATCCCGCACGCCTGCGAGAGCTGGAGGCCATCGTGCATCCGATGGTGCGCGAGGCCGAGCGGTCGTTCCTGCGCGATGAAGCACGGCGCGCAACACCCATCGCGGTGCTGGAGATACCGTTGCTGTTCGAGGCGGGCGCCGATCGGCTGGTCGATGTGGTTGTTGTGCTCACCGCGCCGGCGGACGTCCAACAGGCGCGGCTGTTGACGCGGCCGGGCATGTCGAAGGAAAAGCTGGACCAGCTGCTGGCGCGGCAGATGCCGGACGCCGAGAAGCGCCAGCTCGCCGATTTCATTGTGGACACCGGCTCGGGCCTAGCGCCGAGCCAGGCGGCGCTCGACGCCATTATCGGCAAGTTGCAGGCGCGCCACGGCGAAGCCTATGCGCGGCACTGGGCGACTTGACCCCGCCCTGATTCGCGGCCGATGGAAGGGTATGCGCGAGATCATACTCGATACGGAAACCACTGGCCTCAGCCCGCAGGGCGGCGACCGGCTGATCGAGATCGGCTGCATCGAGCTGGTCAATCGCATCCCCTCGGGGCGCGAGTTCCACTGCTTCGTGAACCCCGATCGCGACGTGCCGGCGGAAGCGGTCGCGGTGCATGGGCTGACCGGCGACTTCCTCAAGGACAAGCCGCGCTTCGCCGAAGTGGCCGGCGCCTTCCTGCAGTTCATCGCAGAGGATGCGATCGTCATTCACAACGCGGCGTTCGACATCGGATTTCTCAATTACGAGCTGGGGCGGCTGTCGCTCGGACCGATCCCCATGGACCGCGTGACGTGCACGCTGCAGTTGGCGCGGCGCCGTCATCCTGCCGGTCCCAACAACCTCGATGCACTGTGCAAGCGCTACGGCATCGACAACACCAAGCGCACCAAGCACGGGGCACTCGTCGACTCGCTGCTGCTGGCCGAGGTGTACATCGAGCTGCTGGGCGTGCGTCAGGCGGCGTTCGTCGATTTCGTCGTCGAGGGCGCGGGGCCGATGGGCGGGGAGCTGGCGCCGCTCAACCGCGGCAATGCAATGTCGCGGCCGACGCCATTGCCCTCGCGCCTGTCGCCCGAGCTGGAAGCAGCGCACGCGGCCTTCGTCGAGACGCTGGGCGAGAAGGCGATCTGGCGCCGCTTCCTGGTGCCTGCCGGCGACGCCTAGCACGGCTAGTTCTTCGGCGCCTCGGCGGCCTGGGCAAGCATCTCCTGCTGACGACGCAGGTAGAGCGATGCGAAATCGAACGGATCGAGCAGCAGCGGCGGGAAGCCGCCTTCGCGCGTCAAGTCGGCGGCGATGCGGCGCAAGAACGGGAAGAGGATCGACGGGCAGTTGACGAGCAGGAATGGCTCGAGCGACTTCTCGGGGATGTTCTCGATTTTGAACAGGCCGGCGTAGACGATCTCGAGCTGGTATATTTCGCCGAGCTTGTTGGACGCCTGGGCGTTGAAGTCGATCGAGCTCTCGTAGAGTGACGGGCCCACCCCCTTGGCGCCGACGTTGATCGACAGCTGCAGGTTCGGCTGGTCGCCAGGATCCTTGATCAGCTTCTCAATGTTTGGGTTCTCGAACGACAGATCCTTGATGTACTGCGCTACGACCTTCACCTGCACGGGAGGCGGGGAAGTCTGCGCCGCTTCTTCGGTCTTGCCGTTGCCATTGCCTGAGGTCGAACTGGCCATCGAATGCGCTTCCGTGCCGAGGTTGTGGGTTGGAGGCGGGTAGCTAACACGCGGGGTCAGCGGCGACAATGTCGAAGGCCGAGGTGAGCTAACGCTTGTCGTCGTCGTCGAGGCGCTGATAGGTGCCTTCGATGACGATCGGCTCGGCCGGCCTTGAGGTGCGCGGCGGCGCGGCCGCAGTTGGCGCGGCTTGCGGGCGGCGCGTGGCGGCAAAGCTGGGGAGCACGGAGCGCAACAGGTGGCGGCGAAGCGGCGGAAAGAGCAGCGCCAGCCCGATGGCGTCAGTGATGAAGCCGGGAACGATGAGCAGGCAGCCGGCGGCCATCGCGGCATAGGTGTCGACGAGCGAAGGGATTGCCTTACCGCCCTGGCTCATGCTGTCGAACATGCGGCCGAACATGGCGACACCCTGACGGCGGATGATCAGCATGCCCGCAATGGCGGACAGAAAGAGCAGCCCCAACGTCGCCCAGAATCCGATCCACTGTCCGGCCAGGATCAAGAGCATGATCTCAAGGAACGGCAGGGCGAGCAGGAGCATTATCGGGAGCAGGCGCAAGGGCGACATCATGGACGTCTATTCATCTCCTGCTAGCTGATTGTTGAGCATGCGGACGCGATCCTGGGTGCAAATGGCGGTGCGTCAGTGCAATCGGGTTGGCATCCCTGCTTTTGTGTCCTACCTTTGTAGGGAGAACCATCTTAACCCCTTGATGGCGGATCGGATCAGAGGCCCCGTTGCTCCCTGGACTTGGGCTTCCTTAAGACGCGATCATATATATTGGTCGTTTCCAGTCACGCTGTTGATTGCCAGGAAGGCAGCCGCCCATGGAGAAGATTGATCTCTTCACCCTCATCTCGCTCATTGTCGCGGTCATCGTGGTATTGAAGCTGAGAAGCGTTCTCGGACGCCGAACGGGTGATGAGGAAGCACGCGTCGAGCGCTATCGGGCCGAGCGGGCACGACAGGGAACGCCGGCCGCCGCCAGCGACAACGTCGTCGCCATGCCGCGCCGCGAGCGCGATGCCGCAGCCGCTGCACCGGCAGCCGAAGTGACGCAGGCCGACGCCGAAGAGCGCATCAAGACCTACCCGAGCGTGGAAGCGGCGGCGCGATCCGGCCTGATCGAGGTGGCGCGTCTTGATCCCGCGTTCGATCCCGACACCTTCATCCGCGGCGCCAAACAGGCGTACGAGATGATCGTCACGGCGTTCGCCGAGGGCAACCGCAAGCTGCTGAAGGACCTGCTGAGCCGCGAGGTCTACGATGGCTTCAACGGCGCGATCACTGATCGGGAATCGCGCAACGAGCAGGTCGACCAGAGCTTCGTCGGCATCGACAAGGCCGACATCGTCGAATCGGAAGTGAAGAGCGGCATTGCCTCGATCACCGTCCGCTTCGTCAGTCAGCTGATCTCGGCGACGCGCGACAAGGCGGGCGCTATCATCAACGGCGATCCGCAGCGCATCAAGGAAGTTACCGACATCTGGACGTTCAGCCGCGACATCTCGACGGCAAAGACGCGCGCCAATCCGAACTGGCGCCTCATCGCCACGCAGTCGCCGGCTTGAAGTGCAACGCGCGCGGGCGCGCGCTGGGGAGACGCTTGGCTCGCGCCCACGGCGGCGCAGGCATCGAGGGGGAAGGCGCACGCGACCATGGTCGGTATCTGCGCCCTGGCTGCAGTGAGATGGAGGGCGGCGGCGTCGGTCGCTGCCTTGTTCGTGGTCGCGCTATGCTCGACTGCTCCCGCCTTCGCCGAGCCCACTAGCGCCACCCCGCCGCCACCCGCTGCATCTCAACCCGGCCAGCCCGCCAAGCCTGCGATGAGCCAAGCTCCCAAGCCATCGAAACCCGCCGCCAAGCCGGCCACGGCCAAGCCTCCCGAGGCAACGCTCGAAGCGTTGACCTTTGCCGATCTACCGGGCTGGGAGAGCGACGATCACTTCGCCGCCTTCAAGACGTTTCTGAAATCGTGCGAGGCGGTGATCAAGGCTTCGAGCAAGGCCCCGACGCGCGTCGGCGCACAATGCAAGGTCCCGGCGGGGGATCTGGCGGTCGCCTGCCGCGCCGCGATCGACTTGAAGCCGAGCAAGTCCGCCGCCAAAACCTTCTTCGAAACGCAGTTCGTGCCGCACAGGGTCGCGCACGCCAAGGCCGAGGGGCTGCTGACCGGCTATTACGAGCCGGTGCTGGAGGGCTCGCGCACCCCGCAGGGCAAGTTCCAGACGCCGGTCTACAAGCGCCCGACCGACCTCGTGAATATCGTTGAGGAAGCCGATCGCGCCTCCAAGCCCGACGGGCTGACGCACGTGCGCCAGACGGCCGACGGCACATCCGTATTCCCGACGCGTGGGGAGATCGAGCAGGGGGCGCTGACCGGCAAGGGACTGGAGCTGCTGTATCTCGAAGACCCGGTGGAAGTGTTCTTTATGCATATCCAGGGTTCGGGGCGCATCCATCTCACCGACGGCACGACGGTGCGCATCAACTACGACGGCAAGAATGGGCACCCCTATTCTTCGATCGGACGCTACCTGATCGACAACAAGATCCTTCCCGCCAACCGGATGTCGATGCAGGCGCTCGGCAAGTGGCTGCGCGAGGACAAGGAGCGCGGCCAGAAGGTGATGTGGCAGAACCGCTCGTTCATCTTTTTCCGCGAGCTGGGCGATGAGGACGGCCCGATGGGTGCCATGGGGGTGGTGTTGACCCCGGGGCGCAGCCTCGCCGTCGATACCGGCTACCACACGCTCGGCACGCCGCTCTATCTGAGTGTGCCGAAGCTTTCGCCGGCCAAAAAAGGCGCGGGCTTTAATCGTTTGATGGTGGCGCAGGACGTAGGCTCGGCCATCAAGGGTGCGGAGCGTGGCGACATTTACTTCGGGTCCGGCGACGAAGCCGGCAAGCTGGCGGGCACGACCAAGCACGCGGGGAATTTCTTCGTGCTGCTTCCCGCCGCCACGCATGCCGCCGGTCAGGGCATAAGGTTCGGCGAGCGCCTGCAATGGCAAACGATCGTGAAGGGCGCCCCCTGAAATCGCCACCGGGCAAGAAGGCTCCCGCCCGGCTATCGCCAGAAGAGCGCGAGCTCTGGGAGCATACGGCGCGTTCGCTGGAGCCCATCAAGCGCAAGAAGGGACGCGTGCACGCCGCGCTCGAAGATGTCATCGAGGCACCGGACGCCAAGCGCCAGCCGGCGACGCCGGCCCTCCCACCAAAGCCCGCCGCGCGCGTATCGCCGCCACCGACCGCCAAATTTACGCCAGCTCCGCCACCGCCGACGCCGCTGGCGCTCGAGCGCCGCAAGGCGCGAAAGCTCGGCTCGGGGCGAACGGAGATCGAAGCGCGCATAGACTTGCACGGCATGCGCCAGGCGGAGGCGCACGACGCCTTGGTCCGCTTCCTGCTGCGTGCCCACGCCAACGGCAAGCGCTGGGTACTGGTGATCACCGGCAAGGGTGCGCCGCGGCGCACGGCGCTGGATGAGCGTCTGGAGCACGAGGGCAACGAGCGCGGCATCCTGCGGCGCAACGTGCCGCGCTGGCTCGGCGAGCCGACGGTCGCGCCGATCGTCATCGGCTTCACCACGGCGGCGATCAATCACGGCGGCGAGGGAGCCCTTTACGTGCACCTGCGCAAGCGCGGCGGTCGCGCGACTCCGACGACTGATCCCCAGCGGTTCGGCTAAAGGCCGGCTACGGGCAGGTGGCGGCGAGCTTATCCAGCGCGGCGCTGAGACCCGACAACGAGTAGGTGTCGGTCGTTGCGGTGCCGCGCGCCGAGACAGCTTTGACGAAGGCGTTCGAACCCTTCTTCAAGGCCTCGACCAGCTTCAGCTCCTCGTTCTGATCGGAGACGAAGCCGCGCTCGCCTTTGACGAACAGCTTGAAGGTCTCGGTGCCGACAGTGACCGACATCTCGGCGTCCGGCTTGACCGGGTAGCCGACCTTGACGCTGGGCTCGGTCTTCACGCCCTCTTTCGGCCAGGCGGAGATGTAGAAGAAAATCGGACCGCGGTTGGCGCCGAGCGGTTCGACCGCCTGCGGCTGGGCGGCGATGAAACACACGTCCTTCGGTGTCGCCGCGTCCGCGTAGAGACTCCACGAGCCCTGCTTCTCGACGAGATCGACCGTCTGTGCGGCGGCCGCGCCGACAAATGCAAATGCCAAGATGGCCGACGCCATGGTTGTGCGCATAAGGCTCCCTCCCCGAAGAAAGCGCGAATTTTGCGTAAGCATATGCACCCTTACGGGCGGCTGTCACCCGTCCCGCGCGATCTTACCCCCGGCTTCTCGCCGGGCGTGGCCGCACGCCGGGCCCGCCTTCGCCCACCGGCCGGTCCGCAAAGCGGGCAAGCGACCGTGTGCGGTCGTACATAACGATAGCGCCAGCCATGGCGACGTTGACGCAGAAGCTGGTCGGGATGCGCACCACGTAGTCGCAGCGGGCGAGCAGGTCGTCCGACAGCGACCCCTGCTCGGGGCCGAGCACATACGCGGCCTTCAACGGATGCCGGAAGCTTGGAAGATCAATAGCGGTATCAAGGAGTTCGATCCCGACGAGCTTGCAGCCCTGCGGCAATGCCATGGCATCGAGCGACGGCCAGTTGTAGTGCGGCAGGTGCAGCTGCGTCTTGGAGGTGTCGGCGAAGGCCTCGAGCGCCCGGTAGGTGGCGCCGACCGTGAACGTGAAGCTCGCCCCGAAGCCGTGCGCCGAACGCATCAGGTTACCGAGGTTCAGGGATTTCGACATCCGCTCGGCGCCGATGGCGAAATATCCACGTGCGTTGGGCGGCCAGCCGTCGGTCACTCGTTCGGTCATCGCGGATACTCGGCGGATCTCGGGGCGCGTCTGCTTGCGGCTGGCTGCGGGGCGTGGTGGAAGGGCAAGCAAGATGCGATTTGCCCTGCCGGCGGGAGGTTTTACATGAAAGCGGCGCTTTGCAAGAGCCTCGAGGGGCCAACGGGGCTCGTCATCGAGGAGATTGCGACGCCCGAGCCCGGCCCCGGCGAGGTTCGGATCGCAGTGAAGGCGGCGGCGCTCAACTTCTTCGACACGCTGATCACGCGTGGGAAATACCAGGCCAAGCCCGAGCTGCCGTTCTCGCCCTCGGCCGAGGTGGCGGGCGTCGTCGAGGCCCTCGGGACGGGCGTCACGGGGGTGAAGGTCGGCGATCGAGTAGCCGCCTATCTCGGCTGGGGTGGCGCGCGCGAGAAGGTCATCGCCAAGGCTGATGCTGTTGTGGGGATACCGGATGGAGTCAGCGATATTGTCGCCGCTGGCATCTCGGTGACCTACGGGACGGCCATTCACGGACTGAAGGATCGCGGCCGACTGGCCGCCGGCGAAACGGTGGCGGTGCTCGGCGCGGCCGGCGGGGCCGGGCTCGCGGCTGTCGAGATCGCCAAGCTGATGGGTGCGCGCGTCATCGCCGTCGCCTCATCGCCGGAAAAGCTCGCGATCACCAGCAAGCACGGCGCCGATGAAGCGGTAAACTACGCCAGCGCTGACCTGAAGGACGGGTTGCGGGCTCTCACCGGCGGACGCGGTGTCGACGTCATATACGATTGCGTCGGCGGGGATTCCGCCGAGGCGGCGCTACGCGCCATGGCCTGGGAGGGGCGCTTTCTCGTCGTCGGTTTTGCGTCCGGCGACATCCCGAAGATCCCGCTCAACTTGCTACTGCTCAAGGGATGCGAGGCTATCGGCGTATTCTGGGGCGAGGCGGTGAAGCGCGACTCCGCCGGGCATCGCGCCAACATGCAGCAGGTGCTGCAGTGGGTGTCCGACGGCGCGCTGAGGCCGCGCATCCACGCGATGTTTCCGCTGCAGGAGATTCGCGCCGCGCTGGCCGTCATCGACCAGCGCGAGGCCGTCGGCAAGGTCGTGCTGACGATGTAGAGCGCCTAAACGGGCGTTTGTTCAGACTTTATTTTCCATATTGGCGCGATGCTGGGCTCTGTCCTGTAGCGGAGCGTCCCCGTGCTGTTGCGTCTCTTCCGAGGTGTGGTGTTTTCCATCGGCGCGCTCGTGGCGCTGAGCCTGTGGCTGCCGCCTGCGCACGCTGAAGGGTTCTTCTCCAAGCTGTTGAACTGGGGCAACTCGCGCCAGGGCGACCGGCGCATCGATCCGCCGACGTTCAACTTCGGCTATCGCGATCAGGGCTTCGAATACGGCCGCAGCACTTACGACAACGGCTGGCCGCAGGACACTGCGCGCTACCGTTCGCTGTGCGTGCGCACCTGCGACGGGTTCTATTTTCCCATCGGCGACAACGTCGGCCGCGAGCGGCTGTATCAGGACGCGCGCACGTGCTCGGCGCGCTGCGACGGGGAGTCGGCGCTCTATTATTATCCGGTGAACGGCGGCAGTCCCGAGACCATGGTCGACATGGCTGGTCGATCCTACGCGCAGACGCAGACCGCGTTCCTGTATCGCAAGACGCTGGTGCAGGGCTGCACGTGCAAATCAGCGCCCTGGTCGGCGGAAACGGCGGCGCGCCATCAGGGCTACAAGGACGACGCGCAGGCGCTGGCCGATATGCGCAACTCGGAGCGGCGCTATGCGGGGCAGGCGAATGCAGCCGGTGGCGACGGCGACATCGAGGCGTATCTGATGCGCGAGCGCGATGGCCCGCAGCAGACGCCGTGGAGCGGCGGCCGCGGCCGGTATTAGGCGCGGCGCCTACCAGCCGTAGTCGAGGTCGAGCTCGCCGGCGTATTCGCCGCCGCGCAAGTTGAATGCCTCCTCGATGCCATACGGGCCGCCACCGGTCTTCGGCTTGGCCGTGAACAGCACGAAACGCGAGACGATGAACGGCTCGGCGCGAAAGGCACCGAGTCGCTGCAGCACGCGCGCCACTTCTTCGGGACCAGCGTGCTTGATGCGGGCGAGCGTGACGTGGGGCTTGAACGGGCGCCCATCGGGAGGCAGGCCGGCGGCACGCGCGGCGCGATCGTTGGCGCGGGCCAGCGCCTCCAGCGGCGGCGATGGTTCGACGCCGGCCCAGATGGAGCGCGGCTCGTTGCCGCCGAACACGCCAAGCCCCGATAGCCGCAGCTGAAAAGCGTCAACGTCGATCGTTTCCAGCTGGTCGGCAAACTCACGCGCCTGCCCGCCGTCAATGTCGCCGACGAAGCGCAGCGTCAGGTGCAGGTTGTCGGGTTCGGTCCACTTGCCACCGCCAGGCAGCGGAATTTTCAGCCGCGCGATCTGCTCGCGCGGCTCGGCGGGAATTTCGATGCCGGTGAAGAGGCGCGGCATTTGGGCTCGGTGCCTCAGCTCTTGGGGATGGCGCGACGGGCTTCGACCTTGACGATGAGCTCCTCGACCGAGGGGAGCATCTGGCGGACGATCTCCGCGACGCCCTTGGCGTTGGGGTGCATGCCGTCGTCCTGGTTGAACTTGGTATTGAGGACCACGCCCTCGAGGAAGAACGGGTAGAACAGCAGCTCGTGTTCCTTGGCCAGCGCGGGGAAGATGGAGTCGAATTCATCGGCGTAACCTTCGCCCCAGTTGGCGGGCGACCGCATGCCGGCGAGCAGAACAGGTAGCTGCCGCTGGTTCAGCTTGCCGACGATCTTCTGCAGGTTGGCGCGCGTCGCCTTGGGATCAATGCCGCGCAACGCGTCATTTGCGCCGAACTCGACGATGACGGCGTCGACATCATCGCCGATCGACCAGTCGAGGCGGGCAAGACCCGCGGCAGTAGTGTCGCCGGCGACGCCGCCGTTGGTGATGACGACATTGTGGCCGCGTGCCTTCAATTCCTTCTGCAACTGGGCTGGAAACGCTTGGCTCTGTCGCAGCCCGTAGCCGGACGAGAGGCTGTCGCCGAATGCGACGATGCGAATGGGTTTGTCCGTGGCGGCGCTCGAAAATGTGGCAGAAGCGAAAATGAGAATGCCGGCCAGCACGTTGACGACCGCCATTGCGGACACCACTTGTGCCAGGGTCGAGCCGTTGCGTCTTACCGTCATCGCCTGCATGCTTCCTCGACAACTCAAAGATGGCTCCTATGACGTAAAGGCGCCGTCAAGTTGAGACAAGTGTCCCTTCCCCTATAACCGCGAGCGGATGAAATCGTGACCAAGCCGATTGTGGTGCTCAAGAACGTGCGACTGACGCTGTCGAGCCGCGCCGGCCCGGTGGACATTCTGCGCGATGTCGACCTCGATGCGCAGGAGGGCCAGTCGCTGGCGGTGGTCGGACCGTCGGGCTCGGGCAAGACGTCGCTGCTGATGGTGACGGCTGGCCTGGAACGGGCGACAAGCGGCAAGGTCCAGGTCGCCGGGCACGACCTTGCAGCGATGAGCGAGGACCAGCTGGCGTTGATGCGCGGGGCCGAGATCGGCATTGTGTTTCAATCCTTCCACCTGGTGCCGACGATGACGGCGCTGGAGAACGTCGCACTGCCGTTGGAGTTCGCCGGGACCGCCGATGCTCAGGCGACGGCGCGCGACTTGCTGCAGGAAGTGGGGCTCAGCCATCGCGTCGATCATTTCCCGGCGCAGCTATCGGGCGGCGAGCAGCAGCGCGTCGCCATCGCCAGGGCCCTGAGCCGGCGACCCAAGCTCATTCTCGCCGACGAGCCGACCGGCAATCTCGACCGGCGCACCGGCGGCAACGTGATCGACCTGCTGTTCGGCCTGCAGCGTCGGCGCGAGTCGACGCTGATCCTTGTTACCCACGATGAACGTCTCGCTGCCGCCTGCGACCGCACCATCCGCATGGCCGATGGTCGCGTCGAAGGGCAAGCGGAGGCGGCGCTCACGTGACGGCAACCGATACGCTCACCCCGCCGCCGCCGGTGCACGGCGAGCGCAGGCTGCCGCTGCTGCTCGGCATCGCGGCGCGCGAGCTGCGCTCAGGAATCTCGGGGTTTCGCATTTTCATCGCCTGCGTGGCGCTCGGCGTGATGGTGATCACCGGCGTCGGCGCGGTGTCGGATGCGTTGCGCGCCGGCTTTGAAGCGCAGGGCGAAGCCATCTTGGGCGGCGACGCGACGCTGGCGCGCACGCACGTGCGGGCCGAGGGCGATGAACGCGCCATCATCGATGCTTTCGGGCGGGTCAGCGAGACCGCCACCATGCGGACCATGGCGCGGCGTCCCGACGGGGGCGATCAGGCGCTGGCCGAATTGAAGGGCGTCGACGACGCCTATCCGCTCGTCGGCGCGGTCGAGGTCGAGGGCGGCAAACCGTTGCAGCAGGCGCTGCGCGAAGGCGCCGTCGTCGATGCGGCGCTGCTCGAGCGGTTGAAGCTGAAGGTGGGCGACGAGGTTGAGCTGGGCGCCGCCAAGGTGAAGGTTGCGGGGGCGCTGAAGTCGGAACCGGACGGTATCACCGACAGGCTGACGTATGGTCCGCGCGTGCTCATCTCGCAGGCGACGCTGGCGGCGTCGGAGCTGATCAAACCGGGCACTCTGGTGCGCTGGCGCTATGCGGTGAAGCTCGGCGAGACGGCGGCAAGCGAGGGCGAGCTGCTCGATCTACGGCAGCGAATCGACACGGAGCTGCCTGAGGCCGGGTTCACGATTGCAGACCGGCGGGATCCGTCTCCGCAGGTCAGCCGCACCCTGGAGCGGCTGCGACAGTTCCTGACGCTGATCGGCTTGACGGCGCTGCTGGTAGGCGGCGTCGGTGTCGCCAACGCTGTGGCCACCTTCATCGACCGGCGCCGCAAAGTCATCGCCACCATGAAGAGCATCGGTGCCACGAGCCGCATGGTCCTCAGCATTTTCCTCGCGCAGGTGCTCGCAGTGGCGGCCATCGGCGTCACCATTGGGCTGGCGCTCGGTACGCTGGCCCCGTTCGTGCTCAACGCGCTGTTCGGCGACCTGCTGCCGATCGCGGCGCATATGACCGTAACGCCGCTCAGCATCGTGACGGCGCTGGTGTACGGGTTCGGGGTGGCGCTGCTGTTTACGCTGTGGCCGCTCGGCCGTGTCGAGCGCGTCAGTGCCTCGATGCTGTTCCGCGACGAGGTCGCGCCGGAGCGGACCCTGCCGCGCCCCTGGGTGATCGTGACGACCGTCGGCATCGCAGCGGCGCTGGTCGGCTTCGCGATGCTGACCTCCGATTCCAAAGCCATCGCCGCCTATTTCACCATCGGGCTGGTGGTGGTGTTCGCGGTCTTCTATGCCCTCGGCTCGGCGGTGACGTTTGTCGTGCGCCGCGTGCCGCGGCCGCGCCTGCCGGAACTATCCCTGGCGCTCGGCAACCTCGGCTCGCCCGGCGGGCTGACGCGCTCGGTGGTGCTGTCGCTGGGCGCCGGGCTGTCGCTGCTCGTCGCCGTCGCGCTGGCCGATGCCTCGCTGGTGCGCGAACTCCAGCAGCGGCTGCCGACCAGCTCGCCCGACTATTTCGTGCTCGACGTGCCCAAGGAGGACTACGCGGCGCTGTCGGCGATGATCGAGCGGCAAGTGCCCGGCACCGTGCTCGAGGCGGCGCCGATGTTGCGTGGGCGGCTGGTGCGCCTGGGCGATGTCCCCGTTGAAGAGGTGAAGGCCCCGCCGGAGGCCCAATGGGTGCTCAACGGCGACCGCGGGCTGTCCTATGCCGAAGAGGTGCCGCGCGGCTCGCACGTTATCGCCGGCGAATGGTGGGCCAAGGACTATGCCGGCGATCCGCTGGTGTCGTTCGAAGCCGAGCTGGCCGGAAAGCTGGGATTGAAGCTCGGCGACAAGGTGACGGTCAACGTGCTCGGTCGCAACGTGACGGCAACGATCGCCAACCTGCGCGAGGTGAAATGGGAGAGCCTCGCCATCAATTTCGTCATGCTGTTCTCGCCCAACACACTGTCTGGTGCCCCGCACAACCTGCTGGTGACCATCGCGCTGCCCAACGCGACCACGCTTGCCGCCGAAGGCGAGGCCATGCGTGAGATCAGCAAGACCTATCCTTCCATCACTGCCATCCGCGTCAAGGACGTGCTGTCGATGGTCAACTCGGTGTTCGCCAAGGTGATGACCGCGGTGCGCGCCGCCGGCAGCGTGACCCTCCTGGCGGGCGCGCTGGTGCTGGCCGGGGCGCTGGCGACGGCGCAGCGTCGCCGCATCCTCGAGGCGGTGATCCTCAAGACGCTGGGCGCCACGCGGCGGCGCATCCTGCTGGCGCACTTCCTGGAGTACCTGATCCTGGCCGCGGTGACAGCCATGTTCGCCGTGCTGCTGGGCACGGCGGCGGCGTACATCGTCGTCACCCAGCTCATGCACATCGCCTTTACCTTCTCGACGACGGCGGTGGCGCTGGCGCTCGCGCTGTCGATGGGGCTCGTCTTCCTGTTCGGCAGTGCCGGCACCTGGGCGGTTCTGCGGGCTCCGGCAGTGCCTTACCTGAGGTCCGAGTAAATACCTGATGAATCAAAGCGCTCGTGGCGGCAGGTATATTTTTGCCGTTTGCGAATCTTACAAATCCGTAAGCCTTGAAAGGTGCGGGTGGGCGGAGCATATTTCCCGGGTGATTTGGCAAACGCTGCCAAGCAAAGGAATGTCAGGGAAACACAAATGGCTCAACTCGACCCCAGGTACGCTCAATCCGGTTATCCGGCTCGCACAGGGGCCGCGGTAGACGAAGGCCTCCGCGCCTACATGCTCGGCGTCTATAACTATATGGCCGCTGGCGTGGCGCTGACGGGCATCACGGCCTATTTGACCTGGTCGTTGGCAGTGTCCAACGGGCAGCTCACCCCGTTTGGTGAGGCACTCTACAACTCGCCGCTGAAGTGGGTCGTCATGCTCGCCCCGCTCGGCTTCGTGCTGTTCATGTCGTTCCGCGCCGAGGCGATGAGCGTCGGCGCCGCGCAGCTCGCCTTCTGGGCGTTCGCTGCCGTCATGGGCATCTCGTTGTCGTCGATCTTCCTGGTCTTCACCGGCCAGTCGATCACGCAAATCTTCTTCGTGACCGCGGCGACCTTCGGAGCGCTTAGCCTTTGGGGCTACACGACGAAGCGCGATATCTCTGGTTGGGGCTCATTCCTGTTCATGGGCCTCGTCGGCGTCATCCTCGCCTCGATCGTCAATATCTTCCTTCAGTCGAGCGGTTTGCAGTTCGCCGTGTCGGTGATCGGCGTGCTCGTGTTCGCCGGCCTCACCGCCTACGACACGCAGCGCATCAAGGACACCTACTACGCGGTGGCCGGCAATGCCGAGCTGGCGGCCAAGAGCGCCATCATGGGCGCCCTGAGCCTCTACCTCGACTTCATCAACATGTTCATGATGCTGCTCAACCTGTTCGGCAACCGCGAGTAGCCGACCCCGTTGCAGTGCTGAATTGGCGAGGGCCGCGGATCACTCCGCGGCCCTCTGCTTTTTTGCTGACGCAAGTGGCGAGAAGCCTTGCATGCGTGTGGCGTTGCGCGCGTGGAGGCCCGGCGCTCGCGCCGCGCGCCCTTGGCGCGGAGCACGGCGCGCTTCGCTTTGCCATGCTGGCGGGAGACACGTCCGACGCCAGGGCAGCACAGGCGGCCTGCAGCGGCTACGCCGTGACGAGGCGCGGGCGGGATTCGAGCACGCTCAGCACCCGCGCCAGATCCGGGCCGCGCTTCAAGATGAGCCCGGCCGGCGCCATGACCGAGTAGGCGCCCTGCTTGCGGGCCAGCTTTGGATTTTTCTCGATGCGGAACAGCGGCACCTCGCTGCAGCGTCGGAAGACGCTGAACACCGCCTTTTCGCGACCGAGGTCGATGGCGTAGTCGCGCCACTCGCCTGCGGCAACCTTGCGCCCGTACACGGCGAGAATGGCGGAGAGCTCTTGGCGAGTGAAAGTGATGCGGCGCTGAGTTTCGGAAACTTGGCCGGCAGCCTGCTGGCCGCGGGAGCTGCCCGCGCGCGGCGGGCTGAAAACTATCGGTTCGGATTCGCTCAACGGCGCCTCCCTGCCACGGTGCGTTATGATCGCGCTGCTTGCGGCCGATTTCAAGCGCGACGAGCGCAGGCACGACGTGTGCATGTGCATCGAGGTGTGCGCAATCACCGCAGTCGCGCATCAAATCTCCCCGACATGGTCAAATTCGCGTCGAGCGCTCGACAACGAACGGCCCCAAAGCGCTGCGAGAGTGTCCTCCGTTGCCTAACAACCCGGTCCGGCGGAGTAGCTCGGACTCTCAGCCCCCCAGCCCCCGGGCAGCTTCGAGGACCGGGTTTAAGGCAGCTCCCGTAGTACTTTCTCCCCCCCCAAGTGTTTGGGCCGGTCCCCGCCGGCCCAATTTTTTTGCCGTCACGCGGGTGATGAGCTAGCCACGCTCGGCCTGGACGCGTAGCCATGCTTGGCGTGGCAGCGATGCCGCGCAAGACTGGACGTCGGCGCGCCGATGTCTAACTTTCTCGAAGGCTACGAGGAGAGCGGCGTGAGCAAGAAGCCCGGCAAGGCAAGCGCGAAAACAGTGGGCAAGAAGCAGGTCGCGGCGCGGATCGCCAGGGCGCGCGCGAAGGCGCCGACGCGCAAGCGGCCCACCAATCCGCTTTTGGCGCGCTGGAGTGCGTCGTTCGGCCTGCCACCGTTCGAGAAGATAGATCCCGGCCACTTCAATGCGGCCTTTGCGGCGGCGCTGAAGGAGCACAAGGCGGACATCGCGCGCATTGCCGCCGATACGGCGCGACCGACGTTTGCCAATACGATCGGAGCCCTGGAAAAGAGCGGCCGTCTCATCGAGAAGGTCGCCTCGGTCTTCTACAATCTCACAGGCGCCCACACCAACGAGGCGCTGCAGGCCATCGAGCGCGAGATGGCGCCCAAGCTCGCCGCGCACGATACGGCAATCATGCTCAATTCGAAGATCTTCAAGCGCGTCGAGGAGCTGTACGAGCGCCGCGATGCGCTGACCCTGACCGACGAGCAACGGCGGGTTCTGGAGCTGCGCTACAAGTGGCTCGTACGCGCCGGCGCCAAGCTGGGCGGCAAGCAGAAGGCGCGGGTGGCCGAGATCAATCAGCGCCTGGCCAGCTTGGCGACTCAGTTTTCCCAGAACGTGCTCAAGGACGAGCAATCCTGGCGCATGGTGCTCAGCGAGCGCGATCTCGAAGGTCTGCCGGACGCCATGCGCGATGCGGCCGCCCGCGCCGCCGCCGATGCGGGCCTGCCGGGCAAGTACATGATCACGCTGTCGCGCTCTTCGATCGAGCCGTTCCTGCAGTTTTCGGCGCGCCGCGATCTGCGCGAGGAAGCATTCAACGCCTGGATCCGTCGCGGCGAGATGGGCAAGGAAACCGACAATCGCGCCATCGCCGCCGAGATCGTGGCCCTGCGCGCCGAGTTCGCCGCCCTGCTCGGTTTCAAGACCTACGCCGACTACAGCCTGGAAGAGACGATGGCCAAGACGCCGGCCAGCGTGCGCGGACTGCTTTCGGCGGTGTGGGAGCCGGCGGTCAAGCGGGCCATGGGGGAGCGCGATGCGCTGCAGAGCCGCGTGCGCGAAGAAGGCGGCAATTTCTCCATCGCGCCGTGGGACTGGCGCTACTTCGCCGAGAAGGAGCGCAAGGCGCGCTTCGACGTCGATGAGGCTTCGACGCGGCCGTACCTGGTGCTCGACAACGTCGTCGCGGCGGCGTTCGATACCGCGAGCCGGCTGTTCGGGCTGAAGTTCAAGGAGTTGCCCGATGCGCCGCGCTACCAGGAGGACGTGCGCGTCTGGGAGGTGAGCGACAAGCGCGGCAACCACGTCGGCGTGTTCCTGGGCGATTATTTCGCGCGCCCCTCCAAGCGGTCTGGCGCGTGGATGTCGGCCTTCCGCTCGCAGTCGAAGGTGGCGGGCGATGTCTCGCCCATCATCGTCAACGTCATGAACTTCGCGCGCGGCGAGGAGGGCGAGCCGAGCCTGCTATCGCTCGACGATGCGCGCACGCTGTTCCACGAGTTCGGCCACGGCCTGCACGGGCTGCTGTCGGACGTCACCTATCCCTCGATCTCGGGCACGTCGGTGACCCGCGACTTCGTCGAACTGCCCTCACAGCTCTACGAACATTGGCTGATGGTGCCGGAGACGCTCGAGAAGTTCGCCGTCCACCACGCGACGGGCAAGCCCATGCCGGCGGCGCTGCTGAAGCGCATCAAGAAGGCGCGCAACTTCAACCAGGGCTTCTCGACCATCGAGTATCTCGCCTCGGCCTACGTCGACATGGAGCTGCACGCGCTGGAAGACGAGAGCGGCCTCGATGTCGACGCCTTCGAGCGCGGTACGCTCGACCGGCTCGGGATGCCGCGCGAGATCGTCATGCGCCATCGTATCCCGCACTTCCTGCACATCATGGGCGGGTATGCGGCCGGGTATTACAGCTACCTGTGGTCGGAGGTGATGGATGCGGACGCCTTCGCCGCTTTCGAGGAGACGGGCGATGCCTTCGACAAGGCGACGGCCAAGAAGCTGCACAAGTACATCTATTCGGGCGGCAACCAGCGCGATCCGCTGGAGGCCTACGTGGCCTTCCGCGGCCGCCCGCCGGAGATCAAGGGGCTTTTGAAGAAGCGCGGGCTGGCGGGCTAGGGCCGCGCGCGGTGCTTGCGCGGACGCGCCCTCAAAGAAGCTCAACAACCACCGTCACGCGATCTCGCTCTACTTCACGTTCTACAACTGGACGCGCATCCATAAGACGCTGCGCACCACGCCAGCGATGGCAGCGGGCCTCACGGATCGCGTGTGGGACATGGAAGAGATCATTGCGCTGATGGACGAGCAGCGCCGAAGCCGGGCCGTCCGAAGACGTACAAGAAGCGCGCGGCCTAGCTTGACGAAGTCGGCCTCGTAACCCGTGCATCCTTGAACAAGAACGGCGGTCTCTCGTTGTTATCCGCGGCGTACCGGCGAAGCTCTTTCCGGCTGATCATCGTCTCGACCGTAACCGGGTCCTCGGTGTCCGCGTCCGGTTGGATGCCTGCGTCGTGTTTTGTCAGAGCCAAAGCAACCGCCTCATCTAGCCCGGTAGGACGGAGCTTTCCCGCGTAGATGTCCGAGTGCAGGCGCCAATACACGTCGCGCACGTCGCTAGCGAGCGGGGGATTCTCCGGCTCATAGTTTAACCAGAGCGCCGCAGCTTCGCCGAGCCTGAAGTGGTCCCGCATGTCCCACGATGGAAAGTTCGGAGAGGAAGGGGGAACGTAAAGCCGGAACTTTGAGAAATCCGGTTGCGTCGCCAGGCGCACAGCTACCTGTCTGTAGCGCGCCTAGCGTATCTTTCCTTGGGCGACGTACTCAACGCACGCGATGCACAGGATGGCCATGCCGATCATGGCCCACACCTGCCAGGACAAGAAGCCCGAGGTGGCGCTAAGCATGTCGCGCGCCTTCGGCATTTTCTGTGTAAGCGAATTGGGAAGCACTTGGCTGGCGAGAAGGCGAGGCACCCAGGAGTGCCCACGCCAAGAGAATCCACTCCACCCAGGAGCGGTCCAACATCCTCCAGAGAACTCTCATGCGGAAAAACATCGGCCAGCCCCGCTTGGGTACGGCCGACTACAGAGCACGAACGAGCTACGCCCGGGAGGGCCTCGCCACGCGACCCATCTTGCACTCCCATGATTTCAAACTGAGACAGTGACCGCCGGCCGACAAGAACAAATGGGGTCTGCCTACCAGAGCCCGGTCCAGGCGGCGCCGATGATGGGACCGGCCTTGCCCTCCTGCAGCAGGATGATGGCGGCCTCGGTCTCCGGGCGCATGACGGCGGTGCGCGTCAGCTGCAGGCTCATCGCCTTCCCGGTCCACGAGCCGACGGGCAGCATCTCGCGCACGATGTTGGTGTAGGTGAGCTTCTTGCCCTTGTTGTCGCCCCGCTCGACGGGCACGTCGGCGCGCTTCTGCACCACGGCGAACCAGATCGTCGCCTCTTTGTAGGTGCGGCCCAACGGGGCGTCGCCGGTTTCGATCTTGATCGAGTTGCGCTCGTGCCAGAAGCGGATCGGCACGCGCGCGTCCTTCAGCGCCAGGTTGGTCGTCGTGATGGCTTCCTCGATGGCGGCGGGATCGGAGCCGTTGACGCCGATCATGCCGTTGACGACGACTTGCGGCGTGTAGATGGCGCCGTCGCCGCGTGCCTTGGCGTAGGCGCGCTGGCGCTCGGAATTCTTGTCGGAGGCGAGCGTGTCCTTCCAGCCGAGGTAATCCCAGATGTCGACCGGGAGCGTGATGGCGATGACGTTCGGCCGGTCGGCGAACTTGGCCAGCACCTGATCGGCCGGCGGGCAGGTATCGCAGCCCTGGCTGGTGAACAGCTCAAGGACATCCTTGGCGGGCCCGAACGACGGATTGATGCCGCCGGCAGCATCCTGCGTCTGCGCGGATGCCGGCAGGAAAAGTGCGAGCGAGATGACAACGAGGGGGGCTAGTCGCATGCGCCAAAGTACACCGAAAGGAACTGCTGCATAAGACTAGGCAGGGGGGTGTAACGTTACAACAAAACTCACGAAAGCGTGTAGTGCGCGCGGCGGGGGCTCCGCGAGCCCCAGCGGCAGCGCCTTCTGCCCTGCTCGGCTCAGGCGGCCGCCAGGTTGCGCAGGACGTAGTGCAGAATACCGCCGTTCTTGAAGTACTCGAGTTCATCCAAGGTATCGATGCGGCAGAGGATGGGGACCTTGCGCACCGAACCGTCGGCTGAGGTGATCTCGGCCGTCATCATCTGGCGCGGCTGGATGGTGGTCAGCCCCGGGATGCTGACGACTTCATCGCCCTTGAGGCCGAGGGTCTGCCAGCTCGTGCCGTCCTCGAACACGAAGGGGACGATGCCCATGCCGACCAGGTTGGAGCGGTGGATGCGCTCGTAGGACTGGGCGATGACGGCGCGCACGCCGAGCAGCTTGGTGCCCTTGGCCGCCCAGTCGCGCGAGGAGCCGTTGCCGTACTCGATGCCGGAGAAGACGACGAGCGGCGTTGCCTCCTCGCGGTAGCGCATGGCGGCGTCGAAAATCGACATCTGTTCGCCGGAAGGATAGTGCACCGTCCAGCCGCCTTCCTTCACGTTGCCGGCGGTGTCGCGCACCATGAAATTCTTGATGCGGATGTTGGCGAAGGTGCCGCGCATCATCACTTCGTGGTTGCCGCGCCGCGTGCCGTACTGGTTGAAGTCGGCCACGGCGACGTTGTGCTCGAGCAGGTAGGTGCCGGCCGGCGATGACGCCTTGATGGAGCCGGCGGGCGAGATGTGATCGGTGGTGATCTTGTCGCCGAACAGCCCCAGGATGCGCGCGCCCTTGATGTCGGTGATGTCGGTCGGGCGCTGGTTGATGCCCTCGAAGTAGGGTGGGTTGCGCACGTAGGTGCTGTCGTCGTCCCACGCGTAGGTCTCGCCGCCGGCCGTATCGATGGCGCGCCAGCTGGCGTCGCCGTTGAAGACGTCGGCGTAGCGGTCGAGGAACAATTCGCGTGTGACGTTCTCCAGGATGAACTTCTGGATCTCGTGCGAGGTCGGCCAGATGTCCTTGAGATAAACGAGCTGGCCGTCGCTGCCGGTGCCGAGCGGCTCCTTGGTGAGATCCTTCTGCACCGTGCCGGCGAGCGCGTAGGCGACGACGAGCGGCGGCGAAGCCAGATAGTTCGCCTGCACGTCGGGGCTGACGCGGCCTTCGAAATTGCGGTTGCCGGAGAGCACGGCAGCGGCGACGA
This sequence comes from uncultured Alphaproteobacteria bacterium, assembly GCA_963759735.1. Classification (GTDB taxonomy): domain Bacteria; phylum Pseudomonadota; class Alphaproteobacteria; order Rhizobiales; family Hyphomicrobiaceae; genus Hyphomicrobium_A. The sequence goes on from CAVXAF010000004.1 coordinate 175,312, forward strand.
CGCCGTTCTCGTTGATGGCGGCGGAGATTTCCGGCGCCAGCGGACCCGAGTTTCCGATGCAGGTGGTGCAGCCGAAGCCGACCAGGTTGAAGCCGAGCTGGTCGAGGTAGGGCTGCAGGCCGGCGCTATCCAAGTAAGCGGAGACGACCTGTGAGCCCGGCGCCAGCGAGGTCTTCACCCACGGCTTGACCTTGAGGCCCTTCTCGATGGCTTTCTTGGCCAGCAGTCCGGCGGCGATGAGCACGCTCGGGTTCGATGTATTGGTGCAGCTGGTGATCGCAGCGATGACGACATCGCCGTGGCCGATATCGTAGTCGCGGCCCTTGACGGCGACGCGCTCGGCGAGTTCGCCCGGCTTTTTGTATTCGGTCTCCAGCGCCTTGGCGAAACCGCTCGCGATGTCGGGAAGCGCGATGCGGCCCTCGGGGCGCTTGGGCCCGGCCATCGAGGGAACGACCGTCGTCAGGTCGAGTTCGATGGTGTCGGTGAACACGGGATCGGGCGAGCCGTTGACGCGGAACATGCCCTGCGCCTTTGCGTACTCCTCAACGAGGGCGATGCGCGAGGCTTCGCGGCCCGACATCGTGAGGTAGTTGAGCGTTTCGGCATCGATGGGGAAGAAGCCGCAGGTGGCGCCGTACTCGGGCGCCATGTTGGCAATCGTGGCGCGGTCGGCGAGCGACATGGAGTCGAGACCGGGGCCATAGAACTCGACGAACTTGCCGACGACGCCCTTCTTGCGCAGCATCTGCGTGACGGTGAGCACGAGGTCGGTCGCCGTGACACCTTCGTTGACCTTGCCGATGAGCTTGAAGCCGATCACCTCGGGCAGCAGCATCGACTGCGCCTGGCCGAGCATGGCGGCCTCGGCCTCGATGCCGCCGACGCCCCAGCCGAGCACGGCGAGGCCATTGACCATGGTGGTGTGGCTGTCAGTGCCGACGAGCGTGTCGGGATAGGCGAGGACGGTGCCGTCCGGATAGGTTCGCGTCCACACGGTCTGCGACAGGAACTCGAGGTTGACCTGATGGCAGATGCCGGTCCCGGGCGGGACGACGCGGAAATTGTCGAAGGCGCCTTGGCCCCACTTTAGGAAGTTGTAGCGCTCGGCGTTGCGCTGGTACTCGAGTTCGACGTTGTGGCCGAACGCCTGCGGCGTACCGAAATCGTCGACGATCACCGAATGGTCGATGACGAGATCGACGGGGACCAGCGGGTTGATCATCTGTGGATCGCCGCCGAGCGCCTTCATGCCATCGCGCATGGCGGCGAGGTCGACGACGGCGGGGACGCCGGTGAAATCCTGCATCAGCACGCGCGCCGGCCGGAAGCCGATTTCCTTGCCGGCGGTGCCTTTGTCGACCAGCCAAGCGGCGACGCCTTCAATGTCGGCCTTGGTGACGGTGCGCCCGTCTTCGTGGCGCAACAGGTTTTCCAGCAGGACCTTCATCGAGAACGGCAGGCTGGTTACGCTGGGAAGCCCGTTCTTCTCGGCCTCGGGGATCGAATAGTAGGTATACGTCTTGCCGCCGGCGGTAAGTGTTTTGCGGCTCTTGAAGCTATCCAGCGACACCGGCTGCGCGTCCTTCAAATTCATCTCCCTCAGTTTCGCAGTCGGCGGATTTCGAAGACCGCCTCTACCCAATCGTCAACCCTGCCGCAGGTGCGGCCGAGGACGGCGCCGACTTATGCTAGTATGCTGGTTGCGCCGGAAGCATTGCTTCACACGCGGGTGCGTCCGGCCCCAGCCCAGCGCGCATACCATCTTGCGGGATTTTCCCACTTCTTCGCTAGCGCATTCTGCCACACGGGTGATGAAGAGCCGTGCAGCTCATTGCTGAAAATTTGGTCCTGGAGCGCGGCGGTCGCACGATCGCCAGCGATTTATCGTTTCAGGTCGCCGCCGGTGAGGCACTCGTGCTCACGGGGCCTAACGGATCGGGAAAATCGACACTTCTGCGGGCACTAGCTGGTTATTTGCGGCCCGCTGGCGGAGCAGTGCGCGTCGACGACGGGGCCGCTGATGGCGACGCGAAGGAAATCGGCGAGCTGTGCCATTTTGTCGGGCACCTTGACGGGATCAAGTCGCACCTCACGGCGGTCGAGAATTTGGCGTTCTGGGCGCGCTATCTCGCCGAACCGGAGGATGCGGCCCGCTCCGCCGCAGCGCGCGTCGAGGCAGCCTTGGACACTTTCGCGCTCGATGCGCTCGCCGATATTCCCGCCGGCTACCTGTCGGCCGGCCAAAAGCGCCGGCTCGGGCTTGCCCGTCTCGTCGTCGTCTGGCGACCGGTCTGGTTGCTCGATGAGCCGACCGTGTCGCTGGATGCCGCATCGGTGGAACTGCTGGCGGCGGCGATCAACGCACACCTAGTCGGCGGCGGTCTCGCTGTCGTAGCCACGCACGTGCCGATGGCGTTGCAGCCCCTGCAGACGCTGCGCCTTGGACGGCGGGAGGCGCGATCGTGAGCGCGTTTCTCGCCTTGTTGAAGCGCGACTTGCTCCTCAGTGTGCGCCAGGGCGGGGCTCTGGGCACCGCGCTCGGCTTCTACATGCTGGTCGTGACACTACTGCCGCTCGGCCTCGGCGCCGACCTCAACCTGCTGTCGCGCATCGCTCCGGGGGTACTGTGGATTGCGCTGCTGCTGGCGGCGCTGCTTTCGCTCGGGAGGGTGTTCTCGTCCGACTACGAGGACGGCTCGCTCGACGTGCTGGTCACAGGGTCGCTGCCTATGGAGGCGGTGGTAACGGCCAAGGCCCTAGCGCATTGGATCTCGACGGGTATCCCGCTGGCGCTGATGGCGCCCGTACTCGGGCTGCTGCTTAATCTCGATATCGGGGCCTACCCGCTGCTCGTCGCAACGATGCTGCTGGGCACGCCGGCGGTGAGCTTCATAGGTGCGGTGGGCGCCGCTTTGACCTTGCGGGCCTATCGCGGCGGCCTGCTGATCGCGCTGCTGGTGCTGCCGCTCTACGTGCCGACGCTGATTTTCGGCATGGCGGCGATCAACGGCCTGCTGGGGACCGCCGGCACGGGCAGTTCTCTGCTTATCCTTACCGCGCTGTCGCTGGCCTCGGTGGTGCTGTGCCCGTTGGCCGCGGCTGCGGCGTTGCGGGTGCAAATGCAGTGACGCGAGAAGCGGGCTCGCGGCGGCCGGCGGAGCGGGAAGACCATGGTTCGGTTGCCAAATGTGCCAGTTGTGCAGCCGCTCAATTGCGCAAAGCCGACCTCTAGCTTAGATCATCTCTAATGCAGACCTTCACCCAGCGCTTGGCCAATCCGACCCGCTTCATGGAGCTGTCCGCGACCGTGCTGCCGTGGATTTCCGGCGCCGCCGCGGCTGTCATCGCCTACGGGCTCTATTTGAGCTTTTTCGTCGCGCCGCCTGACTACCTGCAGGGCGAGACGGCGCGCATCATGTTCATCCACGTGCCCTGCGCCTGGCTGTCGATGTCGGTCTACGCCCTCGTGGCCGCCTCGGCCTTCGGGCTGCTCGTATTCCGCCACCCGCTGGCCGACGTATCCGCCAAGGCCGCCGTGCCGCTCGGCGCCGCCTTCACGTTCCTCGCGTTGGTGACCGGATCGCTGTGGGGCCGGCCGACCTGGGGCACCTACTGGGTATGGGATGCGCGGCTGACGTCGGTGCTCATATTGTTCTTCCTCTACCTTGGACTGATGGCGCTGCGCTCTGCGATCGAGGAAGAATCGCAGGCCTCCAAGCTGACAGCCATTCTCGCCCTCGTCGGCGTCGTCATGCTGCCGATCATCAAGTTCTCGGTCGATTTCGGCAATACGCTGCACCAGCCGGCGAGCGTCATGCGCGTCGGCGGCCCGACCATCGATGCAGCGCTGCTGACGCCGCTGCTCGTCATGGCAGTGGGCTTCACGCTGATGTTCATCGCCATGCACCTGAAGGCGATGCGCAACGAGATCCTGCGCCGCCGGGTCAAGGCGATGCAGCTTGCCGAGGTGGAACGTGCACAGGCGGCACAGCTGGCGGCGGCGGAGTAAACACATGGACTTCGGCTTGGACCTTGGACCGCACGCAAGCTTCATCTGGTCGGCCTATGCCATCGTCGCCGTCGTCATCGGCGCGCTCATCGCCTGGCTCGTCTTTGACGGGCGCGAGCAGGAACGCCGGCTCGCCGCACTTGCTGCGCGTGGCGTCAAGCGCCGCTCGGCTACCCGCGCCTAAAGCTTCGAAAGCAACCGCATGCAACCCACCGACACGCGCGTCCCGCCGGTCACCAAGCGCGGCTTTGGCTGGTTGATTGCGCCGGTATTGGTGTTCGCCGCGCTCGTCGGCGTGTTCGCCTTCGCGCTGAAGACGGGCGATCCCTCCAAGCTGCCCTCGGCGCTGATCGGCAAGTCGGCGCCGGCCGCCGCGTTCGCGCCACTCGATGGGCTGGTCGACAACGGTCGGCAGGTGCCTGGATTTTCGGGTGCGCAACTGGCGAGCGGCCAGCCGAGCATCGTCAACTTCTGGGCCTCGTGGTGCGTGCCGTGCGCCGAGGAGCAGCCGCTGCTGGTCGAATTGCAGAAGCGCACCGGCGTGACGCTCTATGGCGTCAACTACAAGGACGATCCGGTGTCGGCGCGCCGCTTCCTGGGCCGCTACGGCAATCCGTTCACGGCCGTCGGCACCGACGACAAGGGCCGCGCCGCCATCGAATGGGGCGTCTACGGGATGCCCGAGACGTTCGTCGTCAATGGGCGCGGCGAGATCGTCTTCAAGCATGTCGGCCCGGTGACGCCGGAAAGCATGCAGACCAAGCTCTTGCCGGCGCTGGAGCGGGCGAAGGCAGCGGCTGCGCCCTCGCCCTAGGTCGAGAGCTAAAGCGCGAGCAGCCTCTGCCGCAGGCGATCGGCCGCAAAGTCCAAGAAGACCCGCATTTTGGAGGGCAGCGCGCCGCGCGCCGCGTGCAGCAAATGAACGGGCAGCGGCGCCACCTCGAAATCCGCCAGGACAATCTGCAGCGAGCCATCACGCACGGCGTCGGCGCATTGGTAGTGCAGCACGCGCGTCACGCCGACGGCTTGGACTGCGGCCGCGACCGCCGCCTCGGCCGTGGACACGGAGAGGCGCGGGCGGATCGGCACGTTGAGGGTCGCGCCATTCCGTGCGAACGCCCACGCCGATGCCGGCGATAGAAATTCGAAGGCGACGCACGGCAGCCGGGCGAGGTGCTCGGGCTTCTTTGGCTTGTCGTGCGCCGCCGTGAGCCTGGGGCTGGCGCAAACGACGGTCCGCATCGATCCGACGCGCGTCGCGATCATGCTGCTGTTGGGGAGAGCACCGATGCGCACGGCCAGATCGATGTGGTCTTCGATCAGATGCAGGTTGCGGTCCGATAGCTGCAGCCGGACATCGATCTCCGGATAGGCGGCCAGGAAATCAACGACCAGGGGGAGGATGTGCAGGCGGCCGAACAGCACAGGCGCGGTCAGCACCAGTTCCCCGCGTGGCGTGTGGAATTCGCCTGCGGTGGCCCGCTCGACGTCGTCCACCTCCTCGAGGATACGTTTGGCGGCGGCGACGTAAGTGGCGCCCGCGTCGGTCAGGTCGACCTTGCGGGTGGTGCGTACCAGCAGCTTGGTTCCGATGTGGGCCTCGAGCTCGCTCACCTTCCGGCTGACGGTGGCCAGCGGCACGCCCAACTCGCGGCTGGCCGCCGAAAAGCTGCGCTTCTCGACGACGCGGAGCAGAATGGCCATGGCTTCGAGGCGGTCCACGATTATTCCATCTCATGGGAAAATCATTTCAGACAATACGGGATTATGCGCCTGTGTGGAACGGCATATCTATGCGTCTCGCCGCCAAGGAGGGCCGTCATGAGTTACGGATTTCTCGACATCGCCTCGACGCCAAGCGTTCGCGCCGCCCAGGCCGCAATGGGCGTCGAGCAGCATTGGCAGAACTTCAAAGGCCAGCGTGAATTCGATGAGCTGACGGCGAACGAGATCGCCTTCATCGCCGAGCGCGACAGCTTCTACATGGCGACCGTCTCGGAAACGGGGTGGCCCTATGTGCAGCATCGCGGCGGCCCGCGCGGCTTTCTGAAGGTGGTCGACGCGAAGACGCTGGCGCTCGCCGACTATCGCGGCAATCGCCAGTACATCAGTGTCGGCAACCTGGGCGCCAACGATCGCGCGGCGCTGATCCTGATGGACTACCCGCATCGCACCCGCCTCAAGATCTACGCGCGCATCGAAGCGGTGGCGCTGGATGCCAAGCCCGACCTGACGCAACTCGTCGCCGACCCCGCATACAAGGGCAGACCCGAGCGAATCCTATTGCTGCATCTGGCGGCGTTCGACTGGAACTGCCCGCAGCACATAACCCCGCGCTTCACCGAGGCGGAAATCGGCGAGGCCGTGCAGCCGCTGCGCGATCGCCTGTCGGCGCTGGAAGCGGAGAACGCGGAGCTGCGGGGCAAGCTGGCGCGGCACGACGCGGGCAAATGATCGACGGCCAGGCGCTGATTGCGCCTGGCCCATTGCCATTGGCCCGCGCCGACTTCAGATGGCGAAGAACTCGCCGCGCGAGTGGTTGAGCACCGACAGCGTGCCGGAGGCGATGTCGAAGTAGGCGCCGTGCAGCGAGAGCTTGCCGCGGTTCTCGGCATCGGCGACGAACGGGAAGGTCCGCAGGTTCTTGATCGAGTTCTTGATGCCTTCCTGCTCGAGCGCCGCCAGCTTTTCATGGTGCGGGCTGTCCTGATGCGAAGCCAGCACCTTGAGGCGCGCATCGTCGAGCATCGACATCCAACGCGAGATGAACTGCGCCTCGGTCTGGATGGCGGCGCTCTGGTCGAGGGCAGCTTTGACGCCGCCGCAGCCGGAATGGCCCATGATGATCAGGTTCTTGACCCGCAGGTTGAGGACCGCGAACTCGATGGCCGAGCTGACGCCGTGGAACTTGCCGCCTGTCTCGTAAGGCGGAACAAGGTTTGCCACGTTGCGGACGACGAACATCTCGCCCGGCATGGCGCTGAAAATCGTCTCGGGATCGACGCGGCTATCGGAGCAGGAGATGACCATGGAATCGGGGTTCTGACCGTGGGCGGCCAGCTCCTCGTACTCCTCCGCCTTGGGCAGGAAGTGCCGGTGATGGAAGCGGCGGTAACGGTCGGCGAGTTTTTGGGGGAAGCTGCTCATGCGTTTTCAATGCCCGAGTTTGCGGCCGGCGCGTAGATGTAAATAGTCCTGAGCCTGGCTTAACCTTCGTTTGCTCCTGCAGCTAGGCCCAGCTTGCCGGGTTGCAACTCAAGGTCTACTGTCCCGCCGCGCTGGGGGACAGCCGAAATCGTTTGCAATCAACGGTCACCGTGCCTCTGTCGGCGATGGGGATATAGCGAGCGGACGGGATCTGATGAACACGTCATATACTAGGGCGACTTTCGGTCGCGACTTCATGGCGTCGATCGTCGTCTTCCTCGTCGCGCTCCCGTTGTGCATGGGCATATCGCTCGCCTCGGGCATGCCGCCCACCGCGGGCATCATCACCGGCATTATCGGTGGCATCATCGTCGGCATGATCTCCGGCGCCCCGCTGCAGGTGAGCGGTCCCGCCGCCGGCCTGTCGGTGCTGGTCTGGCAGCTTGTCGACCAGTTCGGCCTGCAGATGATCGGTGTCATCGTGCTGTTCGCCGGTCTCATTCAGCTGGTGGCGGGCTTGTGCAAGCTCGGGCAGTGGTTCCGCGCCGTGTCGCCTGCTGTGATCAACGGCATGCTGGCCGGCATCGGCGTGCTGATCTTGGCATCGCAGTTCCACGTTATGCTCGACTACAAGCCGATCGGCAGCGGCATCCAGAACCTCATGGGCATCCCCACGTCGCTGATGAATGCCTTCAGCGAGGGCGGTCCTCACATCCAGGCGCTGGGCATCGGCGCGCTGACCATCGCGACGATCTTCGCCTGGAACGGTCTGGCGCCGAAGAGCTGGCGGCTGTTCCCCGCGCCGCTGGTCGGCGCCATCGTCGGCATCGGCGCCGCGCTGCTGCTCGGCTTCAATGAGATCAAGTACGTTACGGTGCCGGACAACATCTGGGCGGAGACGATCTTCCCGACCCCGGAGAAGCTGTGGCGCATCACCGAGTGGCCGGTGTTGGTCGGTGCCATTTCCATCGCCTTCATCGCCAGCGCCGAGACGCTGCTGTGTGCCACCGCCGTCGATCAGATGCACCGGGGGCCGCGCACCAAGTACGACCGCGAGCTCGCCGCGCAGGGCGTTGGCAACACCATTTGCGGCTTTCTTGGCGTGTTGCCGATGACCGGCGTTATCGTGCGCTCGGGCGCCAATGTCGAAGCCGGCGCCGAGACACGTTGGTCGGCAGTGATGCACGGCGTGTGGCTGCTGCTGTTCGTCAGCGCCCTGCCGTTCACGTTGAAGTACATCCCGCTGTCGGCCCTGGCGGCGATCCTCGTCTTCACCGGCTACAAGCTCGCCTATCCGAAGATCGTCCCGACGCTGCTGAAGTACGGCAAGGGCGAGGTGTTCATCTACTTCGCCACCATCATCATGATCGTGGCGACGAACCTTCTGGAAGGCGTGCTGGTGGGCCTGGGCCTGTCGCTCATCAAGCTGCTCTATGCCTTCTCGCACCTCGACGTGCGCAAGGAAGAGAGCGGCAACAACGTCGACCTGCATCTCAAGGGCTCCGCGACGCTCATCCGCCTGCCCAAGCTAGCCGCCGAGCTGGAGAGGCTGAAGCCGGGGTCCAACGTGACGGTGCACATCGGCGATCTTGATTACATCGATCACGCCTGCCTCGACCTGCTGAGCAATTGGGACAAGCAGTATGCGGCCACTGGCGGCAGCGTGACGGTCGCGTGGGACGAGCTGGCCGACAAATACCATGCGCGCCGGCCGGCCAACATCAAGGCCGCTCGCGAGGCGGCTGCGAAGGCCGGGGCCTGGGCCGGGCCGACGCCGCAGCCGGGGCCAGTGTCGCGCGCCTGACGCCTGCCGCCGCCGGTACCTCGGCCTCACGCTTGGCGCGGTGCCCTAGCCTCTCGCTTTGGGAGTGGTGATGCGAGCATCGCTTGGTCGAGGCTGACCGGTCACGGCGCGCAGGAACACATAGCCGGCAACGGCCGAGACGACCGAACCCAGCAGCACGCCGATGCGGATATCTGCAGCGCGTGTCGCGTCGACAAACGCCAGCATGCCGATGAACAGGCTCATGGTGAAGCCGATGCCGCCGAGGATGGCGACGCCGAACAGTTGCGGCCACGTCGCGCCCTGCGGCTTGCTGGTCAAGCGTAGCCCGACGGCAAGTGCCGAGAAGCTGAAAATGCCGATGGGCTTGCCGATGAAGAGGCCGAGCGCGATACCCATGGGGATGGGTCCCGTTACCTGCGCCAGCGTCATGCCGGCCAGTGACACGCCGGCGTTGGCAAAGGCGAACAGGGGTAGAACGAGAAACTTCACCCAAGGCCCGAGCGCTTCTTCGAGCCGCTCCAGGGTGCCGTGCTGTTGGCCCGGCGCGCGTGTCAGCGGCACGGCGAGCGCGGTGGCGACGCCGGCCAGCGTCGCGTGCACACCTGATTTCAGAACGCACACCCAGATGAACAGCCCGACCAGAACGTAAGGGGCGGTGCGCGTGACGCCTTTCGCATTGAGGATCGCGAGTGCGGCGATGCCAAGGGAGGCAAGCGCCAGCCCCTCCACCGACAAATGGGCGGTGTAGAACACCGCGATGATAACGATAGCGCCCAGGTCGTCGATGATGGCAAGGGCGAGCAGAAACACCTTCAGGGCCAGAGGTATGCGCGGTCCCAGCAGTGCCAGAACGCCGATGGCGAAGGCGATGTCGGTGGCGGCAGGAATGGCCCACCCGTGCAGGGCGACGTCGTCGTACCAGTTGATGGCCGAATAGACCAACGCCGGCACGATCATACCCCCGAGGGCGGCGATGGCGGGAAGCGAGGCTTTCCTCACGCTCGACAATTCGCCGACGACGAGCTCGCGCTTGATCTCCAGGCCGACAAGAAAAAAGAAAATCGCCATCAGACCATCGTTGATCCAATGGAGCAGCGACTTGTCGAGGTTGAGGGCGCCAACGCGCACGGTCACGGGGGTGCTGAGCAGTCCGTCATAAAGCCAGCTCGCCGCCGAGTTCTGCAGCAGGAGGCCGAGCACCGCGGCGGCGAGGAGAACGAGGCCGCCCGACGCTTCGTGCTGGAAGAAGGCCTTGGCGCCGTCGACACGTTGGACGAAGTCTTTCTGCGCTTGAACTTGGGCGCCATCAATCCCGTCCCCTCTTACGGTATTCACACGGCGGTTATGAGCAATTGCGGCGCGTCGGTCCACAACACTCCGGCCGCGAGAGGCAATTCATCGCGACCTTCACTTGCCACGATGCTCGCCTCCACCGTGGCGGCGGCACGCGCGAGCGCCGTCGGGGGCGGGGTGCCATTGAGAACGTGGCCGAGATAGAGTGCGGCCAGTAGGTCGCCTGTCCCGTGCGGCGCGCCCGGATGGCTGCGTACCGAGCAGGCCATTGCGGTGTTGCTTGTCACGAGCACGTTTGCGAGGCGGTGGTCGCTTGCGGGAACGGACGTAGCGACGACGGATGGGACACCGAGCGCCCAGGCGGCCTGGCGCGCCTCGAGGGCATCGCCGACAGGCAAGCCGGCGAGCCAAGACAGCTCAAAGCAGTTGGGGGTCGTAACGGTGGCCAGCGGCAGCAGCTCATCGCGGATTGCCGAAGCGGTTTCCTCGGAGAGGTAGAGACCTTCGGGGGCATCGCCGAACACCGGGTCGCACAGGTAGAGCGCATCGGGGTTGGCGCGGCGCAGACGCGCGACGGCTGACCGCGCCGCCTCGACGTGGGCGGGGCTCGGGAGATAGCCGGAGATGATGGCGGCCGTGCCGGCGAGCCAGCCGTTGGCCTCCAGCGCCTCGATCATGGCGGCGATCTGCGCCGGCGGTACCGCCTCGCCGGCAATGCGCGCATAGCCCGGATGGTTCGACAGCACGATGGTCGGGACGGCGATCGCCTCGTGGCCGAGGGCATGCAGCGCCGGGACGGTGGCGGCGAGGCCGACCGAACCAAATGCGACGTACGAGGAAAGCGCGAGGATGCGGGCCATGCGCGACTGTGCCGAACCAGGCCGGCCTCGCCAAGCGGTTGCGGGGCGCGAAGCTGTGCGCGGAAGCCTTGAGTGTTCGCCGCGACGCGCGCTATTGTGCGGCGCACAAGAGGGATCGCTCGATGACCGTCCGCCCGCGCCGCAGCGTGCTCTACATGCCTGGCCTCAACGAGCGGGCCTTGGAAAAGGCCAAGACGCTCCCCGCCGATGCGCTGGTCCTCGACCTTGAAGATTCGGTGGCGCCGGAGGGCAAGGTCGCCGCCCGCAACAACATCTGCGAGGCGGTGAAGGGCGGCGGCTATGGCCGGCGCGAGCTGATCATCCGTGTCAACGCCATCGAGACCGCCTGGGGCATGGACGACCTGCGTGCCGCGGCGAGCGTCAGCCCCGATGCGATCCTGGTGCCCAAGGCCTCGACGCCCGGCGATATCGTCACCGTCGCCAAGGTGCTGGGCGCCATCAACGCACCGCGCAAGGTGCGGCTGTGGGCGATGATGGAGACGCCGAGCTCGGTGCTCAACGCGCGCGAGATTGCAGCGCTGGGCGCCGATCCGGAGAACCGGCTCGCCTGCCTCGTCATGGGCACCAACGACCTGCTGAAGGAATCGCGCGCCCGCGCCCTGCACAATCGCGTCGCCGTCGTGCCGTGGCTGGCCATGACCATCGTCGCCGCCCGCGCCTACGGCCTCGACATCCTTGATGGCGTCTACAACGATTTCCGCGACGAGACGGGCTTTCGCGAGGAAGCGGAGCACGGGCGCACGCTGGGCATGGACGGCAAGACGCTGATCCATCCCTCGCAGGTGGCGCCGTGCAACGAGGTCTTCTCGCCGACCGAGGAAGAGGTCGCCTGGGCGCGCAAGATCATCGCCGCCTTTGAGGATCCGGCCAACGCCCACAAGGGCGTTATCACGCTCGAAGGGCGCATGGTGGAGCGGCTACATCTCGTCATGGCACAGCGTACGGTGGCCATCGCCGACACCATCGCGGCGATGCGCAAGACCGAAGAGGAATGGTTCTGAGGCCCCGGCGACCGGCCGAGCGGCGAAAAGTCGTTCGACAAAGGGCGCCTTTTCGGACTAATCGGCACCCGGCTGCCCGCGATAAGGACCCGACCGCCCCATGACATCCACCAAGACCAACCCCGGCAACTACTTCGAAGATTTCACGCTCGGGCAGTTGATCGTGCATCCGACGCCGCGCACGGTGACGGTGGGCGACGTGGCGCTCTACACCAGCCTCTACGGCACCCGCTTTGCGGTGCAGTCCTCCGATGCCTTCGCCAAGGCGATCGGCTATCCGGCTTCTCCGCTCGACGACATGCTCACCTTCCATGTCGTGTTCGGCAAGACGACGCCGGAGATCTCGCTCAACGCCATCGCCAATCTCGGCTATGCGAGCTGCCGCTTCCTGAAGCCGGTGTATCCGGGCGATACGCTGGCCTCGACGTCGGAGGTGATCGGCCTCAAGGAGAACTCCAACCGCGAGACGGGCACCGTCTACGTGCGCTCGACGGGACGCAATCAGAACGGCGACGTGGTGCTCGAGTACGTGCGCTGGGTGATGGTGCGCAAGCGCGACAAGGAGGCCGCGAGCCCCGAGGCGATCGTGCCCAACCTGCCGCAGCGCGTCGATCCGAAGGACATCGGCGCCGCAGTGCCGGCGCTCGATATCGGCCAGTACGATTTCGCCCTCGCCGGATCACCCTACCGCTGGGGCGATTACGAGGTGGGCGAGAAGATCGACCACGTCGACGGCATGACGTTGGAAGAGGCCGAGCACCAGATCGCCACGCGCCTCTACCAGAACACGGCCAAGGTGCACTTCAACCAGCACACCGAGTCCAAGGGCCGCTTCGGCAAACGCATCGTCTACGGCGGCGTCGTCATCTCGCTGGCCCGTGCGCTGTCGTTCAACGGGCTCAACAACGCCTTCCATCTCGCCGCCATCAACGGTGGGCGGCACGTGGCGCCCTGCTTTGCCGGCGACACGGTCTATGCCTGGTCGGAAGTGCTGGAGAAGGCGGAGCTGCCGGGCCGCAAGGATGTCGGCGCACTGCGCATTCGCCTGGTGGCGGTCAAGAACAATGACTGTTCGACGTTCCCGCTCAAGAAGGAGGACGGCCAGTACGCCGACGGCGTGCTGCTCGACCTCGATGCCTGGGTGCTGCTGCCGCGCTGATCCCGAGCCGTCGCGTCGGGATTTTGCGCGCTCTTGCTCGGTCGTCCTCGGACAGCCTGAGGGGAACACACCCTCGGATAGCGCGCCCCTACACCGGTCACCGCGGCGATTGGCGAATTGCCGCGCTGTGACGGTCGCGCTAAAAGCGATCAAGACCGAGCAACGAGGCATCCTTACATGGCCGGGGTGAATCCAGAGGGGCGGGCGCGCGCGCGGCCGCTGTCTCCGCATCTGCAGATCTACCGACCGTTGATCAACATGGTCATGTCGATCCTGCATCGCATCACCGGCGTGGCCCTCTACGCCGGCTCGCTGCTGCTCGCCTGGTGGCTGCTCGCTGCAGCGACGGGCCCCGAGCATTTCAGCTTCGTCAACGGCCTGTTCGCCACCTGGCCGGGGATGATCGTGCTGGTCGGCTTCTCGTGGGCGCTGATCCATCACTTGCTCGGCGGACTTGCGCCACTTCGTCTGGGATACCGGGCACGCGCTCGACATCGCCAGCGTCGATCTGTTGGCGTGGAGCACGATCGTGCTGTCGGTGCTGCTGACGGCCGCTCTGTGGCTGTACATCGGCATCGAGCGCGGATGGGTGCCGGCATGGTGATGACCACACCGCTGAAGCGCGCGCGGGGGCTTGGATCGGCACACAAGGGCGCCGATCACTTCATCAAGCAGCGGGTGACCGCCGCTGCCAACGCCGTCCTCATCGCCTTCGCCATCGGGTTGATCGCTACGCTCGCCGGCGCCGACATCGCCACCGTCAAGGCGACGCTGGGCCATCCGCTGGTTGCCATCGCGCTCCTCGCGCTGATCGTGTCGATGACCGTCCACATGCGCATCGGCATGCAGGTGATCATCGAGGATTACGTGCATGGCGAAGGCACCAAAATGGTGCTGCTGCTGGCCAACACGTTCTTTGCCGGCGCTGTTGCCGTGGTGTCGATCTTCGCCGTCTTGAAACTGAGCTTCGGGGGCTAGACCTGATGGCCGAGAAAAAGAACGGCGCGGCCAAGGCCGGCAGCTCCAAGAAACCGGTGATCTGTTCCGAACATCAACGGGCACGCCTATCCGATCCATGACCACCTCTACGACGTGATCGTGGTCGGCGCCGGTGGCGCCGGCTTGCGCGCCACGCTCGGCTGCGCCGAGGCGGGGCTCAAAACGGCGTGCGTGACGAAGGTGTTTCCGACGCGCTCGCATACCGTTGCTGCGCAAGGCGGCGTTGCCGCCGCGCTCGGCAACATGGGGCCGGATGACTGGCGCTGGCACATGTACGACACCGTGAAGGGCGCCGATTGGCTCGGCGACCAGGACGCCATCGAATACCTGTGCCGCAACGCGCCCGCCGCCGTGTTCGAGATGGAGCACTATGGCGTGCCGTTCTCGCGCACCGAGGACGGCAAGATCTACCAGCGGCCGTTCGGCGGCATGACGACCGAATACGGCGAAGGTCCTCCGGCGCAGCGGACGTGCGCCGCCGCCGACCGTACTGGGCACGCTATGCTGCACACACTGTACGGGCAGGCGCTGCGCTACTCGGCGGAATTCTTCATCGAATACTTCGCGCTCGACCTGCTGATGGACCAGGACGGTGTCTGCCGCGGTATCCTGGCGCTCTGCCTTGATGACGGCTCGATCCACCAGTTCCGCGCCAAAAAGACGATCCTGGCGACGGGCGGCTACGGGCGCGCCTACTTCTCCTGCACCTCGGCCCACACCTGCACCGGCGACGGCAATGCCATGGTGCTGCGCGCCGGCCTGCCGCTGCAGGACATGGAGTTCGTGCAGTTCCATCCGACTGGCATCTACGGCGCCGGCGTATTGATCACCGAAGGCGCGCGCGGCGAAGGCGGCTACCTCACCAACGCGCAGGGCGAGCGTTTCATGGAGCGGTATGCGCCGCACGCCAAGGATCTCGCTTCGCGCGACGTCGTCTCACGCTCGATGACCATCGAGATCCGCGAGGGACGCGGGCACGGCGATGAAGGCGATCACATCCACCTGCACTTGGATCACCTCGACCCGAAGATCCTCGCCGAGCGGCTGCCAGGCATCACCGAGAGCGCCAAGGTGTTCGCCGGCGTCGACTTGCGCCGCGAGCCCATCCCGGTGCTGCCGACGGTTCACTACAACATGGGTGGCATACCGACGAACTTTCACGGCGAGGTGCTGACGCTGAAGGACGACAATCCCGACACGGTCGTGCCGGGATTGATGGCCATCGGCGAGGCGGCGTGCGTTTCCGTGCACGGCGCCAACCGCCTCGGCTCCAACTCGCTCATCGACCTCGTCGTGTTCGGTCGCGCCGCCGGCTTGCGCTGCGCCGAGACGATCGAGGCTGGAGCCTCGCAGCCCGATCTGGCGTCCGACGTCACCGAGCGCGCCTTGGCGCGGCTTGACCGCTTCCGCTACGCCAAGGGGGCGACGCCGACGGCCGATCTGCGTCTCCGGATGCAGAAGTCGATGCAGGCGCATTGCGCGGTGTTCCGCGACGGGCCGGTTATGGCCGAAGGCGTCAAGCAGATCGGCGAAATCTGGAAGGCGTCGGACGATATTCGCGTCAGCGATCGCTCGCTTATCTGGAATTCCGATCTCGTCGAGACGCTAGAGTACGACAACCTCATCGCCCAGGCGTCGGTGACGGTGACGGGCGCACTGAACCGGCAGGAGAGCCGCGGCGCGCATGCGCGTGAGGACTTCCCGGGCCGCGACGACGTCAACTGGATGAAGCACACGCTGGCGTGGGCGGACTACGGCTCCAAGCGCGTGCGGCTCGATTACCGTCCTGTGCACACCCACACGATGACCAACGAGGTCAAATACATCGAGCCGAAAGCGCGCGTGTATTGACGTGGAAGGGGCTCGGCTAGGCGCGGCGGTAATCCCCAGCCTCAGGGCGCGCGATCTCCCGGAGACCATCGCGTTCTACTGCCGGCTCGGCTTTCGCGTGCAAGCGGCTCAGCCGAGCCGCGAAGACCCGCAGTGGTGCGAACTGGTGCGCGATGCGGCGCGACTGCACTTCCACGTCATGTCGCTGAGCGGGCAGGCCGCCGAGCCGGCGCTGACGGGAACACTCTATTTTCCAGTCGGCGACGTGCGCGCCCTGGCGGAAGAATGGCGCGGTAAGGTCGCGCTGGCATGGGGTCCGGAAGTGATGGTCTACGGCTGGCGCGAGTTCGCATTTCGCGATGCCAACGGCTATACACTCGGCTTCTTTGAACAAACGACCGACCTGCCGGATTGCCCGGCTTCATAAGGTCGGCAGTGACCGGAGGAAGGTGCGATGCGTTCGGTGCTGATTACGGGAACGTCGGGCGGATTTCGGGCTGCTGGCGACGGTAGAACTGGCCAAGCGCGGCTGGCGCGTCATCGCCACCATGCGCAATCTGGAACGCAAGGGCGCACTTGAAGCTGCGCTCGCACAGGCCGGTGCGTCGGCCAATGTCGACATCGTCCAGCTCGACGTGACGGATGCCGCCTCGATCGCCCGCGGGGTCGATGCATGCCTCGCCATCACCGGAGGCTTCCTCGACGCCGTGGTGCACAACGCCGGTGTCGCTGCCGGCGGCGCGTTCGAGGACCTGCCCGGACGCCGAGCTGCGGCGCGTTATCGAGACCAATTTCTTCGGCGTGCTGACGCTGACGCGGGCGCTGCTACCTACATTCCGCAAGCAGCGTTCCGGGCGCATCGTGGTGATGTCGAGCGAAGCCGCATTCAACGGCCATCCGTGCAATTCCATCTACGTCGCGTCGAAGTGGGCGGTGGAAGGCTGGGCGGAATTGCTGGCCTTCGAGGTCAGCCAGTTCGGCATCGACGTGCTGCTGGTCGAGCCCGGTCCCTACATCACCGACATCTGGCAGACGACGCCGCGCATCGCGCCTTCGGGCAGCGCTTACCGGAGGTGGAGCGAGAATGTCTTTCGTGCCGGCGATGCGCACGTGGCCGCCAAGGGTGGCGATCCGCAGGTCGTCGCGGTGCGGGTTGCCGACGTGATCGAGGCACGCAGTCCCGCACTTCCGCAACCCGGTCGGCCGCCTGGCCCGATACTCCCACTTCGCACGCGGAAAAATTCCCAGTCGCTGGCTACGCCGCGGCGTTGAAGCCTACCTCGGTTTGCGAAAGGTGCAGCTGTAGCGGGTTCGCCACGCTCGGATGAGGCAGTTACACGATTGCGTTGCGGTAGCCTCAAATCCCGCCAGATTGCGTGCAAGTATCATTCGCCTCCACACCGTTCCGGGTAGAGGCGCGTAGCTCAGCTATCAGGAAACGACAGATGGACACGAGATTGTGCATGCGGCTGGCCATTGCGGCGGCCGCTTTTTCAATGCTGGCCGCGCTTCCCGCGGCAGCTGCTGATGATTGCAAAGACACCGTCAAAGCCGAAGGCAAGCCCGCAACACTGCGCGACCTTGGGGCCTACCCGAACTCGCTGCTGGCGTGGCGTTCGGCCGTGAAGGACAAGCACGGTGGGGAATATAACTCCTGGCGCTATGCCAAGGATGCCAAGGTAGATTGTACCGAAAAGTCCGGCCAGTGGACGTGCGTGCGCACGGCCAAGCCTTGCAAGGACCTGTTGAGCCGCGCCATGGGCGGCGCAGCGAACGCTGTAAAGCGGGACTGCAAGACGGATTCGATCAGCTCTTACGGCGCCAAGAAGAAGTCGAGCAAGGAAGCCGAAGAGCAGGCCGTGTTCGGCTGGGAAATCGACACGCGCAAGGCGCACGGCAAGGAATGGGGCGTGTGGAAGAACGCTACGTCGACGGACATCGACTGCCACGACGTCAAAGGGCGGCATCCAGTGCATCGCCGTCGGCACGGCCTGCAAGCCCTAAGCTTGGCCGTCAGCGACTAGACAAAGAAAAGCGGCGACCGAGATGCTCGGTCGCCGCTTCTGATTCAGCTAGCTCAGATCGAGTTAGATGATGTCGATCTCGGCCGGCATGTAGGACGTGACCTCGAGGCCAACTTCCTGCTCGCGAACGGCCGGCTTGTTCCAAACCTTCATGGTGCATTCCTCCAAATTGAACTATTTGGCGAACCGCCTGTCCGCCTGTCCTGATAACGGGACCATAGCAAGGGGGTTCGATAAACAGAAATCGCAATTGCGTGATCTTGCGATAAGAAAAGCTTATCGATGCGATAAGCAGGGCTGGAGGCACGGCCCGGCGGGGCCATGGGCGGCCCGCCAGGCGATGTATTCAATTTTAGACAAACGCGCTGGCTGCGCCTTTCCTGAACCCTCAGCTTGTTCGTCTACGGTCCTCTGCGTCGGGCCGCAACGTCAGCCCGAACGGACATCTTCTGCAGGGGCAGGCTTCCATGTACTCGAAAACTTTGCTGCCGATCGTTGCCGCCACCGTCGTCGCTCTCGCCACGCTGGGCGGCGCGACGCTGGCCGCCGAAACGGCGACCGACATACCGAAGAACTCCTATCAGGATCCGCTCACCGCCAGCGAGCAGAGCGGCATCGCGCAGGAAGAGAATGTATCGCCCAACGACGGTCGCGTCGTCGCTGCCGCCAAGCCAGGACGAAGGCGTCATTCCCGACGCCGGCGACAGCGCCGATCGTTCCGCCGCTACCGAGACGCTCGAGCAGAACGACGCGGAGGATGTCGAGCGTGGACCCAAGCGGGCCAACGAGGACGAAGCGGCAGCCGTTCTCGATGAGTCCAAGAAGGACTTCAAGGAGACGCGCAAGGATCTCTCGGGCTGCCTCAAGGACTGGGATCCGCAGACCCAGATGAGCAAGGAAGAGTGGGCAGCGAGCTGCCGTACGACGCTCGAGTACTTCCCCGACGGTCAATAAGCCGAGAGCGGCGCGCGTAGTTGAGCGCGCCGCAACAAACGCCGACCAGGAGACATCAATGCTTCACCGCGCCGTTGCCACTGTGTGTGCGGGGCTGATGGCCGCCACGCCCGCCCTCGCCTGCACCGACGTTCGCCTCATCGCTGGCGACGGCTCGCCGTTCACCGTGCGCACGATGGAGTTCGCTGTCGATCTCAACAGCGGGTTGCAGATTTTGCCACGCGGTATGGATGTCACGTCTCCGGCGCCAAGCGGCGATGGGCTCAAGTGGAAATCGAAGTACGGCTACGTGGCGATGAATGCCTACGACATGCCGGTGGCCACCGACGGCCTGAACGAGAAGGGTCTCGGCTTCGGCGCGCTCTACTTGCCGGCGGAGGCCAAGTATCAGGAAGTAACCGCTGGCGATCAGGCCAAGGCGCTGTCCAACGCCAGCTTCGGCGCCTGGGTGCTCGGCAACTTCGAGACCGTCGACGAAGTGAAGGCGGCGCTCGGCGACGTGGTCGTTTGGGGCCAGATGGTGCCGCAGCTCGGCTCGTACGCGCCGCTGCATTACGCCGTCCATGACGCCAGCGGCAAGAGCATCGTCATCGAGTACGTCGAGGGCAAGCTCAACGTCTACGACAACGCCGTCGGCGTGCTCACCAACTCGCCGGCCTATCCCTGGCACATCGAGAACCTGCGCAACTACGTCAACCTGACTGCGGTGAATGCCAAGCCGATCAAAGTCGGCAACGTCACCTACACCAGCATGGGCCAGGGCTCGGGCCTGCACGGCCTGCCCGGCGATCCGACTCCGCCCTCGCGCTTCGTCATGGCGGCGGCGACGGCGCACCTCGCCGACAAGCCGAAGGATTCGGCCGAGGCGCTGATCCTCGCCGAGCATCTGATCAATCGCGTCGACATCCCCAAGGGCCTGGTGCGCGACTATACCGATGGCGCCAAGCCGGTCGGCGACTACACGCAGTGGACGACCTTCCGCGACCACGCCAACAAGGTCTACCTGTGGAAGACCTACAACGATCCGGCCCTCAAGTCGGTCGACCTCAAGACCCTGGACTTCACTGCCGGCCAGCCGGTCCGCTCGCTTGAGCATCGCTGCCGCCAAGCCGACGGTGCAGATCGTTTCGCCGAGAGACTTTTCCACCGCCACGCAGTGATCTGCGGCCGCGGCGCCACTGGGATAAAGCCCGAGGCGATGGCGGACGGGCTTTGGCGCCCCGGCGTTTGCCTCTAGATTCGCGAATCGCCGGCTGACGGGTCTCCCCGCCGGCCGCATCGCGAAGTGGAGGGGCAAGATGGGTGTTGCGAAGGTCCTACCGATTGCTGCGGCAGTTCTGCTTGCCGTGGGCATCGCTGCACATCCCGCAATGGCGGCCGTCAAGTGCCAGGACGGCAGCCAGCTCATCCAGGGCAACTGGATGGCGACGCCGTACTGCCAGGACAAGCTGCTCTTCGAAGTTGCCAATGCGCGCGGCTTCAAGACCTCGTTCGCGGCGATCCGCAACAATCCCAACCACAAGAAAGAGCTCTGCCGCTTCCTGTTCAGCGACATCCGCGTGCAGATGACGTGCCTCGACGCCGGCGTGCCAGAATATTTCGGAGGCGGCCGCTAACGGGCGGACGTGTCGGGCGCAACGGAGGCGTGTCGGAGCGCATCGGCATCGGCGATAATGATGGCATGGTCGAAGGCGAGCGTTTCGGCCCGCCAGTCCGCCACCCATTCGGCCGCTGCTGCATCGTCTCCGGCCGTCACCGCGGCGCGACCCACGTTGCCCAGGTAGGCTATGGAACAGGTATGGCCGCGCGGGTCGCGGTTGGGGTCGGAATAGACGCCGATAAGGCGCAAAGCGCCTACGTGGAGCCCCGTTTCTTCGCTTAACTCGCGCCGACAGGCGTCTTCCAGGCGTTCGCCGACGTCGACGAAGCCTCCCGGCAGCGCGTAGGACCCCCGGAACGGCTCATTCTTGCGACGGATGAGCAAGACGTAGCCGCGGTCGTCGAAGACGACGCAGTCGGTGGTGAGCGCGGGTGTGGCAGGAAACGGCATCGGGAAGCCCTTGCGGCCCTGTCGTGATACAGGTTTAGAAAGATCACGGCGCTGCTGGCAACCGCAACCCGGGGAAGAGGGCAACACTAGACATGCGGAGCCGTTTTTTGAGGCCGACCGGTCCAGCCGTCCCGACGGGGGAAAAGAAGCCGCAGCCGCGGCCGGTGCAAACCGAGACCGAAACGCGTCTGGCTCCCGATCCGTTCACCGCCGTGCTGCCGGCGCTGGCCGCCCTTGGGGCCATCGCGTCGATCGCGACCATCAACTGGACGGCGCAAGAGCGCACGCCGGACCGCGCCCGCTCCAAGCGCAAGGCGGGGACGGCGCTGCGTGACCTCGAGACGTGCTGCCTGGGGCTGCAGGAGATCTTCCGGCGGTTCCAGCGCAATCCGCGGCTGTTTGCCGGTGAAGGCGCGCCGGCGTCCTCGCCGCTGAAGTTCGGCGTGCATGGGCCGCGCGTCGCCCCGGACTCGGCGCGGCTTTTCCAGCAACTCATGAACGACGTCGCCTCGATGCTGGTGCTGGCCTCGCAGAATGCCTTCGACGTGATGTCGGCCGTCGAGGATGGCGAGATCGATGCGCCCGAGGAACTGTTCTTCGGCTTTGGCGAGCAGCAGGAGCGGCTCAACAAGCTGATCCAGGCGCGCGAGACCCTCAAGGGTTCGGTCGATATCGGCGCCGATGTCGCCCTGCGGCTCACCGAGCTGGTGCGCGAGCTGAAGAAGTACCGGCCCGAATAGCCAAGCCCAAAACTCAGGTTTGCAGCGGACCGACGCGACGCCGGCAGGCGTTGACATGGGCAATTGCGGCGTTTCATGTGGAGCAGCAGCGGTACGGCTTGGCCCGACAGCAGGCTCGAACCAGGAAAGTCTCACGCCCGATGGTTCACTTCACGCTTCCCCGCAACTCCAAGGTTGAGCGCGGCAAGACCTGGAACAAGCCGGAGGGCGAGGGCGCGTGGCGGGAGTTTAAGGTCTATCGCTGGAACCCGGACGGAGATGAAAACCCGCGGCTCGACACCTACTGGGTGGACACCGAGCGCTGCGGGCCGATGGTTCTGGATGCGCTGATCAAGATCAAGAACGAGATCGACGCGACGCTGACTTTCCGGCGCTCCTGCCGCGAGGGCATCTGCGGCTCGTGCTCGATGAACATCGATGGGACGAATACGCTGGCCTGCCTCAAGGGCTATGAGGACGTCAAAGGCCCGGTAAATATCTATCCGCTACCGCACATGGAGGTCGTCAAAGACCTCGTGCCCGACATGACCAACTTCTATGCCCAGCACCGGCTGATCGAGCCTTGGCTCAAGACCGACACGCCGGCTCCGCCCAAGGAATGGCGGCAGTCGCATGCCGACCGCCAGAAGCTGGATGGCCTGTACGAGTGCATCCTGTGCGCCTGCTGCTCGACTTCGTGCCCCAGCTACTGGTGGAACTCGGATCGCTATCTGGGCCCCGCAGCCCTGCTGCAGGCCTTCCGCTGGGTGCAGGATTCACGCGATGAGGCGACCGGGGAACGACTCGACAACCTCGAAGATCCGTTCCGCCTCTACCGTTGCCATACCATCCTCAACTGCACCAAGGCTTGCCCCAAGGGGTTAAATCCAGCCAAAGCCATCGCCGAGCTGAAGAAGCTGATGGTCGAGCGCCGCGTTTAGGTCGAGCGGGCTCCAGAAGCGCGAGGAGAAACTATGCTCGACCATATCGGCTTTCCGGTCACCGACTTTGCCCGCTCGAAGGCCTTCTACCTGCGGGCGCTGGAGCCGCTCGGTTTCCGCCTGGTGCTGGAGGTGAGCCTGTCGGAGGAGGACGACGACGGCTATGCCGGCTTCGGCAACGATCGCCCGCACTTCTGGATTGGCACCGGCAAACCGTTGGTGGGGCGCCTGCACGTCGCCTTCACGGCTCCAAATCGGGCTGCCGTGCGCGGTTTCTACGAGGCGGCGCTGGCCGCCGGCGGCCGAGACAACGGCGCCCCGGGCCTGCGGCCGCACTATCACGAGAACTACTTTGCGGCATTCGTCCTCGACCCTGACGGGCATAACGTCGAGGCCGTGAACCACCTTCCTGAGTGACGCGAGCCGCCGCTTGCGGCGTCTCTCCGCTGATCTCCGGCGCCATGCGCTTCGGAACATTGCCGCGTCCGCGGTCAGCGCTCTTGGCCGATGCTCGACGAGCAAATCGATACGCGTTTCCCCCCCTCGCAATGCACAAAAAAAGACCGGTGGCGCGTGTGCGACCACCGGTCTGGAAGGGTTGAAGGCTGAGCGCCGAAGCGTCCATCAGCCTTCATCTATCGCGCGGTACGAGGGGAACTGGCGCGGACCCAACTGCCTTAGGCAGCGCGACGGGTCTTCTTGGCAGGCTTACGAGCAGCAGGCTTGCGGGCCGTCTTGCGGACGGTCTTGCGAGCAGCGGCCTTGCGAGCCGTCGGCTTCTTCGCAGCAGCGCGACGAGCCGGGGCCTTCTTCACTTTGCGCTTCACAGCTTTCTTGGCGACCATTGGAGTTCTCTCTTTCTAGGTTTCGTTTCTATCTCTCTCAGTTCGAATCACTCGAACTAAAAAAATCATGTGCAAGTTCGATCATTTTGTTGACACGAAATTGCAAATGGAACGCTAACACGCGTGCATTCAAGCGCGAGTGTTGCGTGAAATCATCATTTTTGTCGTGTTTCGAATGGCATGCAGCGTTGAGTGCATATTCTCGTTGCGAGTTTCGCAACGACATCGAAGCGCGCATCACTGACTTAAGTCGGGTGAAACGACGCGCGCTTCGACTGCAATCGTCAGGCTGCTTTGACGGCGCGATGGTGCAAGTCGAACACCGCCATCATGTAGCCGATGCGGTCTTCGACGGCCTCGGCGAGCAGCGAGAAGTAGTTGGGGCCCTGCGGAATGATGTCGCCGATCACCTCGCCGTACTCGAAACGCAGCTCGGCCTCGAAATGGCGGGCGATCGCCTGCATCTTGCCGTTGTCAGCCAGACAGCTGAGGCACAGGTGCTGGACTCCGCGGTTGCGCGCGGCCCGGATGACGCGGCCCATAAGCTCGGTGCCTATGCCGTGCTCCTGCAGTGGCTGCTCGACCGAGAAGGCGGCTTCGGCCTCGCGACCCCAGGTATCGCCCAGCTTCTTGAGTTCGGCGGCCGCGCGCACCTCCTCGCCGTCGAAAAAGGCGTAGACGATGCCCCCCATGTCGGCCATGCGGGTCGCATAATCCTCAATAAAACTGTCGGAAACGCCATGTGCAAAGCGCATGCGACGGCTGGCCTTGTCGAGGCGCAGCAGGTGATCCCGGAACTTCGGCGCCTCGTGCGGCCATAGCTTGCGAATGGTGCCGTGGGGTAGTTGATGCTCGCTCATGACGAGTCCCTCCGCATTTCAAACGGGTGCGTCCGCCGGCCTCGGCAGTCGAACCCGATGCGCACCGCCTGGCCCAGCTCGTGAGCGATGCGCGCCTCTATTGCATTGCACCATATGCTGTTGTTGCGGCGGGAATTCCATCGCTGCGCCGCGGCTAAGCGGCGCTACTACCCTGTAGAAGGCGCGCACAATGTCGGTGACATTCCGTCGCGGGATTGCGCTTTGCCCGCAATTGAAGCAACTCGGGTGATGCGGGGAATTTGAAGACAAATGACGCAGCATCCTATCGACCGCTTGCTCGCGCAGATCGACGCAGGAGAATTGGATCCCGACCCCGCGCAGCTGGCCGCGGCGGAACGACTCGACGCGCTGGCACGCCGTCTCGAAGACTGGAGGCCGCCGCGGCAGGGACGCTTTGCGCTGTTCGTGCGCGCCGGCAGCCCACCACCGCGCGGGCTCTATATCCACGGCGAGGTCGGTCGCGGCAAGACAATGCTCATGGACCTGTTCTTCGGCAGCGCGGCCTTCTCACCCAAGCAGCGCAGTCATTTCCACGAGTTCATGGCCGATGTGCACGAGCGCATTGCCCTCGCCCGCCGCGATGTCGAAGGCGATCCCATCCCGCACGTTGCCGACGGCATTGCGCAGGGGGCTCGGATGCTATGCTTTGACGAGCTGCAGGTGACGGACATCGCCGATGCGATGATACTCGGCAGGTTGTTCAAGCATCTGTTCGAGCGCGGGGTCGTAGTGGTGGCGACATCGAACTCCGCCCCGGAGACGCTCTACGAGCACGGGCTAAACCGCCGCCTGTTCCTGCCGTTCATCGCCCTCATCACCGAGTACATGGACGTCATCGAGTTGCAGGCTGCCAAAGACTACCGGCTGGAGAAGCTGGCAGGGCAGCCGCTCTACTTCGCCCCGGCAGACGCGAGTGCTGCGGCCAAGCTCGATGCCCATTGGGACAGACTGACGGGACGCCACCCGGGCGAATCCGAGACGCTGGAAGTGAAGGGGCGCTCAGTGCATGTGCCTCTGGCGTCAATGGGCATTGCCCGCTTCGCCTTCCGCGATCTGTGCGAAATCCCGCTGGGGACGCTCGATTACCTGCGCATCGCCCACAGCTATCATACGGTGCTGATCGACGGCATTCCGGTGATGGCGCGCGAAAGGCGCGATGCGGTGCGCCGCTTCATCAACCTCATCGACACCCTCTACGATAACAAGGTGTGCCTGATCGCCTCGGCGGCAGCCGAGCCGGACGCGCTATGCCAGGACGATGCGGGCGCCAAGGCTTTCCAGCGGACAGCCTCCCGGCTCATCGAAATGCGCAGCCAGGCCTACCTGGCCGGGCGCGCGGTGCGTACCCATACCGAGCCCGAAGCCGAGGCATGACCCGTCCGGCCTGGACTACCAGGAAGGTTCAGCGCGGGATGATGGCCTTGGGAGATGACCCCGCGCGACGATCGCCGATGCCGAACGGCTGGCCGCGATCGGCGTCAGGCGGGGCTGTACCACCGCTGACCGATCCGGTGGCAAAGCGGCGCGTGGCAGCGCGCGGCCCGTAAAGCAGGACCGCTCCGCGGATATCGCCCGGTTGCAGGCCGTCCTGCTTCTCGTCGTAGCGGTAGGACATCAGCTGGCCGGCGGCGCTCGGGTGATCAAGGCCTATGGCATGCCCGATCTCGTGGGCGATGGTGTAGCGCAAGTCGTAGGTGCCAAGGCGCCCGTCGAAGCCAACCTTCCAGGGCTGCTTGGGGTTGAGGCAGATGAGCGAACGGGCGATGACCTTGCGATCCGTGCGGCTCGGCTTCAGCGCGACGTTGGTGAATGCGCGTCCGACAGGATTGGCCTGAGCGCCGATGAGAATGCCGGCGGCAGCGGTATCGCGCGTCTCGCGGAAGGCGACGTTGGCAGCGTGCTCCCACATGCGGAAGGCGGCGGCGACCTCGCGGCGGAATTGTCGGCCGGTGATTTGCGAGGGCTCGTGGGCCGCGGCCGGCGGCAGCATCGTCTGGCAGTTGCGTGCTCCCTCGGTGGTGACGGGGGCGGTCGCGAAAGCATAGGTGATGACGGCCCCGCTGCCGAAGGTGGGAGAGCGCCATTTGACGGCTTGGTTCTCGAGATCGAGGAGGCGGAAGCCGAGGAAAGGCTCGGCGTCCTCGGCATGGGTAGTGCCCAGTAACGCCAGTCCCGCGACCGGCCCGGCGACCAGTCCGCAGACCAGTCCGGCGAGTAGTGTGGCTCGCAAATCCCCTCCCAACACCCGCGCGGCGCGGGTCGATCGCTCCTGTAGCCCTTGGTGGCGCGGTGATCCGCCCCTCGTTGCTCGCGCCTCAAAGCGCGGCAGAACCTGCCCGACGACCGGGCTTTCCCTGTTCAGGAGCCTAGTCTAAACCTAGTCGTGACCGAGTTGTGGCAGGCGCGCAGTGCTGCGGGCCGGCGCCGCACAAATCAATTTTCATAGATAAGCAGGGAGCTCGACGGATGGCGCGTACTAAGATCGCCTTGATCGGCGGCGGCATGATCGGTGGAACGCTCGCGCACCTCATCGGCCTCAAGGAAATGGGCGATGTAGTCATTTTCGACATTGCCGAGGGCATGCCGCAGGGCAAGGCGCTGGATCTCGCCCAGTCAGGCTCGGTCGAGGGGTTCGACTGCCAGATGCGCGGCACCAACGCCTATGCCGACATCGAGGGGGCCGACGTCTGCATCGTCACCGCCGGCGTGCCGCGCAAGCCGGGCATGAGCCGCGATGATCTCATCGGCATCAACATCAAGGTGATGGAGCAGGTCGGCGCCGGCATCAAGAAGTACGCGCCGAATGCTTTCGTCGTCGTCATCACCAACCCGCTCGACGCCATGGTGTGGGCGATGCAGAAGGCCTCGGGCCTGCCGCGCAACATGGTGGTCGGCATGGCCGGCGTGCTGGATTCGGCGCGCTTCCGCTATTTCCTGGCTTCCGAACTCGGCATCTCGGTCGAGGACGTCTCGGCCTTCGTGCTGGGCGGCCACGGCGACGACATGGTGCCGCTGGTGCGCTACTCGACTGTGGCCGGCATTCCGCTGCCCGACGTCGTGCGCATGGGCTGGATGCGCCAGGAGCGCCTGGATGAGATCGTCGATCGAACGCGCAAGGGCGGTGGCGAGATCGTTGCCCTGCTGAAGACCGGCTCGGCCTACTACGCCCCAGCCTCTTCGGCGCTCGAGATGGTCGACAGCTTCCTGAAGGATAAGAAGCGCATCCTGCCGTGCGCCGCCTATCTCAACGGCGAATACGGCGTCAAAGGCCTGTACGTCGGCGTGCCGGTCATCATCGGTGCCGGCGGCGCGGAGCGCATCGTCGAGATCGACCTCAACGCCCCCGAGCGCAACATGTTCATCAAGTCGGTGGAATCGGTGAAGGGCCTCGTCGACGCCTGCACCAAGATCGCCCCCCAGCTCGGCGCCTAGCGTCACGCGTTCTGCCATCGCGACCACCAGGAGTGCTGCATGAACATCCACGAGCACCAGGCCAAGGAATTGTTGCGCCAGTTCGGCATTCCAACCCCGGGCGGCACCGCTGCCTTCTCGGTGCGTGAGGCCGGTGAGGCAACGCAGCAGCTGCCAGGGCCGGTGTTCGTGGTGAAGGCGCAGATCCATGCCGGCGGTCGCGGCAAGGGCAAATTCAAGGAAGCCTCGGCCGGCGAGAAGGGCGGCGTCCGCATCGCCAAGTCGCGGGCCGAAGTGCTGTCATTCGCCGAGCAGATGCTGGGCGCTACCCTGGTGACGGCACAAACGGGTAGCGAAGGACGCGTCGTCAACCGGCTGTTCGTTACCGAAGGCGTCGAGATCGACCGGGAACTCTATCTCTCGGCCCTCGTCGACCGCGCTTCTTCCCGCGTCGCATTCATCGCCAGCGCCGAGGGCGGGGTCGACATCGAGCAGGTCGCCCACGACACGCCCGACAAGATCGTGTCGGTGAGCATCGATCCGGCGAGCGGCTACATGCCGTTCCACGGCCGGCGCATTGCATTCACGCTGGGATTGAAGGGCAAGCAGATCGCCCAGTGCGTCAAGCTCATCGGCGACCTCTACAACCTCATGCTCGCCAAGGACATGAGCATGCTGGAGATCAATCCGCTGATTGTCGCCAAGGACGGCACGCTGTCGTGTCTCGACGCGAAGATGAGCTTCGATTCAAACGCCCTCTACCGGCATCCCGACATTGTCGAGATGCGCGACCTGGCCGAAGAGGACCCGGCCGAGGTCGAGGCATCCAAGTACGACCTATCGTACGTGAAGCTCGACGGCAGCATCGGCTGCATGGTCAACGGCGCCGGTCTCGCCATGGCGACGATGGACATCATCAAGCTGTATGGCGCCGAGCCGGCCAACTTCCTCGACGTCGGTGGCGGCGCCTCGAAGGAAAAGGTGCAGGCGGCGTTCAAGATCATCCTCTCCGATCCGGCCGTGAAGGGCATCCTGGTCAACATCTTCGGCGGCATCATGCGGTGCGATATCATCGCCGAGGGCGTGGTCGCGGCGGCGCGCGAGATGGGCATCACGGTGCCGCTGGTGGTGCGCCTGGAAGGCACCAACGTCGAGCTGGGCAAGAAGATTCTCGCCGAGAGCGGCCTCAAGATCACCCCCGCCGACGACCTCGCCGACGCCGCCGAGAAGATCACCGCCGCGGTGAAGGCAGCGGCCTGAGGTCGCGCGCCGCGCGCGTTCCGGCAGATGCCGCAGATTGCGGCATCTGGCCAAAAAGTCTGACTTGATGCACTGCAGCAAAGCTCTAGAGTAGCCTCCGCGCGGGCAATGAGGCTCGGTCGCAGCGGGCGGCGACATGGCAATTCTCGTAGACAAATCCACGAAGGTGATCTGCCAGGGCATTACCGGCAGTCAGGGGACCTTCCACACCAAGCAGGCGCGTGCCTACGGCACCAAGGTCGTCGGCGGCGTGACGCCCGGCAAAGGCGGCACCAAGCATCCCGACGAGGAGCTGGCCGACGTGCCGATGTTCGATACGGTGGCGCAAGCACGCGAGGCGACCGGCGCCGACGCCACCTCCATCTATGTCCCGCCTCCGTTTGCCGCCGACGCTATCCTCGAGGCGATCGACGCCGGCTTTCCTTTCATCGTCGCCATCACCGAGGGTATTCCGGTGCTCGACATGGTGAAGGTGAAGCGCGCCCTGGTCGGCTCGGGCTCGCGGCTGCTCGGTCCCAACTGCCCCGGTGTGCTGACGCCGAACGAATGCAAGATCGGCATCATGCCGGGCAACATCTTCAAGGCCGGCCGTGTCGGCATCGTCTCGCGCTCGGGCACGCTGACGTACGAGGCGGTGAAGCAGACCTCAGACGCCGGGCTCGGGCAGTCGACCGCCGTCGGTATCGGCGGCGATCCGGTCAAGGGACTAGAATTCATCGAAGTGCTGGAACTCTTTCTTGCCGATCCGGAGACTGATTCGATCATCATGATCGGCGAGATCGGCGGCTCTGCCGAGGAAGAGGCGGCGGAGTTCATCAAGGCGGAAGCGCGCAAGGGACGCTCCAAGCCGATGGCAGGTTTCATCGCCGGTTCGACCGCTCCCCCGGGACGCCGAATGGGGCATGCAGGCGCCATCATTTCGGGTGGCAAAGGCAGGGCCGAAGACAAGCTGGAGGCCATGCAGTCTGCCGGCATCGCCATGGCGCCCAGTCCCGCGGCGCTCGGCACCACGCTAATGGATGTCTTGAAGGGGCAAACTAAGCGTTCCAAAGTCGCCGGGTAGGCGTATGCTGCACCGCACACGCTACTTTCTTGCCGATAGCGCTCCGACCCTAGCATTTTGCCGCGCGCCCACGATCTTAGGGCTGCATCAACGACGCGTTGAGATCCAGCAATGGCTCGCAATCCACTCAATGAAGCTTTCCTGCGTACCTCGTTCCTGAGCGGCGCCAACGCCGCCTATGTCGAGGACATGCAGGCCGAGTACGAGCGCAATCCGGGCTCGGTGAGCGACGAGTGGCGGCACTTCTTCGAAAGCCTCAACGAGCAGCGCGATGGGGGCCGCAACGGCGAACGCGGACCGTCCTGGGGCGTGCCGGCCCCCGAGTTGCTGGACAACGGCGAACTCGTTGCCGCGCTGACCGGCGAGTACGAGGCAAATGAGCGCTCCATCCGCTCAAGCCTGCAAGCCAAGACGCACGCGATGGGCTTTGAGATGTCGCCGGCCGCTTCACTGCGCGCGACGCAGGATTCGATCCGCGCCCTGATGCTGATCCGCGCCTATCGCGTCATGGGCCACTTGGCCGCCGACCTCGATCCTCTCGGCCTTGCCGACCGCAAGGTGCACCGCGAGCTGAAGCCGGAAACCTACGGCTTCACCGAGGCCGACCTCGACCGCCCGATTTTCATCGATCGCGTCCTCGGCCTCGAGACGGCGACCATGCGGCACATCCTGCGTATCATGCGCCGCACCTACTGCCGGCACATCGGCGTGCAGTACATGCACATCACCAGCCCGGCGCAGAAGTCGTGGATCCAGGATCGCATCGAGGGCGAAGAGAAGGACATCCGCTTCACGGTCGAGGGGCGCCGCGCCATCCTCAACAAGCTGATCGAGACGGAGACGTTCGAGAAGTTCTGCGAGGTGAAGTACACGGGCACCAAGCGCTTCGGCCTCGACGGCGCCGAGTCGATGGTTCCGGCGCTGGAGCAGATCATCAAGCGCGGCGGCCAGCTTGGCGTGAAGGAAATCATCATGGGCATGGCGCACCGCGGGCGCCTCAACGTGCTCGCCAACGTCATGGCCAAGCCGCACCGCGCCATTTTCCACGAGTTCAAGGGCGGCTCGTTCAAGCCCGACGATGTCGAGGGCTCGGGCGACGTGAAGTACCACCTCGGTGCCTCGTCCGACCGCTCGTTCGACGGCAACAACGTGCATCTGTCGCTTACCGCCAATCCCTCGCACTTGGAGATCGTCGATCCCGTGGTGTTGGGGAAGGTGCGCGCCAAGCAGGACCAGCGCGGCTGCGCGGCCGGCGAGCGCACGCCGGTGCTGCCGCTGCTCATCCATGGTGATGCGGCCTTCGCCGGCCAGGGCGTCGTTGCCGAATGCTTCGGGCTATCGGGCCTCAAGGGCCACCGCACCGGCGGCTCGATCCACTTCATCATCAACAATCAGATCGGCTTCACAACCAATCCGCGCCATTCGCGCTCCTCGCCCTACTGCTCGGACGTGGCGCGCATGATCGAGGCGCCGATCTTCCACGTGAACGGCGACAACCCAGAAGCAGTGGTGCACGTCGCCAAGATCGCCACCGAGTTCCGGCAGAAGTTCCAAAAGCCGGTGGTCATCGACATGTTCTGCTACCGCCGCTACGGCCACAACGAGGCCGACGAGCC
This sequence comes from uncultured Alphaproteobacteria bacterium, assembly GCA_963759735.1. GTDB lineage: Bacteria > Pseudomonadota > Alphaproteobacteria > Rhizobiales > Hyphomicrobiaceae > Hyphomicrobium_A. The sequence continues at coordinate 207,184 of CAVXAF010000004.1, forward strand.
AATGTTCACGCAGCCACTGATGTACAAGACGATCAAGTCGCATCCGACGGTGATCGACGGCTATACCAAGCGGCTGGCCGATGAAGGCGTCGTGCCGCGCGAAGAAAGCCAGCGCATGCAGACGAGCTTCCGCGCCCACCTCGAGGAGGAGTTCGCGACCGCCGACAATTTCCGCCCCAACAAGGCGGACTGGCTCGACGGACGCTGGGCGCACGTCGGCTTTGCCGACGACGACGCTCGCCGCGGCGTGACGGGCGTAGCGCGCGACCGGCTGCAGATCATCGGCCGCCGCATCACGTCCATTCCACCCGACTTCAACGCCCACAAGGTGGTGCGCCGCCTGCTCGATCGGCGTCGCGAGATGGTCGATTCCGGAGTCGGCATCGACTGGTCCATGGCCGAGCATCTGGCCGTCGGGTCGCTGCTCGCCGAGGGCTACCCGGTGCGCCTGTCGGGGCAGGATTCAGAGCGCGGCACCTTCTCGCAACGCCATTCGGTGCTGATCGACCAGGACACGGAGCGGCGCTGGACGCCGCTGAAGCACGTCGCCAACGACCAGGCGAAGTTCGAGGTCATCAACTCGATGCTGTCGGAGGAGGCCGTACTCGGCTTCGAGTACGGCTATTCGCTGGCCGAGCCCAATGCGCTGGTCATGTGGGAGGCGCAGTTTGGCGACTTCGCCAACGGCGCGCAGGTCGTGTTCGATCAGTTCATCTCGTCGGGTGAGCGCAAGTGGCTGCGCATGTCCGGACTCGTCTGCCTGCTTCCGCACGGCTACGAAGGCCAGGGTCCGGAGCATTCCTCGGCGCGCCTGGAGCGCTATCTGCAATCGTGCGCCGAAGACAATTGGCAGGTCGCCAATGTGACGACGCCGGCCAACTACTTCCACATTCTGCGCCGCCAGCTGCTGCGCAAGTTCCGCAAGCCACTCATCCTGATGACGCCGAAGTCGCTGCTGCGCCACAAGCGCGTCGTCTCCAAGCTCGACGAGATGGGCCCGGAGACGACCTTCCACCGGGTGCTGTGGGACGACCTGAAGGTGTCCGACAAGGATATTACACGTGTCATCCTATGCTCGGGTAAGGTCTACTACGATCTCGCCGATGCGCGCGATGCGCTTGGACGCCACGACATATACATCCTGCGTGTCGAGCAGCTGTATCCGTTCCCGGCGCGCGCGCTGATGCACGAGCTTGGCCGCTTCCCGCAGGCGGAGGTGGTGTGGTGCCAGGAGGAGCCCAAGAACATGGGCGCCTGGAGCTTCATCGAGCCGAACCTGACGTGGGTACTGGAGCGCATCGACGCCAAGCACAAGCGCCCGACGTATGCCGGGCGACCGGCCTCGGCGTCGACGGCGACCGGGCAGCTTTCGAAGCACCTCTACGAGCAGAAGAACCTGGTCGAGGCGGCACTGACGGGCCCATGCGGCATGGGCGGTTGATCCGGCCGTGAATGCGGGCTACGGGCGATGATGCTGGCGGGGAAGTGAGACTGAAATGGCGACTGAAATTCGCGTGCCGACCCTGGGCGAGAGCGTCACAGAGGCGATCGTCGGCAAGTGGTTCAAGAAAGCCGGTGAGGCGGTCACCGTCGACGAGCCGCTGGTGGAACTCGAGACCGACAAGGTGACGGTCGAGGTGCCGGCGCCCGTGTCGGGCGTACTTGGCGATATCAAGGCTACGGAAGGTCAGACGGTCGCCGTCGGGTCGCTGCTGGGCGCCATCAGCAATGGCGCGGCTGCGACGCAGGCCAAGAGCGACAAGGCGGCACCGGCACCGACTGCGGCCCAGCCCGCCGCGGCTCCCGAGAAGCCCGCCAAGAGCACCGACGGTAAGGGCGAGATGCCGCCCAGCCCGGCCGCGCGCAAGAAGCTCGCCGAGGCCGGCGTCGATGCGGACGATGTCGCAGGAAGTGGTCGACGCGGTCAGATCCTCAAGGAGGACGTGCCGACACCGGCAGCGAAGGCGGCTAAATCGGAGGCGGCGCCGAAGTCGGCCAAACCCGAACCCGCGGCAACCGTCGCGGCCACGCCATCACCGGCGCGCGGGCTTGCTCCCATGCCGGTGCCGACGCAGCAGCTGCGCATTCCCTCGATGCCCAGCGATGCCGCGCGCGAGGAGCGGGTGCGCATGTCCCGTCTGCGCCAGACCATCGCGCAGCGATTGAAGGACGCCCAGAATACGGCCGCCATCCTGACGACATTCAACGACGTCGACATGAGCGCGGTGATGAAACTGCGCAACGAATACAAGACGTTGTTTGAGAAGCGCCACGGCGTGAAGCTTGGCTTCATGGGCTTCTTCGTGAAGGCCTGCCTGCAGGCCTTGAAGGAGGTCCCGGCGGTCAACGCCGAGATCGACGGCGATGAGGTCGTCTACAAGAATTACTACCATATCGGCGTTGCCGTCGGCACCGAGCGCGGGCTGGTCGTACCGGTGGTGCGCGAGGCCGACCGCATGAGCCTGGCCGAGATCGAGGCGCAGATCACCGACTACGGCAAGCGTGCCCGCGACGGCAAGCTCGGCATCGACGACATGCAGGGGGGCACCTTCACCATCACCAACGGCGGCGTCTATGGCTCGCTGCTGTCGACGCCCATCCTCAATGCCCCGCAATCGGGTATCCTCGGGATGCATCGCATCGAGGAGCGGCCGGTGGTGCGCGACGGGCAGGTGGTGGCGCGGCCGATGATGTACCTGGCGCTCAGCTACGATCACCGTATCGTCGACGGCAAGGACGCGGTCGCATTCCTTGTGCGCGTCAAGGAATGTCTGGAAGATCCGCAGCGGTTTCTACTCGAGCTCTGAGCCTTGCCGTGGCTAGGGAGCGTGCAGCATGGCGGAGGACGACATTTCGGCGTCGATTGAAGTCTATCTCACGGTAGAGAACGCTTTGCAGGCCATCGCCTTCTACGAGAAGGCGTTCGGTGCCAAGGTCGCGTACCGCGAGTTGACGCCGGACGGCGCTCGCGTGCAGCACGCGACGCTGGCGGCGTTCGGCGGTCATTTCATGCTGTCGGACTACTTTCCCGACTACATCACAGATGTGGCTCCGCGCACCTCGGACGGTAATGGAAGCATGACGGTGCAGATCAACCTTTCTTCACCGCTCGAGGTGGATGGTGCCATCGCGCGCGCTGCCTCCGCCGGGGCCACCGTCACGGCGCCCGCCGCCGACACCTTCTGGGTGATGCGCTACGGGCGCGTGCGCGATCCGTACGGCTATGTGTGGGCGTTCAGTGCGCCGCTCCCTCTAGGGATTTGAACGGAGAATTGCCGTGTCCGCCTACGATCTGATCGTTATCGGTGCCGGGCCGGGCGGCTACGTCTGCGCCATCCGCGCCAGCCAGCTCGGCATGAAGGTGGCGATGGTCGAGAAGCGCGCCACCTTCGGCGGCACCTGCCTCAACGTCGGCTGCATTCCATCGAAGGCGATGCTGCACGCGTCCGAGCTCTTCGAAGAGGCGGCGCATTCGTTCGCGGGCATGGGCATCGGCGTCACGCCGACGCTCGACCTCGCCAAGATGCTCGCCTTCAAGGACGAGGGCGTCAAAGGGAATACCGACGGCGTGGCTTTCCTGCTGCGCAAGAACAAGGTCGATCACTTCCACGGCAGCGGCCGCATCAAGGGACCTGGTATCGTCGAGGTGACGTTCATCAACGGCGAGAAGCAGGTCGTCGATGCCAAGTCGATCGTCATCGCCACCGGCTCGGCGGTCGCCAAGCTTGCCGGGGTCGACATTGACGAAGAGGTGATCGTCTCCTCCACTGGCGCGCTGTCGCTGCCCAAGGTGCCAAAGCGCCTGCTGGTGATCGGCGCTGGCGTGATCGGGCTGGAGCTCGGCTCGGTTTGGCGGCGGCTCGGCTCCGAGGTGACCGTGGTCGAATATCTCGATCGCATCCTCCCCGGCATTGACGGCGAGGTCGGCAAGCAATTGCAGCGGTTGCTCACCAAGCAGGGCATGACGTTCAAGCTCGGGCAGAAAGTCACGGGCGTAAAGAAGAACGGCGCGGCGCAGAGCGTGACCATCGAGCCGGCGCAGGGCGGCGAACCCGAAACCCTGCAGGCCGACGTGGTGCTGGTCGCCATCGGCCGCGTGCCGTTCACCGAGGGGCTAGGGCTCGGGAAGCTGGGCGTCGGGCTCGACAATCGCGGCCGTGTCATCGTCGACGCGCACTATCAGTCGAGTGTGCCGGGCATCTACGCCATTGGGGACGTGATCGCCGGGCCGATGCTGGCGCACAAGGCGGAGGACGAGGGTATCGCGGTGGCGGAGATCCTTGCCGGCCAAGCCGGGCACGTGAACTACGGTGTCATTCCGAACGTCATCTATACGGCGCCGGAGGTGGCGAGCGTCGGCAAGTCGGAAGAAGAGCTGAAGGCCGCGGACGTCGCCTACAAGGTCGGCAAGTTCCCGTTCACGGCCAACGGCCGCGCCAAGGCCAACCATTCGACCGACGGCTTCGTGAAGGTGCTGGCGGACGCCGCGACCGACCGCGTGCTGGGCGTGCACATTGTCGGCACCAGTGCATCCGAAATGATCGCCGAGGCGGCGGTGCTGATGGAGTTCGGCGGTTCAGCCGAGGACCTCGCCCGCACCTGTCACGCGCACCCGACACTGACCGAGGCGGTCAAGGAGGCGGCGATGGCCGTCGACAAGCGCGCCATCCATTTCTAATCAGTCGGTGACGTCTCGCGGAGTGACAGGACGCCGGCTACTCGATAGGCGAGACGGTGTAGCCGCTCTGGCGCAGTAGCGCGACAACGCCTTTCTCGCCCGGCAGATGCAGCGCCCCTATGGCGACGAACACGCCGCCCTTGTCGAGCAGCGGCTCGGCGACGGCCAGCATCTTCTCGTTGCGCTCAACGATCAGCTTCTGCTGGAAGCCGGCAAAGGCCTGATCGCTGACGCCTGCCTGGCGCGCCAGGGCGAGCTGGAACGGCATCGCCGCGGAAATCTTGCGGCTGAGATAGAGCTGCACCAGCGTCTCCATCATGTCGTCGGTGCGATCGGCAAACCGCAGGCTGCTGCGCAGCATATCGAGCTGCTGCTGCTCGGGCACGGCGGCCAGCGATTCCAGCTGCGCCGGGATGGTCTCCAGCCCGACCACATCGAGGCCGCGCGCCTTGCCCATCTCGGCGATCTTCATGTCGAGCACGCGGGCGCCGTTCTGCACCTTGTGACGCTCGCACTCGGAAACCGAGAGGATCATGGTGACGATCCACGGCTTGAACAGCGCGGCCATTTCGACCGGCATGCCGGAGCGCGCGATGATCGTCTTGACGACGTCATAGTCGGCATTCGACAGCAGGGTGTCGAGGCGGCGGCCATCGGTGAACATGACGAGCGGCGCGGCCTGGGCAATGACCGAGGCGGTGGCGGTCTCGGAAAGATCGGACACCTCGAGGGCGACGACCTTGGCGGCATTGAGGGCGCTCTTGACCGCAGGCGACAGGTTGGTGACGCGCTCGTCGGTAAGATGCACGGTCCCGAATAGGTACGACGCCGGGCGGCCGTCCTTTTCGATCTTCCACAGGATGGCGCCGGCGTTCTTGGTCGCGGCGGCTTCAGCCATGATGCGGGTGTAGGTCTGCGGATCCTTAGCAGCGGTTTCGGCGAGCATGTCGATGCCGCGGCACTTGTCGGCAGCGTCATCCTTGCCGGCGGCGGCGACCGGCCCCAACGCGGCGGCGGTCGCCAGGGCGGCGATAGCAATAAGCAGACGTGAACGCATGCGGCTTCTCGTGCTCCGTACGAAATGGGGGGGGACACCCCGCCTTTCATGCGGACCGGCCGAAGAAAAGGGGCAAAATTACGTCAAGGTTTACGGCGGAGGCGCTGGGCCGCCTGATACGGGGCTTTCAGGACCTCGGGTGGGCTGCGTCATAGACGGCGAGGAGCCGTTCACGGTCGACCTCGGTGTAAGCCTGGGTGGTCGACAGCGAGGCATGACCGAGCAGTTCCTGTATCTGCCGCAGGTCGCCGCCGGCGGAGAGAAGGTGCGTCGCGAACGAATGGCGCAACGCGTGCGGAGTGGCGGTCGCCGGCAGATCGAGGACGTCGCGCAACCGCTGCATGACGAGCTGAATGATGCGCGGCGAGAGCGGTCCGCCCTTGGCGCCGCGGAATAGCGGCTCGCCGGGCTCGAGCGAATAGGGGCACAGCGCGATGTAGCGCGCGATGGCCTCGCGCACGACCGGCAGCACCGGCACGAGACGTTCCTTGCCGCCTTTGCCTTTGATGCGCAGCACGTCGCGGTCGGCGGTCGGCGCATCCTTCGGCGTAAGACTGAGCGCCTCGGCGATGCGCAGCCCGCACCCATAGAGCAGCAGCAGGACGGCGGCATCGCGCGCCTCGACCCAGTCGAGCTGGGCCGCAGCGCCAATGTCGACGACGTCGGCAGCCTTGGCGACGGTCAACGGCTTTGGCACCGAATGCGGCACCTTGGGCATTGCGAGCTGCAGGATGGCGCGGTTCTCGACCAGTTGCTGCGCCTCGAGCCAGCGGAACAGCTGGCGGAGCGCCGACAGCGAACGCGCGAGCGAGCGACTGACGGCGCCGTTTCGGCGGCGGGCGGCGAGGAAGCTGCGGAAGGTTTTGAGATCGAGGCGCGCCAGATCGGCGAGGCAGGGCGGATAGCCGAGCTGCCGGGCAAGCACGGCGAGGAACTGGCGCACGTCGCGCGCATAGGCTTCGAGCGTCTTGTCGGCGTGACCGCGCTCGTGCTGGAGGTGCGTCAGCCACGCGGCGACAGCGCGCTCCAGGTCGGCGGAGAGCGGCAACTCGGGCGCGTCGTCGTCGTCAGCCATCAGAGGTCCCCGCGCGTCCGATTGTCGGCAAGCTAGCCGATTCGGTGGCGCTAGCCGTTATTCGGCGTCCTCTGCCTCGGGGCGCGTGGCAGCCGAGCGCAGACGGCCTTCGAGGGCGTCGATGCGCTCCAGCAGCTGCAACGCCAGGGCGATGCCGGGCAGATTGACTCCGAGGTCGCTCTGCAGGCGACGCGCCTTCTCGACGCGGACGATGGTCGTCGCTGAGAACCGCCATTGCGGGGCAGCCCCGCTGCGCGGCTCGATCACGCCTTCATCGACGAGTTCCATGACCCATTCGGCATGCACGCGGCAGGCGCGCGTCAGGTCGGCGAGAGAAATCTCCTGCTCGTCGAGGACAATGATGGTGTTCGTGGAGTTTGCTGGCATGTCTCAAGCTCCCAATTTGGCGCGCGGATTGAAGGGCAACTCGCGCGCCATTTGTTGGTAGAGTTCCTTCGCCTTGTCGGTGTCCGCCGGCGGCAGCTCGATTTTCAGCACGGCATGCAGGTCGCCCGGCGGGTTGCCCGGGATGCCCTTGCCTTTGAGGCGCATGGTGCGGCTCTTGGTGGTGTTGGGCGGGATCTTCAGGATGACGGCGCCCTCCGGCGTCGGCGCGGTCACGCTGGCGCCGAGCGCGGCCTCCCAGGGCGTGATGGGGAGGTCGAGATAGACGTCTTTGCCTTCGGCCTTGAAACGCGGATCAGGCGCGAAGGCGATCTCGAGATAAAGGTCGCCCGGCTGGCCCTTGCCGACCCCAGGAGTGCCCTGCCCGGCGAGCCGGATGTGCTGGCCCTCGCGGATGCCCTTGGGGATGGTGACGCTCAATGTGCGGTCCTTGACCACGACGTGGCCGCTGGCATCGACCTCCGGCACGCGCAGTGTGATCTCGCGCTTGGCGCCGAGATAGGCGTCGCGAAGGCTGATGACCACCTTGGCGTGATGATCCTCGCCCTTGGCACTGTATTCGCGACGCGCCGAGAAGCCGCCACGGCCACCTCGTGCTCCGGCGCCACCTCCCTGGCCGAACAGCCCCTCGAAGAAGTCGCTGAATTGCGCGGAGTCTGCGTTGGTGTAGCCGCCGCCGGAGAACTCGAAGCCCTGGTCCCAGTTCGGCGGCGGGCGGAACTGCTGCCCCTGCTGCCAGTTGGCGCCGAGCTCATTATAGGCGGCGCGCTTTTCGGGATCCTTCAGCACCTCGTAGGCTTCGCCGAGATCCTTGAACTTCTCCTCGGCTCCCGCCTCTTTGTTGATGTCGGGGTGCAGCGTGCGTGCGAGCTTGCGATATGCACGCTTGATGTCGTCTTGCGTGGCGCCACGCTCGACGCCGAGGATTTTGTAGTAGTCCTTGTATTCCATGGGATAACGCGTTCCTCGCAGAAGCGCCGGCTCGTCCGTGCAGCGGCGGCAGAATAGCTCCTGCCTCTCCATTCCCGGTTAATCTGTGGTATCGGCAAGCCATATTGGCGCCGCCCGGCCTCGATCGATGGCGCCTGGGAATGCGAGCGCCGCCGCCTTGGGGACGCCGCCCCCGATGCTTAAGTTCGCCGTTCGATTCGCCTGCGCGCCGTCTGGGGATAGAACGCGCCGATGCATAGTCTGTTCGAGCCGCTGGAAGACGAGGCGCGCACCGGTACCCAGTTGGCACCGGTGCTGCTCGCCGTCGCGCTCGACCAGACGTACGACTACCTCGTGCCGCTGGACCTGAAGCTTGAGCCTGGCTGCTTTGTCATGGTGCCGTTCGGGCCGCAGAGCCGCATCGGTGTCGTATGGGACCGGCCGGTCAGCGTATCTGGCGGCGAGCCCAGCAAGCCGGTCGATCCCCGCAAGCTGAAGACCGTCACGGCGCGGCTCGATGTGCCGCCGCTGCCTGAAATATCGCTGCGCTTTGCCGAGTGGATCGCCAAGTACACGCTGGCGCCGCTGGGCATGACGGCACGCATGATGATGAGCGCGCGCGCCGTGTTCGAACCGCAGAAGCCGCGCTTTGGTGTGACGATCGTCGAAGGCGCAGGCGAACCCCCGCGCATGACGCCGGCCCGCAAGCGGGCGCTCGATATCGCCGCCGACGGCGCCATCCGGTCGAAAGCCGCGCTGGCGCTGGCCGCCGAATGCTCGTCCGGTGTCGTCGACGGCCTCGTGGCATCCGGCAACCTCGTCGAGGTTGCGATCCCCGAAAAGCGCCCGCCGATGCCCGATCCGCATCATCGCATCACCGAGTTCGGGCCGGAGCAGGCCGCGGCCGTGCACGCACTGCGCTCCTCCGTCGATGGGGCAAACTTCTCCGTGTCGCTGCTCGACGGCGTCACCGGCTCGGGCAAGACGGAAGTGTATTTCGAAGCGGTGGCGCGCACGCTGGAGCGCGGCCATCAGGCGCTGATCATGCTGCCCGAAATCGCGCTCACCGATCAGTTCATGCGCCGCTTCCAGTCGCGCTTTGGCTGTGCGCCGGTCGAATGGCACTCGGCACTGTCGGGCCCCGAACGCGGACGCGTGTGGCGGCAGACGGCAACAGGGGAAGCGCGCGTCGTCGTCGGTGCGCGCTCGGCGTTGTTCCTGCCGTTCACGGATCTCGGCCTCGTCATCGTCGATGAAGAGCATGACGCCGGCTACAAGCAGGACGATCGCGTGCACTATCAGGCGCGCGACATGGCGGTGGTGCGCGGTAGCCTCGGCGCCTTTCCGGTGATCCTCGCTTCGGCGACGCCGTCGATCGAGACGCACATCAACGCGCGCACCGGCCGCTATCGCCACGTCGACTTGCCGGGCCGCTATTCAGGCGCCTCGCTGCCCGACGTCTCGGCCATCGACTTGCGGGTGACGCCGCCGGACAAGGGCAAATGGCTGGCGCCGCCCCTGGTCGAAGCCATCGTCGACACGATGGCCGCCGGACAGCAGACGCTGCTGTTCCTCAACCGTCGCGGCTATGCACCGTTGACGCTGTGCCGCTCGTGCGGGCATCGCATCGAGTGCCCGCAGTGCACGGCGTGGCTGGTCGAGCACCGTTTCCGCGGCAAGCTGCACTGCCACCACTGCGGCTTCTCGCTGCCGATGCCGGAGAAGTGCCCGAAGTGCGGCGAGCCCGGTGCCCTCGTTGCCTGCGGTCCGGGGGTGGAGCGGGTCGCGGAGGAGGTCGCGGAGCGTTTTCCCGAGGCGCGCGTGGCGCTGCTGTCGTCCGACCTCGTGCCGGGCCTCACCGAGATGCGCGACATGATCCGCAACATCGAGGCGGGCGGCATCGACATCGTTATCGGAACGCAGATGGTGGCCAAGGGCCACCACTTTCCCAACCTCGCCACGGTCGGCATCGTCGACGGCGACCTCGGCCTGGCGCAGGGTGCCGATCCGCGCGCCGGCGAGCGCACTTTTCAGCTTCTGCATCAGGTGACGGGACGCGCCGGGCGTGCGCTGGCGCTGGGGCGCGGTTACGTGCAGACGCACATGCCCGATCATCCGGTGATGGCGGCAATCATCTCCGGTGACCGCGAAGCCTTCCTGGAGCGTGAGATCGCCTCGCGTCGCAAGGGGCTGCTGCCGCCTTACGGGCGGCTGGTCGCGCTGGTGGTGGCAGCGCGCGACAAGGAGACGGCGCAGCTCGTCGCGCGCGACATCGCGCATCGGGCGCCACGGTCGGAGAAGATCGAGGTGCTGGGTCCGGCGGAAGCCCCGCTCGCGGTCATTCGCGGTCGGCATCGCTGGCGGCTCCTGGTGAAGGCGCCGCGCGAGATCGACGTGCAGGCTTATCTGCGCGCCTGGCTGGCCGATCTGCCGCCGCTGAAGGGCGACATCAAGCTGACCGTCGACATCGATCCGTACAGCTTCCTGTAGTCGCATGCGGGTCGCCATCCAGACGCTCGGCACGCGTGGGGATGTTCAGCCGTATCTCGCGCTCGCGCTGGGCCTCATGGCGCGCGGGCATGCGGTGCAGCTCGCAGCACCGCAACAGTTCGAGGCTCTGGTCAGCGATCGCGGCGTGCCTTTCGTGGCGCTGCCGGGCGAATTCCTGGCGCTGCTCGACACCCCGGAGGGAAAAGCCGCCGTGGCCGGCAGCAACGGCTTCGGCGCTGGCTTTAAACTTCTGAAGCACGTGCGTCCGCTGATGCGACGCCTTTGGGATGCCGAGTGGGATGGCGTGCGGGCATTCGCGCCCGACGTGATCGTCTATCATCCGAAGTCCATCGTGGCGCTCGACATGGCGCAGGCGCTCAAGGTGCCCGCGATCCTGGCATCTCCGCTGCCGGGGTTCACGCCAACCTCGGCGTTTCCCACCCCGCTGTTGCCATTCGCCTCGCTAGGGCCGCTCAACCGGGCAAGCCACTACCTGATGATGAAAAGCGCGGCGCTGATGTTCGGCGGCGACATTCGGCGATGGCGACAGGAGAGACTTGCCACGTTGCTGCCGGGTGCCGGTGCTCCGGCAAAACCTTCAGGCACGCTCTACGCCTACAGCGCGCGCGTCGTGCCCGTCCCGGACGATTGGGGCAGCGATGTTTGCGTCACGGGCTACTGGTTTCTCGACAGCGGCGACTGGCGGCCGGATGCAGCCCTGTCGGAGTTCCTTTCCGCGGGCGATCCGCCGGTCTACGTCGGGTTTGGCAGCATGCCGGGGCTGGAGCCGGAAAAGTTTGCCGCGCTCGTGGTCGACGCGCTGGCGCAAGCCGGCAAGCGCGGAATACTGGCGACGGGCGGTGGGGCGCTGAGGCTCGAGCGGCTGCCGCCGCACGTGCACGCCATCACCGCGGCACCGCACGACAAGCTGCTGCCGCTCGTATGCGCGGGCGTTCAGCATGGCGGCGCGGGTACGACAGCGGCGTCGCTACGCGCCGGCAGGCCGACGGCCATCTGTCCGTTCTTCGGCGACCAGCCGTTCTGGGCACGACGGGTCGCGGCGCTCGGCGTTGGGCCCAAGGCGCTCGATCGCAAGACGCTCACGGCGGAGACGCTGGCGGGGGCAATCACCGCGATGGCCGACCCGGCGATGCTGGACCGAGCCGCCCGGCTCGGCGCGTTGCTGCGGACCGAGGACGGGGTCGGCACAGCGGTGGCCTTTATCGAGAGCCGCGGCGCGATGCCCGCGAATGAAACCCGTCGCGCCTACAGTTTTCTTTGAGGTGTGAGACGACGTTGGCGTCCGCTGCTGAGCCGGGCGGCCCAACCCTCCCAATACCCACTGCTGAAGTTCGGATGTGCTTCCATACTGAATTGTGCAATTGGAAGTCCGGGGGCTTTTACCTTCCGTCGATAGAGCTGCGCGGGTCACGCCGATTGGCATCGAGAGAATATTTGGGACGCACCTCATGAAGTACATCACGCCGATTGCCGTGATCGGCATCCTCCTGCTGCAGTTTAGCGGCGCTGTCCCGCTGGCGAGCGTCGGTGGCCCGTTGACCCTCGCGCTGGCTTTTCTCGTCGCGGCGCTGGCAGTCGGCGTCCACGAGGCATGGTCGAGGAAGCGAGGTGTGTTTGGCTGGATCGTGAGCATCTTCGTGGCGTTCCTCGGCGGGCTCGTGGGCGCCAGCCTCGGAAGCTCGGTTTTGGAGACCATACTGGTGCTGACGGCGACGCTGACGCAGGTGCGTGTCGAGGGATCGCTCGCGGCCTCAGGACATCCCCTGCTGTATGTCTTGCTCGCAGGCCAGATGCTCTTCACGTTGTTCGGAGCGTGGATAGCGTTGGCGTTTGCCAACCGCTTCCGTTGAGCCCTGTTTTGATGAGCTTGCCGAATTGACAGCCGGACCTTCTGCAAAGGTCCGGCTCGGGTCGGCTTGAAGCGCCGGCTTATCCGTTGCGGATGTCCTTGGCGGCGCGGGCGAGGATCTCGACGATCGTCGTTTCGCTGTCGGCATCCTTTTCCAACTGCTTGATGGCGGTCGCGCGCAGGTTGTCGAGGGCCGCCTCGACGAGCTTGGGAACATTGCCGGCCTCATCGCCGTCCCAGCCGCGACGCTTGCGCTCGAACTTCTTGCCGATGGCGGCGAGGCGCTCGAGGATCATGTCGGCGAATTCGCGGTTCTCTTTCAGATAGTCGCGACCCGCATCCGTGATGGCGTAGGTTTTCTTGGCCCCTTCACTTGCAGCGGTCGCGTAGCCGGCCTCTTCGAGGAAGGTCAGCGTCGGGTAGACGACGCCGGGGCTGGGGCTGTAGGCGCCGCTCGTCCGCTCCTCGATCAATTTGATCAGTTCATAGCCGTGGCGTGGCTGGTCCTCGATCAAAGCGAGCGTCAGCAGCTTCAAGTCTCCGTGCGCAAGCATGCGCCCGACGCGGAACCAGTCTCCGCCCCCACGACCGTGTCCATGGTCGCCGCGGTGGCCGCCACCGTGGCCACGCCCGTGGCGCCCGAACCCGCCTGCACCCCAGTGGCGCCGATGGTCTTCGTCTCTCGCTCCAAACATTCTTGAACCCCTCGGTTTCTTCGATGTATCTTAGATAGGACTGTATAAGAGCTATCTCAAGATATATCTTACAAGGGCGTAAAAAAAGGCCGGACCTCCGGGGGGAGAAGGTCCGGCCGGACTGGCGCGAGGGTGGCAGCGCTCAGTCAATAACGGGGGTACTCAACGAAATTACGCAGTATGCTTTGCTCTTCAATTCCGTCGCCGGAGGCAAGTTGGGCCCCCGGCGTCGGAGGCCAGAAACCGCTGATGGCTAGCGGCGCGAAGCCTCCGAGGCGATGATGCCGAGCATCAGGGCAGCGGCACCAATGGCGATGTATTTGCCGGTGTTGTTCTTCTTCTTGCGGGCGTAGTAGCGATCGCGGCCGCCGCGGTATCCGTAGTCGCCGCGATATCCGCCGTCGTAAGCCCGCGAATACTGGCGGCCTCCGCCATGGCCGTAACCATGGCCGTCGCCGCGATAGCCGCCTGCGTTCGCAGCGGTCGTTACCGAGCCGAGGCTCACCGCGGCGAACGCGATGGCGGTGGTGATCGATGTCAGCTTGCGCGAAACGGTCATTTGCTCTTCCCCTTGCCCAGTCGAGGGCTGCGTCTTGGAGCCGGCTGCCTCACCAGCGATGAGGGCATTCAATACTCCCTGGCCTGAACCCACTCTGAAGGGGGCATGCAGCTTACGTTCATCTTGAAAATTCCTGGCCGCAGGCCCGCGATATGCGGCATTCCGGCGTTTCTCCCCCGTTGATGGGCCGCGCGCTGCATGTTAGAGAACCGGCGCACTTTCAAGGGTGGCGGGGCTTGGATGCCCGCAGCAGCCCTCGGTGCAACGAATTTCCTCAACGCGGGGGAGGGTGCGGGAAGGCCAAACCGGCCCGAAGGCCCCCGTCATGGCTGCCGGCGAGAGCGCTTTTACGTGGCAACGGACAATCAAATGACGTCGGGTGTTGCTGGGCGTTACGCCTCGGCGCTTTTCGAACTGGCTCGCGAGCAGAACGAGCTCGATAAGGTCGATGAGGACCTGGGCAAGTTCCAGGCGATGCTCGATCAGAGCCCGGATCTGAGACGCCTCGTCAACAGCCCGGCCTTCGCCGCGGAAGAGCAGCAGCGCGCGCTCGGCGCGGTCATGGACTGGGCCTCGGTCGGGGCGACCACCAATAACTTCCTGAAGGTGGTGGCGCGCAACCGGCGTCTTTTCGCTACCGAGGACATGATCAAGAATTTCCGCCAGCAGCTCGCGCTTCACCGCGGCGAGATGACGGCTGAGGTGCAGTCGGCGATGCCGCTCAGCAACGAGCAGCTGGCTGCTCTCACGGCGACACTCAAGGCGTCCTACGGCAAGGACGTGCGGCTCGCCACGACGGTAGATCCCTCGCTGCTCGGCGGCTTGGTGGTCAAGGTCGGCAGCCGCATGTTCGATTCCTCGCTGCGGACGAAACTGATGAATCTGAAGCTCGTGCTGAAGGGAACCGGCTGATCGAGGAGACGCGCCGCGGGCAATCCTGCGGCCGTTTTTGCGTAAGGCCTTCCGGCGCCGCGGGCGCCAGCGCGTAACACGAACACTGTCAGGGAAGAGACAAGCATGGACATCCGGGCCGCAGAGATCTCCTCGATCCTCAAGGACCAGATCAAGAATTTCGGCAAGGAAGCCGAGGTCTCCGAAATCGGCCAGGTGCTGTCGGTGGGTGACGGCATTGCGCGCGTCTATGGCCTCGACAACGTCCAGGCGGGCGAGCTGGTCGAATTTCCGGGTGGCATCAGCGGCATGGCGCTGAACCTCGAAGCCGACAACGTCGGCATCGTGATCTTCGGCGACGACCGCGGCATCAAGGAAGGCGACACCGTCAAGCGGACCGGCGCCATCGTCGAGGTTCCCGTCGGCCGCGGTCTGCTCGGACGCGTCGTCGACGCGCTCGGCAATCCGATCGATGGCAAGGGCCCGATCCAGTACGAAAAGAAGATGCGCGTCGACGTGAAGGCGCCAGGCATTCTGCCGCGCAAGTCGGTGCACGAGCCGATGGCCACCGGCCTCAAGGCCGTAGACGCCCTGATCCCCGTCGGTCGCGGCCAGCGCGAGCTGATCATCGGCGACCGCCAGACCGGCAAGACGGCGATCATTCTCGACACCATTCTCAACCAGAAGTCGATCAACGCCGGCGGCGATGAGAAGGCCAAGCTCTACTGCGTCTACGTCGCAGTCGGGCAGAAGCGCTCAACGGTCGCCCAGTTCGTCAAGGTGCTGGAAGAGAACGGCGCGCTCGAATATTCGATCGTCGTCGCCGCCACCGCTTCCGAGCCCGCGCCCCTGCAGTATCTGGCGCCGTTCACCGGATGCACCATGGGCGAGTACTTCCGCGACAACGGCATGCACGCCGTGATCGCCTATGACGACCTTTCCAAGCAGGCCGTCGCCTACCGCCAGATGTCGCTCCTGCTGCGCCGCCCGCCGGGCCGCGAAGCCTACCCGGGCGACGTGTTCTATCTGCATTCGCGCCTGCTCGAGCGGGCCGCCAAGCTCAACGACGAGCACGGCGCCGGCTCGCTTACCGCGCTGCCCGTCATCGAGACGCAGGCCAACGACGTGTCGGCTTACATTCCGACCAACGTGATTTCGATCACCGACGGCCAGATCTTCCTCGAAACCGACCTTTTCTATCAGGGCATCCGTCCGGCGGTGAACGTCGGTCTGTCGGTGTCGCGCGTCGGCTCCTCGGCGCAGACCAAGGCCATGAAGCAGGTCGCCGGCAAGATCAAGGGCGAGCTCGCGCAGTATCGCGAGATGGCCGCCTTCGCGCAGTTCGGATCCGACCTCGACGCCGCTACGCAGAAGATGCTCGCGCGCGGCGCACGCCTCACCGAACTCCTGAAGCAGCCGCAGTTCTCGCCGCTGAAGATGGAAGAGCAGGTGGCGGTGATCTTCGCGGGTACGCGCGGCTATCTCGACTCGGTACCGGTGAATTCGGTGACCAAGTACGAAGCCGACCTGCTGCGTCTGCTGCGCACCGACGGCACCGACATCCTCGAGGACGTGCGCACCAAGAAGGCGCTGTCCGAAGAGACCGAGAAAAAGCTCGTCGCCTTCCTCGACAAGTTCACCAAGGGCTTCACGGCCTAAGTTGCGCCACTGGTAAGAAGGAAGGCGCGGCCCGATGCCGAGCTTAAAAGACCTCAGAAACCGCATCACTTCGGTGAAGGCGACGCGCAAGATCACCAAGGCGATGCAGATGGTCGCCGCGGCGAAGCTGCGTCGCGCGCAGGAAGTGGCCACCGCGGCGCGCCCCTACGCCGACCGCATGGACCAGATGATCGCTAGCCTTGGCTCGCGCATCACCGACAAGAGTTCAACGCCTCTGCTCGGCGGCACCGGCAGCGATCAGGTCCACCTCATGGTGGTGATGACGGGTGAGCGCGGCCTCGCCGGCGGCTTCAACACCAACATCTCCAAGCTTGCCCGCCAGGACGCCCAGCGTCTGCTGGCGCAGGGTAAGACCGTGAAGATGCTCATGGTCGGCCGCAAGGGCGCCGAAGCCATGAAGCGCGAGTTCGGTTCTTACTACATCGACCGCATCGATCTGCGCGCCGTGCGCCAGATCGCCTTCGCCAATGCCGACGAGATCGCCCAGCAGCTTTTGCGGCGCTACGAGGCCGGCGAGTTCGACATCGCGACGCTCTACTTTTCGGAGTTCAAGAGCGTCATCGCGCAGAAGCCGACGGCGCTGCAGCTCATCCCGGCGAAGCTTCCGGCCGCCAAGCCGCAAGGCACCGGCAACGCCGAGGCGATCCACGAGTACGAGCCCTCCGAAGAAGAAGTGCTCGGCGATCTCGTCACGCTCAACATCTCGACGCAGATATTCCGCGGCCTGCTCGAAAACGTCGCCTCCTTCTACGGCGCGCAGATGAGCGCCATGGACTCAGCGACGCGCAACGCCGGCGACATGATCGATAAGCTGACGCTGAAGTACAACCGCACGCGCCAGGCGATGATCACTAAAGAGCTCATCGAAATCATCTCGGGCGCCGAGGCGCTCTGAACCGCGGGACCGTCATGGCCTATACGACAACAGCGACGACGAAGGGTGGCCGCGACGGGCGTGCCGTCCTGGACGATGCCAAGCTCGCACTCGCCATGGCGCTGCCGAAGGACCTCGGCGGCTCGGGAGAGGGACACAATCCCGAGCAGCTGTTCGCGCTCGGCTGGTCGTCCTGCTTTGGCCAGGCGGTGTTGCTGCTGGCGAAGAAGCACGGCCTCGATGGTCAGGCTGCCAAGGTCACCTGCGCCGTCACGCTCGACAAGGACGCAACGAGCTTTGCCCTGAAGGCTGAAATCAAGCTGTCTCTACCCGGTGCCGACAAGGACAAGGTCGAGGCGCTGCTCAAGGACGCCCACGAAATCTGCCCATACTCGAAGGCGACGCGCGGAAATATTCCCGTCACGCTGACGGTCGCCTGAAACTCATCTGCTGGAGACGAAAATGGCAAGTCAAGTTGGTCGCATTCGCCAGGTCACAGGCGCCGTCGTTGACGTTCAGTTCGACGGTCACCTGCCGGCGATCCTCAACGCCGTCGAGACCACGAACCAGGGCAACCGCCTGGTCCTCGAGGTCGCTCAGCATCTCGGCGAGAACACCGTGCGCACCATCGCCATGGACTCCACTGAGGGCCTCGTGCGCGGCCAGGAAGTGCGCGATACCGGTTCGCCCATCACGGTCCCGGTGGGCGATGAGACGCTCGGGCGCATCATCAACGTCATCGGCGAGCCGGTGGACGAGGCCGGCCCGGTGAAGACCAACGAGCGCCGCCCGATCCATGCTCCTGCCCCGACTTTTGCCGAGCAGGCTTCCGAAGCGCAGATCCTCGTCACCGGCATCAAGGTCGTCGACCTGCTCGCCCCGTACGCCAAGGGCGGCAAGATCGGCCTGTTCGGCGGTGCCGGCGTCGGCAAGACGGTGCTGATCATGGAGCTGATCAACAACGTGGCCAAAGCGCATGGCGGCTACTCGGTGTTCGCCGGCGTCGGCGAGCGCACGCGTGAGGGCAACGATCTCTATCACGAGATGATCGACTCGAACGTCAACGTCGATCCCAAGAAGAACAACGGCTCGACCGCGGGCTCCAAGTGCGCCCTGGTGTATGGCCAGATGAACGAGCCGCCCGGCGCCCGCATGCGCGTCGCCCTGTCCGGCCTCACGGTCGCTGAGTACTTCCGTGACAAGGGCCAGGACGTGCTGTTCTTCGTCGACAACATCTTCCGCTTCACCCAGGCGGGCTCGGAAGTGTCGGCGCTGCTCGGCCGTATTCCCTCGGCCGTGGGCTATCAGCCGACGCTCGCGACCGACATGGGCGCCCTGCAGGAGCGCATCACAACGACGCAGAAGGGCTCCATCACCTCGGTGCAGGCCATCTACGTGCCGGCCGACGACTTGACCGATCCGGCGCCCGCCACCTCGTTCGCCCATTTGGACGCAACGACGGTGCTGTCGCGCGCCATCTCGGAAAAGGGCATCTACCCGGCCGTCGACCCGCTCGACTCTACCTCGCGCATGCTCGACCCGCGCATCGTCGGCGAGGAGCACTATCAGGTGGCCCGCCAGGTGCAGCAGATCCTGCAGCGCTACAAGGCCCTGCAGGACATCATCGCCATTCTCGGCATGGACGAACTCAGCGAGGACGACAAGCAGATCGTCGCCCGCGCCCGCAAGATCGAGCGCTTCCTTTCGCAGCCGTTCCACGTCGCCGAAGTGTTCACCGGCTCGCCCGGCAAGCTGGTTTCGCTGGCCGACACCATCAAGGGCTTCAAGGGCCTCTGCAACGGCGACTACGACCACCTGCCCGAGCAAGCGTTCTACATGGTCGGCAATATCGAAGAGGCGAAGGCCAAGGCCGAGAAGCTCGCCGAAGCCGCCTGATCACTGAACCGGGCCTGCGCGCCCCGCGACGAGGACGACCGCGATGGCTTTGGAAGCATCAGGTTCGGCGCAGAGCTTCGGCTCCTGCTGCGCCGAACTGAAGGACGCAATGAGCGGCGAAGAGTTCGAGCCGCTTCTGACCGTCGGTGAAGACGGTGTGCTCTACATGTCCGTGGGGTTGATCGACCTTGAGGACGAGGAGCCGGGCATGGTCGACCACCCGCTGTTCTTCTGCCCGTTCTGCGGCACCAAGCTGCAGAGCGTCGAAGAAGTGCGGGAGAAGACTGGCGGCGAAAACGGCGTCGACGAGTGACAGGACGGATTTGAACGATGGCAGCGACTTTCAACTTCGAGCTGGTGACGCCCGAGCGCCTGGTCTTCTCGGGCGAGGCGAGCCAAGTCGTCGTGCCGGGCACCGAGGGTGACTTCGCCGTGCTGCCGGGGCACTCGCCGTTCATCTCCACGATGCGCCCGGGCATCCTCGACGTGACCCTGCCGCAGGGCCGCCAGCAACTGCTCGTCAAAAAGGGCGTCGCCGAAGCCGATCCCACCCGCCTGACGGTGCTGGCGCAGACGGCAGTGCCGCTCGAAGAGCTGCAGGGCAGCAGACTTGCCCGCGAGCTTGAGCTTGCCGAGGCGCAAGCCGCCGAAGCCAAGGACGATCAGGCGCGGATGGTGGCCGACACGCTGCTCGACGTGCTGAAGCGCCTCCAGCTCAAGTCCTGATCGCGCGTACGCTTCGCCCAAACTGACATCAGCTGTGACGCAGGCGCCTGGCACTCATGCTGCGTCGGCGTGCGTGGTCGCACGCGTCGTCGGCGTGAGGGGAGCGGAGCGTTTCGGAAAGCGGAAGATTATTCAGCGGCGATCGGTGAGCGGCGGCGTGCGAAGCAACTGAACTCCTGCACCACCTCCTGATACACGGACCGGCGGAAATCCATGGCGAGGTTGGGGACGTCGCGCAGCGGTACCCACTGCCAGGAGTCGAACTCGCGTTTCATCGAACCCTTGGGGCCGATATCGATCTCGCTGTCGGTGCCGTCGAACCGCATGGCGTACCAGCGCAGACGATGGCCCGCGAACTTGCCCTTCAACGCGATGCCGAGCAGTTCGGGCGGGAGCTCATATGTCAGCCAGCCGGGGATCTCCCCGATGAGCGAGGCGTTGCGCACGCCGGTCTCTTCCCACAGCTCGCGGAATGCGGCTTCGCGCGATGGTTCGCGCGGCTCGATGCCGCCCTGCGGCAGCTGCCAGAAGGTGTTGCCGGCGAAGCCCTCGATCCCCCGCGTCCAGCGGGGCTGGTGGCGCCCGACCCAGACAAGGCCGGCAGCATTGAACAACACCACGCCCACGCACGGCCGCAAGGGCAGCGTCGGGGTGAAGGTTTCATGCGCAAGGCTTGGGGGCATATGGCCAGTTATCAACAGGCGATCAACATCGAATCGCAGATCAGTGTAATCCGGAAAATCCAGCCATTCTATGTCGTTATTTGTCTAATTCTGCGTCGTCGCGGTGACTGTTGCATCAACGCAGCGGCAGCGCGTGGCCTGAAAACGCCTCGATGACCTTGAGATAGACGCTGCGTTTGAACGGCACGATGAGGTCAGCGACCTCCGCTAGCGAAACCCACCGCCACTCGGTGAATTCGGCCTTGTGCCCGGCCGGCGGCACGATATCGATCTCGCTCTCTTCGCCCAGAAAGCGGACCGCGAACCACTTCTGCGCCTGCCCCTGGTAGCGACCGCCCCACGCCTTCCCGGCCAGCTCTGCAGGTAGGTCGTAAAGTAGCCAATCTTTTGTTTCGCCTAGGATTTTTACCGAGCGGATGCCGGTCTCCTCAACGAGTTCGCGGCGTGCGGCCTCCTCCGGGTTCTCGCCCTTGTCGATGCCGCCCTGGGGCATCTGCCACCAGGCGCCGCGCCCTTCCTCCTCGCCTGGGGCATCGGCGCGCCGCCCGACCCAAACGAGGCCGGCGCGGTTGATCACGGTAATGCCGACGCAGGGGCGATAGCCGGGCGGGATGGGTGCTGCGCTGCTCGTCATCGGCGTCGGGACCTTGGGTAACGGGCGGGACGACGGGGCCGGAAATGAAGATGGGCGCCCACTGGGCGCCCATCCATGACTTGCTTGAGACGAAGTCCCCCGAGGTCAGGGGCGTTAGTTCTTCGCCTTTTCCTTGGTGTCGGTGCTCGGTGGCTGGGCGGCGGTCGGGGCCGGGATCGTGGCTCCGGCCGTCTTGCCATCCGTGGCCGTGCCGCGCAGGAACGACAGCGCGTACTGGAGCTGCACGTCCTTTTCCGGCTCCTTGGGCACATAGGCCGACGACCCGGAGACCTCTTTGACCTCCTTGCCTTCCTCGTCCTTGCCGTTTTCCGGATTGCGGAGGTGGCCACGCAGGCTGGCCTCGCCGCGCGAGGAGTCTGCTGCCGACACCGTCTTCTTCTTCAGCTCATCGGGCAGCTCCTGCTCGATGAGGATGTCCGGATCGATGCCCTTGGCCTGGATCGAGCGGTTCGACGGCGTGTAGTAACGCGCCGTCGTCAGCCTGATGGCACCGTTGGCACCCAGCGGGATGATCGTCTGCACCGAGCCCTTGCCGAACGAGCGCGTGCCGATGACCGTGGCCCGCTTGTGGTCCTGCAGGGCGCCGGCGACGATTTCCGAAGCTGAAGCCGACCCGCCGTTGATCAGCACGACGACCTTCTTGCCGTCGGTCAGATCGCCAGCATGGGCCTGAGCGCGCTGCGTCTCTTCGTTGTTGCGACCCTTGGTCAGGACGACGGCGCCACGCTCCAGGAAGTCGTCGGAGACTGCAATCGCCTGATCCAGAAGACCGCCCGGGTTGTTGCGCAGATCGATCACGTAGCCCTTGAGGTCCTTGCCGATCGTCTTCTTGGCATTCTCGATCGCCTTCACGAGATTGGCGTGCGTCTGCTCGTTGAAGGTGGTGATCTTGATATACGCGATGTCTTTTTCGTTATTCGCCTTGACGGCGTTGATGCGGATGATGTCGCGCGTGACCTTCACGTCGAATGGGTCGTCGACGCCTTTGCGCACGATGGTCAGCGCGATTGGCGTGTTGACCGGGCCACGCATCTTCTCGACCGCCTGCTCGAGCGTCAGGCCGACGATCTGTTCGCCGTCGAGATGGGTGATGAGGTCGTTGGCCTGCAGCCCGGCCTTGGAGGCGGGCGTATCGTCGATCGGGGAGACGACCTTGACGACGCCGTTCTCCATGGTGACCTCGATGCCGAGACCGCCGAATTCGCCGCGCGTCTGCACCTGCATGTCGCGGTAGTTCTTGGGGCTGAGGTAGGAGGAATGCGGGTCGAGGGCCGACAGCATGCCGTTGATCGCAGACTCGATCAGCATCGTATCGTCCGGCTTCTCGACGTAGTCGGAGCGCACGCGCTCCAGCACGTCACCGAACAGATCGAGCTGACGATAGAGTTCGGAGTTTTCCGAACTCGTCGCCGAGTATGTGCGCGAGACGTTCAACAAGGTCGTCGCGCCGGCGAGACCTGTCATAAGGAGGAACGTCCAGAAGGCGAATTCCGTCTTGCGCATTATCCTTGCACCTTTCGATGCCCCGCCACCCACCATGGGTCGGGGTCTACTGGCCGTCCATCCTTGCGAAACTCCACATATAGGACGGGCGCGCTGTTCGCAGCAACGGGTAGGGCTTGTTGTGCCCAACCACTCATGGTTCCCACCGGTTCGGCAGCAAGAACGAATTGGCCAGGTTGGACATCTATCTGAGAAAGGCCAGCGAGCAGTACATGATAGCCGCCGCCCGCGTTGATGATCAAGAGTTGGCCATAGCTCCGAAACTCGCCAGCGTAAACGATCCAACCATCGCAAGGTGACGTGACTTGGGCACCTTGGCGGGTTTCGAGCACAATGCCTTTGGACTGTCCACCGAACTGCGTTTTTTCGCTAAAGCCTAAGACCTGCCGCCCCTGCGCAGGCAGCGGAAGTCGGCCTGTAGCGGCCGAAAACGCGATCTCTGGCTTGATCCGGCCCGGGCTGCCGAGAGTGGCGCCGGGGCTGAGTTCGACGACCTCGACGCCCTTGGGAGGCGCCGCCGAGGGCGCCTTCGCGGTAGGGGCTTTCGGGTCCAGCGCGGCCGTTGGAGGGATGGTCGCGGGGGCGGGCGTAGGTGAATTCGGCGTAATGTTTGCTGCCGCGGCCTCGCGCTGCGCGTCGTAGGCGCCAAGACCGGTGTTGGTTTTCACCGCCCTATCCAGCTGCGTGATGAGGTCGTTGAGGTCTTCGACGTTGCGCGAGATATCGGTGGCGGCGGCGCGCATGCTCTTCAGCTCGGTTTGGCGCTGATCGAGCGTGATCTTCTTTTCCTCCATCAGACCTGAGAGTCGCGTGCGGGCATCGTTCATGCGCGACATCTCGGTGCGCAGCTGGTCGCCCTGGGTGCGGATCTCGGTCATTACGCGCACGAGCTCGGTCAGCCGCGCCGTCAGAACTTTTGCCTGCGAGCCCAGCTCTGGGAACGCGGCCGACAGCAGCATGGCGCTGCGCACCATCTGCAGGGCGTCCTCGCGCTGCGTGATCAGCACCGGCGGAGGATTGCGCCCCATGCGCTGCAAGGCCGACAGGAGCTTGGCGATCTGATCGTTGCGCTGGTTGAGTGAGCCCCTGAGGATGCGTTGCTGCTCTTCCAGCTCGCCGAGGCGGGATTCGATCTTGGTTAGCTGCGCTTCGCTCTTCTTGACGAGGTCGGCGGTCTCGACCAGCCGCGAGTTTAGCCGCTCACGCTCCGCTGCCAGTCCTACGACATCGCTCTCCAGCGACTGCGTCTTCTGCTTGACGCTTTCGAGTTCATTGCGCTTGCTCTCGAGCTTCTGCTTGGCATCGTCGACCTTGGACGTGGCCTGCGCGCGGACCGACGCGTACGGCGCCATGGCCAGCATGGCAATGCCGGTGAGAGCGCCGATGAACACGTAGGGTCTTGAAAAGGCGATCAGTCGAGCCCGATGCAACGGCCGCTTTCCCCTCGATGCCGGGTGGAAAACCACCTGAGGCTGCAATTACGGCAATTATGGCGCGCCATCGCTTGCCAATGCGTTGCGACGCGTTGACCGAGCGCTCCCTTGGTCGGCCCGCCCAGATACGGTTTGCCGGCTGGTGTCCGAGGCCTTAAGAAATTGGCGGGAACGGAGATCGAACGCCTATGGAAACAGTGCTTTACTATCTGACGATGGTGGCCGTCGCCGCCGTCGTGGTGGTGCTTTTTCTCGGGTTGTGGAATCTGTCGCGCGGCAAGAGCCCGAACACCTCTCAGAAGCTGATGCGGTGGCGCGTCGGTTTGCAGGCGGTGGCCATCGTCATCATCTTGCTCTTCGTGCTGGTTCACAACTATTCCTGAGGTCGGTGCTTCTTCAGCACGGACCGGATGCGTAAGATGCTTTCGTCCCACTAGGTCCCAGGCGCATGGTCGTACTCAGCAAGATCTACACTCGAACGGGCGATAAGGGCACGACGGCGCTCGGCAGCGGCGAGCGCGTGGCCAAGCACGCATTGCGCATCGCCGCCTACGGCACGGTCGATGAAACGAACTCCAGCATCGGCATGGTGCGCTTGCATCTCGGCTCGGGGCATCAGGGGGTCGACGCTAAGCTGCTGCGCATCCAGAACGATCTGTTCGACCTCGGTGCCGACCTGTGCGTGCCCGACCGCGGGCAGAAAGTCGATTACGAGCCGCTGCGCATGACCGACGGACAGGTGAAGCGTCTCGAAGTCGAAATCGACGAGATGAACGCGGAACTGAAGCCGCTGCGTTCTTTCGTGCTGCCCGGCGGCTCGCCGGCTGCGGCGGCTCTCCATATGGCGCGGACGATATCGCGGCGCGCCGAGCGGCTGATGGTCGAACTGGCGACCGACCCCAACGAGCCCGTCGGCGACGCGGCGCTGCAGTACATCAATCGCCTGTCGGACTTTCTTTTTGTCGCCAGTCGCTATGTCAACGATCGCGGCAAGAGCGATGTGCTTTGGGTTCCCGGACAGAATCGCTAGCTCGTTTCCTCAAGCTGAAAGCGCTGCCCCGTGTTCATTCCCTTGCGTGACGATAACTCGCTGAAGTCGATCCCTTTTCAATACGTCACCGTCTCGCTGATCATCGTCAATGTGCTCGTCTTCATCCTGGAGATGGGCGGGCTTAGCGACGCCGCCGTGCGCGGCTTTGCCGTTACGCCGTTCGAGCTCTTCGGCCTCGCGCCCCCCAATGTCGACACGACCGCCGGCGAGCAGTATTCGCTCGTCGAGCCGGCCACGCTTCTGACCTACATGTTCCTGCATGCCGACGTCTTTCACCTGGTCGGCAACATGCTGTTTCTGTGGGTGTTCGGCGACAACGTCGAGGACGCCATGGGGCATGCGCGCTTCCTCGTGTTCTATCTGGCCTGCGGGGTGTTTGCCGGCCTGGTGCATGCCTGGACGGTTCCCGACAGCGACTTGCCGCTGATCGGTGCCAGCGGAGCGGTTGCCGGCGTCATCGCCGCCTACCTGATGCTGCATCCGCGCGTCAACGTGTGGGTTCTCGCCTTCAAGGTCATCCCCTTGCGCATTACGGCGGGTCTGGCGCTCGGGATATGGATTGCGCTGCAGGTCATCATGGTTGCTATGCCCGACATTGGACCGGTGGCTTGGTGGGCGCACATCGGGGGCCTTATCGCCGGCGCTGTGCTCATCGTTTTCATGCGCCGCCCGGGCGTTCCCCTGTTCGACCGCGATATCCGCTTGGCGTAAAGCCAACACCGTAAATGGCCGCTTCGACAGGGTGTTGGCCGCCGGTTGGGTTAACCCGAGCCCCAATTGACTTGCATTCGAGGCCCCCGTAGGTTCTCATTTCGCACTTGCGAATAACAATAGAAGGCCTGCGACGGGGGACTTGTCGCGCCTAGCGAATAGACTTCGATGCGCTGCACAACCGACCCCCGATGACCGCAGATTGCCACATAACGCCTGGAGAGCCGACGGCATGAAGATCTTGGTGCCGGTCAAGAGAGTTGTCGATTACAACGTCAAAATTCGCGTCAAGCCCGACGGCTCTGGCATCGATCTCGCCAATGTCAAAATGTCCATGAACCCCTTCGACGAGATCGCCGTCGAGGAGGCCGTGCGGCTGAAGGAAAAGGGCGGCGCCACCGAGATCGTTGTCGTCTCCATCGGTCCCGTCAAGGCGCAGGAAATTATTCGAACTGCGCTAGCTATTGGTGCCGACCGCGGCATCTACGTGGAAACGCCCGATACTCCGATCGAGCCCCTCGCCGTCGCCAAGATCCTCAAGGGTATCGTTGAGGCGGAAAAGCCCGATCTCGTTGTCCTCGGCAAGCAGGCGATCGACGATGACTGCAATCAGACGGGACAGATGCTTGCCGCGCTGCTCGGCTGGCCGCAGGGCACCTTCGCTTCCAAGCTCACGATCGAAGACGGCAGCGCTGTGGTCACGCGCGAGGTCGATGGCGGCCTTGAAACCGTGCGCCTCAAGACGCCGGCGGTGGTGACCACCGATCTGCGGCTCAACGAGCCGCGCTATCCTTCGCTGCCCAATATCATGAAGGCGAAGAAAAAGCCGCTCGACACCAAGAAGCCAGAGGAGTTCGGCGTCGACATCACGCCGCGCCTCAAGGTGCTGAAGATCTCCGAGCCGGCTAGCCGCAAGGCGGGCGTCAAGGTCGGCAGCGTCGCCGAGCTGGTGCAAAAACTCAAAGCCGAAGCCGGGGTGCTCTGATGACGATTCTACTCCTGGCCGAGCACACTAACGACGCGCTGCAGGCAGCGACCGCGAAAGCGGTCGCCGCGGCCAAGGCGCTGGGCGGTGACATTCACGTGCTCGTCGCCGGGCACAACGCCAAGCCGGCGGCCGACGCAGCCGCCAAGCTGGCCGGAGTCAGCAAGGTGCTGCATGCCGATGCCCCGCATCTTGCGCATGGCCTTGCCGAGGAAACCGCAGCGCTCATCGTGCCGCTGATGTCCGGTTATGACGTCTTTGTCGCTCCGGCGACGACATCGGGCAAGAACGTGGCCCCGCGCATCGCCGCCGCGCTGGACGTCATGCAGATCTCCGACATAACGAAGGTCGTCTCCGCCGATACGTTCGAGCGGCCGATCTACGCCGGCAACGCCATCCAGACGGTTCAGTCGCCGGAAGCCAAGAAGGTGATCACGGTACGCATCTCCGCGTTCCCGTCGGTCGCCGAGGACGGCTCGGCGCCGATCGAGGGTGTGTCGGCTCCTGCTGCCGTTGGCCTTTCCACGTTCGAGAAGGCAGAGCTTACCAAGTCCGATCGCCCCGAATTGGCCTCTGCCCGCATCATCATTTCGGGCGGCCGCGGTCTGCAGTCGGGCGAGAACTTCAAGAAGTATCTGGAGCCGGTTGCTGATGCCATGGGTGCGGCCGTCGGCGCCTCGCGCGCGGCGGTCGATGCCGGCTACGTGCCCAACGACATGCAGGTTGGCCAGACAGGCAAGGTCGTGGCGCCCGATCTCTACATGGCGGTCGGCATTTCCGGCGCGATCCAGCATCTCGCCGGCATGAAAGATTCCAAGATCATCGTGGCCATCAACAAGGATGGCGAAGCGCCCATCTTCCAGGTGGCGGACTACGGCCTCGTCGCCGACCTGTTTCAGGCATTGCCGGAGCTTGCAGCAGAACTGAAAAAGGCCGGCCAATAGGTCGAGACAACAATTCGGGGAAAGAAGGACTTGCGGACATGAACGTGGCAGTCAAATCGGCCGACAAGCCGAAAGGCGAGCACAAGATTCCCCAGGTCATCAAGAAGGTCGGCGTCATCGGCGCCGGCCAGATGGGCACCGGCATCGCGCATGTGATCGCG
The DNA here is from genome assembly GCA_963759735.1 of uncultured Alphaproteobacteria bacterium. Classification (GTDB taxonomy): domain Bacteria; phylum Pseudomonadota; class Alphaproteobacteria; order Rhizobiales; family Hyphomicrobiaceae; genus Hyphomicrobium_A. The sequence continues at coordinate 235,136 of CAVXAF010000004.1, forward strand.
CTCGGCGGCTATTCGGTGGCGCTCAACGATCTCAAGAAGGAAACGGTCGAGGAATTGGTCCGCACCATCGAGAAGTACATGCGGCGGCAGGCCGAGAAGGGCATCATCACCGAAGACGATGTGAAGCCCGCCCTCAAGCGCATCAGCTACGCTCCGAACTTCGAAGCCTTCGCCGACTGCGACCTGATCATCGAGGCGGCGACCGAAGACGAGGTGCTGAAGCGCAAGATCTTCGTCGAGCTGTGCAAGAACCTCAAAGCCGGCACGATGCTGGCGACCAACACCTCCTCCATCTCCATCACGCGCCTCGCCTCGACGACCGATCGGCCCGAGCACTTCATTGGCATGCACTTCATGAACCCGGTGCCGCTGATGCAGCTGGTCGAGCTGATCCGCGGCATCGCCACCGACGACGACATGTTCGCGGTGACGCGCACCTTCGTGGAAAGCCTCAACAAGACCGTGGCGGTGAGCGAGGACTTCCCCGCCTTCATCGTCAACCGCATCCTGCTGCCTATGATCAACGAGGCCGTCTACACGCTCTATGAGGGCGTCGGCACGGTTGAAGCGATCGACAAGGCGATGAAGCTTGGTGCCCACCACCCGATGGGGCCGCTGGAGCTGGCGGATTTCATTGGTCTCGATACGTGTCTGTCGGTGATGCAGGTGCTTTACGAGGGGTTGTCCGATTCCAAGTATCGGCCGTGTCCGCTGCTCGTGAAGTACGTCGAAGCCGGCTGGCTTGGCCGCAAGACCAACCGCGGCTTTTACGACTATCGCGGCGAGAAGCCCATCCCGACGCGCTGATCCCTGAAAAGCGAGATCGGCCAAGGCAGGTGGTGGCTATCAACCTGCCGTGACCGATCCCCACTTCTGCGTACGACCTCGCGGGGCCGGCCCGCGCTTTCGAAAGTGCCGACCCCGCCCGGTGTCGCGCAGACCGGCGGGCGCCCCCCAAGGGGACGAGGCGCCCACCTAGCTCACAATCAGTTCGGCTGCTCGACCGTGTCGATGACGTGGATGACGCCGTTCGACTGCATCACGTCGGCGATGGTGATGCGTGCGCCGCGGCCCTCTGGATCGTACACGGCCAGATGCTTCTCGCCGATGCGCTTGACGGTCAGCGGCTCGCCGTTGACTGTCTTTAGCTTGGCCTCGCCGCCCATCTTGTCGACCATCGAGGCCAGCTCCATCGCGGTCAGTTTGCCCGCGACGACATGGTAGGTGAGGATGCCGGCGAGCTTGTCCTTGTTCTCGGGCTTCAGCAGCGTCGACACGGTGCCGTCAGGCAGCTTGTCGAAGGCACTGTTGGTCGGCGCGAACACGGTGAACGGTCCGGGGCCCGACAACGTGTCGACAAGGCCGGCGGCCTTCACGGCCGTCACCAGCGTCGTGTGATCCTTCGAGTTCATGGCGTTTTCGATGATGTTCTTGGACGGGAACATCTCGGCGCCGCCAACCATCACGGTCTTTTCGGCGAACGAGGGCTGGCTGAGAGCCAAACCGCAGACGAGCGCGAGCCCGGTCGCGGCGGCGAGGAGCGTTGCAGAATTTTTCAGGTCAAACATGGGGTTTCCTCAGATCTAGTTCTGCCCCTTCGGATGGGGCGATGAACTAGATACGGAGCGACCCCGCGGCGGTTTCAGCCGTCGGCGTAGTACTTATTGAGGAGCCTGCAGCAGCTTGCCGCTCCATAGCACCGGGCCTGTCGGTGCGCCGGTGGGCGAGCCGCCGGGAGGCTCGAGGCTCACGGCCAGCGTCGCATCCTCGATCACGTTGGGCGCGTAACCGGCGAGTGTCGGCGATACGGTTACTGGCTGCGCGCCGACGAGGCCGAGCGAACGCGGCGTCTTCAGGTCGTCGTGCACCAGCCACAGCTCGTAGCTCTTGCCGGGTTCGGGCTTGGCGGCGACGGCGCGAATGGTCAATTGCCGCTTGTCGAGATCGACCGAAACGAGGAAGGCCGGCGATTGCGGGTCCTTCTGCAGCACGGCGACGAGCGTCCTGTCGGCGACCGGCGACGCAAATTCGCGCGCCCCGACGAAGAGTGCCAATCCAGCCGCGATGGCGGATGTTGCGATGGCCGCCGCGCGCCAGCGGCGCAGACGGCGCTCGATTGACACGACGTTGCCGGTCTCGCCGTTGATGCGTGCCTCAATTCTCTCCCACACGCCGGCGGGAGCTTCACGGGGGACGACCGTCTCGACGAGGGGGCCTAGTCGCTGTTCCCATGCCGCGATGGCGGCGGCGAGCACGGCGTCCGACTGCGCGCGCACGACTACCGCCGCCCGCTCGCCGGCCGGCAGCGTTCCGAGGGCGTACTCGGCGGCCAGCATGTCGATGTCGTCAGCGTCGCTCATGAGCCGAGACACTTCCTCAGTTGCGCCAAGCTGCGGTGCAGCCAGACCTTGATCGTTCCCACCGGATGGCCAAAGCGCTGGGCGAGTTCATCGCGGGTGAGGCCGGTGTAGTAGGCGAGCAGCACGATTTCGCGCTTCTCGGACTCCAATCCCTTAAGGCAGTCCTGCAGCTGCTTCAGCTCGGCGCTCTGTTGGGCTGCGTCGAGCGGGTTCAACCCTTCATCGGGAACGTCGAGCGCTTGCGGCGCGTCGTCGATGGACAGCGGCGCGCGCCGGCGCACCTCGTCGATGGCGCGGTTGCGGGCGATCGTCGCCATCCAGGTGATGGGTGAGGCTTTCGACGCATCGTAGCTCGCGGCGCGGTTCCAGATTCTCACGTAGACGTCCTGCAGCACATCCTCGGCGCGGTCTTGCGCGGGCAAGATACGCCACACCACGCCAAAGAGTTTCGCCGAGGTTGCGGCGTAAAGTGCTGAAAAAGCGGCGCGATCCTGCTGGGCGATGCGCGCCAGCAGGGCGATGAGATCGGCGGTTTGCAGCGGCTTCTGCATAGCGCGGGCGATCGTGCCTTGGGTCAGGTTCTCGCCGGGGGAGCGAGCGAGTTGAGAAATGCGGTCAGGTCATCGCAAGCGTGGTGAATGTGATCGGGCAGTTCCCGCCACTTGCGCATCTGCGCCTGCGCGGGATGGTCCATGTAATCGGAATGCACGAGCACCGTCGTCATGCCCAGGGCGTGCGGCGCCTCGAGATTGTGGGGCATGTCCTCGAACATCGCGGCCTCGCCAGGCGCCACGCCGTGACGCGCGATCATGCGATTGAAGGCATCGGGCGAAGGCTTGGCGACGAACTGGCACGCGGCGATGTCGCAGATGTCTTCCATCAGGTGCAGGACGCCGATCTTTTCGGCGACGCGCTCGGCGTGCCCGCGCGAGCCGTTGGTGAAGATGATGCGGCGTCCGGGCAGAGCTTCCAATGCGCGTGCCAGTTCGGGAGCGGCTTCGAGCGGTGCCAGATCGATATCGTGCACGAAATCGAGGAATGCGTGCGGGTCGATCTTGTGCAGCTTGATCAGCCCTGACAGCGTCGTGCCGTAGTCGTGGTAGTAGCGTTTCTGCAGATAGCGGGCGTGCTCCAACGGCAAGTCAAGGTGCTGCGCGATGAAGGCGCCCATGCGGTGATCGACCTCGGCGAAGAGATTGCAGGCCGAGGGATAGAGCGTGTTGTCGAGGTCGAAAATCCACACGCGCGTTGAATCGAACCCGCGCCGGTCGGATTTGGTGGCAGTCTCGATTAACCGCGCCATCGGCGAAGGTCCGCTGCGGCGAGCCCCTTCGCTGTGGCGGGATGCGCTCATTCGCTGTGCGATTTCGACTTGCGCCGCGCGCCGCCAACCAGCGTGCCAACGCCGTGCGCGGTGAACAGCTCGAGCAGCACGCAATGCGGCACCCGCCCGTCGATGATCACGACGGCTTCGACGCCGGCCTCGACAACTTCGATGCAGCCCTCGATCTTGGGGATCATGCCACCGGAGATGACGCCGTCCTTGATGAGCTGGCGCGCTTCCTCGATGGTCAGCTGGTGGACGAGGTTCTTGTCCTTGTCGAGCACCCCCTCGACGTCGGTGAGCAGCAACAGGCGCTTGGCCTTCATACGCGCGGCCAGCGCGCTGGCGAAGGTGTCGGCGTTGATGTTCAGCGTCTCGCCCTCGCGACTGACGCCGACCGGGGCAATGACCGGAATCAGATCGGAACTCGAGATGACGTCGACGATGTGCGGATTGACCTCGACCGGATCGCCGACGTAGCCGATGTCGACCGCTTTCATCAGATTGGACTCAGGATCGGCCATCTCGGTGATCTTGCGCGCGATCATCAGGTTGGCGTCTTTGCCGCTGATGCCGACGGCCTTGCCGCCCTGCCGGTTGATGGCCGACACGATGTCCTTGTTGATGAGCCCCGACAGGACCATCTCGACGACCTCGACAGTGGGTTTGTCGGTGACGCGCAGCCCGTTGACGAAGTCGGAGCTTATCTGCAACTTTTTCAACATCGCCGCGATCTGCGGCCCCCCACCGTGCACGACGATTGGGTTAACGCCGGATTGCTTCAGGTAGACGATGTCCTGCGCAAAGGCGTCGGCGAGGGCATCATCGCCCATGGCATGGCCGCCGAACTTGATGACCACAGTCTGCGCGTCGTAGCGAATGAGATGCGGCAGCGCTTCGGCCAGAATGCGCGCCTGCACATGCGGGGAGGGATCGAGCTCGGGAGCCGCTGGAGCACCCGGCGGCGATGTGATCGGCTTCATGGTCCTGGCCTGGGCTGCTTTACTTTGCCGCGGCGGCGGGCCGGGCATCCGAAGGATCGTCTGCACAACTGGAGGTCAGCTTCTATACTGCCGGATGGCGCCTCGCCAAGCCCCAAGCCCCGATCCGCGAGCCAGTAACACTCGTGGCGTGGAGCCCCCAGATTCTGCGGAATTCGCCCACAATCCCCTGCTAGATGGCGACCTAAGTGCTATCCAACTCCGGCGTGCGCACGGCGCGACCGGCACGGCCTATCCTGGGAAAGCTCGTAAATGATTGCCGACGACCTGAGCCGCATCGCCATGTCATCCGGCCTCGCGGCGTCGTTGTCGCGGGCGACCGACCATGCGCGAGCGCGGGGGCATGTCGAGGTCACACTCGAGCATATGCTGCTGGCACTCTGCGATGATCCCGATGCGGCCCTCGTCCTGGCGGCCAGCAACGTCAACGTCGGCGAACTGATCAACGAGGTCGAAGGCAACCTTTCCGCGTTTCCAGCGCGCGCGCCGGGGCAGCATGGCGAACTCACCGTCGCTCCCGACATGCGGCGCATCCTCGAAGCGGCGGCAGCCGCCGCCCGCGGCGGACGGCGACGCGAAATCAACGGCGCCATCGTACTGGCGGCCATCGTCGGTGACGGCAAGAGCGCCGCAGCGCGCGTGCTGAGCGCCCTCGGGATGACCTTTGAAGGAGCCATACGCGCGCTGCAGAGCAAGCCTGCGGAGACGTCCCCGCGCGCTCCGGCGCCCGACGCTGAAGCCATTCTCGCCGGCGCTCGCGAGCGCGTTCAGTCTCGTACCGGAGGCAGGCCCGCGCAGCGATTCCCGGCGCGCCAGGAGCACGCTTACGACGATCCGGTACCCCAGCGACGGGAGCTGGAACCGCCTGTCGAGCCCGAGCCGATCTACGAGGATGACCCGGGCGATCCGCCTGAGCTGCCGGCGCTGACCTACGAGCCCGAACCCGAGCCTCAGTACCAGCCAGCGTACGAGCCAGAATCCGGACCAGTGCCGCCCCCAGTCGTGGAGTCGGAGGTCGAAGACTATCCCGCGCCGCCGCCGATGGCGCCGCCTGCGTCGGATCCCCAGCACATGGGCGAAGAGCAGGGGCCACGATTCGATCCCTACCTCGCTCCCGCGCCGGACTCCTATCCAGAGGACGAGGGACCGCAATTCGCCCCGGCGCCGAGTTTTGGAGGGGGCGCAGGCGAGGGGCATCGTGGCCCGCCGCCGATGCCGTCGTCAGCGCCATTCCCTCCGCCCATCCCGCTTCCCGGTTCGCACGACGGCTGGGCGCCATCGCCGTCGCCGCCAGGGTCGGCCGGATCCGCGTTTTGGCGGACCGCCGCCGATGCGTCCGCCTTCGCCGCCGATGCCTCGCATGCAGCCTCCAATGGCCTCGCCCGGCCACGGACCGCCGCCCAATGCCCCGTGGCCCGAGGCTGCGCGCGCTCCAGGCGAGGGCGGATCGCGCCCGCTGCGCGATCGCCTAGCGGCGGCGCAGTCCGGCCCGAAGGGGGCGCCGCGGTCGACGATGCCGCGCACGGAAATCGGCCAGCTGGTCGAGAATATCCCGCGCTCGATGCGGGTGGGGGTGCCGGCGCTGATCGAGGTGCGCGTGGCGCGCGCCGACGTGCAGGCGCTGGCCGAAGGTCTTCAGGGTGGCGGCGCCGCCTACCAGCATGAAGTGACAGTGACGAAGGCCATGTCGGTGCGCTTGCGGGCGCCCGACGGCGGCTTCTTCGTCGAGACGGCCTCGCCCGAGACCCAGTGGATCGAGAAGGCGATGCTGATTTCGGGCGACGATTTCGCGTCCTGGCGCTGGCACGTTACGCCGCGCGATAAGGGCCGGCGGCGGCTGCAGCTGATCATCTCGGCGCGCACGGTGAGCGCTGATGGCCTGGCTGCTGAGACGGCGCTGCCCGATCAGGTGATCACGGTGCGCGTGCGCGCCAACTATATTAAGTCGGCGGTGCGCTGGATCGGCTGGGGAACGGCGGCGGTGGTTGGTGGCCTGCTGGCCAAGTTCGGTGAAGGCGCCTTCACCGCCATCGGCCGCATGCTCGTCGGCTGATGCCCGGCTAAGTCCGCTCGGCGACGATGCCGGCGATGGTGGCGCGCAACTCGGGGATGCCAAGGCCCTTCTCGGACGACGTGACGATGACGTGCGGGAACGCCGCCGGATGCTTTGCAAGCGCCTTCGCCGTCGCTTCCGTCACGGCCGCCAGCTCATGCGGCTTGATCTTGTCGGCCTTGGTGAGCACTGCCTGATAGCTGACCGCCACCTCATCGAGAATGTCGGCGATCTGCAGATCGGTCGGCTTCAGGCCGTGGCGCGCGTCGATCAGGAGAAAAACGCGGGCGAGTGTGGTGCGCCCCTTGAGATAGTCGATGACCAGTTGGCCCCAGGCGGCAACCTTGTCGACCGGCGCCTTGGCATAGCCGTATCCCGGCATGTCGACGATAAACAGCGGCTCCGCGTCGGCGCGGAAGTAGTTGAGTTCCTGCGTGCGGCCGGGAGTGTTCGAGGTGCGGCAGAGCCCGCCCTGGCGCACCAGGGCGTTGATGAGGCTGGACTTGCCGACGTTGGAGCGGCCGGCGAAGGCAATCTCCACCCGATCGGCCGGCGGCAGGAACTCGAGCGCCGGCGCGCTCTTGAGGAGCAGCCACTGGCGCTCGAACATCTGCTCGCCAGCAGCAAGCAAGGACGCATCGAGCTCGGTCATTTTCGCGCCTCTGAGGTCGCGTGCGATTAGTCGCTCTTGGTCGTCCCGGAGCGTCGTCGCTTGATGGCGTCGGCGCCGCGCCCGGCCATCGAGGCGACCGGTTTGAACTGACGCGAGATGTTACCCATGAGGTGCACCTCGGCGCCCTGCTTGCGCATTATGTAATACTGCTGCGCCAGCGACAGCGTATTGCTCCACGCCCAGTAGATCACGAGACCGGCGGGGAATGATGCCAGCAGGAATGTGAACAGTACCGGCATCCAGTTGAATATCTGCTGCTGCACGGGATCGGGCTGCTGCGGGTTGAGCTGCATCTGCAGCCACATGGTGATGCCCATGATCAGCGGCCACACACCGATGTGCAGGAACTCCGGCACTGCGTAGGGCAATAGTCCGAACAGATTGAACAGCGACGTCGGATCGGGCGCGGAAAGGTCCTTGATCCAGCCGAAGAACGGCGCGTGCCGCATGTCGATGGTGATGTAGAGCACCTTGTACAGCGCGAAGAATACCGGCAGCTGCAAGAGAATCGGCAGGCAGCCCGCGATCGGGTTCACCTTCTCGCGCCGATACAGTTCCATCAGCTCTTGCTGCTGCTTGGCCTTGTCGTCCTTGAAGCGCTCGCGCAGCGCTTCCATCTGCGGCTGCAGCTTCTTCATCTTGGCCATCGAGGCGTACTGCTTGCTGGCCAGCGGGAAGAAGGCGAGCCGCACGAGCACGGTCAGAATGAGAATCGTGACGCCGAAGTTATGGACGACCGAGTTGATGGCCTCCATCAGCTGGAACAGCGGCTTGGTGATGAAGAAGAACCAGCCCCAGTCGATCAGCAGGTCGAACTGCTGGATGCCGGTGGCCTGATAGGCCTGCAGAAGCTGCATCTGCTTGGCGCCGGCGAACAGTTGCAATTCGGCCTTGCCGGTCTGGCCGGCGGCCACCTTGATGGGGTCGCGCATGTAGTCGGCCTGATAGGACGGCTGCTCGCTCGGCAGCTTCGGGGCCTGCGCCGAGAACTGGGCGCGGAACTGCGCCGTCTGATCGGGAATGACCGTGGCCGCCCAATACTTGTCGGTGAAGCCGAGCCAGCCGCCGGTGGCCGGATCGAAGACGCGCAGCGGTTCCTCGAGGGCGTTGGCGTATTTGCTGCGCTGCTCGCCCTGGGCGCCGATGACGCCGATCAAGCCTTCGTGCAGGATCCAGTTGTTCTCGATCTTCGGCGTGCCATAGCGATGCACGCGCGCATATGGCGCCAGCGCGATCTCCGCACCCGTGCGGTTCTCGACCTCGTCGACGATCTTGAACATGTAGTTGTCGTCGACCGAGACGATGCGCTTGAAGATGACGTTCTGTCCGTTGTCCCAGGTGAGGGTGACCGGATTCGCCGGCGTAAGTTCGCCGCCGCCCTGCCAGAGCGTGTCCCTATCGGGCACCTTCACATTGGATCCGGCCGCGGGAACCCAGCCGTACTCGGCGAAATAGGGATGCGGGCTGTCGCTCGGCGAGAACAGAACGACGTTGCCGCTCTTGGGGTCGACGGTGATGTGGTACTTGACGAGCACGAGGTCATCGAAGCGGCCTCCGCGCAGCGAGATCGAGCCGCGCAGCGAAGGCGTTTCGATTGCCACGCGCGGTGAAACCTTGACGGCATCTTCGCGCGAAAGGCCGGCATTGGGAGCCGCGGCTCCCGGAACCGCTGCGCCAGGCGTGGCAGCCGCCGGCTTGGCGGCCTCCGTGCCTGCATCGGACTTGGTCAGTTCTTGCTGCGTGCGCAGACGCGCCTGCTCTTCGCGCAGCTTGGGGCCGGCATAAAACAGTTGCCAGGCGAGCAGCACCGCCATGGACAGGACGACGGCGAGCAGAAGGTTTCTTTGTTGATCGGGGTCTTGCGACTTCATCGATGCCTCAGCGCCGTTCTGATTGGCCCAAATTTCGCGGGCCCTTAGGGCCGCCCGCCATCATCGGATAGGCGAGTGAGCGCCCGTTGCGGCGCCTGTGGCAATACTCCGAGACCACCCAATCGCAAAGCCGGAAATCACGCGTTCTTCGGGCCTCGGCGCTTTTGCCCCGGGGCTTGATGAATGCGCACGAGGGCCTGGAAGAGGTCGGTTCGGAGATCGGCGAAACTGCGTTTCACCGCCGCCGTGCGGGCAATCAGCACGTAGTCGAAGCCAGACTTGGTCTGATCCGGGTCCAGCGCGGAGGTGAGCGCCCGCAGCCGCCGGCGGACGCGATTGCGGACGACCGCTCCGCCGACCTTCTTGGACACGGTGAACCCGAAGCGCGCGGGGGCTTCCGCCTCCGCGACATTCTGTCGGGGCCGAGCTTCCAGCACAAAAGCGCCCGCGCTCCAGCGCAGGCCGCCCCTGACCCAGAGAAATTCGCTGCGTTTCTTGAGAGTAGGTGGTGCCACGGCGCAGATCCCAAGCCAGTCGAGGGCTGCGCTCGGCGGACGGCCGAAGGGCTGTGTCCACCAGCTCAGGCCGACAGGCGCTTACGGCCCTTGGCGCGACGACGCGTCAGGACGCGCATGCCGCCTTTGGTCAGCATGCGCTTGCGAAAGCCATGGCGACGCTTGCGGACGAGCCGGCTCGGTTGATAAGTGCGCTTCACGATACAGCTCCAGTGCCCGTCGCGTATAGGGCGCCTGCCAACCTTGCGGTCGTCGTCGGCGGGGCCCCAATCTCAAGGATTGCCGGGCTTATAAGGGCTGCTCGCGGGCAAGTCAACGCATGCCGAGCGCGGGTAATCCACGGCCGCGCGCGCCAAGACGGGTGCGCCACGGCGCCGGAAATGGCAAACCACATTAACCGCTCGGCGCGATGCAAAGACCGCGTCCATTTCGGCTCAAGTCGGCGGTAGCAGGGGGCAACCTGAAAGACAAATGGAGCATGGCAATGCCGGCATCTAAGCCTCAGCAGGCGCTGCCCGGCGGCGCGGAGACTGAATCCGAGAACATCGCCGCGGATATCTGCGTCATCGGGGCAGGGCCGGGGGGCCTCGCCGTGGCAACGGCAGCCGCAGCGTTCGGGCGCAAGGTGGTGCTCGTCGAGCGGCACAAGTTTGGAGGCGAGGCGCTCAACCAGGGGTGCATCCCGTTGCGTGCCTTGGCGGCAGTGGCCAGCCGCGCTCACCAGATGCGCAACGCCGGAGCCGTTGGCGTCGGCGGCCGTGATCCGGAAATCGACATGCGCGCGGTCAGCGCCCACATCGACAGCGTTGTTGCCGGCGTAGCGCCCAATTTTGCCGCCGAACGCTTCAGCGGTCTTGGCGTGCGCGTCATTCAGGCCGCCGCCCGCTTCATCGACAAGCGCACCGTCGTTGCCGGCGAACACCGCATCCGGGCCCGGCGCTTTGTCATTGCTACCGGCTCGACACCGGCCATTCCGGCCATACCCGGCCTCGACAACGTTCCTTATTTCACCAATGAGACGATCTTCGCCAATCAAGAGCGGCTGCACAGCCTGATTATCATCGGCGGCGGACCCACGGCGATGGAACTCGCCCAGACCTATAATCGCCTAGGCTCGCGCGTCATGGTGCTCGAGGCCAGCAAAGCATTGGCCGATGAGGATCCCGAGCTGGCCAAGGTCGTCTTCGACCAGCTTTCCGAGGAGGGCGTCAGCGTCCACGAGAACACCAAGGTCGAGAGCGTCGAGGGCGGGCTCGGACGGGTACGCGTCAATGTCAACTTCGGCGGCGAGAGACACGTCGTCGAGGGCAGCCACCTTCTGTTGGTTATGGGGCGCCGGCCGGCGACTTCCGACCTTGGCCTGGAAGCCGCCCGCATCCGCCACGACGAGCGCGGCATCAAAGTCGACGCCGGCCTCAAGACCACCAACCGGCGTGTCTTCGCCATCGGCGACGTGACCGGTGGGGCCGCTTATACCCAGATCGCCGACTACCACGCCGGGATCGTCATCCGCCGGGCGCTGATGCGCCTGCCGGCGCGGGTCGACCCCGGACTGCTGCCGCGCGCCATCTTCACTGATCCCGAGCTCGCCTATGTCGGCCTTTCGGAGGCTGAGGCGATGAAGCGGGCCAAGAAAATCCGCGTGCTGCGCTGGCCTTATCGGGAGAATGACCGCGCCCAGGCGGAGCGCACGACGGTCGGGCACGTCAAGGTCGTGACCACCCGCGACGGGAAGATCCTCGGCGCCGGCATCGTCGGGGCACAGGCGGGGGAGCTGATCCAGATGTGGTCGCTGGCGGTGTCCCAGAACATGAACATCAAGGCCATGACGGGCTGGATTTCGCCCTATCCGACCCTCAGCGAGATCAACAAGCGCGCTGCAACCAGCTACTATGCGGCGAACCTGGCCGGCCCCACCTTACGCAAGGTTATAAATTTCCTGGCTAAGTTGGGGTGAGTGTCTCAGGAGCGAAAGGAAGCGCGTGCTCCGCGAAAACAAAGACGAGACGCGGAAACTCGCTTTCGCCGATCGGTGGCGGAGCGTTCAGATTCCGGGATGGGCGGCGAAGTACCCGGCCAAGTGGCGCGACCTCGGGCTCCCCGCCAAGCTGCTGATGCTGACGGCATTGTTCGTCATGCTGGCCGAGGTGCTGATCTTCCTGCCCTCGGTGTCTACCTTCCGCGTCGATTGGCTGAACGAACGACTTACCGCTGCCCAGCTCGCTACGCTTGCCGCCGAAGGCTTCCCGGGCGGCGATGTGCCTTCGGGCCTGCGGGCCGAGATGCTGCGCACCGCGCAGGTAAAGGCGATTGCCTCGCGCCGACAAGGCGTGCGCCGTCTGGTGCTGCCGGTCGATCCGCAGATGAACATCGACGCGCATTACGACCTGCGCCAGCAGCCGGAGACCTGGTTGCAGAGCATCGGCCTGCGGCTGGAGCAGATCGGCGATGCCATGGCGGTGTTCATCGCGCCCGCGGGGCGCACCATCCGCGTGCTCGGCAGCATCGGTGATGACCCTGACGATCTGGTCGAGATCGTCATGCCGGAGGCGCCCCTGAAGGCAGCGCTCAATGCCTATGCGATGAATATTCTCGGTGTCTCGATCGTCATATCGATGCTGACGGCGGCCCTCGTCTACTTCTCACTCAGCCGCCTCTTGGTGCGCCCGATGATGCGCATCACGCGCGCCATGGTGCACTTCCGCCAGGATCCGGAAGACCCCGCGCGCATCATCGTTCCATCGGCGCGCCATGACGAGATCGGCACCGCCGAGCGCGAACTGGGCGAAATGCAGCGGCAGCTATCAGGATTGTTGTTGCAGAAGACGCGGCTGGCCCAGCTCGGTCTGGCGGTCAGCAAGATCAACCACGACCTGCGCGGCATGCTCGCGAATGCGCAACTGCTGTCCGATCGCCTGACTGCGATCCCTGATCCCACCGTGCAGCGCTTTGCGCCCAAGCTCATCGCTTCGCTAGATCGCGCCATCAACTTCTGCAACGACACGCTGCGTTTCGGGCGTGCCGAGGAGGCTGCGCCGCGGCGCGAGCTGCTGCCGCTGAAACCCGTGGTCGAGGAGGTCGGCGAGGCGCTCGGCCTGCCGCGCGAGGGCAGCCTCGAGTGGGTGCTCGACATGGACGACACCCTGCGCATCGACGCCGACCGCGACCACCTGTTCCGCATCCTCAGCAATCTCGTGCGCAACGCCATTGAGGCGATCGAAGCCGCGCCGGCTCCCCTGCACGGCGAAATCCACATCAAGGCCTGGCGCGAAGGTCGCCGCGTGCTGGTGCAGGTGCGCGATAACGGTCCCGGCGTGCCGCAGAAGGCGCGTGACCACCTGTTCGAGGCCTTCACCGGCTCGCAGCGCAAGGGGGGCACCGGCCTCGGGCTGGCCATCGCCGCCGAGATTGTGGGCGTGCACGGCGGCCAGGTGCGCCTGCGCGACGCCGACAAGGGTGCGATATTCGAGTTTGAAATCCCTGATCGCGGCAGCCAAATAGAGCCTGACGGGGCCGATACGGCGGTACTGTCTGCGGCGCCGCGGCACGACCGGGCATAGGTCAGCCAAGACCCTTGCGCGTCAGGTTCTGAGCCATTAGTAGTGGCGTGCTTCGGTGTGGTCTTTGGCTCGCCGATTGCTTGTGGCCTCTGCGTGGCCGTGAACAACGCAGATAAGCGCCCGTAGCTCAGCTGGATAGAGCATCAGACTACGAATCTGAGGGTCGGACGTTCGAATCGTTCCGGGCGCGCCATAAAATCAATCAGTTACAGATGAAATCCGTTCCGCAAGCGCGGTGCTGTGGAACGCAGGCGTCGCTTGCAGGAGGACAGTGTGGACGATCTTTCAATCGCTTTTCTGGAGAGATGGGTTGAGGAGAATGTCACGCCGGTGCCAGCCAATCGCCAGGCAGCAGAAGCAGTTCGTCTCGCAGCGGCATGCACCCGCGACGCCGCCGAGGAAGACATCACCGAAGAGACTTTGGCGGAGATCGCTTCCGAAGAATCAGACGGCGACGACTTGGTAGCCTTCATGGCGAAGGCGCTCGAGAAGGCGGAGTTGGAAGAGCAAGACGCAGACGCCGACGACGAGGAAGAAGACAACTAGCTACCCGCCGGTATGTTAGCGCCGACGATGGTGGCGCGGCTGCGATCGCTCAGGCGACTGGGATGACGTCGACACCGACGTGCACCGAATGTTCGCTGCCGCCGAGCAAGATGCCGCTGATCGGGCAGACGTCGTCGTAGTCGCGGCCGTAGGCGATGGTGATGTGCTCATCACGCGGCATGAGGCCGTTGGTGGGGTCAAAGTCGACCCAGCCGAACTCCGGCGACCAGACCGAGATCCATGCATGCGAGGCATCGGCGCCAGCAAGGCGCGGCGTGCCCACCGGCGGCTTGGTCAGGATGTAGCCGCTGACGTAGCGCGCCGAAAGGCGCATGGCGCGCAGACAGGCGAGTGCGAGGTGCGAGAAATCCTGGCAGACGCCCCGGCGCTGCTCCAGGACCTGCGTCACCGGCGTCGAGACATCCGTCGCAGTCGGATCAAACGTGAAATCATCATAGATGCGCTCGACGAGGTTCCAGGCGGCCTCGAGGGCGGGACGGCCGGGCGTGAACGATTGGCGCGCGTAGTCGGCGATGTCGGGCGTCGGGCGCGTGTTCTTCGACGCGCAAGCGTAGGCGACGACGCGGAGATCGAGGCCAGCACGCGGGTCGGCGATCATGCCGGCCAGCTGCTCCCACGGGACCGTCGCGGCTAGATCGATACTCAGCGGGGCGGTGACCGTTATGGTGCTGCGCGCATGCACCACGAGTTCCTTGTGGTCTTGCTCGATGTCGAACATGACGACGCGATTGCCATAGTAATCCTCGCGCTCGGTGCGGATCGTCGGGGCAGGCTCGATGACAAGGGTGTGGCCTTTGATGCGCTGCCGATCGACGACGCGCGGCGACATGTGCACGATGTGCTGGCTCTGCGCCACGGGCGTCGAGTAGCGGTAGGTGGTCCGATGGCTCACATCGTATTTCATGGGGCTGAACACCTCATGGCTTGGGTCGCAGTCGCGTGTGCACGCGATGCGGCTGGTCTTCCAGCAGATTGAAGTAGCGCCGCTCTATCGCATTGACGAGCTGCGGAAGCAGGCGAAGCTGCTTGCGCAGCGCGCTCTGCACCTCGCCGCGCGAGGCATCGCGGGCAATCGCCTCGACATCGACGCTGCGGATCGAGGTGAGCATGGCGAGAATGGTTCGCCGCTCGTCGGTGAGGCTGGTGCCGTGATTGGATTGCGGCAGGCCGTTAAGATGCTGCGAGACGCTCGCCAGCTGGTAGGCGAGGCTGCGCGGGTTCGTCTCATCGAGCAGCAGCAGGTCGAGCACCAACGCCAGCATCGGATCGAGCCGGTAGCGCGAGCGGTAGGTGATGAAGCTATCGGCCACCTCGAGCAGGAAGACGAGGCGCCCCGTCTCCTCTTCGCGCTCCAGTGGCCGGCCGAAAAGCCACAGAATGGCTTCGCTCATGTTGCTGGCACGCTCAACGCGGCGTCCCATGTCGAGGAACGACCAGCCTTTGTTGCGGGTCATGTTCTCGTGCATGAGGCCGTTGAAGGCGGCCAGCCAGCCGAGCCCGTCCTCGATGAGGTCGAGGAGCGTCTCGGGCGGGGCGTCCAGCAGTTCGCTGCGCCAGTCGCCGCCGGGACGGAAGTGGCTGAGCACACGCCAGGCTTCCAACGACAGGCGATCCCGCGTCAGATTGGCGACGCGATAGAGTTTATCGATCGTCCCGTCGAGCGAGCGCCTTCCGTCCTTGGCGGTGATCAGCGCGTGGACCATGCGCTCGACCGCTGAGGCGTCGTCGAGGTCGGCGTCCGTCTCCGCTTCTACAGGCGCACCCCCGTGCATCTTATCTCGCATAGCGAGTGCTTCGAGGCAGGCGCGGGCGGCACCTTGCACCTGGGCAGGCGCATGGTCGGCCCTGAGCGGCTGCAAGGCACTGCGCAGGACGCGCATGATCCAGTCGGTGCGTTCAACATAGCGGCCGAGCCAGAATAGGTCATCGGCGACGCGGCTTTGGATGACGCGCTGCGAACGCTGCACGCGCGCGGTTTCGATCGTCGGCTGCCACAGGCTGCGGTGCGGGGGCACCTCGCCGTCAGAAATTATCCACACGTCGCGGGTGCGGGCCTCGGGCGCGCTGAGCGCCACGGCGAGGTTGGGAACGATGGCCATGGCGAGACCGCCCGGCATCACCGAGAACCCGTCCGGAGTTGCGGCGGCGAACAGGCGAACCGCGAACGGCTGCGGCACAAGACCCTGCGGGGTAAACGCCGGCGTGGTGCCAAAGCCGATGCGTTCCTCGGCAACGAGTTCATCGCCGCGCAGCTCGATGTCCTCCTTGAGGGCAATCCGCTGCGCTTCGGTGAGGCTCGAACCAAGGCGGCCGAACTGCGCCCCGCCCGGTCGCCCGGTGCCTTCCTGCGCCTGGCGGATGACCATGCGGTCGAGATTGTCGATGACATGGCGACGGTTGGCTGCATCGCCCAGCCAGTGTCGCGGCGCGTCGGCGATCAGCAGGTCTTCGCCGAACAAGCGGCGGCAGATCGCCGGCAGATAGGCGCCGATGCCGCGGTTCTGCGCCGCGGCCGAACCGAGCGCGTTGCGCACCAGCTCGGGCGCCTTACGGCACGCCTGCACGAGCCCGGGCGGTCCGCCATAGCGCGTGATGTCGAGTTCCATGGGATCGGACTGGCGGCCGTCGATGCAGCGCACGATGAGGTCGATGCCCTTGAGGCCTTCGAGCGTCTTCAGGAAGATACGGTCACCTGCCGTGCGCAGGTCGCCGCCCTCGACAAGCATGTAGCCGAGATAGCGCGCCAGATAGGCGTGGCTGAAATAGTCATCGTGATGCGGACCGGGCGTGAGCAAGGCGATGCGCGGATCGCGGCGCCCGGTGAGCATCGCCAACGAACCCTGTAGTTGCTCGAAGAACGGCGCTAGGCGCAGGCCGTTGCAGGCTTCGAATATGTCGCCCGCGATATGGGTGTGCACGACCCGGTTGGCGAGTGCGTAGCCGACGCCGGCGGGCGTTTCGGTATGATTGTCGATGACACGCCAGCTGCCGTCGGCCTCGCGCGCCAGATCGACAGCATAGAACTGCAGATTGCCGCCTGGCGGATTTATGCCGTGGCACGGGGTTAGGAAAGCCGGGTCGGAGAAGATCAGCGCCGGGGGGATGAGGCCGTCGCGCAGCAACTTCTGTTCGCCGTACAAATCGGTGAGGACGGCATTCAGCAGCCGCGCGCGCTGAATGACGGCTCGCTCGAGCGCCTGCCACTCGCTGGCAGCGATGACGAGCGGGACGAGATCAACTTCCCAACGCTTACCTGGAGAGACCGGATCGGCGAAAATATCGTGGGCGATGCCCATCTCGCGCACCCGCCGATTGAGGCGGTCGGCGCGTTGGGTCTGCTCGGCGGAAGGGAGGTCGGCTAGGGCGCTGAGAAACGGGCGCCAATGCGGACGCACTTCGCCGTTGGCGTCGATGAGCTCGTCGTAGGTGCCTCCGCAAGCCTGCGCGTAGCCCGCAATGAGCTTGCGATCGAGCGGCAGAGTGAGCCGGGCCTCGAAATTCATGGCTGGGGATCGATGGAGGCTATGCCCCGCGGAGTGTGCATCGTTGGCCGGTTCAGATTCTGGAGAGCGACGCGAGGATAGTGCTTCGTCGTGCACCGCACCAGCGGTCATAAACGCCGGAAACGACGAATCAATTTGGGTGTGGCCGCGGCGCGGGAGTTGACTACGGCCAGAGACGCAGGTCGAGCGTCAACGGGTATTCGGCGCTGATTACGGGTGCAAAAGTGGTGGGACGCCCCGGCGTGTGGCCAAGTGGTTCAAAGCGGGCCAGCCGCCGTCCTTCTGCCTCGTAGGAGTTGACCGGCGCGAGTTCGAAGTTGCGTCCCCCGGGATGGGTCGAGTGGTAGCGGCAGCCACCCACTGAGCGCCCCGTCCAGGTATCGATGACATCGAACACCAGCGGCACGTGGGGCTGCACGGTCGGATGCAGGCAAGACGACGGCAGCCAGGAGCGGAAGCGCACACCGGCGACTTTCTCTCCGAACGTACCTGTCGGGGCCAGCGGCAGCCCCCGGCCATTGCAGGTCACGGCGAACCGTCCACTGGCGCTGTCGGTGACCTTCACCTGCACGCGGTCGAGCGAATTGTCGACGTAGCGCGCAGTGCCGCCCGCGGCGTTCTCCTCGCCGAGCACGTGCCAGGGCTCCAGCGCTTGGCGCAGTTCGATGCTGACGCCGGAGGCCTCGATCTCACCGATGAGCGGGAAGCGAAATTCGAAGTGCGGCTTGAACCAGTCGAGTTCGACCGGAAGGCCGGCCTCCTGCAGGTTGCCGATCACCTCGCTGAAGTCAGCCCAAAGGTAATGCGGAAGCATGAAGCGGTCGTGCAGTGCGGTGCCCCAGCGTACGAGTTTGCCGCGATAAGGGCGGTCCCAGAACATGGCGATGAAACTGCGCATCAGCAGCTGCTGCACCAAGCTCATGCGTTCGTGCGGTGGCATTTCGAATGAGCGGAACTCGATGAGGCCGAGGCGTCCGGTGGGGCTGTCGGGCGAATAGAGCTTGTCGATGCAGATCTCGGCGCGGTGCGTGTTGCCGCTGACGTCGACGAGCAGGTGGCGGAAGATGCGGTCGACCAGCCACGGTGGAACGGTGCCCTGCGAGGGATCGGGGATCTCCTTCAGGGCGATGTCGAGTTCGTACAGCGCCTCATGGCGCGCTTCATCGAGGCGCGGCGCCTGACTGGTGGGTCCGATGAACAGACCGGAGAACATGTACGAGAGCGAAGGGTGGTTCTGCCAGTAGGCGATGATCGAGGCGAGCAGGTCAGGGCGGCGCAGGAAGGGACTATCGGCCGGCGTGATGCCGCCCATGACGATGTGGTTGCCACCACCGGTGCCGGTATGGCGCCCGTCGAGCTGGTACTTGTCGGTGCCGAGGCGCGCCTGGTGCGCCTCCTCGTAGACCGCGGTGGTGATGGCAACGACCTCCTTCCAGCTCGTCGCCGGATGGACGTTGACCTCGATGACGCCGGGGTCGGGCGTGACCTTGATCACGTTGATGCGTGGATCGTGCGGCGGCGAATAGCCTTCGATGTGCACCGGCACCTTGGCCGATGCTGCCGCTTCCTCGACGGCCGCGACGAGCGAGGCGAAATCCAGGGCGTCCGTGAGCGGCGGCAGAAACACGCACAGATGCCCATCGCGCGGCTCGATGGCGAGCGCGGTTCGCACCGAGCCGTAGACCTCGCTGGGGCCGGTGGGCGGTGGCACGGGGGCGGGGCGCAGGGTGATAGCCTTGCGCTGCTGGATCAGCACCTCGCGTTCGGGCAGGGGCGCCACTTCGCCCAACGGATCGCGCGGCGGCACGTGCGGATAGTCGACCTCGGGCAGCGGCGGCAGCGAGCCCATGGGCAGGCGCAGGCCGGCCGGTGAATTGCCGGGCATCAGAAACAGTCTGCCGCGCCGTGTGCCCCACCGCTCGGTGACCCAGCGACGTCCAAGATCGGGCGACTGCCACACCTGCACGGGGAGCACGTAGCTCACCGGCTTGTCGAGACCCTGCTCGAAGACGCGCACCAGGCGCGCGCGCTCGACCGGATCCTGCAGCTTGTTCTTCTCCGGCGTCACGTCGAGCGGCAGCTTCTGCTCGATGAGCGCGTAGTAGCCGGGGTCCTCGTATGCAGGCATGCCGCTGTCGGCCGGCAGGCCGAGTTGCGTGCACAGGGCCTTCATGAGCTTGTCGGCTTCGGCGATGCCGGCATTGGCAGGTTTGTCTTCGCGGTCGATGAGGTCAGGGTCGCTCCACAGCGGTTGCTCGTCGCGGCGCCAGTAGAGAGCGAATGCCCATCGCGGCAGCGGCTCGCCGGGGTACCATTTCCCCTGTCCGTAATGCAGAAGGCCGCCCGGCGCGAAGCGCTGCTGCAGTCGGCGCACGAGGTTTTCGGCGTAGATCCGCTTGGTGGGACCCACGGCGCCGGTCTTCCATTCATCGGCGTCCATGTCGTCGATCGACACGAAGGTCGGCTCGCCACCCATGCTGAGGCGAACGTCGGCCTTGTCGAGTCGGATGTCGACGGCGTCGCCCGCGGCAACGATCTTTTTCCAGGTGTCTTCAGTGTAGGGCAGCGTGACGCGCGGGGTCTCGAGCACGCGTTCGACCCGCATGTCGAAGGAGAAGGTGACCTCGGCTGGCTCGTGCGCACCGCTGATCGGGGCAGCGCTGGAAGGCTGCGGCGTCGCGGCGAGGGGGATATGCCCTTCGCCGGCGAGTAGGCCGGAGGTCGGATCAAGGCCGATCCAGCCGGCGCCCGGCAGATATACTTCCGCCCAGGCGTGCAGGTCGGTGAAGTCGGCTTCGGCACCGGCGGCGCCGCCGTCCAGCGGTTTCACGTCCGGCTTCAGCTGGATGAGGTAGCCCGACACGAAGCGTGCGGCAAAGCCGATATGGCGCAGCACCTGCACCAGCAGCCAGCCGGAATCGCGGCACGAGCCCGACGCCTTGACCAGCGTTTCCTCGGGCGTCTGGATGCCTGGCTCGAGGCGTACGCAATAGCTGACCTCGTTGCGCACGCGGCGATTGAGGTCGGTGAGGAAGTCGATGGTGACTTCCTTCTTGGTCGGCAACGACGCCAGGAACTTACTGACCAGCGGAGTGGCCGGCATAGGCTCGAGGTAGGGCTGCAATTCCTTCTTCAACTCGGGCTCGTAGGCGAACGGCCAATCCTTGGCGCTCTCTTCGACGAAGAAGTCGAATGGATTGATGACCGCCATGTCGGCGACGAGGTCTACCGTGACGACAAAGCGGTCTGTCTTCTCGGGCAGCACCACGCGCGCGCAGTAGTTGGCGAATGGGTCTTGCTGCCAATTGAGGAAGTGCAGCTTGGGCTCGATGTTCAGCGAGTAGCTGAGGATCGGCGTCCGGCAGTGCGGGGCCGGCCGCAAGCGAATGACCTGGGGAGCCATTCCGATTGTACGATCGTAATAATAGGCCGTCCGGTGCGTGAGGGCGACGTGGAGGGGCATCAGAACCTGTTTGAAAAAGTGCTCTTGTGCAGCGCAGCGTCAGGACCATAGAACATCTTTCGTCGCGCACGAAGTTCAGGCATTGCCCGGCAAGTAGGCTTTTTGCAACAACTTTGGGCACTTAAGAGAAACGGAACGTGCAAAGCTTCGCAGCGTTAGAGGCGGCGCGATCGAGCGGCGGGGACAGAGTCCGGTGAAGACGTTCAAATGCGGCGCCTGCGGCAATACGGTCTACTTCGAGAATATTCGCTGCCTGCGCTGCGGGCATGCGCTCGGCTTTCGTGCCGACAAACTCGAAATCCGCACCATCGTAGCGTCCGGCAACGGCCTCTACCGTGAGTACAAGAAGGGGTCGGGCGCCCGCCTGCGCTACTGCGCCAACGAGGCGCAGGGGGTCTGCAATTGGTTGGTGCACTCCGATTCCAGGTCGACATTCTGCGAAGCCTGCGCGCTCAACCGCACCATTCCCAACCTCGCCTACCCTGACAACGTGCTCGCCTGGGGCGAGTTCGAGCGGGCCAAGAAACGCCTCGTCTATTCGCTATTGCGCCTGGGACTGCCGCTCGACGGCGCCGCAATGGGGAAGGCGCCGCTGACCTTTGATTTCGTCCACGATGCGCTCACGGGGCACGTCGATGGGGTCATTACCATCGCCGTCGGCGAAGCGGATTCCGTCGAGCGGGAGCGCCAGCGCAAGGCGATGGCCGAGACCTATCGCTCCATGCTCGGACATTTGCGACACGAGAGCGGGCACTATTACTGGATGCTGCTCATCGACGGCTCCGACCACATGTTCCGCTTCCGACAGCTGTTCGGTGACGAACGAGAGAATTACGGCGCGGCGCTCGAAAGGCATCATTCACAGGGGCCGCCCGCCGACTGGTCGCTGCGTCACGTTTCCGCCTATGCCAGCTCGCATCCCTGGGAAGACTGGGCGGAGACGTGGGCGCACTACCTGCACATGCTCGATGCGCTCGACACCGCAGCGGTGCATCGCATCGAGCCGCGCTCGGGCCGTTTTGGCGGCTCGGGAACGTGGCCGCTGCGCCCGTTCGACGTTTTTCGCACCGAGAGTTTCGATGCCTTGATCAAGCGGTGGATGCCGCTGACGTTGGCGCTCAACGACATCAACCGCAGCATGGGCCACGACGACTTCTATCCATTCGTCATCCCCGATGTGGCGATTACCAAACTCGCCTTCGTGCATCGCATCGTCCACCAATTGGTACAGCGGGCGGTACAGCGCGCTGCACAACGCAGCGGGCAGCGATAATTAGAAGCGGATCACGGCACCGCTGAGCACCAGGTCAAGATCGTCGATCGGCGTGCCGGCGATCGGCCCCGAGGCGACGCCGTTCTC
Organism: uncultured Alphaproteobacteria bacterium; assembly: GCA_963759735.1. Lineage (GTDB taxonomy): Bacteria > Pseudomonadota > Alphaproteobacteria > Rhizobiales > Hyphomicrobiaceae > Hyphomicrobium_A. Next base: position 257,386 of record CAVXAF010000004.1, read on the forward strand.
AAGCTGCCGCAATGTGAGATCGCCGCTGACGTGGCGATACGTCAGGTAAAAAATCATCGCCGCGCTGTCGATACCTTGCGCGATGCCGCCGCCCCACACGTTGACGCTCGACTGCCACACCGACCAGCTGCCGACGCCGGTCGGGTTGAGCGCATCGCCCGGCCCGACGGGAAGTGGCGTCGAGGCGCCGCCGCTGTACCTATACAAATCCGCGTAGATCGTCGTCTCGCCAAGCGCGTTGAACTTTCGCTCGATGCCGGCCTGCCCGGAATAAAACGTCTGCACGTCGTCTACCCCGGTATCGCGATAGCGCGTCGTCTCGCTGACGATCCCATCGCCGGTGCGGCTGGCGCCGAAGTTGAGGAACAGGCCGCTCTCCAGGTGCTTGGCGCTCACCGAGCCGCGCAGTTGGCTGCACGCTGTTTCCTCGCCGGTGAATGCCAGGAACGCGACGGGGCAGACGCTGCGCGTGCGCGAACCGGGCGTCAGCTGCAGGTAGCCGATGCCGGCGCCGACGTTGAAGCCGGCAATCTCCTTGCGATAGCGCACCGCCACGTCCCAGAAGTCGGTGACCACCCAATCGGCAGCGGCGGTGAAGCCTTTCCAAGTCGGCGACACGTATTTCAACAGCGAGAAACCACGCTGGCTCTCGCCCGGCTGGTCGCCGCCGGCGCCGACGATGCGCCGCCAATTGAGCAGGCTGCGGGTGAGGCGCCCATCGCGCGTTGAACGCAGGAACATCCCAAAGCCGACATTCTCGGGCGCGGCGTACTGGTCGAAACTCTCGGTCTGCGTGACGTTGGAGTTGGCGATGCGGTCGGTGGCCGCGAAGGTGGTGCCGACGAAGACTGAGCCATAGCGCTTGTTGCGCAGGAACCAGACGGAACTGCGCAGGTCGAAGCGGGTGAACAGCAGGCTGCCGACGCCACCGTCGGCGATCTGGTTGACGAGCTTGGAGTTGGCGGCGCGAATGCCGATGTCGATGGCGTAGCCGGCTTCCCACATGGCGTTGATCGCTGCCTTGCCGACGAAGGCGAAGCGCGATCTTGAGTTGTCGTTGATCACGACGTAGGCGTTGCGTTCCGCCCCATCATCCCAGCTCAACACCGCGTTGTTGACGAGCCCCGTTAGCGTCAGCGAGACGGCGTGGTTGCCGCGTCGGGCGACCATCCCCTCGAGTTCGGCGATGCGCTGCTCCAGATCGGCGCAGCATGTGTCTTCTGTCGCTGCGGCAAGGTTGGATAGCCCGGCAAAAAAGGCAATCGCCAGGACTTGGCACGCGATCAGCCTGCTTCGCCCTTTGCTGGGCACGCTTCGATGCCTCGTAGGCCGCGGATGTGACGCACGAACCTGAGGCCATACATGATTCGACATGGAGCTGGGCGTCCGCCGCACCTCGGCCGCCGCGCATGTGCAACTCGCTCCCAATTGACGACAGTTAAATACGTTGCACTTTACAGTTTCTTGAGTGGCGCCGCGTAGGCTGGGCAATCATTCCGCCTAATGAGGGAATTGCGCCGTGGCGACTTGGAATTCCATTCTCCGATCCATTACGGACAACGCACGCCAAAGCGTGCATGACGCATTGCTCGCCGTCAGCGTGATGGCAGTCGCGGCGCTTCTCGTCATCGAGTTCGACCTTTTTCATTTCGCGCACACCTTGACCGACCACGAGCGTCGCGTGTCGCTTGCCGAAGCGGTCTTCCTCACCGTGCTGCTCGGCCTCTGCATTGCAGTCTTCGTCTATCGCCGCATGAGCGACAACGCCCGTGAGCGCGAGCAGCGGGCGAAGGTCGACAGTGAGATGCAGGAGCTGCGTGCGCAGGCGTTGCGCGATCCTCTCACCGATCTCGCAAATCGCCGGGCTGTGTTCGCCAGGCTGGGTGAGCTGCGGACCAGTTCCAGCCCGCACGCGTTTTTCCTGCTCGACCTCAACGACTTCAAGAGCGTCAACGATCAGTTCGGCCATGCCGCTGGCGATTGGGTGCTGCAGGTGGTGGCCGAGCGCTTCAAGCGCGTGGCGCGGCCCACGGATCTTCTGGCGCGTATTGGCGGCGATGAGTTCGCAATTCTCGCCAGCGATGTCGACCGCGCCGGTGCCGAGGCCGTCGGCGACCGCTTCATCCGTGCCCTGGACAACGAGGTTCGTGTGGACGGCGTGGGGCACGATATCGGGGTCGCTGTCGGCGCCGTGCTCATCCCGGCGGACGGCGTCGCCGCCGCCGCGGAGATCCTCGCCAACGCCGATATCGCCATGTACCGCGCCAAGGCTACAGGTCGCTCACTGGTTTTCTTCTGCGATGTCAAGGTCGACGCCGGGATGGCGCCGCGCGCCGTGGTTAGCCGATCGGCGCCCCATTGACTTTATCTACCCCAGCCACATATTCCTCTTGTTGCAAATAGTTCGCAACTAGAGGGCAACTGCGGTGCTGAATGGGTTCGCGCAGGCAGGTACTGCGCCCGTCCTGGACCGGAGACCGCCCTTGGGTATCACCCGACGAACCTTCGTCTATGCCACCGCAGCGCTGTGCTTCGTGGTGCTTACAGACTTTTCAGCGGCAGCGGACGGCAAGCCATTGCGCGTCGTCACGACGTTCACTGTCATCCGCGACATCGCGCAGAACGTGGCCGGAGATGCGGCGATCGTCGAATCCATTACCAAGCCAGGGGCTGAGATCCACGACTACCAGCCGACGCCACACGACATCGTCAAGGCGCAGTCCGCCGACCTTGTGTTGTGGAACGGGCTCAACCTCGAACGCTGGTTCGAGAAGTTCTTCCAGAACGTCGAGGACGTGCCGAGCGTCGTCGTCAGCGACGGCATCGATCCCATGGGCATTCGCGAGGGTGCCTACTCGGGCAAGCCCAACCCGCACGCATGGATGTCGGCCAGCAACGCTCTCGTCTACGTCGAGAACATTCGCAAGGCGTTCGTCGAGCACGATCCGGCCAATGCCGAGACTTACAACAAGAACGCCGCCGCGTATGCGGCGCGTATCAAGGCTCTCGATGCGCCGTTGCGGCAACGTCTTGCGTCCATTCCCGAGGAGCAGCGCTGGCTGGTGACGAGCGAGGGTGCCTTCAGCTATCTCGCCCGCGACTATGGACTGCGCGAGCTTTATCTGTGGCCCATCAACGCCGACCAGCAGGGGACTCCACAGCAGGTACGCCACGTCATCGACGAGGTTCGCAAGTTCAAAGTGCCGGTCGTATTCAGTGAAAGCACTGTCTCGGACAAGCCCGCGCGCCAGGTCGCCAAGGAAACAGGGGCGCGCTATGGCGGCGTGCTCTACGTCGACTCGCTGAGCGAGAAGGACGGCCCGGTGCCGACCTACCTCGAGCTACTTGAGACCACAGTCGGCACGATCGCCAAGGGCTTCGGCGCATGAACGCAGAGCCTCGGGACGTGAAGACCGGAGGCGAAACGTCTGGTGTCGTCGCCTCGCTGTCGATCAGAAACTTGACCGTTACGTACCCCAGCGGCGTGACGGCGCTCAAGGATGCGTCCTTCGAGCTGGGGCCGGGGACGATCTGCGGCCTCGTCGGCATCAACGGCAGCGGCAAGTCGACGTTGTTCAAGGCTATCATGGGCTTCGCGAAGCCGAATCGCGGTGAGGTGCGCATCGCGGGGTTGTCGGTCAAGGACGCCCTGAAGCACGGCTACGTCGCATATGTTCCGCAGAGCGAAGACGTCGATTGGGATTTTCCCATTCTCGTCGAAGACGTCGTGATGATGGGCCGTTACGGCCATATGAACTTCCTGCGAATCGCCTCGACGCTCGATAAGCGCAAGGTGGACGAGGCGCTGGAGCGGGTGGGCATGTCGCACTATCGCCGTCACCAGATCGGCGAGTTGTCGGGAGGGCAGAAAAAGCGCGTGTTTCTGGCGCGCGCGCTTGCGCAGGAAGCGCCGGTCATTCTGCTCGACGAGCCTTTCACCGGCGTCGACGTGCAGACCGAAACGGCGATCGTTGAGCTGCTGCGGCAGCTCCGCGCCAGCGGGCACCTGATGCTGGTCTCCACTCACAACCTCGGCAGCGTGCCCGACTTCTGCGATCACGTCGTGCTGCTCAACCGCGAGGTGCTGGCGGCAGGACCTACGGCCACCACGTTCACACAGAAGAATCTCGAGCTGGCCTTCGGCGGCGTCCTGCGCCGATTTCCGCCTCGAAGGCGGCCAGCTTCACGACGACGACGACCGGCGCCGCATCACCGTGCTTACCGATGACGAGCGTCCGGTGGTGTTCTACGGCGAGCGCCGCGAAGACGAGCCGCTGCGCCGCAAGAACAATGGCGACAAGTGATGGGCGAACTCCTCACGCCCTTCCTCTACGATTACATGCTGAAGGCGATGTTCGTCAGCGCCCTGGTGGGCGCCGTTTGCGCCTTCCTGTCCGCCTACCTGATGCTCAAAGGCTGGTCGCTGATGGGCGACGCCTTGGGCCACGCGGTGGTGCCGGGCGTCGCCGGTGCCTACCTACTGCAATTGCCGTATGCCGCCGGCGCTTTTATCGCCGGGCTGCTCGCCGCGCTGGGAATGGCGCTCGTCAAGCAGCGCACGCGGCTGCGCGAGGATGCCATCATCGGCCTGGTGTTCACCGCCTTCTTCGCAGCCGGATTGCTGATCGCTTCCATTTACCCGACCTCGGTGAACATCCAGACGATCGTGCTCGGCAACATTCTCGGCATTTCCGACGAGGACGTCATCCAGGTGGTGATCATCTCGGCCGTTTCGCTGACGTTGCTGCTGCTCAAGTGGCGCGACTTGATGGTCGTGTTCTTCGATGAAAGCCACGCACGCACGGTCGGCATCCACGCGACTGCCCTCAAAATACTGTTCTTCACGCTGCTGGCGGCGTCGACGGTGGCGGCGCTGCAGACGGTCGGGGCATGCCTGGTCATCGCCATGGTGGTGACGCCCGGCGCCACGGCATACCTGCTAACCGACCGCTTCGGCCGCCTGCTTGCGTTGAGCGTGCTCATCGGCGCCGGAACCAGCTTCATCGGCGCCTACATCAGCTATTTCCTCGACGGTGCGACCGGGGGTGTCATCGTAACGTTGCAGACGCTGCTGTTCCTCGTCGCCTTCTTTTTCGCACCCAAACACGGTGTGCTGGCCGGCCGCAGACGGCGGAGCGAGGCATCGGCCTCGGCGGGAGCAATCCCATGAGCGAGCTATGGGACTTTTTTGTCGTTCCGTTCAGCTACGGCTTCATGCAGCGCGCCTTGATCGCGGCCGTTCTTATCGGAGCCGTGTGCTCGGTCCTCTCCTGCTATCTGGTGCTCAAGGGCTGGTCGCTGATGGGGGATGCAATTTCCCACGCCGTGCTGCCGGGCGTAGTGCTGTCCTTCGTCCTCGGTCTGCCGTTGGCCATCGGCGCCTTCGCCGCCGGTCTGACGTGCGCGCTGGCGACGGGCTACCTGGCGGAACACAGCCGCGTCAAGGAGGACACGGTGATGGGCATTGTGTTCTCAGGCATGTTCGGTTTCGGCTTGGTCCTCTTCACCAAAGTGGAGACCGACCAGCACCTCAATCACATCCTGTTCGGCAACATGCTCGGCATCACCGCGCGTGACCTCGTCGAGGTGGCGATCATCGCCGGCGGCACGCTGCTGATCGTGCTCGCCAAGTGGCGCGATCTGCTGCTCTATTGCTTCGATCCTCAGCATGCGCGCGCGATCGGTCTGCCGCTCGGCGTCATCCACTACGGACTGCTGGTCCTTCTCGCCCTCACGATAATTGCCTCGCTGAAGGCGGTGGGCATCATTCTGGTCGTCGCCATGCTGGTGGCGCCGGGTGCAATCGCTTATCTGCTGACCGACCGCTTCGATCGCATGCTCATGATCGCCGCCACGGTCGCCATCAGCGCCAGCGTGCTCGGTACGCTGATCAGTTTTCACATCGACGGGGCGACGGGACCTTGCATCGTGCTGATCCAGGCCTTCGTATTCGTCCTGGCGTTCCTGTTCGCCCCGCGGCGCGGCGTCTTTGCCTTACGTCGCGCGCTGCCCGGTCACTCGGCCGGGTGATTGAGCGCGCCGGCGGGCGATGCCCCGGGCGCCACGCTGCGCCGGCGATCGCGGGCGATGTAGGTGTAGACCGCCGGGGTGACGAACAGCGTAAACAGCGTGCCGACCGTCATGCCGAAGGCAATGACGATGCCGATGGCGAAGCGCGATGCCGCGCCGGCGCCCGACGCTATGATGAGCGGCACCATGGCGATGACCATGGCAGCGGTCGTCATCAGAATGGGCCGCAGGCGGATGGCGGCGGCCTCTTCGATGGCCTCGCGCCGCCCCATGCCTTTCGCTTCCTGCAGATGGTTGGCGTAGTCAACCATCAGGATGCCGTGCTTGGAGATGAGGCCGATCAGCGTGACGAGGCCGATCTGGGTGTAGATGTTGATGGTCGCCAATCCGAACGTGAGCGGCAGCAGCGCGCCGAAAATCGACGTCGGCAGCGCGATGAGGATGATGAGCGGGTCGCGGAAGCTCTCGTATTGGGCGGCCAGCACCAGGTAGATGACGATCAGCGCGAAGATGAAGGTGACGACCAGGCGGTCACCTTCCTGCTCATACTGGCGGCTCTCGCCCTGGAAGTCGTAAGTGAAGGTCTCGGGGAAGATTTCCTTCGACTTCTCCTTCAGGAAGGTAATGACCTCACCGACCGTGCGCCCCGGGAACGGCACGCCCTGCAGCATCGCCGAGTTGAGCTGCTGGAAGCTGGTCAAAGCATTCGGCTGCACGCTTTCGCGCACGTCGACCACGGTCGACAGCGGCACCATGGCGCCCGATGAGGTCTTCACCTCGTAACGTTTGATCCAGTCAGGCTGTAGCCGGAAATCACGCGGCACCTGCGGGATCACCTGGTAGCTGCGGCCATAGAGATTGAAGCGGTTGACGTAGTTGCCGCCGAGCAGCGTCGCCAGCGATGTCCCGATTTCCTGCATGGTGATACCAAGCGAGTTCGCCTTCGCATGGTCGATCTTCACCTCGATCTGCGGGGTGTCGAACTTGAGGTCGCTGTCGGCGAAGATGAAGAGGCCGCTATTGAGCGCCTCCTGCTGCATCTTGGCGAGCACCTGCGCCAGCTGTTCGTAATCGGCCGTCGTGGTGATGACGAACTGGATGGGAGGCCCGCCGGTCGAACCCGGCAGCGACGGGTTGCCGAAGGTTATGATCTGGCCTCCGGCGATGCTGTTCACCTTCGGCTGCAGGTCCTGCAGTATCTGCGCCTGCGTGCGGTTGCGCTCCTCCCACGGCTTGAAGAGGATGCCCGAGAACGCCTGATGCACGTCGCCGCCCATGCCGTTGATGGCGAACACGTGCTCCTTCTCCGGCACGGTCTTGAACACGTCATACAGGTGTCCGGTGACCTGCTCGGTGTAATCGATGTTGGTGGCCGGCGGCGTTTTGACGAGGTTGAACAGGATGCCCTGATCTTCCTCGGGCGCCAGCTCCTGCTGCGCCGTGGCGTACATGAGTCCGGTGGCGATAAGGACGCCGACCAGCACCAGCAACGTAACGGGGCGATAGTTGAGCGTGCGGCCGAGGCGCCGCTGATAGCGATGCTTCAGGCGCTCGAAGGTGCGGTCTAGAAACTTGACGAAACGCCCCGAGGACAGCTCCGCGCTGAGCAGCTTCGAGCACATCATCGGCGTCAGCGTCAGCGCGATGATGCCCGACACGATGACCGCCCCGGCGAGGGTGAATGCGAACTCGCGGAACAGCGAGCCGGTGAGACCCGATACGAAGCCGATGGGCGCATAGACGGCGGCGAGCGTGATGGTCATGGAGATGACCGGAACGGCGATCTCGCGCGCTCCGGTGATCGAGGCATCGAACGGTGTCATGCCCTCCTCGATGTGCCGATGAATGTTCTCGACGACGACGATGGCGTCGTCGACGACGAGGCCGATCGCCAGCACGAGGGCAAGCAGGGTCAGCAAGTTCAGCGAGTAGCCGAGTGCCAGCAGCGCGAACATGACGCCGATCAGCGACAGTGGGATGGTCACGATGGGGATGAGCGTCGAGCGCAGGCTGCCCAGAAAGAGAAAAATCACGACGATGACGATGACCGCCGCCTCCACCAGCGTCTTCTGCACCTCGGAGATGGAGGCATCAATGAATTTGGTGGAATCATAGGCGATGGCCGCCGACATGCCGGGGGGCAGCTCGGTCTCGATGGCGGGAAACGCTTTACGGACGCCGGCGATGACGGTGAGCGGGTTGGCGGTGGGGGTCGAGTAGATGCCGACGAACACCGCCTTGAGGCCGTCGAAAGCGGACGTCGAGTTTACGTCCTCGGCGCCGAGCGCGATTTCGGCAATGTCGTTGAGGCGCACCAGCGCGTCGCCGCGCGCCGTGACCACAAGCTGGCCAAAGGCGTCGGCGCTGGCTAGCGAGGTCTCTGCGTTGATCGTCGTCTCGACGAAGTCTCCCTTGATCTGTCCGGCCGCAGTCGTGAAGTTGTTGGTGGCGAGCGCCGTGCGCACCTCCAAGGGGGTCACGCCAAGCGCGGCCATCTTCTCGGGATTGAGCCAGATGCGCATGGCGAACGTCTGGCCGCCAAGGATTTGCGCGTTGGCGACGCCATCGACCGTCTGCAGTTTGGGCTGCACGACGCGCGTCAGGTAATCGGTGATTTGCGACGAGGTGAGCACGTCGCTGTTGAACGACAGGTACATGAGTGCCGTCGACTCGCCGGTCTGCTTGACGACGACCGGGTCCATGGCCTCCGGCGGCAGCACGCTGCGCACCTGGTTGACCTTCGACAAAACGTCGGTGACGGCCCGGTCTGGGTCGGCGTTGAGGCGCAGGTTGAGCGTTACCGTGCTGCTGTTCTGGCGCGAGGCTGAGCTCAGCGTGTCGATGCCCTCGGCGCTGGCGACGGCCTGCTGAATGGGGACCGTGATGAACCCCTTGATAACGTCGGCGTTGGCGCCCGGATAAACCGTGGTGATGGTGATGGTGGTGTTCGACAGCTCCGGATACTGGCGGACCTGCAGATTGAAGGCCGCGCTCAATCCCACCAGCAGGATGAGCAGGCTGACGACGGAGGCCAGCACCGGCCGGCGGATGAAGATGTCGGTGAACGACATTGGTCAGCCTTTATTGGTAGGGGCGCTCAGTGGGCGGCACCAATGCTTGCGAGTTGTCGACCTTGACCAGCGCACCGTTGGCCAGCTTGATCTGGCCCGTCGTGACGACCTGCTCGCCTTGCTTGAGGCCGGAGGTGATGGCAACGCGATCCTGGCGGATCTGGCCTGATTTGACGAAGCGGCGCTCGACGACGAACACCGCATCTTCCGGCTTGGCAGGCGCGGGTTTCCCTTCCTGCGGCTTCAGCACATACACGCTGTCGCCATAGAGACTGTAGGTGAGAGCCGTGCGCGGGACGGTGATAACCTGCGCCGGTGAACCGGCCAGCACCGCAACATTGGCGAACATGCCGGGGAGCAGCGAACGCTCCTTGTTGGGCAGAGTGCCGCGTACCAGAAGTGTGCGCGTGTCCTTGGCGACGCGCGCATCGAGCGACGCGACGGTGCCGACGAACACCTTGCCGGCGTAGGTATCGACGCCCAGCTCGATCGTCTGGCCGACGCGCAGCTTGCTGACGTTCTGCTCGGGCATCGGGAAGTCGACCCAGATGGGATCCAGCGCCTGTAGCGACACCATGGCAAGTCCGGGCGAGATATATTGACCGAGCTCGACGTGGCGGATGCCGAGTCGACCGGCGAATGGAGCGAGGATAGTCTTCTGGGCAATGAGTGCTTTGATGCGGCTGAGCGAAGCGAGAGCGCTGTCGCGCTTGGCGCGTGCCGTGTCGACGTTGGCTTCGGAGGCGACGGCCTTTGACAATAGGTCGACCTGGCGTTTGAAGGACACTTCGGCTTCCTTCAGGATCGCCTCGGCGCTAGCGAGGTCCGCCTGCTCGACGGAGATATCGAGCTGCACGAGCTTCGCGCCGACTTCGACATCCTGGCCGCTCTCGAAGTGCAATTCGGTGACGATGCCGGCAACCTGCGAGGCAATCTCGACGCCTTGCGAGGCGATCAGCGTGCCGATCGCGGGCAGCCGTTCAATCCACTCTTCGGCCTTCGCTGGCTCAGCGGTGATCGTGGCCGGGGGCGGCGTCTGCGAGCTCAGGAACTCCTTGATCATCTTCGGTTTGAAGACGAGCTGGAAATAGGCGAGTCCGCCGACGAGGACAGCAAGAATTATGAAAGCGATGAGGAAGCGCTTGATCATAGGTCGGTCCTAAAGCAGGGAAGCTCGCGCGGCGCCAGGGCGCGCAAGCTACCCGCCAGCTCTGCTCCGGGCCAGGGCTTTTATTATTGAAGAGGAGGGCTTGGATCAGCCGCCGCAGCGGCCCGACGTCCGCAATGTGTGCCCGCGGCGGCGGCGGCGTCAATAACTGGATTGCAGGTCTAGCTGCTTCAATCCGACTTCTTGCGCCGGTTCGTGAAGCGCGCATTGCCCAGGCCCGTGCCGATTGTCAGCACGCCCCAGCGCTCGTAATCCTGCATTCTCGGCAATTCGCTGAGGCCCTGCACGACGGCGTCGTTGTGGATAACAATATGCGTCTCGTGGCCGCCGATCTGCGGAATCTTCTCGAGGATGCATTTGGAGAGATTGAAACGACTGCTCTCCCAGTTGCCGGGAAGGTTCTGCGCACCTGTCTCAATCGATCCGTCCTCACGGATGAGGCCCGGACAGCCGATGCCGATGACGGGGGCGAGGTTCAAGCCCTTCTTCGCGGCCAGCGCGATGTGATCCTCGAGCATGTCGATGAGACGGCCGACCGCTTCGTCGCGTTTTGTCTTTTCTTCATCACCGTGACGCCAAAGGTCGGAGGCGAACACTCCAGCCTTGGACAGATCCTTGGCCTTCTTGAGCTTAGTCTCGACGATGCCCACTCGAATGTTGGTGCCGCCGATGTCTACGGCGAGGATGCCGTCGAAGCCTTCGAGCATCCACGACGGCATCAGGTGTGCGCTGCCAATTAGCCCCGCTTCGTCTGGATGGTTCTGAATTAGCTCCAGCTCCACCTGGAGATCAGCTTTTTTGAGGAGGATTTCGGTGCGCGCGACCGCCAGCTCGCCGACGCGGCTGTCGCGGAAGCCGCCGCCGACGACGATGGCTTCGGTATCCCGCCAGCTGGCGGTCTTGAGGAAGCGTTTGATGACCGAGGTGAGAGTTTGCGCGAACTCCTCGACCGCGCTGTGGACGATGCCGCCGGCCTCAGGGTCCCCTTCGGTGAGCATCTTGTCGATCTGTTTCTTCGACAGCTGCTCAGACGACTTCTCGCCGAGTGGGTCGACGCCCAGTTCGCGCAGCGGCTCGCGCCACTTTTCGAGCATGACGTGAAACGCGCTGCGGCTGGCCTTGTCGCCGACGAAGCCGTCGTCGTCCTTGATTTCGAGGTTATAGCTGTCGATCTCGACGCTCGGCAGCCGTTTGGCACCGTGTGCACTCAGAACCGGACGCTCGTCTGCGGTCATTACGCCCATCGTCTCCCGCCGCCATTCATGCGGCGCCCTCTATCCGGCGCTTCAGGACGCCGGGCGGTAAACTCGGCGGCCGAGCAAAGGGTTCCTGTTATGCCCGAAAGCGGAACTTCCGTTTTAAGCCTACGTTGAGCGAATATGGCACTGAGCAATAAGAACGCATCGTTTTTCACGCGCTTCGCGAGTGCGGTCTCGCGCGCAACGGGATCTCCTTATGCTTTCGTAATCGCCGTGGCGGTGGTGCTGGTCTGGGGGATCTCGGGTCCGCTGTTTGGCTTTTCAGACACTTGGCAGCTGGTCATCAACACCGGCACGACAATCGTGACGTTCCTCATGGTATTCGCCATTCAGGCGTCGCAAAACCGCGACTCAGAAGCCATCCAAGTTAAGCTCGACGAGTTGATCCGCTCGATCGACGGGGCGCAGAACCAGTTGCTCGATCTCGAGGAACTTGAAGAGAGCGAAATTGAGCGCATCCGTGCCCAGTATCGGCAGCTCGCCAGCGCGGCACGCGATGGCGGTCCCGGCAGCGACTGTCCTCCGGCACCTGCCTGATTGTCTTGATCGCGGCGCGCCTTAGACTTCCAGACGCTCGGCTAGATCTTTCAACCAGTCGATGACACTGCTCGGGCCGTGGAGGTCGACATCGTCATAGCCGAATTGCTCTCCGGCAACGCGTAGTCCGCTACCGCCCAGCCGGCGCGCGGCCGCGAACGCCGGTAAGTCTCCGACATCATCGCCAATCATTATCGGTTGCCTTCCGGCGAAGCCCGGCAAGGCGCAGATCGTCTCCAGCGCCGTGCCTTTGGAGTGCCCGGCCGGAATGATCTCGAACAGCTTGCGACCCTGACACAGCACAAGCCCATCAGCGTATTTGACCAAGAGCGCTTGCAGTTCTGCTTCGAGCGGCGCCTTAAGGTGCGGGGCGAGCCGGTAGTGGACGGCGAGCCCGGGCCCTTTCGGTTCGGCGATGATGCCGGGAAGCGTCTGCATGCGACGCATTACTTGGTCGACAAGTTCACTCGGCAGGGCGCTGGCGACGCGCGCAACGGCGCCGCCACTGACGGTGCGCAGTTCTGCCCCGTGCACTCCGGAGCCGACGAATTTTGTCGGCGCGAGCAGGACGTCGATCTCGGCTAGCTGGCGCCCGGTGAGTATCCCCAAGGCCCCGCGCAGGCCGCGCGAGATGCGCACCAGCAGCTCAACAAGGTCCGCCGGTACGCGTACCTCGTTGGGCGTGGGAGCGATATTGAGCAGTGTTCCGTCGCAATCGAGGAAGAGCGCATAATTGCTGACGTCGCCGGCAAGCAGTCGCGACGCCGCATCGGTGCGGGTCCCTCGCAAGCTCGTTTCTGCCGTTGCCTTCACTTCACTGCCTCGCCATTGCGCTTCACCAGGTCACCTTACAGTCGCCATTTGCGTAACTGAAGTTCAGAGCGTGCGGCGAGACGTCCTTTCAGGGCATCGTGCCGTAAAAGCCCGCTTTGCGTATCAATATGACCGACCACGCTGGCCGCATTGATGGTTGCAGCCTTGAGGGCAACGTCGCCTGGGCGTCCCAGGGCGATGTGGGCGGCAAACGTCGAGGCCATGGCGTCGCCCGCGCCCGTGGTGCTAGCGACGGTGGCTTCAGCGGCGGGGCAGTACAGCACACTGTCGTTTGCGCAAACGAATGCTCCACCGCGACCATCGGTCAGCATGACGTAACGCGTGCCGAGCTGGCGCACCGCATGCAGGAATGCAGGTAGGCTCAACTCATAGCCACCGCCCACTAGGCCGCGGGCTAGGAGAGGGGGCGGTTGCTCGCCGGCATCGAGGGCCAGTGTCGGGCCGCCTTCGCCAAATTTCGCAACGAGGCCAGGGACCAGAGAATCGGCCTCGGCGCGATTGAGGGCCAGGATATCGATCCTCCCGAGGCTATCGAGGAATGTCCCGCCGCGCACGGAGAGTTGGCGGAGACCGGCGTTGACCGCGACCAGTGCTCCTGCGGCTTTAGCTTTTTCGATGATATGGGGATAGCAGTCGGCCGATTGGTTCGACAGGTTCGAGACGTACACGAGATCGACAGCGAAGGCGTCGTCGGCAAGATCGCTCGGCTCCAACAGCGTATTGGCGCCGCGAAATGTGAATACCGCCGCGTTGCGATCGTGCGAGGAGATGATCACCGAGGCCCCGGTCGGTGCCTTGGCATCGCGGATGACCCAGCGTGCCGAAATACCCTCGGCGCTGAGCCGGGCAAGGATGAAATCGGCGCGCGCATCGCGGCCTAGCTTGACCAGCGTCGAGACGTCGAGACCGAGACGCGACATCGCGACCGCCGTGTTAATGGCGCCGCCGCCGCAATGGGTCGAGACGTCGAGCGCCTCTGTCTTGCGGCCTTCCTCAAGCAGCAAAAAGGATGTCTCGGCATTGAGCATCGACATGCGCTCGATGCGATCGCTCTCGATGATCGCGATCGTATCGACCATGGCGCCGCCGATGGAGATTGCCTTCATAACCTTCTCTCAATGCGTGAGACGCCGGTCAGTTCGGCCGCATGCGCGGAGAAACGCGCGCCAGTTCGATATCCTGCAGCGCTTTGCGGGCGGCCTCGGAAGGGGAAGTCGGTATGGCCAGGGTGCTGCGGCGGCCAACGCCCTCTAGAGACTGCAGGAACATGCGGCACCACACGAAGGTGTTATCGCGCTTTACTCCCTCAAGCAGCGCCTCATGGCGCTCCTGGCGCTCTGTCAGCCCCATGTCGAGGGCTGTCTTGATGGCATTCGCCATCTCTTCCACGTCATAGGGATTGACGATCAGCGCCTCCTGCATCTGCTCGGCGGCACCTGCAAAGCGTGACAGTATCAGCACGCCCGGGTCAGCCGGATCCTGCGCAGCGACATACTCCTTGGCGACGAGGTTCATTCCATCGCGCAGCGGCGTCACCAGCCCGACGCGCGAGCTGCGATAGACGTCGACCAGCATCTTGCGCGGCGTCGTGCGGTGAATGTACTGGATCGGCACCCAATCGAGCTCGCCGTAGCGGCCGTTGATGCGGCCCGACAGCGTTTCCAGCTCGCGCCGGATGTCGGCATAGGCAGCCATAGTCTCGCGCGTCGGCGGAGCGATCTGCGACAGCGTCACCTTGCGACGGTAGTCGGGGTACTTCTCCAGGAAGCGACCGAAGGCACGGAATTTCTGCGGCAGCCCCTTGGTGTAGTCGAGGCGGTCGACGCCGAGCATGCGGATGGTCGAGGCGGGCGCCTCGCGGCGGCGCTTGGGCAACGAACCGATGAACGCATCGACATCGATGCCGACGGGGAAGCTGGCGATGGACAGCTCCCGGTCGAAGGCGCGGATGCGGCCGTCCTGCAGAATGCGGCCAAGCGCGCCGTCCTGCAGATAGTCGATGAGGTTGCCGACATCGACCTTGGTTTGCAGGCCGATGAGATCATAGGAGGCAAGACCGCGGGCAAGCTCACGATGCTCGGGGATGGCGAGGAAGGTCTGCGCGGGCGGCACCGGGATGTGCAGGAAGAAGCCGATCGGGTTGGTCACCCCCAGGGCGCGCAACTCCATGCCGAGCGGGATCATGTGGTAGTCGTGTACCCAGATCGTGTCGTCCGGCTTGAGCAGCGGACGCAGCGCATGGGCGAAGCGCTTGTTCACATCGAGGTAGCGCTGATAGTAGCCGGCGTCGAACTTGGCGATGTCGAGACGCGCGTGAAACACAGGCCACAGCACGTTGTTTGAATAGCCGGTATAGTAGTCTGCGTGCTCGCGCTTGCTCAGCGACAGCGTGGCGATGGTGGTGCCATCGGTTTCAGTAAGTTGGGGTGTGGTGTTCAACTCTTCGCTGTCATCGCCGATGCGGCCATCCCAGCCGAGCCAAAGCCCCTTGCGCGCGCGCAAGGTGTCAGCAATGGCGACCGCCATTCCGCCGGCCTGCGAGGCCTTTGAAATGTCAGCGACGCGGTTCGAGACCAGAACAATGCGGCCCATGAGTCTCCCGGTGCGGCGTGCGTGGAGTTCCCTTGGCTGACAACCGTTTAGCGGTGGTTATGGTTCCACATGAGCAAATCGACGGGCGTTCAGCCGGACGCCCAGGCATCCTCCCAGCTGCGCGATAGTCTCATGCCGGTGTTAATGATGCCGGCCATGCAGTAAGTCTGCGGAATATTGCCCCAAAGCTCCCCGGATGTCGGGTGGATGTCCTCGCTGAGGATGCCGAAGGAGTTGGTGCGCGAGAGTATGTCGGTGAAGATATCGCGTGCTTTCCCCGTCTCACCGATGGATGCGAGAGCGTCAGCGTACCAGAATTGGCACACCAGGAACGACGTCTCGGGGGCGCCGAAGTCATCGTCGGCGGTGTAGCGCATCATGAAGCCGTTGCGGCGCAATTCCCTGCCGATGACTTCGACGGTGCGCTTGTAGCGGTCGTCGCTGGCCCTCAGCAGCCCAAGGTCGGCCACAAGCAATGTGCTGGCGTCGAGTTCGTCATGATCGAGGGCGCCGGCAAGGGCGCCCCACTTGGAACTCCACGCCCGCTCGAGGATTTCGCCGCGTATCTTATCGGCCTGCTCGCGCCAGTATCCTGCTCGATCATCGAGCGCCAGCAGTCCGGCCAGCCGCGCCAGCCGATCGCAGGCGACCCAGCACATGGTCGCCGAATGGGTGTGGACTCGCTTGCGGCCCCGGTATTCCCATGGGCCGGCGTCGGGCTCGAGGTAGAGGCGCCGCGCCTGATGACCGAGGGGCTCGAGGCGCCGAAACAGTGCCGCATCGCCCATGCCGGGCAACCGCTCGTCGATGAACATGTGGGAGGCGCCGAGAATGACGCTGCCGTAGGCGTCGTGCTGCACCTGCTCGGAAGCTTGATTGCCGATGCGCACGGGTCCCATGCCGCGGAAACCGGCGAGATCGGTGGCGATGCGCTCGGTCGAGCGGGTGGTTGTGAATGATGCTGTAGACCGGCTGCAGCGGCGGCTCGATGTCGACGGCAATGGTAGTGATATAGTTGAGGTAGCCCTCCATCGTCTGCGTGGCGCCGAGGCGGTTAAGGGCGCTGACGACGAAGTAGGCATCGCGCAGCCAGCAGAAGCGATAGTCCCAGTTGCGCTGCGTGCCGGGCGCCTCGGGAATGGAAGTGGTATGCGCCGCGATGATGGCGCCGGTCTCCTCGAAGTAGCAGAGCTTCAAGGTGATGGCGGCGCGGATGATCGCCTCCTGCCAGTCGAGCGAGATACCAAGGCCGCGCACCCATCCGCGCCAATAGCTATGCGTCCGCTCCAGGAATTCGCGGGCGACATTGTCGACCGCGGCTTCCAGCGGCTCGTCCGGTCCGAGAATGAGCGTCACCGGATGGGTCAGGGCAAACGGCGTCTCGTGGGCGATGTAGGAAAGAGGCGCGTCGGTGGTCAGGCGCAAGACGTCGGCGCCGCCGCTGTAGCGTATGTGGTTGGAGCCGATCGCCATGCCGTCGGCCGGCCGGCCGTAATTGAATGTCGGCCGCAGGCGGATGGTCACCCGCGGCAGGCCACGGATGGGCTCGATGCGACGGACAATCTGGGCCGGATGGAAGGCGCGCTCGAAGCGCAGGAAGCGCGGCGCGAAATCGGTGATGCGCACCGCGTTGCCGTGCGCATCTTCAAGCACCGTCTCTACGATGGCAGTGTTGCGCACGTACTGCGCACTGGATTTCGTCTGTCCGTGCAGGACGACGTCGCAAAAGCCCTTCTCTTCGTCGCCGGCGAGCAGACGCGAGAACACCGGATCGGAATCGAGGCGCGGAAAGCACCACCAGACAATGCGGCCCTGCGTGTCGACGAGCGCAGCGATGCGCCCATTGCCGATGGGTGCGAGGTCAAGGTTTCCGGCGTTGGTGGCGGTTTGATTGCGGCCTGACATTTGGTCCCCTGCGACGAGCACAGACCCGCGTTTAGGGCGTCGATGCGGCGCTGTCCAGGGATCGCCCGATGTTGACCTAAGCGGTCGTTTGCGCTGCGAGGCGCACTTGGTCGGCGGGCAACGGTGTGTCGGGCTGGTAGCAAGGCCGACGCGGCAGCGCGCACAAAGCGAGTTTACTTTACTCGCCGACGCGCTACCGCGGCGACTGCGCCGCGATACGCAAGACATGACTCTCGGCGCCCGCAGACACTAAAGCCGAAATGTCTTTCGACAAAGCAAATGCCGTTAGCGACACCGTGGCAACCGCGGCCCGAGTATTCACGCTTCCTTATCCGGTGTGTCGTTCCAGGGCCGCTCCTCGCGCTTGCGCAGCAGCCAGCCTGTGATCGGCAGCACCAGGGCGTGCGGAATCACCCAAAGGGCGACTTGCAGGAGTTTGCCACTCATGCCCGGGACGAACAGGCGCCATCCGAGGACATAAGCGCGATAGCCGGCGCGTGCCGTCTGTTCGGCACTAAGAGCGAGCAGCAGCTGGCGGTAGAAAGACAGCTCCGAGCCCATGGCGCTATGAAAGCCGGTGTCGACAGGGCCAGGCGCCAGAGCCATCAGCCGCACGCCGCGCCCGGCGTTTTCGGTGGCAATCGCCCGTGTGAGCGAGATGACGTATGCCTTGCTCGCATAGTACGCCGCTTGATTGGGTCCGGGTACGAGGCCGCCGAGGGAGGCGACATTGATAATTCCACCGCTGCCGCGCGCCAGCATCGGGGGAAGCGCATGCCGGGTCAGCCGAGTGAGCGCGGTCATGTTGACGTTCAGAAGTTTGTCGATCGCCGCCTCGGCGTGATCGACAAATGGCCCGGCGAGGCCGACGCCCGCGCAATTGACCAGAGTGTCGAGATAGTAGCCGTTGGCGGCCAGGGTGGCATCGATGCGCTGCGGCGCGTCGGGGTCCGTGATGTCCATGGCGATGGCTAACGCCTTTACATGGTTCCGCTGAGCGACCGAAGCCGCCGCTGCCTGAACGACGTCGGCGTGGCGGGCGACGAGGGCGACGTCATTTCCGGCTGAGGCGAATCGCTGGGCGAAGGCCAACCCAATGCCGCGCGAGCCTCCGGTGATGACGGTGATCGGCTTCAGGTGGGCCACGGCGTGCAGCGCCGCCTCGGACGGTGCGGCGTGGCGGCTGAGCCAGATGTCGATGAGGCGACGGAGCAAGGGCGCATCTCTCGGCGGAGGGAGACCGCGGTTGGTAGCAGACGCCGGGCGTTCAGGCGAGGAAAGTCATCCCGGGCTAGCGCGGTGCAGCGAGCGAGCGGCTTGCGGTTGGGTGCTGCTAGGAACGCTCGAGCACGCTCTCGCGGTCCACCATGCGCTCGAGAAACTTGGCGTAAGAGCTGCCGGCCCATCGCCGAGCCGCTTTGCGCACGCCATCGGCATCGATCCAGCCTTCGGCGAACGCAATTTCTTCAAGGCAGCCGGGTTTGCGCTCGCTGCTCTGTTCGATGCTGCGTACCAGAACGCTGGCTTCCAGCAGCGAGTCGGGCGTGCCGGTGTCGAACCAGCTTTCATCCTCAGGCAGGCCTTCGACGAACAGCTCGCCGCGCGTCAGGTACTCGCGGTTGACGTCGGTAATTTCGATCTCGCCGCGGGCGGACGGCTGCACGGCCGCCGCGATGTCGGCGGAGCGTCCATCATAGACGTAAAGACCAAGCACCGCGTAGTTGGACTTGGGGTGCCGCGGCTTCTCCTCGATGCTGGTGGCCACGCCCGTGTCGTCGAGCGAAACGATTCCAAACGCTTGCGGGTTGGCGACGGGTGTGGCGAAGACGGTCGCCCCGACCGGGCGTTGGAAGGCTTTGCGCATCAGCTTTGCCGTCGCGCCGCCAATGAAGAGGTTGTCGCCGAGCACCAGTGTAGACGGCTCGCCGCGCGTGAACTCGTCGGCAATAATCAGCGCTTCGGCGATACCGCGCGGAGAACCCTGAGCCGCGTACGACATGGTGATGCCGAATTGCGATCCGTCACCAAACAGCGTCCGGAAAGCGTCGATGCTTTCAGGAGTGGATATGAGCATGATCTCGCGAATGCCTGCGCTCATCAGCAACCCGACCGGATGAAATATCATCGGCGTGTCGTAGATCGGGCAGCAGTTGTTTGGAGATCGCGCCGGTTGCAGGCAGTAGCCGCGTTCCACGGCCTCCGGCTAGAACGATGCCACGCACGCGAGAGCTCCGATGCGCTTGATGATCTTGCCCTCGAGCACGACTTCCTCGATGCGGCTGCGCCATTCCTCCAGCGCGCGATACCAATCCAAAGTGAGAGTGTCGAGGCTGCGGGACAGGCGCTTGGTGTCCAGCGCGGCGACGATTTCCCGAACGCCGTCCTCGATGCTCATCGTGGTCTGGTAGCCGAGCGCGGCGATGCGGTCGAAGGCAACGCGATACGAACGCGTGTCAGCGTCGCCATACCAATCGATCTCGACATCGCGCGGCACGAGCGCTGCCACCCGATCGGCAAGTGGCCGGATCTGCACGTTGAGGTCGTTTGCGCCGGCGTTGAACACTCGACCGTTGATCGCCTTGCCGTCGGCTTCGAGCATGAACTCGATGGCGCGCGCTGCATCGCGGACGTGGATCATCGGACGCCACTGCGATCCATCGCGCATGAGCGCCAGCTTGCCCGTGCGCCAAGCAGTTTCCGTCATGCCGTTGACGGCGAGATCGAAGCGCATGCGCGGGCTGACGCCAAAAAGCGTCGCAAAGCGGAGGATGCCGACAACGAAATCGTCGGAGGCCAGGGGACGGATGTCCTGCTCGGCAGCCAGATTGGCCTTGGCATAGACGGTGAGCGGGTTCGGCGTGCAGTCCTCATCGAGGATCTGCGTCGGCGGAAAGAACCCGTAAATGGAGCAGGATGAGGGGATGACATAGCGCGGAACGCCCGCGGCCTTGGCGAGCCTCGCATTGCGGGCGCGCGCCTGGTGATTGATTTCCCAAGTTTCGTCGGTGAATGCGTCACCGAGCGGATCGTTGGAAAGGGCGGCAAGATCGGCGACAGCATCGAGACCTTCGAATACGGCCGGCTCAAGCACGCGCACGTCGCAGCGCATCTTGGTGAGGTTCGGATGGTTGGCGAGCTTGTCGCCACCGAAGAAAAAGCGGTCTACGGCAATGACGCTCCACCCGGACTGGAGAAGGTTCGGCACCAGGACGGACCCAATATAGCCGCCAGCTCCCGTTACCAAGATCGTTCTTTTTGTCATGCGCGTTGCCCCAATTCCATGTGGTGAATGCGGCGATAAACTATTCGCAGAAGCCCTCAGTGCAGAGGGGCTATCGCTCGCTATACTTAAGAGGCCAGTTCCCTCGTGGAGCGACGCCCATAAAGCTATAGAAGCGAGGAAATCGTGTCAGCTTTCATCCCGTTCAATCGCGCTCCCATTGTCGGCCGCGAACTCGATCTCATAGCTGAAGCCCTGGCGGCGCGCCATCTGGCCGCCGACGGTCCACACTCGCGCTGGTGCCAGGCATGGCTCACGCAGCGGCTTTCCGCGCCGCACGCGCTGCTGACAACCTCGTGCACTTCGGCGCTCGAACTGGCGGCGATGCTGTGCAACGTCGGTCCGGGCGACGAGGTCGTCATGCCGTCGTTCACGTTCGTTTCGACCGCCAATGCCGTGGTCATGCGCGGCGGCACGCCGGTGTTTGTCGACATCCGGTCCGACACGCTGAACATCGACGAGACGCGCATCGAAGCGGCCATAACGGACCGCACGCGCGCCATCTACGTCGTGCACTATGCGGGCGTCTGCGCCGACATGGACGCGATCACCGCCATTGCCCGGCGCCACGGTCTTCTCGTCGTCGAGGATTCCGCCCAGGCCATCCTCTCGACCTACAAGGGACGCGCCGCCGGGACATTGGCCGACATGGCCTGCTTCAGCTTCCACGAGACCAAGAACATCGTGAGCGGCGAAGGCGGCGCAATCATCCTCTCGACGCAGGATCAGCTGGCGCGTGCCCGCATCCATGCCGAGAAGGGCACCAATCGCACGGCATTCATGCTCGGCCAGGTCGACAAGTACACATGGGTCGACAAGGGGGCTTCTTACTTGCCGAGCGAGATTACGGCGGCAGTTCTGCGCGCGCAGCTGGAGCGTGCCGAGGAGATCATCGCCGACCGTCTTGCGACCTGGGAGTATTACCATTCGGCCTTTGCCGAGGCGGAAGGCGAAGGACTGCTGCGGCGCCCCATCGTGCCGGAAGACTGCCGTCACAACGCGCATCTCTACTATGTGCTGCTGCCCAGCAACGCGCAGCGCAATGCCCTCATCGCAACCCTCAAGGAGGCCGGTGTGGGCTCAGCCTTTCACTACATACCACTACATACATCCCCCGCCGGGCAGCGTTTCACGCGCTCTCACGGCGACATGTCGGTGACCGATACCCTCCCCGCCCGTCTTCTCCGCCTGCCCCTTTGGTACGGCATCGGCTCGGCGTCCGAACGGGCCGCCGAGGCCTTGCTGAAGGCGTTGCGCGTGCCCGTCGTCGCGTAATGGAGCCGCGCACCGCGTGCCCGGAGCGAGCACCGCGCAGTTAACCCTAAGCACCGGTAAAGAGGCGCTGCAGAGGTCCCGCAACGCAATATTCCAGCAGGTCGTGCGGTGGCACGGAAGTTGCGCGGCACCCGGGCCGGCGGGCGCTCGCTCTGCCGGGCATAGATCAAAGGAATTGCAATATGTCGGCTGAAGCTGCGCGAGGCTTCGATCTGTCGTCAGAGTTCAGCGGCGTCATTCATTACCTGCGGTCCCGTCTTGGGACGCTCGTGCTGTGGTCGGCTGCCTTTGCGGCACTCGCTGCCGCCTATCTGCTGCTGGTGTCGCCGAGCTACATCGCTACGACCGAGATCTTTCTCGATCCGCGCGGGCTGCAGGTGGTCGCCAACGACGTCACGCCGCGCTCGGACACGAACGAGTTCGCCGTGTCGCTGGTTGAAAGCCAGATGCGTATCGCGCAATCTGAAGCCGTGCTGCGTACGGTGGTGGAGCGCCTCGGCCTCGATAAGGATCCCGAGTTCGCGCGCCCACCAGGCCTTCTCAGCAAATTTCGCAACGCCATTGCCCCGCAAGTTGCCGAGGATGACGCCACACGCGCGATGCGCGCCCTCGATCGCGGCGTGACGGTGCGGCGCGCCAGCCGCAGCTACGTGGTCGTCATCTCGGCACGCAGCGAAGATCCGGTCAAAGCTGCGCGCATCGCCAACACGCTGGCCAGCGTTTACATCGAGCACGAAGTCGGCGCCCGCCAGGGCTCCGCGGATCGGGTCGAAAACGCCATGTCGTCGCGTCTCAACGAACTCGCCGAGCGCGTCCGCCTGTCAGAGGATGCCGTGGAGACATTCAAGGCGCAGAACGATCTTGTCGGATCGGCAGCGCACCTCATCAGCGACCAGCAGCTGGAGAGCCTCAATGCGCGGGTCAGCGCTGCGCATGCCAACGTCGTGCAGCAGCGCGCCCGCGTCGAGCAGATCGACGCGCTGCTCGCCGCCGGCGGCGAGCCAGGCGCCCTGTTGGAAGCCGTGCAATCTCCCACCATTGCAAGCCTGCGCTCGCAGTACGCCCAGATGGCACGCCGTCAGTCGGCTGCCGAGACGCTTCTGGGCCCGCATCATCCGGACCTCAAGGCGATCCGCGAGCAGCGCGCCGGCTACCGCCGGCTGATAAACGAGGAATTGGCGCGCATCGCCGAAGCGACGCGCAGCGAATACCGGCGTGCAGTGGCGAGCGAGCAAGCGCTGTCAGCTGACTTCGATCGGATGAAGGGCACGACGATACGTTCGAACAAGGCGATGGTGCGCCTTCGCGAGCTGAGCCGGCAGGCCGAGTCGAACCGGGATATCTACCAAGCGTTCCTGGTGCGCGCGAAGGAGATCGGTGCGCAGGGACAGGTGGATACGTCGAACACCCGCGTCATCGCCTCGGCGATCGCGCCAAACCAACCTTCAGGTCCGCGCGCCCTGCTGCTGCTCGTGGCGATCGTCGGCGGGTTTGCCCTGAGCGCGGGCTACCTGTGGTTCTTCGGAGCGCGCTCGCCGGGGTCGAACAGCGCATGAACGGTGCGGCGACCCAGCAGGCATCGCGGCAGGGGACAGCGCGCGACGCCGACAGCGCGCGACCGGAACGGCGCGTCGTGATCAACGGCCGGTTTGCCGGCCGGCCGATCACGGGTGTCGAGCGCTTCGCCCGCGAGGTGGTGTCGGCGCTCGACCAACTGCTGCAGGAGAAGGGTTCCGAGGAGCAGGACCTGCGTGTCTGCATGGCGGTTCCCAAAGGGAGCATCGCCGATCTCGAACTCAAGTGCATCGAAGTGGTGGAGGTCGGCCGCCTGTCCGGCTATGCGTGGGAGCAGTTTGAGCTGCCGCTGTTCGCGCGCGGCAATGTCATCGTCAACCTGTGCAACATCGCGCCCGTGCTTTCCAGCCGCAGCATCACGTGCGTGCACGACGCGCACGTGTGGCTGATGCCCGACAACTATTCGGCCGCCTTTCGCATCGCAAACCGCGTGCTGCAGCCATTGTCGATCCGGCGCAGCGCACGCTGGGCGACGATATCACAGACATCGTCTCGCGAGCTCGTCGCCTGCGGGGCTGCCAACCGTCCGAGCGATGCCATTATTTCCAATGGCACCGAGCATACGGCGCAATGGTCGGCGCAACGGTCGGGGCTGGATCGCGCGCAGCTGCCGGAGCGATTTGCCTTCGCCTTGGCGAGCCGCGCCCGCAGCAAGAACATGGCGCTGGTTTATGCGCTGGCCGATCGGCTGGCGGGAAGCGGCATTGCAGTCGTCATCGCCGGCGGCAGCAATAGCCGAGTTTTCAGCGACGCTACCGAACACGCATCGACCAAAGTGGTCCGCCTCGGGCGCGTCTCCGACGACGATTTGGCCCTGCTGTTTCAATCGGCGCGGTGCTTTCTGTTCCCGTCCCTGCACGAAGGGTTTGGCTTGCCTGCAACCGAAGCCATGCGTCTTGGGTGCCCTGTGGTGGCCTCGAAGGCGCCGGCTATGCCGGAGATTCTCGGCGATGCAGCCGTGCTCTGCGACCCTCAAGCCGTTGACGAATGGGCAAGCGGCAGTCGAGCGTATTGCAGCTGACGAGACACACCGAGAGAGGCTCATCGCAGGCGGGCGGGCTCGGGCGGATAAATATTCATGGCGGGTCGGTGCGCGCGGACTTCTGGCTCTGATCAAAGATGTGCAGCGCGATGGCTGATGCGAGCTGGGTGCATCTGCGTGC
Source organism: uncultured Alphaproteobacteria bacterium (assembly GCA_963759735.1). Lineage (GTDB taxonomy): Bacteria > Pseudomonadota > Alphaproteobacteria > Rhizobiales > Hyphomicrobiaceae > Hyphomicrobium_A. The sequence goes on from CAVXAF010000004.1 coordinate 282,075, forward strand.
GCGATGATGGGGACCTTCCTGGATGAATGCTGAAGCGAAGCGGAACATCGCGCCGGAAGACTGGCTCCGCGGGCCGTTCCTAATCATCACGAGGCACGACTTCCGCACCGATCGCAAAGTGCATCTTCACCACTATGCGCAGGAGCTGAGCAAGCTCGGCGAAGTGCGCTTCTTCTCGGTCGGTTTCAGCCAGCTGTCGCGACTGACGATGGACACACGACTCCCTCTGGCAGAAACCAGCAACCGCGTGCAGAGCGTCGACGGCGTCGACTGCTATCTGTGGGAGACGTTGGCGCATCCGTTTAATCTCCGGCTCGACGCGCTCAACCCGATTTCGCGGCAACTGTTTGCGCGCTATGGCGCGCACGCTCCCAAGCAGTTGCTGGATTGGGCCGCCGATAGCCGCTTCATTCTTATCGAGTCCGGCCTGTCGATCATGTTGTTCGAAGCCGTGAAGCGCGCCAATCCCGACGCACGGGTGGTCTATTTCGCGTCAGATGACCTTTCGGCAATCGGTTGCTCGCCGGCGCTGTCCGACGAGCTGAAGCGGACGATCGACCGATACGATGCCGTGTTCGCTCTTTCGCGCGGCCTTGCCTCTCGCTTCCCCAAGCATCTCCCTGCCTACTATCTGCCCTACGGCGTCGAACCGGATTATTTCGACGCGACGGCCGCATCGCCTTTCCAAGGTGGAATCAACGGGGTCACCGTAGGGTCAACGCTTTTCGACGCGGAGTTCTTCCGCATCGCCGCGACGCAATTCCCCGAGACAACCTTCTATCTGATCGGGTGCGGGCCGAAGGCGTCGCCCCTTGCCCAGTATCCCAACGTGCGTCTCATGGGCGAGATGCCTTTCCGCTCGGTGCTCAACTATTTCAGGCATGCCGACTTCGGCATCGCACCCTATGACGTCCGCAAGCTCGACCCGCATTTCGCCGAGTCCTCGCAGAAGCTCACCTACATGGGGATTCTGGGCCTGCCGGCGGTTTGTCCGATGCAGGCGGTGGGCCCCTACGCCGGCAGGTTCGGCTACGTCAGCGGTGATCGCGATTCGGTCCGAGCGGCGATCGACGCCGCTTTGAATGCGGGGCCGTTCGAGCAGCCGCCAAGTCTGTCGTGGGCGGAGGTGACCAAGCGCCTGATCACGCCCGACGCCTTCCCCGATACGAGGGCGTGATGGGTTTGCAGGTTACATTGCGGTCTCAAATGCGCCGTGCCGGCAGATTGCACGCCGCGCCGTGGCTTGGAATGGTCGCCGGCCTGGCGGCGCTTTGTGCCACAGGCACGTCGGCAAGCATTGCGGGAGTCGCCGCCGCGCCGGCTTGGGCGAGCGAACTCGAACACGACGTCAATCGGCTCAGTCGGCTGGCGACGACCGAGCGCGTCGATTGGAACCGCCTGCCGCAGATCGAGGCGCGCCGCGAAGGCGCGATGGGCGACGGACAATCCGATGATACGTCGGCGCTGCAGGGGGCGCTCGATTCCCTTTACGCGGGCGGTACGCTTATCTTGCCGGCGGGGACCTACGTGCAGTCGCGGTGCCTGCGCATCGTGCACGCGCGGGTGCGTATCCTCGGTCGCGGTGCCGTGCTCCACGCAAGCAATCCAGATGACATGTGTGTCGTGTTGGAAGGCGAGGACAGCCAGCTGCGCGATGTGCAGCTGACTGCGCGCACGCTCAAGCGCGGGTCGATGCTCGAGCAGGCGCGCGTCCTAGTGACCGGGCGCGGAGCACGCGTAATCGACAACCGGATCAGCGGGTCAACCGCGGCCGGGATCATGATCCGCGGGGCGCGGGAGTTCGTCATCACCGGAAATCACGTCTACCAAACGCTGGCCGACGGCATCCATGCCACCGACGGGTCGATTTCTGGCTACATCGCCCACAACGTCACCGACATGACCGGCGATGACGGCATCGCGGTCGTTTCGTATCGGGGCAGCCCGCGCTGTTCGCGCATCCTGGTCGAGGACAACGCTGTCTCCAACGTGTCGTGGGCGCGCGGCATCAGCGTGGTCGGGTCGGCGGAGATCATCATCCGTGCCAATCGCGTGGCGGGAACAGGGCGCGCCGCCGGCATCATCGTCACGCGCGAGGACTTCTACGACACCTACGGCGTCGACCGTGTGATCGTCAGCGACAACGACGTGTCAAACGTGGCGCGCCGGTTCGAGTGGCCGGAACGCGATCAGACCGGGCAGGCGACGATAGACGTGAACGCTCACGTCGCGCCGGTGGCCGACCTGCAGGTGCGCAAGGTCCTGATCAGCGGCAACACCATCGCCGACGGTCGCACCGATGGCATACGGCTGCTAGGGGGGGTGTGCGAAACAACCATCACCGACAATCGCGTGCGCGGGATGGGCGGCGACGCCATATCCGTCGTCGAGCCGACGTGCGCGGCGCCGATCGCCGCCTGCGCGGGAAACTCAGTAGAAGCGTCCGGCCCGGTGCCGAAGGAATGTCTGGCACCCTGACATGCGCATACCGCACGCCGAGTTGCTGACGACTGTTGGACTGCGCATCCTTGGCGGAGCAGCCGGCGCATTGCCGCCGCTTATCGCGCTGCTTTGGCTCGACCGCGAGGCCTATGGTCACGCGGTCGCCGACTATTCGGTCGCACTGCTGCTCAGCGGCCCCATCGCGCAATTCATCTCGCAAGGGTACTTGCGCGGACTTCTCCATGCTGGAAAGCGCGACGACAAAAGCGCTCCGCCCGGAACCAGCATGGTGCACGCCTACTTGCTGCTGTGTGTGATCGGCATCGGGTTGGCTGCCGCAGCTTCGCTCGTCACGTGGGTCGACTCCGCATTTATTGCGACGATGCTCGCCATCACGGCGCTGTCGCGCATGCAGGAGGGCTATCAGGTGGCCACCGGCCACAAGGATAGCGCGGTCCTCCTGTTCTATGTCCTACCGCCGCTGATAGCGTGCGTGCTGATGCTCGGCGGACATCTCGCCGGCGTCGACGATTTCTGGTGCGTGGCCCTCAGCCTTGTGACCGCGTACGGCGGTTGCCTGGTCGCCTCGCTCCTTGCCTCGCAAGGTGCCGGCGGTCGCGCGGCTTTGCTGGTCGGACTGCCGAGCCGCAACGGGAACTGGCGCAGCGACTTCCATGCGGTGCGGCATTTCCTCGTCAGCGGAGCCCTCTTGTCGACGACCGAGCACATACCGGTGGTGCTGCTCAATGCCTTGGGCTTCGGCATGGCGATCCCCGGCTTTGAGCTGGCGCGCAAGATCGCCTCGGTTCCATACGTGCTCATTCACGCGCTGAACATGCACATGATGCCGGAGCTGGTGCGCACTGCGGGTGAGAGCGCTTGGGAGCAGTTCCGTCGGGTGTTGTCGCGCTTCACTCTGCTCTCCGGCGCGGCGGGCTGCGTGTACGTCGCCGCCGTCCTGTTGGGTCTGATCGGCCTGCGCTGGATGTTCCATGTCAACCTGCCGGTCGACATGGCGATGTTCACCATTCTCCTCGGCGCCTCGATCGTCACCGCGCTCGGCGCCCCGGCGGGCTCGGCGCTGGTGGCTCTCAACGGCGACAGCCTGTGGGCGCTCGCCGCCAGCGTCAGTCTTGCGGTGCAGCTCGGCGTTTCGCTGCTGGCGCTCGGCGACCTGGGTCCGCTGGCCATCGCCGCGTCGGTGCTCGCCCAGACGATCGTGCTGCGGGGAATACTTGCGGTCGCGGCTGCCACGCTGCTGGCGGGCCGCGAAAAGCAGAGGGAGCCGGTCCATGTCGCTAGCTGAGGACAGTGCCCAGGCGATGCCGATGTCGGCGAAAGCAGGTGGCCAACGCGCCGCCAGCACGCGGATGCCGTGGTGGATCAACCCCGGCCTGACGCTGGTGGCGATCGTGATCCCCCTCGCCATCGCCGACTGCCTGGCCAACAACTATCTCATCGAGTTCAACCGCTCCGACTATCATTCGCCGATCTTCTTCACCTGGTTTTACGGCTCGCTGTTCCTCGGTGGCTTGGCAACGATCGCGTGCTTCGCCTTTGTCGGCGCCAGTCGGACGCCGCGCGCCAGCGACATCGGGTTCGGCGATGGCGCGCTGACCTTCCTGTTCCTGCTGTGCATGGCCGGTTACGCCATCTGGTTCGGCCCGTTGATGCTGACATCTCCGGACGTTCTGATCGGCGCGCTGACGGGGGAGGAAGGGGCGGTCTATGAGGTACGAGAGCTGGCTCCGACCATCGGCGGCGTCACCAGCCTCGTGCAATTCGGCATTGGCTACGTGTGCATCTACGGGATGAAAGTGTTCGTTGAAGGCCGCGCCATGCCGCGCCGCTACACGTTCTTCCTGGTGTGCATCTTCGGCGCGGCGGTGTTTCGCGCCGCAGCAAATTCAGAGCGCATCGCCGTCATCGAATTGATGTTTCCGCTGCTGGTCATCGTTTGCAGCAGCGGGTTTCTGACCAGCAATTCACTGTTCAGGGGCGTGCGGCAAACGCTGCCGCTGATCATGCTCGGTATCGGCCCGGTGTTCTTCGCCCTGTTCGAGTACAATCGCTCCTGGATCAATCACTATCAGTATCAGTACGACGGCCTGTGGGAGTTCGCACTGGAGCGCTTCGGTCTCTACTACGTGACCGCGCTCAACAATTTCTGCGGATACCTGGATTACAGCTCGTGGCCGACATTCACCGGAGCGTGGACGTTCACGTGGTTCTACAAATTGCCGCTGATCGGGGATGCGGTGCAACAGCTGACCGGCGCCGATATCGGCGAGGGCTTCGAGACATTCCTCAAGGAGTACGCGGAGGACGAGTTCAACAATCCCACCGGTGTGCTGCCCGTCTATCACGATTGGGGTGTGCTGGGCGGATTGATGTACTTCGCGCTGTACGGTTTTATCGCCGGACTGGCATATCGCAGCTTCACGCTGCGGCGCGGCTTCCTGCAATACGTCTACCCGCTTGTGTTGTTCTCGTTCTTCGAAATCCTGCGCATCTCCTACGTGGCTGACGGGCGGAGCGCCGCCGCCGTGATCGGCCTGGGCGTTGCCTACCTCGGGTGGGGCTATCGCAAGACAACCGCTTCACTGGCCACCCCTCAGCAAGCACCCGCATAGGCACCAATGATGCAGCGGGAAATGGATCGAAACCGTTCGCGACCTGCCGCACAACACGCGCGTGGCTTACTTTGCTCGCCTGGCGTTTCGGGGGAGCGCCAGCGATGAAGGTGTTGCACGTAGCCGAAACGATCAAGGGCGGCATCGCCACCTATCTCAACGACCTTGTTCCGCTGCAGCAGGCCGACGATGCGATGCAGGTGCGTTTGCTCGTACCGGTAGAGCAACGCGACGAGGTGCCGGCCATTCCCGCTTCATCCGTCGGCTACTTCCGCCGTCGCAGCAGGTCGCTGGGACTTCCGGCGCTGACGGCTGCGCTGCGTCGCGAGGTGTCGCGCGACCGTCCCGACATCATCCATGCACATTCGACGTTTGCCGGGCTCATCACCCGGCTGCTGTCACTGACGTCGTCCTCGTTCCCGCCTATCGTCTATTGCCCGCACGGCTGGGCCTTCGACAGGTGGGGATCGTGGACATCCGAATACGTGATCCGCGCGGCCGAGGTAGCGCTGTCGTCACGCAGCGCCAAGATCGTCGCCATCTCTTGGCACGAATACGAGCAAGCGGTGCAGATCGGAATCGCTCCCGAGCGGCTCAAGATCGTCGCCAGCGGGCTGGCGGCTGCCGATCGGCAAGCCGAGATCGCTCCGCCAACAAGCGATGGGCAGGATCGCCGGCGCAAGGTGCTGTTCGTCGGTAGGCTTGATCGGCAAAAAGGCGCCGACCTGCTGCTCGACGCGGTCGAGTGTTTGCAGGACGCCGTGGTTCTCAGCCTGATCGGAGCCAACGTGGTCGACCGCAGAGACAAGGCCGTCGCCAGGCCGGAGCATATCCGCGAGCTCGGTTGGAAGAGTCCCGGCGAGATCGACGGCTACATCAAGGACTGTGATGTCGTCGTGGTGCCGTCACGCTGGGAAGGGTTCGGCCTTGTGGCCCTCGAGGCGATGCGGATGGGCAAGCCCGTGATCGCGTCCTCGGTCGGCGGGCTGAAGGAGGTCGTCGTCAACGGCAGCACGGGGATCTTGGTGCCGCCGGGCGATATCGGGGAACTGCGCGCCGCCATTCTGCGTCCCTCGGCGACCGAGTTGGCCGAGATGGGCGCGCGGGGTCGCGAACGGTTCGACCGCAATTATCGGATCGAGCGGGTGCACGAAGAGCTGCGCGAGCTGTACGCCGGCGTTCTGGGCCTGCAGTCGCGCACCGCGCGCGCATGTCTGCCTATCGGCGGTGTCGCCGAGGATCGCCAGAGATAGCTGGACGTGGCCAAAGGGCGAGGCCCACAGTCCTGGTTGGACGGCGCCTCACTTCCGCGCGCGGACCACGCGATTGCTCATAAGCTCAGCATTTCTTCTTAGTTTGGTTAGCAGAACCGCGTCGCTAGTCCTGGGTTCGCGACCTTCATCCGAGGGGGTCACGAGCCAAACGAGAGGATGATGCGATGAAGATTGATTTTACACGCCGCCATGTGCTGGCCCTTGCGGCCACGGTCGGCGTATTCGGCGGCGTGCATGCGGCCGTCGCCGACACGACGCTTTTGAACGTGTCTTACGACCCGACGCGCGAGCTCTATCAGGAGTTCAACGCTGCTTTCATCAAGCACTGGAAGGAGAAGACCGGCGAGACCGTCACCATCCAGCAATCGCACGGCGGCTCTGGCAAGCAGGCGCGTGCGGTGATCGACGGGCTCGAGGCCGACGTCGTTACGCTGGCGCTCGCCCGTGACATCGACGCCATCGCCGACAAGGGCAAGCTGCTGCCGGCCGATTGGCAGAAGCGCCTGCCGCTGGCTTCAACGCCTTACACCTCGACGATCGTCCTGCTTGTCCGCAAGGGCAACCCGAAGGGCATCAAGGATTGGGATGATCTGGCGAAAGAGGGCGTTTCGGTCATTACGCCGAACCCTAAGACGTCGGGCGGCGCCCAGTGGAACTACCTCGCGGCCTGGCACTTTGCCGATAAGAAGTACGGCGGCTCCGACAAGGCAAAAGAGTTCGTGACCAAGCTCTACAAGAACGTGGCGGTGCTGGATTCCGGCGCCCGCGGCTCCACCACGACGTTCGTCGAGCGCGGCGTGGGCGATGTATTCATCTCCTGGGAGAATGAAGCGGAACTCGCCATCAAGGAGTTGGGTCCCGACAAGTTCGAGATCGTCGTTCCCTCGGTGAGCATCCTTGCACAGCCGCCAGTTTCGGTCGTCGACAAGAACGTCGACAAGAAGGGCACGCGCAAGGTCGCCGAAGGCTACCTCGAGTACCTCTACTCGCCGGAGGGCCAGGAGATCGCGGCCAAGAACTACTATCGTCCGACCGACGAGAAGGTCGCCGCCAAGTACGCCGGCCAGTTCCCGAAGATCAACCTTTTCACCATCGACGATGCGTTCGGCGGCTGGAAGAAGGCTTACGAGACGCACTTCAAGGACGGCGCGATCTTCGATCAGATCTACGTCCCCGGTGCTGCTGCGCCCGGCAAGAGCTGAGACTACCCACGCAGACGATCGGCTCTCCTCGATCAGCAATCGGACCCACGCCGACGCTGATCGAGGAATTCCTCCCCAAGTCGATCGTTGAGCGGTGCGCCGCTGCTGCTGCGCGGGGGGTCGGGAAGCAGTCCCGGCAATAGCGCAGCGGCACGGCGCACCAGCTTCAATACGGTTCGAGCAGCGCCAGCCGACAACACGCGATCCAGAGATCGATACAGCAAGAGGATGGCTCGCCATGGACACCACTCTCGTCGTACCGGGCCTTAACGGCAGTGGCGTTGATCATTGGCAGACGTGGCTCGAGCGTCAGATACCCAATGCGGTTCGCGTCGTGCAGCGTGACTGGAATGAGCCCGATCTGTCACAATGGTCTGCGAGGCTGCGCCGCGAGATCGGCCGCGCACCGGGCCGCATCTGGATTGTCGGCCACAGCTTTGGTTGCTTAGCTGCCGTGCAGGCGACCTTCGACTACCGCGAGCGCATTGCCGGCCTGATGCTGGTTGCGCCTGCTGATCCTGAAAAATTCTCCGTCCGCAATGTCATCACCGAGTCCCCTCTTGAGGTTCCGACGGTGGTGGTCGCCAGCATCAACGATCCTTGGATGTCGTTTCGCAACGCCGCCGCATGGGCCGATGCCTGGGGTGCCGATATTATCAACGTCGGAGCTGCCGGGCACATCAACGTGCGCGCGGGGTTCGGTCCCTGGCCGCGCGGTCTCGACATCTATCGCACGCTGCGTCGCGCGACTTCTTATGTCGCCGGCAACCGCAACAGCGACGAGCAGTTCCTGCAGCTGGGAGAAATCTGATGCGCGCGCGATTTCGTTCAACGGCGCGCCGTTCCCATTCGCTGCAGCGGAAAAGTGTGCCTGTGCGGATGCAGCGAAACGTTGGCGTCGCAATGCATCGGCCTGAATCGTTGACGAGGAGGCGGCATGCGTAAAAAGTGTAGGTAGATCAATCTGTTGTGGGCGACGTTCCGTCCAACATAACAGACCTAAGACAGTGCTTTGTAGCGTAACAGTAAGTGTAGGAGTGAGTGATGTACGGGGGAGTAGGGGGTAAGACCAGCCTCGCGTTGGTCTTAGCGGCGGTGGCCATTTTAGGCACCGCACCAGCGCATGCAGCAGATCTCGGGGGAAATTGCTGCGCTGATCTAGAGGAGCGCATCGCCGAGCTTGAAGCGACGACCGCTCGTAAGGGCAATCGCAAGGTCTCGCTGGAAATTTCCGGTCAGGTGAACGAGGCAGTGTTGTGGTGGGATGACGGTAGGGAAAGCAACGCCTATGTCGTCACCAACGACAACTCGCGCACGCGCTTTCGTTTCAAAGGCAAGGCGAAGATCGACAAGGATCTGGAAGCTGGATACCAGATCGAGGTTGGCATTCGTTCGGCCAACTCGAAGCGCGCCAACCAGTTCAATTCCGTCGGCAACGATCTAAACACTGACGCGGGGTTCGACCTCCGCGACTCGTACTGGTTTCTCAAGAGCAAGACTTATGGCCGCATTTCCGTCGGACGTCAGGCAACCGCCACGGATCAGATTACCGAGATCAATCTGACCCAGACCGCCTCCTTCTCCAAGTACTCGGACGTTGAGGATACCGGACTGGGAATGCTGCTGCGCTCTACGAACGGTGGACTGACGGCCAACGGCGTCAATGCGAACGGTCAGACGGGCCTTACCTGGCGTCGCCTGATCGGCGATGGCGGCGACCAGCCGGGCGAAGGCGAGCGCCGTTTCAATGCGGTAAAATACGTGTCGCCTGAGTATTCCGGCTTCACGGCTTCTGCCGCCTGGGGCGAGGACGACTATTGGGACATCGCGCTCAACTATGAAGGCGAGTTCCATGGCTTCGAAATCGCCGCAGGTATCGGCTATGGCGTGAACACCGATAGCGTTCAGACCAGCACCGTTTGCAGCTACGCGGTTGCGGCCGGCCCAAGCAACGCAAATTGCGACCAGTTCGGCGGTTCGATCAGCGTTGTGCACACCGAGACCGGCCTTTTCGCCAATTTCGGCGCTGGTATAAAGAACGACAAACTCGCGAGCCAGACGGCTGTGGGTGCTGCCGGAGCTAGCGACGAGCAGACGTTCTGGGCGGTGCAGGGCGGTATCGAGAAGAAGTTCAACGAGTACGGCAAGACGACCATCTACGGCGAGTATTACGACTACGATGGCGGTGGAAACAGCAAGCGGACCATCGCGTCCGCCACCGATCCGCTGAATACCACGGGCGTCGCCGGTGCGCAGATCTGGTCTACAGGCGTGCAGACCTACGGTGCGGGCTTGGCCCAGGGCTTCGATAAGGCGGCGCTTGTCGTCTATCTGTCCTACCGGCACGTCGAGGGTGATCTGGTGCTGAGAAATCCCGGCACTGGCGCGCTGGCGGACTCCCCGCTCGAAGATCTCGACCTCGTACTGTCGGGCGCCATCATCAAGTTCTGATCAGCGCCGTCAAAGTCAGAAACACGACAGAGAGCCGCGGCCGCCGCGGCTCTCTTTTTCGTTTTTCAAACGATCGGTAACTCGTTGCGCGTGTTGAGCCGCGCGGGAAGCGCACTGCATAAGCTTAGCAATATTTCTGCGTTCCACGTCGCGTGGCGTACCGTTAACGTCACTGCATTAACCGGGGAGAGCGGCGCGTCGAGCGCCGCTCCAGGGGCGCCATTGACCGGATCGACAGACATCGCCGTGGCAACGAAAAGCAAGTCTGCCATACGGAAAGGCAAGGCCCGTGCGCAACCGTTGCCTGATCATTCGGCAGCACTTCTGACGACCATCAGCATCAACTTGAAGCGACTGCGCACGCGCCAGGGTCATTCGCTGGAGCGCCTCGCCAGGCTGTCCGGCGTCAGCCGCGCCATGCTGAGTCAGATCGAGACCGGCAAGAGCGTGCCGACCATCAGCCTGCTCCTCAAGGTCGCCAATGCGCTCGGCGTTCCGATCGCCAACCTTCTCATTACACAATCCGCGCGGGCAACCGTCGTTCTTCCCAAGGCGCGCGCCAAGACGGTTCTGTCCAGCAACGGTCGCTTCACCTCGCGCGCACTGTTTCCGCACGAAGGCAACCGCCGCTCTGAATTCTACGAGCTGCGCATTGCCGGTCAGCACCGCGAAGTGGCAGCACCGCAAGCGCCCGGGACAAAAGAGAATATCGTCGTCGTCGAAGGCCGCATCGAGCTTGCCGTCGGCAACGAAGCGCCGGTCGTGCTGCCGCAGGGCGATGCGGTCCTATTTCACGCCGATGTCCCGCATAGCTATCGCAACCTCGATGCCAAGGAAGCCGTGCTGCACGTCGTCGTCATGTACGTCGAGCCGATCGGATATCCGGGCCCGCACGCCTTTGGCGGCGATTAACCGTCCACTTGGCGGGCTTTGCAGCCCTGAGAATATGCAAATCAGAAGTTCGTCGTTCGCCGCCGGACGCAGGGCACCGGTACGTTCCAGCCGGTAACCAATCAGGAGCCTCGTAAATGCCGGCCAGTCTATTGATTTCGTGGGCAGGCCTGCTGCTGGCTCTCATCTTCATCACCGCCATCGTGCTCTCCTAGCGGCGACTGTCGGCAGGGGCGGGGCGCGGGGGCGTTATGCAGTTTAAACGGCGAAACAGAGTGCTGCCCGGCTTCGGATTGTCGATGGGCGTGACGATCTCGTATCTGTCGCTCATCGTGCTTATTCCACTGGCGGCCGTGTTTCTAAGGAGTTCCACGCTCGGCTGGAGCGAATTCTGGCACGTCGCCACGGCGCCCCGCGTCATGGCCTCCTATCGCTTGAGTTTTGGCGCCTCGCTGCTCGCCGCCGCCATCAACGTCGTGTTCGGACTGCTGCTCGCCTGGAGCCTCGTGCGCTACAGCTTCCCGGGGCGGCGCATTGTCGACGCGCTGGTCGATTTGCCCTTCGCGCTGCCGACGGCCGTTGCCGGCATCGCCTTGACGGCGATCTATGCACCCAACGGCTTGCTCGGTCAGTACCTTGAGCCGCTGGGCATCAAGGTTGCTTTCACGCCTCTCGGCGTGCTGGTGGCGCTGGTGTTCATTGGCGTGCCGTTCATCGTGCGCACGGTGCAGCCGGTGCTGGAGGATCTCGATGTCGAGTTCGAGGAAGCAGCGGCCAGCCTTGGCGCAACGCGGCTGCAGACGATCCGTCGCGTCGTGCTACCGGCGCTATGGCCTGCGTTGCTGACAGGTTTTGCGCTGGCCTTTGCCCGCGCTGTCGGCGAGTACGGCTCTGTCATCTTCATCGCCGGCAACATTCCGATGGTCTCGGAGATCACGCCGCTCATTATCATCACCAAGCTGGAGCAGTACGACTACGCCGGCGCCACCGCGGTCGCGGCAGTGATGCTCGTCGTATCGTTTGTGCTGCTGCTGATCATCAACGCGCTGCAGGCCTGGACGGCGCGCTCTAGCGAGAGATCGCGCTGATGGCGGTCGTATCCCATGTAGCCCCATTCGCCCGCGCCGCCCGTTTCGAAGCCAATCCGGCGGCGGCCGATTCTCCGCTTTCGAAGTGGGTCATCATCACGGTGGCGCTGACCTTTTTTGCAGCTTTCCTGCTGCTGCCGCTGTTCGCGGTGTTCGTCGAGGCGTTCAAGAAGGGTTGGGAGGCCTACATCCGGGCCATCATTGAGCCGGACGCCATGTCGGCGATGCGGCTGACACTCTTCGCGGCCGCTGTCGCCGTTCCCTTGAATGTAGCCTTCGGCATCGCTGCGGCATGGGCGATCGCCAAGCACGACTTTCGCGGCAAGCAGTTCCTAATAACGCTCATCGATCTGCCGTTTTCGGTCTCGCCGGTAATCGCCGGCCTCATCTATGTGCTCGTCTTCGGCGCCCAGGGGTGGTTCGGTCCGTGGCTGTATGAGCACGACATCAAGATCATCTTCGCGGTTCCAGGGATCATCCTAGCCACCGTCTTTGTCACCGTGCCGTTCGTCGCCCGCGAGTTGATTCCGCTGATGCAGGCGCAGGGTCGCGACGAAGAGGAAGCAGCGCTCGTGCTCGGCGCGTCTGGCTGGCGCATGTTCACGCGCGTGACGCTGCCCAACATCAAATGGGGACTGCTGTACGGCGTCATCCTCTGCAACGCCCGCGCCATGGGCGAGTTCGGCGCCGTGTCGGTGGTGTCGGGCCACATCCGCGGGCAGACCAACACCATGCCTCTGCACGTTGAAATCCTCTACAATGAATACCAATTCGCAGCAGCATTCGCCGTGGCGTCGCTGCTTGCCCTGCTTGCCTTGGTGACCTTGGTCGTCAAGACGTTGATCGAATGGCGGGCCGGCACTCAATTGCACCAACCAGAGGCACCATGAGCATTGAAGTCCGCGGCATCCGCAAAACGTTCGGAAACTTCGTCGCGCTTGACAACGTCAGCCTCGAATTTCCCACCGGCCAGCTGGTTGCGCTGCTGGGGCCGTCCGGCTGTGGCAAGACCACGCTGCTGCGCATCATCGCCGGTCTCGACTACGCCGATCAGGGAAACATCATTCTCGACGGCGAGGACGCATCGAGCACGCACGTGCGCGAGCGCCAGGTAGGATTTGTTTTCCAGCACTACGCGCTGTTCCGGCACATGACGGTTTTCGACAACGTCGCCTTCGGTCTGCGCGTCAAGCCGCGCCACATCCGCCTTCCCGAGCGGGAGATCAAACTCCAGGTGAAGGAGCTGCTCGAGCTGGTGCAGCTTGACTGGCTGGCCGACCGTTATCCTTCGCAGCTCTCGGGTGGCCAGCGCCAGCGCATTGCCCTCGCCCGCGCGCTCGCCGTGCGGCCGCGCGTGCTGCTCCTCGATGAACCGTTCGGGGCGCTAGATGCCAAGGTGCGCAAGGAACTGCGCCGCTGGCTGCGCCGCCTGCATGACGAACTGCACATCACCTCGCTGTTCGTCACGCACGACCAGGACGAGGCGATCGAGCTCGCCGACCGCCTAGTTCTGATGAATCGCGGCCAAGTCGAGCAGGTCGGCACGGTGCGCGAGGTGTACGCCCAGCCCGCAACGCCCTTCGTCTACTCCTTCCTCGGGGCGGTGAATAAGTTCACCGGCCGCGTAGAGGGCGAGCATCTGCGCGTCGGAGGCGACGTCATGCCCATCGCCGGCGGTGGCGGCACGGACGGCCAGGATGCCGTCGCGTTCGCCCGCCCGCACGAACTCGACATCATCGCCGACCGGACCAGCCGCGTGGGCGTACCCGCAACCATCAGCCGCATCCTCGACATCGGGGCCGTCGCGCGCGTTGAGCTCAGTGCTCCCACCCCGGCCGCCAATGGCTCCGGAAAATCCGCACAGCCGCAATACTTCGAAGTGGAATTATCGGCGCAGAAACTATCCGATCTTAATCTCGCGGCCGGCCAGCCGGTTCGCCTCGTCAGCTCGAGGCTGCGGGTCTTCGAGCGAGGCGCCCAGACGTGAACTTCCAGCAGCTGCGCATTATTCGCGAGACCGTGCGCCGCAACTTCAATCTGACCGAGGTTGCGAACGCGCTTTACACGTCGCAGTCCGGCGTAAGCAAGCACATCAAGGATCTAGAGGACGAACTCGGCGTCGAGCTGTTCGTGCGTCGCGGCAAGCGCTTGCTCGGCATGACCGAGCCCGGCAAGGAGCTGGTCGCCATCGTCGAGCGCATGCTGCTCGATGCCAAGAACATCAAGCAGCTGGCCGAGCATTTCGCAAAGAGCGATCAAGGTGAGTTGACCATCGCCACGACGCACACGCAGGCGCGGTACGCGCTGCCGCCCGTCGTCGTGAAGTTCAAGAAGGCGTTCCCCAAGGTGCGGCTCATATTGCATCAGGCGAGCCCAAAGGAAATCGTCGCCATGCTGCTGGAAGGCAGCGCTGATATTGGCGTCGCTACCGAGGCGCTGGAGGAAAACCCCGACGTCGTCGCCTTCCCGTACTACTCCTGGGAGCACGCGATCATCGTTCCGCCCGGCCATGAGCTGGAGAGCGTCAAGCCGCTCACGCTGGAGGCCATCGCCGCCTCGCCCATCATCACCTATGATCCCGGCTTCACCGGGCGCTCGCGCATCGACAACGCCTTCGCCAAGGCCGGCATCGAGCCGGACATCGTCATGACGGCCCTCGATGCCGACGTCATCAAGACGTATGTGGAATTGGGCGTCGGCGTCGGCATCGTCGCCTCGATGTCCTATGACGCCAAGCGCGACACCGGCCTGCGACTGCTGGATGCGAGCGGCCTGTTCGCCCGCAACACCTCACGCATCGCCGTGCGCCAGGGGCGCTACCTACGTGGCTATGCCTATCGCTTCCTGGAACTGTGCTCGCCGGATCTCACTGAATCCGTCATCCGTTCGAGTGTGGCCCCGAGAGGCGAGTCCGAGGCGGACTAGCTCTCGCCTGGCCATGACGCTACTGGAGTGGCCGAGGCGGATGCTACGCCAACAGCGTCGCCAGGGCGCCGTCGGCGACCATTTTATCCTTCACCTTCTGCGGAATGGGATAGAGCACACCTTCGCCCTCGAGAACGCGCTTGCCGTCCTTGTCCTCCACCCAGCAGGTGAAGACGACGTTCTTTTCTCCCTTCTCCTTTACCTGCGCGACGGCGGTGTAAGGCGCGTCCAGATAGACCGGAGCTAGAAACTTGAGGTTCTGCCCGCCCCAGATGGCGCCGAGGCCCGGCATGTCCATGCCGAAGATGCCCGAGAACTTGGCGACCGAGATCATCCCGTGCGCGATGCGGTTCTTGAACACGGTGCCCTTGGCATACTCTTCGTTGAAGTGCGCAGGGTTGAAGTCGCCAGAAATTTCCCCGAACTTCTGCACGTCGCTATCGTTGACGGAGTAGTCCAGACGATAGGTGTCACCCACGTTGAGATCATTGATGCTTTTGCAGGCGCGGGGCAGAGGATTGGCCATGGGAGATGTCCTGTGTGCGATTTCGCAGGCACTCTTTCACACAAGCGCGCGGACGGGCAACCGGGTGGCGTTCGTGGCCCTCGCAATGGCAGGAGACTTCCGTAAAATTGTCAGATCGGGATGGAGAAAACTTCCGCTTTGGGGCGGTAGGTAAATCGCGGGAGCAACCCCATATCTGGGGCCTCAACGTGCCGAAGGGAGACCGAACATGACCACCACCGAACGTGCAGTCCTGGCCGGCGGCTGCTTCTGGGGCATGCAGGATCTGATACGCCGGCTGCCCGGGGTCATCAGCACGCGCGTCGGATATACGGGCGGCGAAGTTCCCAATGCCACTTATCGCAATCACGGTTCGCACGCCGAGGCCATCGAGATCACCTTCGATCCGCAACGGACGAGCTATCGGGCGCTGCTCGAATTCTTCTTCCAGATTCACGACCCGACAACCCGCAACCGCCAGGGCAACGACACCGGCGCGAGCTATCGGTCGGCGATCTTCTATACGACCGACGAACAAAAGCGGGTGGCAGAAGACACCATTGCGGACGTCGATGCTTCGGGGTTGTGGCCCGGCCGGGTGGTGACCGAAGTCGTACCGGCGAGCGAGTTTTGGCAGGCCGAGCCCGAGCACCAGGACTATCTGGAGCGGGTACCCAACGGCTACACGTGCCACTTCGTGCGGCCGAACTGGAAGCTGCCGCGGCGTGCCGACGCTGGCGGCGCCGCTGCCTAGAGACGGCTACCTGATGCGCGCAAGCGCCTTGCCGAAAAGCACCGCGGTGGCCCGAGACGGGCTGCCGCGGCCTGCTGCATCTACGCCAAGCCCCGAACGCTTCGACCGCTCTAGCGCCGGCGCGATGGCGCCTCTCCGAATACCGGCCCGGTTTGGTCTCGTTGAGTTGAGTTAACGGCTACGGCCGCCCTCGGTTCGATTTCTCATTTTCTGTGCACTCGGAACCACTTGCCCGCGGCCGGTGTTGCCCCCGGTGGCTGGATCGACGGGATTTGGCTCGGCCACGCCAATCAGCCGATGCGAGATATCTTGAATTACGAAAGTTTCGATCAGTTGGCCCCCGCCGACGCCGTCGGTTCGCTGCCGGTGGTGACGCCCCGTATCACCCTCAGCAATGTGTCGCCCGAGATCGAGGGTGGCGCTTACCCCGCTAAGGCAGTCATCGGCGACGTCTTTGTCGTCGAGTGCGACGTGTTAACCGATGGACACGAGCAGTCCGCCGCCGCTCTGCGCTATCGGCTGCCGCGTAGCGGCATGTGGCAGGAAGTGCCCATGCGCGCCTTGGGCAACGATCGCTGGCGCGGAGAATTTCCCCTCGAGGAGCGCGGTGTCTACGAATACACGCTCGTCGCTTGGCGCGACGCGTTCGCTACATGGCTGGCACAGGCGACCGTCAAGAAGAACGCGGGGCAGAAGCTCGACGTCGAGTTCGACGTCCTGCGCGGTTGGCTCAAACGCGCGGCTGATGAGGCGCGCGGCGGACAGCGGCAGGCGTTTGTCCGCCTGCTCGCCGACTTCGACGCGGCAGAGGACGATGCCCGGCGTCTCGAAATGATCGGCGCGGCGACGGCCCAGACGCTGTTGCGCAGCCCTGCGGCCCGCACTTTCCCGCTTACATATGACAAGACACTGTCGGTGCTGGTCGAACGCAAGGCCGCGGCATTCAGCGCCTGGTACGAACTAACGCCGCGGTCGCAGGCGGACGACGAAACGCGCCACGGGACGTTCAAGGATGTCGTGGCGCGCTTGCCCTACGTGCGAGACATGGGTTTCGACGTTCTTTATTTGACGCCGATCCATCCGATCGGTCGCGCCAACCGCAAGGGGCGCAATAACGCGCTTGTCGCCGGGCCGACTGATCCCGGCAGTCCGTACGCCATCGGCGCCGAGGACGGCGGTCACGATGCGCTCCATGCCGAACTCGGCGACTTTAATGATTTCGCGGAGCTGGTCGAGGCGGCTGCCGAGCAGGGGCTTGAGATCGCACTCGACTTCGCCATCCAGTGCTCGCCGGATCACCCCTGGATCAAGGAGCACCCGGAGTGGTTCGAATGGCTGCCAGACGGCAGCATCCGCTACGCCGAGAATCCGCCGAAGAAATACGAGGACATCGTCAACGTTCACTTCTACGGCGATGCCTTTCCTTCGCTGTGGCTGGCTCTGCGCGATGTGGTGCTGTTCTGGGTCGAGCGGGGCGTCAAGATTTTCCGCGTCGACAACCCGCACACCAAACCGTTCCCCTTCTGGCAGTGGTTGATCGGTGAGGTGCAGGCGCGCGATCCGGATGTGATCTTTCTCGCTGAGGCGTTCACGCGGCCTAAGCTCATGGAGCAACTGGCGCGCATCGGGTTTACGCAGAGCTACTCGTACTTCACGTGGCGCAATACCAAGCAGGAGCTAACGGAATACCTGCAGGAGTTGACCGGCCCGTCGCGCCACTTCATGCGCCCGAACTTCTTCGTCAATACGCCCGATATCAACCCCTATTACCTGCAGACGAGTGGCCGCCCGGGCTTTCGCGTGCGCCTCGTTCTGGCCGCCAGCCTTGGCGGCAACTACGGCGTCTACAGCGGGTTCGAGCTGTGCGAGTCGGCTGCCGTTCCCGGCAAGGAGGAATATGCGGATTCCGAGAAGTATCAGCTGAAGGCGTGGAACTGGAACGACCCCGCGAACATTCGCGAAGACATCAAGCGCATGAATGCGCTGCGGCATGCGTCCCCCGCCTTGCAGCAGTTCGCCAACGTCAAATTCTACAACGCGTGGAACGACAACATCCTCTATTACGCCAAGGCGACACACGACCTCAGCGACGTGCTTCTCTTCGCCGTCAATCTCGATCCGCACAACCCGCAGGGTGCTCACTTCGAAGTGCCGCTGTGGGAGTTCGGCCTCGAGGATGACGCCTCGATCGAGGTCGAGGACATGGTCGCCGGCGACCGCTTCACGTGGACCGGCAAGGTTCAGCACGTGCTGCTCGATCCGCAGGAAAACCCGTACATGATCTGGCGCCTCTACAAGCCGGCAGGTGCGCCATGAGCAGCATCTCCCTTCGTCAGGCCGTGCAGGAACGCAGCGAGACGCTGCATGCCGAGCTGACCAAGCCGACCGCGCCCGTCGAGCGGGGCGACCGCGAGTGGTATCGCGACGCCATCATCTATCAGCTGCACATCAAGGCCTTCGCCGATTCCAATGGTGACGGAATCGGCGATTTCGCTGGTTTGCTCGACAAGCTCGACTATGTGCAGACGCTCGGCGTAACGGCGATCTGGCTGCTGCCGTTCTATCCTTCCCCGCTGCGCGATGACGGCTACGACATTGCCGACTACGCGTCGGTGCATCCCGCCTACGGCAACCTCGACGACTTCAAGCGCTTCGTCGACGCCGCGCATGAACGCGGCATCCGCGTCATCACAGAGCTGGTCATCAACCATACCTCGGACGCTCATCCATGGTTTCAGCGTGCACGCTCGGCGCCGAAGGGATCTGCGGAACGCGACTTCTACGTGTGGAGCGACACCGAGGAGCACTATCAGGGAACGCGCATCATCTTCGTCGATACGGAAACGTCGAACTGGACGTGGGACAAGAAGGCGAACGCCTATTTCTGGCATCGCTTCTATTCGCACCAACCTGACCTCAACTTCGCGAACCCGCGCGTGTTCGAAGAAGTGGTAGCGGCGATGCGCTTCTGGCTAGACCTCGGTGTAGACGGCCTGCGCCTCGACGCTGTGCCTTATCTTTGCGAACGCGACGGCACCAACAACGAGAACCTGCCGGAGACGCACGACGTGCTGCGGCGCATGCGGGCCGAGATCGACGCCAACTACCCCGATCGGATGCTGCTCGCCGAGGCCAACCAGTGGCCCGAGGACACGCGCCCCTACTTCGGCGAGGGCGATGAATGCCACATGGCGTTCCACTTCCCGCTCATGCCGCGCATGTATATGGCGCTGGCGCAGGAAGACCGTCATCCGATCACCGACATCCTGCGCCAGACGCCGGACATCCCCGACGGGTGCCAGTGGGCGCTGTTCCTGCGCAACCATGACGAACTGACGCTGGAGATGGTGACCGCCGAGGAGCGCGACTACCTGTGGAAGACGTACGCCGTCGATCCGCGCGCACGCATCAATCTCGGCATCCGCCGGCGGCTTGCCTCGCTGATGGACAACGACCGCCGCAAGATCGAGTTAATGAACGTTTTGCTGCTGTCAATGCGCGGCACGCCGGTGCTCTACTACGGCGACGAGATCGGCATGGGGGATAACTTCTATCTCGGCGATCGCGACGGCGTGCGCACGCCGATGCAGTGGTCGATCGACCGCAACTCTGGGTTCTCGCGCGCCGATCCGCAGCGGCTATATCTACCGGTCCTGATGGACCCGATTTACGGGTATCAGGCCGTCAACGTCGAATCCCAGCAGAGCGATGCCTCATCGCTACTCAACTGGACGCGGCGCATGGTGGCGGTGCGCAAAAACCATCGCGCCTTCGGCCGCGGCACGCTGGACTTCATCTATCCCAACAATCGCCGCGTACTCTCTTTCCTGCGCGAGTTCGAGGGTGAGACGATCCTGTGCGTCGCGAACCTAAGCCGTTCTGCCCAGGCAGTGGAACTGGACCTCAGCAAGTTCCGCGGCTCGGTGCCCATCGAGCTGACCGGCGGCTCGTCGTTTCCCGCCATTGGTGCCACGCCTTATGTGCTGACGCTGCCCGCCTATGGTTATTTCTGGTTCGTCCTCGCCGACCAGGAGCAGCTACCGCGCTGGTATACGCCACCGCCTGAGCCGCTGCCCGAACTCATCACGCTTGTCATGAGCGATAGCTGGCAGAGTTTGCTCTCGACACGCGAAGGCCGCCATCTCGAGCACAGCGTTCTGAAGAAGTACCTAGCGCGGCAAAGGTGGTTCACCTCGAAGAACACCGGCATCGACAGCGTCTCGCTCAATCCCATGGCCGCGGTCAGCGGCGCCGATGTCGATCACATGCTGTCGACGGTGACGGTGCGGACGACGGACGGAGTCACTAAGGACTACTTCTTCCCGTTCACCCTCCGCTGGCAGGAGAAAGCGAGCCTCGCCATGCGGCCGTTCGCTCTGGCCAAGGTGCGTCGCGGGCCGCAGATGGGCATGCTGTTCGACGCCGCGAACGATGAAGGCTTCGTGCGCGCCATTATCGAGCACCTGCGCGCGCGGCGCACGGTGCAGGTCCGCGGCGGTGAGCTTCGTTTCCAGCCAGGCGCGGCCCTGCCGGCGACGGGCGAGGAGGAAGCAATCAGGATCCTCGGTGCCGAGCAGAGCAATGCCTCGGCCGTGGTCAGCGACAGCGTTCTGCTGAAATTCTACCGGCGCGTCGAGTCCGGCATGCATCCCGAGATCGAGATGAGCCGCTATCTGACCGAGCAGGTCGGCTTCGAACATACGCCGCGGTTCATGGGCCAAGTCGAGTTCGTCGGTGACGATCAACGGGGGCAGGTGCTGGCCGGCGCTTTCGAATTCGTCAATAACCAGGGCGATGCCTGGCAGGTGGTCACGGACGCGCTGGCGCGTACGCTTGAAGATCAGGGACTCAACCCCACACATGGCGAGCTGCCGAAGCTGGCGTTCCCAGCTGATATCGGCAAAAAATTGGGGCGCCGCACGGCTGATCTGCACATCGCTTTGGCGAACCCGACCGAGGATACGGCGTTCTCGCCGGAGCCGATTGGTCGTGACGACATCCGTCGCTGGGTGGCCGAGACCCGCGCCGAGGCGGACGGAGCGCTCGGTGCTCTCAAGACGCTCGATGCCAAGTCGCTCGCCGGCGGCGTCGCCCAATGCGTCGATGCGCTGCTGGCACGGTCGGGCAAGATCTACGCGATGCTTGATCGCTTTGCAGAGCTGCCGGCGTCAGGCAGCAAGACGCGCATCCATGGCGACTACCACCTCGGGCAGATCCTTATCGTCAAGAACGATCTGATGATCGTCGATTTCGAGGGCGAGCCGGCGCGTTCACTTGAAGATCGCCGTGCCAAGTCCTCGCCGCTCAGCGATCTCGCCGGCGCGCTGCGGTCGCTCGACTACGCGGCTTGGACGGCGCTGGATCGGGTTAGCGCCGAGGGTGTCGTGGCAAACGAGCATTTGGCGCCCCTTGCGTTGCGGTGGCGCGACCGACAGGTCGACGATTGCATCGCGGCCTATCGGGACATCGTCAGGCCGGCCGGGGCTTACCCCGAGAATGACGAAGCCGCCGAAGGCCTCTTGGCGCTCTTTTTGCTCCGCAAGGCTCTTTACGAGCTGCGCTACGAGATTGGCAGCCGCCCGGCATGGCTGTCGATCCCGACGAGGGGAATTATCGAGCTGCTGGATAAGGCCGGAGGCCACGCATGAGTGCAGGAGCGACGATGATCGCTAACACGCGAGGTCCCGACACCGAGGCCATCCGAGCGGTGGTGACCGGTCGGCACGGCGATCCCTTCTCCGTGCTCGGCCCGCACGCTCGGCCGGACGGGTCGGTCGGCATAAGCGTGTTTGCGCCCGACGCCGACACGGTGGAAGTCATCGACGCGGCGAGCGGATCGACTGTCGTCGCGCTCGAGAAGATCCATGCGGAAGGCTTCTACTTCGCCCGCGTCGACCGCCATCTCCCGAGCGGCTACCGACTGCGCAAGCGGCGCGGGCCGCACGCCTGGGAGACGGCCGATCCCTATGCCTTCGGCAGCACGCTCGGCGACCTCGACGTCTATCTCCTCGGCGAGGGTACGCATCTGCATGTTTATAATCGATTGGGCGCGCACGCGACGAGCATCGATGGCGTGGAGGGCGTGAGCTTTGCCGTATGGGCGCCAAACGCCAGCCGTGTCAGCGTCATCGGCCAATTCAACGCGTGGGACGGGCGCCGCCATCCCATGCGCAAGCACCCCGCTGCGGGCGTTTGGGATCTATTCATTCCCGGGCTGACCCCGAGCGATATCTATAAGTACGAGCTGCTCGATGCGAACGGCCACCTGCTGCCGCAAAAGGCCGATCCCGTCGGCCAGGCGCAGGAGGTTCCACCGGCAACGGCTTCGCGCGTGCCCGATCCGTCGGCTTTGGCATGGGGCGATCAGGCTTGGATGGATCGGCGGGGTGCCGCGCAAGCTGTGTCGGCGCCGGTGTCGATTTACGAGGTGCACTTAGGCTCGTGGCGCCGCGGCGACCACGACACCTTCCTCAACTACGACCGGCTCGGCGACGACCTTATTCCGTACGTCAAGGATCTTGGCTTCACGCACGTCGAGTTCCTGCCCGTCTCGGAATTCCCGTTCGGCGGCTCGTGGGGGTATCAGCCGATCGGTCTCTTTGCGCCGACGTCGCGCTTTGGCTCGCCCGAGGCGTTCGGTCGCCTTGTCGATCGTATGCATCAGGCAGGGATCGGCGTCATCCTCGACTGGGTGCCGGGGCATTTCCCTTCCGACGCGCACGGCTTGGCGCGTTTCGATGGCACGGCACTCTACGAGCATGAAGACCCGCGTCGCGGGTTCCACAAGGATTGGAACACGCTGATCTACAACTACGGTCGTCGCGAGGTTGCGAACTTCCTGGAAAGCAACGCGCACTTCTGGCTCGACAAATTTCACATCGACGGCCTGCGCGTCGATGCCGTCGCCTCGATGCTGTATCTGGATTACAGCCGCAACCCCGGCGAGTGGGTGCCAAACCGGTTTGGTGGTCGCGAGAACCTGGAAGCGATCGACTTCCTGCGTCGCATGAACACCACGGTGTATCGCGATCACCCTGGCGTGGTGACCATCGCCGAGGAATTCGACGGCTTGGCCGCAAGTCTCGCGTCCGGTCGACGGCGGCGGCCTCGGGTTCGGATACAAGTGGAACATGGGATGGATGCACGACACGCTCAAATACATCGAGCAGGATCCCGTTCATCGCCGCTACCACCACGACAAGCTGACGTTCGGACTGCTGTACGCGTGGGACGAAAACTTCGTCCTGCCGATCAGTCACGACGAGGTCGTGCATGGCAAGGGATCGCTCATCGCCAAGATGCCAGGCGATCGGTGGCAGAAGTTCGCCAATCTGCGCGCCTACCTTGGGTTCATGTGGACGCACCCCGGCAAGAAGCTGCTGTTCATGGGCTGTGAGTTCGCGCAGGAACGCGAGTGGACGCATGACCACTCACTCGACTGGCATTTGCTCGCCGACCCGGGCCACCGAGGCATCCAGAGCCTCGTGCGCGATCTCAACGACGCCTACCGCAACGTGCCGGCGCTGCATCAGCGCGATTGCGACCCGGCCGGCTTTGAATGGATCGACGGCGGCAACGCTGACGAGAGCGTGCTCGTCTATCTGCGCAAGGGAGAAGATGGCGTACCGCCAGCGCTGATCGTCGCCAACTTCACGCCCGTCGTGCGGCAGGATTTCCGCGTTGGCGTGCCCAGCGGCGGCTGGTGGACAGAGCGCCTGAACACCGACGCGGGCATCTATGGTGGCTCCAACGTGCTCAACGGGGAGCGAGCCGCCGAGAACGTGCCCATGCACGGGCGCTCGCAATCGCTGTCGATGACCCTGGCGCCGCTCGCCGTCTCCATCTGGGTTCCGAAGGGGTAATGATGAGCCGCGCGCGCTTCCGAGTGACCGAAGGATCTCCGTTGGCGCTGGGTCCCACTGCCGACGCGGACGGGGTCAACTTCGCCCTTTATGCGCCGAATGCCTCGCGCGTCGAGCTGTGCCTGTTCGAGGCGGACGGCAAACGCGAGACGGCGCGCATCGCGCTGCCGGAATTCACCGACGAGGTTTGGCACGGCTACGTCCATGGCCTCACGCCTGGGCAGCTCTACGGCTATCGTGTGCATGGGCCGTACGCACCCGGAGAAGGGCATCGCTTTAATCCGCACAAGTTGCTCGTCGATCCCTATGCGCGCCTGCTGCGCGGCGAGGTTGAATGGAATCCGGCGCACTTCGGCTACGTGACGAGCGGCGATGACGATGCCGACCTTTCGTTCAACGATGCCGACAGTGCGCCGTTCATGCCCAAGTGCGTGGTGACGGACGGGGTGGCATCGCGCAAGTCGCTGTTCTCCGCACGTCGTCGCGAGTGGAAGCCGCCAGCGTGGATCGATACCGTCATCTACGAAGCGCACGTCAAGGGTATGACGCAGCTGCATCCGCGCGTACAGCATCGCCAGCGCGGCACGTTCGCAGCCCTCGGCAGCCAGCACGTCATCGATCATCTCGTGAAG
Organism: uncultured Alphaproteobacteria bacterium; assembly: GCA_963759735.1. GTDB lineage: Bacteria > Pseudomonadota > Alphaproteobacteria > Rhizobiales > Hyphomicrobiaceae > Hyphomicrobium_A. Next base: position 306,734 of record CAVXAF010000004.1, read on the forward strand.
CTGGGCGTCACCAGCCTAGAGCTTCTTCCGGTGCAAGCGTTCTGTGACGACAGCTATCTGGTCGACAAGGGGCTGCGCAACTATTGGGGTTACAGCACGCTGTCGTACTTCGCACCGGAAGGCCGCTATGTCGGCTCCGGAGAGTTGAACGAAATCCGCACGACGATCAATCGCCTGCACGAGGCGGGCATCGAGGTGATCCTCGACGTGGTCTACAATCATACCGCCGAGGGCAACCACCTCGGGCCGACGCTCTCATTCCGCGGCATCGACAACGCCGCCTATTACAAGCTGGCAGACGATCCAGCGCTTCTATTTCGACACTACGGGGTGTGGCAATACGCTGAACGTCGGCAATCCGCGCGTGCTGCAGCTGGTCACGGATTCACTGCGCTACTGGGTGCAGGAATTCGGTGTCGACGGCTTCCGCTTCGACCTTGCGACCACCCTGGCCCGCGATGACCGGGCGTTTCGCCCAGCGAGTTCGTTCCTCGCCGCGCTACGCCAGGATCCATTGTTGACGCGCGTCAAGCTGATCGCCGAGGCATGGGATCTCGGCGAGGACGGGTATCAAGTTGGCAACTTCCCTCCCGGATGGGCTGAGTGGAACGGGCGCTATCGCGATGACGTGCGCGCGTTCTGGCGTGGCGACGATGGATGCCTGCCGGCTGTAGCGGACGGACTGCTCGGCTCGGCGCAGCTGTTCGACAAGTCGGGGCGGCGGCCGTGGACGAGCGTCAATTTCCTCACGGCGCACGACGGATTCACGCTGGCCGACATGTACGCCTACAACGACAAGCACAATGAGGCGAACCAGGAAGACAACAACGACGGGCACGACGACAATCGCAGTTGGAACTGCGGCGCCGAGGGGCCGACGGACGACGAAGCCATTCTCGACCTGCGCGATCGCATGCGCCGCAACGCCATGGCTACGCTGATCCTCTCGCAGGGCACGCCGATGCTGCTGATGGGGGACGAGCAGGGGCGCACCCAGGGCGGCAACAACAACGCCTACTGCCAGGACAACGAGATTTCGTGGCAGCGGTGGCAGGATCTCAGCCCGCGCGATGAAGCTTTTCGCGAGTTCACCATCGGCCTGCTGAAGGTGCGCCGATCGCGTCCGCTGCTGAATCAGAGCCGATTCCTGCACGGAGAGGAAATTGGCGGCGTGCGCGACGTCACCTGGATGCGCGCTGACGGGCAAGAGATGTCACCGGACGACTGGCTCAACGGCATCAACAAGAGCGTGTGCCTCATGCTGCGTGCGCGTCACGGCAAGCCGCTGCTGATGTTCCTCAACGCCTACCACGAGGGCGTTTCGTTCAAGGTACCGGAGTCGCCGACCGGCGCATGGCGACTCATTGTCGACACCGGCCAAGGCAGCATCGAGCCGCGCGGCGTCACCGTGAGCGAACCGGAGGACATCATCGTGTCCGGCCGGTCCCTTTTGCTCTACGAGGGGGCGCGCCGGTGACGTCGTTCGCGTTCGCTACGTCGTGGGGTGCGACGGTCATGCAGGGCGGCAACGCCCGCTTTCGCCTGTGGGCGCCAGGAGAGGAGCGCGTCGCCCTGGTGGCGGCGGATAGTGGAGCTTCCCTCCCAATGCTGCGCTCCGACAATGGCTGGTTCGAACTTGAAACCGATGCCGTTGCGGTTGGCGGTGGTTACGCGTTCGACGTCGGCGGCCAGGTTGTTCCGGATCCTGCCGCTCGGGCCCAGATAGACGGTGTGCACGGGGCCTCGCAGCTGGTCGACCCGCGCGCCTACGCCTGGAGCAGCGCGGATTGGCGCGGACGGCCGTGGGAAGAGGCGGTGATCTACGAGTTGCATCCCGGCACGTTCTCGCCTGGTGGGGACTTTGCTGGCATCGAAGCAAAGTTAGACCACCTAACAGCGGTCGGCGTCACAGCCATCGAGCTGATGCCGGTGGCGCAATTCGCCGGTCGACGCGGCTGGGGATACGACGGCGTGCTCCTCTATGCGCCGCATACCGCGTACGGCGGCCCCGACCGGCTCAAGTCGCTCATCGATGCCGCGCACGCGCGCGGTCTCATGGTGCTGCTGGATGTCGTCTACAATCACTTCGGGCCGGACGGGAACTACCTCAGCCTTTACGCGCCGGACTTCTTCCATCCCGAGCGCCATACGCCTTGGGGCGCAGCGATCGCTTATGAGAAGCCACCCGTGCGGCGCTTCTTCATCGAGAACGCGCTCTATTGGCTGCAGGAGTTTCGCTTCGACGGCTTGCGTCTCGATGCCATCGACCAGATTGACGACCAGGCCGAGACGCCGATCCTGGAGGAGCTGGCGGCAGAGGTGCGCCGCACGATCACCGACCGGCACATTCACCTGACGACGGAGGACGACCGCAATATCGTTCGCCTGCACCAGCGCCACGAGGATGGTCGGACGCGCCTTTACGACGGCGAATGGAACGACGACTTTCATCACGCCGCGCACGTGGTGGCGACGCGTGAGAGCGAGGGCTACTACGCCGACTTCGTGGAGACGGCCGACTTGGCGCGGTCGCTGGCGGAGGGGTACGTCTACCAGGGCCAGCCCTCCGGCTATCGCGACGGCAAACCGCGCGGCGAGCCGTGCGCGTCGCTTCCGCCGACGGCCTTCGTCAACTTCGTGCAGAACCACGACCAGATCGGCAATCGCGCCTTCGGCGAACGCCTGACGACGCTGACGGACGAGGCGACGGCGGAGCTCCTGATGGCGGTGCTGCTGCTGGCGCCGCATACGCCGCTCATCTTCATGGGCGAGGAGTGGGGCGAGCGGCGACCGTTCTGCTATTTCACCGACTTCACCGGCGAGCTGGCGACAGCGGTGCGCGAAGGTCGCCGCGCCGAGTTCAAGAAGTGGCCGGTGTTCGCCGACCCGGCGAACCGCGAGAAGATTCCCGATCCCAATGCGCTGGAGACCGCCAGGGCCTCGGCGATCGACTGGGACTACGCCGAGACGCCCGAAGGCCGCGCGCGCTTGGCGCTGGTACGCACGCTGCTGGCTGTGCGCGCGCGCGAGATCGTGCCGCGCCTCGCGGGAATCGCGGGTGGCCAGGCCAGCCACGAAGTCCTCAGCTCGCGCGCCTTCTCCGTGACGTGGCGGCTGGGTTCGGGCGCGACTCTGCGACTGATGGCGAACTTCGGCGATGAATGTCCCGTCACCGCTACCGATCTGATCGAGATGCGGCCCATTTACGAATCTCATTCCGGGGTTGCTGCCGAAATCGTCGCCGGACGCATGCCGGCGTCTTCCCTCATGTTCGCCCTTGAGGACGCCGACGCATGACAATGTCGCTTGCCGAGCTGGCCGAACGATATGGCATCGATGCCTCGTACATCAGCGAGTTCGGGCGAGCATTGTTACGTTTCCGACGACGTTAAGCGCGCGCTGCTTGACGCCATGGAGATCGACGAGGCCGCCGTCGGCACCCCACCTCCCGATCTCGGCGCCGCGCAGCCGTGCTTCATCCCCAAGTGGCTGCAGGATGGCCGCGCTTGGGGCATCTCGCTGCAGCTTTACGGCGTGCGCTCGGGGCGCAATCTCGGTATTGGCGACTTCGAGGATCTGGCGCGACTTGCCGAGCTGTTCGCCGCCGAGGGTGCCGACTTCATCGGCGTCAATCCGCTGCACGCGCTCTTTGCCGCCGACCCCGAACTCGCCAGCCCCTATTCGCCGTCGAGCCGGCAGTACCTCAATCCGATCTACATTGCGGTCGATCAGATCGTCCGCCTGGAAGATACGGCGCAATTGCGCGAAGAAGCGGGGCGGCTTCGCGCGGCAGAGTTCGTCGACTACGGCGGCGTCGCGGCGCTGAAAAGCGCGCTGCTTCATGAAGCTTTCGCACAGCGTGGTCTTGAAGAGGAGTTCGAAGCGTACTGCGCCGCCGAGGGCGACGCGTTGCACAGCTTCGCGACGTTCGAAGCGCTCAGCGAGCACTTCGCCGCCCAAGGCCGCGGCGCCGGCTGGCAGGGCTGGCCGCAAGCGATGCATGATATGCGCTCGGCCGAGGTGGCGGCTTTCGCGGAGGCTCACGGCGACCGCATCCGCTATCACAAATGGCTGCAATGGATTGCCGCCGCCCAGCTCGCCGAAGCGCAGCAGCGCGCACGCGAGGCGGGAATGCGTATCGGCGTCTACCTTGACCTCGCCGTCGGCGTGTCGCCGGATGGCGCCGCCGCGTGGTCCGACCGCGCGCTGTTCGCTTCGCAGGCTCGCATCGGGGCCCCGCCCGACATGTTCAACCGTCTCGGCCAGGACTGGGGCTTGGCGCCCATGAAGCCGGCCAACCTGATTGCGCGCGGCTTCGAGCCGTTTGAGCGCGAGCTGATTGCGGCGATGCGTTTCGCCGGTGCAATCCGCCTCGATCATGTGATGAGTCTCGCCCGCCTCTATTGGCTACCCGTGGGGACCGATGCGCGGAACGGCGGGTACGTGCGCTATCCGATCGATCAGCTGCTGCACGTGCTGGGCCGCTGCTCGCAGCAGACCAAGTGCATCGTCATCGGCGAGGATCTCGGCACCGTACCGCCGGGCTTCCGTGACGGCATGCGCGACCACAACGTGCTCAGCTACCGCGTGTTCTATTTCGAACGCGGCCACGAGGGTCGATTCAACGAGGCGCAGCACTATCCGACCCAGGCCCTCGCCTGCATCGCCACGCACGACCTGCCGCCGTTGCGTGGCTGGTGGGAGTCTCGTGATGTCGGCGCGCGCGTCGCGTGCGGGATGTACGAATGCGCCGACGCGCCTCAGGGCGCCTACGATGAGAGGGCGCACGCGCGCTGGCGCATGCTGGAAACTCTCCGCGACGGCGGCGCCTTCGATGGCGAGGCCGCGCCGGAGAGCTCGGAGGGGAGCCTCAGCGAAGAGACATTCGTCGCCGCGCATCGCTACATGGCGCGCACGCCCTGCCGCCTGTTTGCCCTGCAGCTGGAGGATCTCGCCGGCGCCGTCGACATGGTCAACCTGCCGGGTACGGACCGGCAGCACGCCAACTGGCGCCGCAAGCTGCCATGCCTCGTTGAAGAATTGGCGACGCTGCACACCCTGCAGCGAACGGTGGAGGCGGTGGCCCGGGAGCGGCCGCGTCAGGCATGACCGATACCCCCTCTATTGCGGTCGCGCCTGCGAAGGCGACGCCCGCTCCGCGAGCGACGTACCGGCTGCAATTGCGCGGGGGAATGACCTTCGCGCGCGCGACGCAACTGGCGCCCTACTTTGCGGCCATCGGCATCTCGCATCTTTATCTGTCGCCGATTTTCAAGGCGGTGCCGGGCTCAACGCACGGCTATGACGGCATCGACTTCAACGAGATCGAGCCGGAACTGGGCGGCTATGACGGCTTCGTCGGGCTGGCGCGAGCCATGCAGGCAGTCGGCGTGCGCATCATCCTCGATATCGTGCCCAACCACATGGGTGCCAGCACGCTCAATCCGTGGTGGCGCGATGCGCTCGAGTGGGGTGCCGCTAGCGTTTACGCCGGGCACTTTGACGTCGATTGGTCGGCGCCGAAGTTGATCGTGCCGCGCCTTGGAGACCACTACGGAGCGGTACTGAAGTCCGGCGGACTGCGTGTTTGCGTCGATGCGCCGGCAGGAGAGCTGTGTATCGGCTACGGCGACATGCACCTGCCGCTGCATCCCCCGAGCTACGCTGGGGTGCTCGGCACTGCCGGCGAGCAGCACTTCGGGTCCCTGGGGTTGCGGTTTGCGACCGCCTCCCCGCTGAGCGTAGCCGAGTTGAAGGGGGAGCTGGCGAACGCGCTCGCCGATCCGGCGGCGCTTGCTGCCTTGCAGACCGCGGCCGGTGCTATCTCGCAAGACTGGGAAGCACTACACCGCCTGCATGAGCAGCAGGTCTGGCGGCTGGCGCATTGGCGAACAGCGCGCGAGAACCTGACCTACCGACGCTTCTTCGAGATCGCGGAGCTGGTTGGCGTCAAGGTCGAGCAGGCAAACGTATTCGAGGACGTGCATCGCACGGTTATGCATCTGGTGCACGAAGGATTGGTCGACGGACTGCGCATCGACCACATCGATGGTTTGGCGGACCCCTTCGCCTACCTGACGCGGCTGCGCGGCGTGATTGGTCGCGACGACTTCTACGTCATTGTCGAAAAGATCCTCGGTCCCGGCGAAGAGCTGCGCACCGATTGGCCGGTGGCCGGCACCACCGGCTATGAGGTCATCAACGAGCTGGCGCGCCTGTTGGTGGACGAGAACTGCCGTGCCCAGCTGCAGGATGCCTACGCGCGGTTCATTGGTGAGCAGCGCGACCTTCCTGCAGAGGTTCTGCAGACCAAGCGACGCACGATCACGCGCAATCTTGCGGGGGAGCTCGACTATCTGACCTCGCTGGCATCGAGTCTCGCCGCAGGCGACGTTGCGACGCGCGATATCGGCGCCGATACCGTGCGGCGCGCTATCGTCGAGCTGGCGTCGGCGATGGGTGTCTACCGCACCTACATTGACGCCAGGGGCGTCAGACCAGAAGACGTGACTGTCATCCTGGACGCTATCGCTCGGGCGAAAGCCTCGCGCGAGGTAGAGGACGAGGCGGCCTTCGAGTTTCTGGTGAAGCTGTTCACACTCGATGTCGGCAGCGCCGAACGGCAAGCCGCGGCGCTGGTTTTTACGACGCGCTTCCAGCAGACGTCCGGGCCGCTGACCGCGAAGGCGCTCGAGGATACGCTGTTCTATCGCTACAATCGGCTCATCGCTGTCAACGAGGTCGGCGGTGAGCCTGACCCTCTCGGCGCCCCGATCGGCGACTTCCACCGCGCCATGCAAGCGCGGCTGAAAAGCGCACCGCTGGCCCTTTCGTCCACCGCGACGCACGATACCAAGCGCGGCGAGGACGCGCGAGCTCGCATCTATGCCATCAGTGAGGCGCCCGATGAATGGTCGTCAGCCGTCAGGCGGTGGTCGGAGATGAATTCAGCCAGGCGCACCGAGACCATCGAGGGGATCGTGCCGGGCGCCGATGTCGAATGGATGTTCTACCAGTCCCTACTCGGCGCTTGGCCTGCGGCGCTCAAACCCGACGACGCTACCGGCCTGCAGGAGCTTGCGCGGCGCATGAGCGAGTTCATGCGCAAGGCGGCGCGCGAGGCCAAACTGCACACGACGTGGACGCAGCCTGTCGAAGGGTATGAGGCAGCGGTCGAGGCATTCGTCGCTGGCACGCTGTCGCCCGAGCGATCGTCGGAATTCCTGCACGACTTCCACGTCACCGCGCAGCCATTCATCCTTGCCGGGGCTATGAACGGTCTAACGCAACTGTGCATAAAGCTCTTCGCGCCGGGCATCCCCGATATTTACCAGGGCACCGAGATCTGGGACCTGGCACTGGTCGATCCCGACAACCGTCGACCCGTCGATTTCACCGAGCGCATGGCGATGTGCAAGGCCGAGGCGACGCCGGCGGAGCTGGCGACGGCATGGACGACGGGCGCAATAAAACTGCAGCTGTTGCGCGCCGGACTGGCATTGCGTGGCGAGCTTGGCGAAGATTTTGCCGCCGCGACATATGTGCCGCTGGAGGTCGAAGGTCCGCTGCGGCGGCATGTCGTAGCGTTCGCACGCACGTCTGCGGCCGGCTCCGTTGTCTTCATCGGGACGAGATTTTCGCTGCGGCTTCTGGATGGCGGCGTTCCCGTGGTGTCCGCCGATCGCTGGGCCGGCACGCGCGTAGTGGTGCCGGCTTCGATCGGTCGGCTGCACGATGTAGCCACGTACCGCTCGTTTGGAATCGAGAATGGCGCCATTGAAGTCAGCGAGGCACTGCGCGATCTGCCGGTCGCCGTGCTGAGGCCGTAGGTTCGCAACATCTAGGCGCGCAGCGTTTGGCGCGGAAGGATCGATAGCCGCTCGACCGACCAGCTTCGGCAAAACGCAATGCGCCGTCGACCGCCACGCAGACGGGTGTTCCCAGGGAGATAGAGGCCAATCGGCCGCATGCTCATATTCCTACCCCAGTACGTTACCCACGCCGCAGCACCAGCTGCCGAGGAGATACGACTGTGGTCAATCCATGGCTTTCAGGGATGCTACTGGCATTCGAGGCAGGCGAAGTGATGCGCCTCCGCTTGGCGAAGTTGGCCATCGGCGGCGATGCTGCGGTGGATGAAGCACGTTTGATGGTGAGCGAGAAACTGGACGCCGCCGCCGAGGCCTTCGGCTGCCTGCTCTGTGGCGGATCGGCGGATTCGGTCATCGAGAGGTATCGCGAACTCGTCGCTGCCAATGCCGCTCGGCTGAGCAGCTAGCGGCCGGACGTCGCTGGAAAGCGATGTCCCCTGCCATTCCTCTTAGCTCCAACAATCTCTGCCGCGGGAATCGTAGGCCAGCAGACGGATCGCTCGGGCCGTAGCCCGGCCGCTCGCCCCGGCACACCGGGATGAGCGCGACGTCTCTAGCTCGCAACGAATTCTTTGCGTCCATCGGTCAATGTGCAGGCGAAAAAGCTGCGGCATGGCGCATTCCGGCCGTCGCGGTGGTCCCGATAGCGTGATGGCAAGCGGAGAAACCCCCATGTGCCGTTTCTGTGTTGGCACTCTCTTCACCAACGAGAGCCTCTATTCCGGCTGGCCAATGTCAACGCCGCGCGAGCTCACTTCGCGGCGAAGCTTCATGGCGCTGGCGGGTGCGGCGGCTGGTGCGGGCGGCCTTGGCATGTTGCCAGCCCCGGTCTCTGCGCAGTCTGCAGCCGGAGCGGATGCAATCTATCGCGGCGGCGCGATCTTTCCCGTCGCGTCTGCTGGACCAAAGCAGGTCGAAGCGGTCGCCGTGCGCGCCGGCAAGATCGTTGCGATCGGTGCCGCCTCCGACATCGCCGGCTTGCAGACGGTCAACACGAGGGTGATCGATCTCGACGGCCGCACGTTGCTGCCCGGCTTCATCGACCCTCACCAGCACTCCTGCTTCGTGGCCCTCTTCGCCGAACTCCTCGCGGATGTCGGCTACACCAAATATCCCACCCGTGCCGACCTCATGGCGGGCCTCAAGCAGCTCGACGCCAAGTTGCCCGCGGGCGAATGGCTGCTCGCTTACAACTTCGACAACTTGCTGCAGGGCGGCGATTTGACGATGGACGAGCTCGACCAGGTGTCGAAGGATCGTCCGATCCTCATCTGGTATATAAACATGCACGATGGGGCGGCCAACGCGGCTGCCTTCAGAATCGCGCAGATCAAGGACGATGTCGGCGTATTGCCGGGAGGCGGCCACTTCGGCCGTGGCGCGAACGGCAAATTCAACGGTCTCATCTACGAAGAGACCGCCATGCTGAAGTTCGTCCCACAGGCGCTGCCGAAAATCACGCCGGCAATCTTTGAAAAGGCGCTCACCGACTACTTCAAAATGAGCGCCGCGCTGGGCAACACGACGACCCACGAGCCCGGAACGGTGAGACCCGATTGGATCGAGGGTCTCGTCAAGTTGACGGCCTCAGGAACCGGGCGACTCAGCGCGAGCCTGCAGTACGACGACATGAAAGGTGCCGACGCCTACAAGCAATTCGGGCGCGGAGCAAAGGCGGCGCAGTTTCCCAACTCGCGCTTTTCCCTGTTCGGCATCAAGATCATCGGCGACGGATCCAACCAGACGAAGACCGGTGCGCAGACCATTGCGTACCTGGGGACCGACGAGAAGGGCGCTCCGAATTATCCACCGCAACAGCTGAAGACCATGGTCGCTGCCGTCAAAGAGGCGGGCTGGCCGGTGCAGATTCACTGCAACGGTGACGCGACCATCGACTATGCGCTCGACGCCATCGAAGCTGCTTACGGCGCCAACCCGGCAACCGGTCTCAATCGTATCGAGCATTGCACCATGGCGCGCCCGGATCAGTTGCGGCGCATGAAGGCGTTGGGCGTGCAGCCGACGTTCCTGATGAATCACGTCTACTTCTATGGGGCGGCGTATCGCGACCAGCTTTTTGGCCCAGAGCGCGCGGCGTTCATGGATCCCGCGGGAGCCTGCGTGCGCGAGGGACTGCCCTTTACCGTGCACACGGACGGCCCCTGTTCGCCGCCCGGTACGTTGCGCCTCATCCAGACAGCCGTGACGCGGCGTTGCGCAATTGACAACTCCGTCGTGGGTCCCGACCAGGCAATCACGGTCGAAGAGGCGATCAAGGCGGTGACTTCGCAGGCCGCCGCGCAGATCGGTCTTGCCGACCGCATCGGCACTCTGGAGGTCGGCAAGGAGGCGGACCTCGTGATCTTGGAGCAGAACCCCTACGAGGTTGCGGCGGACGCGATCATGGGCATCAAGATCTCCGAGACCTGGGTGGGCGGCGAGAAGATCTTTGGATGAGCGTCGCCGCTCCGGTGCCGGCGCATGTTACAATGGGAGTTCGAACCGGCGCTCGTAGGATGCTCACCACCTGATGGCAGGCCGCGCAAGAAGCTCTCTCGGCTCCGCGTTGTCGATCGCAATGACGGATCACGGCCTGGGATCCTCCAAGGTCATCAAGGTCGGCTTCCTCGCGCCGCTAACCGGAAAACTGAAATCCTGGGCAAAGCCGGGCCTCAACGGGAGCCTGATCTGGCGGGATCGCGTCAACGCTGCGGGCGGCATAAAAGTTGGCATGCGTCGATACATGGTCGACCTCGTGCCATTCGACACGGAGTTTCGGCCGGAGCTTGCCCTGGCGGGCGTCAAGCAGCTGATCAACGACGATGGCGTGAAGTTCATTCTCATGGTCGGGGGCAATGACTTCACGGTGGCGGTGCGCGACATCGTCAACCAGCACCGGATGCTGGTCGCGACCCTGCTCCCCAGCGATCTTACTCCGGATGCGCCGACCCTCCTTGCCCCGAGCGAGGTGCATCCGATCTATAATGTGACCGGCGTCGACTGGCTAAGCCGTCAACGGCCCGAGCTGAAGACGGTTGCTATGTGCGCACAGGACGATCTGCACGGGCTGCCGTCGATCGCCACCTACCGCGCCGCTTTCGAGGTTGCGGGTTGGGAACTCGTTGAGGAGCATCTCTTCCCTATCGAGACGACGGATTTCGGCGCCATCGTCGAGAAGATGATGGCCAGGAATCCGGACGTGCTGTGCTGGGACACGGTCTATGAGCCGTTTCTGCATGCGCTGACCAAAGAAGCGTATAGACGCGGCTTCAAGGGCAGCATGATCTCGTGCACTTGCGACAACTACCGAGACCTGATCGAGCACACGAGTGCCCAGTTCATGGAAGGCTTCGTTTTTCAGTTTCCAGATTTTGACGATCCGCGACTGAACGACTCGCAGGTCAACTTTGAAAACCCCAACGAGTTCTATGCAGAGTTCTGCGCACGCTATCCGCAGACGTGGAGCGCGGTGTCGTGGGAATATGCTTCAACCCTGGAGCTATGGAAGACAGCGGTGCAGCGGGCGCGCACCTACGAGCCGTTTCCGGTGCTGTCCATGATGAAGTTCGGCGGCGTCGGCCACCACGCCTTCGGCGAAGCCGTATGGTGGGGCAAGGAACTGTTCGGCATCGACAACGCGCTGGTCGGAGACTGGCCGGTCGTCGTCATCGAGGACGGGACCGCGCGCATCAAGGAGTTTTCATCGATCGTCAGCTGGTGGTCCCGCAATAAATCCGTCCTTATCCGTCACATGCGAGAGATGAACCTGATGTGGGACCAGCGCGAGGAAGCGCTCAGCGCCAGCGCGGCTCTGCGGCAGGCAGCCGAAACCGGACAGCTATGACGGCGCGTAAATCATGTGCTCCTGAGCGTTGGCGATATAGAGTCGTACGCACTCGACGGCCGATTCGACATCGCGCGCCTCGAGCGCGGTGAACAGCGAGCGGAGCGCATGTTGGGCTTCGCGAATACGAACGGGCGTCAACGTTCGCCGCTTGTTGGCACACCACTGAGGCTGTCTGCGAACCTCGTGCATGACGCGGTACATGGCGATCACCAGTGAGTTGTGCGTCCCCTCGCATATGGTCATCATGAACTGCTTTTCGCGATGTGCGAACTCGGTGGCGTCGGTGACGATCGCTTCTAATTGCTTCAGTTGCTCCCCGAGCAAAGTGAGGTCGCGGACCGACATGTAGATGGTGGCGAGGCGTACGATTTCTGGTTCTAAGATCGACTCGGCGACGTTCATCTCGAACGGTGAAACGCTCTCGGCGATCGCCAAGATGTTCAGAAGCCCGGGCGTGTCCGAACGCGGGCGGCGCAGAGTCTGGGGCGCCCTGTAGGTTACGAAGGTGCCGCTGCCGGCCCGGCGGGCGACCGCGCCATACGTCTCCAGAAAATCCAGCGCTTGCCGGATCGTCGTCCGCGACTCCGTGAAGGTGCTGGCGAGTTCGCGCTCGGCCGGTATGCGCGTGCCGAACGGGTACTCTCCCGATGCGATGCGGTTGAACACCTGCGTCGCAATATACTTCACCTGCTGCTTTACCAGCGGCTGCGAAGCGACATCGATTTCCCAGGGCGGCGTTTCGTGAGCAAGAATATCGGTCATGCGGTCGGATCCAATTACGTTCGCATTGACGTGGCCGGGCGCGCTACGTTGGCGCCGATTAGCGGACGCGCGCGCCGGTAGCGGGAACAAATGCCGGGTGAATCAGGGCCGTGAGTTGGGCGGCGTGCGCAAGATCGGCCCCGTAGTCACAACCACTCAGGTAGGACGAGGACATTTCTTCCGCTGCTCGTTCTGCGGCGTGTCGATAGCCCGCGTAAGCGCGGTTCACATCAGACGTCGGCGCTGCGTAGGCGTGATATAGGAGTGCGGTGCTTGCGCTCCGATCCCCAAAGGCTTCGGACATCGTCAACGCAAGTGTCGCGGGATGGGCGCTCTCGCCGCGTACCACGCATGCATTGGTATGCGAGACGACAGCGGCTGCACCGCACAGTCGTTCCAGCCGCCGCCGACCGACCGTCTCGAAAGCGTCCGTTTGATTCATTGCGAGACGCAGATGAAATACGGAGCTGCGGCCCGAAATCTCAATTTCCGTTTTGTCGAGCAGTTCGCTCGCGGTCGCCCACTGGCTTGCAGCCTGCTTGAGATCTTGCAGCGCTCCGTGGGGATCGGCTGTCAGCATGCGTGCAAGTCCGAGGTTATTTCTCGCCGCGGCACGCAGCGGCGCGGAAGCGCCGGCACGTTCGACGTAACTCGAGGTGTCCATCAAAAGGCTCGCGGCCTCCGCCCGACGCCCGGCCTCCAGGGCGGCAAATGCAGCCCCAGTGGCAAGCGTCCATTCCCGTCTGATCAGCATCATGCGTTTCTCAACATGCTGGCCCTCCGACGTGCGTTGAAAGCCGTGCCGCATGAGTAACCAGTGGACCAATATAAACCAAATGAAGCCAATAGCAGTTTTCCGGCAATAGGCACAGGCAATTGATGTGGACCGCATCAAGGTTGCGGCAGAACTGTGCCCAATTGCTAGGCCTTCGATGCCTGCCGATTGTTTCCTATCAGGCAACTTTCTTGTTGCCCGCCACAAGCGCTCGGCTAATTTGGAGGGGTTCCGGAGCCGTGTGGGCGAAAGTGGGCGTAATTGGCATGATTTGGGCGCGACCCCGATCTCACCTCGACCTATACCCTGGGCGTCCCGTCTGTTGGCGTCCGGCCAAGCGCGGACTGAGAAGCAGGCGCATCGCCAGGAGTGGAGCAAATGACGACGGGCGCAATCCGCGCGCGCGCCCGACTGCGGCCGCGCCGTCAGGTGAGCCATCGACTTGGAGAGGCGCGTTTGGGTGGCCAGGGCGATAGCGCCAAACGGCCGGAGCGGCTCACGCTGCTTCGGCCTTCGCTTTTTACATGATCCCCACCGCGAGATGAGGAGAGTGCAGATTGCAAGTGAGTGAAATCAAGAGTCGACCCGTTTATGCGGGACTGGAGCCCGACATCTGCGCGCGCAGCAATGTCATCGTCTGCGATCGGGATGGAGCTGCGGCCGTCGCTGAGCTGCTGCAGAAGGCCGGCGCAGAATTCGCTGGCAAGACCACCATTCTCATGTGCGCCGACGACTTCGACTCAGCGCGGTCGCTCGAAGCGCGGATTGATGCACTCAGGCCAGGGGGCACGGTCGTCTGCTTTAATATCACCGTCGCTGTAGGTGAACTCGCCCTCCGCCTGAATGGCGCCAAGATGGGCGTCCGGGTATACGCGGCCGGCAGCGAGCCCCTGATCGGATCAACCGTCCAGACGGCCGAAAAGTTTGGCATCGACTATCGTTCCGTGCGGACCGAGCACCGCGGCTCGCTCAAGCGGCGTGTGCAGTGCGTGCACTGCAAGGGCATGACCGAGGACGTCACCGTCAGCCCCGTGAAGTGTAGCCAATGCGGGCTCTATCTAACGGTGCGCGATCACTATTCACGCCGTCTGGCTGCTTTCCAGGGTGTGTGTGTCGACGCCGAGGTCCCCGGGGAAATTCCGCAGCAGGTGGCGATACAATGACCGCATCCGCCTTGCGTCGCGTGCGCGTCGCCGAGATCGAGCGCGTCGCCGACGACATCAAGCGTTTTCGCTTCGTCGATGCTTCTGGTGCGGCGCTTCCCGCTTTCTCAGCGGGTTCGCATGTCGTCGTGACCATGCCGGATGCCAACGGGCACAGCTGGAAAAACCCCTACTCGCTGATCGGAGCTGCCGGCGACCGCAGCAGCTACGACATTGGCGTGTTGCGGCTTGCTGCTTCGCGCGGGGGATCGGTTTTCATGCACGACCGCGTGCACATCGGAACCGAGCTCTTCATAAGCGACCCGGTGAACCTGTTTCCCGTGGCCAAACAGGGCCGCAAGCATATCCTGCTCGCGGGCGGCATCGGCATTACACCGTTCGTTGCCATGGCGCACGAGCTTGCGGCACAGAACGCGGATTTCGAGCTGCATTACAAGCTGCGCGATCTGCCTCGCGCGGCCTTCCACGAGCGACTGCTCGCCGACTACGGATCGCGTGTGCGCCTCTACCGCAAGGCGGCCGGTGAAGACCTGTCGTTGGAGGATCTGCTGCGCGATCAGCCGCTCGGGACGCACATGTACGTGTGCGGCCCCGCCGCGATGATCAACTGGGCACTTCACGTCGCCCGGTCTGCCGGGTGGCCCGACGAGAACCTGCATTCCGAGCGCTTCAGCGCTCCGCCGTCAGGGCATGCCTTCTCCGTGAAGTTGGCGCGGTCAAACCGTGAAATCGTCGTCGGCCCGCAGCAGAGCATTCTCGAAGCGCTGGAGCACAATGGCATCGACGCGCAGTGCCTTTGCCGCGGCGGGGCCTGCGGGCAGTGCGAGACTCGCGTCGTGGCGAGCGACGGGCCGTTGCAGCACAACGATCATTACCTCACCGACGAAGACAAGAGCCGCGGTGAAGCGATCATGATCTGCGTTTCGCGGGCCACAGGCCGCCACCTCACACTGGATCTGTGAACGCGCAAGCCGCGCGTAATATTGGAGGCGAGGTCATGGGACTGGTATTCAAGGACGAGACGTTCCGAGACGATTTTACGTTCTCGAACAGCCCGGCCTCGATCAAGCGCTTTCCCTTCCCGTTCCACGAAGACGCCTACATGTATGCGGTCAACATTGAACCGCACGTGCCGGGTCCGAAGGGCTCGGTCTACGAGTTCCCGATCGATATCGACGAGCACTACGTCTCCGAGATGCGCGATCGCGCGCTGGTGCTGGAGAAGGATCCGCTACGCTGTCAGGCGCTGCCGCACATGATGCCGGCGCAATGGGACATGCTCGAACTGCTGATGACGTCGATGGCGTCCGGCTATCCCGAGCATTTCACGCTCAACCGCGACGGCAACGACTGGCATTGGATCAACCGCCCCCTGGGGATCGATCAGCGCTTTACGTTTGGTGATCCGTCGACGCTTCCGTACGGGCCGATGGAGTACATTGGCCGCCAGTGCCAAGGCGATTTCTCGCTGCAGGATCAGCGCGACAATCAGCTCTACATGGATGCCGGCATCATTACCACGCAGGCCGACTGGTCGCTCGATTTCGATGTCGGTATGAACTTCACCGAGTGGCATGGCCCAGTCCCGCTGGCCCATAAAGAGCGCGTGTTCGAACGCGCGCTGAAGTTCCTGCTCAACTTGCAGAACGGCCATCCGGTCCGTCGCCTCAACTGGACCATGACGATCAATCCGCGTCTCGATACGAGCCCCGAGAACTTCCACAAGTGGGGCGTCGATCGCACGACGGTCACGCCAGGGAACGTCGGCGACAAGGTGCACCTGCGCGTCGAGGTGCAGGGCTTGTGGCGCCTTCCGCGCTCCAACGCCATCCTCTTCTCCATCCGCTGCTACCTGTTGAAGATGAACGAGCTCGTGTCGGTGCCCAAGTGGGCGCGGCGCTTTCCGCGCGTGCTGGGATCGCTGCCGCCGGAACTCGTCGACTACAAGGGCTTGACCCGCTACCGCGACACCACGCTTGCGTGGCTGGCGAAGTACGACGACGGCGTACCCACTTCAGCGGGATGCCGGCCTGACGATGAGGGCCTTGAACAAGCCAGCGAAAAACCAATCACGAGGAGCGAAGCGCCAATGTCAGTCAGTACTTCTCCCAGGCAGTCGGTCCTCAACGATCGCCACGCCGCGCTTGGCTCGGACCTGGCGAATGCATGGAACGACATGCCGATTCCGCAGAACTACAAAACCGATCCTTACGAGGAGACTGCGGCAGTCCGCTATCGTGCGGGCCTGTTCGACGTGTCGATGCTGAAGATACTCAACGTTACAGGCAGCGGCGCGCTCGCCTTCCTCAACGAGTTGCTGACTTCGGACGTGTCTAAGGCGAAGCCCGGCGATTCGCACATCAGCAATATCGTCAATGAAGGCGGATCACTCGTCGACGACGTCATCGTCTATGTGGACGGGCCCAACGAGTTCCGCATCTCGCACGGCGGCGGCTCTTTCGAAGAGGCCATGCTTCCGGTCGCCAAGAAGCATGATGTGAAGATCGAAAGAGACAACGACGTCCACATTCTGTCATTGCAAGGCCCGCTGGCGCTCGCGGCTTTGGCTCCGCACACACCCATGGACCTCGGCGGACTCGGCTACTTCCGCCACGAACCGACCACCATATTCGGCAAGAGCGTCCGCATTGCGCGCGGCGGCTACTCGGCCGAGCGCGGCTACGAGATATTCTGTTCAGCCGCCGACGCGCACAACATCTGGGACGCAATTCTCGTCAACGGCGCCGCGCAGGGGATCATTCCCGTTTCCTGGGCGTGCCTCGATATCGTTCGCGTCGAGGGCGCATTGCTGTTTTTCCCATTCGATATGCCGCACGGAGACACGACGCCGTGGGAAGTGCGTGCCGACTGGACCGTGGATCTCAACAAGCCGGATTTCGTAGGCAAGCAGGCGCTCATCGAGCGTAAGGGCAAGGAGCGCTCATTCATCACCGGCCTGGACGTTGCGGCACCGGCAGCCATCGAGCCGGGCTCTAAGATTACGGCCGGCGGCGAAGAGGTCGGCGTCATCACCAGCACGACCTACAGCAAGCATCTCATGAAGTCGCTCGCGCTGGCGCAGATCGACCCCAGCTTCACCAAGCTCGGCACCGAACTGGTCGTGCACGACAAGGGTGAGCATCGCGCCGTTGTGGTGCAGACCCCCTTCTATGACCCCATGCGTCTACGCACTCACCCTGCACACGCTTAAGACTTCCGCGTGTGCAATTTGGCCGGAGGCCGATGCCTCCGGCCATTTCGCTCCTCAGGCACCATCGCTACATGGCGGCTTCGCGTAGCGGGCTAGGCGGCGCGACTTCGAGGTCGAGGTTCCTGCGAAGTTGCCTCGCCGCCAGGATCATGGCGCGCTCCGCGAGCGCTGTAATCGTCAGGAGCGGGCTGACGCCGATCGCCGATGGAACCGCCGCTCCGTCGCAAACGTAGAGCCCGTCATGCACGCCGTGCGGCCCCTTCGTCGGGTCGAACACCCGCCCGTCCGGCGCCACGACTCCCTCATTTGCGGTTTCGCCCATCGCGCATCCACCCAGCGGATGGGCGATGATGCGGTTGCCGCCGAAAGCCGTCATGGCGAAGGGGTTGGCATTGAACTCGCCACCCATCCCTTCGACCATGGCCTTGACCTTTTGCTCCGCCCGCAGGCGTGCCGGCGCGTCGCTGTAGCCCGGCCATTCGACGACGACGTGATCGTTCTTCAGCCGCAGTCGGCCACTCGCATCGTCATGCGAGACGACGTAGAGGAGTTGCGCGCGGCTCAACCGGTCGCCGTAGATGCCCTGTCGCAGGGTCCGGAAGGCCAGCCCGATCTTCAGTTCAAGCAACTCCTTGAGGGGCGCCAGGGCAGCCATCAGGGTGAGCATCGTGCCGTCGTGCACCCACACCGGTCCGTCCGCGTCACCCAGATCGATCAACGCCATGGAATGCGGCCCGACCGGCGGCGCTCCCGGCGGCGCCTGCGAGGGGAAGCCCGTTGCAACGGCATTTACCGGTACTTCAAGGTTGCCCGCGACCACGAGATCATCGCCGTTCGCGGAAAAATTCGCGCCGAGCTTGTCGGAGAGTTCAAGGCCGTGCTGCTGCGCGCGCAGAAGCAATTCGTTGGTGCCCAATGTGCCGGCCGCCAGGACGACGATGGGCGATTGGATGCGAACGCTGGCGCCCTGTTTCGATAGATCCTGCACGACGACCTCCCAGCCGCTCGCAGTCTTGGCGAGAGATTGGACTTTCGCTTCGCAAAACACCGAAGCGCCGTGAGCGACAGCGTCGGCGATATACGTGACGCCGACCGTGTTTTTCGCGCCCGCGTTGCAGCCCGACCAGCAGTCGCCGCAATGCCGGCATCCGTTCTGCAACACACCGGCAGGGTTCCACCCGCGCGTGTGGGTGATCGTCATCGACGGCAACTGCACCGCACGACCCGACGCCTCCGCGGCCTTAGCCATGCCGGCATACTTGGCAAAGCGTTCAGGACGCGGCACCGGCGCGACGCCGAGCATCTCCTCGGCCAGATCGATTCCGCGCGCCAGCAGTCCGTCGTTCAGCACCGCCTCCGGCCAGCCGGCTTTGCGCAACCGCGCCGGATCAGGGCGGAGCGCGATCCCCGCGTTGATCAGCGAGCCACCGCCAAGTCCGGACGCGCCGAACACGGTCAGCCCCTTGCCGACCGACAGGTAGTAGAGGCTCGAAGGGTCGCCCAGCTTCGGCGCACGGCCCGTCAGTCGAGTGGTTTTGCGCCGCGCCTTCGCCGTGGTGGGAAAATCGCCGGGGCGCCAATGTCGGCCCTGCTCGAGCACGGCCACCCGCAGGCCCATGCGCGCCAGCCGGGATGCCGCGACACCGCCGCCGTAGCCGGATCCGATGACGACCGCGTCGTAGGCCGGCATCGCGTCGTCGATAGTCTTGGTTGCAAAAGGCATGAGCAACTCGACCCGGGTGAAAAATTACTTGCTCCCAGGTTCTCAGAAAGTCGTTCACAGAGGGTCGAATTTGCCGCGGAAATTTACTCAATTTGCTGTGTTCAGCCCGCGCTCTTCCCGCGCTGCGAGCGCCGCGCGCCGCCTCTGTCATGGTCTTGGGATCGCTATACGCCCGTACGGGCTTCTGATCCGGGCTATTTGGAAAACGGCTGGGCAGCGCAGCGCGTTGGCAGACCTTCGGGAAGGTCTGGTGCCGCAAGAGGGAATCGAACCCCCGACCCCGTCATTACGAATGACGTGCTCTACCGACTGAGCTATTGCGGCTTTCCGTGCGATGCCAAAACCTTAGACGGTCCCGCCAACGGCGCAAGAGCGACCAGGCGTCCTGGCCGGGCCGCCTTCGTGCAGCCACGCGCGAGCCGGCATAGACCAACTTCGGCGGCCGTTCAAGGTGCCGAAAGCGTCTGGCCACCCTGGCGGACGCCTCCCGGCGCTTCGCAGGCGCCGCGTTCCCCCGGTCCAACCCCCAGAGCGGAGCCCGACAGAGCGGGAACAATGGGCTCGCATGCACGGGAAACAATGACGTTCCGGCCGCCGTGGATTTACCTGCCAGGGGGCCCGGCCGACGCGTAAGCAGAGTGGGCGGCAGCATCGCCACAGGCTTATAACGCTACGTATTCCAAACACATGTATCGCCAGTGGTGGAACGACCTGCCTGTCCGGTGGCAGTTGATGATCTCCATTTCGATCATCAGCGTCGGCGCGGTGCTGCTTTCCGTCGCTCTGGCCGTATTCGATGCCCGCAGCCGCGTCGAGGCCGAGGTCAACTCAGCCATGGAGTTTGCGCGCCAGCTCGTCAACGACATGGTCAAGCGGTCGTTCAATGACGGCAAGACTACCGAGCTGCGCAAGATCATGCCCGAGCAGCTGAGGTTCGTGCGGCACGTACGTATTCTCGCCACCGACGAGCAAGGTGACTTCGTACAGATCGCGCCGGACGAGCACGCCGAGCGCGCCTTCACGCACCCCGAGCGCGCTCCGCAGTGGTTTGCCGATCTTGTCGGGCCGAGCATCGGCACGCGCGAAGTGCGCGTCGTCCTGGGGCCAAGCCGAATCGGCACGATCCTTATCGTCGGCGAGCCGCGCGATGAACTCGGCGAAGTGTGGGAGGAAGTTTCACGACGCGCGGTGATATGGCTCGGCATCACGGCCCTGATGCTCGGGCTGCTGTACGTCGTGCTCGGCCGCCTGCTCAATCCCCTAGTCGGCTTGGCCGGTGGCATGCAGGAGCTCGAGGACGGCAACTTCGCAACACGGCTCGCCCCCCCGCGCGTGCGCGAACTGGCCGTCATCGCCTCGCGCTTCAATACATTGGCCGAGGCGTTGGGGAAGGCGCGCGCCGAGAACAGCCGCCTCTACAGGAGCGTCATCGAACTGCAAGAGGACGAACGCCGCCAGATCGCCAACGAGCTGCATGATGAAGCTGGGCCGTGTCTGTTCGGGATCACCGCCAACGTGTCATCGATCAGGCGTCTCGCCGAACTCGTGCCTGCTGCACAGGCGACGCTGATCGAACAGCGCGCCGATGAGGTGCACACCATCACCGAGCGCCTGAAGACGATAAACCGCGACCTGCTGCGCCGGCTGCGTCCGATCGAACTCGGCCGTATCCCGCTGGAAGAGCTGATTGGCAGCCTGGTCGCCGGATTTGGGCGACGCCATCCGGAGGTGACGTTCAGCGTCGCCATAGGTTCGCTTGCGGACAAATACGGTGAAGCCGTCGACCTGACGGTGTTCCGCTGCGTGCAGGAGGCGCTGACCAACGCCATGAAGCACGGCGGGGCGACAAGCGTCGGCGTCGAACTGCGCGAAGAACGCGGCGCGGCGAATGGATCGGACCGCTCGAGCCGGCTGCATCTCACCATTCAAGACAACGGCGCTGGGCTCGCTGCCGCCGCCCCTCCGGGCATCGGCATGACTGCCATGCGCGAGCGGGTCGGCGGCCTCGGGGGCTCGGCCAGCATCGCGGCGTCACCTGGCGGTGGGACGACTGTGTCCGTTCAAATACCTGTGCCCGTGAAACCGCTCCGCAACGAGCATGTCCAAGCTCAAGCGATCGAAGGACGCATCTGATGAAAGTGCTCGTCATCGACGATCATCCAATCGTCATCCAAGGTTGTCGTCGCCTGCTTGAGGATTTGGGGGTGGACGAGGTTTTCGTTGCCGCCAGCTTGTCGGAAGGTTTCCGCACCTACCGCCAGAAGCGCCCCGAGATGATCATCGTCGACCTGTCGATGCAGACGGGTGCCCTTGGCGGCTTGTCGTTCATTCGTCGCCTGCGCGTGCACGACGAGCGTACGCCCGTGCTGGTGCTGAGCATGCACTCCGACCGGATGATCGTGAGCCGCGCGCTGGAGGTCGGCGCCAACGGTTATCTTCTGAAGGACACCTCCTCAGAGGAGTTCGTGAAGGCGTTCCGCCGCGTGCGTGACGGGCTTCCGTACCTCAATCACGAGCTCGCCTCGCAGATCGCGTTCATGGAAGCGCGTGGCGACCGCAATCCATTGAGCCGCATGACGCTGCGCGAATTGCAGACCCTGTCGTTGATCGCCGACGGCAAGCCGTACATCTCCATCGCCGAGGAGTTGCACGTCAGCTACAAGACGGTGGTCAACACCAGCGCCCAGCTCAAGGCCAAGCTTGGCGTCCGCACGCTTCCCGAACTGATGCGTATCGCCATTCAGCATTTGCCGGCGAACGCGGGCAAGACGGTGATGTAACGGCGCTGCCCGCGCTGATCGAAAGCGCGTCCTGGATCAGACGATCTTCTGCTCGACGGCAATGCGAATGAGCTGCATCGGCGTGCGGGCACTGAATTTTGTGCGCAGCGAGGCGCAGCTCATCGCCACCGTCTTGTAGGACACGTTGATGAGGGCGGCGATCTCCGACATGCTCTTGCCCTTCGCCAGCAGCCGCAGCACTTCCCGCTCGCGCAGCGTGAGCGAGGCGCCTGCCTCGCCGGCGCCGACCCGCAGGAACGCAATTTTCTGAGCCATTTCAGGCGCGAGGGCGTGGCCGCCGCGGTAAACCGCGCGGATCGCGCTGAGAAAATCCTGCGGATCGTCGCTTTTGCTGAAGTAGCCGCGCGCACCGCACTCGATCGCCTGCGCCGCGAACATGGAATCATCGTTCATGCTGAACATGAGAATGCGTGCGCCCGGGTCGCGCACCATGAGGCGGCGGACCAGCTCAAAGCCCGACACATCCGGCAAATTGATATCGATGACCGTAACGTCGGGGCGCTGCGCCGAATGCATTTCCTGGGCGCTAGAGGCATCGCGTGCCTCGATCATTTCCATATCGTCGGCCTCGGCAAGCAGCGCCCGGCATCCCGAAAGGACTATTGGATGGTCATCGACGACTAGGACCTTCACGGGACCGCTCTGAGTTTGCTTATCGGAATAGTATAACATACCGGATCGCCTCGACAAATCCGGGAGTTTTTCCCGAGGAGCCGCGGTGCAAGATTTCGGCGGCCGCCAGCTGCTCCATCGCCGCCGCCTCATGGCTTGATGGCGATCCCCCACGGCAAGCGGCCGACCGGCACGGACTTCTCAGCCTTGAGCGTGGCGACGTCGATAATCGTCACGTCGTTGGTCAGCCCGTTGGCGACGTACAGCTTCGAGCCGTCGGGCGAGGACTCCATGTGCCAGGGGCGCTGGCCGACAAGGATGTAGTTGGTGACTTCCAGCGTCCCGACGTCGATCACCGCGATCCGATTGGCGCGGCCGAGGGCGACGAACCCTCGCTTGCCGTCCTTGGAGAAGCGGATGCCGAGCGGCTGGATGAGTTCGTCACGCACGCCCTCGATGGCAAAGCCGATCTTCTTGACCACCTTGAATGTCGTCGCGTCGATGACCGACAAGGTGCCGCCGACCTCTGACGACACCCAGAAGCGCTTGCCGCCGTGCTCGTAAAGGGCTGCGCGCGGACGCGTGTCGACCAGCACATTGGCGATCAGCTTGAAGGTCGTGGTGTCGATGACGTGCGCCATGCTCGTCGATTCCGAAGTCGCGACGGCGTGACGCCCGTCGGGGCTGAAGGCTATGCCTTCCGGCTCGATGCCGACGGGGATCTCCGCCTCGACCTTGCCGTCAGCGATGTCCGTGACCGAGATCATCGCGTCGTCCTCGTTGGCGATGAACATGCGCTTGCCGCTCGGCTCCACCTCCAGATACTCAGGATCAGCGAGGGTGGGTATGGAGCGAATGACCTCCAGCTTTTCGGTGTCGATCACGTCGATCGCGTCGTCGTCACCGGCACAGACGAGGACCAACTTGAAGTCCGGCGTGATGCGGATGCCGCGCGGTCGCCGTCCTGTCTTGATCAGTTTGATCGGCTTCATCGTCGTGCTGTCGAGGACGGTGACAGTGTTGTCCTTCTCGTTGCTGATGAAGAGCTGATAGGCATCGGCAGGCAGCGGCGTGAGAAGCGCGATAATTAGGGCGACGCTCGATGCTTTACGCATTCGCTCTCGATCCTGTCTGGATGGGAAACCCGCCTTGCCAAGGTCCGACAACGGCACTCGGCGCGGCCGGGCATTCAATTCGGCGGCGGAATTGAGAGCAGCTGCAGGGCGCTGACCGCCACTTCGTTGCGAGCATCACGTGCGATGTCGAGGGCTGTCTTGCCAAGGTTATTTTTAAGCGCCGGATTGGCACCCTTTCCCAACAAAAGACCGATCATCGGCGCGTTGTTGTGCCCGGCGGCGACCATCAAAGCCGTGACGCCGGCGGCCGATTTGGCGTTCACGTCTGCCCCGCGCTCGATCAGCTCCTCGGCGACATCGACCGGTGTCGGGCCGCTGGCCAGGTGCACGGTGCGCGCCTGCGGACTGAGTTGGGACGCCACCAGCATCAGCGGCGTGATTTTCTGGGCGCCGTTGGCGGCATTGACCCCCGCCCCGCCGCGGATGAGCGCCCGCGCCGCGAACAGTTGGTCTTCGCCGATGGCGACCTCGAGCGGCGTGTACCCTTGCTTGGTTTCGCGTTCGATGTCGGCGCCTGCTGCGAGCAGCGCCTCGATCGATGGCACGTGGTTGCGCATGATGGCGTGGATGATCGGGGTCATGCCATCGCTGTCGGGCAGATTGGCGTCGGCCTTGTGCGTCAGCAGCAGCGTCACAAGATCGGAGTTGCGGCTGCGTGCCGCCGTGTGCAGCGGCGCATAGCCCTGATCGTTCAGCTTGTTGACGTCGGCGCCTTTGCCCAGGAGGAACTTGGTACGCTCGGCGT
The DNA here is from genome assembly GCA_963759735.1 of uncultured Alphaproteobacteria bacterium. GTDB lineage: Bacteria > Pseudomonadota > Alphaproteobacteria > Rhizobiales > Hyphomicrobiaceae > Hyphomicrobium_A. The sequence goes on from CAVXAF010000004.1 coordinate 331,380, forward strand.
CGAACGCCATGACCGCGTTGTTCAGCTCGGCATTGATGTCAGCGCCGGACGCGAGCCATTCCTCGAGCCGTTTCTGCGAAACGATCTGGTCCGCGGATGCGGCCTTCGTCGCCGGCCGCGCGGCAGCGGACTTCAGGTAGCGTTCCTCGTACTTCTTGGCCAGCGCCTTGTCGTATGCGCCGTGCGACGGCAGATCGCCCGCGACAACGCAATCGCTGCACTGGACGAGGGGCACCCCGAAGTCAGTGAGGATCTTGTCGATCTCGTCTTTCTTGGCCACCAGTGCGTTGTCGAGCATGAATTTCAACACGACATCGGTGTTCTGCACGCCGATCGAGAGGCTGAACTCGAGAGGCACGTCGTCCTCAAGCATATTGATGGGCTGGATGGTGATAGGCGCCCCTTTCACCTTCTTGACCCAGCCGGCAAAGGGTCCCCAAACGCCGACGACGTCGAGTTGCCCGTCGACTACCTTTTCCAACTGGCGCCACGGCTGGTTTTCCGGCCGCAGATCCGCGTCAGGCGTGATGACGGCCAGCGATTCCAGGTTCTTGATGCCGAGATTGGCGAGCACGATGCGAATGGCGGAGTGCTGGTAGGTGCCGATCTTCAGGTCCTTCAGCCGCGGATCGTCGAGCCCTTTGAAGTCGTAATGCCTGTCGGTGAGGTAAGCGAACACGTAGGTGGATCGGTAGATCGGTATCGTTGTCAGGACGGACGAAGAATCCGACGGCATGTCGAGAAGGATGTGGCACTCGTCGTTGGCGAACGTCTCGCGGGTGAGGCCGCGCTCCAGGTACGGCCGCCAGAAGTAGCTGACCTGCGCACCGAGCTGCTGTGCCACCGCTTCGATAATCTTGTTCTGGAAACCCTGCTGCTTGTTGTCCGACAGGGGCATGTTTCCCGGATCGGCGCACACCGAGAGCGTGCTGATCTTGCGCCGCTTCGCCGCCTGCTTGGCGGCGCCTATCTCCGCCGGCGTCAGCTGCTCATAGGGCGTTGATAGATCGTAGTCCTTGCGTTCGGCCGCGTCGGCGCACGAGGCGGCGAATATGAGCAGAGCAGAGGCCGTGCCGAGCAACGAAGTGACTGAAAAGCATTTCATACCGTAACGCCTGATGCATCAAGATCGATGGAATGGCGCCCGACACCTTGGGAGGCCTCGGGCGCCACTGCTTCTGTTCTACAAGTACCGGGGCCTAGTCGCCGACGCGGAACGTATAGAGCATGCCGGCCTGCGGGATCTTATCGAGACCCGTTGCCTTGGCCATCGCCGTCGCACCGATCGCGCCGAACTTGTCGTCCATGTCGAGACCGGCGGTGACGGGGATACCGATCCAGCCGCCGAGGCCGGCGAAGATCGATACGTACTGCTTGCCCTTTACCTTGTAGGTGATCGGGTTGCCGATGATGCCGGAGCCGAGGCGCTGCTGCCAGACGACCTTGCCCGACTTCTTGTCGACCGCACGGAAGTCGCCGTTGTTGGAGCCGTAGAACATGACGCCGCCATCGGTCACCATCGTGCCGCCCCAGTTCGGATACGGATCAGGGATTTCCCAATCGGTCTTGCCGGTGAGGACGTCGAACTTCTTGATCTTGCCGGAGATGCCGGGCTTCTCAGGATACATGTACACGTTGGCAAACACGTAGACCGTGCCCTGCTGCGTGTGCGTGCGCTCCTGCGGTTCGTCCTCCATGCACCAGTTGTTGGTGGGGCAGTAGAACTTGTTCGGCTCCTTGGGATCGACCGAGCACGGCTGCTGGTCCTTGCCGCCCATGGCGGAAGGGCAAGCCGGCGTGTTGCGGCCAACTTCGAACGGCGAATGCTCGCGAACCTTGATCGGACGACCGGTCTTGAGGTCGACTTTCTCGGCCCAATCAACCGTCACGAACTTGTTGGCGCGCAGCAGCGTGCCGTTCGTGCGGTCGAGAACGTAAGCAAAGCCGTTGCGGTCGAAGTGCGTCAGCGCTTTGACCTTCTTGCCGTCGATGTCCATGTCGGTGAGGATGTTCTCGTTCACACCGTCATAGTCCCACTGGTCGAACGGCGTCATCTGGTAGGCCCAGGCGACCTCGCCGGTGTCGACCTTGCGGGCGAAAATGGTCATCGACCACTTGTTGTCCCACTTGCCGGTGTTGCATTCGTCGTGGGTCTTGTCACCGCAGCGATAGCTGGGGCTCCAGTGGCCGGGGTTGCCGGTCGACCAGAACACGAGCTTGAGTTCGGGATCGTAGCTGCCCCAAGCCCAATAGGAACCGCCGCCGATCTTCCACTCGCCGCCGTTCGTCTCGGGATAGGAGGTGACGCCGATATCCGTGCCGGCCGTGCCGTAGTGCGGGTTGGCCTTGTTGGTGTCGGGCGTCAAGCAGACGTCCTTGTCGGGACCGGTCGCATGGCAGTTCCACACGACCTTGCCGGTGTCGACGTCGTACGCCGTCAGTCGGCCGCGGGCCGCGAACTCGTCGCCGCCGAAGCCGGCGATCACGAGGTTCTCGGCGATCAGCGTCGGACCGGTGATCGTCTCACCCTTTTCCGGGTACGCATGCTTGACGACCCAGACCTCTTTGCCGGTGGAGGCATCGAGGGCAATCACGAAGCCGTCGAGCGTGTGATAGATCACCTTGTTCTTGGCGTAGTTCACACCGCGATGGACGGTATCGCAGCATGCGCGCGGCACGGCCGATTCATCGCGATCGGTTTTCTTGACGTAGTTCCAGATCTGGATCGGGTTGTCGGGATCCGTGAGATCCAAGGCCTGCACAATGTTGCACTGGGCCATGTTCGGGCAACCCGACGAGAAATACATCATCGGCTTGCCGTCGTGCTCGACGACGACCGGCTGGCCCTCGTGGCCGCGCAGGGCGCCGGTCGACTGCGACCAAGCGTATTTCAGCTTGCCGATGTTATCGAGATTGATGTCCTTCAGATTGCTGTGTCGCGTCAGCTTGTTGTCGCGTCCTGGTGCCGGCCACCAGTCAGGATTCGTGGCGCGCTTGTCGATTTCCTCGGACGCCGTTTCGGCGCTCGCTGGATTTGGCATCCCCACCGCTCCGGCCAGCAACAGGCCAGATAGCAGGAGAACGGAACTACGTATCATGGTGTTTCCTCTCCTCTTTGCAGACATGCCACGTTCCCTCCCGGCCCCGGTTGTTCACCCCGGGACGCAGACTTCAGCGCCTTCAAATTTGCAGAAGGTCGTGCGCCATTGCGGGCGCTCGGCGATCTTCGCGGATTGAAGGCGCGTTCTGCTTTGCCATTAAGGAACAGAGCGTATGGGCGAGAGGCTAAGCAAACGGAGATTGGCTAGCCTCTTCCGCTCATACGCATCGTGTGGCGTCATCACGGTAGGAAAGCAGTTGCAATGGAACTAGCGGCAGTCTTCCTTGGCACGTAACAAAGTTTCACACCGCCGCACCGCCATGTTCCCGACCGGCAAAAGCGTAGCGATTTCGAGAAAGTGATCGCTGCCGATGCGCATTTTCGTTCAGCGCTCGGGCGAGCAAACGAAATGGCACGCGCGCTTTGCGCGTATTCGCGACCTTATGTCAGCGGCGCGAGGCAATCGGCCATCACGCAATTATGATGATGTTGCATCTAGAGCCGGGAAATAATCCCGGCTCTCAGTTCTCAATGTGGGCTGCAATGATCGTGATCTGTATGCAGTACCCGTCTGCGCGCGTGGCGCGTTCCGCCCATCACTTGCGCGGCATTCGACGGTGCCCTGCTACTTCCAGCCGGCTTCCTTATCGCAAGCCTTCACTTCGTCGGGATGGGTTTTCTCCCAGTCGGTGATGGATTTCACCTCTGCATCGCCCATGGCGTTATTCATGCAGACGCAGTACTTGCGGACTACGTCCTCGCCCGCGCCTTCCTTCTTGTTATCGGCGATGCACTGGTTGATCCAGGTGACGTCGTCCTCGGTGGTGTCGGCGAAAGCGGATGGCCCAGCGACCAGCGAGCCGGCGAGAATCAGCAAGGCGGCGCGTTTATGCAGCATGAAAGTTCTCCGGTTCCACCGGCCACGCGATGCGGCCGGCCGCCGGAAGCTACGCCCAGCCACTTCAAAGTGTTAGACGCGCGCCTGCGAACGCTGTGGGAAAGCCGCCGGGGCCGAGTTGGCGTCACAAACCGCGCCACCGGTGAAGTGGGTTGGGCTGATGTGCCGGACTGAAGCGCCGCTGCTACTTCCAGTCGACGGCGGCGCGGCACTCTGCGGCCTTCGCGGCATTGGCTTTTTCCCAGCCAGCGACGTCGTTTATTTCCTCATCGCCCATCTCATGATCGATGCAGGCGCAATAATCGTGCGCGACGTCCTCGTCAGCCCCCTTGGCTTTGTTGTCCGCCATGCACTTGTTGATCCACGCATAGCCATCGTCACCGTCCTGTGCGGCGGCAGTGACCGGCAGGAGGCAGGCGACGACAATCGGCAGGGCCATGACAAAAACGAGTCGCATCATCGGTGTTCTCCATTGCCGCTTGTTACCTAGCCGCTACACGCACCGGATGCACGAGCAAGCATCAGGCGCGCTGCGGCCGCAACGGTAGAGCGACATCGTCCGTCTCGGTCTGTGTGCCCGGATCGTCGGGTGCATGGGGTGGTCCCACGAAGGTCCGTGCATCGCCCGGTGCCGTTTTCTTGGGCCGCTCCCTGGTGGTGGCGTCGTTGACCGGTTCGGTAACTCGAGCGTGTGCGCGCGCTACATCGGCGGTGCGAGGCGGCTGCGCGGTGGGCGGGACGGGTGTCACATCATCGGCCTCGCGCACTTGCATCGGTTTTGGACGCGCGGCCGGTGCCGCCGACGTCGAGCGCGGTGTTGCTTCACTGTCCGGCGTTACGTGGCCGTGGTCCTTGATGGGCTCAGGCTCCCCTTCCGGCTGCTCGGTCGAACGCATGCCGAGTGCCACCAATTCTTCCAGCTTGCTTGCCAGAACATCGCCGTCGCTCGTCTCCATGGCTTCCACCGGCACGCGCCACTGGAAGGCATCGAGGGCCCCAGATACAGGAGAGGCCGGCATCCATCGTTCGGCGACGAAGCCATCAGCCGTCCAGGCGGGATCGCGCGGCGCGCTGACGGCGCGGGCGAGCCACTCGCGGATGCGGCCCTTGTCGGCGTGCTGCTCGCCTTCGATGCGCGCCATCAGCGTGGCGACGCGCTGCGTCATACGCGAAGGAATGATCGGCTCGAGCGCCGAACGTGCCTCGTCGAACTGGCGCGCCTCGATGGCTGCAGTGGCGACCGCGATCGGGCCTTCGATGGAGTTGGGGCTCAATGCGGACAACTGCCGAACCCGGTCGAGACGATCGCGCGGGCTATCGCCGATGCGCGCATAGGCATAGGCGGTTGCCAGATCGGGGTGTGGCGCGCGGCTCCAGGTGCGCTGCAGGATCTTGGCGGCGCGGCCCGTATTGCCGCGCGAGGCCAAGAGGCGCCCGGCAATGGCGGCGGCGGGAACCAGATCGGGTGCCAGTCCGTGCGCCTCGATAGCGAGGTTGAGTGCGCGCTCGGGATCGGTTTCCTCTGCCGCCTGGGCCTGAGCGGTGAGCAGCACGGCGCGGCGACGATCGGCGACCGGGCGATCGATCTGTCCGTTCTTGCGGGCGACGGCGACCGTCTCCAGCGCCGCCGGCCAGTCGCCTTCGCGGCATTGCAGGTCGAACAACGCGTCGACGGCCCAGGCCAGCTTGGGATTGAGCGACACGGCGCGTTCGGCGAAGTGACGTGCCGCTTCCGACTCGTGCTCGCGCTGGGCTTCCAGGAACAGTCCGCGCAGGCCGAGCTGCTCGGTGTCGGGCGAGGCGAGCATTGCTTCAAAGATGCGCCGCGCGGTGGTGCGGTCGCCGGTGAGCTGCGCGGCCTGTGCGCGCAAGAGATGGGTCAGTGGCTCGTTGGGCAGCGATTTGCGCGCCTGGATGGCGGCGCGCATGGCCGCTGCCTTGTCGCCGGCGCCGAGCGCGATCATGCCACTCGACAGGGCGTCGATGCCGAGCTTCTGGCGCCGCTTGCTGAGAACATTGCCGACAGCGGCCGGGCTGAACCAGATGTTGCGCAGGATCGACCAGGCGAGCAGCGCAACGGCGAGGAAGGCGACCAGCAAGACGATGGCGCGGAAAACGCTCGTCTCGATCTGATAGCCCTGCCAGTGCAGCACGAGTTCGCCGGGTCGGTCAGCGAGCCATGCGAGGCCGGCGGCGATCAGCCCAATGGCGATCAGGAATGCAATGAGACGCAGCATGCCGAGCGCTTCCTACTGTGGGGCGTTGTCGTTGGCGTCGGCCGGCGCGGCGGCAAGCGAAGCCTTGAGTTGGGTCTCGACGGAGGCGAGAGCGCGGTCGACAGCCTCGCGCGCCTGCACCTTGGCGAGGAAGTCCTGGGCCGCATCCTGGGCCGGTGCCGGCAACGACTTGGCCTGCTGCAGAACGTCGGCGAAGCGGTCCTCATTGAGTGCCACCTCCATGCGGGAGACGATGGCCTCGGTGCTCTTGTCGTCGTCGGCGTGGCTGGTCTTGCGGACGCGAACCACGGACTTGGCTCCGGCGAGGAGCCTGTCGACGATGGAGGCTTCGGCGGGCTGCTCCTCGGCATCGATGATCTTGAAGGCCACCGGCTTGAACTCCTGCCGCAGCTCGGTCGAAGTCGGAACACCCTCGAGAGCAAAGCGCTCAAGGGGCGCCAGATCGACCATGGTGCCGGCGACCTGGCGGGCCTGGGCTAGTTCCGGCGCATAGGCATTGCCGCGGTCGATTGCGCGCTTCAGATTGGCGAGTTCCAGCGACAGGACAATGCGCTCGGCCGTGGTGCGCCGATTGCCTTCGCTCTTCATGACTCCTGCAACGTCCTGCTGCAGCGCCGTCAGCTTGGTGTTTATCGGGTCCACAGCCGACGCGACATCCTCCGGCTTGGCAAGAACGGCAAGCCGCGCGTCGATGTCCGCCCTGAGTCGCTTTAGATCTTCCTGGGTGGTCTTGAGCGCGGCGGCGGCCCGATCGCTGTCGGTCTTCACCGCCGTCAGGGCGTTCGACATCTCGGCGCTCTCAGACTTCAATACCGAAAGATCGCGATCCATGCGCTGGGTGCCGGAGCGCGCTGCCTGCCCGGCTTCGACGGCTGCGCCAAGTCGCGTGTCGAGTTCCTGCGCCACGGTCTTGCGCAAGGAATCGAGCTGTATCGACATAGTCGATTCAAGGTCGGCCAGTTTGCCGGTCAGAGCCGCAAGCTGCGGCAGGCGCCCGCTTTGCGGATCGCGCTCGGCGGCCGTGGCCATCATCGACAGCTGCTCCTCCAGCTTGGCGAGACGCTCGGCGGCTTTGCTGTCAGGGGCCTGGGTACGGATCTTTTCGTCGACGGCGTTGAGGGCCCTGTCGAGGTCGGCTTGCTTTTTACTGACGCCGTCGATGTTGGCGTCGAGCTGCTCTATGGTGCCCAGCTTGGCTTCCGCGGCGGCGAGGCGCGCTACAACATCTGCGTTAGGAGCTGAATTCGGAGCACGCTGTGCGCGGCTGGCCTCCAGCGCACCGAGGCGTTGTTCGATTGCGCTGAGATTCTCCGGCCGTTCGGCGGTTTCGAGGCCAAGGTTGGAAGCCAGCATGTCGGCGGCCAGCAGGGCAACGACGCCGCCCGCGACGCCGGCTGCCACGTGGGTAAAAAAGCCGCCATACCCGCGCGGGGCAGCGCGGGGAGGGACCGCCCGGCCCGGAGTGGAAGGGGGCGGCGTGCCCGACGCCGGCTTGTCGCTTTTTGCCGGGTTCGTCGCGGTGGCCGATGCGCTGGATTTGGGGGGAGGAGAAGTCGAAGCCGCGGCGCTCGACGCCGCCGATGCGGACTTCGACGCAGCGGATGCCTCGGCAACTTCCGGCTTGTCCTTGGCGGCAGCCGGCGGCGCCACCTCAGTCGCCTTCAGATCCAGGGTCGCGTGCGGGCGGCCGGCGGGCTGAGCCGAGGGTGAACCCGCGGGCTTCTTATCGGGCTCGTTCTTGTTCGCAGTCATGCTTGAAGTACCTCGCTGCGGCGGATCGCGCTCCAAGTCCTTGAGGGGGTGGAGCTGTAGCACGCGGGTCGGACGCTAACCTACACTCCTGACCAGAGCGTTGCTACTCGGGTAACGGCGGCCAATATGGCCTTGGAATCGGGTCTCTCGGCGACTTCAACTCGCGCCGGGCGCAGTGGTTCGATGGAAGTCGCCACGGCCGGCGAAAGGCACAGCAGGAAGAGGTTGCGGACGGCCTCTTCCAGCCCCTCGGACCGGGCCAGCTGGGCAAAGATCGAACCGGTTCGCGGCGACATCAAGATGACGGCGTCGATGGAGCCCGAGGCAAGGCGGTCCCTGATCTGGGGTTGCAGAACCTCGGCAGGGACGGCCTGGTAGGAGACGATTTCGCGCAGCTCAATACCATGGGCCGCGACGGCTCCCGATAGGTCGAAGGCCACGTCAGTGCCGCGGACATGGACCAGGGGGGCGCCAAGGTCGCGCGCCGCCTCGACGATGATCGGCAACAGGTCCTCGGCTGACCCAGCTCCCTTCGATACCTGGGCAAAGCCCAGTTCGGTCGCGAGTGCGGCCGTCGCGGCGCCAACCGCAATGAGCGGCAGGTGCTTTGCGGAGTTGATCGCCGCGCTCTGTGCCAGTGCCCGCAAGGCGTTGCGGCTGGTCACCACCAGGCCGCCGATCCCGTCGAACGCGTGGGGTCGGACCGGCAGCGGCTCGATCCTCAGCAGCGGTTCGACCGACACCGTGTGCCCGAGCGCTTCCAGCTGGCTGCGCAAGACAGCCGCGTCCGACTCTCGGGCGGGTGACGAGGATATGCATCAGGCGACCGCGAAGAAGTCCGGGCCGGCGCGCCCAAGAACCTCGGCGGCGACCTGCTCGCCGAGCCGCACCGCATCCTCTGCCTCCGCTACGCCTTCCGCGACGGCAACGTGCGCTCCGTCGGGGGTGAGGATTTCAGCGCGCAGCCGCAGTTGGCCATCGCGCAATTCGGCCAGACCGGCGATGGGTGTGCGGCAGGAGCCTTCGAGGCGGGCAAGATAGGCACGCTCGGCGGCAACGCATAGGGCGGTCGGAACGTCGTTGAGCGGCGCCAATAGGCGGGCGGTGTCCGCGTCGTTGAGATTGATCTCGATGCCGATGGCGCCCTGGGCAACCGCCGGCAACATCACGTCCGTTTGCATGGCAGCGGTGATGTGCTGCGCCAGGCCGAGGCGGTTCAGCCCGGCGCAGGCGAGGAACGTCGCATCGGCAACCCCCTCTTCAAGCTTGCGCAGCCGCGTTTGGACGTTGCCGCGAAACCCTACGATGCGCAGGTCGGGGCGTGCCCGCAGAACCTGCGCCTGACGGCGCGGCGAGGATGTGCCGACCACCGCGCCGGCCGGCATGGCGGAGAGCGACGCGTACTTCAGGCTGACGAAGGCATCGCGCGGGTCCTCGCGCTCCAGAATTGCCGCGATGATAAGCCCGTCGGGCAGCAAGGCCGGCATGTCCTTCATGGAATGTACGGCCAAGTCGATCTCGCCGGCGAAGAGCGCCTCCTCCAGCTCCTTGGTGAACAGTCCCTTGCCGCCGGCCTCGATCAAGGGACGATCGGTTACCCGGTCGCCGGTCGTCTTGATGACGACAATCTCGCACTGCTCGGGCGCAAGATCATGCGCGGCGGCCAGCCGAGCAGCCACCTGGTGGGCCTGGGCGAGCGCCAAGGGCGAGCCGCGGGTGCCGATGCGGATTCTGCCAGCTTGCAAGCCGTTCTCTCCGGGTGCTAGGCGACGGGCCTCGGGAGCGGCCCTTGCGGCGCCATCTATGCCCCTGCGCCACCGGGAACGCAAACGCGGGATCGTCCAGCCAAACCATGGCAGTCGAAGAGCAAACGCGCCCCAAGCCGAGCCTCGTGCTGGGCCTCGAGACGAGCTGCGATGAGACCGCGGCCGCGGTGGTGCTGCGCGAGCCGGGCGGGGCCGGGCGCATCCTGTCCAGCATTGTGCGTACGCAATGGGAACAGCACACGCCTTTCGGCGGCGTGGTGCCGGAGATCGCGGCGCGCGCGCATGTCGAATGCCTCGATCTGATCGTGCGCGAGGCAATGCGCTCGGCGGAGGTGGAATTCGACGATCTCGATGCGGTTGCCGCGACGACCGGCCCCGGACTGATCGGCGGCCTTATCGTCGGGGCCATCACCGGCAAGGCCCTAGCGTTGGCGCGCGGGCTGCCGTTCATCGGCGTCCATCATCTCGAGGCGCACGCGCTCACCGTAGGGCTGACCGAGGGCATCACGCCGCCATATCTGCTGCTTCTCGTTTCGGGTGGGCACACGCAACTTCTCATCGTGCGCGGCGTCGGCGACTATGAGCGCTTGGCGACGACCATCGACGACGCGCTGGGCGAAGCCTTTGACAAGACGGCCAAGCTGCTCGGCCTCGGCTTCCCGGGCGGCCCCGCGGTCGGAACAGTGCGCGCTTGCCGGCAATGCGGCTCGATTCGATCTTCCGCGGCCGATGCTCGGGCGCGAAGAGCCACACTTCTCCTTCGCCGGATTGAAGACGGCGGTGCGACGGACAGCGGAAAAGCTCGCCCCGCTCAGCGAGCGGGACGTCGCCGATATCGCGGCGAGCTTCGAGGCGGCAGTCACCGAGGCAGTGGCCGACCGCTGTGCGCGGGCCATGGACGTCACGCGAGCGCGGTTGGGCGGCGGCGTCCCTCTGCGTTTCGTCGTCGCCGGGGGCGTCGCCGCCAATGCGCGTCTGCGCGCCAGCCTCACGGGCCTGGCTGCGGCGCGCGGCTTCTCCTTTCACGTCCCGCCGGTGAACCTGTGCGGGGACAACGCGGCGATGATCGCGTGGGCGGGTGCGGAACGCCTTGCCTTGGGCCTCACCGATCCGCTCAATGCGCCCGTTCGCCCGCGCTGGCCGCTCGACGCCAACGCTGCGCCCGCCATCGGCGCCGGCGTGAAGGCATGACGGCCGTGCCCGTGTTAGACATCTGCATCCGGACGAGCTGCGGGGACTTTGCGTGAAGATCGACACTGTTGGCATCATCGGCGGCGGCGCCTGGGGAACAGCCTTGGCACAAACCATGCGGCGCGCCGGCCGCGATGTCGTGCTGTGGGCGCGCGAAGCCGATGTCGTCGGCTCGATCAACACACGCCACATCAACGAGGCGTTCCTGCCGGGCGTTTCGCTTGATCCGGCCATCGCCGCGACCGACAACTTGGCGCATGCGGCGGCGTGCGATGCGTTGTTGCTTGTGGCGCCTGCCCAGCACGTACGCCACATGGCACGCGAGCTGCGTCCATTTCTGCGAGCGGGGCAGCCCGTCGTCATGTGCGCCAAGGGCATCGAGCAGGCCACCGGCAAGATGATGGGCGACATTCTGGCGGCTGAACTGCCTGCGGTGACACCTGCCGTGCTGTCGGGCCCCAGCTTTGCCGCCGATGTGGCGCGCGGCCTTCCCGCCGCACTGACCATCGCCTGCGCCGATGAGGCCACCGGACGACGGCTTGCCGAACGCCTCGGCAGCTCGAAGTTCCGTCTCTATTGGAGCAACGATCTGATCGGCGTCGAACTGGGCGGCGCGCTGAAGAATGTGCTGGCCATTGCCGCCGGTATTGTCGAAGGCAAGGGACTGGGGCTAGCGCGCACGCCGCCCTCGTCACCCGCGGCTTCGCCGAGATGCGCCGGCTCGGCAAGGTTCTCGGTGCTCGGCCGGAGACGCTGATCGGACTGTCGGGACTGGGCGATCTCATCCTCACCTGCGGCAGCCCGCAGTCCCGCAACATGTCGCTGGGACGCGCGCTGGGACGCGGCGAGAGCTTGTCGGATGCGCTGGCCGGCAAGCTGGCAGTAACAGAGGGCGTCTATACAGCGGCGGCGGTGCGCCGCATCGCCGATGAGCGCGGCGTCGACATGCCGATCTGCGCCGCCGTCTGTGCGGTGATCGACGGGCAGGCGAGCGTAACTGATGCCATCGACCAGCTCATGCAGCGGCCGCTGAAGGCCGAGGACTGAGCCCTCTAATTAGCGACGCACCAAATCTTGAGCGGTGTCGGATCTTGCAGCGTTACCGGCTCGATGAACGACGGCGACGCAAGTTTGTCTCCGCTTGACAGTCGCGGTGCGTTGCGCGACGCCGGGGTCGAAGCGATCCGAGCGAGCCACACATGCCCGTTGCCTATTGGCTGATGAAGTCCGAGCCCGACGTCTTCTCCTGGGAGATGCTCAAGTCGCGCGGCAAGAAGGGTGAGGTGTGGGACGGCGTGCGCAACTTCCAGGCGCGCAACAACATGCGGGCGATGCAGCTCGGCGACCTGGCGTTCTTTTACCATTCGAACGAGGGCAAGGCGGTCGTCGGCATCATGGAGGTGGCCAAGCTCGCGCATCCCGATCCGAAAGATGATACCGGCACCTGGGAGTGCGTCGACATGCGCGCCCTCGAGGACCTACCGCACCCGGTGTCGCTTACGGCGATCAAGGACAACCCGAAGCTCGCCAAGATGGTGCTGGTCAACAACTCGCGCCTTTCGGTGCAGCCGGTTGCCGCCGACGAGTGGGCCGAGGTCTGCCGCATGAGCGGCTTGGGGACCGCGCCTAAAAAGGCCTCGACCAAAAAGCCCAAGACCCAAAAGTCAAAGAAATGAGTCTGAAGCCCCACGCGTCGGACTCCTCTGCTGCCTCCACTCAAGCCTTTATCATCGCCAATACGCGGCTGCTCGCCCCCCCGCTCGTTCCGGAGATCGAGCTGCACCTGGCCGAAGAGTCGCTCCCCATCTGGCAGAAGACGGAGGAGGAACTCGGCGAGATGAACGTACCGCCGCCTTACTGGGCGTTCGCCTGGGCCGGCGGGCAGGCGCTGGCCCGCTACATGCTCGACAACGCGGCGCTGCTGTCGGGCATGCGAGTGCTGGATCTCGGCTCGGGGTCGGGGCTCACTGCGATCGCGGCCATGCGGGCTGGCGCCGCCAGCGTGCTCGCCTCCGACATCGACCGCATGGCGCTCACCGCCGTTCGTCTCAACGCGGCGCACAACGGCGTCGCGGTCACGACGACGGAAGACGATCTCCTCGCCAAGCCGCCGCAGGCATTCGGCGTCGTCCTCGTCGGCGACCTGTTCTACGAGCGGGGGCTGGCCGATCTCGTATTGCAGTACATCGAGGCGGCAGCCAAGCAGGGCGCCGTGGTTCTGGTCGGCGATCCGCAGCGCAACTACTTTCCCAAGGCGCGCTTCATAGCCGCCGCCGAGTATCAGGTGCCGGTGACGCGCGAACTTGAGGACGCCGAGATCAAGCGGACGTCCGTTTGGCGGCTGGCCTAGGCGGCGCGGACACGGCGAACGGCTTCTGCTATTTTTGGCCTCCTCATCAGCAACGGAGCAGCCCCATGGACTTCGCCGGCATGAACATATTCGCCGTAGTCCTGGCGGCGGTGGTCAGCTTCATGTTTGGCTGGCTCTGGTATGGCATCCTGTTCTCCGACGCTTGGCTGCTCGCTTGCGGCAAGTCGCGCGAGGAGATGCAGGCGCATGCGCCGAGCCCCACTCCATTCATCATCAGCTTCATCGGGCTCATCGTCATGGCATGCGTGCTGGGCGGCGTTCTGCGGCACCTCGGGCCTGAGCGAATGACCCTCATCGGCGGCATCGTCACTGGCGCCTTCATGTGGCTCGGCTTTGTGATGACTACCTTGGCCGTCAATAACGCCTTTCGCGGCGCCAAGCCGGCCCTCACCATCATCGATGGCGGCCATTGGCTGGGAGTCCTGCTGCTGCAGGGTGCCGTCATTGGCTGGCTCGGCGTTTGACGCCGCTCAAGCGGAGCATCCGACCAAGAGCCAAATTGCCCTTGCCAAGCGGGGCGCCCATAATGGCGACAACGACCAAAAAATCGTGGGAGAACGCCAATGTCGGGGAAGCTGCACCCTGTACCGGATGGAGTTTGGCGCGAACGCGCTTGGATCGACGAGAAGGCATACGACGCGCTGTACGAGCGCTCTGTTGTCGACCCGCAGGGATTCTGGGCCGAGATCGGCCGCCGCATCGATTGGATCAAGCCCTACACCAAGGTGAAGGACACATCCTTCGACCCACATAGCGTTTCGATCAAATGGTTCGAGGACGGCACGCTCAACGTCGCTGCCAACTGCATCGACCGCCACCTGGCGACGCGCGGCGATCAGGTCGCCATCATCTGGGAAGGCGATGATCCCGCAGATTCCGAGCAGATCACCTATCGGCAGCTGCACGAGCGCGTCTGCAGGTTCGCCAATGTCCTAAAGGCTCACGACGTCAAGAAGGGTGACCGCGTCACCGTCTATCTGCCGATGATCCCCGAAGCGGCCTATGCCATGCTCGCCTGCGCGCGCATCGGCGCCATCCACTCGGTGGTGTTCGGCGGATTTTCGCCCGACGCCCTCGCCGGCCGCATCCAGGATGCCGAATCGAAATTCATCATCACCGCCGACGAAGGCCTGCGCGGCGGCAAATTCGTCCCGCTAAAGAAGAACGCGGACGAGGCGCTGGCGAAGGTAGCGAAGGGCGGCGAGACCGTGCTCGTCGTGCGCCGCACCGGGCGACCCGTTCCGTGGACGGCGGGACGCGATCTCTGGCTGCACGATGAATTGGAAAAGGCATCCGCCGATTGCGCCCCGGTCGAGGTCGCCGCGGAAGACCCGCTGTTCATTCTCTATACGTCTGGCTCGACCGGCACGCCAAAGGGCGTGCTGCACACTTCGGGCGGCTATCTGGTCTATGCCGCGCTCACCCATCAGTACGTTTTCGATTACCACGACGGCGACATCTACTGGTGCACGGCGGACGTCGGCTGGGTGACGGGGCACAGCTACATCGTCTATGGACCCCTCGCCAACGGCGCCACCACGTTGATGTTTGAAGGCGTACCGAACTATCCGACGATGTCGCGCTTCTGGAACGTCATAGACAAGTGGAAGGTGAACATCTTCTACACCGCGCCGACCGCCATCCGCGCGCTGATGGGCGCCGGCGACGACTTCGTCAAAGCCAGTGACCGCTCCTCCCTGCGGCTGCTCGGCAGCGTCGGCGAGCCGATCAATCCGGAAGCCTGGGAATGGTACTACCGCGTCGTCGGTGAGAACCGCTGCCCCATCGTCGACACCTGGTGGCAGACGGAAACCGGCGGCATCCTCATCACGCCGCTGCCCGGTGCCACCGCCCTCAAGCCTGGCTCGGCGACGCGGCCGTTCTTCGGCGTGCTGCCGGCACTCGTCGACGACAAGGGCGCCACGCTCGACGGCGAGGCAACCGGCAATCTCGTCATCCTCGACAGCTGGCCGGGTCAGGCGCGCACTATCTACGGCGATCACGAGCGCTTCGTGCAGACCTACTTCTCCGCCTATCCCGGCACCTACTTCACCGGTGACGGCTGCCGCCGCGACGAGGACGGCTACTACTGGATCACCGGCCGCGTCGATGACGTGATCAACGTCTCGGGCCACCGGCTAGGCACCGCCGAGGTCGAGAGCGCGCTTGTCTCGCACCCCAAAGTGGCCGAGGCAGCCGTCGTCGGCTATCCGCACAACCTCAAGGGCCAGGGGATCTACTGCTATGTGACGCTGATCGCCGGCGAAGCTTGGAGCGACGATCTCGTCAAGGAGCTCACCGGGCATGTCAGGAAGGAAATCGGGCCGATCGCCTCTCCCGATCTCATCCAATTCGCACCCGGTTTGCCGAAAACGCGCTCCGGCAAGATCATGCGCCGCATTCTGCGCAAGATTGCCGAGGATGAATTCTCCAACCTGGGAGACATCTCGACCCTTGCCGATCCGGCCGTCGTGCAGGACCTGATCGACAACCGGCAGAATCGCCGCGCCAGTTGAGGCGTCACGCCCGGAACAGCGCTGCCGTGGTGGTTGTTCTATGCCGCGGGTGCAATTCGCAACCAGAGCTTGGAGCAGATGGCATTGGAACACACGGTTAACGTCAACATGGACATCGACACGCTGAAGCAGCTCGACAACCTGCGCCGGGCGCATCCCAATGTACCCTCACGCGTCGAGGTCATTCGCCGCCTCATTTGGGAGGCGCACGCTAAGATTCCGGCGCCGGGGGAAACGGCGACCGGCTGATCCCCCAGCAACGAGCCTGAACGGCAATCAAAGGGCGCTCACCAGAAGTTGGTGGCGCCTTTTTTGTTTTAAAAAATGCATATGTTTTTCAATCGCTTGGAATGGGCGCCCAGAATTTCTCCGCTCCCTGCTAGCCCCTGTGCCTCGCGGAACAGCGTCCAATCCCCCCTCCCCGTAGCCTGTCTTCATCGAACAGGGAGACAGACCAATGACCGCCACCGCCGCACAGATCAAAGACCAGGGCCTCCGCATCGCCGGTGGCAAGGTTGGCGTCCTGCTCCTCCACGGCCTCTGCGGTACCCCTGCCGAGATGCGCTTCGTCGCCATGGGCCTCGCCCGCGCCGGCTACACCGTCCACGCCCCCCAGCTCGCCGGCCACGGCGACAAGAACACCGGCCGCTGGCAGGACTGGTACCTCTCGGCTCGCACCGCTCTCAACGAAATCCGCAAGGAGTGCGACACGGTCATCGTCGGCGGCCTCTGCATGGGCGCCATCCTCGGCCTGCACCTCGCCGCTCGTAACCCCGGCAAGGTCCAGGGCGTGTCGCTCTTCTCGCCGACCCTCTGGATCAACGGCTGGGCGATGCCCTGGTACACCAAGCTGTTCAAGCTGGTTAACTCGCGCTGGTTCGCCGGCTTCATGACCTTCCCCGACGCCGAGTCGCTGGGCATCAAGTGCCCCCGCGTTCGCTCCTTCGTGAAGTCGGCCCTGCAGGCTGGCGAAGGTTCGGACTACGGCCGCGCCGGTGTCCCCGCAACGATGGTTCTCGAGCACCGCCGGATGGTCGAAGCCGCGATGAAGATGCTGCACCGCGTGAAGCAGCCGACCCTGATCGTGCACTCGCGTGAAGACGACTACGCCAACATCGAC
Source organism: uncultured Alphaproteobacteria bacterium (assembly GCA_963759735.1). GTDB lineage: Bacteria > Pseudomonadota > Alphaproteobacteria > Rhizobiales > Hyphomicrobiaceae > Hyphomicrobium_A. Next base: position 348,331 of record CAVXAF010000004.1, read on the forward strand.
AACGCGATCTACCTCGAGGCCGAGATCGCCGGCACGGTCGACATGGTCGTCCTGGAGGACAGCTACCACATGGTCACCCTCGACAAGCAGCGTCAGGTGGTGGTCGACAGCACCCGCGCTTTCGTCGCCCGCATCGTCGAGGAAGTCCGCCACATCGCGGCTCCGGCCCTGCCGCTTGCCGCTTAATCGGTCGATCCGGCTGCCGGCCGAGGCCGGCGCCCCACCGGCACCCGGTGATCGTGCGTAAAGCATCGATCATGATATCTACACTGGCCCCGCCGCCCGCTGCGGATCACCGTTGGCCCCAATTCGCGAGCCTTAATGATGACCATTAAAAGCGCCGCCCGCGCAGACAACTATTGGGACCTCAGCAAGACGCCGCGGGCCGACCGGCCGCCGCTCGCCGGCGATACTTCCGTGGACGTGGCCGTCATCGGCGCCGGCTACACGGGCCTCTCGACCGCTTATCACCTCAAGGTGGCAGACCCCTCGCTAAATGTTGCCGTGCTCGAAAGCGATTACGTCGGCTACGGCGCCAGCGGTCGCAACGCTGGCTTCGTGATGACGCTGTTCGGCGCATCCGTCGGCGCCATGAAGACGCTGCATGGCGACGAGCGGGTGCGCGAGGCGCACCACTACATGGAGCATTCGATCGCCGGCCTCGAGGCCATGATCGCCGAGCATCGGCTCGATTGCGATTACGAGCGCAATGGCTTTCTCAAGGTGGCCACCTCGCCACGCTTTGTTGCCCGCATCCGCGACGAGATCGAGCTGTTCGAAAAGATCGGCGTCAGAGGCTATCGCTGGTTGAACGTTGGTGAACTCGCCGGCCGCGTGCGCTCGCCGACTTATCTCGGCGGCTGCTACGAGCCCGGCTGCGGCCTGATCAACCCGCGCAAGTGGGTCGATGCGCTGGCCGGACTGGCGCTCGGCGCAGGGGCGCAGATTTATGAGAAGACGCGCGTTGACGATGTCCGGCGCGTCGGCGGGAAGTTCCGCCTCGCCACGGCCGGCGGCACCGTCACCGCCGAGAAGGTCGTGTTCGCCAGCAACGGCTACTCGCACCTCATTCCGGGCGTGCGTCTCAAGCAGATGCCGGCATTTGCGTTCATCGTGGTCAGCGAGCCGCTGTCTCCCGAGCAGCTCGCGTCGATCGGTTGGGCAGGGCGCGAAGGCATCGAGGACGGCCGCAACTTCATGCACTTCTATCGGCTGACGCCCGACAACCGCATCCTCATGGGCGGTGGCCCGGGCTTCGTGCCGCTGGGTGGCCGCATGCACCACGACGCCTATCCGGCGGCATGGCAGCATCTCGAGGCTTTCATCGGCACGACGTTCCCGGCACTGCGCGGCGTCAAGATCGCGTACCGCTGGGGCGGCGCGTTCTCCGTCACTGCCAACTCGACGCCGCAGATCGGCACGCTGCACGATGGCGCCGCGGCCTTTTCGGTCGGTTGCACCGGGCACGGCGTGGCCATGACGCACATGAATGGCCGCATCCTGCGCGACCTCGTTCTCGGCCGCAGAAGCGAACTCACGGATCTATGGTTCGTCAACCGGCGCTCGCTGCCCCTGCCGCCACAGCCCTTCGCCTCGCTCGGCGGAAAAGCGGTGACGGCGGCTATGGCGCTCGACGACTGGTGGTGCGAGCGGGGAAGCAAATCGTCGTGAGACCAATGAGAAGACCTGTAAAGCGGATCGCCATCATCGGCGCGACCGGCATGCTTGGCCTGCCCGTCGCCGTCGCCCTCATGGACGCGGGTTTCGAGGTCACGGCGCTGGCGCGCGACACGGAGCGGGCGCGCCGTGCGCTGCCTGCAGGCGATAGCCGTGCAACAAGCGGATGTTCGCGACGAGGAAAGCCTGCGCGCCGGCCTGCGTGGGCAAGACGGGCTGTATCTCAATCTGTCGGTGACGCCGGACGAGCGCCCTGGTGACTTCCATACCGAGGCGCAGGGACTGCAGCACATACTGGCCGCCGCCCAGGCCGCCAATATTGCGCGCGTCGCCTATCTATCGGCGATGGTTCACGACACGCCGCGCAGCAGCTGGTGGGTCCTGGGTGTGTGGAAAAGCGCGCTGGCGCGCATCAAGGCGTCAGGGCATTCCATACACGATCTTCTATCCGACCAACTTCATGGAGACGCTGGCCGAGCGGCACACGGCGGGCCGCCTCTTCGTCATGCCTGGGCGCGGAAATTACGGCCATCACTGGATCGCCGGAAGCGACTTCGGGCGGCAGGTTGCGAAAGCGTTTGCCACGCCGCTGGCTGCAAACCGCGAATACCACGTACAGGGGCCGGAGCCGATAACCTACGAGGAGGCTGCGCTGCGCTATGCACACGCGCTGCACAGATCGCCGCGCATCATCCATGTGCCGCTGTGGCTGTTTCGACTTGGCGGGGTTTTCTCGTCCCGGCTCGCCTTCACCGCCCGCATCATGCAGACCGTGCTGGAGTATCCCGAGGTCTTCAAGGCGCGCGCGACCTGGGACGAGCTAGGCCGGCCGGCGACGACGATCGAACAGTTCGCCGCAGGACTGCAAGTGCAGCGATCAGCCGGCGTCACTTGCAGCGCGTGAAGATTCCGCGGTCGAAGTGCAAGTGGTCCCAGTGGGCCGCGTTGAACTGCGGCCCGATGGCGACGCGGAAATAGCGACAGGCGCGCATGTGCGCCTCGCGCAGGAAGCGCCCCTCGGGGCTGTCGCTCTTGTAATCCCGCTTGATGCTGATCTGCTTGCCGTCGGCGAACCGAAAGGCGCCGATGTCGACAGCATTGGCCAGCGAATGCTGGCTGCGCGTGTTCATCCAGCGGCGGTTGCCGATGATGTTGCGGCACGAGTAGGTGCCCATATCCTGCATCCAGGTGACCCGGCTGCCGAACATCTCCATGGCCAGCGGCTGCACGTCATATTCCACCCACAGTGCGAGGGCGGCGGCGCTCTCGCAGGTCAGTTGCTCGAGACCGATTTGCGCTCCGCCCACCTCGGCGATACGCACCGCGTTCGTCCACCCGCAGCCGTCTGGCTGAACCCGGTCGGCAATTGGCGTCGCCACAATGTGCGGGGCGCGCAGCACGTCGCGACACAGGGCCGGGTCGTGCCGCAAGGCGGCGAGGCGCGGATCGAGGAACCAGCTCGGCGGATCTTCAAGCGAGATCGCTGCGAACGGCGAATAGCGCTGCGGCACCAGGCCGAACCAGAAGGCGCCAAAGATGACAGCGAGAAGCAGCAGGGCGAGCACTGCGCGCAGAACGTTCCGGCCGCCTCGGCGCATGGTGGGTTCCTGAAAGCTGTTGCGCTTTCAGTATAGACTCGGGCACGGGCCGCCAAGCGCACCATCGGCGAATTGCGCCGCGCGTGGCCGAGCCGACACCTGCTACTGCGACAGCCGCAGCATCGTCAGCGTACCGGCGAACTTGGCGAGCGCCGCATCGAGCTGCGCGGCATTGGCGGCGTCGGCGTAATATGTCCGTCGTCGAATGCTTTGAGACAGTTTGCGGCGTGACGAGCGGAGGCTCTGGCTCCTCTGGTTTCAAGTTTAGGCGGCTTTCGTTTGGTGCTGCAATCGGCGCTTTTGGATGGTGTCGCGTTTGATCCTTTCGCGTTGGAGCAGGATGGTCTGACCGCGTCCGAAGTAGACATCGGCCGGCGTGAGGTTTTCGAGGCTCTCGTGGTAGCGGCGGTGATTGTAGTGCTCGACGAAGCGGCCGATGTGGGCTTCGAGATCGCCGGGCAGGTAGTAGTTTTCGAGCAGGATGCGGTTCTTCAAGCGTCTGATGCCAGCGCTCGATCTTGCCCTGGGTCTGCGGATGGTAGGGCGCGCCGCGCACATGCTCCATGCCGTTGTCGTCGAGCCATTCGGCGAGATCGCCCGAGATGTAGCTCGAGCCGTTGTCGCTCAGCAGGCGTGGCTTGTGGACGACGCGCGCTGGGTCGCAGCCCGATGCCGCCAGCGCCAGCTGCAGCGTGTCGGTGACGTCGTCGGCCCTCATGGTGGTGCACAGCTTCCAGGCGATGATGTAGCGCGAGAAGTCGTCGAGGATGGTCGAGAGATAGAACCAGCCCCAGCCGATGACCTTGAGGTAGGTGAAGTCGGTCTGCCAGAGCTGGTTGATGGCGGTGGTCTTGTCCTTGAACTCATCGGCGGCCTTGATGACGATGAAGGCCGGGCTGGTGATCAGGTCGTGCGCCTTGAGCAGCCGATAGACGGAGGCTTCCGAGACGAAGTACTTCTGCGTATCGGTGAAGCGCATCGCCAGCTCGCGCGGCGACAACTCGGGCTCATCGAGCGCCATCTCGACGATGCGCTCGCGCACATCGTCGGGGATGCGGTTCCAGACTCGGGCCGGCTTCGACGGCTTGTCGTCGAGCGCTTCAGCGCCGCCGGTTCGATAGCGATCGTACCAGCGATAGAACGTCGCCGGGGATGCCGAGCTTCTCCAGCGTTCTGCGGACCGGCAGATGCGACTGCTCGACGAGGCGGATGATCTCGAGCTTCTCGGAGCGCGGGATATCTCATGCCTCGTCTCCCCCATCCGCGATCATGCTTTTTTTGAGCAGCCGCAGTTCGAGCGCCTGCTCGGCGACGACCTCCTTCAGCTCCTGGGCCTGGCGCTGAGGTCCTTGACCTCGCTCGGTGGTCGCCGCACGCGCGGTGTCGCCGGCCAGCCGTCGCTTGCCGGCTTCGAGGAATTCCTTCGACCAGCTGTAGTAGAGGCTCTCGGCGATGCCTTCGCGGCGGCAGAGCTCGGCGATCGAGTCTTCGCCGCGCAGGCCGTCGAGGACGATGCGGATCTTCTCTTCGGCCGAGTATTGCTTGCGCGTCGCACGGCGGATGTCCTTGACGAGTCGCTCGGACGAGATTCTCTGGCGGGCTGGATTTCTGTCTCATCTTCGCTCCTCGGGGGCTACGATGAGCCAGAAATCCTCCCTTCCTCAAGCCGCTAATTCTGTCTCACAGGTGCTGATGTCGGACACGCGGCACGCGCGGCGGATGCTCACGCACCAAGTACCACGAAGATGATCAATGAGCAGGCGGCGGCGAGCAGGCCTTAGAGCTAATGGGATGGTTCGCCCCGTCCTCCTGTCGGAGAATGTGGCTTTCAGAGGAGGAAAGGTAGATGCGCAACAAGCCTCGTGCTGCCGCCGTGTTCGGCATCGATATCGGCAAGAACTTATTTCACGTTGTGGGAGCCGACGCGTCCGGCGCGATCGTGCAGAGGGTTCGGTTCCGGAGGGATACCCTTCTGGCATTCTTCGAACGCGCCCAACCAACGACGGTGGGAATGGAAGCCTGCCCTGGCTCTCAATGGCTTGCCCGGAAGCTGCAATCTCTCGGGCACACGGTGAAGATCATCCCAGCTCAGTTTGTAAAGCCCTATGTGAAGTCGAACAAGAATGACCTCATCGACGCAGAAGCGATCGCAGAAGCCGTGAGCCGACCGACGATGCGTTTCGTCGAGGTAAAGACTGCTGCACAGGCCGACGTTCAAGCCCTGCATCGCATCCGCGACCAGATGGTGAGAAACCGTACCCGTCTTATCTGTCAGATGCGGTCCTTTTGCCTGGAGCACGGCGTCGCAATCAGGCAGGGGGCCGGCGTCTTCAAGCTCGATCTTCCTCGCGTCGTTGCTGACGACGGCAATGATCTGACGCCGACCATGCGCCGCCTTCTCACCGACCTTTTCGGTGATCTCCAACGCCATGAGCAGCGGATCAAGGAGATCACGACAGAAATTGAGCAGCTGGCCGCAGCGGATGAACGGGCACGCCGATTGATGACGGTGCCCGGCATCGGGCCACTGGTAGCGACGGCACTGCTCGCATCGGCCGGAGACGGACGGCAGTTTCGGAAAGCAAGGGATCTGGCCGCTTGGCTCGGGCTCGTCCCGAAGCAACACTCAACTGGCGGCAAAGCCGTTCTGCTCGGTATTAGCAAGCGCGGGAACAGCTACACGCGCAGACTTCTCGTTCATGGCGCCCGATCTTGCCTCATTCATCTGAACCGATCGCGCGATGTGCTCGGGGCGTGGCTCGATCAGCTGCGAACTCGAATGCATGTCAACAAAGTCACGGTGGCACTTGCCGCAAAACTGGCTCGGATAGCGTGGGTTATCCTAACGACTCCTGGCGCTCTATATGAGCGTCGGCAACCAGTCGCGGCGTGAGCTACCTGCAGATTGCGAGGTTCGTGGAGCTGATGACGAGAGAGTTGATCGACGCGGCGTAAGCCCTTTCGCCGAAAGCGGGCGCTATGCCCGAACCAGCTATCTGGGAACGACGCGTGCAGATCTCATCATGGCCTGGTTGCAACCGCAGCCCACTCGCGAGAGGCCGGATACATTTACGCAGACTGCTCTCGGCTTCGATCACGTCCCTTGCACGGACGGGGCGAACCATACATTTCGGCGGATGACGTCCTGAAGCATTTCCTTGTCCAAGGACAGATCGGCGACGATCCGCTTGAGCCGGCCGTTCTCTTCCTCGAGCTGGCGAAGCCGCTTAACCTCGCTCGGCAACAGGCCGCCGAACTTCTTCTTCCAGTTGAAGTACGTCGCCTGGCTGATGCCGGCCTTCCGGCACACCTCCGCGACAGGCGTGCCCTCTTCGCCCTGCTTCAGGACGAACGCGATCTGGCTCTCCGTGAACTTCGATGCCTTCATTGAAAACCCCTGCTCCTCGGCCATGCCTCAGATCACGGAATTTTCTAATTCAAACTGGGCCGATTTTTGGGGAGCAGGTCAAGTGTGATGCCCATAGCCGGTCGTCGCGGCAAGGGCTAGGCGGTGGTTGCGGAACTCCTCTGGTGTCCGGTTGGCGAGCGCCGAATGCGGCGGCGATTGTAGTCGTCGCGCCACGCGGCGAGCACTGCGCGGGCCTCGGCGAGCGAGGAGAACGCCGTCTCGTTCAGGCACTCGTCGCGCAGCCGGCCGTTGAAGCTCTCCACGAACGCGTTCTGCTGCGGCTTGCCGGGCTGGATGTAGTGCCAGTCGATGCCGGCTCTCTTGCTCCAGCCAGGATCGCCGTGCTGGTGAGCTCCGTGCCGTAGCACGTCAGGAACTCGGCATTGGAATGGCCCTGATGACCTGTGGAGCCAAAGGCGACGCAGGTGGTCAGGGCCCGGCGACAGATCTCTAAAGTGAAGGTGTCGAAGCCACACTTTGGAGGGAGCCGGACCATGACCAATCTGGAGCTTACGCCGTCGGGTGCTATTCTGGTAGCCATCGATGTCTCGAAGGCGCGCAACGACGTTCTAATCGAGTTGCCAGGCACCGCGCGTCGCCGCAGGCTGACAGTCCTCAACACGCGCGCCGAGCACGACCGTTTCGTCGGGCTGCTGGGCGGCATGGGGCATCCCGTCGTCGCCGGCTTCGAGGCAACCGGCAACTATCACCGGCCTCTGGCCTATCGGCTGCTCGAAGCGGGCTTCATGCTGAGGCTTGTCTCATCGGTGGCGCTCGCGCGTACGCGGGAGGCGCTTCACAACGGCTGGGATAAGAACGATCCGAAGGACGCCCAGGTCATCCTGCACATGCTCAGGATCGGTGCTACGCAGACTTACTGCGATCCGATCCGCGCCGGCATTCAACGACATCCAGGAGCTGTCGAAGACGCACGAGGTGATCTCGAAGGCCAAGACCGAGCTCTGGCATCGTCTGCTGACGCACTACCTGCCGCTCTATTTCCCCGAGATCGCGCGCTTCGCCGGCAACTCGCGAAGCGATTGGTTCCTCGCGTTTCTCGAGCAGTTTCCAACGCCGGCCAGCATCTCCTCCTACACCAAGGAAGCCTTCATCGAAGCGGCGTGGAACGTCGTTGGCAAGAAGGTATCGAAAGCACGGCTATTGGGCGATATCTACGAGACTGCAGAAGCATCGATCGCACTTCCGGTTAGCATGCAGAGCGCGGCGATAGCGATGTTCCGCCTCATCGTTGCCGAGGGACGCAGCCTGATCCGCCAGCGCGACGCCATCGAGACGCAAGCTCACGCGGCCTTATCGGACAACGCCGATTACCAACGCTTACGGCAGATCCCGGGTATCGGACCGATCACGGCAATGACCATTCTGGCCGAAGCCGGAGACCTGCGCCGGTTCGGTCATCATCGTCAGTTCCTGAAGTTCTGCGGCCTCGATCTCGCAACTTATCAGTCCGGCCAGTTCAGAGGCCAAACGAAGCTGTCGAAGTTTGGCAATGCTCGCCTTCGGCGCGCCTTCTGGGTCGCCGCTCAGGTCGCCATCCGACAGCGCGACAACAGTTTCCGGGCCAAGTACGAGCGCTACATCGCCAAAGATCGCGACAATGCCGATCTCAGGCGCAAGGCGCTCACAGCCATTACCGCTAAGATGGCGCGCACCGCGCACGCCGTCATCAAAAGCGGTTCCGATTATCGGCCGTTCGTCGAAGGGCCGATGCCAAGCGGGAGAACCTCTCTCAGCAAGTGCCGTGAGGGCGCATCCGCGACCCTGTAGATAATGCTCGGGTCTTCCGCTTGGAATTGCATCTCGTGTTGAGGACGGTGAGGGCCGATGTACCGCGTTACGGACCCTGTGTTCGCTATGGATGAGAGCTTATTCCTTGACGGCGGAAGCCGCTTGGACGACGTTGAACGAACGCTGACCACGGTCAGCGAATGGAGATCTGTTGTTGCTCCAGGCGCCAGACTTCCCGACGTAGGACGTTGTCGGAAACGCACGTCGTCGGCTTGCCTCGCGATCGCGATGATGGCGTCCAGCTCTCGCGCCACACCGGCGCCCGAGAGCGAGGTGTCAGCGACCAGCGCCAGACATTCGCGCGTGAGTCGTCGACGACCGCAAGGCACGGAACCGGCGGCCGTCAGTGAATGTGTCGGAGCACGAAGTCCAGCGACCAGCGCTCGTTCGGCCGCGAGGGGAGCGCCAACGGCGCACGCAGACTCGAGCGCCCGCTTGCGGCCGCCCCGCTTCCTCACCTGCAAGCCTTCCTCGCGGTAGAGCCGCCGGAGTTCTTGATGCCGGATGCCTGAGCTGGCAGGGCGCTTGTACTCTGCGGGACCGCAAACAGCATCACGGCTGCCACACCAAGGGCGGCGAGACTTTAGCGATGACAGCTGGGTCTCAGACGTAACTGGCAGACGACGACCCACCGTCACTATGATGTGACCCTACGGCGTCGGCCGGTAAGCCACTTCTGCGGGCCTGCAGGCGTGCAGAGGAACTTCTACCGGCGTGCGCGCTTATGCTTGTTCTCCTTGGGCTTCCAGCCCAGTCACTTGAGGCCCTGGCATCCGTGCCGGGGCTTTTTTATAGAACCGGGACGTCCGTAAAAAGTTGAATACACGCCCCGACTGGGCGGCGCGGCTGGCGTCATCGCCACTGGCGGGCGACCCATTGCCATGCAGTTCCCGCGGTATGAAACCGTACTGAGTTTATTAATTTCGCGCGAACGGTGAGGGCGGTGAGGAGTTGTCTTCTATGCTCGCTACGCCCTCGCGTACAACGGGCGGTTTGAGTTCCTATTCAGGAGTTTCATTATGCCTGTCATCCTGTGGCTACTCGGCGTCCCCATTACTTTGATTGTAATTTTGTGGCTAGTAGGAGTGTTCTAACAGCGCAACCGAACGCAGACGGCGCGATGGGCACGGCGCGGTGGCGGTCGCGAGCGCGACGGCGACCCGGCTTAGCAGGCTGGCATACTCGTCAGTCTGTTATCGAGCGTTGGTAAGCGAATTATCGGAACCAATTTGCGGGGCGCGAATTGGCCCCCTTTAGTCTAGGAGGAAATAACAATGAAACGTGGTATCTTAACTTTGGCAGCGTTGGCAATGATCGGCTGCACGGGCGCGTACGCCGCAGACGAAAAGGTGGATACAAAGGCTCCCGGTACGGAGGCCACAGAGGCCATGGACAGCCAAGTCCCGACGATGAAGGGTGATTGTGCAACCAACGCATCGGTGGACACCAAGGCGCCCGGTACGGAAGCGACGGAAGCCATGAGCAAAGAGGTTCCGACAATGAAGAGTGCGGACGCGTCGGACTGTGTTGACCAGCCGGGGTCCGCAGCGGGCAAGTAGAAACCAAAGAGGTCTCGCTGGATGGCGGGGCCTTTTTCTCTTCGCGCCCAGCCTCTCATCTGCGAGGCGCTCAAAATTCATCCGAGCGCTTCACTGGGCCTGCACGATCGAGAAACTGGACCATCGGGTTCGGCTCATGCCGCCGGCACCGAGATCAGCAAAACCCATTCGTCCCAGGGCGCCTCGAGCGCGTGCTGTTGAGCGGGAACTGATCTTGCGGATAGCATGAAGGCCATGACTTCGCCTTCGATCGCGGCAGGAACGTCTATATCTGTCCGGGCGGCGCCGCGCTCACGCATTCCGGGATCGTCGATCAGGGGACGGCGGCCTCCCGCAAGGTGTCGCGCGACATCGACGAGGACGTAACGCGATCAGGTCCGTGCGCTCGCCAAAGGTCCTTAGTCCCACCCGCCACCTACCTCATTCCTGAAGACCAAGTTACCCTTCAACGCCTCTCCGACATCCTCGACAACACCTATTGCGAGGCCGTGATCGAGGATCAGGGCGACATCTTCGTCAATGGGGGTCGAGATCCCTCTCTGGCTCCGTATCAGAGCCGAGTCCAAGCTCATCGTGATGTTCACTGCCTATGATGCAGAGAGCGCAATTCCCGCCGACAGGATCAACGCCTTCAACGCCACCATCATCCTCCCGCAGTTCTCGGGAGAGGGCTCAATGCTGTGGGGAAGGTACTGGCTGACGTACGACGGCGGCCTCAACGTCCGGCACTTCATGAAGATGCTCTCCTTCGTGAAGCGGCCGTCGGTCTGCTTTGACTTGTCCCATACGGGCACGTGCGGAGCGATGCCCCGATCCCAGAGCCACTTCAGAAGCTTTGCCGCGCCATACGCGGTGTCGCCGCCGAGCCGTTGCGGTGCCAGCCGACGAAGCGGCCTCGACGCGGTCGAGCATGGTCTCGGTGATGGCGATCTCGTCCGAGCGGTTGATGCTGCTTGTGGATCCGTCAGCGACACCTCCTTCGGCGGTTTGCCGCCACCGCCGTCTTTGGAGCCATCGCCATCTCCACCTTCGCCCTCATCACCGCCGCGTGCGGCATCGAGGGCTGCCAAGTATGCACGAACTGCGCGGGACGCCTCCTCCGGCCCCGGCCAGTCGATCGGCTGGTCGCCGGGGGCTCTCTTGTGCTTGTCGACGTCCGCCTTGATCAGGCTGGCATCGATCGAGAAGGCCTCGCCGCCAACGAGGCCGGCGACGATGCAGATCGTCACCACCCGCTCGAACACGCGGCGCAGGATATCGCTCTCGCGGAAGCGCTCGTGTCTGGCGCGTGAGAACGCAGAATGATCGGGGACCTGGTCTTCGATACCGAGCCTGCAATACCAGCGGTAGGCGAGGTTCACCTGGATCTCACGACAGATCATGCGCTCGGATCGGATGGCGAACACGTAGCCGACGATGAGCATCCGGATCATCAGCTCGGGATCGATCGACGGCCGGCCGGTGTGCGAGTAGTAGGGCGCCAGCTCCTTGTGCACCCACCCGAGGTCAAGCACCGCGTCGATCTTGCGCACGAGGTGGTCCGGCGGCACCACGTCGTCGAGATTGAACTCGTAGAAGAACTGGCTGGACTTGCTGCGCCCCATCATGGCTCGCCTCAACCGCTGACCGTCCTAACGCAACGGAATCATGGTTCGCCGGCGATCTCAACGGGAGTTCTGTAACACATTCTAGAGCGAAGCGGCCGTGCTCGCTCAAGTTCGAAGAGCATGATCAGCCGAGACGACTTTTGCGACTAGGTCGGGCGGGGGCAGCAGCCCGGAGCATCGGCTTCCAAGGGTTCAGTTGCGAAATAATCCGCCCTCACCACCTGGGGGGTTGGGGAAGGCGGTTTTCGCACGAGCCGGCAGTGAGCGGGTTCAGTACTTGATCTTGACGCCGCCGTAGGCAGCGAAGGGCAGGGACGGCGAGATGGTGCGCGGGTCGTTGAGCCCCGGTCCGCCGAGCGCGACGTCGATGTCGCTCGCGTCGTCGACCTCGTAGTACGTGCCGTAGAGGCCGTACCGCGAGTCGAAGAGGTTCTTGACGAGGCCATAGAGCTGCACGTTCTTGCTCACCTCGTACGACGTGTTCAGATCGACGCGCGCGTAGGGGCGCAGGTCGGCGCCTTTGCCCTCTGCGTTCGGGAAGAACGGGAAGTTGCTCGCGGCGACGAGGTCCGTTCCAATCTTCCATTGCGAGGTCAGCCAGTACTGGACGCCCGCCTTCCAGCGATGCTGCGGGATGCCGGGCAACCGCTCGCCCTCCGCAAGAAACGCACACACGCCTGTCGGGTCGTTGCACTTGTCGAGCGTGGCGTCGACGAAGGCGTAGGAGCCGTAGACCTGCCACATGCGGGTTTCGTAGGTCGCTTCCAGCTCGACGCCCTGGCGCAGGGTATCGCCGGCATTGAGGAAGTAGAGACGCGTGCCGGTCGAGACGGGCAGGATGTCGTCCGACGCCAAGGTGCGGAACAGCCCGGCCGACCAAGTGAACTTGCCGACGCCGTCGGTTCCCTGGCCGCGCAGTCCGGCTTCGGCCGTTTGCCCGACCACCTGCTTCAGCGGCGGATCGTCGGTGAGGAAGCTCTCGATCAAGCAGGGGTTCTCCGGCTCGGCGCAGCCGAGTTCCGCCGGCGTCGGGGCGCGGTTCGATTCCGAGTAGCCGCCATAGACCGAGAGACCTTTCGTCAGCTCGTAGTTGGCGCCTGCCATGGGATTGAAGCGCTCGTACTTGTTGGTAGCATTGAGGCCCGGAAACTCGCCCGTCTTATCTTCCAGCTTGATGGTCGCGTGATTGTAGCGGCCGCCGACAGTCACAGTGAACTGATCGGTCACTTCCAACGCGTTGGAGAAGTAGAGGCCGACATAGGTGTTCGTAGTGTCGAGATTGCGCGGAGCGAGAGGATCGTCCTCGTCGGCGGGCTGATCGACGCCGCCGACGAAGGTGCCGGAGCCGGTCACCACGTACCCAGGCTGGATCTCGCCGACCTCGCTCGAGGTCTTGTAGTTCGAGCTGCCATGATCGTAAGAGACGCCGGCGAGAAACAGATTGTTGAGGCCGAAGACCTTGGCCTTCTCCTGAGCCTCCAACGCGCCGCCCCAACTGTCGCTGGTGGTGGCGAGACGTTCGATAGAACCCAACCTATCCTCAGCGGCAATGTCAGAAGGAATTTGAGCACCGTTCTGATCGAAGACAAGTACGTCGTCGTCGATACAGAGAAAATCGTCATCGCCCGGCGGTTCTTCGCAAGGCTCGATCTCGGTCAGGTTGCCGTCGACGACGCGGTTCTTGTAGCGGCGGTAGTAACCGACGCCGGAAAGCGTCAGCGTATCTGTCGCCTTCACCGAGGCCGAGATCGTCGGCATGTAGACTTCGAGGTCTGTCGTCTGCGGGGAGGTGAAAGTGTTGCTCCAGCTCCGGTCGAGCAGCTCGATCGGGGCGGCTGAAGTCGCGCCGAAATGGTTGTCGGCCGCGGTCAGGCTGAAGTGAACCTCGGCGAAGGTGCCCTTGAGTCCGAAGTCGCCGTAGAAGCGGCGCACCTCGCTTTCGGAGAAGTGGCGGAAGCCGTCGTCCTCGAACCATTCGCCGGCGACGTAGACGCCCGCGTTGCCGGCCGCACCGCTGGCCTGGATGCCGACTTGCTTGCGGCCGAACGAGCCGAACATGACGTCGAGCTCGCCGCCCTGATAGCTGAAGCCGTCCTTCATCTGGATGCTGACGGCGCCCCCGAGGGCGTTGAGGCCGAACGACGGGTTGTTGCTGACCACGGACATTGAAGAGATGGCGTTGCTGGGGATGACATCCCAGTTCACGACGTCGCCGAAGGCTTCGTTGATGCGCACGCCGTTCTGGTAGACGGCGATGCCCTGTGCGCGGCCGCTGACCGGGGAGGCGTCGAAGCCGCGATAGGACAGCTCCGCGCGCAGTGGATTCCCGGCGGCATCGGATATGATGACGCCCGGCACCTTCTGCTGCAGCGCCTGTTGGATCGAGCCCGTGCCTTCCGCCTCAATATCAGCGTCGGTGACGTTGGTCACCGCGCTCGGCACGGTGATGGGCGCGGCCGCGGCTGGCACACCCGCTGAAGTTCCGCCCGCGCCAGGCGTTCCGACGCCCGTCGCAGCGCTGTTGATGCCGCTGAGAGGCGACACCGCGGGTGCCTTCTTCTTGGCCTTGGCAGCTTTCTGGGCCGGCGTATCTTGCACGATGTCGATGGCAGGTAGTTCTGTGACGCCGGCTGCAGGAGGGGCGGGCTTCGGTTCCGGAGGCGGCGACTGAGCAGGTGCCGGCGGAGCAGCGGTCGGTGGCGCGGCACCGTCCGTGGACTGGGCCGCAGCAGCCGACACCAGCGCGATCGAAACGGCGATCGCCGAACACGCGATACTCGTACGCATTACTCTCCCCCCACGCGCCGCGCCTACAAGTGCGGCTTACCCGTGAGTTGACTATGTGAAGTCGTGGACACGCTGGTCAACGAAGTAGGAGATAGAGTCTCTTGTTGTTAGAAAAGTGTGACCCGGAAAACTCGGGAAAAGTTCCCGACTGATAGGGCAAAAATTCCCAGTCGCAACTTACGCGCAGAGAAACAGCACTGGTTCGAGGGCAATAGCTGGCGAACTGTCGGCGGGCCGCTGCTGCGAGGAAGGGTCACCTTAAACGCAAGCATGGCCAGGACGGCAAAAAAAAGAGGTCACTCCCTGGGGGGTAGGTGACCTCGTTTGCCGACAAGAAGCGGCAAGAGTTGACGCAGTGTGGTCTGGCCGGCGCGTTCCGGCCAACTGCGTCTATGAGAGAAAGGGGCGGCCGGCAGCGCGCCTTCGTCAAGTCACCTTCCGACGCTGACCAGCTTTTGCCCGATTGCCGTGCTTTCCCGGCCATAGTCGGCCAAGTTCCCGTCAAGCTAAAGGGAAATTTCCCGGTATCGGGAAACTGATCGAGCAACTCCGGCGGCCCTGCGGACGGGTGAGGCTCACGTCTGCTTCTGGCCGATGCTGTCGAAAAAGGCCGCTGCGACCGAGAACAGCCGGCGCTGATCGCCTCTTCGCCGCCCCATCATCGCACAGCTCCGCCTCTGATAGCGATCAGACGACGAAATCACCGTTCGGCGGCCACTTGACCTGCTCCCGTAAAACTGGACCGCTGAGAGCTGGAATTTTCCACTTATGATCCCTGGGGCTCATGAGGAGGGAAGTTCGATGAAGCGCTCGAAGTTCTCGGAGGCGCAGATCGCCTTCGTGCTGCGCCAGGCCGAGGAAACCGGCATCAGCCAGAACGCCGGCAGCTCGCCTGTGAGCAGCGCTCCGCCGCTTCGGAACCTAGTCAGTCTGCGACAAGAGAGGCGTGATACGTCGCACGGCGACTCGCCGGTTCTCCCGCGAGGGTCCTTCGCTTGGCACTTTGAGGTACTCCTCCCCGTATCCTTGGGTGGTGAGATTCTCGGGAGGCACACGGAATTCATCAGAGAGTATGATGGCGACAGATTCGGCGCGCCTGTCTGAAAGTGAGAGGTTATCTATGTCGGACCCAACCGCGTCTGTGTGACCCTCGATCATGAACATTTCGTCCGGGTTCCTTTGCAGAACGCGCTTCAAGACGCGCGCGATGCGCTCGAGCCTCGGGTATTGACTTTCCTCGACCTCCCAGGAGCCGAATGCGAAGTTGATGGCATCAAGATCCACGCGCCGCATCCGCTCGCGCACTCCGTAACCGTAGCGAACCTCTTCCAGCGAGTAGCGGCGATCCAGCCGCTCGACAGGCGGGGCAATCAGCGCCTCGTATATGTCGTCCTCTGAGGCCTCATCATAATCGACGATGTACTTGGCACGCGAAATTCGTACTGAAGGCGGCGGGAGCCTGAGGAATACGTTGCCGTATCCCCTGGGACGTGACTTGTAGAAACGGCTGTTGTCGACGAGTACAATCTCTCGGCCGCCGGCGCCTCGCCGCGAGCGGCGCAACAAACGGCCATCTTCGTCTTCGATGTTGATAATCTCTACACCGCCGATACTCAGATAGATGGACAGCGTAGTGCCATCCTTGCGACGCTCGCGCTTGACGCGTTTACCCAAGCGAGCAAAGCGTCGTTCCTCATCGTGTCGCACATAGGCGCGGTCTTTTTCCAGGATTATGCGGCGGTCGTCCGGTTCCTCGAGAATGGCCCGCCGTCCGCCGTCCTCAGTGCGTTCGCGCCGCTGTCTGCGCACCTGCTCAAATGCTTGGGTTTTTTCCCGCGTATCGCGACCTTCAGCTCGTTTTCCAACTTCGATGCGTTCCTGGGCCGCTTCGCGCTTTGCCTTCTCAAACTCGGCGTCTGCCCCGGCGCGTTCCTCTTTCAACTGATCGACGGCCTGCTTCTCGGTTTTCGGTTCGAAGCGGCGCTCCCGACCTCGGGGAGCTTCTCGCACCACTTCGTCATCTTTGGGCTCGACGCGTGAGCGATCCGTTTCCGTTTCCGTTTGTGTTCGCTGTTTCTGCTCTGTGGGCTTGGCGGCGTCGGTGTCGACACGCTGCTTCTCGGCCTCCGCCTTGGCCCTCTCTGACTGCTCCTGCTGCTCCCGCGCGGAGCGTTCTGCTTCCTCCTGCTGCTTCTGTTTCCCGGCGCGTTCGGCGTCTTTCTTCTGGCCCTTGGGGGCGCGCTCAGCTTCCTGCTTCTGCTGAGCAGCGCGTTCGGCTTCCTCTTGCTGCTTCCCACTGGCGCGTTCGGCTTCCTTTTGCTGCTGTTGCTTGGCAGCACGCTCGGCGTCCTTCTGCTGTTCTCTCGCCGCGCGCTCAGCTTCTTTCTGCTGCTCTCTGGCGGCCCGCTCCGCTTCTTGTTGCTGCTTACGCTCGCCGCGCTCCGCGTCTTCCTGCTGCTTCCTGGCAGCGCCATCAGCCTCCTCCTGTTTCTGCTGTTCTCTCGCGTCGCGGTCAGCTTCTTTCTGCTGCTCTCTGGCGGCTCGCTCCGCTTCTTTTTCCTGCTTACGTTCGGCGCGTTCGGCTTCCTTTTGCTGCTTCTGCTGCTCTCTGCCAGCGCCGTTATCATCACCGCGCCGCTTGCGGTCGCCTTTTTCGTCTTCCGAAGGAGCATCCTCAGCCGCAGGCTCGTCCTGAGCTGCCTGCGCCAACTTCACAATCTTCTCGACGGGTGAAGCATCTGCAAAATCGGGACTTCCACTGATCACTAAGCCGAGTGCCGACCCGGCTAAAGCCGCAGCCAGGAGCTTGATGGTGATGGGAGCATTCGACATTAGTTCATCAATCCTTTTGGCGCCCGTGGTGCACCACATGCGCACTGGCGCCAACCTTCCCTGCACACGTGATAGTACTTGGTGGAAACGCAACGCTTGCGCGGCAAGTTCCCGGCCAACATGCTTCGGCCCAATCTCCAACGCACGAACCTCGCAGAGAGCGAACCGGCATGTTGACGCCGGACGAATAGGGGGCGACGGCGATGCGCACCTTGCGCCCGTCGGGCATGTGTTCGGGAAGCGCAATTTGTCGACGAAAGTGCCGAACGATTTCTTCAGCGCGTCGATCTTGCGTTGCCCGCCGCCGGCGGACTCGGTCATCGACCCGGTGACGTCGAGCGCCATCGCCACCTCGACGTCCTTCTGTTCGAAGACGGTGGTGTTATCGACCGGTGCGCGCAGCTCCTGGCGGCCGGAAATGCGCGACAGCGTCGTCGGCACGCGTACGTCGACATCTACGTGGACCGAGCCAAGCTCGCGATTAATGCTGATGTTCGGCTCGGAGTACCTGCCGGGGAGTTTGCCGCCCGACTCCGCGTTGTGCTTTAGATAGCGTTTGGCCAAAGCCACGACCTCGGTGTCGTTCAGCTTGCCGTCGAGCATGGCGCGACCCGCCGCCAGGCTGGCAGCGTCGGCGGCCTGGCCGATGCGCGAGTTCATGCTGACCGTACGGCCCACGTCGATAGCCATGCCGGCCGCGAGCAGTACGAGCGTCGAGCTGATGGCAAAGACGATCGCGATATTGCCGCTCTCGTCGGCGTATAGGCGCCGCATGCACGAGGTAAATGACCGGTGCATAGTGTCTCTCCGTGAAACAATGGAGAGCGACGATGCAAGGCCGATGCCGGTCGGTCCGGGCCATCATGGCGGGTCCCTGAAGCGGCCCATTACGGATGCGCTTGGGCTAGAAGTCGGAAGCGATGCCGTCCTTTTCCCAGTCGCCGTAGCGTATCGGATCAGGACCGCTGGGACCGCCCACTTCGGTCGCCTTCTTCGCGGCAGCAGCTTCGGCCGCGGTGCGGCGTGCCTCAGCCTCAGCGAGCGCGCGCTCGGCGGCCGGCGTGAGGGTCGGCGTCAGGCCCGGCGTCTGGGCGGCCTTTTTCGGTTGCGATTGCATGGCCTCGAACATACTGGCGAATGACGATGTTAACCTCCATATAGCAACTCTCGGTCGCTGCAAGGAGGAGCCGCAGGAAACCATGAATTACGTCAAGACAGCGATGCTACTCGCGTTCCTCACGGCGATTTTCGTGGCGCTGGGGGCGCTTATCGGCGGCCAGACGGGCATGGTGGTGGCCTTCGTCGTGGCCCTCGGCATGAATTTCTTCAGCTACTGGAATTCCGACAAGATGGTGCTGCGCATGTACGGCGCGCGCGAGGTCGATGCCCAGTCGGCGCCTGAATACTACGGCATCGTGCGCGCGCTGGCGCAGCGCGCCGGACTGCCGATGCCGCGCGTGTACATCATGGACAGCCCGCAGCCGAATGCCTTCGCTACCGGACGCAACCCCTCGCACGCCGCCGTCTGCGCCTCGACGGGGCTGCTGCAGGCACTGAACCGCGACGAAATCGCCGGCGTCATGGCCCACGAGCTGGCGCACATCAAGAACCACGACACGCTGACCATGACCATCGCTGCCGCCATCGGTGGCGCGGTCTCCATGCTCGCCCAATACATGCAGTTCGGCATGATGTTCGGCGGCAATCGGGACGATCGCGGCGGGCTCGGCAT
Organism: uncultured Alphaproteobacteria bacterium; assembly: GCA_963759735.1. Lineage (GTDB taxonomy): Bacteria > Pseudomonadota > Alphaproteobacteria > Rhizobiales > Hyphomicrobiaceae > Hyphomicrobium_A. Next base: position 367,341 of record CAVXAF010000004.1, read on the forward strand.
GATCGGGTCGCTGGCCGCGATCATCGTCGCACCGCTCGCCGCCATGCTGGTTCAGATGGCCATCAGCCGTTCGCGCGAGTATGTTGCGGACAACATGGGCGGCCACATCTCCGGCCAGCCTATGGCGCTCGCCTCGGCGCTGACCAAGATACAGGGCTACGCGCAGCGCATCCCCAACGAAGAGGCGGAGGCGGCGCCGGCTACCGCGCACATGTTCATCATCAACCCGCTGACCGGCCAGGGCATGGACAACCTCTTCTCCACGCATCCGAACACCGAGAACCGCATTGCCGCGCTCGAGGCCCTGGCACGCCAGATGGGCCAGTCGGCGAGCCTGCCGGCCGGCGATCAGGATTCCGGCGGAAACGCTGGGCCGTGGACACCTTCGCCGCGCTCGCGCGGCGCGTCCAGCGGCCCGTGGGGTTGATGTAAAGTGGCCAAAGACGGCGCGCCTGCCCTCACCAAGTCACCTCGCGCGCCCCATCGCCAAAAGCAGGCGCCGGCTCCGCCACCGCCGCCTGGCATCGCCGCGCGCGAAACCGCCGTGCGACTTCTCGTGTCGGTGTTGAGCGAAGGGCATTCCTTCGACGGCGCGGCGGCGAAGGTATTCGAGAACAGCACGCTGGAGGGCCGCGACCGCGCGCTCGCCCGCCTCATTGCCGCGACCGTGTTGCGCCGCCTCGGCGAACTCGAGTTCGTGCTCAACAGCTTTCTCGAAAAGCCTTTGTCCAAGCGCCACGGCGCGTTGTGGCAGATCCTTCTCGCCGGCGCTGCGCAGCTGCTCTTCTTGGATACGCCTCCACATGCAGCCGTCGGATTGGCGGTGGATCAGGCGCGTCGCGACCGGCAGGCAGCGCACTACGACAAGCTCGTTAACGCCGTGCTGCGCCGCGTGGCGCGCGACGGCAAAGCCGTGCTCGAAGGAGCGGATGCGCTCGCCCTCAACGTCCCCGCCTGGATGCTGGCGCGCTGGACGCAGGCCTATGGCGGCGACGTAGCTCGACGCATCGCCGCCGCCTCGCTTGCGGAAGCGCCGCTGGATGTCACCGTGAAGGAAGCGCCCGAGACGTGGGCCGAACGCTTGGGCGGCGCGGTGCTGCCGACGCAAACGGTGCGGCTCGCAGCCGGAGGTCGCATCGAGGAACTGGCCGGCTATGCCGAGGGCGCCTGGTGGGTGCAGGATGCCGCCGCCGCGCTGCCGGCCCGGTTGCTCGGCGACGTGGCCGGCAAGTCGGTCGCCGACCTTTGCGCCGCGCCGGGCGGCAAGACGGCGCAGCTCGCTGCGGCCGGCGCCGACGTCACCTCCGTCGACATGGCGGGCGCGCGGCTCGAGCGGCTGCGTTCCAACCTGGCGCGGCTGCACCTGGATGCGCAGCTCGTCGAAGCCGATGCCGTCACCTGGAAACCGGGTCGCACCTTCGATGCGGTGCTGCTGGACGCGCCCTGCACGGCGACCGGTACCATGCGCCGCCATCCCGACATCCTCCGCCTGAAACGCGCCGATGACGTTGCAGCTCTAGCCGACATCCAGACGCGCCTGCTGGACAGCGCCGCCGGACTGGTCGCGCCCGGCGGTACCCTGCTCTATTGCACCTGCTCGCTTGAGCCGGAGGAGGGCGCTCGCCAGATCGAAGCCTTCCTGGCCCGCGACCGACGCTTTACCCGCTCTCCCATCGTTGCCGGAGAGTGTGGAATTGCCGCCGATTGGCTGACGCCCGCGGGCGAGCTGCGCACGCTTCCCTTCCATCTGCCGGGCGAGCAGCCGCACCTGTCGGGCATGGACGGCTTTTACGCCGCCCGGCTTGTGCACAGCGGCTGATCGTTGTGTAGCCGCGGCGCCCCGCTATCGAGCCTGCATATCCCGACCGACTAAAGCTATCACCACTGTGACTTTGAGAGCGCAGGCGCACTCATATCCATGCGCTATCATGCGATTCGTCGGACAGCAGGAAACTCTCATGCGGACGACTATAATTTCATTGACCCTGATTTTGCTTGGGGGCTGCAGCGGTATCACGACGCCGTTGCCATCAACGAGGCCCATTGGCAGCACATCGATGTCCCCTGATGCGGCGAAAAAAGCAGCCGAGGCTCTTTCACGAAGCGCGGCTGACGCTCAGGTGGCGGCGGCTGAGGAAATCGAGGCTGGCAAGGCCGCTCCGAGGTGAAGGGTGTTCGATGCGCATCCACCTGCACCCGCCTAGCCCCGCTGTGAATGCTTTCCAGCGCCTCACCCAAGCTTGCAAGCGCGCTAGGCCAAACCACTGCGACGCCGCATGCATCGGTCATCGCAGTACAGCCGCCCCCAGCATGGGTATCCGTCAAACCGGTCGGCGGGCACCGCGTGCCGCGATCGCCATGGTCCGGTGAGCAAATTCGGTCGAGCGGCATGATGAATCGGACCTCGCGATCTCTTTGGCAAGGATTGCGCGGGCCCTGTTATGTGGTGACAGGAGCGTCGCGCAGCATATTTGCAACGCTCTCAATTTATTCCGGTTGTGTGGGATTTGACGCGCGAGACGTCCATGGCAAGGTCTGCCATGTCCAATGATGCCTCGACCACAAAGCGTAATCCACAGATGCAGCCAGTGCGGCACGCTCTACGATGTGGTCTGCGTGGACAAGAGATCGCTTGATTGCGGCGACGAGCGCGTCATCTGCGGCTGCGGCTGGCCGCTAAAAGACTGGGTTAGTTTTAAGTTTTACCTCTACACGCCAAGCGTTGACTTGTCGGCAGACTGATCAAGAGCGATGCGGATGCCGCGCTGAGCCAGCATTCAGAGCCCGCACAAGATCGTAGTCTTGGCCCGTGACCAAGCGTCGGGGCCCTCGTCGCCCTAAATAGTCAACAACCCCGTTTATAGTGGAGAGTGCGTCTTTCCTGTCCTATTCGCTTCAAGGCCGCCGGTATAGGAGTGGACAGACAGGAGAGATTGGAATGCCGAACTCGCTTCGCAAAACGATCGACCACGCTTGGGCACTGGCCAACGACCCGGTAGCGATCGGTTTCTTCGTTGTCCTGAGCGTCGGCACCATCTGTTTGCTGGTACCATTGCCGGCCTGAGCGACGTTGTCGATGCGTGCGGCTCGGCGAGCGATTTCGGCACATCGCGCGTAAGGTGGCGTATTGCCGCCAAAGGAATGGAAGCGCAACGCAGCGGTACAGGTTTCCACTTCCTACCTCGCGCAAGAGAGGGACCGACTTCGCCACTGGCTCTGGCCATGGGGCGCGAGCCGGGCGAACATCTAAAGACGCTTCACGCTGCACGCTGTGCAGGCCGGTTCATGCCTTGTATTGCGGTAGCGAGCGGCGAGCCGGGCGGGACGGGGCTCCAATGGCAGAACTGACGCTCAAGGAACGGTTGCGCAAAGCGGCACGACACGTCGACACCGCGAAGCGGTCGGCGATCATCGGCGCCCTGGCAGCACCGCTCAAACGCTGGACCGAGCCGCGGACGCCGGTCGATCACCTGCTGATCGTCCCACAGGATTTGCGGACGGCGGATCCGAGCTTCTGGGACGAGATCGAACACGATCAGTTCGGGCTCGCCGGCAGCATCGTCGTGTTGCGCGGGCGCTCGCCGTTCGAGGTCGAGGCGCCGAACGCGGCCTGGGCGCGCGAACTGCACAGCTTCGGCTGGCTTCGCAATTTGGCCGCGACGGACACGGACGCGGCGCGCCAGACGGGGCGCCGGCTTGTCCTCGAATGGACGATCCGCCACGGCAGCCAGCGCGGCGGCGTAGCGGCCGAACCCGATGTCGCCGCACGCCGTCTCATTACCTGGTTGTCGCACGCCAATCTGCTGCTCGAGGATGTCGACCCCGAGACCTACGGCACTATCACCGCCGCGTTCGGGCGCCAGTTCGCCCAGCTCTCCGCGTCGTGGCGCGAGGCGCAGGCCGGATATCCGCGCCTTCTGGCGTTGACGGCTCTCGCCTTCGCCGCCCTGTCGCTGGCCGGCCATGACCGCCAACTCAGGGATATCGAGAACAACCTCGCGGCCGAACTCGCCTGGCAGGTGCTCGCCGATGGCGGGCACGTGACGCGCAATCCGGCGCAGCTTGTCGAGATACTGCTCGACCTGTTGCCGCTCAGCCAGTGCTTCACCGCCCGCGACCGCAAGCTTCCCGAGCAGTTGGGCGACGCCCTGGAGCACATGCTGCCCATGGTGCGCTACCTGCGTCTCGGTGACGGCATGCTCGCCCGTTTCAACGGCGTGTCGGCTTCGCTCGCAGCCGGCGCGGCGACCGTGATCGCCTACGACGACGGCTCATTGGCGGCGCTGAGCGAAGCGCGCGCCTCCGGCTATGCCCGCCTGCATCGCGGCAGCACAGTTATCGTCGCCGATGTCGGCAGACCGCCGCCGCTCGCCCTGTCGGCGAGCGCCCAGGCTGGCTGCCTGTCGTTCGAGATGAGCGCCGGCAAGGAGCTGCTGTTCGTCAATGGCGGTGTGCCGGGGCCGGCGGCCGCCGACTGGTATCCCGCTGCGCGCGCCACAGCCTCTCACAACACATTGACGCTGGCGGAGAAATCCTCTTCGCGGCTCATCGCGCACCGCAAGCTGGAGGCGCTGATGGGTGCCCCGCCGATGCGCTATCCCGACAGCGTCGAGTGGAGCTTCACCGACGTCGCCGGCGAGGCCGTGCTCGAGGCCAGACACGACGGCTATCACCGCCGGCACGAACTCATTCATAGCCGCAGCCTGAGGCTGTCTGCGGATGGCACGCGGCTCGACGGCTGCGACCGGCTCGACGGGCTCAGCAGCAAGGTGCGACTGCGCGCCGATCTGCCGTTCGCCATTCATTTTCACGTCATGCCTGGGACCAGCCTGCGGGCTGGACGACGAGACACGGCGAGGCAACGATCACGCTCCGCGACGGGCAGCGCTGGCGCTTCAGCACGCAGAGCGCCGCGCTCAGCATCGAGGAAAGCGCCTACTTTGCCGACAGTTCCGGCCCACGCCCCGCGATGCAGATCGTGCTGCGCGGCGTGACGTTCGGCGAGACCGCGGTGAACTGGACCGTCGAGCGGCTGCAGGAAGGGGCGAGCGCATGACGGATGCCCCGCGCATTCGCCGCGCGCTGCTCTCCGTATCCGACAAGACCGGTCTGATCGACTTTGCGCGAGCGCTCGTTGCGCTAGGCGTCGAGCTGATTTCGACAGGCGGAACGGCGGCGGCGCTGCGTGCTGACGGTATCCCCGTCAAGGACGTGTCCGAACTCACCGGCTTCCCGGAGATGCTCGATGGCCGGGTCAAGACGTTGCACCCGGGCGTGCACGGCGGTCTTCTGGCTGTCCGGGGCGATGCGCGCCACGATGCGCAGACGGCCGAGCACGGAATCGCGCCGATTGATCTGCTGGTGGTCAATCTCTACCCCTTCGAGGCGACCGTCGCCCAAGGCGCGGACTACGCTGCGTGCATCGAGAACATCGATATCGGCGGCCCGGCGTTGATCCGCGGCGCGGCCAAGAACCATGCCGGGGTTACTGTCGTCGTGGAGCCTGGCGATTACGCTGGCGTACTGGATGCGATGCGCAGCAACGAGGGCGCGACGACGCTTGAGCTGCGCAAGCGCCTCGCGGCCAAGGCCTACGCGCGCACCGCTGCTTACGACGCAGCCATCAGCAACTGGTTCGTCGCCGAAATCGGCGAGGAAATGCCTGAGTGGCGGGCGTTCGGCGGGCGCCGTGACATGCTCCTGCGCTACGGCGAGAACCCCCATCAGCGCGCCGCCTTCTACGCCGACGGCAACGCGCGGCCGGGCGTTGCCAGCGCCGTGCAGCACCAGGGCAAAGAGCTGTCCTACAACAACTTGAATGATACGGACGCCGCGCTGGAACTCGTCGCCGAGCTCGGCACGGCCAAGCCCGCCGTGGCCATCATCAAGCACGCAAATCCGTGCGGCGTCGCTACCGGGACCACTCTCAAAGAGGCCTATCTCAAAGCGTTGCGCTGCGATCCGGTCAGCGCCTTTGGCGGTATCGTGGCGCTGAACGCTACCATCGACGCCGCCGCGGCCGAGGAGATCGCCAAGATATTCACCGAGGTCGTCATCGCCGTGGATGCGACGCCGGAGGCGAAAGCGATCTTCGCAGCCAAGAAAAATTTGCGTCTGCTGACGACGGGTGCGCTCCCCGATCCGGGCGCGCCGGGTATCGTCGTGCGCTCGCTGGCCGGCGGACTGCTCGTGCAGTCGCGCGATGCCGCCGTGTTGAGGGCGGAAGATCTAAAGGTGGTCACCAAGGTGCGGCCGACGCCGCGCGAACTCGCCGACCTTCTGTTTGCCTTCGCCGTCGCCAAGCACGTCAAGTCGAACGCCATCGTCTATGCCAAGGACGGCGCTACGGTGGGCATCGGGGCCGGACAGATGAGCCGCGTGGATTCGGCGCGCATCGCAGCCCACAAGGCCGCCGACGCCGCCCACGCGAGCGGCGCCAAGGAGCCGCTGACGCGTGGCTCGGTCGTTGCCTCCGATGCGTTCTTTCCGTTTGCGGACGGCTTGCTCGCGGCTGCTGAAGCTGGAGCCACTGCCGTCATTCAGCCGGGCGGCTCGATGCGCGATGACGAAGTGATCGCAGCCGCCGATGAGAAGGGCCTCGCCATGGTCTTCACCGGCGTGCGCCACTTCCGGCACTGAACATGGCAGCCAGCGGCGAGGTCCGGCTGCGGCCGGCGAGCAGCGCCGATTGGCATCTGATCCGCGGTTGGCTGGCCCGCGCGGACATCGAGGCTTGGTGGGGGCCGCGCTCGGCCACCGAAGCTGAGGTCAATATCGCGCTCAACTCCCGGCATGCACTCTGCCGTATAATCGAGCATGCCGGCACGCCGGTCGGCTATGCCCATGCCGTCGATGCCAAAATGTGGGGAGACGAGCTTCCCCAGGACCTTCCCTCGGGCACCTGGGATCTCGATCTGTTCATTGCCTCCGAGGAGCACCGCGGCAAGGGCGTTGGGCAATTCGCGCTGGCGCAGCTCAAGGACGAGGTGTTCGGCACCACCCTGGCGACAGCCGTGTGCGTGTTCCCATCGATCCGCAACGAACGGGCGGTGCGAGCCTATGAAAAGGCTGGATTTAGCTGGAGGCGGATATGGGATGACCCTCACATGGGTCCCTCGTGGTTCATGCTCGCCGAACGCCCGCGCAGCTAGCGCTTTTGACCGCATCACGCTCGGTCGTTTTAGTGTTTATTGTCGTTCTTTCACTTTGGGCCTAAGGTAGCCTTTGGTCATCCAGTGTTGGGGGAATCAGCTGTGAACACCGCCGTCCGAGCTGTTATTTTTATCATCATCCTGGCCGCAATCGTGTTTGGGATCGTCTACGTCTATACGCCCCTGCCGGCGACAACGCCGGCTGCCGTCGAGACGCCCGCCGCCGCTCCTGAGCCGATGGCTCCCGCGGAACCGCCGGCAGCGCCGACGCCTCCTCCGGCCGAGCCCGCTCCTGCCCCGGCAGAAGCCACGCCTCCGCCGGCCGAGACGCCTGCTCCTACGCCTCCGGCAGAGACGCCGCCTGCCCCATAAGGGTCAGGTCGTCAGTGCCACTTCTGTGTTTCGGGCTTGGGCTCGCGCGTTTCGCGCGGGCCCTCGTCTTTTGGAGCCGGTGAAGCGTCGGTCGACTTCTCGGGTTTGCTGAGCGCGTCGGCGGCATCCTTGGCTTTGTCGAGAACCTCCGACGTCGCCTGCTTGGCCTTGTCGAGCACCTCGCGCGCCGCCTCGGCGGCCTTGTCGAGCAGCTTGGTCGAACTCGCGCGCGTCATCGAGCGCGTCCTCGCTCGCCCGCTTGCCCTTCTCGATGCCGCTGCCAGCGTGCTCCTTGGCGTGATCGATCGCCTTCAGGATCGCCGCCTTGGCCGCGTCGATGGCAGCATTCGTCGCGTCCTTGGCATCATCGATCACCTCACCTGCAGTCCGCGCCGGTGGCGCGGGCGGCTGCGGCGCATCGAGCGCTGGCGGAACGGCGGCGGCAGTCGGTTTTTCCTCGGACATGGCGGCAGCGGGCAGCAACAGCATGACCGCGGCCATGGGAACAAAGCGCTTCATTGCGAACCACTCCTCTTGCGACCTGGCCTCAACATCGACGAGCAAGGTTGCCAAATCCCAACATGGGTAGCGGGATCGGCGCGGACTAGGCCTCCCGCGCCGGCATCCGTACCGGCAGCATGAGCGCAATGCCGGCAATCAGGAACAGGGCGATGGCCGACATGCCGAGCCGCTGGCTCTGGGTTACCGTGGTCACCAGGGCGACCAACAGCGGGGCAAGGAATGCCGTCGCCTTGCCGGAAAAGGCAAAAAGCCCGAAATACTGTGTAATCTTATCGGGTGGCGCGAGGCGCGCCAGCAGCGAACGGCTGGACGATTGAACCGGCGCCGATACGAGGCCGACGACGATGGCGAAGGCGAGGAAGACGCGTTCGCCGGCTGACGAGAAGGGCGACGAGTCGGGTGCCTTGGGCTCCACTTCGATGAAATACAGGACATGATTGGTGTCCACCGACAGGATGCCGAAGGCGCCGACGAGCAGGATCAGCAATGCCGAGACAATGACGAACTTGGCGCTGATGCGGTCGTCGATCACCCCCCCGATGAGCGCACCGAAGGCGCCGACCAGCGTCAGGAGCGATGCCGAACAGCCCCAGTTCCAGCGGTCCCCAGCCAAAAACCGACGCACCGTAGATGCCGCCGAAGGTGAAGATGGCCGTGAGGCCGTCCGTGTAGATCATGCGGGCGATGAGAAACAGCAGCATGTCGCGGTTGCCCGGCAGCGCGCGCAGCGTGTCCCAGAGTTCGGCCGTCGCCGGCCGCCCGTCGTGATCGCGCTTCTTGGCGATGTCCGGGACGAACAGGAAGAACGGGATCATGAACACGAGATACCAGAGCGCGGACAGGGGCCCGACGATGCGGTCGCCCTCGCGCGTTGCGGTGTCGAGCGCGAACAGCGGCTGCGTGCCAAGCATCGTCGTGCTGCTGCCATCGACCGGCACGATCAGGCCGGCGACGAGGAACAGGCTGGCGAGACCGCCGAAGTAGCCGCACGCCCAGCCGGCACCCGACAGGCGGCCCAACTCACTTGTGCGGCACGAGACTCGGCATGATCGCGTTGGTGAAAACTGCGATGTACTCTGCGCATGCCGTTGCGCAGATGAAGGCCAAGAGCACCAGGTAGATCGTGGAAGGCGGAGCACCCGGCGTGGCGATCCAAAGCGAGGCCATGGCAATCGCCAGCACGAGCGAGAGCAGCGCGATCCATGGCTTGCGTTGCCCGCGGCCGTCGGCGAAGGCGCCAAGGAATGGGCTGCCGACGGCGATGAACACGCCGGCGATGGCCGCTGCAAATCCCCACATCGACTGGCCCTGGGGGCCGTTGCCGACGACGACGTTGGCGAAGTAGGGAGCGAACAGGAACGTGAGGATCAGCGTGTAGAACGGCTGCACCGACCAGTCGAAGAGCATCCATGAGACGCGCGCCGACAGCGGCGCCCGCTCGATCGGAGCGGCGGATTGAACGGATGTAGCCAGATCCACTGTGTGTTCCCCGTCATCGGTGCCCGGGAAGCCCTATAGCACGGAAAAATAGTCGTGCTTGCGGCGGCTTTTGGTCCGCCGGGCTAAGGCAGGATGATCAGATGATCGGGCAGCTCGCTTGGATCGTGCGCCCCGGGCGGGAAATACCGGGCGAGCACGCTTCCGATGGCCGCTATCGCCGCGACGAACCCGTCGGCCGGCTTGCCGTTTCCGATCGCGGTGGTCAGATCGCCGACGATCTGCTTCCAGGTGCCGTCGGCCACGCGCTCGTTGATGGCCTTGTCGGCGATGATTTCGGCGTAGCGCTCGGCGACGGAAACGAACAGCAGCACGCCCGTGCGGCCACTCGTCGTGTGCAGGTTCTGAACGAGGAACTGCTCGACGGCACGGCGATGCGCGTGCAGCCGCTTGATGCTGTCGGGCACCAGCGCGATGCGCACCGCGGCCGGCATCAGCGCCGCCGTTATCAAGGCGAACACCGCCAGCTGGATGAGGTAAATCTCAATCAGGCCGAGCCCGGTGAAGAAGATCAGCAGCCAGGGAACGAGCAGGCTGACGATCGCCGCCACCAGCGGCGGCACGTAGTGGTATCCGTCGCTCTGCGCCGCCACGACGACGACGATTTCGCCGGACGTCTGCCGCTCGGCTTCCGCGATTGCCGCGGAGATGCGTTGCTCGTCCCCGGTTGAGAACAGCCTCATGGCCACGTCTCCCGCTGTCCTGTCGCCGCTCATCACCAACTCCCCGAAGACCCGCCGCCGCCGAAGTCGCCGCCGCCTCCCGACCACCCTCCACCGCCGCTGTCCCCGCCTCCGGACCAGCCGCCACCCCAGCCGCCCGAGTCGCTTGGAACGGCAGCGGCACCGCGCCGCCTCCGGCCGGCCGCCGCTTGCGGGGAATTGTTGATCGACTGCACGACGGCAAAGAGGACGAAGAGGACGACGCAAACCCAGAAGATAATGAGGATCATCGACCAGGTATCGAGGCCCTGCTCGTTGACCCGGGCGCGTTCCTTAACCTCCTCGGCATCCCCGAGCAGCACGTCCTTGATGTCGCGCACGCCGGCCCGGATTCCGGCCGAATAATCGCCCTTGCGGAATTCCGGCAGGATGGCGTTGCGGATGATGAGGCTCGACATGGCGTCGGTCATGATCGGCTCGAGCCCGCGCCCGACCTCGATGCGCACCTTACGCTCGTTCGGCGCGACGATGAGCAGAACGCCGTTGTTCTTGCCTTGCTGGCCGATGCCCCACTTGCGGCCGAGCTGGTAGCCGTAGTCCTCGATTGGATAGCCCTCGAGCGACTTTACGGTGACGACGGCGAACTGGTCGGTCGACTTCTGCTCCAGTGCGGCCAGCTCCGCCTGAATGGCGGTGTAGTCGTCCGCGCTCAGCAGACCGGCCTGGTCGGTGATGCGATTGGTCAGCACCGGGAAGTTCGGCTCGGCGTGCGCGCCGACCGCTGCAGCGAACATGCCGAGAAATACGAGGCACAAAGCCGCGGCCGCGCGCAGCGCCGAGCTCAATGGCAAAGCGCGACCGGCCGCAGGCATCGTTCGTCTCCTCCGGGGAGCGGCCTACGGCTTGGTGCCGAAATCGACTTTCGGCGTCTTCATCTCTTCGGCGGCGATGTCGAACGTCGCCATCTCCTTGGCCGACGGATACATCACGGAGCGCCAGATGCGGCCCGGGAATGTGGTGATCTCGGTATTGTAGGCGCGGACCGACTGAATGTAGTCGCGGCGCGCGATGGCGATGCGGTTCTCGGTGCCCTCGATCTGGCTTTGCAGAGTGAGGAAGTTCTGTCCCGACTTGATGTCCGGATAGCGCTCGACAACGGCGAGCAGACGGCCAAGGGCGCCGCCCAGCTGGCTCTGCGCCTCCTGGAATTTCTGCATCGCTTCCGGGTTGGTGAGGATGTCGGCCGGGATGTTGGCCTGCACCTGCGTCGCCTTGGCTCGCGCCTCGACGACATCAGTGAGCACGGTCCGCTCTTGGTCGGCGAAGCCTTTGACCGTTTCGACGAGGTTGGGAATGAGGTCAGCGCGGCGCTTATATTGATTGAGCACCTCCGACCAGGCCGCCTTGGCGTTCTGCTCGTAGGTGGGGATCGTGTTGATCCCGCAGCCCGCCAGTGCAAGGCACAGCGTCGAAAGCAGGATTGCGGCAAGGGGGCGAGCAAGGCGAAGCGCCGGCGCGTGAGACATGACGGGAAAGCCTCCAGGGAAACCGAAGCAACGACCCTCTCCTAGCAAGCGTTAAGGGCCGGAGAAAGGTGGCTCGGCCCTTCAGCCAGGGTTTACGGGGCACTTATTTCCCCAAGGCAATTTGCGTGCGTCGCCAAGCACGATTGTGGCGCGTTCCCATGGTTGCCATATTCCCGGGCCATGCAGGGGAGCGAAGTCCTTTCAAGACGAGGGGACTGTCGGCGGGCGTGGGTGGGGAAGTCCAGACAGCATGCGCAATTCTATCGCGGTGATGAACACCAAAGGCGGCGTCGGCAAGTCGACGCTGGTGCTGGCGCTGGCCGAGACGATTTCGGCATATCATGGCAAGAACGTGCTCGTTATCGACAGCGATGCGCAGGCCAGCGTGTCGAGCATGTTGATGTCCGTTTCGAGCCTCTACAAGCTGCAGAGCGAAGGCGCTACCATCGTCGATTACCTGCACGGCCGCGTGCTGAAGGGTGAGACGATCGACTGGCCGAAGTTCATCGTCCGCAACGTCTCCGATGTCGACGACGCACGTTCGCTGTTCCTGCTTCCGAGCGATATGCAACTCACCTTGCTCGAGCGCGAGGTCTCCAAGGAGAACCTGCACGGGCGCCTGCGCGAGGTGATCGGCGAGCTTCTCAACGGCGTGCGGCGCGTGTTCGACCTCGTCCTCATCGACTGCCCGCCGGGTCTCTCTGTGCTGACCGAGTGCTGGCTGCGCGAGGCCGATTTCCACATCTCGCCCACCAAGGCCGACTACGTTTCGGTCTGCGGGCTCGAGGTATTCCGCCGCTTTAAAGGCCTCAACCCGGAAATGGGCTTTGCCGAGAACCTCGGTGTCATCGTCAATATGAAAGAAGGCAGTTCGGCCTCCGACGAGGAATATCACCGCTGGCTGCAAAGCAACGCCGAGAACGCCTGTTTCAGTCAGGCGATCCCGCGTTTGCCGGCGCTGCAGGAAGCTGCCAATTTCCAGAATTACGAGCGGAGCTACTTTGCCAAGTACCCCGGTCAGGTGGGAACGGCGGTGCGGGCATTGACCGAGGAGGTCATGCTTCGCCTCAACCGCGGCGCCGCGGTGACCAACGAAAAGGCTCCGGCTGCTGCGACCGCCTGACGGTCGTTCGGCCCTACCAACGCCGTTCTGTTTGCCTCTGCGGGGAACCTGCGCCCGCCACATGCCGCGAATCCGGCCGTGAGGCCTCGCTGCGCGAGGCTTGCGTCAAGTTGGCAACCGCCTGGCGCTGAAACCAAGTTACAGTGGCGGCCTATGCGACCGTTGCATGCCTATTTATTGTGGCGCCATGGCCAACTCCATCGTTCCAGTCATTTTGTCCGGCGGCTCAGGCACGCGTCTTTGGCCGTTGTCGCGGACCATGTATCCCAAGCAGTTCATCCGCTTCTTCAACGGCGACGGTAGCCTGCTCGGGGCAACGCTGCGCCGTGTCGGCGGCGGCGATTTTTCCTCGCCCATCATCATCTGCAACAACGATCATCGGTTTCTGGTGCGCGAGGAGCTTTCCGCGGCGGCGCTCGAGCCCGAAGCCGTGATCCTTGAACCGGTGGCGCGCAATACGGCGGCCGCGGTTGCTGTGGCCGCGCTCGTCGCGGTCGCCAAGACGCCTGACGCGCTGATTGCGGTGATGCCGTCCGATCATGTCGTGAAGGATGCCAAGGCCTTCGCCGACAGCTTGCGTCGGGCCGCAACGGTGGCCAAGACCGGCAAGCTTGTGCTGTTCGGCATCGTCCCCACCGGCCCGCACACCGGTTATGGCTACATTCGGCGCGGCGCCGCCCTCGATCGGACCGCCAGCGCCTTCGCGGTCGAGGCCTTCTTCGAGAAGCCGAACCGCGCCACCGCCGAAAGCTACGTCGACGCCGGCGACTACTTCTGGAACAGCGGCATCTTCCTGCTGCACGCCCGAACCTTCCTCGATGAACTGCAGCAGTTGGCGCCTGCCATCCTTGATGCTGCACGCGCGGCGCTCGATGCAGCCAGCCACGACCTGGGCTTCCTGCGCCTCGACCGCACGAGCTTTGCCCGCTCGCCCAACATCTCCATCGACTACGCTGTGATGGAGAAGACGAAGAAGGCTGTGGTGGTGCCCATCGATGTCGGCTGGAGCGATGTCGGCTCGTGGTCCTCGCTGTGGGAAACCGCGCCGCGCGACGACCAGCACAACGCGGTCGAGGGCGATGCCATCCTCATCGATACCGAGAACTGCCTCGTGCACAGCGAGCGATCGCTGGTGGCCACGATCGGCGTCAGTGGCCTCATCATCGTCGATACGCCCGATGCCCTCCTCGTTGCCGACCAGCAGCGGGCACAGGACGTTTCCGCGGTGGTGACGCGCCTCAAGGAGCTCAATCGCAAGGAACACGCCCAGCATGTCAGGAGCTACCGGCCGTGGGGCTTCTTCGAGACGCTCAGCACCGGTGCGCGGTTCCAGGTTAAGCTGTTGCACGTCAAGCCCGGCGGCCAGCTATCGCTGCAGATGCATCATCACCGCTCGGAGCATTGGGTGGTGGTGCGCGGCACGGCAAAAGTGACCGTCGGCGATGCTGAAAAGCTCGTGCAGGAGAATGAGAGCGTCTACATAACGGCGACGCACTGGCACCGGCTGGAGAACCCGGGGAAGGTGCCGCTGGAAATGATTGAGGTGCAGATCGGCAGCTATCTCGGCGAGGACGACATCATACGTTCCGAGGATGTCTACCATCGCGCCCCTGA
>CAVXAF010000005.1:0-131735 GCA_963759735.1 uncultured Alphaproteobacteria bacterium
CAGCGCAGTCAACACCTTCTGGCAGTAGGACGAGAACGGGTGCGCATAGAGTTGCAGCGTCATGGCCGGCCTTTGCTAGATGATTTTTGCGAGGACAACATGCGTGACGTTCGGCATCGCCACGTGCTCGGCAACCTTGTAGCCGAGTTTGGGCACGTCGAGCCCGTCGAAAAGGCTCTCGCCCGCGCCCAGCAGAGTCGGCGACACCGCAACGTGCATCTGATCGACGAGGCCCGCCCGCAGGTACTGGCGGACCGTGCTGACCCCGCCGCCGAGCCGAACGTCTTTGCCCTCGGCCGCCGCGAACGCCTGCTGCAACGCCGCCTCGATCCCGTCAGTAACAAAATAAAACGTCGTGCCGCCCTGCATGGCTAGCGGGGCGCGGGCATGGTTGGTGAGCACGAAGACCGGTGTGTGGTACGGCGGACTGTCGCCCCACCATCCCTTCCATGTCTCGTCCGGCCATTCCCCGCGCACCGGGCCGAACATGTTGCGACCGAGGATCGAGGCGCCGACGTTGTCGAGGCCGCGCTGCATGAAGCCATCGTCGGTGCCGGTCGTACCCCCGTCGCGACCCAGCATCTTGTGGAAGGTTTGCGTATCGAAGGCCCAGCCGTGCAGCGACATGCCGCCGATGCCGAGCGGGTTGGCGAGGCTCTGGTCCGGGCCCGCCCCGTAGCCGTCGAGGGATATCGAAAAATTGTGGATGCGAAGCTTCGGCATGAACGCTCCCGTCAGTTAGCCATTGTGCAATGCTCGCGTTCGTTGCCAAACGGTGAAGAGGCGCACGTCGCACTGTACGCACGCGCATCTAGCGCGCGCGAGAGACGACGTCGATGGCGTAACGACGCGTGATGCAGAGCCTCGACGTTACTCCGTGTCGATGCTGTGCATCGACGGCGAACAAATTACGCGCTACAACAACCGCTACCGCGAGCACGGGACACGACATGCCACAAGCGGCTGAGCCACCGTTCCTTCGCGCCGGCATCTCTGCCAGGCGACGCCGTACAGCGTTGCGCGTGAGTGTCTGCCGCCGTCTCGCCGAAACGAATGCCCGCCGTCGCCGCACCTTCTGCCGCGCCGCCGCATACGCCGAATGCAGCGAGGCCGGCTCAGCGCAGGTGGAACGCCCGCGTCGCCAGAGGCTTCGCCAGCGCGGCTCGCGCGAGCACTTGCGGCGGCAATATCGCCGCCCTTGCCGCGTGTTTGTGCCGCTCAGCCCCCTGCCTGCGCCAGGAAGTGCAGCAGCCTATCTGATACTTGCGCCGGACGTTCCTCGGCGACGAAATGCCCGCAGGCCAGCGCTTCGCCTTGGACGTTCTCTGCCCAGGTCGACCACGTCTGCAGCGGTTCGGCCGCGGCGACGCTGAATTCTTCGCCCCACATCACCAGCAGCGGTGCCGTGATCTTCTTCAGCCCACGGTCTGCCTCGTCATGCGCGCGGTCGACGCTGCAGCCGGCGCGGTAATCCTCGCAGGACGCGTGGATGGCGGCTGGAGAGGCAAAGCAGGCGACATAGTCGTCCATGCTCGCCGGATCGAAGGTAAAGCCCTCGCCGGCCCAGCTGCGCATCAACGTACGCTGGAAAAACTCCGCGTTAGTGCCGATCAACGTCTCGGGAAGCGGCGCCGGTTGGGCGAGGAACGCCCAGTGGAACATGCGCATGGCGCTCACGGCCCCCATGCGCGCCCACAAATCGCCTGTCGGGATGATGTCGAGCACCGCCGCCGCCGTTACCGCCGCCGGCTGATCGAGCGCCAGTCGGTAGGCGACACGCGCGCCTCGGTCGTGCCCGGCAACGGCGAAACGATCAAAGCCGAGCGCCCGCATCACCGCCAGTTGGTCGCGCGCCATGACGCGCTTGGAATAAAGCTCGTGCGCCGCATCGCCCGCGGGCTTGTCCGAGCGTCCATACCCGCGCAGGTCGGGGGCGACGACGGTGTAGTGGCGCGCCAGCACCGGCGCCACCGCCGCCCACATGACGCGCGTCTGCGGATAGCCGTGCAGCAACAGCAGCGGCGGGCCCGACCCGCCGACGAGCGTATCGATTGTGACACCGTCACCGGGCAGGCGATGGCGGGCAAAGCCTTCGATCAGACCTTCGGACATAAGGGGTTTCCAATACCGCGCTGCGGCACCGTAGCCGCGGGGCGCCGAGCTCGGCAATGTGGTCGCGGAGATGTTTCCAGTCGACTATGGGCAAGACCGCCGCGCTCGCCGCTCGCACAGCCCTGGCCCGGGCCCGGGATTAAGCGTGCTGCGCGTATCCCCATTCGCCCGGCACCCCCGGCTATCCCCGCCGCCCGCGGCTCCATATAATGGCCCCATGGACGAACCCCTTATTGATCGTGCAGCCATGGGACGCCTCGCCAAGGCGCTCGCCTTCATCTGCAGCCCTGACCATCCAACGACGGTTGCCCTCAAGGCGGCCGCCGACAGCGGCACGGAGAAGGACATCAAGGCGGCGCGCGCTGCTTTCCTCAAACTGAAGCCGTCGGACCGCCGCTCCGCCCTCGCCATGCTGCGCGATTGATGGCTTCGGCTCAGCCTGTTGGCTCATCGCCCTGCAACAGCTGCGGGGCCTGCTGCGCCTATTCGGCCGACTGGCCGCGCTTCACGCTGGAGAACGATGCGGCGATCGCGCGGCTGCCGGCCAAGCTGGTCGCCGCCAACGAGACCGGCATGCGCTGTGTCGGCACGCGCTGCTCGGCGCTAATCGGCGAGGTCGGCGTCGGTACATCGTGCAGCGTCTATGAACTCCGCCCCGAGGTGTGCCGCGCCTGCGAACCGGGCGATGAAGCCTGCGCCATCGCACGCGCCCGCTACGGCCTGCCGCTCATCGCCGCCTGAAGTCGCCGACGCCATCTTCTAAGCGATGTCGTGCCCAACGCGACGCCGGCGCCGTGGTGCAAGCGCGTCCCGCATGCTATGGCGGCTCAGCCCAACCTGCGCGCGAACGGATCCTGCCATGGCCGCCAAGAAGACCCGCACCGAGACCGACACCTTCGGCCCCATCGAGGTCGCCGCCGACAGGTATTGGGGCGCGCAGGCGCAACGCTCGCTCGGCAACTTCAAGATTGGCTGGGAGAAGCAGCCGCTCCCTGTCGTGCGCGCCTTGGGAATCATTAAGCGTGCCGCGGCCGAGACCAACATGGCACTCGGCCGCCTCGACAAAAAGGTTGGCGATACGATCATCAAGGCCGCGCAGGAGGTGGCCGAGGGCAAACTCGACGAGCACTTTCCCCTCGCCGTCTGGCAGACCGGCTCGGGAACGCAGTCGAACATGAATGCCAACGAGGTGATCTCCAACCGCGCCATCGAGATGCTGGGCGGTGAGCAGGGCTCCAAGAAGCCCGTTCACCCCAACGACCACGTCAACATGAGCCAGTCATCTAACGACACCTACCCGACCGCCATGCACATCGCCTGCGCCGAGGAGATCGTCCACCGGCTGCTCCCGGCATTGCAGAAGCTACGCAATGCGCTGAACGACAAGGCGCAGGCCTGGAAAGACATCGTCAAGATCGGCCGCACGCATACGCAGGATGCAACGCCGCTGACGCTCGGCCAGGAGTTCGGCGGCTATACCCAGCAGGTCGAAAACGGCATCAAGCGCATCGAGCAGACGCTGCCTTCGCTGATGGAATTGGCCCAGGGCGGCACTGCCGTCGGCACCGGCCTAAATGCGCCCAAAGGCTTTGCCGAGAAAATCGCCGAGCGCATCGCCGCTATCACGCAGCTCCCCTTCACCAGCGCGCCCAACAAGTTTGAGGCTCTGGCGGCCCACGACGCCATGGTCATGACCCACGGCGCCATCAACACGCTGGCGGCAGCCCTCTTCAAGATCGCCAACGACATTCGCCTGCTGGGCTCGGGCCCGCGCTCCGGCCTCGGCGAGTTGTCGCTCCCTGAGAACGAGCCGGGCTCATCGATCATGCCGGGCAAGGTGAACCCCACCCAGTGCGAAGCCTTGACGCAGGTGTGCGTGCAGATCTTCGGCAACAACGCCGCCATCACGTTTGCCGGCAGCCAGGGCCACTTCGAGCTGAACGTCTACAATCCGGTCATGGCCTACAATTTCCTGCAGTCGGTGCGCCTGATGGCCGATGCCGCCGTGTCGTTCACCGACAACTGCGTGGTCGGCATCGAGCCGCGCGAGGACAACATCAAGGCAGGGGTCGAGCGTTCGCTGATGCTGGTCACGGCGTTGGCGCCGAAGATCGGCTATGACGCGGCAGCCAAGATCGCCAAGACGGCGCACAAGAACGGGACCACGCTGCGTGAGGAAGCCGTGGGCGGCGGCTACGTTACCGACGCCGAGTTCGACGAGATCGTCGACCCGCGCAAAATGCTGGCTCCCGACTGACGCGCGGTCGCGACGACGCAGCGCAGGGCAGATCATCGACCCCCAGCCGCCATCAGATATGATGAATGGCGAGGCGCGCTTTACCAATAAAGTGCTTCGCCATTGGATTGGTTGATTTTTAGCTTAGCACGGCATTGCGACAGCTTCGCCCTTCGGGGCCGAATTTTCGCCCCCGCGGCGCAAGCGTTTTGTGAGTGATATCTCGAGGTCAGCAATGCAACGGCGCGTCTCGCAGGTACAGAAATTCGACCGCCGATCGGTCCTCGTAACCGGGGGCGCCGGGTTCATAGGTTCGCACCTGTGCGAGCGACTGCTCGAGGCCGGCCACGACGTCATCTGCCTCGACAACATGTTCACCGGCTCAAAGCAGAACATCGAAGGCCTGCTCGGCCACCCGCGCTTTGAGCTTCTGCGCCACGACGTGACCTTCCCGCTCTACATCGAAGTCGACGAGATTTATAACCTCGCCTGCCCAGCTTCGCCGATTCACTACCAGCACGATCCAGTGCAGACCACGAAGACCAGCGTGCATGGGGCCATCAACATGCTGGGCCTCGCAAAGCGCCTGCGCTGCCGCATCCTGCAGGCCTCGACCAGCGAGGTTTACGGAGACCCGGCGGTTCACCCGCAGGTCGAGAGCTACTGGGGCAACGTCAACCCGATCGGCCCGCGCTCGTGCTACGACGAAGGCAAGCGCTGCGCCGAGACGCTGTTCTTCGACTATTGGCGCCAGCACGCCCTTGAGATCAAAGTGGCGCGCATCTTCAATACCTACGGCCCGCGCATGCATCCCAACGACGGGCGCGTCGTTTCCAATTTCATCGTCCAGTCGCTGCAGGGACTGCCCATCACCATCTACGGGGAAGGCAATCAGACGCGCTCATTCTGTTACGTCAGCGATCTTGTCGACGGCCTGATGCGCCTGATGAACAGCCCGAAGGACTTCACCGGCCCCGTCAACCTCGGCAATCCGGGCGAGTTCACCATTCGCCAGCTCGCCGAGCTGGTGATCGAAATGACCGGTTCGAAGTCGAAGCTGACCATGGAGCCGCTGCCGCAGGACGACCCCAAGCAGCGCCAGCCCAACATCAGCCTCGCCCAGGAACGCCTGGGCTGGACACCGACAATTCCGCTGCGCCAAGGCCTCGCGGCGACCATCGAATACTTCGATCGCTTGCTGGCCGGGCGCGCAACGGCGGACGTCGGCCTGAAGACAGTGCGCGCGCCAAGCAACGCAGCGGAATAATCCTCAGCCATCCTTGAGGTGCGAGATTGGGGATTTCTCCCTGGTCACCCGTTCGCCAGATCGGAGTGCACGTCAGACGGCGCGCAGCGCCGGTCGCGACGGCGCCAGGTCGATGTCATCGGGTTTGCGGCCGACGGCCGAGTAACGCAGCCCAGCTGCATGCGCCAAATCTGGCGAGAACACGTTGCGCAGGTCGACGAGGACATCGCCGCGCATCTTCGCCTTGGCCGCCTTGAGGTCGAGGGCGCGGAACTCGTTCCACTCGGTGACGGTGACGAGCACGTCGGCCCCGGTCGCCGCCTCCAACGCGCTATCGCACCACGTGACCCCCGGGTAGCAGCGGATCGGCTTGCCGCCGGCCCTGCGGATCGACGACGCGCACGGAAGCGCCGCGCTCCTGCAGCATCGGGACGATGACGAGGCTCGGGGCATCGCGCATGTCGTCGGTGTTGGGCTTGAAGGTCACGCCGAGAATGGCCACCGTCTTGCCGCGCACCGTACCGCCGGCTGCCGCCTCGATGCGATGCGCCATGGCGATCTTGCGCTCATCGTTGACGCGCTGCACCTGCTCGACGATCGACACCGGTGACTTATTCTCGCGCGCGGTGCGGATTAGCGCCGACACGTCCTTGGGGAAGCATGAGCCGCCGTAGCCGGGGCCTGGATGCAAAAACTTGGCGCCAATGCGTCCGTCCTTGCCGATGGCCGAGGCGACCTCCTGCACGTTGGCGCCCACCTGCTCGCACAGGTCGGCGATCTCGTTGATGAAGCTGATCTTCACGGCCAGGAAGGCATTGGCCGCATATTTGGCCAGCTCCGCCGACTCGCGGCCGACAAACATCACGGGCGCGTTGCGCAGCGCGAGCGGCTGATAGAGGCGCGCTAGCACTTCGCGGGCACGCTCATCGTCGGTGCCGACCAGCACGCGGTCGGGATGCATGAAGTCGCCGATGGCGGAGCCTTCGCGCAGGAACTCGGGATTGGAGCAGATGGCGAAATCGCCGTCCGGACGCGCGGCGCGCAGGCGGCGCTCGATCTCGCGGCTGGTACCGACGGGAACCGTCGACTTGGTGACGATGACGGTGAAGCCCTTGAGGTGCGGCGCCAGCTCTTCGACGGCGGCGTAGACGTACGACAGGTCGGCATAACCGTCGCCGCGGCGCATCGGCGTGCCGACGGCCAGCAGGATGACGTCGGCGTTCTTGGCCGCCGGGCCGATATCGTCGGTGAACAGAAGCCGGCCGGCCTGCATGTTCCGCTGCAACAGATCATCGAGACCAGGCTCGTAGATCGGCGACTTGCCGTCCTTCAATTCGGCGAGCCGGCGTGGATCATTGTCGACGCAGGTGACGGTCCAGCCGAACTCGGAAAAGCAGGCGGCCGAAACGAGACCGACATAGCCGGCGCCGATCATGCAAATGTTCATTGTGCGATCACGCGGTTGGACCCGTTAAGTCGGCGCAACCTGCGTCTCCTCTACCATCACCTTCACCGGACGATTGAGAAGGTCCATCAGAACCGTCAATCGGTCTCGCTCGTGCATCGAAATGATCGTCGCCGCCAAGCCGTCGAAGGCACCGCCGGAAAGCTTGACCTGCTGGCCAACTTGATAAGGATTTTCTGGGCGACAAATTGCTCCGTCGACCTCGCGCGCCTTGAGACTTTGCACGAATGCATCGTCGAGCAGGCTGAGTTCCTCGCCGCAGCGAACGATGTTCCTGACCCCGATAGTGGAACTCAACGGGCGTACCATCTGCATCGCCGACAGCATCTTTACGAAGACGTACCCGGGAAACATCGGGCGCAGTACGTCGGACACGCGACGGGCATGTGACAAGCGACGGCGGATCAGTGGGCAGTAGGCGACGTAGTCCTGACGCTCGAGATGCTGGAGCGCAATTTGCTCGCGATGCGGATGAGTGTTGATGACGACCCATCCCCTCGCCTCGCCCAGGAACTGCGTGTATTCGGTGCGCACCCTTCCCCCGGAACCTGAAGCGAAACCGCAAAGCTGCTTTTATGCAGCCAATATCAAATGCCTGCCGCTGCCTTACAGGCCATCGCTGGCGACCGGCAACGTTAAGGTTGTTCGGACTCTACGACCAATCCAGGGCAAAGCAACCAGCTACAAGTGCTTGGGGTTAAATCCACATTCGGGGAATTCCATAGTCGCCGCTCAACGCGCCCGGCTAATGCGGCGAGACGCCGCGCACAACGCCGTTGAGCAACACGTATTTGAGCCGTCGGTCTGCCGATCCCCGGCGGCTGCAGAGGCCGCCGCGCCGCCTTGGCCGGAGCTATCCAGGGCGCGAAATTGGCGGTAAAGCGATTACAGCGGCATCGCCGCGGCCATCGCACCGGCTCACCGGCAGCAAGCGGGTCCTCGAGATGAGCGCCGACATCATCAACCTACGCCGCGCCCGCAAGGCCAAGGAGCGCCGCGAAGCCGAAGCCACCGCCTCCGAAAACCGTGCCAACTTCGGCCGCGCCAAGGCCGAGCGCCAGGCTAGCAGGGCCGAGAAGGACTTGGCCGCACGGCGCCTTGATGCAAATCGCCGCGAACCCAGCGGCGATGAGCCCCCCAAGTAATGGACGCCGACGATACACGCGTGAAAATGCAGGCCATGAGCCGCCCACTGAAGCGCTCATTCGCCATCAAGGGCCACCGCACTTCCATATCGATGGAGGCGCCGTTCTGGGAGGCGTTGCAGCAGGCAGCAGCGCTCGAGAACAGCACGTTGGCGGGATTGGTCGCCGTCATCGACGAGGCGCGCGGCCAAGCCGGACTATCGAGTGCCGTGCGAGTTTGGGTGCTCGATTATTTCCGCAAGCGCGCGCTGCCGACGCCTCACTGAGACCCAGCACTGATCAGTTGGCGTTGTTGTTCAGGTTGCGCAGCACCTGCTCGCGGGTCTGCACCTCACGCTGAGTGCGCCGCGGATGATAGCCGCCGCTTTGCGCGACGGGCGGCGTAATGCTGCCAGCTTCGGTAGGCGAGGCAATCGCCGGATCGGCCGGCGAAGCACCAAAGGTCTGCCCCTCCTGTCCAGGCGCCGGCGGCACGACGATGCCGGGTGCGCTCGCGCTGCTGGGCGGAACGGCCGGCGCGGCGGGAGCCGACTGCGGCAGCATAGGATCGCCCGCAGCGCCGTTGTCGGCCGATGGTTGCGGCGCCGGTGGCAAGGGGCTCGGCGTCGCCGAGGGCGCAATCGGTGCTACATCGCCCTGGTCAGCCTCAAGCGCCCGCTTACGTTCCTCATCGCGCCGCGCCCGCTCGGCGTCGGCCTTGTGCAGGCGCTCCAACTGGTCGGCGTCGAGTTCCATCTTGCGGATGGCGAGTTCGCGCTCCAAAGGCTCGGTCGTAATGCGCGATTCCAGCGCCCACGCATTGGCCAGCGGACCGGTGTACACCACACCCACGTTGGGCAGGGCGCCGCCGCGCGGCAGGTTGGCTTGCGGAATGTCCGGCGCCTTGGGCTCGACGATCCAGGCACTGTCGACAATGAACGATGCCAGATCGATGGTGGTCTCGACTTTGGTCTCGCCCGCCTGCGAATTGAGTGTCACGAGCGCCAGCTTGGCGGCTCCGTCGGCGATGGCGATCGGAATGGTCCGCGGGCCGACCGCCACATCGCTCTTGTCGATCTGCGTCCGCAGCGCCGCAGCCAGCTGCTCGCCGCTGCCGCCGGCCTCACCGCCGAGCACCGCGTCCGAGGTCGCGACGACCGCGAGCGGGGTGGGGACGCGCAGGCTGAGGTCGCCGAGCTTGAGCTCGCCGTTGCCCTGCGACGACCGACACGAGCGCGCCCGGCGTCGAAGCGCGGCCATTGAATTCGAGTACCAGTGACGCTTGCGGATCACTGGCCGGCTTTCCGGCCTGCTGGCCGCGAAGGCGCATGTCGGCAATATTCAGATCGCCGTCGAGATTGGCGCCACCCGGCGCCCGTTCCAACACCACGTTGGCGACGAGTTCGCCGCCGAGGACCTTGCCTTGCAGCTTGCGGATCGCAACCTTGCCCGGCGTCAGTTCGACCTCGGCGCGCGCCTCGGCCAACGACATCTGGTCGGCCAGCGTCAGGCGGCCGAACCCGACGCTCAGCTTGCCCTCGATGCCGTCGAGCGCGGCAAAGTCGAAGGCATGCTCGGGCCATATCGACTTGCCGGCGGTCAGCGGCTCGGCGATCGGCGCATCGGCCACTTGCCTGCGGTCGAGCACCAAGCCGAGCAGGCCAGGAACTGACGCGGCATCAACATCGATCTGTCCGGTGACGATGGCCGCACCTTCGCTGGGGTAGGCCAGCGCGAGGCTGCCGTCGATCTTGCTGCCGCCGATATCGAGGCCTCGCAGATTAAGCTCGGTGGCATGATTGGCCGAAGTAACGCGAAGCGTGCCGACGACCGGCGTCTCGCTGAGGGCGACGCCGCCGCCCAATCCGGCAACGGCCATGGCCTCGCTCAGCGCGCGGGCCGAAATGCGCAGCTCGCCGTCAAGGCCGCGAGTGCCGTCCTCGGGAAGGACGAGGCGGCCCTCGTAGCCGAAGAACAAACCCGTAGCTTGTGCCGACGCGGTTGCCGTCATGCCACTCGCCGGTGTGCCGACGGCCTTGAAGAAAATCTCGCCCGGCTGGGCGGCTGCAGCGGGGGATGCCGTCGGGCGACTGCGCGTGCCAAGCGCCGAGACGATGCGACCGACATCCGCGCCTTCGATGGTGAGCGTGACGTCTGCCGGCGATGCGCGCCATTTGCCAAGGCCGCCGTCGAGCAGCGCGCTGGCCGTCAGCCGGCCGCCATCCTGCACCTGCCCGTCGGCGGAGATGTCTGCGGCGCCGGGCTTGCGCGTACCCAATTGCACGCTGCCGGCCAGTTGCGCCGGAGCCAATGCCGCCAACTTGTCGGTCTGCGAACGCACGTCCTCGGGTACGTTCAATGCCTCCATAAGCGTCGCGTAAGCATCGCGGGTGGGCGCGACGAGACTCCATTGCAGAGCGCCACGCGGGTCGCTCGTCGCCGCAGCGACGTCGCCCTCGAGCCCGACCTGCAGGCCATCGGCGGTCACGAACTTGCAGGCGCGGATGGCAAGCCGCCCTTGCTCCATGCCGACGTCCAGATTTACATCGCGCAAGCGTGCGCCCTCGGCGAGGACCTCTCCAGCACGCAACTGCAAGTGCAGGTCCATCGTCGCGGAATCGAACCAGGCGAATTTCGAGGCGGTCGCGCCCTCATCCGTCCCCTGTGCCAGCACCCGCTTGAAAGCGGCGATTCCCGCCGGCCAAAGCTGACCGGCGTCGATTTCTGCACCCTCAAGCGTCACCGCGAGCCGCGGGCGATCCTTTTTGTCGTAGTGCATCTCGCCGCTGATGGAGCGGCCGCCGATCTCGACCCCGGCCTGGGTGAGATCGATGCCGCGCTCGCTCATCGCCAGCCGGCCCTGCAGAGAGAATGGGCCCTCGTTGCGCATCGCCTCGGCCAGGGGCTTGCCCTTGGCGGCCCATTCCAGGAAGCGGGACAGGCTCGTGCCGTGCAGCGTGATGTCGCCGCCGAACGCGTGGCCGCTCGCGGCATCCAGCCACGGTACCATCGAGCGCCAGCTTGGCGCCGCCCGGCAAGGCGACGCGCAGATTGTTAAGCAGCAGCGCCCCTTGGTAGCGCGCCACCTCGAGCCGGATGTTGCTTACAGGTTGGCCACCGAGCGTCGCCTGATCGAGATCGAAGCGCACCTTGCTGTCGGCGTTGGTCGGCAATCCGGCCATCATTGCCAGGATGAAATTGCGTGCCGTCTCGACGGGGTCGCCGCCGGCCTGCTGCGATGTCGCCAGCCGATCGAGATCGAGCCAGCGCGAGGACAGTGCCATGTCGACGCTCAGTGCCTCGTCCCACTTCGCTGTCGCGGATCCGGCGATAAGCTGTGGCTGGCCGACATTCTCGAATGCTACGGCGATATCATCGACGCGCAGGCCCTTGGCATCGCCGGCGATGCGAGCCTTGAAATCGAGGACGGGCGGCGCCTGCTTTTGTCCATCACCGACTGGCACCCGGAGAGAGCGCATCGGAGGCGAGCGCCAGCTTGGCTGTGAGATCACCGGCAATGCGCGGCCGGACCTTGATATCTTCAAGCCGGCCATCGACCGAATAGGTGCTGGTGTCGGCGCCGATGCCGCGCACCGTCGTCTTGAAGCGGATGGTGCCGTCAGGCTCGGCGGCGCCGGTAGCGATGCGAACTTCGCGTTCGCTGTCGCGCCAACGGGTCGTTCCCTTGAAAGCGAACGGCCCGGCGATCGATTTCAGCCCGCAGTTCGCCGTTGAGACCGCTCAACTCGGCAAAGCCGATACCCCGCGGACCATGAAAGGCGACAGCGCCGTCAGTGATCTTGACCGATTGCAGCGTCACGCCGGCCGGCACGAAAGGCAGCGAGCCGGCGGCGACCGAGAAGCTGCGCCAGTTGCCGGCGCCCTCGGCGTCGACGGCCAGCCGCAGCACCGGCTTTTCGAGCACGATCTCGTTGGCTTCGATGATGCCCTTGAGGAGCGGCGGCGCCGACAGCCGCATGGTGAAGCTCTCGGCGCGGAAAAAGGGTTCGCCCGTCGAACCCGTAGGATCGGCAATGCGCAGCTTTTCGAAGCTCACATAGGGCGCCGGCAGCAGACGCACGTTGACGTTGCCCCCGACCCGCACTTCGCGCCCTAAGATACGCGTCGCCTCCTCTTCGAAGACGCCGCGATAGCCATTCCAATCGACGAAATAGGGAACGGCAAACAGCGCCGCGAGCGCGAGCGAGATCAGCCCCGCGATGTAAAGTAGCCCGTTGCTCATCTAGCCTTCAGGGTCCCGGTCGGCATTCGGCCCTCCCCGCGCCATCGCGGAGCTGGAGAGGCGGTGACGGCAGCGCCGGCATGCCCTTAATCGATGGCGCGCACTCTAGCTTATTCGCTTTGGCGTGTCTGGATCACGATCAGGCGAGAATGCCACGCCGCAGCAACCGAAAAATGGCGAATTGGCGAGCATCTTAATGCCGCGGCAAGGGCGAAAACGGAAGCCCCAGCCCCCATATCTGGTGTGGGTGGACTCGGCGCAGCCGTTGCCGCGGTAAGTCCGGTGATATAGTTCGGAAGCATGGCGCAAGGCGGAAAACATTTGGCGAACGCGGCCCCTTCGGACGACGCGGACGAGCTGCCGTTCGATCTGCCGGTGGCGGCGACCCCGACTGCACCCGCCGCGGCCGCCCCAGAGGACCCGCCGTTCGACCTGCCGGCGGCGACACCGGCCCCAGCCCGCCTGCCCATCTCGGCTCGCGCGCTGCAGAACTCCGGCGCCGTGGCATCGGCGACGACCCCTTACCTTGAAGGTCTCAACCCCGAGCAGCGCGAGGCGGTCGAGGCGCTCGACGGCCCCGTCCTGGTGCTGGCCGGTGCCGGCACCGGCAAAACCCGGGTGCTGACCACGCGCATCGCCCACATCCTCGCCACCGGTCGCGCCTTCCCCGGCCAGATGCTGTCCGTCACCTTCACCAACAAGGCGGCGCGCGAGATGAAGGAGCGCATCGGCCTCCTCGTCGGCGGAGCTGTCGAAGGCATGCCGTGGCTCGGCACCTTCCACTCCATCGGCGTCAAGATCCTGCGCCGCCACTCCGAGCTGGTGGGCCTCAAATCCGGTTTCACGATTCTCGACACCGACGACCAGATCCGTCTGCTGAAGCAGGTGATCGAGGCGGAGGGCCTCGACAAGGACCGCTGGCCGGCGCGCCAGCTGGCTGGCCTCATCGACAGCTGGAAGAACCGAGGGCTGACGCCTGACAAGGTGCCCGCGGGAGAAGCCTACGGCTTTGCGGCCGGCAAAGGCGCGCAGCTGTACGCCGCCTACCAACGCCGGCTGAAGGAGCTCAACGCCTGCGACTTCGGCGACCTGCTGCTGGAGAACCTGCGGCTATTCATGGAGCACCCCGATGTGCTCGCCGATTACCAGCGCCGCTTCCGCTATATCCTCGTCGACGAGTATCAGGACACCAACGTTGCCCAGTATCTGTGGCTGCGTCTGCTGGCCCAGGGCTCGCCGAATATCTGCTGCGTCGGCGACGACGACCAGTCGATCTATGGCTGGCGCGGCGCCGAGGTCGACAACATCCTGCGCTTCGACAAGGACTTTCCCGGCGCCAAGGTGATCCGCCTCGAGCGCAACTACCGCTCGACGGGCCACATTCTGGGCGCCGCGGCCGGTCTCATCTCCGCCAACCAGGGTCGCCTCGGCAAGACCCTGTTCACCGACGGCGAGCAGGGCACGAAGGTGACCGTCTCCGCCGTGTGGGACGATGAGGAGGAAGCGCGCTCCATCGGCGATGACATCGAGGCGATGCAGAAGCGCTCCAACCAGCCGCTCAACGAAGTCGCGATCCTGGTGCGCGCCTCGTTCCAGATGCGCGCCTTCGAAGACCGCTTCATCACCATGGGCCTGCCGTATCGCGTCATCGGCGGTCCGCGCTTCTATGAGCGGCAGGAGATCAAGGACGCCATCGCCTATCTCGAGATCGCCGCCAATCCGGCCAACGACCTGAAGTTCGAGCGCATCATCAACGTCCCCAAGCGCGGCCTCGGCGACACCTCGGTGAAGCGCGTGCACGAGCTGGGTCGCGCGCGCTCGATTCCGATGTATCAGGCGGCGCACATGATCATCGAGACCGAGGAGCTGCCCGGCAAGGCGCGCAAGTCGCTGGCCGATCTCCTAAGAAGCTTCGAGCGCTGGCGCAGCCATATCGGCCACATGAAGCACACCGAGCTGGCCGAGCTGATCTTGGATGAGTTCGGCTACACGGCCATGTGGCAGGCGGACAAGAGCCCGCAGGCGCAGTCGCGTCTGGAGAACCTGAAGGAGCTCGTGCGCTTCATGCACGAGTTCGAGACGCTGGAAGGATTTCTCGAGCACGTCAGTCTCGTCATGGACACCGCGCAGGCCGACGACGGCCAGAAGGTCTCGGTGATGACGCTGCACGCAGCCAAGGGCCTCGAGTTCGAGGTGGTCTATCTGCCGGGCTGGGAGGAAGGGTTGTTCCCGCACCAGCGCAGCCTCGATGAAAGCGGCCAGGCGGGGCTCGAGGAAGAGCGGCGCCTCGCCTACGTCGGCCTGACGCGCGCCAAGCGCATCGCCAAGGTCTCGTTCGCGCAGAACCGCCGCAACCGCGGGCTCTATCAGTCGGCGCTGCCCTCGCGCTTCGTCGATGAATTGCCCGAGGCGCACGTCGAGGTGGCCGAACCCAAGATGCCGTTCGGCGGCGCCTATCAGAACTTCGGCGGCACGTTCGGGCGCGGCGGATACGGCAAGAGCCGCTTCGATGACGCCGAGCCGTTCGAAGGCCACTACGATACGCCCGGCTGGCAGCGTGCGCAGGGCCGCGTCAAGGAGCGGACCGAAACCGCCAAGAAGTGGAGCCCGGCGGATCATCGCAAGGCGCGCGGGCCACTGACCATCGACGGCGAGTTGGTGGCTGCATCCAGCGAGCAGGCAACGTTCAAGCGCGGCGAGCGCGTGACGCACCAGAAGTTCGGCTCCGGCACGGTCATCGACGTCGACGGCAACAAGCTGACCATCGAGTTCGACGAGGCCGGCAAGAAGCGCGTCGTCGACAGCTTCGTCGACCCCGCATAGCCGCCGACCCGCCATTGCCCAGCCCGAGTCCGCTATGGGCCAGGAGTGGACCTCGTCTGGTAGTCAGGGAATGGCTACAGCCTGTAGCCGAGCAGTTTGCCGAAGATTGCTACGATCCGCATAATGCTGTGGGGCGGGTTTGCCGAACGGATCTCCTTCTCGTGTGCCACGAAGAGCATCGAGACCAGAACGAGCGATTGAAAATTCTTTGGGGGAAGCCTCATTCGGCCATCGACCACCAAAGCCTGCAGCTTCCTGAAGAACGGCTCGAAATCGAGCGCCGGCTTATGCACGTTCACGAGTCGGACTTCTGTCGCATGAGTGTTCCTCAGCGTGTGTGGGGTTCCCGGTGGCACGTTCACGGATTGCCCGGGCGCAAGCTGCTGCCACGCACCGTTGACGCAGACGTCGAGCGTGCCGGCGAGGACCTCGTAGCTTTCCTCGGCAAATGGGTGGGTATGCAGTGGAGGTCCTGGAGAATCCCGGTGCGAGTACGTTGATCGCCTCGAAGAATTCGCCCGCCGTATCGGAGGTGGAGCGTGTGATCTCCCACCTCATGCCCATCGCCCCGAAGTCAAGCATTCGGTCTTGCATTTGCGCGGTCATGATGGGGCCCGGCTCAAGATCGGCGCAGCGGAAACGCCTTACATTGCTGGTCATGTATAGCATCCCGCCGCGCAGCTTCTAAGCCGCTAATTAGCTTGCGGCTCGACGCCTTCCTGCAGGCCGAGGACGTGCCCGGCCAGATACAGCGAACCGCAAATGAGAATGCGCTTTGGTCCCGCCGCGTAAGCGTCGGTGCGCTTCAGGGCGGCGGCGACATCGGACGCACTTTCCGCCTTGAGACCAACTTCGCGCGCCGTCTCGGCCAGCGTCTCGGGAGCGTGCGGCGCTTCGTGCGCGCCGGGGATGGGCACGGTGACGACGTGGCTGGCGAGACCGCGGAACGCCGACAGGAATCCCGCCGCGTCCTTGAGCCCCATCATACCGACGATGAGATGCAGCGGCTTGGGCGAGCGCTCCTCGAGATCGGCCATGGTCTGGGCGAGAGCCCGCGCGGCGGCCGGGTTGTGGCCGCCATCGAGCCATAGCTCGGCCCCGGCCCGCAGCAAGGCCGGCAGCGGACCGGCATCGAGCCGCTGCATGCGCGCCGGCCATCGCGCGGCGGTCAGCCCTTGCTCGATGGCTCGCTCGCCGATGCCAAGTGCCGGCAGCGAATTGGCAAGCCGCAGCGCCGCCGCGACGGCA
The DNA here is from genome assembly GCA_963759735.1 of uncultured Alphaproteobacteria bacterium. Taxonomy (GTDB): domain Bacteria; phylum Pseudomonadota; class Alphaproteobacteria; order Rhizobiales; family Hyphomicrobiaceae; genus Hyphomicrobium_A. The sequence goes on from CAVXAF010000005.1 coordinate 16,498, forward strand.
GTGCCCGCGTTGACGATCTGATGACGGCCGACGAGCGAAGGCAGCGGCAGATCGAGCAGCAGCTCCTCCATTTGCACGACGAGGCGCCCACGCTGCTCGTAGGCGTCGAATTGCTCGCCCCACACGATGAGCGGGGCACCGAGGCGCAGCCCTTCGCCGCGAATGACGTCCTCGGCCTCGGGCTCCTGCTGGGAGATCACCGCCGGCACGCCGCGACGCAGAATGCCCGCCTTCTCGTAGGCAATTTTGGCCAGTGTCGATCCGAGCTTCTCAGAGTGGTCGAGCGAGACGGGCGTGATGACATCGAGCACCGGGTGCGCGACGACGTTGGTTGCATCGAGCCGGCCACCGAGACCGACTTCCAGCAGCAGCACATCGGCAGGACGTTCGGCGAAGGCGAGGAATGCCGCCGCCGTGGTGATTTCGAACTGGGTCACGTCGTCGTTGCCATTGGTCGCCTGCGTGCGCGTCAACACGTCGACAAGCGTATCCTCGTCGATTGGCGCCGACTTGCCGCTCGGGCCGGCCAGCTCGATACGCTCATGGAAACGCACCAGATGCGGGGATGTGTAGACATGTACGCGTGCACCGGCCGCCTCGAGTATCGCCTTGAGGTAGGCGGTGACCGAGCCCTTGCCGTTGGTACCGGCGACATGCACGACCGGCGGCAGCTTCGTATGCGGATCACCCAGCTTGCCGAGCAGCCGCTCGACGCGACCGAGCGACAGATCGATCAGCAGCGGATGCAGCAGCTTCATCTCGGCGAGGAGCTTGGCGCTCGTCGGCATGCGGCCCTCCCGCCGTTACGCTCTTGGCGGCGTCTGCGAAAGCGCTAGGCTCCCGCCGATCAGGGACCGCGCGGGACGGCTTGATGAGCCCCTGGACAGCATCAGTGTTGTCTGTCTTTGGGCGAGCGTGTGACGGGTGGCGCGTCGTCGCCCAGGGTGATGTCGCGATGCTCGATGCGGGCCGTGTCGAAGCGTTCCTCGGGACCAAGGATTTCTGGCTCGATGGTCTGCGTCGAACCGTTGCGCGAGCCAATTAGATTGGTGTCGATGCTGCTGCCGTTGCTATGGCTCTTGCCGTTGAGCTTGGTCTTGTCGGTGTGCCTGACGGGCTGCACGCCCATCAGCATCCGGCAGATGCGGCTCAGCGTCTCGCGCAACTTGTGGCGGTGGACGACCATGTCGATCATGCCGTGGGCGAGCAGGTACTCGGCGCGCTGGAAGCCTTCGGGCAACTGCTCGCGAATGGTCTGTTGGATGACGCGCGGACCGGCAAAGCATATGAGTGCGCCCGGCTCGGCAATGTGGATATCGCCCAGCATGGCGTAGGAAGCGGTGACGCCGCCGGTGGTCGGGTCGGTGAGCACGACGATGTAGGGCAGCTTGGCCTCGCGCAGGCGCTGCACGGCGATGGTCGTACGCGGCATCTGCATCAGTGAAAGGATGCCCTCCTGCATGCGCGCGCCACCCGAGGCGGCAAACAGGATGAAGGGCGTCTTTTTCTCGACCGCGCGCAGCATGCCGGCGATGATCGCTTCGCCGGCGGCCATGCCGAGCGAGCCGGCCATGAAGCGGAAGTCCTGCGCGGCAGCGACGATTTCCTGTCCGTCCAGCTTGCCCTCGCCGAGTAGCACGGCATCTTCGAGCTCGGTGTTCGACTTGGCGTCCTTGAGACGCTCGGAGTAGCGGCGGCCATCGCGGAACTTGAGCGGGTCTTGCGCGACGGGAGGCACCGGTACGCGATCGAAGTGACCGCCGTCGAACAGATGCTGCAGGCGCACATCGGCGGCCATGCGCATGTGGAAGTCCGACCCCGGCACCACGAACTGGTTGGCCTCGAGGTCCTTGTAGAACACCATCTGCCCCGTCTCGGGGCACTTGATCCAAAGGTTGTCGGGGACCTCGCGCTTCGTCGTCAGGAAGCTGCGGATCTTCGGCCGGACGACGTTATTGATCCAATTCACGCTCTTGGCCTCTCGACGCTTGGCCGGACCGGGCGGCGGTTTCTTACCTTGTCAGGCATTGGTCCAGGTCCTTAGCTTATTGGACCGCAGGACCCACTAATATGGCGCTTTCGGGCGCCCTGCCGCACTGCGGCAATTAAAGCGGTTAACCTGCAGACCTCGGGTGAACTCAGGCGGCGCGCAGCGCGGCAGCCAGTGAGCCCACCAAGTCTAGGACAGCCGGAACCGTCTTGCTAGTGGAGCGACCGTCGGCGGCTAGGCTTTGCTCGATAGCGCCGACCAGTGCCGATCCGACAACGACGGCATCGGCCACTTTGCCCAATGCCCCCGCTTGCTCTGGGGTTTTTACGCCAAAACCGACCGCGACGGGAAGGGCTGTCGCCTCTTTAATGCGCCGCACGTGTTTGTGAACATTGTTAACATCAGGCGCGGCGGTGCCGGTAATGCCCGTGATCGAGACATAGTACAGGAAACCCGAAGTGTTGCGCAGTACGGCCGGCAGGCGCCTCGCGTCGGTGGTCGGTGTCGCCAGGCGAATGAAGTTGAGCCCCGCCTCAGTGGCCGGCAGGCACAGTTCGTCGTCCGCCTCGGGCGGCAGATCGACGACGATGAGCCCGTCGACCCCGGCCGCCAGTGCCTCGGCCACGAAGGCCTCGTTCGGATAGACGTAGATCGGGTTGTAATAGCCCATCAGCACGATCGGCGTATCGGGATCGACTTTGCGGAATTCAGCGACCATGGCCAGGGTGTCGCGCATTTTCTGGCCGGCGTGCAGCGCGCGCAGCGAAGATGCCTGGATGGCCGGGCCATCCGCCATCGGATCGGAAAATGGCATGCCGAGTTCGATGAAGTCAGCGCCGGCCTTCGGAAGCCCGAACAGAATCTTCTTCGAGGTTTCGAGATCAGGGTCGCCGGCCGTGATGAAAGTGACGAGGCCGGGGCGGCCGTCGGCTTTCAGCTTGGCGAAGCGGCGATCGATGCGTGTCTCTTTGGTCATGTCTTGTCAGATGTCCATGCCGAGATGACGTGCGACGGCGAATACGTCCTTGTCGCCGCGGCCGCACATGTTCATCACCAGCAGATTGTCTTGCGGCAATGTCGGCGCCAGCTTCGTGACGAAGGCCAGCGCGTGGGCGGGCTCGAGCGCAGGGATGATGCCTTCGAGCCGGGCGCAGAGTTGGAACGCTTCCAGCGCCTCGCGATCGGTGGCGGGTACGTAATTGACGCGGCCGGTGTCCTTCAGCCACGAATGTTCAGGACCAACGCCCGGATAGTCGAGGCCGGCGGAGATCGAATGGCCTTCGAGGATCTGACCTTCTGCATCCTGCAGCAGGTAGGTGCGATTGCCGTGCAGCACGCCGGGGCGGCCGCCGCTCATCGATGCTGCGTGTCCGTTCGCGACATCGAGACCGTGCCCGCCAGCCTCGACGCCGTAGATCTTGACGCTGTCCTCATCGAGGAACGGGTGGAACAGCCCGATGGCGTTAGAGCCACCGCCGATGCAGGCGACGAGCGTATCGGGCAATCGGCCCTCGGCCGCCTGCATCTGCTCGCGCGTCTCGCGCCCGATGATTGACTGGAAGTCGCGCACCATTTCCGGATAGGGGTGCGGTCCGGCAGCGGTGCCGATGATGTAGTAGGTGTCGTGCACGTTGGTGACCCAATCACGCAACGCCTCGTTCATCGCGTCCTTTAACGTGCCGGCACCGCTGGTGACCGGGTGCACCTTGGCCTGCAGCATGTGCATGCGCACGACATTCGGCTTTTGCCGTTCGACGTCGGTCGCGCCCATGAATATCTCGCACGGCAGGCCGAAGCGGGCGCACACCGTGGCGACGGCGACGCCGTGCTGACCGGCCCCCGTCTCGGCGATGATGCGCGTCTTACCCATGCGCATGGCGAGCAGAATCTGACCCAGGCAGTTATTGATCTTGTGGCTGCCGGTGTGATTGAGCTCATCGCGCTTGAAGTAGATCTTGGCGCCGCCTTTTTTGCCGGAAGCGGCCGAGACTTCGCGCAGATAGTCGGTCAGGCGCTCGGCGTAATAGAGCGGGCTCGGGCGCCCGGAGTAGTGCGTGTTGAGGTGCGCCAGCTGCGCATGGAATTGCGGATCGGCCTTGGCGTCCTCGTAGGCCTTCTGCAGGTCGAGGATCAGCGGCATCAGTGTCTCGGCGACGAAGCGGCCGCCGAAAATGCCGAAATGCCCGCGCTCGTCGGGACCGCTGCGGAAGGTATTGAGCTTGGCGTCCTTCGCCTTATCTGTCGCCGTCGCCATGGGAATCCTTTGCGGCCGGGTTGCCTTGAGAGAGCCCGTCGTCAGGGCGTTTGCTTAGCGGTCTTTGCCGCCTGAAGGAAGCGGCCGATGAGGGCGACATCCTTCTCGCCGGGGCCGCTTTCGACGCCCGACGATACATCGACGGCGGGCGCCCCTGTCAGGCGTACGGCTTCGGCCACGTTGCCGGGGGTGAGGCCGCCGGCGAGCATGAAGTCGATGCCAGCGTCGTGCCCCTTTAGGGCCTGCCAGTCGAAGGCGATGCCGTTGCCTCCAGGGAGAGCCCCGGGGGCTCCCGCCAGCGGCTTGGCGTCGAACAATATTCGTTGCGCATGGCCGGCGTACGCCGATGCCGCCTGCACGTCATCGGCGGTGGCGACGGCAATGGCCTTCATCACCGGCCGCCGCGAGCGCGCCGCGACCTCCGACACCCGCGCCGGCGATTCCGATCCGTGCAACTGGATGATATCCGGCGCCACTGCCTCGACGACGGCATCGAGCTGCGCGTCGTCTGGGTCGACGAGCAGCGCGACGATCTTCGCCTTGCCGCGCGCACGGGCGGCGAGCAAGCGCGCTTGCTCGGGCGAGATGTTGCGCGGGCTCTTGGCATAGAACACGAAGCCGACGTAGTCGGCGCCGCCGGCCAGCGCGGCATCGAGCGCGGCTTCACTGCGCAATCCGCAGATTTTGACTTCAGTCGGCATCGGTGTGGCGTGGTCTTTGGTTGCGGTATCGCGCTGTGCGAACGCTATGCGCTGTATGTGTTCATGTAGTGCGGCTTGGCGCGTCCTACATCGCCGCGCGGGCGCGGCACTTATATCAGCTGCCGGTTATCAGCTGCCGGTGGCTGCCAGCCGCGGACGCGTGCCACCGGTCTTGACCGCTGCGGCGGCATCACGCTCTCGCGTCAACCGATCCGCCTCGGCATGCCAGCGGGCTGCAGCCCGGCCATGCTGGCGGGCATCGCGGCGCCATCGCGCCTGCGTCAGCCATGTCGCCATGCCGCCCAACACGACGCCGACAAGCAGCACTATGAATAGGTAGGCATAGAAGGGCAGCGCCAGCGATACGACCGGCGATTCGGGGTTGAAGGGGTCGAGCACGAGGCGCACTTCGTGGCGATTGACCACGGCGAAAGTGACGAGCAACAACCCGGCCGGGAACGCGATGAGCAGCCAGACAATCCGCTTCAGCACAGTGCACAGCCTCGTCAGATGAGCGCCAACGCGCGCTAGTGGCTTTCTTTGCCGCGGTTGAGCCTATCGCGCAGCTCTTTACCGGTCTTGAAGAACGGCACGAACTTTTCAGCGACCGACACCGATTTGCCGGTGCGCGGGTTGCGGCCCTGGCGCGCGGCGCGATGCTTAACGGTGAAGGCCCCGAAGCCTCGCAGCTCGACGCGATCCCCGCGTGACAGTGCTTCGACGATTTCGTCGAACACCACCTTCACGATCCGCTCGACGTCACGATGGTAAAGATGGGGGTTGGTATTCGCAATCTTATGGATCAACTCGGACTTTATCATCACTCGCCCCGCCGCAAATAACTGTAATCTATTAGTTTTCCGAAGGGTGCCAAACGGAAATGAACCCGTCAAGACCAAGACCGACCATAGAGCGGTCGCGGGCCAGCATTTGGCCCAGGGAGGTGTTGTTGAAAAAGCTCGCTGCCGCCATGCCCAGGGAACTGAACAGACCCAACGAATTTGGACTTTGCGGTTTCCAGTCAACGACTTTGAGGCTCTTGTCGACGTTGCGCACCTTCTGCAGCCACTCGACGGCCTCTTCCTCGCCCCCGATGGCGTCGACGAGCTTCAGCTGCACCGCCTCGCGCCCCGTGAACACGCGGCCCTGAACAAGCCCAGGAATGTCGCCCGGGCGAATGCCGCGGCGCTGCTCGACGAGCCCGAGGAACCAGCGGAAACCCTCGTCGATCATCGTCTGGGTAACCTTCTGACCCTCTTCACTGAGCGGTTCGAAGGGCGAGGGCACGGCTTTCAGGTTGCCGCTTTTGATCTCGTTGAACTTGACGCCGAGCTTGTCGAGCATCTGGCTCACCTCGGGCCACTGAATGAGCACCCCGACTGAGCCGGTAATGGTGTTGGCGCGGGTGACGATATGGTCGGCGCCGAGGCCGACGATGTAACCCGCCGATGCCGCGACGGTGCCGAACTGGGCGACCACCGGCTTCTTCTTGGAGACTTCGCGCAGCGCCTCGAAGAGCGCTTCGCCGCCGGTCGTCGTACCGCCGGGGCTGTTCACGAAGACGAGCAGCGCCGCCGCGTTATCGGATTCGGCGATGCGCTTGAGCATCGTCAGCTGATCGCGATCCTCGGTGATGGTGCCGGAGATCGAGATGCGGGCGATCTGTTTGGTGCCGAATGCGGACCACTGATCGGAGCCGACGCTGAAGGCGAACAGTGCCGCCACCACCCCCGCGACCGCCAGCGCCCGCCACACGGCGAGCCGGCGGCGCAGGCGGCGCCGGTCCAGCACAGTATCGATCTCAACCGTCATGAAGGTCTCCGGTCGGGGCCCAGCACGTTTGGGAGCGCGCTCGGTGGCGACGTTAGGCAAGGATTGCCCTGCTAACAAGAGATGCGCTTCGTCAGCCTTGTCAAAATGCTAGCGCGGCAAGGGGTTTCGCCTTGCCGCGCCGAGTTGTCGTGACCGCCTGGAACGAGGGGTTATTCTTTCGTCTCTTCTTCCTCGACGCCGTCCGTCTCGCGCTTGCGGATGGCGGCCTTGAAGATGTCGCCGAGCGAGGCGCCCGAGTCCGAAGAACCGTACTGGGCGACCGCCTGCTTCTCTTCAGCGATCTCCAGGGCCTTAATCGACAGCGACAGACGGCGCGCGGCCTTGTCGGCGCTGGTGACGAAAGCATCGACCTTGTCGCCTACGTTGAAGCGCTCAGGCCGCTGCTCGGAGCGGTCGCGCGACAGGTCGGAGCGCTTGATGAAGGCGGTGAGTTCGCCGTCGGCGGTCTTCACTTCGAGGCCATTCTCCTGCACGGCAATGACGTTGCAGGTGACGGTGTCGCCCTTCTTGTACTTCGACAACGTGTCGATCGGATCGCCGCCAAGCTGCTTAATGCCGAGCGAGATGCGCTCCTTGGTGCTGTCGACGTCGAGCACCACGGCTTTGACGTTGTCGCCCTTCTTGAAGTCCTTGATCACCTCATCGCCCGGACGCGACCAGTCGAGATCCGACAGATGCACCATGCCATCGACGCCGCCGTCGAGACCGATGAACAGACCAAACTCAGTGATGTTGCGGATCGGACCCTCGACCTCGGTGCCCTTCGGATGCACGGCAAGGAAGGATTCCCACGGATTGTCCTGGGTCTGCTTGAGGCCCAACGAGATGCGGCGCTTGTTGGCGTCGACCTCAAGCACCTGCACCTCGACCTGCTGGCTGGTCGAGACGATCTTGCCGGGATGGATGTTCTTCTTGGTCCAGCTCATCTCGGAGACGTGGATGAGACCTTCGACGCCCGGCTCCAGCTCCACGAAGGCGCCGTAGTCGGCGATGTTCGTGACGGTGCCCTTGACGCGGGCGCCGACCGGATACTTGGCCTCGATCGACTGCCAGGGGTCAGCCTGCAGCTGCTTCATGCCCAGCGAGATGCGCTGCGTTTCGGGGTTGATGCGAATGATCTGCACCTTCACCGTGTCGCCGACGTTGAGAATCTCGGAGGGATGATTGACGCGGCGCCAAGCCATGTCGGTGACGTGCAGCAGGCCGTCGATGCCGCCGAGGTCGATGAAGGCGCCGTAGTCGGTGATGTTCTTGACGAGACCGTCGATCACCTGGCCCTCCTCGAGGCGAGCCACGATGTCGGCGCGCTGCTCGGCACGCGTCTCTTCCAGCACGGAGCGGCGCGAGACGACGATGTTGCCGCGGCGGCGATCCATCTTGAGGATCTGGAACGACTGCGGCTGATGCATCAGCGGGCCGATGTCGCGCACCGGGCGGATGTCGACCTGCGAGCCGGGAAGGAAGGCCACGGCGCCGTCGAGGTCGACGGTGAAGCCGCCCTTGACCTTGTTGAAGATCACGCCCGAGACCTTCTCGTTCTTCTCAAACATCTTCTCGAGGCGCGTCCAGCTTTCCTCGCGGCGAGCCTTGTCGCGCGACAGGACAGCTTCACCGAGCGCGTTCTCGACGCGCTCCAGGTAAACCTCGACTTCGTCGCCGACCTTGAGGTCCGCCGACTTGCCATTGACGGAGAACTCACGCAGGGCGACGCGGCCCTCGGTCTTCAGGCCAACGTCGATGACGGCCAGGTCCTTCTCGATGCCGACGATGCGGCCCTTGACGACACTGCCTTCGAACAGGTCCTCCTTGGCCAGGCTTTCGGCGAGCAGCGCGGCGAACTCATCGCGCGAGGGGTTGAAGTCCTTCGAGATGGCGGCTTGCGACATGCGTTAAACGAGCTCCTTGAAACGTTGATGCAGGCCGCATCGGCGGCCGTTGCGATGTCAGATGCGGCAAGTGTCCTCCGCCACGACGAGCGTGAGCGGACAGTCTCCTGCCGGGTGTGTGTTTGAGTTCTTGCCGCTGCGATGGGCTCTGTGCCCTGCCAGTATGGAATTTGGATGCCCGTTTCGGGCGTCCTACTGGCCGATCTTCCTCTTGATCAATCCGACAGCGGCGTCGAATGCCGCCTCTATATCCAAGTCCGAGGTATCGAGCAAGTCGGCGTCTGCTGCCGGGCGCATGGGGGCGCTTCCGCGGGAGGTGTCCCGCTCGTCCCGCCGCAGAATATCGGCCAGGACGGCCTCATGGGTGACGACCTCGCCCCGGGCCAGGCACTCGAGGTAGCGGCGCCGAGCGCGCACCTCCGGGCGGGCGCTTACGTAGATTTTTGCGTCGGCTCCCGGACAGACCACCGTACCGATATCGCGGCCGTCGAGCACCGCTCCGCCGGGCTGGGTAGCGAACCCACGCTGGTAGGCCAGCAGCGCCCAGCGCACCTGCGGGATGCGGGCGACGATGGACGCGGCATCACCCGCCTGCGGGGTACGCAGCGCGGGATCGCACAGTTCGGCCGGGTCGAGGCTGCGCGCGGCGGCCAGGGCAGCCCAGGGGTCGTCGGCGCGGAAGCCAAGCACCATCACGTCGCGGGCGACGGCACGATAGAGGAGGCCCGTGTCGAGACACGGCAGACCCCATAGATCGGCGATGCGCTTGGCCAGCGTGCCCTTGCCCGATGCCGCCGGACCGTCGATGGCGATGATCATCAGGAATGCCCCGCAGTCGTGCCGAAGCGGGCGCCTATTGTTTCCATGAGGGCGACGAATTCGGGGAAGCTCGTCGCCACCATGGCGATGTCGTCGACCGTCACCGGGTCGCGGCTGGCCAGCCCCATGATGAGAAACGCCATGGCGATGCGATGATCGAGGTGCGTCGCCACCACGCCGCCTCCGCGCACGGCGCTTTCTCCGCGCACGGTGAGCGTGTCGCCGTCGGCAACGGCGATGACGCCGTTGGCCGTCAGTCCTGAAACGGTGGCGGCCAGCCGATCGCTTTCCTTCACCTTCAGCTCGGCCAATCCCTCCATGCGTGTGTCGCCTTCGGCAAAGGCGGCGGCGACAGCAAGGATCGGATATTCGTCGATCATGCTGGGCGCGCGGTGCCCCGCGACGGTCACCCCGCTGAGCGGGGCATAGCGCACGCGAATGTCGGCTACCGGCTCGCCGGCTTCCTCGCGCTCGGCGGTGAAGGCAACATCGCCGCCCATCTCGCGCAACACCTCATAAAATCCGGTACGCGTCGGATTGACGAGCACGCCTTCAATGGTGATGTCCGAGCCCGGGACCAGCGTTGCCGCGGCGGCAAGAAAAGCCGCCGAGCTGGGGTCGCCCGGCACCACGACGTCGCGGCCCGCCAGTTCGGCCTCGCCCTTGACGGTGATGCTCGTCTTGCCGTCGACTGTGTCGACCCGCACCTCGGCGCCGAAATAGCGCAGCATGCGTTCAGTGTGATCGCGCGTTGCCTCCGCTTCGATCACGGTCGTCTCGCCGGCGGCGTGCAGGCCCGCCAACAGGATGGCGCTCTTCACCTGGGCCGAAGGGACTGGAAGCGCGTACGTGATAGGCACCAGGTTGGCCGAGCCGCGGGCGATCAACGGCAGCCGGTCGCGACCGCCCTCGATTTCAAGCCCCATCAGTTGCAGCGGCACCAGCACCCGGCCCATCGGCCGGCGGCTGAGCGAGGCATCGCCCGTCAGTTCGACCGTGATGTCGTGGCCAGCGATAACGCCCAGCATAAGCCGCGTGCCGGTGCCCGAGTTGCCGAAATCCAGCGCGCCTGCGGGCTGCGCAAGGCCGCCGACGCCTCGACCGTAGACGTGCCACTGCGCGCCAATTTTTTCGATCGGCGCACCCAGAGCCACAAGCGCCTTGGCGGTGTTGAGCACGTCTTCGGCCTCAAGCAGCCCCGTCAGACGCGTCACGCCTGTGGCGAGCGCACCGAGCATCAGCGCCCGGTGCGAGATTGATTTGTCACCCGGCACTCGCACCCGTCCTTTGAGGGGACCGGCGGCGTGCGCGGCAAGGGGGCGCGTGGCGATCGCAGAATCAGATGGCAAGCGAGTTAAAGCTCCAGCGCTGGCGGGCTATCGCAAGGCGGTAAGGGTGCGCGAGCGATAGAGCCGACGGCACATCCACCTGTCAACGTCAGCGCGCGGCAACCAGCTTTGTTTTTGACAAGCCCCCATGCATGTGGCAGATCGCAAAAAATTCCCTCACCACCAAAGGTTGGCTCATGGCGACCAATAAAGACCGCGGGACGAAGCGCACCTGCCAAAACAACGAGTGCGGCGCCCGGTTCTACGACCTCAGCCGCAATCCGATCCTGTGCCCGATCTGCGGATCGAAGTACGCGATCGCTCACTCGCCGACGGCCGCTGCTGCGGCGGCGGTGGCCGAGGAAAAAGCAGCACGCAAGGTGAAGAAGCCGGTGTTCGAGCCGGTGGCCGGTGAGCCTGAGGCTGAAGAAGCGCTCGTCGACGTCGAGGCCGACGAGACGGAAGAGGACGCAACGCCGGGCGCGGCCGATGAGACCTTCCTCGAAGAGGAAGAGGACGACGGCAATGTCGCCGACATCGTCGGTGGACCGGTCGAGGGCGAGGAAGAGCGCTAATCGCGCCCGCAGTGGGGTTTGGCGCCGCACCCGCGGCAATTGTCTGCGGGTGTTCGCGGCCGCCAACTTGGGCCTTGCAGTTTGCCAACGAAGGCCCTAGAGAGGCCCACTCAATCGGGGGCGTTCGCGCCCGCGATTTTTCCCATCGGTCGGGGCCATAGCTCAGCTGGGAGAGCGCTTGCATGGCATGCAAGAGGTCAGCGGTTCGATCCCGCTTGGCTCCACCAATCTACATTATTTTAACTCAAGTATGGCTTGAAGGTTTGCGTCAGCTGTTGCAATCTCCGGCCCCGCGGCCCGCCAAATCTGCACAGCTGCCTCCCGGACAGTGCGTTGCGCCTTTGACAAGTTGACCGCGCTAGTTCACCACTTCCCCAGCACACCGTGTGCGCAACAACTTATGTGAGGACTTACCGTGGCTCAAGGCACCGTCAAGTGGTTTAACTCTCAGAAGGGCTTCGGCTTCATTCAGCCGGATGGCGGCGGGAACGATGTGTTCGTGCACATCTCTGCCGTTGAGCGGGCTGGCCTGAGCAATCTGAACGAAAACCAGAAGGTTTCGTTTGAGACCGAGACCGGCCGTAATGGCAAGGCCTCGGCTGTGAACCTCAAGGTACTCTAAGCAATCTTGTGATTGCTCGGCAGAGCTGAAGGTTCGCGAATTGCCGCGAATTCCTTCGCCGCGGGCGTGCGACCGAACTCCCACTGTGCGGAGATCGGTCGCCAAACCCCGCAACACTCTAGGGCGCTATCGGACTGGGTGGCGTCTCGGCATCGGCGGCAGGTTTATCCGCTGCCGGTGTCGCATTGCTCGCAGGCGCGGGCATCATCGGACTTGGCCCTCCCGCGAAGAATGCAATGCCGGCCGCGATCAGTACGATCAGGCCCAGCAAGACCATGATGCCTTTGGTGTCCATTGGCGCTCTCCTTAACAAGCCTGATATGAGCTTAGTATGATATCGACGCGGGCGACCGCGTCGATGGGCGCATCCCCGTCATTCCACCGGCAATCGACGACACATCGAATAGCGGCTCACCCATGAGGTGAGGCGTCGGCATCGGCGTGGCAGTGGGCAATCTTGCAGCATGCGCGCGCGGCTTGGCGGTTGCCACGCGCGCCTTGCGCGCTCGCTCGGCCTCATGCCTCAGCACGTGCCCGATCATGAAATTCTCCGCCGCCATGATGGACAGGGCGATGACGAGCCCTGCCATGGCGCCGATGCTACCCCCGAGGCCGGCACCGACGATAACCCCTGCCACCACGTTGACCAGCGGTATCAGCATCATCCCTGCAAGGACGATGGTCGCAATTGTATCTAGCAGCATCTTTTCACCCGATGCGGCTACCACCCCATAGCGATTGAGACTTTGCTTGCGTCGTTGGCCGCCAGCGCGGCAGGTCCGTGGCCATGTCGTGGCGTGCCGGCGTGGGTGCGGCAGCGGCGATGCCGTCGGCATTCCGCAAAAAAGAGCGCCCCGGCCCGAGTTCGGCGCTCGGCCGAGGCGCCCACGGCTGAGGGACAGAGTTGCCCCTGCCCCGCCGGTCTATGGTCGGTGACGCGCCAATGGCGCCGTGCACCGCAATGCTGCAGCCCGTATAGACAGCATCAGGCATAAGTTCTAATCGTATATTGTTCTCCTCTGGATCAGAGTTTCTTATGCCTCCGCATGTGACGCTTAAGCAGCTCCGCTACTTCGATGCGCTCGCTCGCGAGCAGCATTTCGGACGCGCCGCGGAAACCTGCGCCGTCACCCAGCCCGCCCTATCCATGCAAATCCACGAGCTCGAGGAGCAACTGGGCCTCGTCCTCGTCGAACGGACGCGTTCGGGCGTACTGCTTTCCGACAAGGGCCGCGATATCGCCGCCCGCGCCGCCCGCGTGCTCGGCGACGTGCACGAGATGATCGAGTACGCGCGGCACTGCAAGGACGTCCTGTCGGGCTCGCTGCGCCTCGGCGTCATACCCTCGATCGCGCCCTACATGCTGCCGCCGTTGTTGCCCCTGCTGCGCGAGAGCTATCCAAATCTCGAACTGCACGTCCGCGAGACGCAGACCCAGCCGCTCACCAACGAGCTGATCGAGGGCAAGCTCGACGTCCTGCTTCTGGCGCTGCCGATGAATCAGGTCGAACTCGAGACGATGGCGCTGTTCGACGACCGGTTCCTGTTGGCCTTGCCGCAGTCGCGTCGCCTCAGCAGCCGCGTACGCGCGACCAGGGACCTGATCGAGCACGAGCGCCTGCTGCTGCTGGAGGAAGGCCACTGCCTGCGCGAGCAGGCGCTCACCTATTGCAGCCTGCAGCAGGTTTCGACGGTCAATACGTTCGGCGTCTCCAGCCTGTCGACCATCGTCGAAATGGTGGCGGCCGGCTACGGTATTACGCTGCTGCCCGAGATGTGCCTCAATGTCGAGATGCGCGGCCGCGACATCGGCGTGACGCGCTTCGTCGATCCCCAGCCATTCCGTACGGTCGGGCTCGCTTGGCGTGCGACGTCGCCGCGCGCCAACGATTTCCGCGAACTGGGCCGCCTGATCAAACTTGCATGGTCAAAGGGCTGCGTGCCGCCGAGCCGCAAGAATTCACGCCAGACGCGTCCGCTCAACGCGCCGTCGTCTTGACCGCGCGCGATGTGAGGCCGTTGGCTGCCACCGGGTCACGCTCGTGGGCGGTGAAATCTACTGCGTGGCCCTGAAACTGCTGTGCCCACATCACTTCCGTGACCTGATCGCCTGGACGCAGGCGCATCGGCAGCACGATCTGGCGATCGTCGAGCAGATCGAGCGTGCGCGCGAGGACGGGATGCACAAGCTTCACCAGCGCCTCGTCATCGGCCGAGGCCGATTGCGTAAGGAGGGGCGCGACCGGGAACGGCCGGTAGGACAGCTCCTCGGGGTGATCATCGTCGAACTCGGGTGCAGGGGCCCAGCGCGCTTGCGGGGCTGCCTGCGGCGCGACCGGATCCACCGGATCGACCTGCTCGACATCGAGCGCAGCAACCTGAGGGGACGCCGGCGTCAGCCGTACCGCCGGGGTGGCTGCAGGCAGTGATTCGGTGGCCGACGTGGTGATGAGGGCATCGAGCCGGCGACGCTCGGAGTCATCGGCGGAACGCGTCCGAACCAAGGCATCCGCCGGGTCGAGCGAGGCCAGCGTCACAAGTTGATTGAGGCGCCTGCGGTCGCCGTCAGCGGGCGGCGGGGCGGCGATGCGCGGACCTTGCACCAGCTTCGGCGGCGGCGCGAGGATGGGCATGGTTTCGACGGCACCTGCTTCAGCCATGGCGACGCGGGCCTCCGGCGAGGGGCGCGCGACTTCGGCCGGTGTCGACTTCAGGATCGGCGCGTCGAGTCCGACGCCGGCTTCCGCCATGGCGATCTCGGTTTCCGACTTCTGGCGATTACGCAGCTGGAAGTAGGCGGCGACTTGCGAGGAAACGTCCTTGTTGGCGCGTGCCCGACGCACGTCATCGCGGGAGAGCGAGCCACCGTCGGCAGGGCTGTGCTTGGTGCGACCGTCGGGAAACAGCAAGGCCAGCTCGCTGCGCGGCAGGCGCGGCCAGGCGCGCACGGGGCCGGTGTCGACGTGGACGAACGGAATGCCGGAGGTGGGGTAGTAGCCGATGCCGCCGACTTCGCGGATGGTGGCCGACCAGCGCAGCTGCTTCAGCGGGATGTCCGGGAACGCGGCGTCGATCGCCTGTCCCGTCATGTGCTTGCTCTTCTTGGCCTGGCCGCCGCGCGTCTTGCGCAGCATCTCGTTGGTCGCCTCGGAGCGGTGGCCGCAAATGACGTTAATCGGCTCCTTGCTGCCGAGTTCGGTATGCATTTCCCACAACAGGTCGATGGTCCTGGGATCCATCTCGACGGCCTTGTTCTGCCGCCAGTCGCGCATCAGCCAGTCGATCTTCTTCAGCGCTTCCTTGTCGTACTTGCCATCACGCTTGTACGTGATGGTCAGCGATTCCTTGGTGTGGATGTGGAAGAACGAAATGGTACGCGTTGCGCCGAACGACGCAACGACGCCGGGCGAGCCAGCGCTCAGCCCCAGTAACGCGGCGGCGAGTCCGCCGAGGATAGCCTTTTTACGCAATACCAACGTGCCACCCCGTGCTTTGACCGGTCGCATCGTGTCAGGGGCCGAGGTCTTAACGGCATCCCAGAGTGCGACCAGCATTCACGTTCCCTAAGGGTTAATCGCCAACCCTTAATGATTGGTTATCGGCTAGGTAGAGGGGGAATGGGGACGCAAGGCGGCCGCTAAGCGGCGATATGATGGCGGCGGACGATGGGATTAACTCGCTGTTGTGACTAACTGAATCGGCACAACTTTAAAATCCGCCGAACACTGAGGAGACGAGGTCGCTAAGGCTGCCACCGCCGCCGCCATTGCCGTAGGCGACACTTTCGGGAGCGCGCACGGGCGCAAGGTGGTTGGGTCCTTTGGCGATCTCAGTCCAGCGACCGTCCAGCGCCAGCGTGATGCGCTGCTCGTGGCCGTAGACGTCTCGGGCGGTCTGGATCTCCCCGCTGTCGTCCACCCAAGCCGTGAAATAGGTGACGTGGACGCCGATCGGGCGGTCGATCTGCACCTCGTTGTTGGGGGGGCCGTTGGTGATCAGGTCAGCGATACGGGCGGCGTCCCAGCCCTTGTCTTCGCCGAGCACGATCTCGGCCAGGCGACGAGGCTCACGCACGCGCATGCAACCGTGACTGAACGGCCGGCTCGCTTCCTCGAACAGGCCCCTGGCATTGGTGTCGTGCATGTAGACGGAGTGCTTGTTGGGAAAGGCGAACTTCAATTCGCCGAGCACATTGGCAGCGCCGGGGGGCTGATAAACGTCGTAGGTGCGGATGTCGGTGTAGTCCCAGTCCACGCTCTCGGGGTCTACGTCGCGACCGTTGCGCGACAGTCGCAGCCCCTGCCGGCGGAACGAGGTGCCGCCGCGCGCCAGCGACGGCCACAGCTCCTGCACCTTGATCGAGTTGGGCACGTTCCAGCGCGGTTGGAAAATGACCGTCTTCATCGTCTCTGAAAATACCGGCGTCTGCTTGGCGACGAGGCCGGTGATAACCCGCTCGGTGTGAATGACGGCGCCTTTCTTGACGACGCGCAGCGTGAATTCGGGAATGTTGACGGTGACGTAGAACTCGCCGAGGTCGTCGGGCATCCATCGCCACTGTTCCATGTTGGCGATCAACGTGGCCGGCCCGAGTGCCTCGACGTCGTTCAGCAGCGCGCGCGTGGCGTTGCCGACGATACCGTCGGGGCGCGTGCCGGCCTCCTTCTGGAAGGCCATCACCGCGGCCTTCAAGGCATCGTCGTAGAGGTTGGCATCGACCGGGGCGGCGGCGCTGGCAGCCGCCAGCGCGACCTTCAGGCGCTGGCGCAGGATAGCGACCTGCGGATCGGCGCGCCCGGGCACGAGCTGGGGACCCGGCGGTAGCTTGAGCGGGGCGGTCGCGGCGGCGGCAGTGCGCATCGCGAGAAGCTTCTGGCGCAGCTTCTCGAACTGCGGGTGCTGCGGATGCAGTCCGCGCAGATACGCGGCGGGCTCGGCTGCCGCGGCGATCTTCACGATGACGTCCTTGGGATCGCGCAGCTGCGGTTTGCGGTCGAGGTAGGAGGACAGCAGCATTGCGGGGTCGACGATGCGGCCGCCACGCGCATGACGGGCATACTTGAGGACCGTCAGCGACAACGTCAGCTCGGCCTCGACCAGGGTCGTCGGTGCAGGTGTTTGGCCCGGCGCGGCGTCGATTACGGGTGGCGGAAAGTCGGCGGCGTCGAGCCCCCAATCATTAGCCTTGGCGAACTCGGCGATGACGGCGGTGGCCTTGTCGTTGAGGCCTGATGCGGAGACCCAGATAGGAGCGTAGATGCGGGCGGCATAGATGCCGGACAGCGCGGCTCGGTCCTGCGCATCCGCAGCGTCCGCGCGCATCTTTGCCTTGGCGGCGAGCTGCTGTTGCACGGCGATGGCGAGCGGGTCCTGGGGTGCCGGCGCCTGGGCAACAGCAGGCGCGGCGGCGGGCAGCGTTTCAGCGGTGGCGAGGCGGCCGGGTTTTGCCTGCTGCGCCTCGACGGCGCCAACAAGGAGCAGGCCGCAGCCCAAACCGAGAGCCACTGAACGCCAACGCAACATGATACTCTTCTCCCACGCAGACCCCATCGCACGCTATCCGAGGCCCTCGGGGCCCGCCACCGCCAAGGCGGGCAGCAACGGCTTCATGGGAAGGTGCTGGATGAGTGTTGCGCATTTGCGACGTCATGCGTTCGTCATCTTGGAGCGATGATCGCGGGCGTCATCGTTGCGAGCTCATGCGCCGGCACGCAGATACGACAACGCCGCGCTGCCCGAAGGCCGCGCGGCGCGTCTCACGAGCCGGGAGCTGCGCGCTTCCTAGGTCTAAGCGCGCGGCTCGAGGCCGTATTCCTGCATTTTGCGATAGAGGGTCGAGCGACCGATCTTCAGCCGCTTGGCCACTTCCGTCATGTGCCCGCGATAGCGGCCCAGCGCCAGGCGGATCATGTCAGCCTCGATCTCGTCGAGCGGACGGATGTCGCCCGCTTCGGTGATGACCGGGATGCCGAGCGCGCTGTCGAGTCCGTTGGCACGGATCTCCATCGTCTGCGGGATGATGTCCTCGGCGCCGAGCAGCGCCGGACCCTTGAACATGCCCGGCCGCGGCGAAGGCGCGGGTGCTGCCGGGACCGCGGTGTCAAAGCCCGTCACGTGGGCAGCGATCTGCGGGAACTCGGCGACCGTAAGTTCCGAGCCGTCGGCCAGAACGACGGCGCGGAACACTGCGTTCTCGAGCTGGCGCACATTGCCCGGCCAGGGGTAGCTCTTGATGAGGCGCAGCGCGTCTTCGCTGATGCCGTTGATGCGTTTGCCTTCCTCGGCGGCGAAGCGCGCGATGAAGTGCTGCGCCAGTTCTGCGACGTCGCCGAGACGCTCGCGCAGCGGCGGCACCCAGATGGGAAACACGTTGAGGCGGTAGTAGAGGTCCTCGCGGAACTTCCCGTCGCGCACCTGCTGGATCATGTTGCGGTTGGTGGCGGAGATGAGCCGGAAGTTGACGTTGATCGACTTCTTCGAACCGACCGGATCGATCTCGCCTTCCTGCAGAGCACGCAGCAGCTTTACCTGCGCCTCGAGCGGCAACTCGCCGACCTCATCGAGGAACAGCGTGCCGCCGTCAGCCTCCTGGAACTTGCCGATGCGCTTGTCGACGGCGCCTGTGAAGGAGCCCTTCTCGTGGCCGAACAGAATGCTTTCGACCAGGTTCTCGGGGATGGCGCCGCAATTGACGACGACGAACGGCTTGCCGCAACGCTCGGACTCGCCCTGGACGGCGCGAGCGATCAGCTCCTTGCCGACGCCAGATTCGCCTTCGATCAGCACCGGGATGTTGGAAGCGGCGGCGCGCTTGCCGAGCGCAACGACGCGCTCCATGCCTTCGCCGCGCACGACCAGATCGGAGAACGATAGCGTCCCCTCGACCTTCTTCTTGATGCGGTTGATCTCGCCAGCGAGCGCCTCGATCTTCAGCGCGCTCTTGATGGAGACTTCGAGCCGCTCCGGCGACACCGGCTTGACGACGAAGTCGACGGCACCGGCGCGCATGGCGTTGATGGCCGCGTCGATCGATCCGTGCGCGGTTTGCACGATGATGGGAGGAACGCCGGGCTTCCCGTTGAGCTTGTCGAGGACGGCCATGCCGTCTACGCCGCTCATTACGAGATCGAGAAGTACGAGGCTAATGTCACCGCGCTCGGGCCCCTCGAGAATTTGCAGGGCTTGCTCGCCCGAGCCGGCAGTCTTAGTACCGAACCCCAGGCGCTTGATCGTCTCTTCGAGAATACGGCGCTGTGTGGGATCGTCATCGACGATAAGCAAACTCTTGACCATGAGGCACTCGAACTCAACCTGTAACGGACCGCCCCGGTCGACCACCCCGAAATGCTTCAGGATCGGACACTCGGCCACCGGTAGCTCACTCAACCAAGGCAAGAGTGCCCAACAAGGGTAAATAAGCTGTTGCGATGAAGCCCAGGTTGAGCCTTTTTTGGGCAGACCGCGTCCATGACGCCACGCGCGGCGTCTCGGCAACGCGGTGCTGCCTTCCCCCCAGACCCTGATTTCAGCGGAGCAAATGATGCGACGTAACGCACGCGCCAACGACACGCAGCGCCACTTCAACGCGCAGGAAGGCGCAGCAGCGACGGCCGTCGAAGCCCTCGGCCCGATGCCCGAATGGAACCTCGCCGATCTATATCCCTCGCCGACGGCGCCGGAGATCGCCCGCGACCTGCAAGCTGCCACCGATGAAGCGCGGCGCATCAAGGAGACCTATCACGGAAAGCTGGTCGCGCTGGCCGCCGACGGCGCAGTGCTGGCGCTCGCCATCGAGGAGTTCGAGCGCTTCGTCGAACTGATGGGCCGGCTCGGCTCATTCGCCGGGCTGCATTATGCCGGCAACCAGTCCGATCCCGAGCGCGCCAAGTTCTACGGCGACATTTCCGAGAAGCTCACGGCCATCTCCACCGACATCATCTTTTTCGAGCTGGAGCTGAACGAGATCGATGATGCGGTCATGGCAGCGGCGATGAAGAATCCGCGCCTCGCCCGCTATCAGCCGTGGATCGCCAATATCCGCAAGGAAAAGCCCTATCAACTCGAGGAGAAGCTTGAGCGGCTGTTCCACGAGAAGAGCCAGACGTCGGGCGGCGCCTTCAACCGACTGTTCAACGAGACCATCGCGGCGCTGCGCTTTCCGGTGGCCGGCGAGCCTGAACCGCTGGCGCTCGAGATGACGCTCAACATGTTGTCGAACCCCGACGAGAAGAAGCGCCAAGCCGGCGCTGAAGCGCTCGCCGCCGTGTTCAAGGACAACGTGCGGCTGTTCACGCTCATCACCAACACGCTGGCCAAGAACAAGGAGATCTCCGATCGCTGGCGCGGCTTCAAGGATGTCGCCGACAGCCGCCATCTCGCCAACCAGGTCGAGGCGGAAGTTGTCGATGCGCTGGTGACCAGCGTGCGCGCCGCCTATCCGCGCCTGTCGCATCGCTACTACGGCATGAAGGCGAAGTGGCTCGGCAAGGAGCGCCTGTCGCATTGGGATCGCAACGCGCCGCTGCCCGAAAAACCCGAGCGCACGTTCGCGTGGCGCGACGCGCAGCGCTTGGTGCTCGGCGCCTACCACGACTTCGCGCCGCAGATGGCCGACGTCGCCGGAGAGTTCTTCGACAAGCAGTGGATCGATGCTCCGGCGCGTCCCGGGAAGGCGCCGGGCGCCTTCGCCGCCGCCACTGTTCCGTCGGTGCATCCGTACGTGCTGCTCAACTATCTCGGCAAACCGCGCGACGTGATGACGTTGGCCCACGAACTCGGACACGGTGTACATCAGATGCTGGCGCGTCCGCAGGGCGCGCTCCTCGCATCAACGCCGCTGACGCTGGCAGAGACCGCTTCGGTGTTCGGCGAGATGCTGACCTTCAAGGCGCTGTTGAAGGAGACGCACGACCCGCGCGAGCGCAAGGCGCTGATCGCCGGCAAGGTCGAGGACATGCTCAACACGGTGGTGCGGCAGATCGCCTTCTACACCTTCGAGCGCAAGCTGCACGAGGCTCGCCGGCAGGGCGAGCTGACGCCCGACCAGCTCGGCGCCATCTGGCTCGAGACGCAGTCGGAGAAGTCTCGGGCCGGCCATCGAACTGAAGCCCGGCTATGAGGTGTTCTGGGCCTACGTGCCGCACTTCATCCACTCGCCATTCTACGTCTACGCGTACGCCTTCGGGGACTGCCTCGTGAACTCGCTCTATGGGCTGTATGACGAAGCGCACCCGGACTTCGTCACCAAGTATTTCGATCTGCTGAAAGCAGGTGGCTCCAAGCACCACTCAGAGTTGCTGGCACCATTCGGGCTAGATGCCTCGAAACCGGAGTTCTGGAACAAGGGCTTGAAGGTGATCGAGGGGATGATCGACGAGTTGGCCGCGGCCGACGCGGCGGCCTGATCGGACATGGCATATCCCATGCCGGGTGACGGATTTGCAGACTCCGCAAGTCCGCCGCCCGGAGGGTTCTGCTCGCGACCGGCCTTTGCCTCGCGTTCAGAATGTTCCGCTACTGTCAAGGTTGTGGACGGCGGCCCTGGCCAATTTAGGGGTTTCCCTTATGCCTCTTTAAGGTCTAGAAGCGGCCGCCAATTGCTGCACTGCAGCCAGCTCTACGTGGAGTGCCGAAGTGGCACAATCGCAGTCGGTGGGTAAGGGCGCCGACCAGGGGGCACACGATGGTGTGCCCAACCAGAAATTCGCGGCACTCGTCATCGGCTCTATCGGCGTCGTCTACGGCGACATCGGTACCAGTCCGCTGTACGCGTTCCGCGAAGCCGTGCACGCCGCAAAGGCGACGAGCTTTGCCGGACGCGAAGCCGTGTTCGGCGTGTTGTCGATGATCACCTGGGCGCTGCTGCTCGTCGTCACCCTGAAATACGTGCTGATACTGCTGCGCGCCGACAACAAAGGCGAAGGCGGCATGTTCGCCCTGATGGCGCTCGGCCAGTCGGTCGCCAAGCGTTCGACACCCGTGATCATGGGACTTGGCATCGCCGGCGCGTCGTTTTTCTATGGCGATGCAGTCATCACGCCGGCCATCTCGGTGCTGTCCGCTGTCGAGGGCCTGAAGCTGGTCTCGCCGGCGTTCGGCAAATACGTCCTGCCGCTATCGGTCATCATCCTCGTAGCGCTGTTTGCGATGCAGTCCCGCGGCACGGCAAACATAGCGAAGTACTTCGGTCCGATTACCGTGGTCTGGTTCATCGCCCTCGCTGCCGGTGGCCTCGTCCACATCTTCGACAACCCCGATGTCTTCGTCGCTCTCAACCCGTGGTACGGTTTCCGCTTCCTGCTCAACCATGGCCTGATCGGTCTGTCGGTGCTCGGTCTGGTGTTCCTCGCCGTCACCGGTGCGGAGGCGCTCTATGCCGACCTCGGCCACTTCGGCCGCAAGCCGATTCAGGTCGCGTGGTTCTCGCTGATTCTGCCGGCGCTGCTGCTGAACTATTACGGCCAAGGAGCCCTGGTACTGGCCAATCCAGCGGCACTCGAAAATCCGTTCTACCTGCTCTATCCGGAATGGGCGCTAATCCCGATGGTGATCCTGGCGACGGCCGCCACCATCATCGCCAGCCAGGCCGTCATAACCGGCGCCTTCTCCCTGACACGCCAGGCCATACAGCTCGGCCTGCTGCCGCGCCTCGGCATCGTCCACACCTCGGAAGCGATCTCCGGCCAGATCTACCTGCCGCGCATCAACTGGATGCTGCTCTGTGGCGTGCTGCTCGTGGTCTTCGCTTTCCGATCTTCGTCAAATCTCGCTTCCGCATACGGCGTGTCGGTGACGGCGGCGATGGTCATCGACACCCTGCTCGCCTTCTTCGTCGTCTGGCGCTACTGGAAGTGGCCGCTGTGGCAAACGGCGTTGATCCTTATTCCGTTGCTGCTGCTCGAGCAGGTGTTCCTCACCGCAAACTTCCTCAAGGTCTTCGAGGGCGGCTGGGTGCCGCTGCTGCTGGCCGCCTGTATCGGCCTCATCATGGCGACCTGGGTGCGCGGCTCGCGCCTGCTCGCCAAGCAGACGCGCAAGCACGAGGCCGATCTCGATTGGCTGTTGCGCAAGCTCGAGGCCAAGCCGCCGCATCGCGTGCCGGGAACGGCCGTGTTCTTCACCGCCGATCCGACCGCGGCTCCGACGGCCCTCATGCACAATTTAAAGCACAACCGCGTTCTGCATGAGCGCAACATCATCCTCTCGATCCGCACCGAGGAGGTGCCGCGCGTGCCGCGTTACGAGCGCGTAACCGTCGATCGGGTGACCGATACGTTCATTCGCATCGTCGCCCGCTATGGCTTCATGGAAACGCCCAGCGTGCCGAAGATCCTCGATGTTTGCCGGCGCAAGGATCTGAAGATCGACATCGGTTCGACGTCGTTCTTCCTGTCGCGCCGCAACTTGAAGCCGACGTCCAAATCAGAGATGCCGGCCTGGCAGGATCGGCTCTTCGTGGCGCTGGCGCGCAGTGCGCAGGATGCGACCACCTACTTCCAGATCCCGACCGACCGCGTCGTTGAGGTCGGCACCCAGGTCGCCGTCTGATCCGGCTCTGACCCGCCTCGACCGCACTTGTTGTCGCGCGCCTTCGACCGCATGCTTGTCTTGACGCGCCTTCGGCACGATATCCGGTGACATGAACAACGAAGAGAACCGCTTTACAGCAAGGGCCGCCCGCTACGCTAAGGTCGGCGCCAATGTGGGCGGTATCGCCGCGCGCATCGCCGGCGAGCGGCTGTTCGGCGTCGAGCACGACCGCGCGCGCGGCGCTGCCGACCTCGCCGCAGCACTCGGTGGCCTCAAGGGGCCGCTCATGAAAGTGGCGCAGTTGCTCTCCACCATTCCCGAGGCGCTCCCCGACGACTACGCGCGGGAGCTTGCCCAACTGCAATCCGCCGCGCCTGCCATGAGTCCGGCCTTCGCACGGCGCCGCATGCAGGCGGAGCTTGGCCCCGACTGGGCGGCGCGCTTTGCCGGCTTCGATGTCAATGCCGCGGCGTCGGCTTCGCTCGGTCAGGTGCACCGCGCCACCGCTCACGACGGGCGCGCTTTAGCCGTCAAGCTGCAGTACCCCGACATGCCGTCGGCGGTCGAGGCGGACCTCGTGCAACTGCGCGCCGTGTTTGCCATCCACGCGCGCATGAACCCGGCCGTCGAGACTGGCGAGATATTGAAGGAGATCGCGGCGCGGCTGCGCGAGGAACTCGACTACGAACTGGAGGCACGCCACACCAAACTCTATGCGGGCATCTTCGCGGGCGACCCGCTGATCCGCGTGCCTGAGGTTCTGCCAGAGTTGTCGACCAAGCGCCTGCTCACCATGACGTGGCTCGATGGCGCCAGGCTGCTCGACTACAAGCCATCCCCGCTCGAAGACCGCAACGCCATCGCGCGCGCCATGTTTCGCGCCTGGTGGTTTCCGTTCAGCCATTTTGGCGTCATCCACGGCGACCCGCACCTCGGCAATTATACGGTTTTCGAAGAGAGCGGCCGTCCGGCGGGCATCAATCTTCTCGACTACGGCTGCATCCGCAGCTTCAAGCCGCCTTTCGTACAGGGCGTCATCGACCTCTACACGGGACTGTTGCGTGGCGACCGCGACCTCGTCGTGCATGCCTACGAGACGTGGGGTTTCCGTGGCCTGTCGGCGGAGCTGATCGACGCTCTGTCCATCTGGGCGCGCTTCATCTACGGCCCACTGCTCGATGATCGCGAGCGCGCCATCGCCGATGGCACGACGCCCGGCGAGTACGGACGGCGCGAGGCGTTCAATGTGCACCGCATCCTGCGCGACAAGGGGCCGGTGAAGATCCCGCGCGAGTTCGTGTTCATGGACCGCGCCGCCATCGGGCTCGGCGGCGTCTTCCTGCACCTCGACGCGCGCCAGAACTGGTATCGGCTCTTCAACGAGTTGATCGAGAACTTCCAACTTGCCGAGGTCGCCGAGCGCCAGCAGCGTGCCTTCGCCGCAGCCGGCGTTCCGATGCCAGAGTGAACCCGCTTCGGGTCAAGCAGCGCCCGTGTTCACCCCGAGCACCTTGTAGGCCGGGCAAAAACCCCACAGGCCGGTCACCAGCGGCAACAGCCCGACCCAGCCCCAGGGGTTGGCATTCTCGATACCGTAGAGGCCGAGCGGCGAGGCGATGATCGCCAGCCCTACGATGACCCGCAGCGTGCGATCCAGCATTCCTTCGTTGGCGTCCACGTCCGTTCTCCTTGTTGCCTTGCGCCGCCATCGCGGCGATCGGCAGAGCAGCACGGGCGTGGCACGGTCGCCGTGATCCAGGTCAAATGCGGTCGGACGATCGGCACGCGGCGCACGCTGGCCAATGGGGTTTCGCATCGGACAGAGCGACGTTTCCTGGCCATAGCGCCTCCCGCCGCAGCGCAACCCCAGGTCGAGCGTCAGCCAAAGGACAAAATCGGTAGAGTTCGTTTAATCGCCTTTACCCCTTTGGCAACGGCTGCGAGCTATCCTGTCGGCGGTAAACCCAGGATCACCGATGCAGGAAGCGCCGCCGTATCCTCGCGAGACCGAGCGTCTCGCCACGCTGCATTCGCTCAACCTCCTCGACACGCCCATTCAAGAGCGGTTCGAGCGTGTCACCCGCATGGTCTGCCGGCTGCTCGAAGTGCCGATCTCGCATTTCAATCTGCTCGATGAGGACCGGCAGCATCTCAAATCCGTGCAGGGCCTCGATGCGATCGATGTGCCGATGGAGGGAGCCTTCTGCACGCACTCGATCCACGAGCAAAAGATGCTTCTGCTGCCCGATGCCAGCCAGGATGCGCGCTTCGCCGACAATCCGTTCGTCACGGGCCGCTTTCTCGACATTCGGTTTTATGCCGGCTGCCCCGTGCGTGCGCCCAATGGCATGCCGGTGGGAACGCTGTGCGCCATCGACACAAAGCCGCGGCAGATGAGTGAAGAACAGCTCACGCTCCTCCTCGATCTCGTCACCATGATTGAAACCGAGCTGCGCGCATCCAGCCTTTCGCATGCCCAGAACGAGCTCCTGGCCCAATTGAACGCGGCCGAGCGACTGGCGCGCATCGACTGTCTGACGCGTGTGTGGAACCGCGCCGGCATTCTGGAACTGCTGCAGAAAGAGTGGGCGGAAGCGGAGCGTCACCGCCGGCCGGTGACCGTCGTCATGGCCGATATCGATAATTTCAAGTCGATCAATGATACCTACGGTCACGCCACCGGCGACATAGTCATCGCCGGCACAGCCAAGAGGCTCCTGGAGACGACGCGCAGCGAGGACGCCGTGGGTCGCCTGGGCGGCGAGGAATTCCTGGTGATCTTGAACGATTGCGCGCCGATGAGCGTCAGAGAAGCCGTGGAGCGCGTGCGCAGCGGCATCCATGAAGAGGCGTTCATCGCCGGCAAAACGCGCGTTCCGGTCACCATCTCATGCGGGGCTGCCACGGCGGTGCCGGACAGCGGCTCGGACTGGAGTGAACTTCTGAAACGCGCCGATGCCGCGCTTTATCGCGCCAAGACCGGCGGTCGCAATCGGACCGAAATCGACGATGCGGCGTTGGGCGCCGCCGCCTAGCCTTAGGTTGCAGTGCACGCGGCGCAGCCGAGGCCGAGGATGCTTTGTGGCGTCTTGATAGCCGGCCGGGCTTGAGGTACGAGGGAGCCCAAGGACATATAAATCCCAAGGGAGGGGCACAGTGGCGATCGACCTGTCGGGCGGCAATCCGGAGATGGATTACCCGCAAGCCGAGAAGACCTACAAGCAGTTCATCTTCCTGACGAAGGTGTCGATCGTCTTCCTCGTGGCGCTGCTCACTGGGATGTACTTCTTCCTGACCTAGCGCCAACGCGCCGCGCGCTGGAAGCTCGGCGCCGACCATCGGGCGCTCGGGGCCGGCGGTGTGAAATCCTCCACGCGATCGGACGAGTGCATGGTCACTATTGCGGTCACGGCCGAGCCTGCGGATGAACCGCGCGTTGCGGTATCGCCCGAGACGGTCAAGAGGCTGATCGGCCTTGGCGCCACGGTGAAGATCGAAGCCGGCGCCGGCAGCCGCTCACGTTTTGCTGACGCCGCGCTCGCCGCTCAGGGGGCGCAGATCGTCCCCACCGCCGCCGATGCATTGCGCGATGCCGACATCCTGCTCGGCGTGCGCCGTCCCGATGCCGCCAAGGTGCAGGCGCTGAAGCCCGGCGCGTTGGTTATCGCCATGCTCGATCCCTACGGGGACGCCGCGGCGCTCAAAGCTTTGGCGTCCGGCAACGTCGCCCTGTTCTCTATGGAGTTCATGCCGCGCATCACGCGCGCGCAGTCGATGGACGTACTGTCCAGCCAGGCCAACCTCGCCGGCTACAAGGCGGTCATCGATGCGGCCGCCATGTTCCAGCAGGCCATGCCGATGATGATGACGGCCGCCGGCACGGTTCCCGCCGCCAAGGCCTTCATCATGGGCGTGGGCGTCGCTGGCCTGCAGGCCATTGCCACGGCGCGACGCCTCGGCGCGCAGGTTACCGCCACCGACGTGCGTCCGGCAACCAAGGAGCAGGTCGCCTCGCTCGGCGCCAAGTTTGTCGCCGTCGAGGACGAAGAGTTCAAGCAGGCGCAGACGACAGCCGGCTACGCCAAGCCGATGTCCGCCGAATATCAGGCCAAGCAGGCCGAACTCGTCGCCACGCACATCAAGAACCAGGACATCGTCATCACCACCGCGCTCATCCCTGGGCGCCCGGCGCCGCGGCTGATCACGCGCGCGATGGTTGAGAGCATGAAGCCGGGATCGATCATCGTCGACCTCGCCGCCGAGCGCGGCGGCAATTGCGAGCTGACGCAGGCCGGCCAGACCGTCGATCATGGCGGCGTGCGCATCTACGGGCCGCTCAATCTCGCCGCCGAGATCGCCATCAACGCCTCGAGCCTCTACGCCAAGAACCTGTATGCCTTCCTGGAGACTTTGATCGACAAGAAGGAACAGAAGCTGGCGATCAATTGGGACGACGAGATCGTCAAGGGCACGCTCGTCGCCCGCGACGGCGCCATCGTGCACCCGAGCCTGCAGGGAGCATCCTGATGAAAAGCGGTCTCCTGAAACTGGCCTCCACCACATTGCTGCTGCTGGCCGCCAATGCCGCGCCTGCTGCGGCTGCCGTCGGCGGCGCCATCGATCCCGTCGTCTACGAACTGATGGTTTTCGTGATGTCGATCTTCGTCGGCTACTACGTGGTGTGGAGCGTCACGCCGGCGCTGCATACACCGCTGATGGCCGTCACCAACGCGATCTCCTCGGTGATCGTGGTCGGCGCATTGCTTGCCGTCGCCGTCGAGCATGGCGCCGTCGACGGCTTCATGAGCGGTGACACGCTGGCCTCCAAGGTCTTCGGCGTGCTGGCGCTGGCCATGGCCTCGGTGAACATCTTCGGCGGCTTCCTCGTCACCCAGCGCATGCTCGCCATGTACAAGAAAAAAGACAGCAAGAAATGAGCACGCCAACGATCGCCCAGCGGGGAAGAGTGCAATGCTGACGCCCAACCTCGTTGCCGGCCTCTATCTCGTTTCCGGCGTGCTGTTCATCCTCGCCTTGCGCGGGCTGTCGAGCCCGGCATCGTCACGCCAGGGCAACTACTTCGGCATGCTCGGCATGCTCATCGCCATGGCGACGACGCTGGCCGTCGCCAACCCGCAGCTGACGCTCACTTGGATCCTGCTCGGCGGCGGTCTCGCCGTCGGCGGCATCGCCGGCGCAGTGACCGCGCGGCGCATCGCCATGACCGCGATGCCCGAGCTGGTTGCCGCCTTCCACTCGCTGGTCGGCCTTGCCGCCGTCTTCGTTGCCGCGGCCGCGCTTTACGCGCCGAGCGCCTTCGGCATCGGCGAGGCGGGCTCGATCCACTTCGCCAGCCTCATCGAGATGTCGCTCGGCGTCGCCATCGGCGCCATCACCTTCACCGGCTCGGTCATCGCCTTCGCCAAGCTGTCCGGCAAGATGTCGGGCAAGCCGATCATCCTGCCCATGCGCCACGTCATCAACCTGGCGCTGTTCGGCGGCCTCATCTACCTCATCTATCTGTTCTGCCATTCGGGCGGCGACCCGCTGCTGTTCTGGGCCATTACGCTGACGGCGATGCTGTTCGGCGTGCTGATCATCGTTCCAATCGGCGGCGCGGATATGCCGGTCGTCGTGTCGATGCTCAACTCATATTCGGGTTGGGCGGCGGCCGGCATCGGCTTCACGCTGTCGAACATCGCGCTGATCATCACTGGAGCGCTGGTTGGATCCTCGGGCGCCATCCTCTCGTACATCATGTGCAAGGGCATGAACCGCTCGTTCATTTCCGTCATCCTTGGTGGCTTCGGCGGCGAGGTTGCCGGTCCCTCCGGCGGCGGCGAACAACGGCCGGTCAAGCTCGGCTCTGCCGAAGACGCCGCCTACGTGATGAAGAACGCCTCCAAAGTCATCATCGTGCCCGGCTACGGCATGGCCGTCGCCCAGGCCCAGCATGCGCTGCGCGAGATGGGCGACCAGCTGAAGAAGGCGGGCGTAGAGGTCAAGTACGCCATCCACCCGGTCGCCGGGCGTATGCCCGGCCACATGAACGTACTGCTCGCCGAGGCCAACGTGCCTTACGACGAGGTGTTCGAGCTGGAAGACATCAACTCCGAGATGCCCCAGGCCGACGTCGTGTACGTCATCGGCGCCAACGACGTCGTCAATCCGGCGGCCGAGACCGACAAGACCTCGCCGATCTATGGCATGCCGGTGCTGCAGGCGTGGAAGGCCGGCACGGTACTGTTCAACAAACGCTCGCTCGCCTCCGGCTATGCCGGCATCGACAATCCGCTGTTCTATAACGACAACACCGTGATGGTGCTCGGCGACGCCAAGAAGATGACGGAGGAGATCGTCAAGGCGCTGGCGCACTAACGATGCGGCTAGCGTTGTTATCCCGGCGCTTGTTGGCTGGCGCTTTTCGGCACGCTTCGCCTATGCCAAGTTGAGATGGCACGCCCCGCAGATTGGCTGGGCGGGCAAGAGTGCATTTTGGTCGCTTTTATTTTGAGGGGACACCACACATGAAGACCGGCAAATCACTCTTGATCCGTTCGGTTCTCGCAGCAGTCGTGGCCGGCGCCGCACTAGTTGCATCGGTTGCAGCCCAGGCGACTCCGGGGCCCTACCACTGCCACGTCATCAACGGCAGCGTCATCTGTCACGGCTACTGAGCCGACCTCACGTCAACGATCGCGCGGCGCGGGTTGCAACATTCTGCGATATCCGCACGCCCTTGCCTCGCGCTCGCGACCAGCAGCGGCGGCTAACCGCCGCTGCTACTTTCCGTATGCCCCAGCGACCGCTCCGGCGCGATGCGGTCGCGGACCAGCAGCTTCACCTCCTTGATGTCGGGAAAGCGCCCCTTCTCCTTGCGCGACCACACGAGCTCGTCGTTGACTCGCACCTCGAACACGCCGCCCGTCGTATCCGGCGTGAGGGTGACCGAGCCAAGCTCGTCTGCGAACGTCGTCAGCAGCTCCTGCGCCATCCAGGTCCCCCTCAGCCCCCAGCCGCATAGCCTGCAATACGTAATTTCGACGTTCGGACTTTTCGGCATAGGCGCCACCTGCACTTGGAGTTGAGCATCATTCTACCCTTGCCACGCAAACGGGCTACGTGTGCCTACCCCACAATGAGCTGGATCGCCCCGCGTCCCGTGCCGTAGAGAGGGCGGACGGAACTGACGGGGATCACGCGTGCGGCGCTCTCGACGAATAGTCCTTGGCTGCATGCTCGCAGCCCTAGCCCTATCAAGCTCGCCCGCCGCGCTGCCGAAGGCTTCTTCACTGACAAGGCGCCGCCCGCCGTGCGCGCGGCCTGGTCCTCCGTCTACGCGTTCGTGTGCGAGGGTCGCCAAGGCGCGTACACGGCCAGCGCCTTCCTGGTGAAACAGGTGACGCGCGGAGCGCGGACGGACCATTATTTCATCACTGCCGGCCACGCCATCGAGGACTGCAAGCAACCGCGCCGCTACCTCGCCGAAGACATCAACCAGCGGCGTTTCGAGCCCGACGGAATCACCATCGCCGACCCGCCGCAACGGCTCGACAAGTTCACGCTCGTGCGTGTGGACGATGCCTACGACATCGCGGTCGTGAAGGCGGAGACCGGTGCCGGCGTCCGCATCGGCAGGCCGCTTCGCGTTGACGGCAAATGCGACGAAGCCCTGCATAGCGAGATCTACGCCATCGGCTTCCCGGGCGTCGCCAAGCGCCGCTCGCTACGGCTGGCGCGCGACATGAAGCGCTGGAGCAAGGGCGAGTACGTCGGCCACGGGCGGGCCGACTTCCACGCCACGACGTCCATCTATATCGCGGCAAGCGTCGATTCCCTGCCCGGCAATTCCGGCGGACCTGTCGTCGATGCTCGGGGGCTTCTAGTCGGTGTCGTCGCCAAGGGCGCAGCCGGACCGCAGAACGGCTTCAGCTACGATGTGGATCCGAACAAGCCAGGGGATTGGCAAACGTTCCTGGTGCCCTGCCAGGCCATCGTCAGGATCATGCAGCAAAGCGGCCTGCAGCCAGAGGGCTGAGACCAGCCCGATGGTGGGCCCGGCTTAGGTCACTGCTTCGCAAAAGCTTCACCATGGACGCAGCCGCATCTCGATGCGCCGCAGCGGGGATATATGGTGCGCGCATGATCCTGGCACGCACATTCCTGTTGGTGGGTCTGGCGGCGACGCCGGTTGCTGATGCATGGGCGACGCCCCTGCGATTCGATCGCGACAACCCGGGCGCGCCGCTCACCGAACGCATCGCCGACCCCGGGGTGCGCAAAGGCACGCGGGCCTACCGGCCGGACGGCACCGCGGCCACCACCAGTGAGCCGGTGCCCGAAACGACGCCGTCCATATCCGCCAAGGACAAGCTCGACCAGTGCCTCGACACCTGGGACGCGGGCACGCACATCACCAAGAGCAAGTGGCGCGAAATCTGCCAGCGGCAGCTGAAGTCCGACGAGTAGGCCGCGCCGATGAGGCCGACGGCCTGCCGGCCGCAAATCGCGCTCGCCGTCGTGAAACAAGCAGGCGTCGCGCCGCGAAACCCGTATACGTCTGATCGCCATTTCCTTCGCCGCAGGATCGCCGATGCCCCGTAACCGTTTGCCGATAGCTGCTGCCATTGCAGTCCTGCTGCTCGCTTGCGCCACGAGCGTCGGCGCGGCACCGCGCTTCAAGGCGGTGGCGTTCGATTACTTCGTCATCTTCAATCCCGATTCAGTCATCCCCGAAGTCGAAAAGGCGTACCCCGGCAAAGGCGTGGCGTTCACCAAGGCATGGCGGGCCAAGCAGTTCGAATACGGTTTCCTGCGCTCAATCACAGATCGTCATGCCGATTTCTTCAAGGTCACGGAAGATGCGCTCGTCTATACCGCCGAGGCGATGCAGCTTCCGCTTTCCGACGAGGTTCGCCAGCGCCTGCTCGGTGCATATCTCTCGATGCAGCCCTGGCCTGATAGCATCGCCGCGCTGCGCAAGCTCAAGGCCGCAGGCGTGCGTATCATCACCATCGCCAACTTTTCCGACCGCATGCTGCGCGCCAATGCCGAGCGTGCCGGCATCGTCGACGTCTTCGATGAACTGCTCAGCACCGAGGTCAATGGCACCTATAAGCCGGACCCGCGCGCCTACGCGCTCGGCATGCAGCGCCTCGGGCTGCAGAAGGAGGAGATCGCCTTCGCCGCCTTCGGTGGCTGGGATGCCTATGGCGCCAAGAGCTTCGGCTATCCGACGTACTGGGTGAACCGCTTCAATCTGCCGACCGAGCGGCTGGGGATCGCGGCCGATGCGACATCGAACGATATCGCCGGCCTTCTCCAATTCGTGCTCGGCGCAGAGGCAGGGGCAAACTGACCTTCGCGCCCCACCCCTCAGCGTCGCGACGACCATCGGCTCAGCGTGCGGCAATGCCCGCTGCGCATCTCTCCATCGCCGGCGCCGTAGTCGACCATCGATCCTTGGTCACCGTCACCACGTAGCGCCGGCAATGCGGCGCGGCACCCGCAACGAATTGCACGCGGAACAGCGCCTCGACGGGCGTGCGCTGGCGCGGCCACACGAACTCGCTGTCGCCGGACGTCTTGGCGATGGCTGTGTCGATGGCATAGCGGGCGTTGCGGTAGTCGGTCGTCGTGAGACGACTGAGCAGAGCGCGCGACAGTTCAGGATGCAGCCCGACGGCGAGCGCGCGCTTCTGATAGGGATCGGCCGGATCGGCGCGCGGCGGCGGTAGCGGCTCCGGGGCGGCGGCGGGTGGCGCGGGCGAAATGGCCCCAGTCTCGATGCCAGTCTCGATGCCTGTCTCAATGCTGGCATCGGCCGGCGGATCGGCGACGCTTTCACTCGACGGCGGCGACGGCGCTGATTCGATGCTGCGCACCTCCGCCGGCGGCTCGTCGATCGTCGCCACCTGCACGGCAATACTCGAGGTTTCCGATAGGGCATCTGCGGTTTGCCCATCGCGCATCAGGGCGGCGATGGCGCTCACCTTGGCGCCGAGCAGCTCCAGCCAATCGGCTTGCGTCTGCAGCAGCCCCCAACCGGCACCAAGGATGACGAGGATGAACAGCGTGGCGCCGAGCATGCTGCCGCCGCGCGCCTCGGGAGGCGGGCATATGCGCTCGCCGACATCGAGAATGGCGAGCGTAAGCGGCTCCTCGAAGCCGGCTTCGGCGACATCGTGATCAAGCGGTGGCGCGCGCCCACGCCAAGCGGGAAACAACATGACTACCCCCCTGATATCCTTCCCAGATATCGGTCCCGCTCCGCCCATAAGCGGCTGCAGACTTCGGCGAAAGAATGGCGGGAGGAACCAAGGCCCGCAGCGCACGGGCGCAATTGAATTAATTGCTGCCGATGACGCTGCGCAGTTGTTCACCGCTGCCCGGAACTATCCCGCCGCCGGCAAGCGCCGCGTGGCGCCGAGCCGGCTTTCCACAAGGGAGATGAGCCATGAATTGGGACCGCGTAGAAGGCAACTGGAAGCAGTTCACCGGCAAGGTGAAAGAGCAGTGGGGCAAGCTGTCCGACGATGACCTCGCGCAGATCGACGGCAACCGCGAGCAACTCGAGGGGCTGATCCAGACGCGTTATGGCTATGCCAAGGACCAGGTACGCAAGGCGGTCGATACCTGGCTGAAGACGCACTGATCAGGCCGAGATATGCGGAAATGGCGCGGGCAATCCCGCGCCATTTTTGTTTGGGGGCGGGGCGCTGCTTCCCAAGCGCGGCACACTTATTAACAGCCGGTAGGTCGCCCTGAGCGTAGAAGCGCGAATCGGTGTGGAGTACCCCCGCGGATAGGGGTGGGCATGCTGGCATACACAGCGATCGCGGCGACGGCGACGGCAGCTTATTTCGGCGCGCCGATCTGGACGTTCCTTATCGGTGCCGGTGTGCTGATGCTAATGGCAGCGCATGAGCACCGCCAATTCGCGACGAGCTATTCCAAGCCTTACGCGCGGACGATCATGGTCTGGGCGGCCTGGCAAAGCGCGTGGCCACGCAACGATGGCGAGCGGCGCAGCCTACTTGCTCGGCTACCTCACACGTGTTGCAGCTTCTAGATCCACGCGTCGTCGTCGGTGTCAGTGTCGGGCAGCGCAGTCGAGGCCCGCAATCTTCTGGGCGACACGTGTACGTGCCTTGCATAGCATCGGGTGTCTTGACCTCGTCAAAGAGCGCCTTAGCGATCTCCCAGTGCGACCGCGCCTGCACGTGAGCGCGAAGTGCGATTTTGACGATCTGCCGACGATCTCGTGCATCTCGGCCTCTTCAATACGGTCCTCACCATAAAGGTTTGGGAGAACTTTGAGTGCAGCTTTCGCCGCGCCTCTCGCGCGTTTCCTAAAAGTCGCGGCTGGCCTCGATCTCGGACTTGTAGCGGATAGCTCGCGCACGCGGCTGAGAGACTTGGCCTCGCCGGAGGTCACGTCGAGAAGACGATCGAGTATCGCGCCTCGGCTTCGATGTCCTGCCGTAGCGACAAGGTGCATATGAGCGGCGTATTCGAGAGCTTCGCAGTCTTCCTCGTCGACGTACCAAAGCGGATTGAAAATGATGCAAGGCGCTGTTGATTGACAATCTGTCGTCCGTTGCCCGAGCACGGCGCAGTTGCCGCATCGGCGACGTCCATCGCACCTCTGAGCACGTGCGCTGTCGTGAGCTGGCGCACCATGTGACCGTGATTGGTTTCGGCTAGCTTCACCTGGTGCTGCAGCCGCGTGATGGATGTTTCGAGTTGATACCTGACATATCCAAGTTGAGGGCCGAGGAAGTAGCTGCCCCATCCAAGCTCGTGCACTGCCCTTTTGAGTGGACCTTCGAGAAAGATAGGCTCGCGGAACCGGCGCTCGACATTCGGTCGCTCGATGATCAGGCGCAGTTGGCGACGCGCGTCGGTGAGGCGCTTCTCCTCACGCGCGATGTAGTCACCGAGCCGATAGTGGAGGCGCGATTCGGCGTACATGTAGCCTTTGTAGATGGCGTAGCTGCCGCTGAGGATGGTGATGGCCGGTGCAATCAACTTCGATGGCCCATCGACCGTTTGTTGGTAAACCTCAGCGAGCCTCTGCAGCCAAAGTTTCAGCTGGGCCAGGGCGGCGAGGACCAGAAACATCCCCCGAGCCGACGACGATCCAGGCGCCGAAAATCACGACGCAGATTATGCAAAACAACGCTAGAGCGCCCACGACGCTCGTCTCACTCTGATCCACAGCACGCCCCCCGACGCGAAATGAATACGGCACCAATCCTCGATCCTAGCGACGATTAGGCAGACAACCAAGAGTGGTGCTTCGCACTTGCGTTCCCGCCGACCCGCGGGCGCTGGCTACGGCGCGGTGTGGCGGGGATGGTCGGCGTCAGGTCCCAGGAAGTGCTCCCCGCCCACGAAGTCCATGACGACATCGTGCAGGCGCATCGGATTATCGACCACGATCCCGTATTTCAGCGCGCTGATGGGAACGTGGCTATAGCCGTAGTCGACCAGCACCAGGGGAATGCGCGCTGCGATCGCCGCCCCGTAGTCGGCTGTCGTATCGCCGACGAGCAGCGCCCGGTCGATGCGCCCGCCGGCACGCGCCACCGCCTCGAGAATAGGACGCGGGTCCGGCTTCATCGGCCGATCATCGCCCGAGCCGACGACCGCGTCGAAGTACTCGACGCAGGCCAAAGCGCGCCAGGATGTCGGCTCCGATGTGCTCGATCTTGTTTGTGCACACGGCCGTGCGCACGCCGCGCTCGCGCAACTCCTGCAACAGCGGCCGCACTCCGGAGTAGATATGCGACAAGCGCGCGGGCGAGCGGCGGTAGATGTCGATGAAGCGTTTGCGTGCGTCGTCGGCATCGACGGCCGGCAGATTGAGCCGCTTGGCCATCATCGCCTTCCAGAAAAATTCGCTCAAGCCATCGCCCATCATGCCCGCGGCTTCGCCGATGCTGGTCGGCGCGAGGTTGTAGCCGGCGAGTGCCTCATCAAGAGCGGCGGCAATATCGGGCACGGTGTGCACGAGTGTGCCGTCGAGATCGAAGACGACGGTCGGCGTGATTGGAGCTTTAGGCAGCTGCATAGCTCACTCCTTCCATGATTTCGGTGTTGGCAGCAGCGCTCTGCACCATTCCAAGCCAGAACGAGGCGGCGTCGCGCGAAGCTTTTGAAGCCTAACGCCGTTCGCCCGCGGTCGATCCTTCCACGCGAGCCAGAGATAACGATACGTAAGGCACAGTGTGACAATCAGCGACAGTGGCGGCGTACCCGCTGGGGAGATGCCATAATCGCGGTTGCTATCGGGGCAGGCGCCAATAGTTTGACGATCAGCAGCAGCGAAGGGCGATACGCATGCGCGTCGGCGTGCCGAAAGAGGTGAAGGTTCACGAGTATCGCGTCGGCCTCGTACCGGCGAGCGTGCGCGAACTGAAGGCGCATGGCCACGAGGTGTTCGTGCAGTCCGGCGCCGCCGAGCGCATGGGCATACTGGACGACGACTATCGCCGCGTCGGCGCGACCATCCTTCCCACCGCGGCAGACGTGTTCGCCACCGCCGACCTTGTCGTCAAGGTGAAGGAGCCGCTGGCCACCGAGCGGGCCATGTTGCGTCCGGGGCAGACGCTTTTCACCTACCTGCATCTGGCGCCCGATCCCGCGCAGGCTGCGGACCTGATGGCCTCGGGCGTCACCGCCATCGCCTACGAGACGGTAACCGGTGCACGCGGCGGGCTGCCGCTGCTGTCGCCGATGAGCGAAGTCGCGGGGCGCATGTCCATCCAGGCCGGCGCGCATTGCCTGGAGATGGAGCAGGGCGGTCGCGGCATGCTGCTTGGCGGCTCAGCCGGCGTCGCGCCTGCCAACGTCGTCGTCATCGGTGGCGGCGTGTCCGGCGTCAACGCGGTGCGCATGGCGGTGGGCCTGGAAGCCGCCGTCACCTGCATCGACATCAATATTGAGCGGCTGTACGCACTCGACCAGCAGTTCGGCGCCGCGGTGAATACGATCTTCTCGACCCGCCAGTCGATCGAGGACTACGTGCTGCAGGCCGACCTCGTCGTCGGCGCCGTTCTGGTGCCGGGAGCTGCGGCGCCGAAGCTGATCAGCGCCGAACTGGTGAAGGCCATGAAGCGCGGCTCGGTCATCGTCGACATCTCGATCGACCAGGGCGGCTTTTCCGAGACCTCGCACGCGACGACGCACGCCAACCCCAGCTATGTCGAGTACGGCGTCGTGCACTACTGCGTCGCCAACATGCCGGGCGCGGTGGCGCGCACCTCGACCTTCGCGCTCAACAACGCCACGTTGCCGTTCGTGCTGGCGCTGGCCGACAAGGGCCCGATCGCAGCGTTGCGTGCCGATCCGCACCTGCTGGCCGGGCTCAACGTCTACGAGGGTCAGATTACATATCGGGCCGTGGCCGAGGCCTTGGGTCTGAAATTCCTCGACCCGCTGCACGCCCTCGACAATTGACGAGATGCGCCTTGGCGCGGTTCCGACCCTCGGGAAGTTCTGATGGCCGACGAAGGGTTGCATGCACGCGCGCCGGGTTGCATGAGCCATTGAACGCAAAAGCGCCGCCCGATGGGCGGCGCGTTCACTCCGATGGCAATAATCAGCCGATTGCGGAAAACTGAACCGAATTCGACAACTACTTTTTCTTCGCCGCCGTCTTAGGCTTTGCGGCAGCCGCTCTGGGCTTTGCACGCTCTACGACGGAAGTCTTTGCCTTGGCAGCGGCCGGCGCCACGAATTTCCCCGTGGGGCGTGCCTTGCCAGCGCTCTTGGTGGAAGCTTTAGCCATGTCGAACCTCATCGATCTGGATTTCGAACGCAAGCGTCGCAACCACGCGCAATCTAACGAGCAGCACGAACCCGAAATGTGGTGCTGCGAGTGCGGCTGTATCACATTCTATCAATGGTCCAGCGGCGCCATTCAGTGCGCAGCGTGCAAAGTTGTGCAGAACGGGCTCGAGAGCCCTTCCCTTCCCACCGTGTGACCGTTCCGGCCGCTTGTACCGACAAGAACATCTGCGGATCATAAAGAGAACATTACATTGACTTTCCGCCCGTCCGGACCCATATTGTGGAGCCGCGATGCAGGACCGCCGCATGTCTGACGCAGCCGACTTCCAAGCACCGATCTCCAGGGAAATCTGGGATCTCAAGTACCGCCTAAAGGGCGCCGACGGCGCGATCAATTCGTCGCTGGACGACACCTTCTGGCGTGTCGCCCGGGCTGCCGCCTCGGTAGAGAAGGGCGGCAAGCGCGGGCGCGAGGCGTGGGCCAAACGCTTCCATGACGCCATCGCCGATCTTGGGTTCCTGCCCGCCGGCCGCATTCTGGCCGGCGCCGGCACCGGCCGTTCGGTGACTCTCTTCAACTGCTTCGTCCTCGGCAAGATCGAAGACGACCTCAGCGCCATCTTCGGAGGCGTGAAGGATGCGGCGCTGACCATGCAGCAGGGCGGCGGCATCGGTCACGACTTCTCGACGCTGCGTCCCAAGGGTGCGCCCGTCGCCTCGATCGGCGCTGATGCGTCAGGCCCTGTGAGCTTCATGGAAGTGTGGGACGCCATGTGCCGCACCATCATGTCGGCCGGCAGCCGCCGCGGCGCCATGATGGCGACATTGCGCTGCGATCACCCCGACATCGAAGCCTTCATCGATGCGAAGGCCGAGCCGGGGCGACTGCGCAACTTCAACCTGTCGGTGCTCGTCACCGATGATTTCCTCGCTGCCGTGCGCGATGACAGCGCGTGGGACCTCAGGTTCGGCGGCAAGGTCTACCGCACGCTGCCGGCGCGCGCGCTGTGGGAGCGCATCATGCGCTCGACCTACGATTTCGCCGAGCCGGGCGTCGTGTTCATCGACCGCGTCAACGCGCGTAATAACCTCAACTACTGCGAGACCATCCACGCCACGAACCCGTGCGGTGAGCAGCCGCTTCCGCCGTTCGGCGCCTGCCTGCTCGGTTCGATAAACCTTGCCCAGCTCATCGAGCATCCCTTCACTGCCGGCGCCAAGCTCGATGTCGGCAAGCTCAAGGAGCGCGTCGGGCTCGCCGTGCGCTTTCTCGACAATGTCATCGACATCTCCAACTACCCGCTTGCCGCCCAACGCCGAGAGGCGCTCGACAAGCGGCGCATCGGCCTTGGCATCACCGGGCTCGCCGACGCCTTGATCTTTGCCGGTATCCGCTACGGCACGCCCGAGGCGGCCAACCTCGCGGGTCAATGGATGGCCGCTATCCAGAACGCCGCTTATGCGGCGAGCGCCGCGCTCGCTGCCGAGAAGGGCGTCTTCCCGTTGTTCGACGCCGAGCGCTTCCTGGCTTCCGCCAACGTCGCCCTGCTCGACGAGGACGTACGCCAGGCGATCCGTCGCCACGGCATGCGCAACGGCTGCCTCACCTCGATTGCGCCAACCGGCACCATCTCGCTGCTCGCCGGCAATGTCTCAAGCGGCATCGAGCCGGTCTTCGACTACCACTACGCCCGCCGGCTGCTGGCCAAGGACGGCACGACCCATGAGCAAACGGTCGAGGACTATGCGCACGCAAGCTTCCGCCGCCAGTTCGGCGCCCAGGCGCCATTACCCGACACCTTCGTGCGCGCCGCCGACCTCACCCCGGCGGAACACCTTTCCATGCAGGCGGCCGTGCAGCCTTACGTCGACAGTGCCATCTCCAAGACCATCAACTGCCCCAAGGACATCACTTTCGAGGACTTCAAGGGCATCTACCTCGAGGCTTATGGGCTTGGACTCAAGGGTTGCACCACCTACCGTCCGAACCCCATAACCGGCGCCGTCCTGACGCCCGTCGCCGAGCCCGAGCCGGAAAAAGCCCCGCCCAAACCGGCGCGGCCGCCGCTCGCCGAGGTCGTCAGCGCGGCCGAAGGAGCCGGTGACCGTGCCAGTCACCACGCGCGTGAAGGCGCGAGTATCGTCTACATGGCGCCCCCGCTCGAGCGGGAGGGTGTGCTCGCCGGCTACACCTACAAGCTCAAGTGGCCGGCGTCCGACCACGCCATCTACGTGACCATCAACGATATCGAGCGCGACGGGCGCCGACGGCCGTTTGAGATCTTCATCAACACCCGCAACCTTGAGCATTATGCCTGGACGGTCGCCCTGACGCGCATGATCAGCGCCGTCTTTCGCCGTGGCGGCGACGTCACGTTCGTCGCCGATGAGTTAAAAGGTGTCTTTGACCCGCAAGGCGGCCACTGGGTAGGGGGCCGCTACGTGCCAAGCCTGCTGGCTGCCATCGGCGAAGTCATCGAGACGCACATGCGGCGCACGGGCTTCCTGCAGTCGGACGAGGTGCAGCTCGCGCTGTCCGAAAGTCAGCGCCAGCACGCGGCGGCGGCGCAGAGCGAAGGCGAGGCAGAAGCCAAACGCCCCACGCGCGTCAAACTTTGCCCCCGCTGCTCGTCCGCCGACTACGTGCAACGGGAAGGCTGCTGGGTCTGCGACGCGTGTGGTTTTTCGCGCTGCGGCTGAGATTTAACGCGCCCACCGAAGACGCGCTGCGAAGCGACTGCGGCATTCGCGACACGCGGCAATCTTGCGTTCACTCTGCCCAAAAATCACTGACATGGAGCCACAATTCGGCTCGAAACCGGGGGCATCGTTAAGCAATGGAACCTAGGCTGGCACGAAAAGAAAACAGCGTCGAACAGCACGCGCGCCGCAAGGCCGCGAAGGGATCTTCAGTAATGGTTGCGCGTATCATCGAGCTCGCCGTGTACCGGGCGCAGCGCACACTCGCTCAGCAAGAGTTGGCCGAGCGGCCCGTCCGCGCCAATAACGAATCGACCCGTTTCCATTTCTGGACCGGGGCCTCCGGCAAGCGCTACGTCCACAGCGTCTACGATCTGATGGACTGCCCGCCGCTGCCGGCCGCCAACTACGTTCTGGTACGCCGCAAAGCCAACGGTCGTGCCGAGGCGTTGTCGATCGCCCGCGTCAGCAATGACGCACCTTCGCTCAATCTCGCTGAGATCCGCCAGCGCGCCGCCGAACTCGGTGCCGAAGAGGTCCACGTTCACCTCCTCGCCGACAACGCCAAGCTGAGCAAGCTCATCGAGTTTGACCTGCGCACCGGCCAAGTCGAAGCCGATGTCGCCAGCATCGCCGGCGGCCGCGCCAGCTAAAGGCGCGCCGCAGCACGCCTCGCTGCACCTTTATCAATCGCGCCGCGCGGCCAGCACCGTGCGATAGCAAAACCTCCGAGCATCCGCCGCCTTGAAAGGCCGCGCCGCTGCTGGTTGCCGAATAAATTCCCGTACCATCGCCGCCGCGCTGGCGCGCGTGTGCCGATCTCCCGGCCCGCGCGTTGCATAGCTACCCACCAGCGCCTGCAGCCGCTCCAGCTCGCGCTCGCGAATGCCGAGCTGGGCGAGGTGCGCCATGGTGCTCGCCAGGTAATCGATGTTGTTGCCCGAGCGCCCCTGGCCGCCGCGCACGAAATGCGCCTGCTCGGCCAGCGACAGCCGGCCCGCATAGCTGGGATGCGCGCGCTCTACGAGGAACGTCAGCGCCATCACCTCCGCCCGTTCGCCGGACATCAGCGTCACCGGCACCAGCGCCTCGCGATAGACGCTCGCCACCTGCTCGCGCTCACGCAGGTAAAGCAGCGTCTGGCGGACGTTCCGAGGCGCCACGCGAAACGCCAGCCCCTCGCAGGTGCCGCCGCGGTCGAGGCCAAGCACGAGGCCGGGGCGGCGCGATGATCCACGGTGAAAGCGCGAATAGATGCAGAAGCTGCGCCGCCATCCGACCAGTCGCGCGTGTACGATCTCTTCGGCTTCGAAGCCCGGCCGCCACATCAGCGAGCCATAGGCGAAAATCCAGAGATCATGCGCGCCCTGCATCGCTATTTGCGCGCCGCTTTCTCCGTAGGGTCGGGCGCCGGCTGGGCGCTCGCATGTCCGCGGCCGAAGTCGGGCGCCGGCGTATCCTGCCCGGCGGCGATGATGCCGCGGCGGACGGCACGCGCCTCCGAGAAACGGCGGAACAACGTGTCGCCGTCGGCGCTCTCTATGGCCTGCTGCAGTTCCGCCAGGTCGGTCGAGAAGCGCCGCAGCATCTCCAGCACGGCTTCCTTGTTGTTGAGGAACACGTCGCGCCACATGGTCGGATCGGACGCTGCGATGCGGGTGAAGTCCCTAAAGCCGCCAGCTGAGAACTTGATGACCTCCTTGTCGGTCACCCGTTCCAGATGCTCGGCCGTGTTGACGATGTTGTAGGCGATGAGGTGCGGCAGATGGCTGGTTATGGCCAGCACCATGTCGTGGTGCGGAGCCGTCATGATCTCGACCTTGGAGCCGAGCGCCGTCCAGAACGCCTTCAGCTTGTCGACGGCAGCAGCGTCCGTATCCGGCTCCGGCGTAAGGATCGTCCAGCGGCCGTCGAACAGCTCGGCAAATCCCGCCTCCGGGCCGGACTGCTCGGTGCCGGCGATGGGATGGCCGGGCACGAAGTGCACACCCGGCGGTACGTGCGGGTGCATGTCGTGCACGACCGCCGCCTTGACCGAGCCGACGTCGGTCAGGATGGCTCCGGTGCGCAGATGCGGCGCGATCTCCGCGGTGAGCGGCCCGCAGGCGCCAACCGGCACGCTGAGGATGACAAGGTCGGCGCCCCGCACCGCTTCGGCGGCGCTGTCGAAGCCCTTGTCGATGAGGCCGAGCTTGAGCGCGGTATCGAGGGTCGCCCGCGTCCGTGCGCTGCCGACGATCTCCTTGGCCAGTCCCTTGCGACGCATGGCGTGGCTGATCGACGAGCCGATGAGGCCGATGCCGAGCAGCGCCACGCGTTCGAACATCGGCTGCGTCATGCCGGTCGCCCTGCGAAGAAGTCGGCGAGCGCAGCGACGACAGCGCGATTATCTGCCTCCGTGCCGATCGTCACCCGCAGGCAGTCCGGCAGCCCGTAGGCCGCCACCTTGCGCACGATGATGGCGCGCGCCTTGAGGTATTTGTCGGCGGCGTTCGGCATCGCGCCCGCTGCCCTCGGAAAAATGCAGGAGGACGAAGTTGGCGACGCTCGGCGTCACC
Organism: uncultured Alphaproteobacteria bacterium; assembly: GCA_963759735.1. Taxonomy (GTDB): domain Bacteria; phylum Pseudomonadota; class Alphaproteobacteria; order Rhizobiales; family Hyphomicrobiaceae; genus Hyphomicrobium_A. Next base: position 60,089 of record CAVXAF010000005.1, read on the forward strand.
TTCAGGCCGAGCTTCTCGAGTTCGGACGACAGCCACGGCATCCAGCGCTCGTTGTGCGCGGCGGAGGCTTCCTCGTGCGCCTTGTCGGCAATCGCGGCGGCGCCGGCGGCCATCGCCGGCAGCGGATATGTTGAACGGACCGCGGATGCGGTTGAGCACGTCGGCCACCGCCTCCGGGCAGTAGGCCCAGCCAAGGCGCAGACCGGCCAGCCCATGAATTTTCGAGAACGTGCGCGTCATGACGGTATTCTCCGTCGTCGCAACCAGTTCGATGCCCGCTTCGTAGTCGTTGCGCTGCACGTACTCGGCATATGCGGCATCGAGGACCAGCAGCACATGGCCCGGCAGTCGCGCGCGGAGCGAGCGCACCTCATCGAACGAGATGTAGGTCCCGGTCGGATTGTTGGGATTGGCTAGGAACACCATCTTGGTGCGCTCGCTGACGCGCTCAAGGATGGCGTCTACGTCGGTGCGATAGTTGCTCTCCGGCGCCACGACGGGCGTTGCGCCGTTCGCCAGCACGATGATGCGATAAAGCAGGAAGCCGTGCTCGGTGAAGATCGCCTCATCGCCTGGGCCGAGGTAGGCATGCGCCAACATCGTCAACAGTTCGTCCGAGCCCGCACCGCAGACGATCCGCGAGGGATTGAGGCCGTAGCGGGCAGCGATGGCTGCGCGCAGCAGCGTCGCCGAACCGTCGGGGTAGCGCTCGAGCGTGCCGGCCGTCTCGTGGAACGCGGCAACCGCCTTTGGGCTCGGCCCCAGCGGAGTCTCGTTCGACGACAACTTGATCGGCTTGATCCCCGCCGGCAGGCTGCTCTCGCCCGGGACATAGGGGTCGATTTCAAGAATGCCCGCCTTGGGCTGGGGAATGGCGATAGCCATAAGTGCGGTCCGGATTGATTCAAGCCTGGAGTCCCCAGGCGCGGCAAGTGATACAGACGCCGGGACGGGAAGGCAAAGGCTTGAACATGCAAAGCAAGCCAGTAACCGGGTCGTGTGCGATCCACCACTTGACGGCGCCGGGCCGGTGCCGATATTCCCTTGCGGACGTCGTGGTGATTTGGCCGGCCGGCTTGCAACCACGTTAAATAAGTCGCTAAAAAGGGCCGCGCGCACCCGGTTAGTGGATGAGCGGCCTGAGGGCCTGCAATCCCGGCCGGGTTTTTGTTTGCCCTCGCATGTGCGCGGGCAGGGAGCGCGCATCAGAGATGCCAGTGCATCCGACAGTAGCGGAAGTCGAAGCTAACGCGGGGCCCAACCTCCGCCTGGCCGAGGCGAACAATCCCTCGAGCAAGGTATTGCGCCTGCCCGAGAGCGAGCCGCTGCGTCTCGCCTGCGACCAAGTGCTGTCGCCGATCTCCATCGCCTACGAGACCTACGGCACGCTCAACGCCGACAAGTCGAACGCAATCCTCGTCTGCCATGCGCTGACCGGCGACCAGTACGTCGCCTCCGAGCATCCGGTGACCAAGAAGCCGGGATGGTGGTCGACCCTCGTCGGCCCCGGCAAGCCGATCGACACAGACCGGTTCTTTGTCATCAGCCCCAACATCCTCGGCGGGTGCATGGGCTCCACGGGGCCGGCCTCGATCGATCCGCGCACCGGCAAGCCGTACGGCCTCAATTTCCCCGTCATCACCATCGGCGACATGGTGAATGCGCAGGTACGCCTGATCGATCACCTCGGCATCGACCAGCTGTTCTCCGTGATCGGCGGCTCGATGGGAGGCATGCAGGTGCTCGAGTGGGCGGCAAGCCATCCCGAGCGCGTGTTCTCCGCGGTGCCGATCGCCACCGCGGCCTGGCATTCCTCGCAGAACATCGCCTTCCACGAGGTTGGCCGGCAGGCGGTGATGGCCGACCCCGACTGGTGCGGCGGCGACTATCATTCCTTCGGCAAGGTGCCGCGCAACGGCCTCTCCGTCGCGCGCATGGCCGCGCACATCACCTACCTGTCGGAGGACGCGCTGCAGCGCAAGTTCGGCCGCTCCCTGCAGGAGCGCTCGAAGGTCACGTTCTCATTCAGCGCCGACTTCCAGGTGGAGAGCTACCTGCGCCATCAGGGCTCGACCTTCGTCGACCGCTTCGACGCCAACAGCTACCTCTATATTACGCGGGCGATGGACTATTTCGACCTCGGCGCCGAGCGGGGCGACGTGCTGGCCAATGCCTTCCGCGGCACCAAAACGACGGTTCTGCGTCGTCTCCTTCACCAGCGACTGGCTTTATCCGACGCGCGAGAGTCGCGAGATCGTGCACGCGCTCAACGCAGTTGCTGCCAATGTCTCGTTCGTCGAGATCGACAGCAACAATGGCCACGATGCGTTCTTGCTGGAGGAACCGGAGTTCTTCGCCACGGTGCGGGGGTTCCTGAGTTCTGCAGGCGTCAAACGCGGGCTCAAGGTATAAGGCCGATGCAAAAGCTTCCTCGGGGTCCGGGCGCCGCCCGCGTCGACCACCTGCTCATCGCCGAAATGGTTGCCCCGGGTTCGCGCGTGCTCGACGTCGGCTGCGGCGATGGCGCCCTGCTGCAGCTACTCGCCGAGACCAAATCGACGGACGGGCGCGGGGTCGAGCTGTCACGCGAACGGGTGAACGCCTGCGTTATGCGGGGGCTGTCGGTGGTCCAGGGCGACGCCGACCGAGACCTTGCCCAATACCCCGACCAGGCCTTCGACTACGCCATTCTCAGCCTGACCATTCAGGCGACGCGCTACCCCAAAACGGTGCTGGAAAACCTGCTGCGCATCGGCCGCCGCGCCATTGTGTCGTTTCCGAACTTCGGTCACTGGCGCATCCGCACCGAACTGCTGTTCACCGGCCGCATGCCGCAGACCCGCAATCTGCCCGAGCCCTGGTACACCAGCCCGGATGCGCACCTGTGCACGATCAAGGACTTCGCCGACCTCGTCGCCCTGGTCGATGCCGAGGTCGAGGAGGCCGTGGCCTTCAATACCTCCGGGCAGCGACTGCCGATGCGCCGTTCGATAACGCATGCAGAACCTGCTGGGCGAGAAGGCCGTGTTTCTTTTGCGCAAGCGCCAGACACCCTGAGCCAAGGCGCCCTGACAGGTGGGACCGTCCAACCTGCGCGGTTTCGCCATACCCTCAACGTTTCCGGCGCTTTCTTGACACTCCCAGGGGCCGTCACTATGGTGCGCGCCGTTGACAAAACCTGCCGTTAGGTAGCCTCGAAAACGCAACTGGACCGATTAAAACCATGTCGTCCGAAGGGAAGGATCCGACCCCGGGACATGGCCAGATCAGCCCTGAGGAGCGAGAGGCTTTTCGCCAGCGCTCAGTCGCTATCGGGAAACGGCTCGGCGAGGCAAAAACTCGCCGGGAACCGGTAGATCGCTCGGCTGAGAACCGGGCCCGTGGCGAAGCCTTCGCCAAGGCCTTCCGGTTCGTCGCCGAGCTGTTGATTGGGGTTGGCATCGGCGGGTTTATCGGGTGGGCGCTCGATCGCCAGCTCGGTACGGGGCCTTGGCTCCTGGTCGTATTCGTCATCCTCGGCTTTGCCGCGGGTCTGGCGACGGTGATCCGGTCAGCTCAGGAAGAGCAGAAGAAACAGCAAGCATCGCAGCTTGCCGCGCCGTCCGTAGCGGACGACGACGAGGACGACAGGTAGGGGAACGGACCTTGGCTGCAGAAGGTGCGCATGGGGCGGCTACGCACGGCCCCATGGAACAGTTCCAGATCAAGCGACTCATCCCGATCGACCTGTTCGGGTACGATGTGTCGTTCACCAACGCGTCGCTGTTCATGGTGATCGCGGTGCTGGTGATCCCGCTGTTCTACCTCATCGCCATGAACCGCCGCGCGCTGGTTCCCGGCACGCCTTCAGTCCACTGCCGAGCTTAGCTACGAGTTCATCGCCAACATGGTGCGCGAGAACGTCGGCGAGAAGGGCATGAAGTACTTCCCGTGGATCTTCACGATCTTCATGTTCATCCTGGTGCTCAACCTGCTCGGCATTGCTGCCCTATTCGTTCACCGTCACCAGCCACATCATCGTCACCTTCGCGCTCGCCGCCATGGTCTGGCTGATCGTCACGGCCATCGGCTTCATGAACCACGGCATCGGCTTCCTGAAGCTGTTCGTGCCCTCGGGCGTGCCGTGGTGGCTGTTGCCGATCATCGTCGTCGATCGAACTCATCTCCTACCTGATCCGCCCCATCAGCCATTCGGTGCGTCTGTTCGCCAACATGATGGCCGGACACGCCATGCTGAAGGTGTTCGCCGGCTTCGTGGTCGGCCTCGGCCTGCTCGGCGGCTGGGCGCCGTTCGTATTCCTTCGTCGGCTTCACTGGCCTCGAGCTGGTCGTCGCCTTCCTGCAGGCATTCATCTTCACGGTGCTGACCTGCATCTACCTCAACGACGCGGTCAACATGCACCATCACTGAACGCTATGAAGGTCGGGCTCGAGCGCAGCTCGGCGTCCGGATTTCATCGTAACAAGACATCCAAGTTCACAACTAAACCGGTATGGAGACGACCACTATGGATCCTCAGGCAGCAAAGTTCATCGGCGCCGGCCTCGCCTGCTTCGCGCTCATCGGCGCCGGCATCGGCATTGGCAACATCTTCGCCAACTATCTCTCCGGCGCGCTGCGCAATCCTTCGGCTGCTCCTGGCCAGTTCACCAACTTGCTGATCGGCTTCGCGCTCTGCGAAGCGACCGGCCTGTTCGGCCTCTTGATCGCTCTCATCATCCTGTTCGGTTGATCGCGATCTGACGCGCCGAGCGCGAGGAGGACACCATGATCGCAGCGGTCTCAGCGTTCGTCGTGGCGGCGGCCGCCGCCACGACAACGCACGAGGAGAAGGCGGGAGGGCTGCCGCAGCTCAATCCGGCTGACTTCTCCCCGCAGCTCGCCTGGCTCGCGGTCACATTCCTCGTGCTCTACCTCATCCTGTCGCGCCTGACTCTGCCGCGCATCGGCGAGGTCCTCGAGGAGCGGCGCGACCGTGTGCAGCGCGACCTTGACGCCGCGGAGCGCTTCAAGGGCGACACCGATGCCGCCCTTGCCGCCTACGAAAAGGCGTTGAGCGACGCACGCCAGAAAGCCTCCTCAATGGCCAAGGACGTGCGCGACCGCCTGACCGCCGACACCGATAAGGAGCGCACCCGCACCGAAAGCGAGCTTGCCGCCAAGCTCGTCGAGGCAGAGGCGCGCATCTCCGCCACCAAGTCGAAGGCCCTGTCGAGCGTCGATGAAATCGCCGCCGAAACGGCCAGCGCCGTGGTCGGCAAATTGCTCGGCGAGGAAGTCAGTCCCGCCGAGGTCAAGAAGGTGCTGCAGCCCGCAGCCGAGTGAGGACGTCGATGCACTTCGATCTGGCCGATCCGACCTTCTGGGTGATGATCTCGTTCTTCGCGTTCATCGGGATGATGCTGTATTACAAGGTTCCGGCAACGATCGGTAAGGCGCTCGACCAGCGCGCCGACGCCATCCGTCGCGAGCTCGACGAGGCACGCCGCCTGCGCGATGAGGCACAGGCGCTGCTGGCCGACTATCAGCGCAAGAGCCGCGAAGCCGAGACCGAGGCGAAGGAAATCCTCGAGCAGGCCAAGCGCGAAGCAGAAGCGCTCACCGCGCAGACGCGCAAGGCACTGGCCGAGTTCGTCGAGCGGCGCACCAAGTCCGCCGAGGAGAAGATCGCCCGCGCCGAGGCCCAGGCCATAGCCGAGGTCCGCTCGTCGGCCGTCGATAGCGCCATTGCCGCGGCCGAGAAGATCCTCAAGTCCAAGGCGGCAGCGGCGTCCACCGCAAACAACCTGGTCGAGCAGGGCATCAAGGATCTCGGCGGCAAGCTGAACTGAGCGCGCCCTCCAACTTCGTAAGACAACAACGCCCCGGCATGCCGGGGCGTTTTGCTTTGCCAGGCGGCGACGTCAACCGGCGCCACCCTAGGTCATCGCCTTGCGAAGGATACCGCCTGCGTCGGCATGAACGGCTTGAGTGCGGTAAGGCTAGCCAGCGCCTTGGGCGTTCTGGTCGAAGCCGACGAACACTTCGAATTCGCCGGGTCGTGTGCCTTCCGGAATGTCGAAGGTCACGGTGCGCACGGTCGAGAAATACCCGATAGGGTTGTCGACGGCGACGGTGGCATCGACGCTCACCGTATCGCCGGCGATGCGCGCCCGCTTGGCGTCGGTGACGACGACGTTGATCGGCAGCTTGACGTTGCCGGCATGTCCGCGCGGACCGAGCAGCACGCGGCCGGAGAAGCCGTAGCGCACGGTGACGCGACCCGGCTCGATCTGGCACTCGCGCGCCGTCTTGGTGATTTCGCCGCGGTGCATGATCGCCAAGCCGTCGCCGGCGCGACCGTTCTCGTAGATCGTAAGATGGTTCCCGTGCGGGGACACGCTGAGGCGCGGGCACCCATGTGCCACCTCGCCGACCGCTGCGCCCGCTGCCGACATCGGTCTTGGCCGCCGAGAGCAGTTGCTCCTCGCTCACGCCGGGGGCTGGCGTCGATTGCGAGGACGAACTGCCGAAGACGCTGCTGCCCAGACCCGAGGTGATGGATGAAATGCCGCAGCCGGCGGTGAGGACGGTTAATAGCCCGCACAGGCATGCGCACGTACCGATGCGCGCAGCATTGATTGCGGATTGCCTCATAGCGCCCCGACCCGACCCCTCGTTGGCCTCTTCGTTTCCGCATCTAGCCAAATCACTAGGCCGGCGGCGGAGGCATCCTGTATTGTCCCTGATCAAGCCTAGCATCCCCAACCGACCCCGACCAAGCGCATTGCACGGCAATGCACCCGGGTAGACAGAGAAAGCGATGTCCGCCGCATCTCCACCTTCAGCGCCCGATTCCCGGCCGCCTCTGACCGTTTACCTTGCGGCCCCGCGCGGTTTCTGCGCCGGCGTGGACCGCGCCATCCAAATCGTCGAATTGGCTTTGGCCAAATACGGCGCGCCCGTCTACGTCCGCCACGAAATCGTGCACAACCGATTTGTCGTTGATTTTCTGAGGGCTAAAGGCGCCGTTTTTGTGGAAGAATTAGACGACATACCAGAGACCGACCAACCCGTGATCTTTTCGGCACACGGGGTGGCCAAAGCCGTCCCGACGGCCGCCAAAGCACGTAACATGTTCGTGCTCGATGCGACCTGTCCATTGGTGTTCAAGGTTCATAGCGAGGCCGCGCGTCACCACGAGGAAGGCCTGCAGATCCTGCTGATCGGCCACGCCGGCCATCCGGAGGTCGTCGGCACCATGGGCCAGCTGCCGCCCGGCGCCGTGTCGCTGATCGAAACGGCGGCCGACGCGGAGAGCTTCGTGCCCCGCGATGCCCAGAAGCTCGCCTTTGTCACGCAGACGACGCTGTCGGTGGATGACACCGCCGCGATCGTCGGCGTCCTGCGTCGGCGGTTTCCGAGCATCGTCGGCCCGCACAAGGAAGACATCTGCTACGCAACAACGAATCGTCAGGCGGCCGTCAAAGCCATCGCGCCGAAGATCAGCTGCCTGCTGGTCGTGGGCAGCCCGCAGAGTTCCAACTCGCTGCGCCTGGTCGAGGTGGCACTGCGCGCCGGCTGCCCCTCAGCGCAGCTCATCGAAGGCGCCAACGACATTCCCTGGGACGACGTGGCGGGATTGGCCAGCGTCGGCGTAACGGCCGGTGCCTCGGCGCCCGAAACACTCGTCGAGGAGGTCATCGACGCGTTCCGCGCCCGCTTCGACGTCACGTTGGAGACGGTCACCACCGCGCTCGAGCGCATTGCCTTCAACGTTCCGCGCGAGTTGCGACCGGTACCCGCCGCTTCCTGACCCCCGAAAGACAGTCATGGCCGTCTATACCGAAGTCAGCGACGAGGAGCTGGCGAGCTTCATCGCCAGCTATGGTCTGGGCGATCTGCTGTCGTTCAAGGGCATCGCCGAGGGCGTCGAAAATACCAACTACCTCGTCCACACCTCGCGGGGCACTTTCATCCTGACTCTCTATGAAAAGCGCGTCGAAGTGGCCGACCTGCCGTTCTACCTCGGGCTCATGGAGCATCTCGCCGAACACGGAGTCACCTGCCCGACGCCGGTGCGCAACGCAGAGGGCAAAAATCTCAGCAGCGTCTCGGGCCGCCCCGCGGCGCTCGTCACCTTTCTGGAGGGCGTCTGGGTCCGGCGCCCGACCGCTGCCCATTGCGCCGCAGTGGGCCGAGCACTCGCTGAGTTGCATCTCGGCGGCGGCGGCTTTCCTCTGCGCCGCTCCAACGCGCTCGGACTTTCCGGCTGGCGGCCGCTCTATGACCGCTTCTCGTCGCAGGCCGACGGGATCGCCCCCGATCTTCCAGCGGTGGTCGAAGGCGAGCTGAAGTACTTGGAGAACAATTGGCCCAAGGGGCTACCCGATGGAGTTATCCACGCCGACCTTTTCCCCGATAACGTGTTCTTCATCGGCGATCAGCTGAGCGGGCTGATCGACTTTTACTTCGCCTGCAACGACGCGCTCGCCTACGACATCGCCGTCTGCCTTAACGCCTGGTGCTTCGAGAAAGACATGTCGTTCAACATCACCAAGGGGCAGGCATTCCTGCGCGGCTACGACGATGTTCGCACGCTGACCGCCTCCGAGCGCGCGGCGATGCCGACGCTGGCCCGCGGCGCGGCGATGCGCTTTCTGCTGACGCGCTCCTACGACTGGCTGAACACGCCGAAAGATGCACTTGTCAGCCCGAAGAACCCGATCGAATACCTTCGCCGGCTGCGCTTCCATCAGGGTGTGCGTTCGATAGCCGAGTACGGTCTCAGCGAGGCGCCTGCCGCATGAGCGAACAAAAACCGGTCGTCATCTATACGGACGGCGCGTGCTCGGGGAATCCGGGGCCGGGCGGCTGGGGCGCCATTCTCACCTATGGCGACAGCTGCAAGGAAATCTCCGGCGGCGAAGCACAGACCACGAACAACCGCATGGAGCTGATGGCGGCAATCTCGGCGCTCGACGCCCTTAAGAAGCCAAGTCGCGTCGAGCTGCACACCGACAGTCAGTACGTGATGAAGGGCATCACGCAGTGGATACACGGCTGGAAGAAGAACGGTTGGAAGACGGCGGACAAAAAGCCGGTGAAGAACGCCGAGCTTTGGCAGCGGCTCGATGAAGCACGACGCGTGCACGACATCGATTGGCGGTGGGTCAAGGGCCACGCCGGCCACGCCGAGAACGAGCGCGCCGACGAACTGGCGCGCATGGGCATGGCCGAGTTCAAGACGCGCTAAAGATCACCTTAGCCGAGCGACCGGTCGATCATCGAGCACAGGGTTTCGCCGCTCGCCTTGTCGTGGAGCTCCGGGCTGTCCTCAACGTTGAGAACTTTAACGACGCCGTCGTCCACCAGCATCGCGTAGCGCTTGGAACGCAGGCCCAAACCGAACGGTGACAGATCGACGTCGAGGCCGATGGCCTTGGCGAATTCGCCGTTGCCGTCGGCCAGCATAAGCACGTTGCCGGTCGCGTTGGAGTCCTTGGCAAACTGGGTTAGCACGAAAACGTCGTTGACCGCGGTGCAGGCGACGGTATCGATGCCTTTGCCCTTCAGTTCCCCGACGCGCGATACGAAGCCCGGCATGTGTTGCTCAAAGCAGGTCGGCGTATAGGCGCCAGGCACAGCGAACAAGGCCACCTTCTTGCCGGCGAATATCTCAGCCGTCGCCTTCTTGGCCGGCCCTTCGCTCGTCATGACCATGAAGCTGGCATCCGGGAGCTTGTCCCCGACCTTGATCGTCATTGGCTAACCTCGCTGTAATGAGAGTGGCGTCGTCATAACGATACCGGCCGGCGAGCGTTCGCTCACTGCAGCGGGAAAGTGATCTCGGACTGCCCGTGATCGGAAACGATGGTCGCGGTCAACGGTTTGCCTTTGAGCGCGGTGATATCGACATCCTTGGACAGGTCGACCTCAAAACTTATCGCGCCCTTGCCGTCGTCGGCGATCTTCTTCGGCAGCGGCACATAAAGGCCGTCCGGGGCTTCGATGAATGCGTCGGCGTGTTCGGCCCCGCCCGGAAACTCCGCTTCAAGCAGGATGCGCGGCCTGGGTCCCGCGAGATCGGGAGTTACGGCCTTTACGAGCGGATCGCTTTCGCGCCGCGCATCGGGCCGCGCCGGCACGCGGGCGATCGCATCCATCAGCGCCTCGGAGATCTCCGCATCGGGCGGTAAGCTCAGCGACAGTTCCGTCTGCGCCGGGATGCAGATGTCCTTGCAGACACCGTACTCCAGGTCGAGCCGCACATCGATGGGCTTGCTGGGATCCTTCGCCTTCAGCCGCACTGGAAACGTCACGTTGCCCTTGTAGCCGATGGTGTCACCGGCGGCGTCCGTCATGCGCTTGGGTGCCGGATACATGACCTGTGCACTTTCGAGATTGCTCGACTTCGACCAATCGAATGAGGGCGCCACGCCTCCGGCCTCGCCGGGATAGCGCCAATACGTTTTCCAACCTTCCGGCAGCTGCAGTTCGACGCCGGCGATGTTGCCACCGCCGACCAATCGCACGCGCGAGCTGTGACCCTCGGCCCAGTCGGAGGTCACTTCGGCGCCGGCCGTGGTCGCTGCGACCCAACCGGTGGCGGCGATTGCCAGCACGATAAATTTTCTGCGCATCGGCCAATTCCTTGGATGAGTCCTGGCAACGGCAGCCGCCAGCGTTGTAGCGCCTCGCCGGCCTGCTGCAAATGAAGACTACCTAAACAAGCTATTGTGGCGCCCGTTTTGGGCGCTTGCGGCCTGCGCAATGACGCCATTTGACGACTTCACACCCCACCCGCGGGCACGTTAATATTGGCGCATGAAGATTGCTCGCCCCGGCTCACGCCGCACCGCCGCCGAAGGTTACCTGGACGGCCAGCTCCTCATCGCCATGCCGGTGATGTCCGATCCGCGTTTTGCACGCTCGGTTATCTACATGTGCGCACACTCGGAAGATGGCGCCATGGGCCTCATCATCAATCAGCGCGCCTCGCACATTTCGTTTCCTGATCTTCTGGAGCGGCTCGGTATCGAGCCTGCGAACGGCGGAGACGGTATCACCGAGGAAGTCGGCAGATTGTCGATCCACGTCGGCGGCCCGGTAGAGACGGGGCGCGGTTTCGTGCTCCACAGCTCCGACTACTTCGCCGAGGATTCGACGCTGCCCATCGAGGATGACGTTTGTCTTACGGCGACGATCGACATCCTCAAGGCCATCGCCGCAGGCAACGGCCCCAACCGTGCCATCCTGGCGCTCGGCTACGCGGGGTGGTCGCCAGGTCAGCTCGAAAGCGAAATTCAGGCCAACGGCTGGCTCAACTGCCCCGCCGACGCCGACCTGATTTTCGATTCCAACCTCGAGGCGAAGTACGTGCGCGCCCTGGGAAAGCTCGGGATCGACCCCTCCCACCTCGTCAGCGACGCCGGTCACGCGTAAAGCGCCGACGCCGCGGTTGTCGCCTCTATGCGTTGCGTCGCGGCGCGCCGGGCATCGCCTCGGCGGCATGCTCTTCCAACTTTTCCTCGCTGCCCTCTGAGGGCGGCCAAGAGACGCCCGCCAGCTTGGCGAGGCTCTCGGCCATTGCCGGCGGCAGCCCTGAGAAATCCGGCGCCGTCCTGCGTGCGGTCGGCGCGGTGCCGTTGCCGGCCCCGTTTGCAGCGGTATGAACCGCGTCTGGCCGCGGCGGCGGGGCGGCCGTCGGCGGGGGCGCGGGCGCGGCAGGAGTGCGCCGCAGTGGCGGCTGCGAAAAGGCTGGCGGCTCCACGGTGACAGGTGGTGCCGGCACCGGCATCTCGATTGCCTGCTGCATGGCAGCGAGCAGCGGGTTGGCCGGCTCGACGGCCGAGGCGGGCGGCGGGATGCCAGGCATCCCTGGGGTCAGCGGGGAGTGCTTGGGCGGATCGCTGAAGGCATCGAACGGCGATTCAGCGCCGTTGTCCGCGTGCATGGGCTGGCCCGGGCCGGGAGCGTAGTCGTGGCCGCCATTCTGCTCGCCATGGTTGGCCAGCGGCGGCGCGCCGAACTGCGCCGGCAGGGGCGGAAATGGGCTTGCAATCTCTGGCGGTGGTGGAGGCCGGTCAAATCCGTTGGACGGCAGGCCACCGCCAAAGCCGTTCGGCTGAGCATCGTCAAAGCCGTTGGGCGCGTGCCCCGGGAACGGTACCCGCTCCATACCGTGCATGGGCGGCGGCATCGCATGCTCGCCGTGCGAGGGCGGGGGCGGCGGCGGGGGAAAATCAGGCGAGGCAAACTCTTGCGGCAGTGGCGCGCTGAAATCGAGCGGCTCGCCGGAATCGTGATGACCAATCTGCGGCGGAGGCGGCGGCGCCATGCGCGCTTGCGGCGCTCCCTGCGGCCGCATGCGGGCACGCAACGTACTGTTGGGCAGGGCAGCCGGCGGCGCCGGCGGCCTGCTATCGGCACGCGCTTCGCCATTGACGTGCGCAGACCCGTTCGGCATCGGCTCCGCTGCGCCATTGGTCGCGACGTTCTTGCCGCGCGTCTTGCTCTTGGCCTTGGCGCGGAACAGACCGCGCGGACGCAGCTTGTGCTCTGCCGTGCGCACCATCTTCAGAAGCTGCAGCACGTCGCGATCCGACATCGGCTCGCCGTAATAGAATCCTTGCGCGTATCCGCAGTTGATCGAGCGCAGGAAGGCGACATCGTCGGGCGTCTCGACCCCTTCCGCAACGATGCTCTTGCCGAGTTCGTGGCCAAGCGCCACGATCGAACGCACGATGGCCGAGCCGGCGCCGCCAGTATCGCCGCTCGCCTGTACCAGCGAGCGGTCGATCTTGATGGTGTCGAACGGAAAGCGCTGCAGGTAAGCGAGCGAGGAGTAGCCGGTGCCGAAATCATCGAGCGCCAGCTCGGCTCCGGCGCTACGCAGCCATTCGAGGATCTCCGTCGCCTGCTCGGGATTTTCCATCACCAGGCTTTCGGTGATCTCGAGGCGTAGCGAGCCCTTGGGCACGATGTTGCGGCCAAGGATGTGACGGATTTCCTGGATGAGATTCTGGCGGAAGATCTGCCGGCTGGAGATGTTCACCGAGACGAACAGCGGCCGCTCCTCACGCGGCAACTCGCGCTGCCAGCGCGCCGCCTCGTGCGCGGCCCGCAGCAGGACGTGCGACCCGAGGCGGACGATAAGGTCCGACTGCTCGGCAATGGGGATGAAGTCGTCGGGGCTGATCATGCCGCGCTTGGGATGCTCCCAGCGCATCAGCGCCTCAAAGCCCGCCAGCTCCTCGGTCGGCAGGTAGATGATCGGCTGGTAGAAGACCTTGATCTGGTTCTTGGCGAGCGCCTTGCGCAGATCGCTCTCCAGCGCCACGCGGTCGTCGCGGTCGGAGCGCATCTCGGGGCGGAAGATTTCGATACGGTCGGCGCCGCCGCGCTTGGCGCGGTACATGGCGATCTCGGCCTCCTTGTAGAGGTCGAGGTGGCTCGGCGTCTGTCCGTCGTATACCGCGATGCCGATCGAGCCGGTGAGCACGATCTCCTGCCCGGCGATCTTGATGGGCGCGCGCAGAGAACGCCGCACCCGTTCGGCGATGCCGGCAAGGTCCTGCGGGCTCTGCTCGGAGACGAGCAGGATGGCGAACTGATCGCCTCCGACGCGGGCCAGCGTATCGTGCGGCCCGAGGTGGCTTTGCAGACGGCGCGCCACGGTGAGCAGCAGGCTGTCGCCGACGACGAGCCCGAACGATACGTTCACGCTCTTGAACTTGTCGATGTCGATGAAGATGACGCTCGGGCGAACGCCGTTTTCGCTCTTGGCGCGTGCGGCTGCAACACCGAGCCGGTCGAGCACCAGCTCGCGATTGGGCAGGCCCGTCAAGCTATCGTGCACGGCATCGTGCAGCAGCCGCTCGTGCGCCCGCTTGGCATCGGTAACGTCGCGCACAAGTCCGACGCAGCGCATGGCGCGGGCGTCCGCATTGGGTACGCTGGCCGCCTCCAGCTCGAACCAGCGGTAGCTGTTGTCGGCGTGCCGCATGCGGAAGTCGGTGCGGATGCGCGCCCAGGTGCGCTCCTGGACCGACCATAGGATCATGCGGAAGCGTTCGCGATCGCTGGGATGCAGATGCTTGATGAAGTCATCGACCTTGGTGCACAGCTCGCCGGCACCGAGGCCGAGCGCGGCCTCGATGGCGGGGCTTACCTTCACCTCATCACGCCGCGCATTCCATTCCCACACAGCCGATCCGGCTCCATCCACGGCCAGCGCGCGCAGTTGCAATTCGCTGGGCGCGGCCCCGAACAGCGGCTCCAGGGAGCGGAAGGCGAACTGCGTGACGGTGAACCCGATGAGGATGAGGATAAGCACGAGGCCTGCAACCAGGCCCTGTACCGCCGTGTCGCCGGAGATACGACCGGTCAGCACCATGGCCGCGCCGAAGATCCAGATGAGGAACAAAATCCACGTCGGGATCAGTGATAGCGCGCGATCCTGCCCGCGCAGCGCCAGGAACAGCGCAAAGGCGCCGCCCACCGCGCCGATAATCATAAAAGACATGCGCGCGAAGGTAGATGCGAGGCGCGGGTCGATGACCGCCACGGCGACCAGCGTCAACTGCGCGATGATCCACACCGTGAACAGCATGCGTATGAGGCCGTGCCAGAACGCGATGCGCAGGAACACGGAAATGAAAATGACGAGACTGGCGGCGACGGCCGACTCGCTGGCCGCTCGATAGACGGCGTTGTCGCCGGGTTTGAGCTGGAACAACTTATGGAAGAAACCAAAGTCGACACACAGATACGCCAGCACGCACCAGGCAACGAGCGCAGCGCTCGGGAAGATCGCCTTGTGGTTGGCGGCGAATATCGCGGTGAGGAAGATGGCGAGCAGGCCGGTGAGGCCGAGCATGATGCCATTCATCAACAGCCGGTCGCGCGAGTAGAGCTCGAATTCGAGCGGCTTCCACAGATACAGCCGCGCGAAGCGGTCGGATGACAGCTCGACGACGTAGGTTACCGTCTGCCCCGGCTCGATGGTGATGCGGAAGATGTCGGCGCGGTCGCTCTTGATGCGCTCAGGGATGTAGCCCATCGACGGGGTCACAGCCTCGATGCGCTGAGCGTCGAGATCGGGCCACACCGCGCCTGAGCCGACGATGTTGTAGCGGGCCGCCGTGAGCCAGCGCTCGACCGGCTTGTCGGTCGGATTGGTCAGCGCGAAGACGATCCAGTTTGGACTCGTACCGGGCGTCTTGGCGGTGACCGAAATGCGCCCCGACATGCCGTCGGCGGCCGGCGCCGTCTCGACCTGCAGGCTGTCGCCGCGCGCGTCGTAGAACTCGCCAAGCGTCGTCAGCTCTACGCGGTCCTGATCCGGCTCGATGACAATGGGCTCGAGCGCCAAGGCGGGAACCGATAGCGCAGCGAGCACAGCGAACATCGCCAGCACCATGCTGACCACGGCGCCGGTGCCGAGCGCATGCGCGCGTCTGGGGCCAGCCGGCCTCATGCGGTGTGCGCCTCCGCGTTGTCGTCGGCGCGCCCCTCGTCACTCAGCAGCGCGTGCAGAACGTGATCTTCCCACACGCCGTTGATCTTGAGCAGGCGACGGGCGAAGCCCTCGCGGCGGAAGCCGTTGCGTTCCAGCACGCGAATTGAGGCGAGGTTGTTCGGCATGGTCGCCGCCTCGAGCCGATGCAGGTGCAGGGTCTCAAAGCCGAAGCCGACGGCCGCACGTACCGCTTCCGTCATGTAGCCGAAGCCGGTGTGCGGCTTGCCGATCCAATAGCCGAATACGGCCGCCTGGGTCACGCCGCGGCGCACGTTCGACATGGTGAGGCCGCCGAGCAGCGTATCGTCGGCTTCTGAGAAGATGAGGAATGCATAGCCGAGGTCCTCGCGGGACTCGCGCTGGTAGTGGCGTACGCGGCGGCGAAAGGCGCTGCGGGACAGCTCGTCGCGCTGCCAGACCGGCTCCCACGGCGTCAGGTGATCGCGGCTCATGGCACGCAGTTCGGCCCACTGCGCGTAATCGCCCATCGCCGGCGCTCGCAGCCACACCCCACGGCCTCGCAGCGTGACGGCGATGTCGGGAGCGTTGGTGGATCGCAGGAATGCCATCGGCTGCTTGCCCCCCGGAGCGCTAGGCGCCGATCAGAGCGGCAGCGCGCTCGGCGTATTTGCGCGAGCGCCGGCCGCTGCCGACAACGGATACGCAAGCTTCGCTCTCGACCAGGAAAGCGGCGAAATCGCGCGCGTCGGCGACTGTCACCGCATCGACCTTATCCATCAGCTCGGCGTTGGTCACCACACGGTTATGGGTCAGCAGGTGACGCGCCATCTGCTCGGCGCGGGCCGAAGAACTTTCCAGGCTCATCAGCAATCCAACCTTGAGCTGCGACTTGGAGCGGGCCAGTTCGGCGGCGTCCGGCGCGTGGTCCGCGGCCCGCTTCAGCTCGGCGGCGATGACGTCGATGAGCTGAACCATCAATCCCGTTCCCGTAGCGGCGTGAATGCCGAATAGCCCCGCGTCGCGCAAACTCCACGCGGTCGAGTAGATCGCGTAACAGAGGCCGCGCTTTTCGCGCACCTCCTGAAACAGTCGAGACGACATGCCCCCGCCGAACAGCCCCGAGAACACCTGCGCGGTAAAGAATCCCGCGTCCTGGTAGGAGGGACTGGGAAAACCGATCAGAAGATGGCTTTGCTCGAACGGCTTCTCCGAAACACGCACACCGCCCACATATTTGGCCGGGCGTTCCCCCGATGTTCGCCGCTCGTCAGTCAGCCCTCCGAATAGGGCTTGAGCGTGGCGAACGACATTTCCGTGGCGGACAGCGCCGGCGGCGGAAATCACCATGTTGCCAGGGCCATAGCGCCGGCCAAGGAAGCGCTTGAGGTCGCCCGCGGTGAAACTGCCCACGCTTGCGGGCGTGCCCAGAATTGGACGTCCGAGAGGTTGCTGTGGAAAGGCGGCGTCGTGCAGCAGGTCATAACCGATGTCGTCGGGGCTATCGCGGGTGGCGGCGATCTCCTGCAGAATCACCTGCCGCTCGCCCTCGAGCTCGGGACGACCGAAAGCCGAGTTCTGCAGAATATCGGCGATGAGGTCGAGAGCCACCTTCTCGTCCCCCCGCAACACGCGGGCGAAATAGGAGGTCGTCTCCATGCTGGTGGCGGCGTTGAGTTCGCCACCCACGGCTTCGATCTCCTCGGCGATCTGCTGCGCGCTGCGTCGGCGCGTACCCTTGAAGGCCATGTGCTCGAGGAAATGCGAGATGCCGTGCTCGCGCTCGGTCTCGTGGCGCGCGCCCGTACCGACCCACAGGCCGAGCGACACAGTCTCAAGGCGCGGCATGTTATCGGTGATGATCCGCAAGCCGTTGGGAAGTGTCGTCTGCTCGATGCTCATGCGTCGCGCTCCAGAACCGCGCGCGTGAGGCTCTCGACGTGCCCCTCGGCGACGCCGATGTCGTTGCTGATGGTCGTGAAGCGCTCTTCGGCGGTCAGCAGTCCGCAGAGGCGCTCGGGCAATGCCGGCCGGGCGCCAGTGATTGCCTCGATGGCCGCGGGGAACTTCGCCGGGTGGGCCGTGGACAGGACGATCTGCGGGGCGCCGCCCTCGCCCAATTCACGCTCGGCCGCCACGATGGCGCAGGCCGTATGCGGGTCGGCGAGATAGCCGCAAGCCGTCTTGGTGCGCACGATCGTTTCGGCGACGTCGCTCTCACTCGCAGCCGCCGCCGCGAAATCACGGCGCATGACATCGCCGAGCGAGCCCAGATCGAAGCTTCCCGTTTCGCGCAGCGCCCGCATCTTGGCCCGGATCAGCGGCGCGTCGCGACCCGACGCCTCGAACAGGTAGCGCTCGAAATTCGAGGAGATCTGGATGTCCATCGATGGCGAGGAAGTGGCGACAACTTCGCGCATCTCATAGGTGCCCGCATGCAGCGTGCGCGGCAGGATGTCATTTACGTTCGAGGCGATGACCAGCTTGTCGATCGGCAGGCCCATGCGCTTGGCGACATATCCGGCGAAGATGTCGCCGAAGTTGCCGGTCGGCACGACGAACGAGACCGGCCGATGCGGCGCCCCCAGGGCAGCGGCGGCAACGAAGTAGTAGGTCACCTGCCCTGCGATGCGGGCCCAATTGATGGAATTGACGCCGGCCAGCGACACGCGATCGCGGAAGCCGTGGTCGTTGAACATCGCCTTCACCAGCGACTGGCAATCATCGAAGGTGCCGTGCACGGAGATGGCGTGCACGTTCGCCTCGGTCGGCGTCGTCATCATGCGCCGCTGCACGTCTGAGACGCGGCCCTCGGGGAAGAAGATCGCCACGTCGACGCGCGGCGAACCCCGGAACGCCTCGATGGCGGCGCCGCCGGTGTCGCCAGATGTCGCCCCGATGATCGTCGCCCGTTCCCCGCGCGCTGCCAGCACGCGATCCATGAGGCGCGCCAGAAGCTGCATCGCCACGTCTTTGAAGGCGAGCGTCGGGCCGTGGAACAGCTCCAGGACCCAGCGGTTGCTTCCGATCTGGACAAGCGGCGTCACGGCCGGATGGCCGAACCCGGCGTAGGCTTCGGCGGTCATGCGGCGCAGCTCATCGCGCGGGATGGCGCCGCCGGTGAACGGATAGATCACCTCCACGGCCACGTCGGCGAACGGCATGCCGGCGAACGAGGCGATTGTCGCCGGCTCTAGCGTCGGCCAAATCTGCGGCACGTAGAGGCCGCCGTCGCGGGCGAGACCGGCCAGCACCACGTCTTCAAAGCCTAATGGGGGCGCCTCACCTCTGGTCGAGATGTAGTTCAACGCGAGTTGTTCTCCATGCGAAAATGCCCTGGGTACCCTAGGGCCCACGGCGCAGTGCCACAAGCAAACGGCGGGCTCGCGGCTGGTCTCCACACAGGCTAGTGGCGGTTAACCCCAATACACTGGCTCCGCTACTGCTATGCCGTCGGCTGCCGCCAGCGTCCTATCGCGAACGCGATGAACACTGCCACCAGAGCGGCCGCCAGCCCATACCAAGTCAGCGCGTACTCCAGATGCCGGTTGGGCAGCTCAAGCCGCGTGACGCCGCCCTTCGGCCAGCCGCCCGGAGCTACCGGCTCGGCCTCGGCGTCCACGACATAGCGATGCACGCGCGCCGCACCGCCATCGCCGGCAGCGGAGGACATGGCGTCGATGTCGCGCCAGTACCAGATGTTGCGGACCGGATCGTTGGCCGGGACGAACATCGTCTGCGCGTCGCCCTGTCGCAGCAGGCCGACGATGTGCACATCGCCTGCAAGCTGTCCCGCCACGCGCCGCGCGGGATCCTTCAGGTCGTTGGGAACGAAGCCGCGGTTGACGAGCGCGAGGCTTCCGTCGGCCAACTGCAAGGGAGTGATGATGTAGAAGCCAGGGCCGTGCACGCTGTCGAGGGCGTACAGGTGTATCTCGCGGTCGTTGAGCAGCCGACCGTCAACGGCGACCCGCGTATATTCGACGTTGTCGCCGCGCGCGGCGCGCTCCTCCGCCACCGACAACGGTACCGGCTCCGCATTCACCCGCGCGCCGATGGCGGCGATGAGCCCTTCCTTCCAGGCCAGCCGCTGCATCTGCCAGTTGCCGAGCGATATGAGAAGCGCCAGGCCGGCGAGCGCCGCCACCCCCGGCCACAGCAATCGCTTATCGCGGATCGTTCGCAGCATCTCAGGCGCGCTCGGGTGCCGGCTGACGGGGTGAACGCTCAATCACGCGAGACGCGTCCTTCTTCGGCCTTGTTGCGGTACTGCAGGGCGATGAGCAGCCCTTTGAGAAAGCGCAGCAGTCCGAGCGCCAGCAGTGGCGTGCCTAGTCCCCACAGCACCACGTGCACCCACGTTGGCGGTTCGTAGGTGAACTCAACGTACAGCGCCATGCCGCAAACGAGGAAGCCGAGGATGAAAATGCCGAACACGGCCGGCCCGTCGCCGGTGTCGATGAAGCGGTAGTCGAGGTCGCAGCTCTCGCACTTGCCGCGCATCTCGAGCACGTTCTTGAACAGCCGTCCGTTGCCGCAGCGTGGGCAGCGCGCCGTCGCGGCAACGTAGAGCGGCGAAACGGACCGTGGCTCCAAGGCGCGGGCTCCTTTGCTGGGTCGTGGCTGGGCTGAAGACAGGAGGCCCATAATAGCACGGGGCGGCACGATGGCCGCCCCGCTGAGAAGACTGCGACGAAGAGGCGGCTAGCCGCCTCGCGCCGATCGATAGGGCCTTAGTGGCCGCCGGCGCCGCCAGGATTGGGGCCTGCGCCCCATACATAGACGGCCGCAAACAGGAACAGCCAGACCACGTCGACGAAGTGCCAGTACCAGGCTGCCGCCTCAAAGCCGAAGTGCAGCTTGGGGGTGAAGGCGCCGCGCAAGGCGCGGATCAGGCAGACGAGCAGGAAGATGGTGCCGATCAGCACGTGCGCGCCGTGGAAGCCGGTCGCCATGAAGAAGGTCGACCCGTAGATGTGCCCTGCGAAGCTGAACGCGGCGTGCGTGTACTCGTACACCTGGAAGAAGGTGAACGTCGCGCCGAGCAGCACGGTGAGGATGAGGCCAAGGACGAGACCGCGGCGATCATTCTTCAGCAGCGCGTGGTGCGCCCAGGTAACCGTCACGCCCGAAGTGAGCAGGATCAGCGTGTTGAGCAGCGGGATGCCCCACGGATCAAATGTGTGCTGGAAAATGCCCGGCGTCGGCGCGCCGGTGGCCGGCACCATCACACCGGTGCCTTCGGCAGGCGCGGGAGGCCAATGGCCGCCGAGCAACTGGTCGCGCGTCACCTGCCCGACGACGTCGGTGCTGTTGAGCAGGTCGTGCACGCTCGCCGGGAACAGGGCCGCGTCGAAGTAGGCCCAGAACCAGGCGACGAAGAACATCACTTCGGAGGCGATGAACAGGATCATGCCGTAGCGGAAGTGCAGCTGCACGACCGGCGTGTGATCGCCGTGCTGACCCTCGCTGATGACGTCGCGCCACCACACGAAGGCGCTGGCGACGACACCGGTGAAGCCGGCTGCGAACACCCACGGACCTGTCAGGCCGAACACGCCGGCCCCTTCGTTCATGGAGCGCATCCAGATGATCGCACCGACCATCATGACGAATGCAGCCACCGACGCAGTCAGCGGCCAGGGGCTCGGGTTTACTAGATGGTAGTCGTGGTGCTTGGCGTGCGTCGCGGCCATTGTGGTGTCTCTCCCGTAATCCCCGTTGGTGCTCCCGATCCCTAATCTTTAGACCCCGCCCGAGGGCTTTGGAGCCTTGCCGTTGCGCCTCAGGACCGGCCCCCAAGCGCAACGTCGCTTATTCAATGTCTCATCCGCCCTTGCCCGTGGCGGCGGTCGCAGCCTGTCCCTCGACCTTCTTGGGTGTCGTGACAGGGTAGAACGAATAGGACAGCGTCAGTTCGGAAAGCCGCGTCGTCTCCTCGTCGGTGGCGAACGCCGGATCGACAAAGAACGACACCGCCATCTCCATCGATTGCCCAGGCTCCAGGCGCTGCTCGGTGAAGCAGAAGCACTGCACCTTCTGGAAGTGTGTGCCGACGGCGTCAGGCGCGACGTTGAATACGGCAGTGCCGACCGTCGCATTGGCGGATTTGTTGGTCGCCTTGTAGAAGACGAGCGCGTTCTCGCCCACCTTCACGTCCAGCGAATTTTGCATCGGCTCGAAGGTCCACGGCAGTCCGGCGGCGACGTTGGCGTCGAAGTGCACCTTGACGCTGCGATCGAGCACCACGTCGGACGCCTTTTCGGCTCGTTGCGTGGTGCCTTGGTAGCCGGTGACCTGGCAGTAAAGGCGGTAGAGCGGCACGGCGGCGAACGACAACCCGGCCATCGACACGACGAGCAGACCGCAAACGGCGACGACGCGGCCGTTACGCGATGGCGCTGGCTGCTTCCTGTCGTGCTGGCCGTCGGATGCCGTCATAGTAGATCCACCTCGCTCACATCGGCCGATTGAGAACATTGCCGCCGAGGCGGACGATGGTCGCCGCGTAAAACAGCGCCACAAGCGCGGCGAGAGCCAGCGCGATGGCCAGCGAGCGCATGCGTTGCCGCTTCAGCCGCTCCTTCTCGTCTTCGTTCATATCGACCATGACCAACGCCAACGCTCGTTCCTCACGCCAGCAACCGCGTCACGGCATGCTCACCGAGCATCACCGCGAACAGCAAGAATAGATAGAGAATGGAGAACCCAAATAGCTGCTTGGCGGCGGCATCGCCCTCGCGGCCTTCGGTGATCGTTCGCACGCGCCAGGCCAGATAGAGGAACACCGCGCCGAGCACGACCGAGCTGAGCAGATAGACGTTGCCCGCGAGGCCGATGAAGAACGGCACGACGGCGAGCGACACGAGCAGCAGCGAATAAAGCCAAATCTGGCGCCGCGTCTCAGTCGGACCTGAGACGACGGGAAGCATCGGTACGCCGACGCGCTCATAGTCGCGGCAGCGATAGAGCGCCAGGGCCCAGAAGTGCGGCGGCGTCCAGGCGAAGATGATGAGGAACATCAGCACGCTTTCGACGCTCACCGAGCCAGTGACCGCTGCCCAGCCGATCATCGGCGGGAAGGAACCGGCGGCGCCGCCGATGACGATGTTCTGCGGCGTCAGGCGCTTCAGCCACATCGTGTAGATGAAGAGATAGAACGCGATGGTGATGGCGAGCAGGGCGCCGGCCGTCCAGTTGACGAGAACGCCGAGCGTCAGGACCGAGAACACCGACAGCACGGAGCCGAAGCTCAGTGCTTCGCCCGCCGTCAGGCGTCCGCGCGGAATGGGGCGCGCCGCGGTGCGCGCCATGCGGGCATCGATGTCGGCGTCGTACCACATGTTGAGCGCGCCAGCGGCACCGGCACCGATGGTGATGGCGACGAGCGCGATAATGGCGAGGACGGGATGGATTGAGCCCGGCGCCGCCACCATGCCGGTCAGCGCCGTGAAGACGACCAGCGACATGACGCGCGGCTTCAGGAGCTGGACGAAATCGCCGACGCTCGACCCACTGACGGGGCCGAGACGCTCTACGTCTGTATTTAGCTGCGTCCCTTGCATATCACTCGACCGTCTCGCTCCGCTCCCTGGCCGCGCATCGGCCCCTCAGTTGAGAGGTCCTGCTCGGCCTTGCCGGCTCGTCACGCCCGCCGCCTTGAGGCCGGCGGCCATGCAGCCAGATTCTGCTTCGTCAGTGGAACGGGCGGAACACTAGTTCCGCCCGCCGTCAGCCGTGAATGGCCGCGCGCTTCAGTGGTGTCCGCCCGAAGTGATGCGCGGCAGCGTTTCGTAGGAGTGGAAAGCCGGCGGAGACGGCAGCGTCCACTCAAGTGTCGTAGCACCAGGACCCCACGGGTTATCCGCGGCGACCTTGCGGCTCATGAAGGCAACCAGCACGCCGATGAGGAAGACGATCGTTCCCAGCGCGGTGATGTAGGAGCCGGCCGACGACACGCCGTTCCAGAACGCGAAGGCGTCCGGATAGTCGACGTAGCGGCGCGGCATGCCCGACAGGCCGAGGAAGTGCTGCGGGAAGAACAAGATGTTGGCGCCGATGAAGGTGAGCCAGAAGTGCAGCTTGCCGAGCGCCTCGTTGTACATGTAGCCCGACATCTTGGGGAACCAGTAGTACCAGCCCGCGAAGATGGCGAACACGGCGCCGAGCGACAGCACGTAATGGAAGTGCGCGACGACATAGTAGGTGTCATGCAGCGCACGGTCGACGCCGGCATTCGACAGCATGACGCCCGTCACGCCGCCGACGGTGAACAGGAAGATGAAGCCGAGCGCCCACAGCATCGGCACGCGGAAGCTGATCGACCCGCCCCACATGGTGGCAATCCACGAGAAGATCTTCACGCCCGTTGGCACCGCGATCACCATGGTGGCGAACACGAAGTATGCCTGCGTGTTCACGCTGATGCCGGCCGCATACATGTGGTGCGCCCACACGATGAAGCCGACGAGGCCGATGGCGACCATGGCGTAGGCCATGCCGAGGTAGCCGAACACCGGCTTGCGCGAGAACGTCGCGATGATGTGGCTGATCATGCCGAAGCCGGGCAGGATCAGAATGTACACCTCGGGGTGTCCGAAGAACCAGAACAGATGCTGGTAGAGCAGCGGGTCGCCGCCGCCCTGCGGGTTGAAGAACGAGGTGCCGAAGTTGCGGTCGGTCAGCAGCATGGTGATGGCGCCGGCCAGGACGGGCAGCGACAGCAGCAGCAGGAACGCCGTGATCAGCACCGACCACACGAACAGCGGCATCTTGTGCAGGGTCATGCCCGGCGCGCGCATGTTGAAGATGGTGGTGATGAAGTTGATGGCACCGAGAATGGACGACGCACCTGCGAGATGCAGGGAGAGGATGGCGAAGTCCATAGCCGGCCCTGGATGGCCCGTTGTCGATAGCGGCGCGTAGATCGTCCAGCCGGCGCCGACACCAAGACCGCCCGGCGGGCCTTCGACGAACAGCGAAATGAGCAGCAGCCCGAGCGCTGCGGGGAGCAGCCAGAACGAGATGTTGTTCATGCGCGGGAAGGCCATGTCCGGCGCACCGATCATCAGCGGCACGAACCAGTTGCCGTAGCCGCCGATCATTGCCGGCATCACCATGAAGAACACCATGATGAGGCCGTGGCCGGTGACGAACACGTTGTACATGTGGCCGTCGGCGAAGTACTGGAGCCCCGGCTCTTGCAGCTCGAGGCGCATGGCGACCGAAAGGGCGCCGCCGATGAGGCCGCTGATGATGGCGAATATCAAGTACATCGTTCCGATGTCCTTGTGATTCGTCGAGAACAGCCAGCGCTTCAGCCCGGTGGGCGCGTGGTCATGGCTGTCATGTGCGGTACTGCTCGTGCTTCCCATTGTGCGTTCGCCCTGTCACTCGGTGTTTTGTTGCCGGGCGTGCCCGGATGTATGCGGGATATATTTGGCCAGGATCACTTGGCCTGCGCTGCGTCCTCGGTCTTCGCGAACTGGCGCACGCCAGCCTGCTCAAGCGCCGCCTGGCGGACGATGCCTTTGGCCTTCTCAAGCAGTTCCTTCTTCTGCTGCAGGAGAATTTTGCGCTTTTCCTTGTCCTTCTCGGCGGACGCTGCCTTGCCGACTTCGATCGCCTGCTTCTGGGCATCGGTCCAGGAGGCGTACACCTCTTCCTTCACGACCCGCACGCCGATCGGCATGAAGGCGTGGTCCTTGCCGCAGAGTTCTGAGCACTGGCCGTAGAAGATGCCTTCGACGGTCGGCTTGAACCAGGTCGAGGTGATGCGTCCGGGGACAGCGTCGACCTTCGAGCCGAACGAAGGGATGGTCCAATCGTGAATGACGCCGTCGGGAGCCGCCGTGATCAGCACGGTGACAACCTTGTTGAGAGGAACGATGACCTCGTTGTCGACGGCAAGGTTGCGCGGCGCCGGCAGGTTCTGCGCTTCGAGTTCGGCGCGGGCGGCGTCATCCAGCATGCGCGTTTCGAAAGTGATGCCGAGTTCGGGATAAGCGTGCTCCCAGTACCAAGTGTAGCCGGTCGCCTTAAGCGTCACGTCTGCCTTGGGATAGCTGTACTGGAGATTGAGAAGCCGGAAGGAGGGGATGGCGATGGCGACGAGGACGAGGATCGGAAGGACCGTCCATGCCACCTCGAGAATTGTATTGTGCGTCGTTGCCGACGGCGTCGGGTTGGCGCGCTCGTTGAAGCGGTAGATCACGTAGAGCAGCAGCAGCATCACGAACACGGTGATGGCCACGATGATGATGTTGACGAAGTCGTAGAACCTATGGATTTCCTCGGCTACCGGCGAGGCGGCGCCCTGGAATCCCATCTCGCCCGGCGATGGCTGACCCATGGCAGCCCACGCAACCGACGACCCGAGCAACAGCATTGCAACTGCTGCGGCAGGTGCCGAGCAAAGCAGTCGTCTCAACATTCATCCGCTCCCAAGTGCTGCTCGGCGCGTTGGCCGAGTTCCTCCCCACAACAGGCGCTGTTTTTCCAGTTCGCCCGCAACTTACCGCGATGGCTGCAGTGCCGCCAAACGCGGGACACACGTCCCCTAGTCAACTAAGAGCACAATCGACTTCCATGGCTCAAGTCAAGCTTAATGCGGCATTTCCACGCGTTGTGCCGCAACAATAATATCGGCTCGCATCGGCGCCATAGCTGACCTAAGTCAGGTCCCAACTTTGGCCCGATTCCGAGAACACCACGAAGGCTGCGGCGGAGCAATTCCGGCGCATTTTTCAGGAGCAGCGCGTGCAGAATGCATTCCTCGCTGACGGCGCCCGTTGCCGCAGCGCACTCGACTGGCCTGCGCGCGCCGCGCGCAAAACGGTGCAGTCCGCGCTCGCCGTTTGCGCCGTGCTCGTTTGCATCGTGCCGGCTATGGCCCAGGAGGGCACCGTCAAAGCGCAGCACGGAGATTGGCAGATCGTCTGCAAAGATCCGCCCCCGGGCGCCAAGAACGAGGTCTGCGCTCTCGTTCAGAGCGTGACCGCCGAGGATAAAGACAACATCGGACTTACCGTCTATTTCCAGAAATTCTCCAACGGGACGCGCGTCCTGCGTGTATTCGCGCCGCTCGGCATCCTTCTGCCGCCGGGCCTGGGATTGAAGATCGACGACAAGGACGTCGGGCACGCGCCGTTTTTGCGCTGCCACACGTTCGCTTGCTACGCGCAGGTTGTGGTCGAGGATCCGCTGATCGAGCAGTTGAAAACCGGCAAGACGGCGATTTTCATCATCTTCCAGGCGGAAGAAGCAGGGATCGGGATTCCGATCTCATTGAGCGGCTTCAAAGAAGCGTTGACAGAACTCAAGTAGGACGCGCCCAGCCGCACGCGACAGTCCCCCCTAGCCCGGGGCGCGATGCGCGCCGCCGGCGGAAATAATCATCGCAACCAAGCCGAATAACTAGGCCGCCTTGCGCTCGCGCGAACGCGAACCGCTGGCGGTCTCTTTGCTTTCAGGGAAGGCAATGTAGTCGTGCGCGTTGCGCGCCTCGTCTGCGAGTGAAGCAAGGTTCGGCATGGCGAGAGCGAGCGAATTCGTCACCCGCCCGACGCTCTCGGTGTAGTCCTCGTAGGCCGAGCGCCAGAATTGGGTCTGCGCAGCGATCAGGTCCTGCGGGGTGCGGCACTGGGCGACCCGGGCCGGGATCTGCATGTAGGCCTGGGCGCGACGATTGAAGAAGCCCATCATCTCCAGCTGCGTGCGGGCGATGCTTTTCAGGAATGGATCGTAGGCCTGTCCGAGGGCCTCGAGGCCGCCGAAGTACATCTGATAGGCGCTGTGTGTCGGGGATTTGCCGTTCGCATGCGAACTGGGCGCATGAGCAACCATGGTACGTCCTCCCTTGGTGTGGACGGCCTGATTGCGGCGGGGGAGCCGGGGGCCAGAGGCCGTCTCCGTTGAGGGTTTGCAGCAACCCTACGAATAAAATCTTAGCAAGCGAAGCTGGCGGCAGGATGACAGAAATCGCCGGTATGCACAGGTCCGAATCGGACCACTCGCGGACTTGTTATCGCCTCAACGCCAATGATTGCGGGCTTTCGCGGCTGGCGCGTAGACCAGAATTGCGTTGACTCAAAGTTGTACATCGTTCTTTCTAAGGTTAATCCACAGCTGATTTTTCATTCGTACTCGTTGCGTTTTATCGATGGCTTCTTTCTTAAATCTCTGGTCCAGGCGGATGGCGAGGGTGCTCGCCGCGATGACCTTTGCGTGCGCTACGACACCCGCCTCGGCCGATCCGACGGCTGAACCAGGCTGGCGCGAGGTCTGGTCAGGGGCCGACGTCGGCAGCCACGTCTGGCTTCTCTATTCGGGTATGACGGTCGCCCCGCACAGCAACGTCTTCGAAGACGGCATTCGCCTGCGCGTCGCCGGCGGCTACGGCGGCTATAGCTACGTGGGCGAACGGCGCGGGCAGCTCGTGGCCTTTACCGCCGAGACGGCCTACGCGGAGGCGTTCGTCGGCTACCTGAAACGCCTCGGTCCGGTGACCGCCAAAGCCTTTGTCGGCATCGCCGCGATCGAACACGACGTCAGCCCCATCGATCCTGATAATCCCGTGCAGGGTCAAGAGGTTGGGCCAAAGCTCGTGACCGAGTTGTGGATCAACATGGGCGCCTCGGCGTGGTCGTCGATTGATCTCTCCTGGACGACCGCGCACCAGACTTCGGCGGCGCGCCTGCGCAGCGGATATCGCGTCTGGGGCGACGCCTCGCTGGGTATCGAGGCGGCGATCAACGCCAACGACATGGGCGAGGACGCACGCGCCGGCATGTTCGCCCGCTACGCCTGGAACGGCGGCGAGGTCTCGCTGGCGGGGGGCTATTCCGGCCGCTTCCTGGACGACGCGCAGGCGCTGCGCGACCCCTACCTGACGGCCAACTGGCTCACCCAGTTCTAGAGCGCCACCCGACTGGCAACGGCGCGGCAACGCGCTGTTAACGCGACGTTTAATGCCAATTCATGCGCCGCAACGCCTAGCAAGACATGCACCGGCGCATGCCCCGCATGCGCCCTCCATAGACGTCATGAACCCGCCACGAAGTCATGCAAACAAAACGGTTGTTCGTTTTGTTTTGTGCCACTACAAGACACTCCTCAGCAACCGGTTACCCAAGCAGGCCATGCCCAAGCTCAAGCCAGCCACGCAGCGCGCACGCCGCGAGCACATCCTCGATGCCGCCGAGGTCTGCTTCGCGCATAGCGGCTTTCATCGCACGACCATGCAGGACATCTGCAAGGAAGCCGCGATCAGCCCGGGCGCGCTCTACGTCTATTTCACCTCGAAGGAAGACCTGATCGGCGGTCTGGCCGAGCGCGACCGCGCGGATTTCGCCGAACGCTTCGCCGTCGTCTCGAACGCGAGCGAGTTCATGCAGTCGCTGTCCGAACTTGCCCACCACTACTTCGACGAAGAGCCGCCGCACAAACGCATCATGTGCCTGGAGATCGGTCTGGAATCGATACGCAACCCGCGCGTCGGCGAGATCTATCGCTCGGTCGATCGCTTCGTGCAGGAGAGCTTTGAAAAGCTCTTCCGCCAACTCGCCGCGCAGGGCCACATCGCGCCAAACCTCGACATCGCGACGGTCACCAAGCTGTTCTCGATCATCGGCGATGGGATTTTCATGCGCCGCGCGCTCGATCCGAACTTCGACACCAAGACGATCGTCCCCGCGGCCCTGGCGCTGATCGGCCAGCTGCTCAACGTCAAGCCTGAAGAACATGCCGGAGTGGACGTGGCGCCGCCAACGGCCAATCCAGCTGCGGCTGAGGAGAAGCGTCTATGAAGCGGTTCGTCCTCACTCTAGCGGTGCTCGCGGCCCTCGTCGGCGGCGGGATATTCCTCGCCCCGCATGCGCTGCCCTATCTGAGCGCACTCGGCAGCAAGCATCCAGACGGCAAAGAAGGCGCCCACGCGCAGCCTGCTGCTGCGCCCCCGCCTGCCGTATCGGTCGTCAAGGCGGCGCAGGCCGACTTCACCGAGATGGTCACCGTTTCCGGCTCACTCATTCCGCGCGATGAAATCCTCGTCGCGCCGGAGGTGGAAGGTTTTCGCGTTCTCGAGCTGCGGGTTGACGAGGGCGATCGCGTGAAAAAGGGCGACGTGCTCGCCGTACTCGTGCAGGAATCCCTCGACGCGCAGGTAGCGCAGAAAGAAGCATTGCTGGCCCGCTGGGAAGCGGCGATCACTCAGTCGGAAAGCCAGATATCCGACATGACGGCAAAGCTCGCCGAGGCGCAGGCCAATTTCGAGCGCGCGAAACCGCTGAAGAATTCAGGCTACCTCTCGGGCACGACGTACGATCAGCGCGAGGCAGCTGCCAAGAGCGCCGCTGCCCAATTGGCATCGGCGCGCGGCGGCCTGCAACTCGCCAAGGCAGAGAAGGCGCAAGTGGAAGCCCAGCGCCGCGAGCTGGAGTGGAAGCGCACCAATACGCAGGTCACCGCACCGGCCGACGGCCTTATCAGCCGCCGCACCGCCCGCATCGGCGGCATGGCCAGCGGCGCCGGCCAGCCGATGTTCCACATCGTCGCGCGCAGCGAGGTCGAACTCGACGCCGAGGTGATCGAAACCGATCTCGGCAAAGTGACTGCCGGCCAGAAGGCGCGCGTCAACATCGCCGGCGTCGGCGACGTTGATGGCAGTGTGCGCCTCGTATCGCCTGAGGTCGACAAGCTGACGCGTCTCGGCCGCGTGCGAATATTCCTCGGCGATGATCCACGCCTGCGCATCGGCACGTACGCGCGCGGCGTCATCGGCACCACCAAGAGCCACGGCCTGGGCGTACCATCGGCCGCCGTCGTCTTCGATAAGGCCGGCACCTTCGTACAGGTGGTGCGCGAAGGGCGCGTTGCGCGTCGAGACGTCGAAACCGGACTGGTCGCTGGCGGTCTCGTGGAAATCCGCGAGGGGCTGAGCGAGGGCGACATCGTCGTCTCGCGGGCCGGCACCTTCCTGCGCGACGGAGACGCCGTGCGCGCCGTCATGCCTGACCCGAAGATCAGCGAGGCAAAATAATGCGCCTCAATATTTCGGCTTGGTCGATCCGCCGGCCGGTGCCGGCGATCGTATTGTTTTCCGTGCTCACCCTGCTCGGCATCATCAGCTTCATGACGCTGCCGGTGACGCGTTTTCCGAACATCGACGTGCCACTGGTGTCGATCACGGTTGTGCAGTCCGGCGCTGCGCCGGCCGAACTCGAGACGCAGGTTACCAAGGAGGTCGAGGACGCCGTAGCCAACATCACCGGCGTCAAGCACATCATGTCGACCATCACCGACGGCATGTCGACGACGGTGATGGAGTTCCGGTTGGAGATCAACCAGGACCGAGCGCTCAACGACGTCAAAGACGCCATCGACAAGATCCGTCTCGATCTTCCGCGCGACATCAACGAGCCGATCGTGCAGCGCATCGACGTCGAAGGACAGTCGATCCTCACCTTCGCGGCGTCCTCGCCGGGCATGACGCTCGAGCAGCTTTCCTGGCACGTCGATGATGTCATCAAGCGGCATTTGCAGGGCCTCAAGGGCGTCGGCAGGGTGGAACGTTACGGCGGCGTCGATCGCGAGATCCGCGTGCTGCTCGATCCCGACCGGCTGCTGGCGCTCGGCGTCACCGCGGCTGAGGTGAACAATCAGGTACGCGCCACGAACGTCGATCTCGGCGGCGGGCGCGGCGAGGTCGGCGGCCAGGAGCAGGCGATCCGCACGCTGGCGGGTGCACGCCGCGTCGAAGATCTGGCAGATACGAAGATCGTACTTTCCGGCGGCAGGCAGGTGCGCCTTGCCGACCTCGGGCGCGTCATCGACGACGCCAGCGAGCAGCGTTCGTTCGCGCGCCTCAACGGCGAGCCCGTCGTCACGTTCTCCGTGTTCCGCTCCAAGGGCTCGAGCGAGCTGTCGGTTTCCGACGTCGTCAACGCCAAGCTGGCCGAGCTGCAGAAGCAGTACCCGGACGTGCGGCTCAGCAACATCGATGATGCCGTCGCCTACACGCGCGGAAATTATCATTCGGCCATGGAGACGCTGCTCGAAGGCGCTGCTCTCGCCGTGCTGGTGGTGCTCGTCTTCTTGCGCAACTGGCGCGCCACCGTCATCGCTGCGGTAGCGCTGCCGCTGTCCGCCATTCCGACGTTCTGGGCCATGGAGCTGCTCGGCTTCTCGCTCAACCTAGTCAGTCTGCTCGGCATCACGCTGGTCACCGGCATCCTCGTCGACGACGCTATCGTCGAGATCGAAAACATCGTGCGCCACATGCGCACCGGCAAATCCCCCTACCGGGCCGCCGTCGAGGCGGCCGACGAAATCGGCCTCGCTGTCATCGCCATTTCGCTGACCATCGTCGCGATCTTCTCGCCGGTGTCGTTCATGGGCGGCATTGCCGGACAGTATTTCCGCCAGTTCGGACTGACTGTCGCCATCGCTGTGCTGATCTCGCTGCTCGTTGCCCGTCTCATCACGCCGATGATGGCGGCCTACCTGATGCGCCCCGTCGCCGAGGAGCGCGAGGGCGACGGCCTCGTGATGCGCGGCTACGTCGGCTTCCTGCGCGCGACGCTGCGCGTGCGCTACCTGACGTTGGTCGCCGGCCTGGGACTGTTTGCCGGCTCGATCTACGCGACCACATTGCTGCCGACCGGCTTCATGCCCGATGAAGATACCTCGCGCGTCGTTATCTCCGCCGAACTCCCCCCGGGGGCTACGCTCGAAGATACGCGCGTCAACACCGATAAGATGGTCAAGCTTCTCAAGACCATCCCCGAGGTAAAGAGCGTCTTTGCGCTTGGCGGTACGACGCCGACCGGCGGCCTGGAGGTTCGCAAAGCGTCGCTCTTCGTGCACCTCGTGCCGAAATCCGAGCGCTCGCTGCCGCAAAAGGCGATCAAGACCGTCATCTCCAACAAGCTGGCGGAGGTCCCCGATACGCGTGCCTGGTATGTCAATGAGCGCGCCGAGCGCGAGCTTTCCTTCTCCATGCTCGCCCACGACGGCGAGATGCTGAATGAAGCGGTGCGCAAGCTCGAAGGCGCCTTGCGCCAGGTTCCCGGTTTTACCAACGTCGCCGCCGATGCCGCGATCGATCGCCCCGAGCTGCGCGTCGTGCCGAAGTTCGACGCCGCGGCGCGCCTCGGCGTCGCCCCGAGCCAGATCGCCGAGACGATCCGCGTCGCCACCATCGGCGACATCGACGCCAATCTCGCCAAGTTCAATGCCGGCGACCGCCTGGTGCCCATCCGCGTGCAGATCGACGAGGATGCGCGCACCGACATGCAGCGGCTAAGCAACCTGCGCGTCACCAATTCGAGCGGCCTCGCCATTCCTCTGGCCGCCGTCGCGGACGTCAAGTTCGGGCGCGGCCCGAGTTCAATCTCCCGCTACGACCGCGAGCGTCGCGCCGTGATCGGGGTGGATCTCGAAACCCGCTACGCCATGTCGAGCGCGCGCGAGACGTTCCTCAAGGTGGTCGACGAGCAGAAGCTGCCGCCCGGCGTGCGGCTGCAGCCCTCCGGCGATGCGGAGATGCAGGACGAGGTCGCCACCGGTTTCATGACCGCCATGGGCACCGGCCTGATGATCGTGTTCGGCGTCTTGGTGCTGCTGTTCGGCAGCGTTGCCCAGCCGATCACCATTCTGTTGTCGCTGCCGCTGTCGTTCGGCGGCGTGGTGCTGGCTCTGCTGGCCACCAACAACTCGGTCAGCATGCCGGTGTACATCGGACTGTTGATGCTGATGGGCATCGTTACCAAGAACGCCATCATGCTCGTCGACTTCGCGGTCGAGGAAGTTGCGCGCGGCGTGCCCCGCTTCGATGCGGTGATCGACGCGGGACGCAAGCGCGCGCGCCCCATCGTGATGACGACGCTGGCCATGGTCGCCGGCATGGTGCCCAGCGCCATGGCGATCGGCGACGGCGGAGAATTCCGCGCACCAATGGCCATCGCGGTGATCGGCGGCCTGCTCGTCTCGACGGTGCTGTCGCTCGTGTTCGTGCCGTCGTTCTTTACGGTGATGGACGATGTCGGCCGCGGCGTGTGGTGGATTTTCGGGCGCTTCATCGGGCCGACCGACGAGTTCCCGGAGTACATGGCCGAGCAGGCGCGTGAGCGCGCCATCCCGCACGCCGCCCCGCCGCGCCCGCGCCCGCGGAGTAATGTCGGGCGGGTCCCGGCTTGCATTGCCGGGATGAAGTCGCGGCAGCGGTGAGCGCGCACGCCCGATATCGGTCTTCAGGAACAGGGAATGCGGCAACCAACGCGAGACTGTGACCGCTCGCACAAAAGAAAGCGGGCGCACCGTTGCCGATGCGCCCGCTTGGAATTTTCAACGATGGCGAGAGGGCCTATTTCGTAGAGGCCGTGGCGTCGTGCTTGAAGAACACGTCGACGCGCATGCCGGTCAGCAGCGGCGGCAGCCCGTCCAGATCGATCATCGCTTCGAGGACCTCGACGTCGTTGGGACGGCGGGGACCGCGCGAGACGATGTTGGGCGGCGACAGCGACTGGGCGATCGAGCTCACCCGGCCTTCGAAGTCCTGGTCGGGATAGGCATCGGCGCGCACCACGACACTCTGGCCGACGCGGATCTTGGCGGCATCGCGCTCCTCGACTTCGGCGCGCACCTTCATGGTGCTCAAGTCGCCGAACACGAGCAGCGTATTTTCCGGCGAGGGAGCGGCGACTTCACCCTCCTTGGCGATGACGTTGAGCACGGTGCCATCGAACGGCGCGCGCACGCGCAGGTGTTCGACGCCGAGCTCAGCGCCGGTCAGCTCGGCGCGGGCGACGGAGAGCGCGGCTTCGAGGCGCGTCGGCAGCGGCATGCCGGACTTGGCGTTCACCGAGGCGAGATTGGCGCGTTCGTCGGCGACCTTCTTTCTGGCGTCCTCGAGCTTGGTGCGCGCCGCATCGACCGTCGCTTGCGGGCCGTTCTTCTCGCGACGCTCCTGCAGGGCGTCGTCATATTCCTGCTGGGCGCCGAATTGGCTGCGCTCGGCGGCGGCGAGAGCGTCCTCGGCGGTGCGGCGCTCCTGCTGCAGGCCACGTGCGTCCTCTTCGTTGCGCTCGCGCACACGCACCTGCGCTTCGGCGGTGGCGGCGGAAAGCTTGGTCAGCGCGTCGTCGTCATCGATGCTGACGAGCAGATCGCCCGACTTCACGCTGTCGTTGAGAGTGACGGGGATGTCGACGATGCGGCCGGGCGCTTCGGCGGTGATGCGGACCTCACCGCTCTTGGGCTCGACGCGACCGGTCGCCGAGGCGGCCCAGGTCGGGCGCATGGCCTTGGCGGTCGCGGTTTCCGATGGTGTCTGCTTGGCGTCGTCGCCCGTCCCTTGCGCCGTCGTCGCCTCGCCGACCGGACCCCAGCTGACGCTGTTGACGTAAAAGCCGACCGCGATGGCCAAGAGGCCGGCGATACCGAGCGTAATGACCGTTGGGTTGATCTTCTTAAGCATGGGCCTTCCGTCTCTTTGTAAGATCTGCAATTTCCGGGGCGTCCAGGCCTTCGGGCCGACGCTCCTCGCCGACAATTCGGCCGTCCTCGATGCGCACAACGCGATCGGCATAGCTCAGCGTGCGGGGATCGTGCGTGACTGCCAGCACGCTGCGGTGCTGCTCCTTGGCGATGCGCGCCAGCAGCGCCATCACCGCGTGGCCGTTCTCGCCGTCGAGGGCGGCGGTCGGCTCGTCGGCCAGCACGATCGAGGGCGAGGAGGCGATGGCGCGGGCGACCGCGACGCGCTGCTGCTCGCCGCCCGACAGGTTGCCGGGGTAGCTCTTGAGGCGATAGGCGAGACCGACGTCGCGCAGCACTTCCTCGGCGCGATTGGCGGCGGCAAAGCCCTTCTGCCCGCGCACGTCGAGCGCGATGCGCACGTTCTCGAGCGCGGTGAGGGTGGGGAAGAGGTTATAGGACTGGAAGATGAAGCCCATGTGCCGGCGGCGCAGCTCGGCGAGCTCTTCGGAGTTGAGGTTCTCGGTGCTCGTACCGGCGACCCGCAGCGTGCCCGAGGTCGGCGACAGGATGCAGCCGAGGATGGACAGCAGTGTTGTCTTGCCCGAGCCCGATGGGCCCATGAGCAGTGTCAGCTCGCCGGGGACGAGGGTAACGGTGGCGCCCTTTACGGCGCGCACCTTACCGGCGCCTGAGCCCAGCTCCTTGACGATGTCGATAGCTTCGAGGACGGGCTCATCGCTCATTTGTTGAATACCACGGCCGGATCGATCTTGGTGACTTTGACGATCGCCGACAGCGCCGAGATGGCGCACATGCCGACGGTGAGAGTGAACAGCCAGAACGCCAGGCCGGGTGTCATGACCATGGGCAGTGCGGTGTTATGACTGAGCACCAATATAATCAGTGCGATGGAGATGCCCAAGGCATAGCCGACGACGGCGCTGATGCCCGGCCTGGGCGAGGATAACCTGATAAATATATCCCGACGATGACCCCAGCGCACGCAAGGTCGCGAACTCGCCGAGATGGTCCTTGGTGCTGGAATACAGCGTCTGGGCGACGATGACGGTGCCGACGAGGCTGCCGAGCAGGGCGCCGCCGATCAGCGCCACGCCGGCGCCGGTACGGAACAGCCACTGCTTCAAGCTGCGGTCGCGGAATTCGGCCTGGGTGAGGACTTCGGCACCCTCGAGCCGACCCTGCAAGTCCTGGCGGACCGTTTCGATGTTGGCGCCAGGCTGTGTCTGCACGAGATAGAAGGTAACGCCGTCGCTGTCGCCGAAGATGCTGCGGGCGCGGTTGAGCGTTGTGTAGGTGTAGGGCGACTGCACGAACGAGCGGACACCGTCGGTCAACGCACGCACGCGAATGCGCGAGTTCATCACCTGTGCGGTATCGCCGATGCCCTTGATGCCGAGTTCGTTGAAGTAGGTGCGGTCGACGGCGACGGCTTCCGGCGCCTTGATGTCTTCCCAGGTACCATCGACGAGATCGAACGGCTCAAGGCCGCCGTCCTCGGCATCGGTGCCGACGATGACGACGCGCGTCGAGCCGCCCTCGGGCTTGCGCCATTCGGCAAAGCGCACGATGAGCGGGATCACGGCTTTGACGCCCGGCGTCGCCAGCGCCTGATGACGCTCACGCGACGTCAGCAGCATGCCGCCGTCCTCGAAGCTCTTGGCTCCGTAGACGGTGATCCACAGATCCGCTTTGGCGTGATCGATGTTGGCAGTGATCATATTGCTCGCGCCCAAATAGAGCCCGAGTTGTACAGCTACCAGCACGATGGAAAATAAAATGCCGACCAGTGTCACCGCGAGACGGATGCGGTCATGAAACAGGTTACGGAAAGCAAGCGTCAAGATCATCGATCGGTTCCGCACTGGTTGGTCTAGGCATCGGCGCCACGCCGACAGCGCGGCTCATGCCGCTGGTATCCCGCCAACTTGGCCTCGAAAAGGCGAACTCATGCTTAAGAGCAGCCTAAGTATAACGCGAAATCGCGCCATTTAGAAACGCGGGTGGCTAAGGGCGCTCACCAAGCGTTAACGCGAAGAGGTCAAGAAAGGGGTAAGATCGAGAGATCAAGGAAAGGTTTTCGACACCTTGCTCCGCTGAGACTGGCGGCCGTTTTGATCCTTCGACCAGCTTTTTGCCGCTTTCAAAGCCTATCTGCGATCCCAATCTCTGGCACAATAATGGTGATACCACCATGCGTCATGATCATCCTTTAAGAAAGCTCCCGAAAAGCCTTGTGTGCTCGACGGTTACCGGAGCGTTACTGGGGCTGACCGGAGGCGCCGCGATGGCCGCTCCGCCTATGGAATCCGGCCTCTGGATCAATCACACCGGCAAAGGCGCGGTGGAAATTCGCCCGTGCGGAGATTCCGGCGCCGGCGCTAAAAAACTGTGTGGCTACATTGTCTGGCTGAAAGAGCCGAACAATACGCGGGGCGAACCGCTCACCGATCGCCGTAACCCCGACGCGTCAAAGCGCGGCCGGACGATTTGCGGTCTGCCGGTGCTCGGCGCCTTGCAGCGCGTCAGCGGCGGTTGGGACAACGGCTGGGTCTACGATCCCGAGCAGGGCGCTTCGTTCGATGCCGCCATTCAGCTCAGTTCGCGCGACCGCCTGGTCCTCACCGGCTACAAGGGCGTCAAGTTCTTCTCTAAGTCGTTCAACTGGCGCCGCGCGCCGGCCGACCTGCAGCGTTGCGATCAGCCGCGCGAGGCCCGCGTCACTCCGGCGGAGGTCGCGGTGAAGCGAGCCGCGCAGGCAAACGCGCTGCCGCAGCTCAAGGCGCCTCGTCCGGTGCCGGCCGTGCGCCCCGCGACCGTGGAATAATCCACCCAATCGCGGAACATCGAAAATGCAAAAGCCCGGCGCGAGCGCCGGGCTTTTCATTTGGTGCAGGCTGCTAGCGCGCGACGATCAGGTCGTCGAGCCGCGACCTTCTCCGCGTCCTTTGCCCTGCTGGGGTTCGGTGGCGGCGGAAACAACGGCCTCTTCTGCACGCAGCTTGTCCAGCCGCGAGGTGAGACGCTCGGCAAATTCCTTGACGCGCTCCATCACCACCGGCCGCTGACGATCCAGCGTGACCATGTGATAGCAGTCGTCGAGAATGCAGGTTTCAACCATACCGGCAAGCTTGCGCTGCAGGATCATGGCGTTCGACAGATCGCTCTGGTCATCGTTGCGCGGATGGAAAACCAGCGCGTGCTGCTTGATGCTGCTGAGCAGCGGCTTGACGTTGCGCACCAGACGGCGGAACTCCAGCACGAGGCCGCCGCCACGGGCGAACAAGTCCTCGATGGAGTCGGCTTCAGACTGGACGCTGTCGAGGATGAAGCTGCGCAGGCGCTCGTCCTTGATGCCGTGGGGCATGCGAGCGCGGAACTTGAAGAGGCGCGCCGTCCACTTATGCTGCACCAGACGGAACAGGCTAAAGTACCACGGGATCGCCCAGCCATTCGGCCAGAACGTCGGCGAGAACAGCATCAAGCCATGAATCTTCTCGGGACGCAGAGCGGCGAGGCGCAGCGCCAACATGCTGCCGGCCGACATGCCGCCCACGATGACGGCGTCGCACTGCTGCGTCAGTTCATCGTGCGCGTGCTCGAGCGCTGCGTACCAATCCTGCCAGCGCGACAGGCCGGAAACGTCGGTCCCGCCTGCGAGACCGGGAAGAAGCGGGCAATAAACCGTGTAACCGAGCTGGGCCAGCGTGTGGGCCACGAACTTAAGCTCGATGGGTGAGCCGCCGAGGCTGTGCACGAGCAAAACGCCGTTGCGTCCCCCCGGTACAAAAATGCTGCCCCAAGCTGCCTTCATTTTCTCACTGTTTTTCATCGTGTAACTGAACTCGCTCGCTCACTTGTCGAAGCCAAAGAGTTCCCAACAGTCTCGACCTGCGCGAGAATCCCGTCCGCGCTGATCCGAAGCTTGTCGCTGAAACTCTCTCTTTTTCGTTTCCGCAGGGGCAGTCAATGCCGATTTGCTTGCCGTCCCGACGCCCCTATCGAGTAATCGCCGCTTTGGATGAGGTCCCGGGCCGGAACGGCACGAGATGCGGTGGAGGTCACTCACTGGCCGGAACGACTGTGAAGTTCGATTGGTCACCTTGCCGCAGCCGATCCGGATAGGTCGGCCCAGCGGACTTAAAT
This sequence comes from uncultured Alphaproteobacteria bacterium, assembly GCA_963759735.1. Classification (GTDB taxonomy): domain Bacteria; phylum Pseudomonadota; class Alphaproteobacteria; order Rhizobiales; family Hyphomicrobiaceae; genus Hyphomicrobium_A. The sequence goes on from CAVXAF010000005.1 coordinate 99,190, forward strand.
CGCCACCCTTATCGATGCCTTCGCGGGGCTGGAAAACCTGCTTCGAGACAGCCAACAGAGATCCTTCGCGGTGCCCGTTGCGGCGAAACCATGGCCAGTGCGTGTCAGCCGCGGTGCCACTCTGAGGTGAGCCGGCCCGCGTGACGCAAGTCGTACTGCTTGTTCGTCGCCTATGCTGCACGGCGGTAGAAAACCTTGAAAACGCGCCGCTTCTCGATAGCAGAATGAAGTTAAGTGTACGCCAAATCGGGATTTTCGCGAAATACCGCATCGCAAAACATAATTAATAGCTCAACCCTGTGTTGTACCGCCGCCACATTTAAGGCGGTGCTGGGGCAACCTATCGGATCGGCCCTTCACCTTAGTGCAGGTGCCACTTAAGGGGCAACCGCCGGCACGCGTGCGACGCAAAATTCGTGCAGTCGTGAAAGAAAACGTGAACTGCCCAGAGGGCGCAAAATCGGCTTGCGCCGGACCTCCGCCACTACCGGCACGTGTCCTGCCGGGGATAAGGAAGCGGTGCTAGGGGCTGCCGAGTCGCCGCTCGGCGCTGCCTGTCACGCTGCGAGCGCAATCGACACCCTCTATTACTGATGGTTAGATTGGTTAAGTGCAGTCGCCGGACGGGAGCGGCTGCCGACCGAAGGAAAGTGCGTTGCTCGCCCACGTTCGCCGCCCGATTGCTTCTCTCGTCGCCCTCGCCATCGTAGTCGGACAGGTTGCGCCGTCGTTCGGACAGCCACTTTCCAAGGTCGACTATGAAGCCTGCCAGGCGCGCGACGAGGCGACCTTCCGCACCGCCATTCAGGGCATCTCGACCCGCGCGCTGCAGACCGGCATCGCCAACGTCGACTATCGCGCCGCGGTCGGCGATCAGTGGCGCCGCATCGGCATGGACGACATCATCGACAAGCGCGTCGATCTCGCGGTCGAGGAAGTGCGCCGCGAAACCAGCTTCACGAACCTTCTCCAGTCGCTCGCCAGCCAGCAGAAGGCGCAGGAGCTGGCGACCGCCGTCGCCGAGCGCGTCTATCGCTCCGACGCCATCAAGGCGGCGCTGGAGCAGCTTGCCGTAGGGGTCGGCAACGAGGTCGGCAAGCAGATGGAGTTTGCCACCGCGGACGCCGCCGAACCGGCGCTCGCCTGCCTGAAGGCCTTCGTGGGCGCCCGCTACGGGGAAACGGCCGCGCGTGCGGTCGAAGGCGATGCCGGCAAGGACGTCGCGCTCGACCCCAATAAAGGTGCGGCCGAGATGTCGCCCGGCGCGGTGCTGCGCAATTCGAGCGGCGGTATCGCCGGCGCGGCTGTGCTGCTGATGCGCCGCCAGCTCGCCAACATGGCAACGCGCGTCGGCCAGCGTGTCGTCGGCAGCGTTTTGGCCCGTCTCGTCTCTGTGGTCGCCGGGGGTATCGGCTTGGTGCTTATCGCCAAGGACATTTGGGACCTGCGCAACGGCGTGCTGCCGATCATCGCCACCGAGATGAAGTCCAAAGAGAACAAGGACAAGGTGCAGGAAGAGCTGGCCAAGACCTTTGCCGAGCAGATCTCCGGCCACGTGCAGGAAATCGGCGCTGCTACCGCCGACCGCATCATCGATATCTGGCGCGACTTCCGCAGCGCCCATGCCGAGGCCCTGAGCCTCGCCGAGCGCAACGAGAAGTTCAAAGCCTTCCTCGATTCGCTGCCGCCTGCCGCCCTGCCGCGCCTCGATGAAGTGACGGCGCTCGTCCTCGCCGGTGAGGGCGAAGCTGGTCTGCTGCGCCGTCTGGACGACGGCACGCTCGGCACGGCCGTGAACACGCTGCCGGCGCCGGCCATGGAGATTGCCCGCGAGACGCGCTCGATCGACACCGGCCTCAAGTGGGCGGCGCTGGCCGGCAGCGACCTGCCGCAGGTTGTGACGCTGAGCCTCTATCGCCGCACCACGCCCGATGCGCTGACCCGCCCCGGCCTGCAACGTCTGCTGCGCCTCGACGACAGCCTCGCCACCCAGCGCCTGGCGGCGGTGGAACGCAGTGCGCGCGACACGCTGTTTGAATTGAACGACGCGGACCTCAAGAAGCTAGCCCGCAGCCTCACCGAGGACGAGCTTGCGAGCCTCGCCCACTACCTGACCGGGCTGCAGCCGGGCCCGCGCGAGCGCGTGCTCGCCGCCGTCGCCGCCAATCCGGCGAAGATCCATGCACTGTCGTCCGAACGGGTGCGCGAGGCGGTGGTCGCCAGCGCCGACCAGTCGGCGGCCGTCAACATGATGCTGCGCAGCGGCGCCATCTTCGATCCGACCGCCATCAGCGAGGATGTGCGGCTGGTCGTCGACGGCCGCGTCAGCTCGTGGCTGCTGTGGGAGAAACACCCCGCGATCATCGTTGGGGCGGGGGTGCTGGCGTTGCTGCTGTTGCTGCTTGTGCACCGGCTGCTGTTCGCCCGCCCGCGGCGGCGCGAAACCGCCTAACCGCGCGATGCTGCGGCGTTCATACGGTCATCCCCAGCCTTGTGCGCGGCGCAGTGTCAGACCGAGTTGCCCCTGCTATAAGCCGACGGGGGCCTACCGAATCAGCGTTGGCTCGGGGCAGCGATCCGCAACGGATCGAACAAGGTAACTGAGGGGAGTTCACACGATGGGTCTCAAAGCGCCTGGCATTCTGACGTTCATGATCTCGGTCATCCTGACCGTCACAGTACTGATTATTAAGTTTTTTGGTGCTGAGATCCCCTTCATTACCGGCAACGAATTCTGGGCTCTGCTCCTGGCGCAGCTCATTCTCGTGCTCGGCTGCATCATGCGCGGTCTTTAGAAGCTTTCTGCCTTGGTGATTTTGTGTGCGCTTCTGTCGCGCGGCACTCAGCGCTCTGGTCTTGGCGTGCGTGATCGACAATCTCTCGCGCTATGAAATGGAAACTCGATCAATTTGATTCCTACGCGGACCGCGTGCGCAGGTCGTCGCGCGAGATTATTATTGCTGCGGTGCTGACGGTGGCGGCGTTCGGTTTCCTCCTTGCAGCGATGCTTGGCGGCGCCGTCGTCACCGAGCCGAAGGTCGGTGCGGTCGCTGCCGACCACACGGTCATGAAGTAGCCTCAATCAGTTCAGGTTCGCGCGCTCACGGCAGCGCGATCGGTTCCGCCCGCACGAGGCCGCGCACCGAGTTGCCGAGGTACACCGCTTCCCCAGTTTGCAGATCGGCAAGCGTCAACACGGCTTCACGCGCGGTGCCGGCGGCAATCAGCTCCGCACGCAGCGTGCCCGGCAATAGGCCGCAGCCGAGCGCCGGCGTCAGCAGCTCTCCTTCGCGCGCAATAAAGATGGTCGTGCGGCTGCCTTCGGCGAGTTCACCGCGCTCGTTGAGATAGATCACCTCGTCGGTGCCGAGGCGTTCGGAGCACTCCTGCCACTCGCGATCGTAGAGCTCGCGCCGCGTCGTCTTGTGGAACAGGAACAGATCCGAGCTGTCGACGCGCGAGGCCGAGACGGCATAGCGCATGACGGCGTCGGGATCGGCGGGTGGCAGCGGCGTCGTCGTCACCGAGATGGCACCGCCTTCGGAAAGCAGCAGGCGCACGCGCAGGCGTCCGGAGGGGCCGGCGACGGCATCGTTCAGCGCGCGGCGCACGGCAGCCTCGTCATACACGTAGGCGAAATAGCGCGCCGAGGTGGCGAGCCGCTCGATGTGCCGCTCGAGCAATGCAAAGCCGCCCGTCGCTGCATCAAACAGCAGCGTCTCGATGAGCTCGAAGCGCTTCACCGGATCGGTGAGGAACTTCATCTTCAGCAGGCACTCGGCGTATTCCTTCGGCCCCTGGCTGTCGAACACGACGCCCGAGCCGATGCCCATCTCGCCGTCGGCGTTGCGCGAGATGACGGCGGTGCGGATGGCCACGTTGAACAGTGAGCGCCCGTGCGGGGAGATGTAGCCGATGGCGCCGCAATAGACGCCGCGCGGCTCGCTCTCCAATTGGCGGATCAGCTCCATGGCGCGGATCTTCGGCGCCCCGATCACCGAGCCAGGCGGGAAGATGCCACGCAGCAACTCATCGGTGCCGATGTTTTCCTGCAGGATGGCGCGCACGCCCGAAGTCATCTGGTGCAGCGTCTTGTAGGTCTCGACCGTGAACAGGTCGGTGACCTCGACGCTGCCGATCTCGGCGATGCGGCCGATGTCGTTGCGCATCAGATCGACGATCATCAGGTTCTCGGCCCGCTGCTTCACGTCGGCGGCGAGTTGCTGGCGCGCGATGGCATCGGCGTCCTCGGTGCCGGCGCGCGGCGCCGTCCCCTTCATCGGGCGCGTGAAGATGGTGCGGCCTTCCTGCTCGATGAACAGCTCAGGCGAAGCCGACAGCACCGTCACTTCGCCGGTGTCAACGATGCCGCCGTAGGCTACCCGCTGCTTCTGGCGCAGATCCAGGAAGAACGTCAGCGGCGAGCCGGACAGCTTGAAGCGCGCCTTGAAGGTGAGGTTGAGCTGGTAGATGTCGCCGGCGCGGATCTTCTCGATCACTTCGTTGAAGCGCTCGAGGTACTGCGCCTCGTCCCACGACAGCTTCACGTCGGTGAAATGGAACGAACCCGAACGCGTGTGCGTCGCCAGCCAATGCTCGACCTCGGCACTCGTCATCTCGAGCGGCGCCTTGTAGAGACCGATCCACAAGAGCGGCACGTTGCGCTTTTCCGGCATCAGCGCGGCGAGCTTGGGCTCCAGCACGTAGCCGAGCTCGTAGGCAAAGAACCCCGCCGCAAACAGCCCGTCGGCGACACCCTTCTCGATGCGCGCCAGCGCTGCCGGCACTTCGGCGGGTGTCGAGGCCGCGATGATGTCGAGCGGTTCGGAGAACAGCAGCGACGGCGCCCCGGAGCCGGAGTTGTTGTCGAGCAGGACGAACGTCTGGGAGAGCGCCGTGGCTTCCTCGGTCGGATGCCCCAGCCCTGGTGGCGTTGGATGCGAAGTCATTCGCCCTTGTATCCCGCCAGCGCGTAGAACGACACGTGCCGTTGCGCATTGGCGCCTGCCGGCAGCACCCGGTCGGCCACCTTGTCGACGCTGTCGAACGAGGACGCAGCCGCGCCCGCCCCTGGATCGGTGCGAACCAGCAGCACCGGCCCCGGCGTCGCGGCCGTGAACGGGCGCGTCATCTCGAAGTGGTCGTGTGGCGCACCAACGCGCCAGGCGAGAATGGGAGTCGAACTCATCGCGCATATAGTAGAGCAGCTCGGCGGTCAGAGCCCTATCATCCGTCAGCACGGCGGAAAACGGCTTGCCGGCCGCGGCGGCGCGCGCCAGCTCTGCCCGAGTCGCATCGGCAAGTTCGCGCCAGCCGAGCGTGCGGGCGAACGGATCGGGCTTTACCGGCAGCGCCATGCGCCCCGCGGTCGCCGTACCGAAGATGAGCAGCAACAGCACCACCGCATGCAGCGCGAACGATGCTTTGAGCCATCCCCAGGCGCCGTCGCGCACCATGGTGGCGATGACGAGCACACTCGCCGCCACGTAGGCGGGCGCCGCCCAGTTGGCGTGGGCGCGCGACATGAACGCCTGGATGACAATGACAGTGATGAGCGGCACTGAGAAGGCCAGCAGCATACGGTCGGGTTCGGGCAGCCGTTGCCGCCATGCACGCCAAACGATGACCAGCAAGGCCGCGAACAGGATCGGACCGAACACGCCGAATTGGGCGGCGAAGAATTCCAGCGCCTTGTTGGGGTGCACGAGCGAGCCGCCCCAGTGGGCGTTGTCGGCCGTGTGCGCGAACGTGGCGAAGCTGTTGGTATAGTTCCACACAAGATTGGGTGCGATCAGGAGCAGACCGATGCCCAGCGCCAGGTAAAACCGCCCGTCGCGCAAAATCGATCGCCGCTCCGGCGTCATGAACAGATAGATGCCGGCGCACATGAGAAACCAGGCCATGGCGTACTTGGCGTTGAGGCCGGCGCCGAAAGCGAAACCGAGGAGCAGCGCCGGCCACAGCTTCGATGTTTGGAACAGCGCCGCAAAGCCGACCAGTGCCAGCGCCCAGCACAGAAGCAGCGGCACGTCGGTGGAAATGAGCCCCGCCGACAGCGACACCCCGGGCAGCGTTGCAAAAGCCAGCGCGGCGAGCACGCCGACGCGTACATCGTACAGCCGCCGTCCGAGCCAGAAGACGGCGAGCGCAGTTGCCGTGTGCAGTAGGGGCGAGGGCAAACGCACGCAGGCTTCCCCCGCGCCACACGCCGTCGTTGCCGCGCCGATGATCCAGGCAATGAGCGGTGGCTTGGAAAAATAGCCCAGCGCTGGATCTTCGCTCCAGGCCCAGTACTGCGCCTCATCGAAGAAGAGATCGGTGCCGTTGGCGTAGAGCGCGATGAGGCGCACGCAGAGCAGCGCCGCGAGCCCGGAGAGCAGCACGGGAAACCAATTGACGTCGCGGCTGCTCGTGGTGCGTGTAGAGGCTGTCATGGTGCGTGCACTCTGCAAGTGTCCCCTGGCAGGGAGCATCCCCGCAGCGAAAGCCAGCCGCGACGGCCGCGGGCTCATTTACTAGGTTGCGGCAGCCGCGTGAAGATGCCCTAGCACGGGCGGCGGGTCAGCCATGGTCGCACGCGGCGCGACGCTACCACCACGGTCCATATCAGGGATCGGCACTTGGTTCTGAAATGCGGCCATCGTGACCGAGCTGGGTCCCGGAAGTACAAGAGCAATCGCGCGGACGGATTTTGGTCAACTTGAGGGTTTTGCTGTGGGGGCGAGGCAAGGCCGGACGCCACGGGTCGCCGCGATCAGGCGGACATATCGTTGCCCGCTTACGTATCCGGCCTAGCCCCGATTTGCCGGCGCGCGGCAAAAACGCCGGCTCAGCGCTCAATTCCGTCCGCCGAAAGCCGTGTGACGAAATCGTGGCGCGCATTTACTAGCTTGGTAGACCCTCGCTAAGATCGGTATCCTTGTCGCCGCTTCCGAGCTATTGAGGGGCCTCGCAACGAGTCCTGTGGGATAGGGGCACTTGATGCGCGTCACCGTGGTCATTCCAGCGCTCAACGAGGCAGGCAACATCGGCCGCCTCGTCGAAGAGACTTATGCGGCCGTGCCCGCGCAGCGCCTCGCCGAGCTGATCGTCGTCGACGACGCCAGCGACGACGCGACGGCGGCCGAAGTGAAGTCGCTCATCCAATCCGGAAACTTCCCTGGCTTGCGCTATCTGCGGCATGATCGGCGCAGCGGTCAGAGCGCTGCCCTGCGCTCGGGCGTGCTGGCGGCGACGAGCCCGATCATCGCCACCATGGACGGCGATGGACAGAACGATCCGCACGATATTCCACATCTGCTGGAAGCCCTCGCCATGCCGGGCACCGACGGCCCTGCCCTCGTCAACGGCTGGCGACAACAGCGCAAGGACACCGGCTCCAAACGGTGGGCCTCGCTGGCCGCCAACTGGATCCGCGACGCCGTGCTGCGCGACGACTGCCCCGATACCGGCTGCGGCATCAAGGTTTACTGGCGCGAAGTGTTCTTGCGGCTCCCATTTTTCACCAGTATGCACCGCTACATGCCGGCGCTCTTTCAGACATATGGCTGCAAGGTCGCCTACGTGCCCGTCAACGATCGGCCACGGCAGGCGGGGGTATCGAAGTACAACAACCTCAACCGCGCGCTGGTCGGTCTCTATGATCTCGTCGGGGTGACGTGGTTGCGGCGGCGGACGAAAGTGCCACGCATCAGCGACCGGCATCCCGACGTGCAGACGGTGTCCGACATCGCCTCGCGCTTAAGGCCGGTGAACGACGACGGCGCCATGGTCAGCGCCGGCGACAAGACTTGAGCCGCAACATCAGCATCGCTTCGGAACATTGAGAGCATGGATCATCTCCATAACATCGTAGCGATGCTCAGCCAGTGGTGGCTGTCGACACCAGTGAGCGAGAAGGTGTGGCTGGGCATCGGCTTTCTCGCCCAGCTGATGTTTTCCATGCGCTTCATCGTGCAATGGATCGCCAGCGAGCGCGCCCGCCGCTCCATCGTGCCGGAGACGTTCTGGTATTTCAGTTTGTTCGGCGGTGCGATGCTGCTCGCCTATGCCATCTACCGCCTCGACCCGGTGTTCATGCTCGGGCAGGCCATGGGCCTCATCATCTACAGCCGCAACATCTACTTCATTCGGACGCAGCATAAGCACGAGGCGGTTGCCGGCGTAGCGCCAAGTCCGACCACGCACTGAGCGGCTCAGTCCGCGTCGCGCGAGCGTTTGGCGCTGACTCTGCTGCCGGTCTTCGCGCCGCTGATCTGGGTGTGCCCCTCGAGCCAGCGCACAGCGAAGAGAATGATCGCCGCCAACCCTGTTGCCATTGTCGCGAGGATGCCGAAGCCTGCTCCGCAGGCAACGCCGATGGCGCCGGCCAGCCACATGCCGGCACCGGTCGTCAGGCCCTTAACGTCCCCCTGCGAGCGGAAGATGGCGCCGGCCGCCAGAAAGGCGACCCCGGCGGTCACCGCCTCTATGACGCGTATAGGATCGGTGCTGTGACCCTCTTTCAGCACTCCCGCGTGGATCTCCATGGTGATGATGGTGAACAGTGCTGCGGCCAGCGCGGTGAGCATGTGGGTGCGCAAACCGGCCGGACGCGCCATCTGTTCGCGCTCGTAGCCGATGACCGCGCCCAGCCCGACGGCGAGCAGCAGGCGCAGGGCGATCACGCCCTCCGAGAGGGTCGTGCTCATGGGGTCGAACATGGCGTTCCTCGATGGGTTGCAGGGCGGCGACAACCGTCTTCTTATTGGTAGAATGTAGATCTTCGCGCCCTTAAACGTCATAGCGAGGAGAAGGTTGCCGCACCCGCCTCAGGTGGGCTTCACAGGCGTGGAAATTGTGCTATACCGCGCATCGAAGCCGCTCGGTGACGTGCGGCTTTTCTCGTCGCCCCATCCGGAGGGCGACGCCTGCTCCCCGCAGACATCGGTTGTCGCTGGCCTACTGTTGTTGGCCTGACTGGGGAGCATTCGTTAGGTGACGCGGGGTGGAGCAGCCCGGTAGCTCGTCAGGCTCATAACCTGAAGGTCGTAGGTTCAAATCCTACCCCCGCAACCAACGGAACCCTACGAACATCATCGCTGGGATTGGTGCGCTCGCCTTCCACCAGGAGCGCGCCGAGTTGGCCATGCACGGTCACACTGACCGGTCCTCCGCCGCGCTTGTGGTGGTGGCCATCAGGCGCGATGACGACGTGATCCACCAGCGACCGCAGCGCTTCCCGCGCGCGGTTGCGTGCGTCGACCTGATCGCTCTCGCGGGCAGCGGCATCTTTGGCCGCGCGATGACGCGATCCTTGTCGGGTGTAGAAGCGTCCATGGTGATTGCTCACTACGCGGCCGGGCCGCGCGTCCTCAGAGCGCCTGATACTGCTCCACAGCTCTTCCACCATGTTGCGGTAGCGGTTCGGCGCGCTCGGATGCAGTTCGACCGTCTGGTCCGGCACGTCGGCAAGAGCGAGTTCGATCTCGCCTTTGCGGCGCTCAACTTCGCGCATCCCGTCGAGTATCGTCTCCGGCGCATCGCCCGACTTCACCATCCGCAGCATCGCTTGCAGTTCGCGCTTGGCGTCCTGCAACTCTTTCTCAAGCGTCCGGCGCCGTTTGTTCTCGTCCTCCCGGAGCCGCATCATTTCATCTCGCGCCGCTTTGAGTGCGCGCTCGATCAGCTCTGGAGACAACAAGCGGTCACGGACGGCGGTAACCACGCGCGTCTCGACGTCGTTCAGCGAGACCATCCGCGCGTTTGTGCAGCCGCTGGCCCCCGAGCGATGTTCGATGCACTGCATGCGGTCGTCGCGGACAACATGCATGGCGCCACCACAAGTGCCGCACTTGATCAGCCCGCTAAGTAAGCGTGGCGCCCGACGCGTCATCTGCTTATTCGACACGGCGATCTTGTGAGTGGCGCTTCGCGCGGTCAGCCGCTCATTCACCCGGTTCCACGTCGCATCGTCAACAATCCGGAGGTGCGGCATGTCTTGGCGAAGCCACTGCGACTTGTCGTTGTGGCGTGCGAGTCGTTCGCCGGTATCGGGCGACTTCACGTACTCGTGGCGATTAAACACGAAGACTGCACGGTACAGCTCGTTTCGAAGCACCCCGGTGCTGTCCTTCGATCCACCAAGTATCGTATTTGCCCGCCAGCTCTTTCCACGAGGCGACGGGACGCGCTCAGCGTTGAGCCCCTTCGCAATGTCGTCAGCGCTTCTGCCTTCGGCATACTCGTTGAAGATGCGGCGGACGACAGCGGCCTGCTCGTCGTTTACGGCGCGCTCGCCCTTGCCGCCGGGCAGGACGTCGTATCCATAACAACGACCGCCGGCCACCTTCCCCTTCTCGAGCGCAGCAAGCTGACCACGCTTGGTCTTCTGCCGCAGGTCGTCGAGGTAGGCGGCGCCGATGATGCCGCGCATGCCGACAACGAGTGAGTTGGCCTCGCCGTCCGCAAGCGTGATCAGCTTCACCCTGTGGAAGTTGAGCTTCTGTCGAATTCTGTCGATGTCGCCAACGCTTCGACTTAGGCGGTCCAGCGACTCGACGACGACAGCGTCGAAAACGTCATTGCCAGCGATGGCGAGCAGGGCCTGGAGCTGCTTGCGGTTTTCGACGGATGCGCCGGAGATACCTTCGTCCTTGAACGGCACCACGACGAGACCGCCCCGCGCCTCGACATATTTGCGACAGGCGTCAAGCTGGTCGTCAGCAGACTTCGGGTTCTGCAGATCGCTGCTGAACCGTGCGTAGATCGCCGCGCGCATCTTCTTCCCCCTCGGTCGGAGCAAGATGCTGCGTCCGCGCGGCTACTGCGTCAAGCTCGTCGAGTTCTCTTTGCATCGACTCTTGTTCGCGGTGCTCGCGGTACAGCGTACGCGCGAGGATGCACCCTAGGGAGTTGGCGAGCTGTTCGAGCGGATCGACCATAGCGTAAGATGCGCCGATTCGAGCGGGCAAGGCCAGGGAGTTAAGACATGAGAGCAGATGACTTGGTCTCCAAGTCGACGGCGAACAGCGCACGCGCGCTGAGCATCGCCGCCGGCCTCACTCTCATCGGGAAGTTCGCCGGGCGGTGGCCCGCGCTTCCAGGCGAGGTGCACCTATCGGGCGCTGCCATGGACTGGATTGCATTCGCATTACTGACCTACTTGGCCGTTCTGCATCTGACCCACTGGATGATCGACGCGCCGAAATTCCATGCACATGTGCGAGAGCACCATTTCTTCGGCGACCAGCCCGACTCCTGGGACCGCACTCCGATTCCACTGCGCGGACACCTGATCAACGCGCGCATCGCTCTTCAAGGAGGCTTCGGCTACTCGGTTTGGACGTGGGAGCTACTTCTGGTTTTCGTTCTCAATCTGCTTCTGCCGGCAGCGCTGACCTTAGGCGCGGTCGCTGGCCTTGTGCTCGCGTAGTAGCCCGGACATGGCGAACAAGAAGCAGGTTGCGAGGTTTGCCATCGGCAATGAACGCGGCATCTGCTCAGAGGTTTGGACCGCTTGGGTAAACGGCTCAGACTTCTACATGACCGACAGCTCGATGAAGGGAAAGCTCAAGATCAGCTTCCATGCGAGCGGCGTGTGCCACTACTCAGCCCTCCAAGATTTCTTTGCGCAGCATCTCAAGGCGTACGCGTCCTATAATCGTCAGGATAGAACTTCGCTGCGATGGAAACGACCAAGCACACCCGAGCATGGACCTCTGGTGGCGGCCTCCATGATCTTCGCCGCGGTACGAGTTGCGGGAGCCCTTCTGGGAGTACGAGGACGACAAGCCCATCACTTTGCTCCCGCCACCAGCGTCCGGCTCGGGCACACACGTAGGCGTGCTCTACTCCCAGGAAGACCCCGACAATCACTGTGCCGGTGCACTGCCCACCGACGTTTACATCGCCAGGTTTGTCTTAGCCAACGGTGACTTCGTAACGCTCGTGCCGGGGCCAGCGCCGCTGCAGAAAGACTTCTTCGACGAACGGCTGATGACGCACGATGTGCCGATGCTCTCCTACTGCGATCCGAAGGAGAGTGATCATCGGAACATCGCCGTCATGCAGCCCCTACTATTGAGCAGTGAAGGCCCCTTACGGGTGTACTCCCTGCACAACATGCGCATGAGGACCATCGACAAGCAGTTCGAACGGGAGCAATGGGCTAAGCAACCGCTGGCGACCAAGGTGCGCTTTGCGGTCGAGAATTCCCTTCGAACGAAGCCGCGGCGACCGTTCTAGATTGGAGACGGTAAACCGCTCGCCTACACCAGCTCAAGCCGCGAGCCTTGTGGGCCGACGATCATGCGCAGTCGATCATCGGCCTCCACGATCCGCCGCAACGTCGTACGAGGGACGCCGAGCGCGTCGGCGATGTCCACCTGCCGGCCTTCGAGGGCGCCTGCCTTAAGCCGCTCGATAACGAGAGTCCGACGGCCGGCAGCCGACGAGGCCGGACCCTCGATGTCCGCACATCCGCTCAATGGATTGGGCGATCTGGCGGCGGACTTCGGTCGGGCGGAACTCCACCCTGCGGACTCGTGCCGGGTCCGCAGCCGGCAAGCTGGTCCTCCACACGGCCCTTGTCGTGACCGACAATCGGCCGGCGACCAAGTGCCAGCGCAGCAGCTCCCACAGAACTCGACGGCGAGCACGGTGAGCAGGTTCAGGATGTCTGCCAGACGCTCGGCGCCCACGTAGATGCCGATGGCCGCCAGATAGCGCTGCATGGCATTGGCATCGCTGTTGGCAGGCTTGCCGACGGTCGCCGTGCCCAGCGCGGCGCTGGCCGCTGCCATCGCCGTCTGCAGGCGCGCGCGGTCAGCCGCTATCGCCTGCTCGGCACGCAAGGGGGCGACCTTGTCTGCGCACACCTTGCGCAGGCGCCAGCTCTCCAGCCAGCCGCTGCAGCCCTTGAGCCGGGAATCCATCAGGACGGGGGTCGCCAGTTCCTGGTCGATGACGCCGGCAGGGCGCGTGGCCGGCAGCAGTGCCAGCTCTCCCGCAGCGCGCTTGTGATCGGCCTCGAAGCGAACCCGGTCGCCCGTGGCCGCGCCGTCGAGGCGTCCGGCAAGTTCGCGACCGCCGTGTTGGCTGCCGAGCGCTGCTACGACGGTGAACGTCAGCCCGAGCAGCCACGCGATGCCGGCGGTGGCCCTTGCTTGTCCATGGTTCGCCAGAACCAGCGACAAGCCAAAGAGCGACACGAGCGCGAGGGCGATACCGGCGGCGGCCCATACGAGCGATTCGGCCAGTGAGGCGCCGCGGGACCAGCCGTTAAGCGCCGCAATGGCGATGCTGGCGAGCCCCAGCAGCGTGCCGGCGGCCAGGAACGCGAGGCGCGCGGCACGGTTGTCGGGGGCTGTTGATGGTGAGACATCACCAGAAACCGCAAGTGGCTGCGGCGACTGGGGAAGTAAGGATTGAGTAGTTGAAGTAGCAACAAGCGCTTGTTGAGCGCCAGCACGGGCACTATCGTTGTTCATGGATCGGTATCCTGTTCACGCAGGGGTTCGGTCAAGCCGCCGGCCGTGGTGTTTCCGCACCGCGGCCGACGCATTTTCAGCGTAGCACGTGAGTCGCTTACTTCTCGGTTTCCAGAGCGATTACCTGCGCTCGTGTATCTAAGTCCCGGCAACAGACGACGCGCTGGATCGCCTGGCGCTCTCGAAGTAGCGGCTGCCGCCAAGCACCCCGGCACTGAATCCGAATAACCAGCGCTGCGGGCAGCCTTTACGAATTATAGCGGTACTCCTGCTACCACACGCGGATTGGACAATCCGCCTAACGGTTGGTGCGATCCTCGTTCTTTGAGAACGACACGAGATCGATGTTCCGTCAACGAATTGCCGCGCTTGGCGGTGACGGATTGGGAGGGCGCCATGGAAGATTTCACTCTGCTTCTTGATCTCGACGACGACGGTAGCGTCCGGTTGTCGAGTATCACGCTTGCCGGCGCCCGCGTTGGTCTTCGACGCGCCGGTCAACCGGAGCGCGTCATCCAGGTGCGGACTGTCGACGAGAGCGAAGCCGCTTCTTACTCGCTCGGCTTCCGCGACTGCAACGTCGCTGGTGCGTGGCATGGCCTCGATGACGCCGGTAGCGTGACGGGAGAAGCGCTGGAGCGTGCCGGCATGGCTTGCGCCACGCTCGCAGCTTACTTCCAGGAGTATGGGCGGCCGGCTCAGCCGGCGCGCGATCTGGAGTCGCTGCTCACCGATGTCATCCGCACGCACAACGAGCGGGTCACCGCGCGTCAACTGTTGTGCAGCGCATTAGAGGCGCTGGATCGGTTCGAACGCGGCTTATCATCAGGCTCGGGCGGCACATGATGGGCACCATCGGCAGCTTACCCGCGTCTAATGGCAGCCGGCCTGGGTCCAGGGAAAGCCCCGGCAGGCCATCACGCCCGCCGGGGCCGAGGGTGCGGCTCCGCTCATGACACGAAGCAGCGTGCCTATTATATGGGCAGTTGCCCGCTAGTAACCGGGCAAGTGCAATCAATACAACGGAAATCCCCAACCGTGTCTTCAGCACCGTGGCTCAACGTGGAGGCATGCCATTTTCTGCCGCGCCTCACGATGCACATGCGATTGGCCTGATGACCGCCGCGCTCGAAGCAGCGTGGATGGCGGCCGCCGCGGGATTTGCGGGCCTGACGCACTATGACCGCGCCAAGATGGAGCGCGGTATCTTGACCGCCGCTGCGGATGGGAGCGCAACTTCAGGAAGCTGCAGCAAGCTGCGCTCGACGCTATAGGCGCGACTTCGGCCGAGCCAGTTGAACGGCGCAGAAAATTCGGCTGGTCGCGACGGATCGAAGGCGCCGGTGAGCGTTCGAGTCTGAAACCGAACCGAGTTAGGAATGGCCGAATAAAGCAGCGCCGGATATTCTTCGATTGTCATCGGAAAGGCTCGCTCAGGCGCCATGCCAGAGCGGGTGCTATGCCGGCACAGTTTGCCAGAGGAGGCGCGTATGCTGTTTCAATCCAATTTCGATTGCGAGACCGTCGCCCTGATGGGCCGGGTCTGTGACGAAGCGCGGCGCGATCTACAGTTGACGACATTCTTTCCTCACCCTCGCGATTCCGCCGAAGTCCTGGAGGCAATGGCAGGCCGTATCATAGCGGCCTTATCTGACGGTGAACGTGACCCCACGCGTTGAAGGCCATCGCTATGGAAGGAGCTCACGGCGTAGGTCCGCTGCACTGCCGTTGCTGCCTCAGCGTGGAATTGCCGACCCATTGCCAAACAGCCGCTCATATTCGGCGCCGGGCGCGCCATAGAACGCCCCGGCTATCTCGCGCATCCGATCCCGATTGATGACGCTAATGCGTCCCCGGCTTGTGACGATCAGCCCGTCATTTACGAACCGGACGAGTGCCGCCGTAACGCCAGGGCGTCGAACTGCGAGCATGAACTTCCGAGGAAGTCGTGTGTCAGTTCCAGTTCCGCCCCAAGCCGATCCTGCGCCATGAGAAGCCAGCGTGCGAGACGCTGCGGATCGAACCGCGAGCGGCGGAAATGGCCGTCTCGTCGTGTTGCACGATAACGGTGTGCAGGTATTGCAGCAGCAGACGACGCAGCGTTTCGCTCTCCCCCATGGCGGTTTGCAGGCGAGCCGCCTCGATCCGCTGGCCCTTGCCGGCGACCTGCATATATATGTCCTGTGTTGACTTGCCGGCTTCCAGGAAAGCAGCGCAGCCCGTCGCGCCCTCGCTGCCAATCACAGCGACTTCGGCTTGGTTGTCGCCCGTGATCTTGACGACCACCGAAACCATGCCCTGGTCGATGAAGTAAACGTGCTCAATCATTTGGCGAGGCCGCGCCAAACTCTGGCGTAGCTGGAGGTCGACGGGCTCCAAGAAAGGCTGGATGCGCGCTCGGTCGTCCGCAGACATGATGGCGAGCAGATTGTTGGCGCGGTAAGTCGGCAACGAGTGCTCCTTCTCGAAAAGAGGCAAGCACTACAATTTCCCGGCGGAACAGCCACCTGCAAAGTTTGGTCGAAAGCGTACAAACGGCGGCCAGCTGGCCCTCGTTAGCGTACCGAGATTTTGAGGTTCAGCGATTGTTATACACCCCTTGCCCGCTTACACCTAATCGATGCCCATGTTCTTTATCGACCTCATAAACGGCAGCGGATCGTGGCAGGACGACGAGGGTTACGACCTCGCTGATCTCGCATCAGCTCTCGATGAAGCGCGCAAATCCGCCCGTGACCTGATGGCGGGGAACCTCAGCGAAGGTAAGCCGCTCGGCCTGAATCGCGTGTTTCGCATCCGCGACGAAGGCGGCGCCGAGGTGGCAAGCTTGCGGTTTGCCGATGCAATTCCCAGCGAGAGCTAGGGCGCATAGGAGGATGCCGGCTACTGCGCCGGCTCGATGGTATCGTCGGCATGCAGGAGACGGGGCGCCGCGGGAAGTAGTTGCTCGATGACTACTAATGACCCGCAGGTCCGGCATCCTCGCTGCTCTGCTACCCGCAAGGCGCCCGCCTTGGTATTGCATCGCTCAACGAGCACGGGGGTGCCGAGGTACACGTCGAATACCGCCCATGTGCGCCTGACACTCATCACTGATCCTCCGGCGAGGAAACGTGCCGAGGATCACCTAGTTCTCGACGGACTTGGTACGTAAACGAACGAACCTTCGCAATATTGCGGAACCCGGTTCGCGGGCCCCCGTTCGACCTTGGTAGCCGGTTGCCCAATTCCCGGCTGCTTCCCAGGCTGCTCTCCCTCGCGGCCGATCAACTTGGCCCCGGCGCATCCCGCCGGGGTCATTTTTAGACAAAACCCGCCGGCACATCCGATAAGGAACCGCAGGACCGTACCGACGTTGGGTCTGCGAAGCGATCCCTCCCCCGCTTCAGCAAGCTCACGTCTCCCGTGGGCTACCACGCACCCCCGGCGCTCCCCAGCGTCGGGGTTTTTCTTGCGCTGCAGGTCACTGCAACCCGGCCGCGTGCGCCTTGGCAGCTGCAGAGACCAAGATAGCCGCCTCGGTCGAGCGCCGGACCAAGCGCAGCTCGTTTGCTGACTACGGCGCGCTCACAATCGGGATGTCTTGGGTAAGGCTCGGATCGCAGTTCTTCATATTCACCCCCATGTGTTTTTTGATGCCACGGGGGTCCGGCCAGTGAGTCAAAACGCCACAAACCGCGCAGCGATCAAACTCAACGGTTCGGGATGCGCGCCGGTAAGCTTGGGTCGCTCCGCTCACAGAAACTTGTCCCGACTGGAAGTATCCCCAGTGTGCACCAACGCGATGACAGAAAGAACAAGGACAGGCGTTGATCGAAGTAGGGGCCGCGGGAAAATTCAACGACACGCTCCCGCAGTCACAGCGGCATTCCATTAGCCCTTCTCCTTGAGATACTTCTTCACGTCCACGACCATAGGGCCGACCTTGCGTACGGCTGCGGCAAGTTGCTGGCCGCTTACGTCCAGAGCCTTCTTCCAGTGCTGCTTCTCATAGTCCTCGTTGATGTTGATGCGGGTGCGATCCGGCTTACCGCGCTTCGTCTTGTCGTCGGCCATGGCATTGCTCCTTGCTGGACGATGCGCGAGCTTGAGCGTGACTCGCGCTGTAATCAAGCCCACGCGCCGCCGAACTACCGCCCGTCCCCGGTGCGCATCGCCTGGCCCGCTGCCAGCGCCTGAACCTCGGCAGCCGCCAGCTCGCGCAACGCGTCGACCGGGGCGCCTACGAGCTGCGCGACGTCTGCTTCGGTCCAGGCCGCCGCGATTGAGTTGCACGCTCAACACCTATATTGCCGCCAGCGCCCGCGGACAGCGACCGCATCATGGCAGCCGCCGCTAGCGTGCCGGCCGCCCAGCGACGATCCTGATGCCTCCGCAGGCTCTTCCAGACGAGAGCTGCGATCACGAGCGGGCCTGTGGGCCTCGGTGCGCACTATCGGCCGTCAAACGCTCGGATGCGGGCGTTGTCCAGTTCGCACTGCAGTTCCTGCAGCTCCACCCTTCGGAAATTCACCAGCCGGACGCCCATCAGTTGCTCAAGACGGGCTTGATCCCATGTCGCGCGTACTATCGCGTATTCGCCGTAGGTTCCGCGGATGCCATCAGCCTTGTTCGGGGCGCGCTTGAACCGCACCAAATCGTGGCTGGGCGGTTGATCTCGAAAAACGTCCTTATCGCTAATAGGAAAATCGAACTCTGCCTTCGCTACTTCTTTATTGGGATAAGGACGTTTTTCGCCGACGAGCTTCTCAAGTTGATGCGTCCACGAAATTCGGCCATCGGCATAGGCCTCTCCACCATGGCGCTTGGCGAACAGCTCGGGGAATACCGCCTGGTTTGTGGCAGGACGCTCAAACAAAGCCCCGGCAGCGAGTGCCACTTCGGCAGGAGACCTGAGCGTGTCGTTCCAGTGCGCCTCGGCGTCAATGGGGATGCCCGGGTCATAGCCACCGATGACGTGCACGCGGCAAGCCGTGTCGGGCGTCCGGTCGAAGGCACGTATGCGGGCGACGGCTTGGCGGACTTCTCCCAGCGTGATCACGTCCTGCACCTGTTTCACCCGGGGATCAGGATGCGCCTCTTCCCCAAGGGCGTCCCAACTCTCGATCAACGTGGTAACGGGCAATCGTAACAACGGCGGGGTTGTACATTTGCAGTGCCTCAGTGGCCATTTCCAGTGCGATATTGCTGGGGCGGTTGCGCCCCACCACGATAGCGATGGGCACTTGACTGTAGGCGTTAAGTCCGCGTATTGCGCCGAAATGCTCGGCGGCGACGTTCGGCGGCAGTCCGAGTGCCTGCAGCCGGAGCTTTACGCGCTTCGACGTGACGAGCAGCACTGACGTGCTGCGGCCTTCCACGGGCACACTGCGCGGTGCGGTCAGCGCCTCCATAACGACGAACTTCCAAAGCTGGTCGAGGTGGGAGTCGGAACGCTGCTTCTGCTGAGCCCGCTGGCTGCGCTTCTCCGTCACCCTTCCATCAGCGTCACAAAGCAGCTTTGCGTAGGCGTCAGGCTCCAGCGCAGTCCGCAACCACAGTACACTGCGCGCCGTCTCGGCTGTCTTCTCAAGCTCCTCAAGCTCAGCCCGATCCTCCTCGTCGGCCGCTTCCTCAAGGCCGGTAAACAACGACGTTGCGCCCGAGCAGCCGTGGTACACGGTCGTGTGGGTGCCGCCCGCAGGCACTTCCGGGTCCGCCGCGATGATCTCTTCGTTGATAGCGGCACCGTCGGGCGAGAACATTGCCCGCCACACGTCTGGCACTGCCGTGCCATCAAGCGACATCGAGCGACCACGCAGAAGGTCGCTTAGGCCCATGAAGCGTCCTGCCGCCCAAACGTGCGGCACGCGCGCCTTGCCTTTCGAGTAGACGGTCAGCGCGAAGCTCTCTTCACGATGCCTGCTCGCGTTGATCGCCTCGAAAATCGTTGTGGCCTCGCACGATATGCGGAGCTGCTTGTTGAGTTCGCCGACAGGCTCGCCAGCATCGTCAGCGCGGAGGATGCGTTCGCGGAGCGACGCTTGCTGTTGGCGTTCGAGGGAACACGCGGCGTCGAGCAACGTGCCGGTCTTGTCGACGAGGCTGCCGTTCTCGAATTCTTTGTACTCGGCCGGCTCAAACAACCATGCAAAGACAGCCATCGTGGGCTTAACGGGAACGCCGCGGTCTGTGCCAGCGATGCAGCCCGTCAGGGTGTCGACGAGTTGACGCCGAATGTGTTTCAGCCTCTTCGTCACGAAAGCCCGCTCTGCAGTCGTCATATCGCCGTTGCGAGGACGCCTGCGAATGTCGACTTGAAGTAGATCAGCCGCCCTGATGTGCGCCGTAGCGTCGGCGCCCGACTTTTTGTCAGTCAGGATCGTGCCAAGGACTCCTTCGTCGAAGACGTAGAGATTCGTATTGTCGTGTGCTGCATCGCGATGGAGCACGTTCGCGTGCGCCTCGAAGATGATGCCGGGGCCGTTGTCCCCAGCTTGGTTGAGCCACCGGCAAGCCCCGCGCTGGCCGGTCGGGCACGACGGGCACACGTGCGCCTTCGGGGATAGCCCAAGTCGCTCGGCGCGCTTTGCCTTCGGGCCGTACACGGCATCCGTGCACATGCCGTCCTGCGAGCGTCCCTTGTGATGTCTCACCAGACTGGCGAGGTCGAAGCCGTAGTGCTGCCCGCCGGGGGTGAGCGATGCAGCATAAGTGCGCGCGTCTGCATAGGACTGCGCAGCGAGCCGATGATCTGGAGACAGAACACGAACGAGATCGCTGATAAGGCCATTAGGCGTTATCGACTGCAGCAGTGCGCGGGTCTTGCCGACGCCGGGTGTGGGCGGAATAAGCACGTGCTTCTGCGCGCCCCCGAGCAGCTCGGACATGGCGCGAGCCGTGTCGAGGCAGAGCTGCTGGCGAACGGACTTCACGTCGCGTGGTCGTTGCTTGAGAATGTCCTCCATTGTCAGGGGATTTGGGGTGGGGAGCTGCGCCGTGCCGATCAGCACTGCCTTGTCGCGGACACGCGCTGCAACCGCCCGATCCCACTTGCGCGATAAGCGATCTCTGTCGAGGTGGGCCTTGAGCCGCTTTTCGAGTCCGGGCGCATCGCTGGTGGCGATGATGCGCTCGCGCAATTCGGCAACCGCCGCGTCCAGCGTCGCCTCCTTGAGCGCAGGGGCTGTCTTGTAAGCGAGGTAGCTCACGTACCAATGAATCGGCCTGTCGTAGTTGCGCGGCCCCATGCCCGCTAGCACGTCGGCAACTTCCTTCTTGGTTGCGCCGAGCGCCAGAGGTGCGCCAGTTCGTGGCGCCGGAGCAGCAATGGTGCTGGGGTCGAGAGCAGGTATCAAGACTCGGTCGCCAGCTATGTGCCAGACGCGCAGGGCCGGCAGCGGACGGCGCACCTTGATCCATCGGACACCATCACCGTTTTCGACCGGCGCCGTGAGGTGCGGGTCCGCCGTGAGGATCAGGTGACCAGCGCGGTAGATGCTCCGGTCAAAAACGCTGTCGCCGACGCGCGCTATCACCGAAGTCCACGAAGGCCAATTGCGCGGCGAGCGAACGGGGCTCTTCCAGCTCGAAGATCAGCCGGACGCGCGTCCCTTTGATGCCTGCCGAACCAGTAAAGGCGACTACAACTCCGGCGCCTTCGAACTCCGGCAAATGCTCTGCGATGAATTCCTTGACTGCGGAGTTCAGCGTCGTCAGGCTCGCCCGCAAGGTCATCGACGTCGACGATGAACCAGCGTGTCGGAGGGTCCGCATAGTGGACTTGCTCCTTATTGGCCACGAGCCACCGACCGAAGTACGGCTCTGTGCGGGTCTCAGCCCGCGACCTGCCAGTGATCAGTGCCGCGTCCTCATGGCGCGCGAGCAACTTAAGCAAGTCGGGCCAATCGGCGAGTTCGTCCAGCCAACATTCGTGGACGCTGTGTTCGGAGATAAAGGTGGGGCCAATCTCTTCCCAGGTCCCGCCGTCCATTGGCTCCCCGGATGCCCAGGTGCCGCGCTCCTGAGTCGGGTGATGCCGGGGCGACAGGTACTTGTACGCCTTCTGCAGGCGATACGAAGGGCCGCGAACGCAAAGGTGAGCAGGATGCAGCCCGATGATGCTTACGACGCGGTCGTCGTACTCGGCGGGAACGGGCTTGGGACCCGCCGCGGCATGAAGGGCAATCATTTCGTCGGGAGAAAGCGACGCAACGTCATTGGGCGCAACTACGCCATTGTCGAGCATTTCGGTCCTCATTCAGCTTCCAAAGCGTCTCGCTATCGCAGGGCAGCAAATTGCGAGCGTGCTTATTCTAACATGCTGACTTGGTGGTCTTACCGAATAAAGCCGTTGATTGTGATTGAGGACACAGTGGAGGCAATGTATAATGCGTGAGCGTTGGAGGTCGATAGGGCCTATGGGCGTCTCGCCTATCTGCGATCACAACAGCTTTCTCGTCAGCTTCCAAAAACATGCAGGGCGGCCATTGGGCCGCCCTTCTCGTTTTCGTTCCACCATCCGGTAAGAAGCATTACCGCGTATGGTAATATGTATCCGTGAATTGCCCACGGAGCACCGAATTGAACCGCCGCAGAAAGCCCGAGAAGTTTCACCAAGTCGCGCAAGCCAGGACGTGTCTGACCAAGGTCGAATACGCCACGCTTGGTCGCCATGCCCGAACTCAAGGGCAAAACGATCAGTGCGCTGATGCGTGAGCTGATCCTTGCCGAGGTTGGCACCACCTCAGCGCCTCAGACACGCTAATGGCCAGTCTTGCACTCAACGCCGAGCAGCAGCGCGCCTACGACGCCGCGCTTTCCGGGTTCAACATGTTCATCACTGGCGGCGCCGGCACCGGCAAGTCGGTGCTCGTGCGGACGATCAATAGCCGTCTCGGCAGTTCCTGCTTGGTCGCCGCGCCAACGGGCCTCGCCGCTCTGAACGTCGACGGCTGCACCATCCACTCACTCTTCAAGAGCGGTGCGGCTGCGTTGAAAGAGATCAGGACGTTGATCCTGGACGAAGCGTCCATGATACCGCCCGACTTGATCTCGCGACTTGTCGGCACCGCCAAGCGCGTGCGCGAGTGCGATGCGCCATGGGGCGGTCTGCAGGTAATCCTGGTGGGCGACCTTGCGCAAATCCCGCCCGTCATCCGTGGCGCCCATGCACACACCATTGAGAGCAAGTACGGCGGAGTTCCCTACTTCTTCGCTTCACGTGTGTTCAGCAGCTTCCGCCTCGTCGAGCTGCCGCAGATCATGCGTCAGGCCGATCCAATCTTGTGCGAGGCCTTGCGCGAGCTGCGCTTCGGCCGGCTCACGGCGAACACCAACTCCATTTTCGACGGCTGCGTTGCGCCCCGGCCCGAGGGCGCGCTGGCGCTTGTTGTGACCAACAAAAGAGCCAGGGAAGTAAACGCGGCCGAGCTGGCCCGCCTGACGACGCCGGTTGCATCCTTCGTGGCCGACATCGACGGCGACGTCGACGAACGCGCGTACCCGACCGACGCCACACTGATGCTCAAGGCCGGCGCCCGCGTTGTAATCCTTCGTAACGGCGACGCATTTGTAAACGGAGATACCGGCCTGATTACCGCCATCAAGTCGACCACTGTCATGGTTCGGCTGGATCGCGGCGGCCACGCTGTCGAGATCGGCCGCGCCGAGTGGAACATCAAAGAGCCCATCGTAGAGACGTACCGCGATGACGACGGCCAGCAGCGCACGCGCGTTGTCGAGCAGCCCGTCGGCACGTTCCGGCAACTTCCCCTGCGGCTTGGCTGGGCGCTGTCGATTCACAAGGCGCAGGGCATGTCGCTGGATCGCGCGCACGTCGACTTAGGCGGCGGCACGTTCGCCCACGGCCAAGCATACGTTGCACTGTCCCGGGTCCGCTCGCTCGACGGCCTGACGCTGGAGCGAGCATTGCGCCCGTCGGACTTCATCTTCGATCACACGGCGCTCGGATACGAGTCTCGTCTTCATGCCGCTGACGCGCGTCGAGGATCAGGTGCGCGGTTGCTCCGTCTACAATCGCGATGGGCGCCCCTACCGCGGCGATGACCGCCTGCCGTCATGTCCGCTGAGCAAGGCCGGCTGTCCCCAACTCTGTGCTGTGCCTGTTGGTTCCCAACATACACAGCCGAGCGTTGCGCCGTGGATCAGAAACTACTTTCCAACAGCCGAGCATACGTAGCCCATGGACCAACATACTCCGATACGCAAGGCCGGCAGGCCGCCGCTTATCGGCAAAGCCTCGCACGCCGTGGCTGTGCGGATGGCAGCAAACGATTACGCTGTGTTTCTCGATCTGGCGCGACGCCAGGGCATGACTGCGAGCGGCTTGCTGCGGATGCTGGTCGACGACGCACTCGTGCAGGAAGAGTGCAGGCGCGAGTAACGAGCGTTACTACCGCACCCGACTCCGCGACGCTTAGGCGGTGGCGTAGGCCGCCGCCCGCGCCGCCCGCAGGTAGCTTCCGGCGTCGCCAAGCTCGATCTTCAAGCGCTTGGTGCTCAACTTCCATAGGCCGCCTTGGCCGCCGATGGCTTGCCCGGCTTGTCCGAGCATCCCCCACACTGACGCCTGCTGTTCGCTCGCCATCTTGTTCGCCATCAACTGACCGGCGTGGCTGTCGTACACGTTCTTCTCATAGTTCGGCGCCGCCGTCTGGTAGCCCGGCGTCTGCACTTGGTTGGGCTGATTGAAGACAGGCGATCCCTGCAAGTAGATCGACGCCTCGTTGAAGGCGCGCTCGCGATCCTGAACGTCTTCGTTCTGGATTTGGCCGCGGAGCTGCTGCTCAGTGTTGAGCTTCTGCGTCCAGTCCGAGTTCGTCTGGTTCTGGAACTGCGTTGCTTCGCCGATGGCGGCGCTGCGTAGCCCCTGCTCGCGACTGATGTTGTCGCCCGCGACCTGGTGCCCGGTGAGGTACGCCTGGTTTTCGAGCTGCAGGTATGCGTCGTTCTGATTGCGCGCGACGTCGGCGTTGGTCGTCTGTGCGGCTCGGCCGTCAATCGGCAAGCCGCGGTCCTGCAGCATCTGCGCCTGACGGTCGTTCTGCTGCGCGAACATGGGATCGAGCCGCGCCTTGCCGCTGTTCCACACAGCGTCGGCAGCGCCCTGGTCGATCTGCTTCACGTCGCCGTAGTTGTTTGGATTGTACGCGAAGTCGTCGGCGCCCTTGTTCCAGACCTGCAACGCGTTCGTGTTGACCGCGCGCGGGTCATAGGGCGCGCTGTTGGCCATGCTGTACTCAGACGTGGGCAAGCCGCCCAGCGTCTGGTTGGCCTTTTGAGCCAAGGTCAAGCCAATCTGATTTTGCGTGTTCAGCGTCTGCTGATTGACCGGGTCCAGCGTCGTGTGCTGAGACAACGGCACGCCGTTCGCGTCACGCTGGTACGTGACGTTTCCGTTCGGGCCGTACATGTCGACCGCGCCGTACTTCGCGTTCTCCTGCGCAGCCTTGCTGTTCGCCGCCGCTTGCGCGTTCGCCGTTGCTACCGGATCGGGAGCTGCGGGTGGGGTGGGGCCGGATTTGCCCATGGTGTTACTCGTCCTCGTTGGGGGTTAGGCGGCCTGCTCAAGCAGGCGTGCGATCTGCGCGCTATGGCGGGTCACCGCCAGCACGCGCTGGCCGCGGATCAGGACCCAGAAGTGGGCGCCGCCGGAATCGGTGCGCGTCTTGGCGAGCGTTAGGCCGGCGGCGTGCGCGCGGCGTCGAAGCGTCTTCTCGGACATGGGTCCCTCGTGTCTCTTAAGGGACGATTATACGCCACAAAGACGAGCATCTCGGCTCAGCCCTTCAATGACCTCTGGTATTCCTTGAATAAGCCCGAGCATGTGAGGTCGTTGCGGACGAACACCCTCGGCGCAGCTCCGACCCTCCCTCCTGTCTTGCCGCCCCGCAAAGTTGAGGCCAACATCTCCCCGATGCTCTCTGCATCAGCCTTGGAGAAGCCTTGAGCGGTGGCAAATATTTGGCTGACTTGGGTGCGCTTCTTCGGAGTGAGGAGGCGCATATTCTGACTGTGAAAATGGAACCCCAGGAACACAACCACCTCGCTGGCGCAAATCCGGTCCTCAATGGCGGTCAGCAAAGTCTGCTCTTGCACTTGTTCTGTGTAGGTCCGGATATTGCTGCCGATTGACGGCAGATCGCAACTCCGCGGCTCTGTGCCAAACGGAATCGCTCGGTGTCCGAACGCCGGCCCCAGCGAGCCGTAAGGACGAAGCACTTCGAGGCCATCGAGGTAGCGTATCGCCTCCTCGTCGGACGCCCCGACTACACGGCCAAGCCAGCTTCTCAAAAATTGTTCGATGGTCCGGTCATAGTTGAATGATACAAACGACACGTTGGCAAAGAGCTTGGTGAAAGCGGAAGTCGGCACATCTGAAACGAGCATGCGCGCGAAGTGGCCGTACCAAGTGTTGTCAATTTCATCGAGATGAACGTAGTCCCTCGTCTCAACTGAGCCGTCGCAGTTCGGATGACGACTCCGCCAGCAACATTTGATGGGCGACCGCAATCTTGCCGCAGGACGCGACCTCTCCATCTTCTCGGTGGGCGTCGATGAAGTTGTCGATTGACCGGACGAGCTGGATGCCTTGCCTAATGAGGCGCGACGCCCGGAGATAGGTGCCGAAGTCTTTCGGACCACAGTGACGCTTCAAGGCTTGGTAGAGGTCGGGATCACCCGACTTGAGGTTGCCGAACTCGGTGTGAAAGTCCAGTGTGCGGGCAATCATCTCCGCCAACTGATACCCGACCGGGAGTCCGGCTTCGCTGCTGGCACCCGCGCCAACTATGAATAAAGTCTTCTTGGAAAACATGCTTGGCCCTCGTCTGCGCGATGTAAGGGCGAGTCCACGCTGCGTTCCAAGAGGTTTTCACCCTCCGCGCAAGCGCGGCGGTACCAGTACCGTCTTCGGGTTCCCATCAGATGGTACCTTTCGGCAAACCCGGGCGGGGGTCCGCCCCGCATAGTGCGCGCCGGAAAATCTCGTACCCCCACCCCCATCGCTCAATCAGCCTCGCCGCGCACGCCGCGTCACTCGTGGTCGCCCGGCCCGCGCTGTCGGTAGCGACGCACGCGCATGTCTCAACGGCTTCGGATTTCTCGTCCGCCTTGCACAGCGTGCAATGAACGAGTGAGCGCCGTTACCACCTCAAGATAACGGGGCTACGAGGTGCATCAGCATCCGCGGATTCAGCTTGGAAAGGTCGTCGACTCATGTTCTTTATTCCTCAGAATTAAGAACACAAATTATCAGGATGACCAGCAATGGCAGCAGGAACTCGCAATCGAACGACACGCAACTCGGCCAGACTGCACGCCGTGGGGTACTTGCGGACGAGCAGCGCCGCGAACGTCGGCGCCGATAAGGACTCCGGCCGGCGGCAGCGCGCTGTAATCGAGCAGTACGCCAAGGCGGCCGGCTACGTGATCGCGGATGAGGACTGGTTCTATGACGAAGCCGTGTCGGGCGCTGACCAGCTCGGGTCGCGCGCCGGCTGGACGGCCCTGATGGCGCGCATCAACGGCAACGGCGTGCGCGTGGTCATCGTCGAGGATGCTAGCCGCTTCGCCCGCGAGCTGATGGTGCAGGAGCAAGGCATCTTGGAGCTGCGCAAGGCCGGAGTAACGGTGCTTACTGCTGTCGGCGACGACCTGACCGCATCGAGCGATCCGGGGCGCACCATGATCCGCCAGATCATGGGTTCTTTCTCGGAGTACGAGAAGGCACGGCTCGTCGCCAAGTTGGCGACCGCGCGTGAGCGCAAGAAAGAACAGACCGGTCGCTGCGAAGGGCGCAAGCCGCTAACCTACACGAACCCCGAGGCGCTCAAGCTGGCACGCAAACTCCGGCGGGCGAACCCGACGACCGGTAAGCGCATGAGCTTCCGCGAGATCGCGCAGAAGTTGGCCGACGCGGGCTACACGGCGAAGTCGAGCAAGCCGTTCTCGCCGAGTGTAATCAAGCGCTTGCTGGAGAGTTAAGCCGCGCGGCGCGACTCACACTAGCGTTCTGGCATTGCAGATAGGAGCAATGCCATGAGCAACTCCAAGACCTTTGCCATCTTGTTCGTAGCGATCCTCTCCATCACCCACGCAGCCTTCGCTGAGCCGCAAGACCAGAAGCAGCAGACTGCCCTGAATAATCTGCAGGCCGAAGTGCTTAAGTGCAGCGCGTTCCACCTGATTTCGCAGATGGGCTTCGAGCAGTCCAAGAATCCCGGCTGGGAAGTGACGGCAGCGCAAGCAAGTCAGAACTCCGCGATACTGAATGGCTACGCAGTTCAACTTCGAGACCTAATCGGCCAAAGCAAAGACGGGCTTCAAGCGCGCTTGGAGACGACATTCGAAGGCGTCTCCAACGAAATGGGAAAGAACTTCTCCAACTACTCAGTGCTGCTGCGGAAATACGCGCAGCACTGCAGCGCCCTCCAGGAAGGGCTTGCGAGCGTTCGGTAGCGAGCGAAGAACGCCTATGGCCGACGCATCATTTGGGTTTCACGCGGCGGCGCTTTCCTTCTGGCGGTGCCACGTCACGCCAGTGCTCGCGCTTGCCCTCCAGGTAATCCCGCCAGCGCCGCCGCTGCTCTTCTCTCGGCAGCGCCAAGAATTCTGCGTGCTCTTTCTCCTTCTGCGTGAGCTTCTTCTCGCGCTTCGGCTCTGGAGGTCGCTGTTGCTCGCACCAGTCGGCAGCCGCACCGGCCAGCAGTGTCGCAGTGACTGCCGGCCGGTTGATGTCGCGCTGGATGGCGGCGTCGATCTGCGCGTCGGTGACGTGATCGAGGAGCGACGAACCTTCCTCGCGAACGATTGCGCGGACGGCGGGGATGCCGCGTTTTTCGGAGTGCATGGCTAGGCTCGGATCACGCCTCATCCTGCTCAGGCAAGTCGGGCGCGAAGCGGGCAGGCAAGAACGTTGCCGAATAGCAGACGGAACCATCAGCCCTAACTTCGAGCCTTTCTTCGATGTGTGGTGTCTGAGCGTGTCCGTAGTAGTCGCTCCAGAAACTGTCTGCGATCTGCTCGTAAACACTCATGCCAAAATCCGCGAGCTTCTTCGTTTCGCCGGTCGTTATTCTTGGTGCGTGCTTGCGCGACATGGAGCGCGCGATCACACCCTCAGCAGATTTATCGAGATCGCTGTAGCGCCTCGCAACAGCGTTCATGGCTTCCCTGATCTCGGTCACGAGCGCGTCGGCGTCCGCCAATTCGATGTCGTCTGCGTCTTGGTACTGGTTCATCGTCCTATTCCTGTGGTTGAAAACAATATTGTACTATATTATGGTACCATTCTCAACAACATTTTGGAGGGTCACGATATGCAGGGCATTCCAGGGCGTGTACTGGCGGCCGCGCGTGTGATGGCGGGTTTGAAAATGACAGATCTAGCCGTGCTATCGGGAGCGAGCACTCGCACGCTCGTGAAACTCGAAGCGAAGGGCATTATCGAAATCGGAGAGTACCGCGAAGCTGGCACTCATCGTTCGGACACCGTGTCGAGAGTTTTGGTCGCTATCAGAAAAGCAGGCGTCGAAATCGATGAAGATGGACTCGGAGCGCGGCTCTGTCCGAGCAGCTCGTCAGTATTGGAGTAAACAATGTTACTCGATCACGTGTGCTAGCGGAGCGTACCTGTAGCCGCAGCTGCTCGCCAGTCCCAGGGGGGCACAAACTCTCCACCCCAGATTCCGATTTTTTGAGCTTGGGCTTTAAGCTGTGGCGCTGCGTAAGCGTGATTTGAGTATTCGGCGTAATCCATAGCAAGTCCGTTGCCGACCAACCATGAACCTAGATCCGCGCCCTTGACGAAGCATGTTGCTACGACGCGCTTGTATCTATCGAAATATTTCGGAGCGCACGTTACGTTTTCGCCCGTCACGAACTTCGCGAGTGCGATCGACGCTTCGGCCCCGCAATCATAATCGACGCCGTCCCGTTTGCAGGGCTGTCCACGTTCGACTGCGTCCACACCCCAGACTCAATTCTTCGTGTTCGCGACCTCGATCGTGTCACCATCGACGACTGATGCGGTTCCCTCAATTTTTAGCGGCAGCACAGGCGGCGGCTCCGATACGGATACTGTGCCTGACCAATCGTTGTTGACCACCTGGACGTCACTCGACGAGCGCCGCAGCCTGATCTCGATACGACGTCTCGCGTCTGCTGGCACCGGCTGAGTACCATCCGAAACCCGATCTCCAATGTTTATGAGCTGCCCACCCGACAGCGGCAGGACGCTGAAGGGCTTAAGCCTGGGATCAGCGCTGAGCATGCGAACGACCGAAACGGCTCGAGCAAGCCCCAAGCCAGCGTTGTCTGCAGGGATAATTCTCTCGGACGGCAGCGAGCGCAAATAAGGTAGCAGCGAGCGGTCAAGAGTTGTGGTGCGCGCCACAATCGGCTGTTCGTCGGTATGACCGATGACTTCGATCACATCGACTTTGAACTCTTTTATTGCTGCAAGCAGCCTCTCAATCACTGGACCCTTTAGCTTCTCCTGCAGCCCAGTCGGCAGCTCAGCGCTCCCCGACGGGAAAAATTGGCCGTCGGCCTCGCTGAGGGTGATTATAGGCGGCCAGCTGTGCTCACCGCCCGCTCCACTTCCTGAGGCCGCTGACTTTTTGGCCGCTTCTGCTATCGCCGGCGCCATTTCCGGCGTCGTCTGAACGCCTAGGGCTTTCAAGGTGGCGATCGCACGTCTGAGAAACTGCGGCGGGTCATCTGGATTGAAAGTTGCTGCTTCAGCGATAACTGCGGCAATGTCGTCGGCCTTGATCCCTTCGGGCACAAGCGCAGAAAGCTGTTTTGCAAGGGCGACGTTCTCGGCCTTCAACTTGTTGTTGTCGGCCTCAAACTCTCCAGCACTGACCGCAAGATTATCCAGGCGGAACTCTAAGGTGGCCTCCTTAGAAAGGGTTCCGACTCCACCTTCCGGCAGGAGGACCGCAATTTGCGTCCTTAGTTTATCGCGTCATCTTCAGCTGCCAGACGCTTCTCATCCGCCGACTGGAAGAGCGCGGCCAAGGCAAGCAGCACCAGAAAGAGCAACAGCAAAAGAACTTCAGCTAGCGTCAGGCCGAGGGTCAGTCCACGGCGATGCTCTGCCTCGTCAACCATACTGCGGCGCATGGCGTCCTCGCTATAGTTTCAGGCAAACCAGCTGCGACGCACAATACTGCCTAGCCACCGACTCGACGATGCCACCCAGCCTCACCAGAATTGCTTCGAGGTTCTGCGAAAAGCTCACCAACTGTGCGTTAAGTTCATCGCTTGGCAAGCGCATCTCAGACAGGCGCTCCGTCGCTCCTCGAACAGCATTCGCAGTTGACGACACCGCGCTGTTCAACTCATCAGAGCGCATCCTTTGATCCGAAAACGCGGCGTCTATCTTCTTCGCTGCATCAGTAGCCAACGTCTCGATATTTGCTACCTGAAATCTTTGAGACCGCACTATCTCATCGCGAGTTTCTGTCTCAGAACTTGAACCATGGTAGTGCGGAAGGTCTCGAACTCTCTGATGGATTGTCCAAGCTGAGCTCGCAGCTCCGCCGACGTCGCGGCCAAATCACGCTGAACCGTCTCTTCAACATCGTCAATGTCGCTGCGTAGTTGAACGAACAGCACGCGGCCAGCGATACCGAAGATCGTGGTGACGAGCGCAATGCCAAAACTTTCCAAGAGCAAGTTGACGCTGACCTCCTTACGCAACTGGAGGAGGGCTGCAGTGAGGCTCGCGAGCGTAAAGATGAAGCCCAGATAGTAGAAATTGTCGCCTAGCCGATCCGGCCGCATGCTCACCAGAGGAATGGAAAATGCGGCATAGCCGTATGCCGCCATGACTGCAACCGCCAGGACGGCATAACGTCCGCGTTCCGACCATTGACCTTCAGCAGCTATCCTGACAAATCCGCCGAGCGCGACCACACCGAACAAGCCGCGGTCAGGCATGTCGCTGAAGAAGCGTCGGCGCGGCAGCAACTTTGCGGCAGCCTCCACCCGATCAGCGGTATGCGATGCTTCCGTCATGAAGTCCCCATCTTAAAACGGCTCAATGTGTTCGATCGCTCCGCCGCCGGCCTCAATAACTTGCTCCCAAAGTGCTTGGTGCCCGCGCGTTTGAATGGGCCGGCCGTTCTGCGTCGCCGAGGGTCGCGACAAATAAAGCACCTGCACGCTTGCACCGTGCAATTTCGGCCTCAGCGAGGGCCATGCAGCTGACCGACTGAGTGTCGCGAAGTCCGGCTCGCTCTTGAAATGGGATGAAGCAACACTGTGCTGGATCAGATCCGAAATCAGGGTAAGGCGACAGGGTATTCCATCGGGCAACGCGCCGAACGAAGTTTGAGCGGCAGCGTGCAAGCTCTCCGAATATGGGCGAGACAGGCTTGGTAGTCGCTACCAACAACTGATCGATCGCAACGTCGAGTGGCCTTGAAAACTTATCGACGTAAATCCGCCGCACGCGCTCTGGATTTTCGACTACGACATTCGCGTCTGTAGGCTTAGCTGGAGCACATACTTGCGCTTCCGGCAGCAGTGCGTTCGTCTGGTTGCCCTCGAAGTTGTAGAGATCAAATCGGGTCCCAAACTGCGCCAGATCCTTCAAGCGCTGCACTTCTTGTCGAATGCGCTGTGCCTGCTGCTCGGAGATGGGATCGCTTCGATCAATCATGATGACTTCAACAGCGCGTGGGCCTGACTGCGGACAGTTGGTCGCTGCATCCAAATGCACTTTGGTCGAACGAACCCACCAAACACCGCCGCCAATAAGCATCATCAAGACGATGCCAATGGCGCCAAGAAGTCGCCCGGCGACTTTGTCTCTTCGCTTCTTTTTTTGATTGCTGCGCGCCATCATCAGCTACTGCATTTGCGTGGGATGCGGGTAAGCGCGCATCAGCGTCTCATACTCAGCGAGGACGCGCTCGGACAGCTCCGACAGGTCAGTCAAGTCTGAAGCTACATCACCTTGCGGCAGGTCGGGACTCGCCAAGAGCCTCCCAACGTCCGCAGAATCGCAAAACGATCGGGCAAAGACCAGTCCTGCTCAAAATGGGGCGGCGCAGGCTCCGAGCG
>CAVXAF010000006.1:0-103493 GCA_963759735.1 uncultured Alphaproteobacteria bacterium
TATGAGAACGACACCCCGTTCGATTGGCGCGTGCTGGCGCCCGACGATCCCGAGGTGGAGGCCGAGTTCGCGGCGTTATGGCCACTTCGCCGCATGCCGGTGCTCGTCGATCAGGGACGCACGGTCGTCGAGAGCACCAGCATCATCGAGTATCTGGCGGTCTATCATCCGGGGCGGGTGCGGCTCATTCCGACCGACGCCGACGCGGCACTTGAGGCACGCACCATGGATCGCGTGTTCGACAACTACGTCATGACGCCGATGCAGAGGATCGTGTTCGACTTCATACGACCGCCGGAGGCGCGCGACCCGCACGGGGTGAAGGACGCCCGCGCCATGCTCGACAAGGCCTATGGCTGGCTCGACGGCGTCATGGCAATGCGCGCATGGGCGGCGGGCGACGCGTTCAGCCTTGCGGATTGTGCCGCGGCACCCTCGCTGTTCTACGCCGACTGGGTGCATCCGATCCCCGAGCCGTTCGCCAACCTGCGCTCCTATCGCGTCCGCCTGCTGGCGCGGCCTTCGTTCGCGCGGGCGGTGGATGAGGCAAGGCCGTTTCGTGCCTGGTTCCCGCCGGGCGCGCCGGACCGGGATTGAACAAAGCGCAACAAAAAGGTTGCGCAACGCCCCGATCGGCGGTACCTCTATGCGCAACCAGGAGGTTGCGTATGAACGATCGCATCGAGAAGTCCATCGAGATCAAGGCGCCCGTCTCGCGCGTCTGGAAGGCGCTGACCGATTACCGCGAATTCGGCACGTGGTTCCGGGTGCGGCTCGAAGGGCCGTTTGCGCCTGGCGAAACGGCGACAGGCCAGATCACCCATCCCGGCTATGAACACGTGCGCATGCAGGTCGTGGTGCAGAAGATCGAGCCGGAGCGGTTGTTCTCCTTTACGTGGCATCCTTATGCCATCGAGCCGGGTGTCGACTACTCAGGCGAAACCCCGACGCTGGTCGAATTCACCTTGCAGCCGACGTCCGCCGGCACGTTGCTGCGCGTCGTCGAGTTCAGGCTTTGATAAGGTGCCGGCTCACCGTCGCGCCGAAGCCTTCCGCATGAACGATGGCGGCTGGGGCGCGCAGATGGGGAACATCGAACGCCATGTCCGACAAGCGGCCTAGCCGGCTCGCCGCACTACGCACGCGCGCCACTGTATTCGCCGCGCTGGGCGATGAAACGCGCCTCGCAGTTCTCGCCAAGCTGCTGAACGGGGAGGCGCAGTCGATCGCGCGCCTCACCGAGGGCACGCATCTCACCCGGCAGGCCGTGACCAAGCACCTGCGCGTGCTGGAGGGCGCGGGTGTCGTGCGCAGCGTGCGTGCCGGGCGCGAGGCGCTGTTTGAACTGGTGCCGCGACCGATCGAGGAAGCTTGCTCGTATCTGGAGTCCATCGCCGCCCAGTGGGACGCCGCTCTCAATCGGCTAAAATTGTTCGTCGAGGACTAACAATCAGGAAGAGATGCTGCGCGTCCTAAAACCGAGCGAGGAGTGGCGCTCGTTTAAGTGCGCGCTATATTGACTGCAGCCAGCCCGCATCAAGGGGACAGCCTGCATGATCAATCTCACTGTCAACGGCACCAAGGTGTCGGTTCCCGCGCCAGATGACATGCCCTTGTTGTGGGTGATCCGCGACCTGCTCGGCATGACCGGCACGAAGTTCGGTTGCGGCATCGGTCAATGCGGCGCCTGCACCGTGCACGTCGATGGCGAGCCGCGGCGCTCCTGCCTGACGCCGGTTTCCGACGTCGCCGAACGCGCCATCACGACCATCGAGGGCATCGGCGCGACGCCGAGCGGCAAGGCCGTGCAGGAAGCCTGGCTCAACCTCGAGGTGGTACAGTGTGGTTACTGCCAGTCGGGGCAGATCATGACCGCCGCCGCGATCATCGACATGGTGCCCGAGCCGACAGACACCGACATCGACCAGGGCATGACCGGCAACATCTGCCGTTGCGGCACATACGTGCGCATCCGCGAAGCCATCAAAGAGGCGGCCAAAGCGGCCGCCGGAAAGTAGGCGCGCCATGCTGCATAAATTGCAAGCCGCTGAGACGAGTGCGTTGTCGCGTCGCCGCTTCCTGCAGGCCGGCGCGGCTTTCGGTGGCGGCCTGATGATCGGCTGGGTGGAGCCGGCGGAGGCCGAGCCCGGCAGCGCCCCGGTCGTTGATTTCGCGCCCAACGCCTTCATCAAGATCGATCGCGACGGCAAGGTGACGGTGATCTCGCCCATGATCGAAATGGGCCAGGGCACCTACACCTCGCTGCCGATGCTGGTGGCCGAAGAACTCGATGTCCACATGGCAAACGTCGCCTACGGCATCTCGCCGCCGAGCGACAAACTGTATGGCAACCCGGCCATCGGGGGCGCCCAGATCACCGGCGGCTCGGCCTCGATACGCGGGTTCTACAAGCCGATGCGCGAGGCGGGCGCTGCGGCGCGGCAGATGCTCATTGCCGCCGCGGCTACCAAGCTGGCGGTGGATGCCAGCGAGCTGACGACCGAAGCCGGGCACGTGGTGCACGCCAAGAGCGGACAGAGCATCGGTTACGGAGCGCTGGTCGACGAGGCGGCCAAGCTTCCCGTGCCGACCAACGTCGCGCTCAAGGAGCCAAGCCAGTTCCGCATCATCGGTACGCCGGCAAAGCGGCTCGATGGTTCAGACAAGGTCGATGGTTCGGCCAAGTTCGGCATCGATGTGCAGGTGCCCGGTATGAAGATCGCGCACGTCGCGGCTTCGCCTGTGTTCGGCGGCACGCTGGCCTCGGTCGACGAGGCGGCAGCGCTGGCGGTGGCGGGCGTACGCCAGGTAGCGAAGCTCGACAACGCGGTGGCGGTCATCGCCGACAACTATTGGGCGGCCAAGCTAGGCATGGACGCAGCGGCGCCGAAGTTCAACGACGGGCCGAATGCCAAGCTGTCGACGGCCGACGTCGTGGCGGCGCTCGCCAAGGCCTCCAAGCGCGACGGCGCAGTCGGCAAGTCGGTGGGTGACGCAGCAGGCGCGCTCACCAAGGCGGCGATGAAGGTCGAGAGCATATACGAAAATCCGTTTCTCGCGCATGCCACCATGGAGCCTATCAACTGCACCGTGCACGTCACGGCGGATGGCTGCGACATCTGGGTCGGCACGCAGATCCCGAGCGTTACGCAGGCGGTGATCGCCAAGACGCTCGGTCTGGAGCCCGACAAGGTTCGCATCAACAACCATCTGATTGGCGGCGGTTTCGGGCGCCGGCTCGAGTTCGACTTCGTCCTGCAGGCGGTGCTCATCGCCAAGCAGTCGCCCGATCCGGTCAAGGTCGTGTGGAGCCGTGAGGAAGACATCCAGCACGATATGTACCGGCCGTACTATTACGACCGCATTGCTGCCGGTCTGGATGCCGGCGGCAAGCTCGTCGCCTGGAAGCACCGCATCGTCGGATCATCGATCATGGCGCGCTTCTTCCCTGCGATGTTCAAGGAAGGGCTCGATCCCGACGCCGTCGACGGCGCCATCGAGCTGCCGTATGCGATCCCGAACTTCTACGTCGACTACGTGCGCGAGGAGCCGCCGGGAATTCCGACGGCGTTCTGGCGCGGGGTCGGGCCGACGCGCAACTGCTACGTGGTGGAAAGCTTTATCGACGAACTGGCGCTGGCGGCGAAGAAGGATCCCTTCGAGTTTCGCCGCGAACTGACTGCCGATAGCCCGCGCGCACGCCATGTGCTGGAGCGCGCTGCCGCGCTGTCGGGATGGGGCACGCCGCTTGATCCACGCAAAGGCCGAGGCATTGCGCTGCTCTACGCTTTCGGCACGTACATCGCTGCGGTGGCGGAGGTGACGGTGCGCGACAACGGCGAGGTGCGCGTCGATCGGGTCTGCTCCGCCGTCGATTGCGGGCAGGTCATCAATCCCAACACCGTCGAGGCGCAAATCCAGAGCGGCATCATGTTCGGCGTCACGGCAGTGCTGTGGGGAGAGATCACCCTGAAAGACGGCCGCGTCGAGCAATCGAATTTCGACAACTACCGGATGCTGCGCATTGATGAGGCGCCGAAGATCGAAGTCGAGATCGTGAAGAACGGTGAAGCGCCCGGCGGCATTGGCGAGCCGGGGACTTCGGTTCTGATGCCGGCGGTGTTGAATGCGGTGCATGCCGCGACCGGCGTGCGGCTGCGCAAGCTGCCGATAGACGCGTCGTTGTTGCGCTCCGTCTGAGCAGTCCGGCGGCGTCAAACACGCCGCCGGCTGCGTTCGTGTTGCCGGCGTTACTTGGTGCCGGGCTGGTCTTGCATCGCCTTTTCGCTGAGGCTGCCGCCGTCGGACTTGGCGGTCGGCATCGAGGTGCTGCCACCCATCGTGCCCGGCTGATCCTTCATCGCTTTGTCGGCAAGGCTGCCGTTGTCGGGCTTAGCGGTCGGCATGGAGGTGCTGCCGCCCATCGTGCCGGGCTGGTCTTCCATCGCCTTCGTGGTGAGGCTGCTGTCGTCGGCTGCGAAAGCAACGGCGGCAGAAGCGGCGAGCACAACGGCGCTAAGAATGATCTTGTTCATGGTGTTCTCCTTGGGGGTTTGCATCCACGGAGAGGACTACGGTCGACCGCAGAAGACCGTTACGGAAAAAGAATTTGCGAGCGCCACGTAACAAATCGCTGGATAGACGGCGGTAGGCATAGGCGTCCAGATAGAGGAACGAAAGAGCGTCCGCGACGTCTACACAGAGGTCGCCGCGATTGATCGCCGTGCGGGCGAGGAAGAGCGTCGGCACGTCGGCGAGGTCAAGGCGAGGCGCCAGCAGTGCATTAAGCAAGCCTCAACCACAACACGGGCTAAACTCTCATCAGCGCTCGCACCGGGATGACGACACGCGCATCGAGGGCACCATGGCGACCACAAGGCTGACCGTAGCGCGCACCGACGTTGCGACCGGCCTAAGCTACGAAGACCTGGTGCAGCGTTTCGAAAGTACCTTGGGCGTGTGGGACGGCGCGACGGCCAAGCGGTTGGTCGAGCGCAATGCCCCGTGGTCGGAGGTGGAGCAGGCCGCCGGAAAAATCGCCGGCACGCACGGGCTGATGATCATCGCCGCCATCGATCAGGGGCAGCTAACGTCGCTATCGGGTCGCGCAAAGAAATGCCGGCTCTATCTCGTCGGCAATCCGGTCATCGCCGCGGGGATCCTCGATCTTGATCCACACGCGGCGCTGTATGTGCCGTTTCGCGTGACGTTATTCGAAGGCGACGACGCGGACGGCGCGCAGATATCCTTCGATCGACCGAGCGCTTCACTGGCACTGCTCGGCAATGCGCAGATCGACGACATCGGGCGGCAGCTCGACGAGAAGATCGACGCCGTCGTGGCGGCGGTGTGCGCTACGGCGCAGTCGCTAAGCGCCGCGCGCGGCTAGCAGCGATTATTTCTTGCGGAAGGCATCGAGGCGCAGGATCTGCGCGCCGCCGTTGTCCTGCTGCGGCTTGTCGTCGCCATCCTTCGCGGCAACCGGCTGCAGCGGCGTCGGCGCGGCAGGCTGCTGCGGCTTCTGCTGCGCCGGTGCCGGCGGAGGCGGGGCTGCAGGTGCGCGGGCCGGCTGGGGAGGCGGGGGCTCGCTGGCCTCGGTTTTGGCCTTGCGCGGTACGCGTGGTTTCTTCGGCGCCGTCGAGCGGAGCGTGGGTCGATCGCCGTTGGCCCGCTCGCTGGTGCGACCGGCAAATCGCTGACCAATGCTTTCACCGGTTTCGGGCTCGGCATCGGGATCTTCGAACTGCATGCCGTAGCGCACGGAGGGATCGAAGAACACGCGGATTGCGGCGAAGGGGACGACGAGGCGCTCGGGGATGCCGTCGAACGTCAGCTTCACTTCAAAGCCTGTGTCGGAAACCGACAGGTCCCAGAAGCGGTGCTGCAGGACGACCGTCATCTCGGTCGGATACTTTTCCTTCAGCCGCTTCGACAGCACGACGCCGGAAGCCCCGGTATCGAACGAGATGTAGAAATGATGCTCGCCCGGCAGGCCCGACTTGGCCGCCTGGACAAGCACAGTCCGCACGACGCCACGCATGGCGTCCTGGGTTAAAGTCTCATAGTCGATAGTCGGCTCGGCCGGCATCGGTCTCGCTTGGTGATCCCCGTCGCTCTCAAGCCGCTGGCGGCTCAAGATAGAATGGAGGGCTTCTGTTGCCCGGTGCCCTCCGGACCGCGCCTTATCCGGCTAAGGATAAGGGCTTCAAGTTCAGGCTAATCGCACCGCATTACGCAGCGAGAGCAGCCTCAGCATAGTTGTCATTGGCAACTATTCTGAATGGCCCGATGACGGCGGAACCATGCCGAGCAAAAGCTAAACCCTTTACACCTTCGTCGATCCTAGTTCGCCCCCATCAGATGCCCGCGCTGGGCGCAATAGCTGTGCTTGCACGGGCATGTGGTGGAGGCGCCGGGTACTGCCCCCGGGTCCGATCGGCTTATTACGGTCGCGTTTATCGCCATAGCCGGACGAATCCGGCAAGCTCAATATAGAGGCAGACGCGGCAGAAAAAAAGCCTGTCTCGTCCGCGACATGTGCAGACCTGTCGAAGGCACGTCGGCGACGGCGAGACGGTAAGCATGCCGAGCGACGCGCGAAGACGAGCCTGGCGCGTGAATTTGGCCCGGTGACGCACGCCTCCCACGCCATGCTATAGCGGTGGCAACACGGGCGCCGGAGACGATAACCGCGCCATACGGGAGGCGCTGCTGACAGTTCCATCTATCGATGCCGGTCCCGGCGGAGCAGGTCCTGCCTACGTGCCGCGAACCGGCTGGCCGTCGTGGGCGGTACTGCCCGCCGGCGTGCTCATCGTTATCCTCGCCATGCTGGCGGGTGTCGTGGCGACGGGGATCGCTGCAGCCGTGCTGGTTCCCGCCGGCGGGGACGCAGAAGCGGTTTTGCTGGGCCGGCAGGCGCTGATAGCGACCATTGTACTCGCGGCATTTCAGGTCGTTGTTATCCTCCTTACCCTCCTCGCGGCCGGTTTCTTCGCCTCCAATCGCGCCGAGACGCTGGCGCTTCGAACCCCGCGCGGCGGCTGGGGCGTGCTCGTGCCGGCGCTGGCGGCGATGTTCGTGGTCACGGGTGTGTGGACCGGTGCGCTGCTGTGGTGGAGCCCGGAGACCGTCATCGGCGACGTGCGCATCTTTAAAGAGCTGCTGCAGGGCGAAACGGCGATCCCGGCGCTGATACTCATCGGGCTGGGCGCGCCGTTGTCCGAGGAGCTGCTGTTCCGTGGCTTCCTTTTCTCCGGGCTCGCCAAGTCGCGACTGGGCCTCGTCGGCACCAGTTTGCTGACCGCTGTTCTGTGGACCGCCCTGCACGCCGGCTACTCGATTTTCGGGCTCATCGAAGTGCTGGCAATCGGGCTATATTTCTCGTGGCTTCTGGTGCGCACGGGGAGCGTGTGGGTGACGATCATCTGCCATGCCGTGTACAACACGGTGATCGGTGTGGCGCTCTACTTCATAACTCTGCCACCGCCCGCCTGAGCCTCGCTCGCCCGTGCACGCCCGGTCGGGAATCGACCTATATAGAGAGCATGCAGCAGTACCTCGACCTCATGCGCCGCGTGCGCGACCAAGGCGTGCGCAAGACCGATCGCACCGGCACCGGCACGCTCAGCGTGTTCGGTCATCAGATGCGCTTCGACCTGGCGGACGGTTTTCCCCTGGTGACCACCAAGAAGGTGCACTTGCGGTCGATCGTCCACGAGTTGATCTGGTTCCTCGCCGGCGAAACCAACACCGCCTACCTGAAGGACAACAAGGTCAGCATCTGGGACGAGTGGGCGGACGAGAATGGCGACTTGGGGCCGGTGTATGGCAAGCAGTGGCGGTCGTGGGCCGCGCCCGACGGCAATGAGATCGATCAGATCTTAGAAATCGTCGAGACCTTGAAGACCAACCCGGACAGCCGCCGCATGATCGTCTCGGCGTGGAACCCGGCGGATGTTCCTGAAATGGCGCTGGCGCCGTGCCATTGCCTGTTCCAGTTCTACGTCGCCGACGGGCGGCTCTCGTGCCAGCTCTACCAGCGCTCGGCCGACGTGTTCCTCGGCGTGCCGTTCAACATCGCCTCATATGCATTGCTGACCATGATGATGGCGCAGGTGACGGGGCTGCGGCCGGGCGAGTTCGTGCACACCTTCGGCGATGCGCACCTCTATCTCAATCATCTCAAACAGGCCGATGAGCAGCTCGGGCGCGCCCCGCGCGCGCTGCCGCGCATGCACATCGACCCGTCCGTGACGTCGATCTTCAAGTTCAAGGCCGACGACTTCGAGCTCATCGGCTACGACCCGCATCCGCACATCAAAGCCGATGTCGCCATATAAGGGCGGCAACGCATGATCATCTCCCTCGTCGTGGCGGTCGCCGACAACGGCGTCATCGGACGCGACGGCACGCTGCCGTGGCGCGTCTCGTCAGATCTAAAAACATTCCGCCGCCTTACCATGGGCAAACCGCTGATTATGGGCCGGCGCACCTTCCAGTCGCTGAAAAAGCCGCTCGATGGGCGCGACAACATCGTCGTGACGCGCAACGACGATTACCGCCCGGAAGGGACCATCATCGCCCCTGACTTTGCGAGCGCGCTTGAAGTCGCGGAGACGTGCGCTGAACGGCGCGGCGTCGATGAGATCGCCGTCATCGGCGGCACGGCGGTTTTTGCCGAAGCGCTGCCCGTCGCCGGGCGCATCTACAAGACGCAAGTGCACGGCAATCCGTCCGGCGATGCATATTTTCCCAACGTTGATTGGAGCCAATGGGAGGAGGTATCGCGCGAGGCGCTTCCCATCGCCGCGACCGACGACTTCACCGCTACCCTGATCGTGCTCGATCGCCGCCAGGGTTAAACATTGCGAGCATGCATGCGGCGCGGTGCTTGAACGGCGGGCGTCTGCACCAAATGTTACGGCTGCGTTTGCGCTGCAGGGACAGCCTGTCCTATAAGCGAGCACGCCGAGCTTCCCGCCATGACCTCGGGAACGGACCCCCCGCCGGGTGCTTGCTGCACCTGTTCCGGTGTCACCTCTAAAGCATTGAAGGACCTCTATAAATGCCCTGGAATAATCAGAGTGGCGGCGGCGGCTGGAAGAGCGGCGGCGGCAACGGCGGCGGCCCGTGGGGCCAAGGGCCGAGCGGGGGAGGTCAGCCACCTGATCTGGAGGAAATGCTGAAACGGGGCCAGGACAAGGTCAAGCAAGTCATGCACGGCGGCGGTATCCCCGGGCCGTTGCTGTTCCTGGTCGCGATCCTCGCCTGCGCCGTCATCGCCTGGCAGGCGTTCACATTCCGCGTCAATCCTGACGAGCTCGGGGTGCTGATGCGGTTTGGCAAGTTTATCGAGAAGTATCCGCCCGGCCTGCATTTCCGCCTTCCCTATCCGATCGACGAGGTGCGCCTGCCCAAGGTCACGCGCCAGAACATCATCGAGGTGGGCGTGCGCTCCACGGGACGCGTCAATTCCGGCGTCCGCGATGAGCGGGCCGAGAGCTTGATGCTGACGGGCGATGAAAACATCGTCGACATCGACTTCGTGGTCTTCTGGCGCATCAGGGACGCCGAGAAGTATCTGTTCAATATCCAAAACCCCGACACCACGGTCAAAGAGGTAGCTGAGAGCGCCATGCGCGAGGTCGTCGGCCAGTCGAACATCCAGCCGATCCTGACGCAGGAGCGGCAGAAGACCGAAGAAGCGGTGCAGGCCCTGATGCAGCGGACGCTCGACAGTTACGGCGCCGGCATCCAGATCGACCAGGTGCAGTTGCAGAAGGTCGACCCGCCCGGCGAAGTGATTGATGCGTTCCGCGATGTGCAGGCGGCGCGCGCCGACAAGGAGCGGCTGCAGAACGAGGCTTATGCCTACTTCAATAAGGTGGTTCCGGAGGCGCGCGGCGAGGCCGATCGTATCCTGCAGGGCGCCGAAGGCTACAAGCAGCAGGTCGTCAACGACGCGACCGGTCAGACCTCGCGATTCCTACAGGTCTTTGACCAGTACAAGAACGCGCCCGAGGTGACGCGCCGCCGCATGTTCCTCGAAACGATGGAGCGGGTGCTCGGAGGCACCGACAAGATCATCATCGACAGCAAGAGCGGATCGGGCATCGTGCCGTACCTCCCCCTCGATAAGCTGCAAAGCCGTACGCCTAGCACCACCGATGGAGGCAACTGACATGCGCGCTTTCCTCGCATTGCTGGTCATCGTCGTCGGCCTCGCCGTCGTCGGCATCTATTCCTCGGCGTTCATCGTACATCAGAACGAGCAGGCGCTCGTGCTGCGGTTCGGTGAGCCAAAACGTGTCGTCAATTCGCCCGGCCTCAACTGGAAGGTGCCGCTCGTCGACACCGTCGAAATCTATGACAAGCGCATTCTGGATCTCGACAGCCAGCCGCAGGAGGTGACCGCCTCCGACCAGAAGCGACTCGTGGTCGATAGCTACGCGCGCTACAAGATCGTAGATCCGCTGAAGTTCTACCAGACACTGCGCTATGAAGAAGGGGTGAAGTCGCGCCTTGGGCCGATCATCGACTCCGCCATGCGCCGCGTGCTCGGCGCCTCGAGCTTCCAGGACGTCGTGCGCGACAAGCGCGAGGATCTGATGAGGCGCATCCTGGCGATGGTGAACAAGGAGGGCAACGAATTCGGGCTCGAGGTCGTGGACGTGCGCATCAAGCGCGCCGACCTGCCCGAGCAGAACTCCAAGAGCGTGTTCGATCGCATGCGCGCCGAGCGTCAACGTGAGGCGGCTGAGTTCCGCGCTCAGGGCGCGGCCGAAGCCAACCGCATTACGGCCACCGCCGACCGGGAAGCGACCGTCATCCGCGCCGAAGCGACCCGCAAGGGCGAAGAAATGCGCGGTGGCGGCGATGCGCAGCGCAATAAGATCTACGCCGATGCCTACACGAAGGATCCGGAGTTCTTCGAGTTCTACCGCTCGATGCAGGCTTATGAGAATGGCTTGAAGTCGTCCGACACGCGGCTGTTCATGTCTCCGGACAGCGATTTCTTCAAGTACTTCACTGATCCGCACGGTAAGTCGCCGGCGTCCACTACTCCGGTGCAGCCGCCGCAGCAATGAGCGATCTCGTCGTCGGTATCGGCCTCGTCCTGGTGATCGAAGGCCTGCTGTGGGCCGCTGTTCCCAATCTGGCGGCCCGGCTGCTCGAAGCGGCGGCGACGGTGCCGCAAAGCAGCCTGCGCATTGCCGGTTGGGGCTCCGTGGCGCTCGGGCTCGGCCTCGTCTGGCTGATCCGCGGTTGAGGCGCTTGGCAGACGCTGCAGCGAGCCTTGCATGGCACGAGCCGCCGCGTTGACAGGCGCAGCGGCTTGCCATCCACTTGCCGCGACTGCTCGGTATAAGACGCGGATATTGAGGCGCGTGCGGGAGTGGGTCGGCCTCGGCCGGCAGGAGACATAGAGCAATGAACGTGATGACGGCGCGCGGCCGGCGGGCGTGCGACACCCCCGGCGGTCTACGGCGGCAGGTGCCGGCGGTGCTCGCCCTGGTGTGGGGCGGAATGGCTTGCGGTGTTCTGGCCGTCTCGTTGCCCGCGGCGGCGCAGACGCGCGGGCCGCAATCAGTCGCCCCGGTTGCCGAAGGTCTGATCGAAGCGGTCGTCAACATCTCGACCAGCCAATCGGTCAAGGGTCCGCAGGGTCTGCCGCTGCCGAACGTGCCGAAGGGCTCGCCGTATCACGAGTACTTCGATGAATTCTTCGACAACCGCAACGGTCGTTCCGCGCCCGATCGCATGGTGTCCTCGCTCGGCTCTGGCTTCATCGTCGACGGCAAGGAAGGCATCATCGTCACCAATAACCACGTGATCGACGGCGCCGAAGA
The DNA here is from genome assembly GCA_963759735.1 of uncultured Alphaproteobacteria bacterium. Taxonomy (GTDB): domain Bacteria; phylum Pseudomonadota; class Alphaproteobacteria; order Rhizobiales; family Hyphomicrobiaceae; genus Hyphomicrobium_A. The sequence goes on from CAVXAF010000006.1 coordinate 11,853, forward strand.
GATCCAGGTCAACCTGCACGACGGCTCCAAGCTCAAGGCGGAGTTGCTCGGCAAGGATGCCAAGACCGACATCGCACTGCTCAAGGTGACGCCCCGGGCGCCGCTCAAGTCGGTGAAATTCGGCTCCTCCGCGGCCATCCGCGTCGGCGACTGGGTGATGGCCATCGGCAACCCGTTCGGGCTCGGCGGCAGCGTCACCGTCGGCGTCATCTCGGCCAAGGCGCGCAACATCAATTCCGGCCCCTACGACGACTACCTGCAGACAGACGCCTCGATCAACAAGGGCAACTCCGGCGGGCCGCTGTTCAACATGGACGGCGAGGTCGTGGGCGTGAACACGGCGATCATCTCGCCGACGGGAGGGTCGATCGGCATCGGCTTCGCCGTGCCGGCCGATACCGTGGCGCCCGTCGTCGAGCAATTGCGCCAATATCACGAGGTTCGGCGCGGCTGGTTGGGCGTGAAGATCCAGTCGGTCTCTGAAGAGATCGCCAATGCGCTGCGCATTCCCGAGAACGCCGGTGCGCTCGTCGCCGCGATCACGCCGAACGGCCCTGCAGCCAAGGGCGGCGTCCTGGCCGGCGACGTGATCATGCGCTTCGACAACGAGGACGTTAACAGCATGCGCAGCCTGCCGCGCCTCGTCGCGCGGGCGCCGATCGACAAGCTTGTACCGGTCGAGGTCATGCGCAAAGGCGAGCGCAAGATGCTGCAGGTGACGGTTGGGCGGCTTGCCGAGGACGACGACAAGGTCGCAGACGCCGACGGCAAGCCGGCAGGCTCCGCAACGGACGTACTCGGCCTCAGCCTGTCGCTGCTGACCGATAGTCTGCGTGCCAAGTTCGGCTTGGACGCCGGCATCAAAGGCGCGGTGGTCAATGCGGTCGATCCGAAGAGCCCGGCGGCGGACACCGTCAAGCCCGGCGACGTCATCGTGCAGGCGGCGAATGAACCCGTGCTCGGCCCGCAGGACGTCGTGAGGCGCGTCGAAGCCGTCAAAAAGAGCAACCGCAAGTCGATGATGCTCGAGCTGGAGGACGCCAAGGGCGGCCACCGGTTCGTCTCCGTTCCGGTGGAATAGGAAGCCTTCGTCCTCGCAAGCCCCGCGCGGCGTTGGCTGCGCGACCCGTGTCAAAGTCATGCAAGGAGATCTAAGTGTCGAACCGCCACGGTCTCGTCGACACCATCATCGACAGCCTCGCGCCAGTGAACCGCGACGGGCATAAGTTCATCGCCATCGCCGCGGGCTTGGCGCTGATCTTCTTCCTCATCTGGCCGCCCCTGGCCTGGGTCTGCGTGGTCGCGGCGCTGTACATCGCCTACTTCTTCCGCGATCCGGATCGCGTGACGCCGCTGCGCGAGGGGCTGATCATCGCTCCGGCCGACGGGCGCATCGCGGCCATCGAGACGGTGACGCCGCCGACCGAGATGGGCCTTGGCCCCGATCAGCGCGTGCGCATTTCGACCTTCCTCAGCGTGCTCGACGTGCACATCACCCGCTCCCCCGTCTCCGGGCGCATCGTACGTTCGATCTACATCCCCGGGACATTCCTTAACGCTGCGCTCGACAAGGCGAGCGAGGAGAACGAGCGCCGGGTGATGATCATCCAGAAGCCGGACGGCACGGAAATCGGCGTGGTGCAGATTGCCGGCCTGATCGCCCGCCGTATCGTGCCGTTCACGCATGAGGGTGATAGTGTGGGGGTCGGCGAGCGGCTCGGCCTCATCCGCTTTGGCTCGCGCGTCGATGTCTACCTGCCGCCTGGCAAGCACGCACTGGTGGCGATCGGGCAGATTGCCACCGGCGGCGAGACGATCTTGGCGGATCTGCAGTCGGCGGAACCGGAGCGCTTAGCGCGGCGGAGCTAGTGTGACGACAGAGAAATTGCCATCATAAGCGGCTTGGTACGGAGCGAATTTCTCGATCTGCATCACACCGGCAAGGAGTGCTTCTAGTGTCCCTTTTAATTCCGAAGTTCGCTCTCTGCCTAGCCTGCGAACACATGCGAACGTCGACATCGGGACACTAGCGAATGGTGAAAGTTCGGCACTGGCGGATAGGCAATCGCGAGCAAAAGGCGTTGGGCATGGATCCGATCCTTCCGCGTCTGGAGCGCGAGACGCGTCGCCGCCGCCGGGCTCCCATGTTCAAGCAGCAGCGCGTGCCGGTGCGCATGCTGGTGCCGAACTTCTTTACGCTGCTGGGGCTCTGCGCTGGTCTCACGTCGATCCGCATGGGGATCGAGGGCCGCTACGAGCTGGCATTGGCTGCAATCGTATTCGCAGCGCTACTCGACGGGGTCGACGGGCGCGTCGCGCGCCTGCTCAAGGCCTCGACCCGCTTTGGCGCCGAGCTGGATAGCCTCGCCGACTTCGTCAACTTCGGTGTCGCGCCGGCCTTCCTGATTTTCAACTGGGGCCTCGGCGACCTCAAAAGCCTCGGCTGGATCTGCGTGATGATTTTCGCGCTGGCGTCAGCGCTGCGCTTAGCGCGCTTCAATGTCGCCATCGACGACGACAAACCCAAATGGCAAACGGCCTACTTCAGAGGCATGCCGACGCCGGCGGCGGCGATCGTCGTGCTGCTGCCCGTCTATATCGAGCACCTGGGATTTGAGTCGATCCGCTCCTCGCCGTTCATGCTCGACATGGTTCTCATCTACACCCTGGCCATCGCCTTCCTGATGGTGTCGACCATCCCGACATTCTCCGGCAAGCTGCTCGGCGAGCGCATCTCGAGAGAGTACGTGCTGCCGCTGTTCATGCTGGCCATCGGCTTCGTGGCGCTGCTGGTGACTTATCCGTACGGCACCCTCACCGGCGCCTGTCTTGCCTATCTGGCGATGATCCCCGTTAGCTGGCGACGGTTCTCACAGATGCTGGCGTCGACGCCGGTGACGCCGGTCGAGGAGCCGGTTGCCGACAGCGCACCACGCCGCGTCGTCGGCATTCGCTCGGGCGAGCCGCCGCGCTGATACAAGACACATCTATGTGCGGGCCATCGGCTCAGGTCAGCGCTGCTGGCGCTGGATGAGGCGGTCGCGCAGCGACTTCAACGCCGTGCCCGGCACGTCCCGCTCGTCGGTGGCGCCGTCCGGCGCGGCGGGTGTCGTTTCACTGCTGCGGAGGCCCGCCGTGGGCCGAGCGGGCTGCTGGGCGGCCGGCCGCCCCGCCGGCGGATGAGCGCCGGGGTTGGCCATCGGCGGGCGGGCGACATCGGTTTCGCGCCTTGCTGGTGGATGCCCCTGATCGGGCGCAATCTCAGCCGAATAGGCGGCCGCGTTCGTGAAGTCGCCGCCGGCACTGATGTCGGAGGTGCGCCACTTCTCGACCACCTGCTCGAGGAAGCCTTCATCGCCGACCGAGCGTTGCCAATGCTCGGTGAAGCGCGCAGAGGTCGAGCGCGGCAGGCGATCGGGCGGCAGTTCGTCGAACTTGATGCGTACCGGAAGGGCGACGCCGTCACCAAAAGCCAGCGCCTCGCGCTGGCCGAGCGAAGGCAGAAACTCCAGCAGTCCTGAGCCGGTGTCGGTGATCGCCGATGTGACGATCTCCTGGTCGCGATCGTTCGACATGCGCAGCGCGAACACCGTGTTGCACTGTGAAAGAATGGTCGGATCGACCTCGGACGGGCGCTGGGAGACGATGCACAGGGCAACGCCGTACTTGCGGCCTTCCTTGGCTATCTTGGCGATGGCGCGCTTGCAGGGCTCAAAACCGAGGTGATCGGCGGCCGGCACGTAGCGATGCGCCTCCTCGCACACCAGCGTCAGCGGCACCTTGCCTTCGCTCCAATGGGCGAAATCGAAGGTCATGCGCGCCAGCACTGAAACCACGACGTTGATGATTTCGGTCGGCAGTCCGGTCAGCTCGACGATTGTGATCGGCTTGTTGTTGACCGGCACGCGGAAGATGCGTGAGAGCACCTGCGTCATGCCGTCGTAAACGGTGAGCGAGCCGAACATGAATGCGTAGCGGCCATCCTGCGAGATGGAATCGATGCGCGTCTTCAGCTGCCGATAGGGCGAAAGATCCCGCCTGTTCTCGAGCTTGCCCATGCGCTCGTCGATGAGCCCGGTGAGATCCGAGATGCGGTAGGGGACGGGCGTATCGACGGTGAAGCGCGCCTGCTCGGGGATGACGGAGCGGCGCATCGGCTGGTTGTCGCGGGCACGGCCGGCGCTGTAGCGCGCCTTGGCGATGGGGATCAGCTCCTGCAGGATCTCGATCTCGGCCTTGCGGCTCGGATCGGAGATCAGCACCTCGACGACTTCCTCGAAGTTGAGGAGCCAGAACGGGAGCTGCATGTTGCGCGGGCTGATGACCTCGGCCCATTCGCTGAATGCCGAGGCGTACTCGTTATGCGGGTCGAGCAGCACGATGTGGGCGGCGGGATTGCGCTCCAGGATCGAGCGCAGGATCAACGCCGTGCTGCACGACTTGCCGGTGCCCGTGGTGCCGAGGATGGCGACGTGCTTGCCGAGCAGTTCGTCCACGCGGATCATGGCCGGGATGGTGCTGTCCTGACGAATGCAGCCGATGCGCACCGAGCGGCTCGGCTCGCCGCAGAAGGCAGCTCCCAGCTCGGCTTTGGAGGCGACGCGCACGCGATTGCCGAGCGAGGGATAGGCGGTGACGCCGCGCGCGAAAATCGTCGCCTGGCCGGTTTGGTCGCGCCACAGCTCGCCGACGAGGCCGAGCTCGGCAATCCAGATCTCGGTGTCGTCGTCGCGGTGCGCGGGCACCGGCACGCTCAACGCCGAGACGATGGCGAGCACAACCGTCTTCTCGGTATCGATGGCCAGCAGGGTACCCATGTCGGGACGATCGGCGGGGCGGGCCTGGCTATCCTTCTTCGGGCCGTCGAGCATCACGATGGCCTTCGAGCCGGTGACCGAAACGATGCGCCCGATCGAGCGGTCTGTCGCGGCGGCGGCGCGCGTTGCACCGGACACGGCAAGCTGCATGTCGAGGGTGGTGGTCACGATGCAGGCTCCTGGCGCGAAACGTCGGTCGTATCTGGGTAAAGGATTGGGAAGATCACTTCCACCGACGTGCCTTCGCCCTTGCGGCTGGTGATCTTCAATTCGCCGCCGTGCAGCTGCACGAGCGCACGGGCGATCGGAAGTCCGAGACCGGTTCCCTCGCGCCAACGCGTATGGCTGGCGTCTACCTGTCCGAACGGCGTCAGCGCAACGGCGACCTCGTCCTCGGTCATGCCGACGCCGGTGTCGCGCACGATGACGACGACGCTATCGGCGCGCTCTTCCGCAATGACGTTCACAGAGCCGCCGGAGGTGGTGAACTTGAGGGCGTTGGAGATGAGATTGGTGAACACCTGTCGCAGGCGCACGCTGTCGCCGCTGATCTGCGGCAGGTTGCGGCCGACCTGTTCGTCGAGCAGCACGCCGGCGTTGTCAGCCATCAGGCGGAACGAGGACGCGGAAGCGCCGAGCACCTCGCCGAGGTTCACCTCGTTCGCCTGCATGACGCACTTGCCGCTCTGGATCTTCGAGATGTCGAGGATGTTGTTGATCACGTCCAGGAGATGGCCGGCGGCATCGTGGATGAGGTTGGCGTAGTCGGCTACCTCGGGCGCGGAGAGCCGGCGCTGGTCCTGCTCGGAGAGCAGCTTGGAAAAGCCGATGATCGCGTTGAGCGGCGTGCGCAGCTCATGGCTCATATTGGCGATGAATTCGGATTTGACCTTGCTGGCAAGCTCGGCCTCGACGCGTGCCGAGTGCTCGGCCACGCGGGCGCGATGACGAAGAATCGCATCGCCCAGGAGCGACGCGTATTCATTCATCAGGGACGTGGACTTTTGGTGGCCGAGACTGCCGCTGAACATTCGATTGAAATTGCTCTGATTCAGCCAAAGACACTATTCAGCAGAGAATAATCGGGCGTTAACCGGCGTCTGGTCCTGGAACGAATAAAGCGTTTAGCCGCGTGCCGGAGCGGCACGCAACCGCGCCCCAAACGGCGGCCTTCAGCGGGTGATGAAGCGGAACGGGACCTGTACTTCCAGCGGCCCGTTCGCAATCTCTTGCGGCAGCGGCGGGAAGGGAGCGGCGCGATCGAGCGCCGCCATGGCAGCGTCATCGAGGATCTTCGAGCCCGAACTCTGCTGGATGCTGCGTGAGAGCACCTCGCCCTGGGGGCCGACGGTAAAACGGACGAGGACGGTTCCCGCATGGACTGAGCGCGGGTTCACCTTGCTGCGCTCGAGCGTTTTGCGTACCTGACCGAGGTAGGCGCGGCGCTTCGTGGCATCGCCGCCCGTCTGAGCGGCGCCCGAGCTCTGCTCGATGAGAGTTGCCACTTGCGGTGCCTGCTCCTTGACGGGGACGGCAACCGGACGCTCCTCTTCGACCGGCTTGGGCTCTTCGGCCGTCACCTGCTCCTCGTGGTCGCTTTCCGTCGAGGTGAGCGCATCGGTCAGATCGGGTTTGACCTCTTCGACCGGGTCGGGCACCTCGGCCGCCTGCACGGCCGGGATGTCAACCGTCTCGACCATCTCCTCGGCCTCGCCGAACTTGGTCACGCCCTCGAGCGCAATGCCCTGCTCGACGACGAACTGGTCATCGCCCGTGCCGGCGTCGAGCGCCGCGCCGCCGCTGACCCCCATAAGCGGAATGAACAGGGCCGCGTGCAATGCGAGAGAAAGTATTATGGCCGCGAGGCGAAGCATTGGCTTTGACTGTCCGTCGAACTATGGCGCGGCTTTACCCGACGGCGCAGGCTGCGACAACAGCGAGACACGCTGATAGCCCGTCTCGCCGACGCGACCCAGGATCTCCATGACCTCGCCGTATGGAATTTTGCGGTCGGCACGCACGTAGACCACCGTGTCACCTTCCTGCTGGCGTAGCGCGATGAGGCGGTTGACGAGCCCGCCGGAGTTCACCTGTTCGTCGCGAATGTAGATGTTTCCATCGGGCGCCAGTGTGACGACCATCGGCTTGCGCACCTTCTCGAGCTTGGTGGCCGAGGTCTTCGGCAGGTCGACCGGTACACCCTGTACCATCAGCGGCGCGGCGACCATGAACACGATGAGCAGCACCAGCATCACGTCGACGAAGGGCGTGACGTTGATCTCAGCCAGCGGCTTGTATTCTTGTCCGTCGTCGTCGTCGTCTCCGGCGCCGCCGGAGCGCATTGCCATGGCCATCTAGCCCACTCCCTCAAGGCGCACGACGCCATCGCTCTGGATCTTCGCCATCGATTTAGCGAGCGAGGTGATGCTGCTGCCGGCCCGTTCGGACGCCTTGCCGAGGGACACCGAGATCTGGTTGTAGGCGATCACGGCCGGGATGGCGGCGGCAAGACCGAGGGCGGTGGCAAATAGCGCTTCGGCGATGCCCGGGGCAACGACCGCGAGGCTTGTGTCCTTGGCCTGCGCGATGGCCGTGAAGCTGTGCATGATGCCCCACACGGTGCCGAGCAGCCCGACGAACGGAGAAGCCGAGCCGACGGTGGCGAGGAACGGCAAGCCGGTCTCGATGCGGCGCAACTGGCTCTTCATGGCCGAGCGCATGGCGCGCTCGAGGCGACCGCGCACCTCGTTGCGCGTTTCGCCGCGCGCAACCCCGTCCGACCATTCGCTTTGTGCCGCCTGCTGTACTGCGCCGACGATCCCGCGCCCCCGGTCGGGCGACAGATGTCCGTTTGCAGCCTGCTGGGCGAGTTGGCGAACCTGCCGCTTCAACGCCAGGATGCGGATGAATTTTTCGAAGATGAGCGCCCAGCAGATGACCGAAGCCACGGCGAGGAGCAGCATGATGGCCTGCACGAACGGGTCGGCATGCAGGATGAGGCCGATGAGCGAGAAGTCGCGGCCTTCGACGGCAAGGTTCGTTTCCAAGCAGCTACCCTACTATTTCGAGAAATCGACCTTGGTCAGCGACTTGACCTTGAGGCGCGAGACGCAATCGGTGGCCGGCCCCGCGGGCGTTCGGCACTCGAGCACGTCATTGACCAGGAAGCTGCCGAGATCGTCGCAATTGGCGCCTTCGAGGTCGAAAAGCTTCACCGTCTTTTTGTCCGGCCGCACTGGTGCGAGGTCGAGGGCCAGGCGCCGCTCTATGACCGCATCCGTCTTGAAGAGGACGAGATCGAGCTTGAAGGCGTCATAGACGGTCGACGTCGGGTTGGAGATGACGACATAGGCGCGACAGCCCTTTTCCGACTTCTCCAGCTTGTTGAGCTCGACGGTGACGCCATCGCCATCGCTGCTTGCGGCGGGCGCCGGGGTCTCCTGCGCGTGCGCGAGGGCTCCGAAGAGACAGCATGCCGCCAGCGCGGCACAGAGGGAGTTTGATTTCATAGGACTCACGGGACGCAACCAGTTCATGACTTGCCCAACAATTGCTCGCAGCGACCGCTGAATAGCTCGGCGCTATCAACGAAGCGGCTGGAAACCTCGTAAACATCGACGCTTCGTAGCTGTCGACACTGTATTCCGCTGACTACCTTGCACGCTGCCTGCGCATGTTGGTCTCCTTCCCTCTTGCGGCCACTCACTGCGCCCTTGCGCGCGATGGCTCTGTTGCTCTTTTCTTGGTGCGTGACCGCTCGCTTGCCGCGACATTCGGCCGATGCGCCATTTAATCACGTAACACGGCGTGGATGAGCCCTGTCAAACACGGAAAAACACGTCATCGGCATCGGGAATTATTCACCTGCGCATCGGGAATAATTCCCGAATTAGATGCGCCGAGGCCACACCCGGGTCGGGCTATAGTGTAACGGGACTAACGATCCTTGACCGGAGGGCGCCAGCGCTTTTTCTTGGTCCAGTAAATAACGTCCGCCTACAAAAAATAAACCGGTCAACGGGAAAGTTTGCAGGCGGCCGACGATCAGTTCCGGCCGGAGCGCGCGTGGCACCGCTCCAAGGACTTGGACTGAAAAAAGTCGGGTGAAGTAGTCACCTCGCGTACTCTGGGGGAGTTAAGTTGATGCGTACTGCGTCCGCGTCTGCGTCCGTATTGTGCCTTATTCTATTTGCTGGCACCCAATCGTTAGCCCAAGATTCAGGCAGTGCCGCACCGGCTGGGGTCGAGGAACTCCCCGCAGTCGATGTCGTGCAGGACACGCCGGCCAAAAAGGCCGCTCGCGCCAAGAAGAAAGCCGTCGCCGTATCTCCGTTGAGCAGCGTGAGTGGCGGCGCTGGGACTGCGGGTTCGGCGAGCACGGCTGGCCAATCTGCCCCGACGGCCGCAACTTTCGTGGCCCCGATCACGGTGCCGAGCGCCGTCACCAACGTGACGGACACCGACATCGAGCATGAAGGCACGGGCTCGATCCAGCAGACGCTGCAGCAGCGGGTGCCGGGCATCATCATTTCGGACGCCGCCGGCAACGCGCTGCGCGCCGAGCTTTCCTTCCGCGGCTTCGATGCCTCGCCCGTCAGCGGACGCGCGCAGGGCCTGGCCGTCTATCAGAACGGCGTGCGTATCAACGAAGCCTTCGGCGACGTCGTCAACTGGGACGCGATCCCCAGCAACGCCATCTCGTCCATGTCGGTGGTCAGCAACAACCCCTCGTTCGGCTTGAACGCACTGGGTGGCGCGGTGAGCATCCTGATGAAGGATGGCTTCAGCTACCAGGGCGGCGAGCTCGACGTCATGGGCGGCTCGTTCGGACGCAAGCAGGTCGGCATCCAGGCCGGCGAGCAGTTCGGCAACGCGGGCGTCTATGTCGCCAGCGAGTGGTTCGAGGACGACGGCTACCGCGATTTCTCCGCCAGCGAGGTGCGCCGCTTCTACGGTGACATCGGCCTCAAGGGCACCTTCGCCGAACTGCATTTCAGCCTGACGGCGGCCGACAACCATTTCGGTGCGACCGCAGCGGCGCCCGTCGAGCTGCTCGATCGCAGCTGGAGCAACACCTTCACCTCGCCGCAGACCACCGATCTTGAAGTCTACATGCCGACGCATCTCGGCATCGGTGAAGGCGACCGACACCCTGACGGTCGCCGGCGTCGGCTACTACCGCCGCTTCAAGAACCGCGTCATCGACGGCAACGTGACGGAGGTCGAGGAGTGCGGCGGCGGCGACCCGTGATCGGCGGCAATCCGGCCGAGGAATTCCTCTGCCTTGAGGGAGATCTTACCGATCCGATCGATCCTCAGGCGGTAATCTCATCGAGATCGACGACGTATCCGATGACGAGGATCTGCGTCGGCTCGATCGAGCGCCTGGCCACCACGAGCGAGAGCTGGGGCGGCGGGCTCGAAGCGCAGGAGAAGTCGCGGCTGCTCGGCTTCAAGAACCTGTTCATCGCCGGCATGTCCTACGATCACGGCACGTCGAACTACAAGACGTCGAGCGAGCTCGGCGAGATCCAGCCGAAGTACGTCGTCGAAGGTTCCGGCGTCTATTATCGACGGGCCGCTGCGAGCTTGCACCGCGCAATCTCAACGCCGAGAACACCTATTGGGGCGCTCTATTTCTCGAACGCCATCGACTTCACGGATGCCCTGACAGTGACCGTGGGCGGCCGCTACAATCACGCCACCATCACGCTGCACGGACAATACGAACAACTTCCCCGACCTCAACGCCACCAACAGGTACCAGCGCTTCAACCCGATGGTCGGCGCCAACTACAAGCTGATGCCGGGCATGTCGGTCTACGGCGGCTACTCGGAATCGAATCGCGCGCCGACGCCGGCCGAACTCGGTTGCGCCGAGCCGGCCTTCCCGTGCCTCATCGAGAGCTTCCTGACCGACGACCCGCCGCTGAACCAGGTGGTCGGGCGCACGGCCGAACTCGGCCTGCGCGGGCAGGGCTCGGACTTCGGCGGTCGCTACACGTGGTCGGCGGGATTGTTCCGCACGCTGTCGTCCGACGACATCCTTCCCGTCATGGACGACAACCGCATCTTCTTCGTGAATGCCGGTGACACGCTGCGCCAGGGCGTCGAACTGTCGGCGACTTACGAGACGCGCAAGTGGAATACGTATGCGTCCTACGCCTTCGTCGATGCCACGCTCGACACGTGCAACGACCCCACGGGCGTCTGCGCCTTCCTTCAGGCTGGCGATCGACCTGCCGGGCATTCCGCGTCATCGCTTCAAGGCCGGCGTCGAGTACTCGGTGACGTCCAAGTGGAAAGTCGGCACCGATGTCGTGGCGGCCAGCGACTCGCCATTCTTCCCCAACGAAGCGGGCGAGCGGCGACGAGCCTTGCCAGCTACGCGCGCGTCGATCTGCAACACGTCCTACGACATCACCCAGAACATTCAGCTCTACGGCCTCGTGAAGAACCTCTTCAACTCGAAGTACGGTCTCTACGGCACCTACTTCGAGGCCAACGAGGTGAGCGACGTCGATCAGGAACTGGGCGGACCCGGCTTCAGCGATCCGCGCACCATCTCGCCGTCCATGCCCTTCGCGGCCTACGGCGGCGTCAAAGTCAAATACTGAGCGATCTGATCTGACCACGACCGACTGACCGACCAGGCCCTCCTCACCCCCGTGAGGAGGGCTTCGTCGTTGATGGGTTGTGCGATGAGCTGTGCGTGGCGGGTGCGCAACTTTTGGGCAGCGATACACAGTTACAGGCGGACACCGCGCTTGACGCGGCCATTGCTTGAATACCCAATTCTTTGGGTGCGACAAAATGAGTCGCGGCGCAAATCAAGACCAAATCGGGAAAAATTCCCGAAATCGCATAACCTGCATTCCTGAATTCAGTCAGTTGCGTTTCGAGGGAGTCAAAAGCGGACAAATAAACGGGCCTGAGGGGGCGAGATATGCAGGGCGAGTGTCGGTCACGGCTAGCGGGGGCGGCCGGCATGTTGGCTTTGCTCGTTGTTCCAGTCAGCGCGCAAGGCACCTCGCCGGCGCCAGCACCGACGTCACCTCCTGACGTCACCACGCCCACGCCGCCAGCGGCCGGCACGACGACGACGCCCACAACCACACCCGGCGCGGGATCGCCCGCGACCACCGCGCCGAACACAGTCGCGCCGACGCCGGCGTCCGGCGGCCAACCAGTTGCCGCCCGTCGATATCATTCAGAAGAAGGCCCAACCGGCAGCCAAGGCCGCCGCCAAGAAGGCGCCGCCGAAGAAGCAGGCTGCGGCCCCTGCGCCGGCCCCTCCGAGCCCGCCGCCGGCCGAGCCGCAGCTCGACACGCCGGCGATCTATCAGCCGGGCGAAGGCGGCATCGACAGCGGCACGGTGCAGATGTCACCCGTTGAAGGCAGCGCGATCCCGATCGGCAAGTATCCCGGTGCCGTCGGCCGCGGCAGCGCTGAGGACTTCAACCGCACCGGCTACACGTATGCGCCGGAAGTGCTGCAGCAGACCGTGCCGGGCGTCATCCTCGGGGACGCGCAGGGCAACGTCTTCCAGCGCAACCTGCAGTTCCGCGGCTTTGACTCATCGCCCGTCAACGGCGTGCCGCAGGGCCTCGCCGTCTACCAGAACGGCGTGCGCATCAACGAAAGCTTCGGCGACATCGTCAATTACGACTTCCTGCCGGACAACGCCATCAACGGCATGACCATCATCGGCGCCAATCCGGTGTTCGGTCTCAACGCGCTCGGCGGCGCGCTGACCATCTTCATGCGCGACGGCTTCAACTACCAGGGCGCCGAGCTCAACGTCATGGGCGGCTCGTTCGGCCGTTACCAAGGCGGCCTCGCAGTCGGCGGCCAGAGCGGTTCGTGGGGCGGCTTCCTCTCCCTCGAAGGCATCCATGACAACGGCTATCGCGACTTCTCGGCTTCGCGCATCCGCCGCATGTATGCCGATCTCGGCGCCAAGGGCGACGGCACCGAATTCCACCTCAACTTCACGGGCGCGGCAAACTATGTCGGCGTCACCGCTGCAGCGCCGGTGCAGCTTCTCGATCTGAACTGGGCGAACACCTTTACGTCGCCGCAGACCACCAAGAACCAGGTGGCGATGACCTCGCTCAACGGCCAGATCGAAGTCTCGCCCACCTGGTCGCTGCAGGGCGTCGGCTACTACCGCTGGTTCAAGCAGTCGCACATCGACGGCAACATCTCCGAGGCGGAAGAATGCACTCGGTGACCCCACGATCTTGTGCCTGGAAGGCGACGACGACGAGGAACTGGGTGGCGTCGGGCCAGGTGTTAATCCTGATGGATCGATCCCATCCGACATCGCCGATCCGCTCGGCTCGCTCGACGAAACCTCGCAGCTCGCCAACAGCTTCGGTTTCGCGGGTCAGGCCGTGAACAAGAACTACATCGCCGGCTACAAGAACCAGTTCCTGATCGGCGCCAGCTATGATCACGGCAACGTCGGCTACGGCGCCACGTCGACGCTCGGTTCGTTCGATCCCAAATTCGTCGTCAACAGCCTCGGTGTTCTGCTTGTTGCGCCCGACGAAGTATCCCCGCGCGACCTGACGACGCTCAACGATTACTACGGCGTCTATTTCTCCGACACGGTCGACCTGACGAGCGACCTCGCGCTGACGGTCGGCGGCCGCTATAACTTCGCGCGCGTCCAGATCCAAGATGAGACGGGGAACGCAGCGCAGCTCAACGGCGACAATACCTTCCAGCGCTTCAACCCGATGGTCGGCGGCACCTATCTCATCCAGCCGGGCCTGACGCTTTTCGCAAGCTACGCAGAAGCCAACCGCGCACCGACGCCGGCCGAACTCGCCTGCTCGGACCCGAACTTCCCGTGCCTGCTCGAAAGCTTCCTGACTGCCGATCCGCCGCTCGATCAGGTCGTCTCGCATACCTGGGAACTCGGCCTGCGCGGCCGGATGCAGGGGTATAACAGCGAGCGCTTCGAGTGGAGCGCCGGCCTGTTCCGCGCCCTCAACAGCGATGACATCTACCAGATCGCCGATGAGATCTCCGGACGTGGCTACTTCGACAACGTGGGAGACACGCTGCGGCAGGGCATGGAAATCGGCGGTCGGTATACCGATACGCGCTGGATGATCTACGCCAACTACGCGCTCGTCCACGCGACGTTCCAGAGCTCGTTTATCCTTCCCTCGCCCGACAATCCTCTGGCGTTCGAATGCGAGGACGGCCCTGGCTCGCCGCGGTCCGACGATGAACCCAACTGCCTTCAGGTCAATTCCGGCGACCGCATTCCCGGCGTTCCACTCAGCCGCTTCAAGACCGGCTTCGACTACCTGATCACGCCGGAGTGGAAATTTGGCGCCGACCTCGTCGCTGCTTCCAGCCAGGTATTCTTCGGCGACGAAGCCAACCTCAATGCGCCGCTACCCGGCTACGCCAAGGTCGACCTGCACACGTTCTACGACGTGACCGAAAACGTGCAGATCTACGGCCTCATCTACAACCTCTTCAATTCGCAATACGGCCTGTTCGGAAACTTCTTCAACCTTGAGGCGGCCAACGAGGCTTCGGAAGCCAATCCGGCGACGGGCGATGACTTCTTCACCAACCCGCGCACGATCACGCCGGCACCGCCGCTCGTCGCCTACGGCGGCATGAAGGTTCACTACTGATCGCTCCCGGCTGTCTCAGCCACTCACGTGCGGGCGCCTCGGACATCCGGGGCGCCCGTCGCTCTGTGGGCGGCTACATCTGCGTGACGTAGGCACGACCTTCGATGACGTCGTACTCGCACACCGGCGAAGCGTCCCCGCCGACCGTCAGCACGATGTGCGGGTGTTTGAAGCGCGCCGGCCAGCGGTCGCTGCTGAGTTGCCAGATGCGCACATCGACGTCGGATCGGCCGATCACCAGATCGACGCTGGCGGGCCTGGTCCACAGAGGAGTGGCGCCCGGTTCCGGCGTAGGGGCGCTCTGGCAGGCGGCGATGGCGCGATCGCGGTAGGCGGTGAGCAGCGCCTCCTGGGCGCCGTCCTTATACAGGCGATCCTGGGCCCAGATTTTCGCCCCCGCCAGGAGGGCGAGCACGACGACAAGGGCTCTCAACATGGCGGACGCGCTCCACCGGGGAAAGGCGCGGCGTGTCGGACATGCCGGGACACCGTGCGGGGAAGGGCTGAGTTTCCGCCGGGTTGGTGAAGAAAGCGTTGCCGCGCGTCTCCCCGCCCTTGTCAGAGGGCCGTCATTGCGGCATGGATCGCGGCCAACATCCAAGCCTTAGCTTGCCTACCCGGGGGAGACGCACCCATGGCAAAAAAGAAAATCCTCATCACCTGGCCCCTGCCGGACGCCGTCATGGCTCGCGCCCGGGACACCTACGACGTCATCGCGCATGGCGATAACCCCAAGATCACCGTCGACGAGATGCTGGAGACGGCCAAGTCGGTCGACGCCATCCTGCTGACGCTGAACGAGAAGTGCCCTGCGCCGGTGATCGAGCGGGTACCCGAGAACATCAAGTGCATCTCGACGTTCTCGATCGGCTTCGACCATATCGACCTGGAAGCCTGCAAGAAGCGCGGCATCAAGGTCGGCAACGCCCCGCATGGCGTCACCGTCGCCACGGCCGAGATCGCCATGCTGCTGCTGCTCGGCTCGGCGCGTCGCGCCGGCGAAGGCGAGCACATGATCCGCACCCGCTCCTGGCCGGGCTGGCAGCCTCTGCAGCTCGTCGGCCAGCGCCTCGACAACAAGAAGCTCGGCATCTACGGCTTCGGCAAGATCGGCCAGGCGCTCGCACAGCGCGCGCGCGGCTTCGACATGGAAATCCATTACTACGACATCTACCGGGCCAAGCCCGAGGTGGAAGCGAAGTACAACGCCACCTATCACGACAGCCTCGACAGCCTGCTGAAGATCTCGCAGTTCTTCTCGATCAACGCGCCGTCGACGCCGGAGACGCGCTACTTCTTCAACAAGGACGTCATCGAGAAGCTCCCCAAGGGTGCCATCGTCGTCAACACGGCGCGCGGCGATCTCGTCAAGGACGAGGACATGATCGCTGCCTTGAAGTCGGGGCGCCTTGGATATGCCGGGCTCGACGTGTTCGCCGGCGAGCCGAAGATCAACGAGGGCTACTACGATCTGCCCAACACGTTCCTCTTCCCGCACCTGGGCAGCGCGGCCATCGAGGCCCGCAACCAGATGGGCTATGAGGCGCTCGACAACATCGACGCGTTCTTCGCCGGCAAGGATATGCCGTTCAAGCTGGCGTAAGCATCGCCTTCTGACGGTTGGCCAACGAGCCCGGTGCTGACGCGCCGGGCTCTTCTTTTGGCGCTAGCCGCCCGCGAGGCCCCGGCTACGACCAGGCTGATGGCGCTCAGCGCGGCAGCGCGCGGGCCAGCAGCATGCCAATTACCATCGCCGGGACGAACACCAGCGTGCCGGTGGCCATCAGCGGCAGGGATACGATGGCCGGGCCGGGGCAGAAGCCCGATAGTCCCCAGCCAACGCCGAAGAGCGCCGCGCCGACGACGAGAGGTCGATCGATCACGGTCGTCGTCGGCAATGAGAACGCATCCGCGAGGATCGGCCGGCCGCGCCCAAACGCAATGCGATAGCCGGCGAACGTCACGGCGATGGCGCCCGCCATGACGAAGGCAAGGCTCGGATCCCACGTCCCGAACAGGTCGAGGAAGTTCTGCACCTTGGCCGGGTCGGCCAAGCCCGAGACGATGAGGCCCAATCCGAAGATGAGGCCGGCGATGGCGCTGATCAGAATGCTCATGGCACTGCCGCTCCATCGATGAGGTGGCGAACCACGAAGACGGTGAGGAACGCCGTCGCCATGAAGATAAGCGTCGCCGCGAGGGAGCGTGGCGAAAGGCGGGACAGGCCGCAAACGCCGTGACCACTGGTACAACCGCTTCCGAGAGCTGTTCCGAAGCCAACCAGAAGCCCGGCGCCGGCGAGAAGCGGCAGATTGTCAGAGACTGTCTGCTGCACGGGGAGACCGCTCACCGTCGTGTAGGCGAGGGGCGCTGCAACCAATCCGGCGATGAAGGCTGCAGCTGTGGACAGTCCTGGCTGCCCGTACGGCGGCAGCAGTCGGCCGACCATGCCGCTGACACCGGCGATGCGCCCGGCGAACAACATCAATATCACTGCGGCGACGCCAATCAGCGCGCCGCCGATGAAGCGACTCGATGGGTGTGAACGGCGTTGCCGGCATGGACCGACCTCCAGAACAGATTGCTCTGCCCGGAACAATCGGCGGCATGCAGCAAGGACGCAAGGCCGTCCGTCATGGAGATCGCCGAGGACCGAGGATAGTGTTTCGGTGCGTGAAGCAAACCGATAAGGTGGTTGCGGGAAGGTGGGGCGAGGCAATGTGCCGTCCGGTGGGGTCGGCGCCACGATAAGGAGCATGATCATGGATCCGATCGACCAGCCGGCCCTGACGACAAACCAGCAGCACAAGTCCAGTTTCAGCGACACGGCGGTGTGGATGCGCGGCCTTTACATGCTGTTGCTGATGCTCGCCTTCGGCGTCGCCCAGACGCTTCTCTGCGTGACCGCGATCGCACAATTTCTATGGCTGCTGTTTTCCGGCGAGCCCAATGGCCAGCTCACCCAGTTCGGTGCGTCTCTCTCTCGCTGGCTGAGTGAAGCGGCGCGTTTCATCACGTGCGCCAGCGATGTGAAGCCATTCCCGTGGGGCCCTTGGCCGTCGGCCTGATTCAGCGGGCAACTTCGGAGACGAGCCAGCGAGCGGTGCGCAACAGGCGCGCATCGTCGTGCCGTTGGCCGACTAGCTGCACGCCGACGGGCAGTCCCTTTATCTCGAGCAGCGGCAGCGAGACGGTCGGCATGCCGAGGTAGGTCCAAAGGCCATCCATGATCGGGCTGCCGGTCGATTCCAGGCCGTGCGGGGCTGGTCCGAGCGCTGCCGGCGTGAGGATGGCGCTGAACGTCCGCAGTGCGCCAGTGATGGCACGATACGCCGGCTCGCGGCCGGTGATGGCACGCAGGTACTGCTGCGCATCGACGCCGCGGCCGGCAGCGAGGCGCTGACGCAGGGCGTTGGATAACAGCTCCGGCGCATCATCTAGCAGCGGGCCATAGTAGTGTGCGTTTTCGGCCAGTTGCACGATGCGCTGCCACTCGATGACGTCGCCCAGCACGGGAAGCTCGATCTCGACCACGCGTTCGCCGAGCTTGCCGGCAAGCTCTTGCAGCGCCGCACGCATCTCCGGGTCGGCCTCGATCCATGGCGGCGGCTTGACGAATGCCAGACGCGGGGGAATCGGCGGGCGGGCGCGGGCCGCGCCGAGAAGTCCCGGCCGGCTGCGGCGGAAACTGGTTGCGTCGTTCGGATCGAAAGCAGTCATGCAATCAGTGATGAGCGCGAGATCTTCCACCGAGCGTCCGTAGACGCCGACGGTATCGAGCGTGTGCGATTGCATGAGCACTCCGCCGCGCGGCACGAGGCCGAGCGTCGGCTTGAAGCCATAGACGCCGCAGAACGAAGCTGGGCGTATGATCGAGCCGGCGGTCTGGCTGCCGAGCGCAAGCGGCACCATGCCGGCGGCGACGGCGGCCGCCGACCCCGCCGACGAGCCGCCGGGGGTGTGCGCGAGATTGTGTGGGTTGCGCGTGCGCGCTGGTGTCAGCAGCGCCAGCTCCGTCGTCACCGTCTTGCCCATAATGACGGCGCCGGCATTGCGCAGAGCGGCGACGCATGCCGCGTCGCGTTCGGGCCGACGTCCGGCAAAGATGGGTGAGCCGTTCTCCGTCGGCAGGTCGGCCGTGTCGAAGATGTCCTTGATGCCGACCGGCACCCCGTGCAGGGCACCGGGCTCTTCGCCGCGATGCAGGGCCGCGTCGGCGTCGCGCGCCTGGGAGAGCGCGTGCTCAGGGTCGAGATGCTCCCAGGCTTGCACTTCGGGCTCGTGCTGGGCGATGCGTTCAAGGCACGCGGCGACGACCTCCTCCGCCGACAAGTGGCCATCGCGGATGGCGGCAGCGGCGGCGGCACCCGTTAGTCCGGACGGATCAGAGGGGCGCGGTTCGCTCATACCTTCGGGCAAGCTCTCGGGTTCGGTGAGCCTCGGCGGGAGGCGAAATGCGGCAGGCCGGCCACACGCTCGCGCCACCCTTATTTCCACACCCTTTAACGGGCGGGCTCAATCTGCTCAATCGTGGTGCAGACGGCTTGACGGGCCTTTGCTTTCCTACCTATAGCTGCTCCCTTCGCCGACAAAAGAATACCCCTAAGGGGTGGCTCATGCTCGGTTTATACCGGGGATGGCACCTTGAGGGATTGCTGCGAGATGCGCAGAGCATTGCGAGGGAGCTACCATGGCCAATCATAGCGGCCGACATTTCCTGCAGATCCCCGGACCGACACCGGTGCCGGAGCGGATCCTCAATGCCATGTCGCGGCAGATGCTGGACCATCGCGGTCCCACCTTCGGTGAGTTCGGCCTCAAACTGTTGGCCGACGTCAAAACGATCTTCAAGACGCAGAACCCGGTCATCATCTATCCCTCGTCGGGCACCGGCGCCTGGGAAGCGGGTTTCGTCAACACGCTGTCGCCCGGCGACGCTGTCCTCGTCATCGAGACGGGTCAATTCGCCGTGCTGTGGCACAAAATGGCCGAGCGCATCGGCCTCAAGCCCGAGGTCATGGCGACCGACTGGCACTCGGGCGGCGACGCCAACGCGCTCGAAGCGCGGCTCAAGAAGGACAAGGCGCACGACATCAAGGCGGTGTGCGTGGTGCACAACGAGACTTCGACCGGCGCGCGCACGTGGATCGACGACATCCGCAAGGCGATGGACGGCGCGCGTCACCCGGCGCTGCTGATGGTGGATGCGGTCTCTTCGCTGGCGGCCATGGACTATCGCCATGACGAGTGGGGCGTCGACGTTGCCGTGTCGGGCTCGCAGAAGGGCCTGATGCTGCCGCCCGGCTTGTCGTTCACGGCGGTCAGCCCGAAGGCGCTCGCCGCCTGCAAGAAGGCGACGATGCCGCGTTCCTATTGGAACTGGGACGATATGCTGGCCATCAACGCGGCGGGCACGTTCCCCTATACGCCCGCCATCGGCCAGCTCTATGGTCTGAGCGAGGCGATCGCCATGCTGCACGAGGAAGGGCTCGACAACGTCTTCGCGCGCCACGAGCGTCTCGCCGAGACAACGCGTCGGGCTGTGCGCGGCTGGGGTCTCGAGACGTGGTGCCGCGATGCCAGGTCGCATTCGCCGGCAGTGACCGCCGTCGCCATGCCCGAGACGCACAACGCCGACGCCTTCCGCAAGCTGGTGCTGGAGAACTTCAACATGTCTCTGGGCACCGGCCTCAACAAGCTGGCCGGCAAGGCGTTCCGCATCGGTCATCTCGGCTACACCAACGAACTCACCATCATGGGTGCGCTGGCCGGCGTCGAGATGGGGCTGGAACTCGCCGGCGTACCGCATGAAAAGGGCGGCGTGCTCGCGGCGATGACGTATCTGTCGGAGACAGTGCGGCCCGCGACCGCCAAGGCGGCCTGATCGCGGGCGCTTTTCGTCAGTCGAAGATAAAGAACGATTTGCCGGCGGTCGTCTTGACGCTCGATACGCTCGACCTCGGCACGTGCGAGGGGCCGGAGTAGCCGGCCGCAGCCAGCTCGACCTTACACTTCTGGCCGAGTTGCGAGTATTTGGACACGACGCAGCTCTTCACCTTGGCATATGTCGGCGATGCTCCGATGCAGCCGATGCGGCGGACATCGCTTTCGCAGGCCGCGCGCAAGGCCGGCGTAACCTCCGGCGGCAATTTCACTTCTTCGGCAAATGCTGCCGCGCTTGCCGAGATCGACGCGCACGCGACGAGAACATGAAGTCTCTGCATAACTTCCCCTCAAGTCAGTGACCTTCGGCCAATGAACAGGCCGATGCAGCAGAAGTTTGTCACTGACGCGCGTGCGACAGCGGACCACACGGAAAAGTGGCACGTGGCAAGAACCCATTCCAGGGCAATCGCGCGTGATCTGTTCAGCCGCCGCGCGGGGCTGAACTTTGGACGCGCGCACGCTGCAGCGCCTCGGCGATGCGGGCGCTGTGCAGATCGTCTTTATGGATGACGTCGATGGCGCCGTCGGTGATGGTCCGAATGCGCAGCGCCGGTGTCACGGTGTTGCTGACAGCGATGATCGGTCCGGCAAAGCCGGCGCGGCGCAGCACCCCAATGGCGGAGGGAGCATCGGCTTGTGAACCGAGATCGCCGAGAAAGGCCAACTCCGGCTTCGTCTCACCGAGGCGAGCTAGGGCATCGGCCAGAGAGGATGCCCAGACGATCGGCACTTGGTAGCCGAAAAGTACGCGCAGCGTCGCCCGCAGTCGTTCGGCATCGACGGCCGCCGTTTCGATGACGAGGATGGCGGTCGGTCTACCCGCTCGGCTGATGAGTGCAGCGGCCTGTGGCTCCCCCGCCGGTTCCCGCGGCGTAGGGATGGAAACATCGTGGCGATGGGAGTTGGGCGTTTGCCTGCCGTTGATCATCAATTGTCCCCGGGTCCGCCGCATCAGGCATGAGGACCGTAGGAGTCGATTCGACGGCGGCAGAGCAAACGTTACGGCAGGTCGTGGGTTAAGCCGTGGCCTCGCCTTTGCCGGTGGCGCGCTGAAATGCAGCGTAGCTGTCGCTGATGCGCCGCGCCTTGGCGTCTGCTCCGGCGGTGTGGGCGACAACTGCGTCGGCGACGCGCCGAATGGCGTGCTCCAGTTCACCGGCGATCGGCCAGATGCGCTCTGCAGGCACGGCGGGTTGCAGGAGAAGCCGGTGCGCCTCTTCCTCTGCCAGTGACAACCGGTATTCGTTGGCAGCGGCGGCGGCGAACATGTCCTGGTCGGCGGCGCTCAGGTCGTCCCACAGCGAACGGGCAATGCCGAGCGCCAGAGCCGTGCCGCGACGATTTATGCTGGTGCCGGCGACGTAGGGCGCGATGCGCGGCAGGCCCAGTGCATAGCTGACGATGGCGCCGCCGCATTCGGCTGCTAGCACCTCGCCGCGCTGCATGGCTGCGGGGAGTTGGGCAGGCGGTAGCGACACGGGGTCGAGGCCGAGACCACGGGCCACATCACGCGCCAGGCCATGCACATCGGCCTTGCGGCCGGTAAGAGCGCTCATCGTTTCGACGCGCTCGGTGGCCATCAGATAGCTGTGCGCGCCGCTGTGTGCAGCGAGCATCGGCTTGATGCCGAGGTCGCCCGCGAGATCATCCCATAGCGCTTGGCCGCCGCCGACGCTCACCCAAGTCTGCAATTGCTGTGCAGCCAAGCCACGTTCACCGGGGAGCCCGGCGAAGTAGGCGAGCGCGCGGTGGGCGTCGATGGCTGGGGCCATGTTGCCGAAATAGAGATCGGCTTTGCCGGTCCGGACGGCCTCGAGGCCATCGGCGATGCCGAAGTCGGCCACGACGCGGGTGCGCCCATGGCTCATGGTTGCGATGGATTGGCCGAGGCGACGCGCCCAGTCGGCGGGGCCGGCGACGCCGTCGTTCCACGGCATGGCAAGACGCAGCTCGCGCAATCCCTTGGCAACGGCAGGTGCGGCAGGGGCGCCCTCGGCAGTCGCTGGCGTCGCGGCGACCGCGGTCGCCGCGGCGGCTGCACCCGTCGACCTCAGAAATTCGCGCCGGTCCATTGCGTGGTCCCTTCAAGCCTTGCGCGCATCAAACCCGATCGGTGCCGCGTTGACAACCGGGCCAGTTGCCAATGCTGGCTGCTCGCGCACGCCAAACGCATGCTCCGTCAGTACGTTATGACTTGGCGCATTCGATGCCGACGGTCTTGCCGCCGAGGCTCACCGAGCCGCCATCGCCCATCGTCCCCGACCCGGTTGCAGCTTGCGCGTCCTGGCCGAGGGCATTGGAGAAGGCGTCATTGAGGTTTTGCGTGTCCGTATCTTCAGGCGGCTCGTGAATGGCCGGCTTGCAGCCTGCCGGCGCGTCGGCACCGAGCTTGATGCCGTCAGCCTCGGCAAACTCGAAAGCGATGAAGTAGCTGGAATCGAACACCGCGAAGGTGAAGCCCTTCGCATCGGCCGGGACCGGGGCTTCGAGCGGGAGCGTGAAGAACAGCGTGAGGATGCCCTTGTCGGTGTAGTCCAGCCAGTAGTCGACCGGCGGCTTGAACGTCAGCGCCTTGTCGCCGAGCTTGGCGACGGTGAAGTAGGCGAACTCCTTCAGGCCGTCGATGTTGACCTGCGCAAGCTCCTTGAGCTCCTCGCGGTCGTATTTGCCGTCGCCATTCTTATCGAGGCCCTCGATCGCCGTCTGCGTGTAGATCTCATCGAACGTCCACGCCTGCTGCAGACCAGTGATGGCGCCTTTATCGTAGAGGACCGTCTCCTTCATCGTGACCCAGACATGCGGGTGAGCGACGGCCACCGGCGCTGCGGCGATCCAACCGGCGAAGAGGGCCGTGATTGACAGGGTCCATGTCGAGGCGCGCAATTCGCTTCTCTCCTCAGGCGTTACGGGGCGATGCTACGTTATGCCGGCGCAGATGGCGAAAAGTGGATGCAGCAGGAACGTGGCGGTTGCGTGGTTGGCGCCGCTGCACTAGCTTGCCGGCGGATATTATCACATACGACCTTGACCGGATCTATAGCATGGCAAGACGCCGCTGGGCGCTGGGACGTGGCTGGCGCGGCACCGGCGCTGCTGCCATTTGGACGCGCGGCCTATTGTGGGCGCGTGTGCGTTGGCTGGCCGGCAGCGCACGCGTGTGCCGAGGTCACCGATGTCGTCGTCACCATCAAGCCGATACATTCGCTTGTGGCCCAGGTCATGGAGGGTGTCGGGCGGCCGGTGCTGCTCGTCGATGGATCATCGTCGCCGCACAGCTTTTCGCTCAAGCCGTCGCAGGTGCGCGCCATACACGGCGCCCAGTTGCTGATCCGCGTGTCGGAGCGGCTGGAGCCGTTCACAGGTAAGATCGTGCGCTCGCTGCCCCCACGCGTCGAGGTTGTGACGCTCATCGATACGCCTGGCCTCAAGCGACTGCCCCAGCGTGAGAACAGTTCCTTTCAGCGCCACGGCCACGAGCATGCAGGCGCCGGCGATGACGGCGTCTTCGACAGCCACATTTGGCTCGACCCCGATAATGCCAAGGTGATCGGTGCTCACCTTGCCCAAGTGCTGAGCGCGCACTACCCCGAGCATGCCGCGCAGTTCAGCGCCAACGCCGCGCGGCTGGCGGAAAACATCGACGCGCTGACCGCCGAGCTCGAGACGGCAACGCGCCCGCTACGCGACAAGCCTTTCATCGTCTTCCACGATGCCTACGGGTATTTCGATGTTCGCTTCGGACTTGATGCCGTCGGTTCGATCACCATCAGTCCCGACGTGCAGCCGAGCGCCAAGCGCCTGACCGAGCTGCGCCAGAAGATCCGCGCGTTGGGTGCCGTCTGCGTTTTCGCCGAGCCACTTTTCCAGCCGGCCCTCGTCGCCGCCGTCACCGAGGCGACGCAGGCGCGGTCCGGCACCCTCGACCCGGAGGGGTTGGGGCTGCAGCCGGGTCCGCAGCTCTATTTCACGCTGATGCGCAATCTCGCCGCTAGCCTCAAAGCCTGCCTTGCCCCGGCGAGTTGAGCACGCGCAAAGCAAAAGGGGCAGCGACCGGCGCTGCCCCTTGCAATCTTGAGACGACAGTGTCCGCTTAGAGGGCGGCGCTTTTGCCTGCCTCGCCGGCGGTCGCCCGCTTGGCGTCCTCGGCCGCCTTCTTGGCAGCGTCGGCAGCGGCGCGCGCGGCTTCGGCCGCCTTCGTGGCGGTGGCAGCCGCCCGCTCGGCGATGGCGACTGCATCTTCCTTCGGGGGCGCAACATGCGCTGGCGCCGTGTGGGCGGGGGCAACCTGCGCGGGAGCGGCTTGCGGGGCCACTGCAGCGACCGGTGTGTGCTTCTTTTCGACTTTCTTGGCCGGCTTGGGCTCGAGCGGCTGCTCAGCCGCAGCGGCGAGCTGCTCGGTGGCGGCAGACGGGTCGACATCCATGGCATCGGAGGCATCGGCTGCCTCGACGGCGGCCGATGGCGTGCGCGGGCGCATGCTACGCGGCGGCGCCTTGAAAGCTATAGGGGCCACCTGCTGCTGTTCGGCTGCCGGTCCCTGGTCATCGCTGTAGGCGACGGCCTTGTCGCCGAAGCGCTGCCAAGTGACAGTCACCTTGGTGCCTACGGGGACGCGCGGATAGAGGTCGAGCACGTCCTCGTTGAGCATGCGGATGCAGCCCTTGGATACGGCCTGACCGATGGTCCACGGCGCATCGGTGCCGTGGATACGGTAGAGGCTCGATCCCAGGTACATGGCGCGCACGCCCAGCGGGTTCATGCGGTGGCCGCCCGGCACCCACAGCGGGAGCTTGGGATTTTCGCGCAGCATTTCCGGCGTCGGCCGCCATGACGGGTTGGCGCGCTTATCGGTGACGGTCGTGGTGCCCTGCCAGCGGCTCTGCTCGCGCGGTACGGCGATCGGATAGCTCATGGCGGTGCCCGCCTTCTCGATCAGGTAGAGCCGGCGGTCGCCGAAGCTCACGATGATCTGGCCGGCCGTGTATTTCTGATCGAAGGCAACGGCTTGCTTGCCGCCGCCCCACTCCTGGCCGCCGCCCCAGAGAAATTCAAACAGGCCCTGAGCATGGGCCTGCGGCGCGGCGATCGGCGCAGCGATTGCTACGACGGCGAGGGCGAGTGAACTCATCAGACTGCGGCAGGGCATTACTGAATGGCTCCGGTGTTCGATCAGGTTGGCGGGGAGCTTGAGGCGATATGGTGAATGGTCGGTTTATAACAGTCTCACTTTCTCGCGGCAGAGCATGTGGGCCACACTTTCTGTCGGAACGCACCGCCGAGGTGGTTTTGGGATTTTTTTGTCCCGGTGTTTCCCTGGCGCATGGCCAACGGCCTGAAAATGCGGCAGTTCCAAGCACAAAGGTGCGGCATTCGCGTCGCGTGGCGAGTTGATTCGTGGATTGGCAAGTCCTGGCCTGTGGAAAAAACCGCACAGCAGGCGAGGCGGCGCTGCAACCCTGATCAGCTCTTTTTGTTCCCGCTTTGATCTTGACCTGGAACAGCATTCGGACTAGAACAAAAAAAGAACGCGACGGCATTCGAGCTGCCGTTGCCTCTTTGGTGCGAGAGCGTCCCGTGGATCAGGCGGCCCCATCCCCCACCCCACCGTCCGGGCCCCTGCCACGGATCTCGCGGTTAGAGCCTAGCCCCAGTGCGTGTCCGCGTAACAGGTTGCGTAGCGTTGGGCTTGGGGGCTCTTGCCCGCCCCGGAACGGCGAGTCCCTCCTCGCCGTTCCGGAAGGCGGCTTTGCCGATAGCCGGGCGGACGTGCTCGCCGATCTGCGCACGCGCATCATGGCGCTGGAGCGCAGCCCCTTCCTCATCCCTCCATCTCTATCTCTTTCGTCCCCGCCTGTGCTCGCCGGGCAGAAAGGCGCTGTGGCGGGCGCGTGGACGCTCGGCGCCCCCGATGTCGACCGGTGGCTGGCTCCCGGCCTCGATGCTGGCTCCCTGCATGAGGTGAAGGCCGAGCCGTATGCGGCCGGCTCCAGCGCCGGCCATTGGGCGGCGGCGCTCGGCTTCGCTTTGCGCCTGGCGGTGCGCCGGCTGGGTAGCAGCCGTGCTGCGCAGACAGCTCCCCCGCGCCTGCTGTGGTGCTGGCCGTCCGTGTTCGCGCGCGAACTGGGTACGCCGTACGGGCATGGCCTGGCCGCTCTCGGCATCGATCCCTCGGCGTGGTTGTTCGTCGAGACGGCGCGCGCCAGCGATGCCTTGTGGGCGATGGAGGAGGGACTGCGCTCGCAAAGCCTCGCCCTCGTCGTCGGCGTTTTGGGAGAGGCGGAGCTGACGCCGGCCCGGCGCCTCAGCCTGGCGGCGGCCGAGCACCTGACGCCCTGCCTCCTCATCACCGATCCGCGTCTTTCGCCGACGGGATCGACCGCCACCCGCTGGCGGGTCGGAGCCCGCAGCAGCGCGGGCCATCCTTACGATACAGGAGCGCCCGGTGCGCCTCGTTATGCGGTGGCGCTGGAGCGCTGCCGTCACCGCCCGCTGACCCGCGAGCCCTCGCCTTATCTCTTGGAATGGTCGGATGAAACGCATCGTTTCCGTGTGGCTGCCGCTATGGCCCATCGAGCGGATGGCCCGCGCGCAACCCGCAGCAGTGCCAGGTGACGCCCCGCTCGCTCTCGTCGAGAGCGGCGCACACGGTATCCGCATCACCGCCGTCAATGCGCAGGCGGCGGCCGCAGGCGCGCGCGTCGGTCAGGCCCTCGCCGACGCGCGCGCTGCGCTTCCCGGTCTGGCGACGCAACCGGCCGATCTGCGCCGCGACCGCACGGCGCTGTTGCGGCTGGCCCGCTGGTGCGGACGCTACGGGCCGAACCGCAACATCGACGGCGAGGACGGGCTGTGGATCGACGTGACCGGCGTGGCGCATCTTTATGGCGGGGAGGCGCAGCTCGTCGGCGATCTCATCACCCGGCTGTCGCGCTTTGGTCTGACGGTGCGCGTCGGGCTCGCCGATACGCTGGGCGCTGCGCACGCGTTGGCGCGCTATGCCCGTTCGCCGGCGCTGGCACCAGTCGGACAGGCCGAGGCGCAGCTGGCACGGCTGCCCGTCGAAGCCTTGCGCTTGGCCCCGCAGACGGTGCTGCTTCTGAAGCGCCTCGGGCTGCGGCGCATCGGTGAATTGTATCGTTTGCCGCGTGCAGCCTTGCAGCGGCGCTTCCGTTCGGCGAAGGGCGTCGAGGCCGTGCTGGCGCGTCTCGATCAGGCATTGGGCGTGCGGGAGGAGCCATGCCGGCCGCTCATCGAGCCGCCCGCTCTCTACGTGCAGCGCTCCTGGCCCGACCCGCTCGTCACCGCCGAGCAACTCCTCGCCGAGACGGCGGTGTTGGCGCAAGAGCTGTGCGCGCACCTTGCCGCGCGCGGGCTCGGTGCCCGCCGCCTGAGCCTGTCGCTCTATCGCGCCGACGGCAGCGTCGCGGAAGCGCGCGCCGGATTGAGCGCGCCCTCTTGGGTGCCCGCGCACATGACGGCGCTGCTGGGCGATAAGCTGGCAGCGCTCGATGCCGGTTTCGGCGTCGACATGATGGTGCTGGCGGCGGTGCAGGCGGAAAAGCCGTCCGGCCAGCAGGGCGCGCTGGCTCCGCGCTTGCAGGGTGGCGTGCGCAACGAGGCCGGCGAACTCATCGATCGTCTCGCTAACCGCCTCGGCGCGCCGCGCGTCACGCGGTTGGCCGCGCGCGCCAGCCATATTCCCGAGCGTGCCGAGGCGCACGTCGCAGCGTTGGCGAAGCCTCAGGAGATGGCGTGGCCGCTGCCGCGCGGTCCCGCGCCGCCATCGCTGCTGCTGGCGCACCCAGAGCCGATCCGCGTCGTCGCCGAGGTGCCGGAAGGGCCGCCGGCGCGCTTCACCTGGCGCCGCGTCGAGCACCGCATCGTCAAGGCGCAAGGCCCGCAACGCGTCGCGCCCGAGTGGTGGGACGAGATCGCCACCAAGAAGAGCGGCACGCGCGATTACTACCGTGTCGAGGACGACGGCGGTGCCGGCTACTGGGTATTCCGCGAGGGCCTTTACGGGCGCGAAGAGGAAACGCCGCGCTGGTTCATGCATGGTCTGTTCGGGTAGGCGCATGCGCAAGCGACCCGACGCGCCGCGTTATGCCGAGCTGCAGGTGACGACCAATTTCTCGTTCCTGCGCGGGGCCTCGCACGGCGAGGAGCTGGTCGCGCAGGCGCATGCCCTGGGGATAGCGGCGCTCGCCATCACCGACCGCAACACGCTGGCCGGCGTCGTGCGCGCGCATATCGAGGCCAAGGCGCTGGGCCTCAAGCTGATCGTTGGCGCGCGGCTCGACCTGCAGGATGCGCCGAGCCTTTTGTGCCTGCCACGCGACCGCGCTGCCTACGGGCGGCTGTCGCGGCTTTTGTCGTTGGGGCAGAGGCGCGCCCGCAAGGGCGAATGCACGCTCTTTCTGGAAGACGTCGCCGAGCATGCCGAAGGGCAGATTTTCATTGCGCTGGCGCCGGAGCCTTGGGACTGGCGCGAGGGCGCCGCGGATGCCCCCGAGACGGCGGCGCCACGCACGGCCGACATCATCCCTTTCGTGCGCCGTGACGAGGGCAAAGCGAAAGAAGCTTGCGTTCCCGCAGTTCCAAATGAGTGTCCCGCGCCCGCGGGGACGCGCAGATCATTCGAAGCCGAGTTGCGGCGCGTAAAGGCGGCGCTGGGCGACAGCGCACTCTATCTCGCCGCCAGCTTCATCTATCGCGGCGATGACCGGGCGCGCCTCTCAGCGCTCGGCGCCATGGCGCGCCGCTGCGCCACCCCGCTCGTCGCCACCGGCGATGTGCTCTACCACGCCCACCATCGCCGCCCGCTTGCAGGACGTGCTCTCCTGCGTGCGCGAGAAGACGACGATCGGCGAAGCCGGACTCAAACTCGAGGCCAACGCCGAGCGGCACCTGAAGCAGCCGGCGGAAATGGCGCGGCTGTTTCGCGGTCACGAAGATGCGCTGGCGCGCACCATGGAGATCGCCGCCGCCTGCTCCTTCAATCTCGATCAGCTCGTCTACGAATACCCCGACGAGCCGACGCCGCCCGGCAAGACCCCGCAAGGTTATCTGGAGGAGCTCGCTTGGGAGGGCGCCGCCTGGCGCTTTCCCGATGGCATTCCCGAGAAAGTCCACGCGCTGATCGTGCGCGAACTGCAACTGATCGAGCAGCTCAATTACGCGCAATACTTCCTCACCGTGCGCGACATCGTGCACTTCGCGCGCACTCAAGGCATCCTCTGCCAGGGGCGCGGCTCGGCCGCCAACTCCGTCGTCTGCTACTGTCTGGCCATCACCTCGGTCGATCCCGACCGAGATCGACGTGCTGTTCGATCGTTTCGTATCGCCCGAACGCCGCGAGCCGCCCGACATCGACGTCGATTTCGAGCACGAGCGGCGCGAGGAGGTGATCCAGTACATTTATCAGCGCTATGGCCGCGACCGCGCCGGCATCGCCGCCACGGTGATCAGCTATCGCGCCCGCTCGGCCGTGCGCGACGTCGGCAAGGCGATGGGGCTTTCGGAGGATACGGTCGCCGCACTCGCCGGCATGGTGTGGGGAACGGCCGGCAGCGCGGTGCCTGAAAAGCACGTGCGCGCCGCGGGACTCGATCCGACCGACCCGCTGCTGGGGAGCGTGCTCGAACTGGCGCACGAGCTGATCGGCTTTCCGCGCCACCTGTCGCAGCACGTCGGCGGCTTCGTGCTGACGCGCGGGCCGCTCATCGAGGTCGTGCCGGTCGGCAATGCGGCGATGGAGGATCGCACCTTCATCGAGTGGGACAAGGACGACATCGCCGCTCTCGGCCTGCTCAAGGTCGACGTGCTGGCGCTCGGCATGCTCACCTGCATCCGCCGCGCCTTCGATCTCATCGAGCTGCACGAAGGCAAGGCGCTGAACCTCGCCTCCGTCCCGCGCGAGGACGGCGCCGTCTACGACATGCTGTGCCGCGCCGATTCCCTCGGCGTCTTCCAGGTGGAAAGCCGCGCGCAGATGAACATGCTGCCGCGCCTCAAGCCGCGCTGCTTCTACGACCTCGTCATCGAGGTGGCGATCGTGCGGCCGGGACCCATCCAGGGCGACATGGTGCACCCCTACCTGCGTCGCCGCGACGGCGTGGAGAAGGAGTACTATCCTTCGCCGGCGCCCGAGCATGGCCCCAAGGACGAGCTGCGCAACATCCTCGGCAAGACCAAGGGCGTGCCGCTGTTCCAGGAGCAGGCGATGCGCATCGCGCAGGTCGCCGCCAAGTTCTCCGACGCCGAGGTCAACGAGCTGCGCAAGGCGATGGCGACCTTCCGCCGTCGCGGCACCATCGGCAACCTGGAGGAAAGGATGGTCTCGCGCATGGCGGAGCGCGGTTACGACAAGGATTTCGCGCAGCGCTGCTTCAACCAGATCAAGGGTTTTGGCGAATACGGATTTCCCGAGAGCCACGCGGCGAGCTTTGCGCGCCTTGTCTATGTCTCGGCGTGGATCAAGTGCCACCACCCGGCGGCGTTCGCCGCAGCGCTGCTCAACTCGCAGCCGATGGGCTTTTACGCGCCGGCGCAGATCGTTCGCGATGCGTGCGAGCACGGCGTTGAAGCACGCGCGGTCGATGTCAATCTCTCCGACTGGGACTGCACGCTGGAAGAAGGCGGCGCCGACGGGCGCCCGGCGTTGCGCATCGGCCTGCGCCAGATCGACGGCTTGCAGGAGGAGGAGGCCGGCAAGCTCGTCGCCGCCCGTACGGCCGGTCTGACGCCGTCCGCGGAAAAGTATCGCGACGTGCACGATCTGTGGGCGCGGGCGCGGCTGCGTCTCATCACGCTCGAGAAACTCGCCGCGGCGGACGCCTTCCGCTCCATCCCAGCGGGGCCTGGCTTCGCCAAGACGGGCCTCGACCGTCGGCAAGCGCTGTGGGAGGTCAAGGCACTGGGCGCGGCCGAGCCGTTGCCGCTGTTCACTTGGAGCGAGACGCGCGAAGCCGCGGCCGAGCCGCTTGTTGAACTGCCGCAGATGCCCCTCTCCGAGCACGTCGTCAACGACTACCAGACGCTGCGTCTGTCGCTGAAGGCACATCCCATGCACTTCTTGCGCGCGCGCTTTGCCGCCCGCCGCGTCCTAGCCTGCGACGAGCTGCGCGGGGTGAAGGACGGCGCCAACGTCGCGGTGGCCGGTGTCGTCCTGGTGCGCCAGCGTCCCGGCTCGGCCAAGGGCGTCGTGTTCATGACCATCGAGGACGAAACGGGCGTCGCCAATGCGGTGGTGTGGGCGAAGACCCTCGAGCGCTTCCGCAAGGAGGTGATGGGCGCGCGCCTCATCGTCGTGCACGGGCGTGTGCAGCGGCACGAGGACATCATCCATGTCGTCGCGGCACGGCTGGAGGATCGCAGCGACATGCTGGCGCTATTGTCGGAGGAGGGCGCGACGATGAAGGTTCCAATCGCCAATGCCGACGAGGTGCTGCGTCCAGATCCTGGCTCCGCCAGAGGTTCCGATCCCGGCTCGGCGCGCTCGCCCGCGCACCCGCGCTGGGCCGGACACCCGCGCGAAACGCGCATCATCCCCAAGTCGCGCGATTTTCACTGAGGGGGCGGCGGCGTCGCCAGCATCTCGGTGTTGGGCACCCCATCGGCACCGATGAACACCGCGAGGATGCGCGCCGGCACGGTGCCGGTGTTGCGTCCATTGTGCGGCCAGTCGATTGCCTCGACGATGGCCTCGCCCTGCCGATAGACGCGCGTGCCCTTGCTGCCGTAATCGACGCTCACCTCGCCTTCGAGCATGTAGCCGAACATCGGCACGTCGTGGCGATGCCAGCCGGTCGCTTCGCCTGGCAGCATAGTGACGATGGCCGAGACGATTTTCGCCGCCCCCTGCGTGGGATAGACGATGGGCTGCGCAATGACCGTCTGCCCGGTATCGAGCAGCGCTGCGACGCTCTCGCGCGTGACGCCGCGGTCGGCGCCGGCAACCAGCAGGCCGGCGCCCAAGAGCAGCACCGGCAGTGGCCAAATGAACGATCGGGCGCTCAGCATCGCGTGTTCCTTCAAGCCCATTGTGCTTCGCGGCATGATGGCCGAAGTTGATGAACAACTCACGCCTCGCCCGGTGGCCATGCTCCCACGCCAGCTCCTACGCTTTGCCGCGCCGCTTCTGGCGATCCTGGTGGTCGCGCCCGCGCAGGCGCAGTTGCTCGATCCGCGTAGCGCGCCCGAGGCGGCCACAGGCTTCCAGTCGCATGAGCTGGCGACGGCGAACCGCCACATGGTGTCGGCCGCCAATCAACTCGCCGCCGACGCCGGGCGACAGATGCTGCGCGCCGGCGGCTCAGCCATCGATGCCGCCATCGCCACGCAGCTCGTCTTGAACCTCGTCGAGCCGCAGTCGAGCGGAATCGGTGGCGGCGCGTTCATCCTCCATTGGGACAAGGGCAAGAGCGAGCTGAAAGTTTACGACGGTCGAGAAACGGCGCCGGCGTCGGCGCGGCCCGACCGCTTTCTCGTCGGCGGCAAGCCGATGCCTTTTGGCGAAGCCGTCCTGTCCGGGCTGAGCATCGGCGTGCCGGGGCTCGTGCGTCTCATGGAAGATGTGCACAAGCAGCACGGCAAGCTGCCGTGGGCGCAGCTGTTCGAGCCGGCCATCCGCATCGCCGACGACGGCTTTGAGATTTCGCAGCGCCTGCATTTTCTGTTGCGCCTCGATGGCCCCGACAGCTTCGTGCCGGCGGCGCGCCGCTACTTCTTCACCGACGGGGGCAGCGCATTGCCTATCGGCCACCGCCTCAAGAACCCCGAGTTTGCCAGGACCCTGCGCGCCATCGCTGCGGGCGGCTCGCCCGCGTTTTATGAAGGAGCCATCGCGCAGGCGATCGTCGACGCCGTGGCCGCTGCCCCGACCGCGCCCGGCGGCATGACCCTCGTTGATCTCAAGGCCTACGCGGTGAAAGAGCGGGCGCCGCTGTGCATCGCGTATCGCGCCCACGAGGTGTGCGGCGTGGGGCCGCCATCATCCGGCGCCCTCACCGTGGCGCAGACCTTGAAGCTCATCGAGCCGTTCGACATCGGCACGACGCCCGGCGCGGCACTCAATGCCCGCGCCGTGCATCTCATCGCCGAAGCGCAAAAGCTCGCCTACGCCGACCGCAACCGTTACATTGCCGATCCCGATTTCGTGTCCATTCCCGATGGTCTGCTCGACGACGCGTATATCGGCCAGCGCCGGGCGCTGATCGACATGAATGCCGCGGCCGACAAACCGAAGGCGGGCGTGCCGCCGGGACTGAAACGCCAATCGTTCGGGGTCGATGCGACGGTCGAGCGCTCCGGCACCAGTCATATCTC
The DNA here is from genome assembly GCA_963759735.1 of uncultured Alphaproteobacteria bacterium. Lineage (GTDB taxonomy): Bacteria > Pseudomonadota > Alphaproteobacteria > Rhizobiales > Hyphomicrobiaceae > Hyphomicrobium_A. Next base: position 45,605 of record CAVXAF010000006.1, read on the forward strand.
CATCATCGATGGTGAGGGCAACGCGGTGGCGATGACCACGACCATCGAGGGCGGCTTTGGCTCGCACAACTGGGCGGCGGGCTTCCTGCTCAACAACGAGCTGACGGATTTCTCCTTCCTGCCCGTGGATGCTGCCGGGCAGCCGATCGCCAACGCCGTGGGCCCGGGCAAGCGCCCACGCTCGTCGATGGCGCCGACCATCGTGTTCGACAAGGGCCGCAACGTTGAAGCGGTGCTCGGCTCGCCAGGCGGCTCGCGCATCATCCTCTATGTCCTGAAGACGCTCATCGCCATGCTCGACTGGCGCCTCGATGCCCAGCAGGCGGCCGACCTCACAAACTTCGGCAGCCAGGGAAGCGGTCTGGAAATCGAACTCGACTGGCCGCTGGTGCCGCTGGCGCTGACCCTCAAGCCGCTTGGCCATCGCATCGTGCCCGCGCTGATGAATTCGGGGGTGCACATCGTCGCGCGCCGCGACGGCCGGCTCGAGGGCGCGGCCGACGCGCGCCGCGAAGGCGCCGCGCTCGGCGACTGACGAGCGGATTGCGGCGGGGGATTGAGCGCGGCGGCGCAACGTGCGAACCCTATGGCGTCTCCAACCCCAGCGAATAGTGCATGCCCGCGACCTCGCGTTCGATCACGGTGCTCGGCGCCGGAATCCTCGGCCTTTGGCAAGCGCTGACGCTGGCCCGCGCCGGCCATCGCGTGCGCCTCATGGAAGCGAGCGACGCCCCGTTCGCCGATGCGGCGAGCCTTTACGGCGGCGTGATGCTCGCGCCCGAGCGCGAGGCCGAGACGGCGCCGATGATGCTGCGTCAGCTCGGCCGCGAGGGCGTCGCTCTTTGGCGGGGATTTTATCCGCAGCTGAAGACGAACGGCAGCCTCGTCATCGCCGGAGCGCGCGATCGGAGCGAACTCGACCGCTTTGCGCGTCGCACGCAGGGCCATCGTCTGCTGGACGCAGCCGAGCTAGGCGCCTGGAGCCCGATCTCAAGGAGCGCTTCGCGAGCGCACTATTTTTCCCCGAAGAGGCGCACATGCCGGCGACGGCAGCGCTTGGCTTCATGCTGGGGGAGGTGCAGCGGGCTGGCGTCGAGCTGGTTTTCGCCGACACGTCGGGCGGCGCCAGCGTCGACGACGAGATGGTGATCGACTGCCGCGGCTTAGCGGCACGCGATGCGCTGCCGGACCTGCGCGGGGTCCGCGGCGAGCGTGCGGTGATCCGCACGCGCGAGGTCAGCCTGCAGCGGCCGGTGCAGCTGCTGCATCCGCGACTGCCTTTGTACATCGTGCCGTGGGACGACGGGCTGTTCATGATCGGCGCTACGCTGATCGAGAGCGAGGATGCGGGGCCGGTGAGCGTGCGTTCGGCACTGGAACTGCTCGGTGGCGCCTATGCGGTGCATCCAGCCTTCGGGGAGGCGGAGATCGTCGACCTCGGCGTCGGCGTCAGGCCGGCTTTCCCCGACAACGTGCCGCGCGCCGTGGTGCGCCAGGGGGGAAGCCGCATATTCGTCAACGGGGCATACCGGCACGGCTTTCTGCTGGCGCCGGTTTTGGCGCGCGCCGTCGCGGACTACATAGAGGGCGGCAGACGGTCGGAGCTGCTCCTCGCGGAAGAGCCATGATTTGGTCCCGGCGGCAGATTGCACTACATGACAGGTATGCAGGCAACCCCTTGCGGTCGTGGAGAATTGGGGTAGTGGAGAATTTTCAGTGGTGTCGCGAACCGAAGTGCTGACGCTAGTCGTCAACGGCGAGCCCGTCATGACGGCGGCGGCGACGCTGGCCGATCTCCTTGCCGAGCGCGGCCTGACTACGTCGCGTGTTGCCACGGCGCGCAACGGGACGTTCGTTCCCGAAAGCGCGCGCGCTTCGACACCGCTGTTCTTCGACGATCACATCGAGATCGTGTCGCCACGGCATGGCGGATGAGTGAACCATGAACGCTCGCGAGCCGACGGCTAAGGCAAACAGTGCGCTCACGCTCTACGGGGTGGAGTTCGCTTCGCGCATGCTCATTGGCACGGCGCAGTATCCCTCGCCGCACGTACTGGCGAGCGCCGTTGAGGCATCCGGCGCCGGCATCGTCACCGTATCGTTGCGCCGCGAGCAGGCGCGCGGGCGCACCGGCGAGCGGTTCCTGGAATTGATCGAAGCTCTCGGCGTGCGCGTCCTGCCGAACACCGCCGGCTGCCACACTGTCAAGGAAGCGGTGACCACCGCGCAGATGGCGCGCGAGGTGTTCGGCACCGACTGGCTGAAGCTTGAAGTCATCGCCAACGACGACACGTTGCAGCCCGAGGTGTTCGGGCTCGTCGAGGCAGCAGCCGTGCTCAGCGCCGACGGCTTCAAGGTGCTCCCTTATACGACCGAAGATCTGTCGGTCGCCGAGCGGCTCCTCGGTGCGGGCTGCCAGGTGCTCATGCCGTGGGGAGCGCCCATCGGCACCGGACGCGGCCTCGCCAACCCTTATGCCTTGCAAAGCCTGCGCGCCTACTTCCCCGACGTGCCGTTGATCATCGACGCCGGCATCGGTGCGCCTTCGCACGCGGCGCAGGCCATGGAGATGGGCTTTGACGGCGTGCTGCTCAACACGGCCGTCGCCAAGGCCGGCGATCCTGTGCGCATGGCGCAGGCATTTGCGCACGCCATCGACGCCGGCCGCGCCGCCTACGAGTCTGGTCTGATGGGCATGCGCGACATGGCGCAGCCTTCGACGCCGGTCGCCGGCACGCCGTTCTTCGACCTGAAACGCGACCGATGAGCGCTTTGCGCACTGGGGCACCCGACGTCTTCTATCCGATCGTGCCCGATGCAACCTGGGTGGCGCGCCTTGCGCCGCTCGGGGTGCGCACGCTGCAACTGCGTCTCAAAGATGCACAGCCGGCAGAGGTGCGGCGGCAGATCGATGCGAGCCTGTTGCTGACGCGCTCACACGGCTGCCAGCTCATCGTCAACGACCATTGGCGCGAGGCGATCGACGCCGACGCCGACTACGTCCATCTCGGCCAGGAAGATCTCGCAGCGGCTGATGTGGCGGCCATCAAGTCGGCCGGGCTGCGCCTGGGCATCTCGACGCACAGCGAAGACGAACTCGCCACCGCGCTCGCCGCCGATCCCGACTATGTCGCGCTGGGGCCGATCTACGAGACCAAGCTGAAATCCATGCGCTGGGCGCCGCAGGGACTGGCGCGCATCGCTGCCTGGAAACAGCTGCTCGGTGGTGTGCCGCTCGTCGCTATCGGCGGCATAACGCCCGAGCGCGCCGACGGCGTGATCGCGGCGGGCGCCGACAGCGTCGCCGTCATCACCGACTTTATGACAGCGCAAGATCCTGAGGAGCGCATAGAAATGTGGGTCGCATGGGCGGCTGCGCTGCGCCGGCAGGCTGCTGCAACATAGAAAATTCGCCAACAAAGCCAAACCAGCGCGCTTGCACGGTTGCCCCATGTGCCCTCAAATGCCGGGCGGAGCTGTACAGTTTCGTTTCGGCGTCGAGTGCAGCTACGCGGATATCGCATGGCCTTTCGCTTCAAGCTCGGTGAGCCCTTCGACGAGGGCTGCAGACGTATCTTTCTTGAGCAGATCGAGCGGGCGCAAGCCTTGCTGCACGCCAAGGGCGACGAAGCCGTTGCTGTGCACGAGACGCGAAAGGCGCTGAAGCGGCTGCGCGCGCTGCTGCGCCTCATCCGGCCTGCCATTGGAGAAGTTGCCTTCAAGGAAGAGAACGCGCAGCTGCGCGATGTCGGCCTCAGCCTATCGGGCGCGCGCGACCGCCACGTTCTGCTGGAGACGGTCGACAAGCTGGCGAGCACGGCTCCCATCGGACCGAAGGCGCTAATGGACAGCTTGCGCCAGACCATCGCGGCCGCCAACAGCCACAGCCCGCCGCTCACCATGAAGCAGGCGCATGCGCTATTAGCGAGCGCCAAGAAACGTCTCGCGGCGCTGCCGATTGCCGGCAGCGGCTTTGAGGTCGTCGGCCCGGGACTGCAACGCTCATACAGCCGCGCGCGGCGCGCGTTCGCGGATGCCTATGACAAGCCGACCGACGAGGCGTTCCACGAGTGGCGCAAGGGCGCCCAGGCCCACTGGCGACAGATGATGCTGCTGGGGCGCGCCTGGCCAGACTACCTCGGCGCGCGGCTCGATGAGGCACGCAACCTGTCGCAGTTGCTGGGCGATGATCACGACCTCGCCATGCTCGTCGCCTTCGTGCATTCAGATGCCGCCACGGCGCTCAGCGGAGAACCGGCGGCCCTCATCGAACGTGCCGCGCGCGAGCGCCAGGCCGAGCTGCGCGCTATAGCCAAGCCGTGCGGTCAGCGCCTGTTCGCGGCCAAGCCGAAGGGGCTGCGGCGCAGCATCGGCATCTACTGGCACGCGGCGGAGACGCTGAAGGCCAAAGAGCTGGCCGAAGGAGATCCGGCCGGCGACCCCGTGCCTTCGGATAAGCGCGTGCGCCGCCAGAGTGCGCCCCGCCGGCGCGCCAAAGCTCCTGCCAAGGCCCCCGCTAAGAACCCCGCTAAGGTTTGAGACTTCGCTTCGGCGGGCCATATGGCTATGGTGCGCGCCCGCCCCCTGCCGGTAGCCGAAGGCCTTGAAAAGTGAACGAGACGAAGCCGACCAATACCATTCAATCCGACCTTGCCTTTCGTCCCCCCGGTCACCCGGCCGCGCGTTGCGGCCGCATCGGCGTGCTGCTGCTCAACCTCGGCACCCCCGACGGCACCGACTACTGGTCTATGCGCCGCTACCTGAAGGAATTCCTCTCCGACGAACGGGTCATCGAGTTGCCGCGCTGGAAGTGGTGGCCGATCCTCAACCTCATCATCCTGTCGGTGCGCCCCGGCCGCAAAGGCAAGGACTACCAGACGATCTGGAACAACGAGCGTGACGAAGGCCCCTTGAAGACGATCACGCGCTCGCAGGCCGAGAAGCTGGCCGCCTCGCTCGGCATGCCCGAGCGCGTCGAAGTCGATTTCGCCATGCGCTATGCCAATCCCACCACCGACAGCCGCATCCGCGCGCTGCTCGACAAGGGCTGCGATCGTATCCTGCTGGTGCCGCTGTATCCGCAGTATGCCGCGCCGACGACCGCGACTGCCGCCGATCACGCTTTCCGCACCTTGATGCAGATGCGCTGGCAACCGGCCGTGCGCGTGGCGCCGAGCTATCACGACGATCCCGTCTACATTGACGCGCTGGCGACGGCGATGCGCCGTGACCTCGACAAGTTAGACTTCACGCCGGAGGTGATTATCGCCACCTTCCACGGCATGCCACAGTCCTATCTCGAAGCCGGCGATCCCTATTACTGCCAGTGCCAGAAGACATCGCGCCTCCTGTGCGCGAGATTCGGTTGGCCGCAGGACAAGTGGCTGACGACCTACCAGTCGCGCTTTGGCAACGATCCCTGGCTGCAGCCCTACACGGACGAGACCGTAAAGCGCCTCGCTGCCGAAGGCGTCAAGCGGCTGGCAATGGTGGCACCCGGCTTCTCCGCCGATTGCCTGGAGACGCTCGAGGAGCTGGACGGCGAGAACCGGCATTACTTCGAGGGGGGCGGGGGAGAAAAGTTCGCCTACCTGCCGGCGCTCAATGACAGTGACGAGGGCATTCGCGTGATCGAGGCGGTGGTGCGTCGCGAGCTACAGGGTTGGCTGTAGCGGCAAGGCTCGGAAGTTTCCTGCGCGCTGTTTCATAAGTAACTGTCACCGAACCATTTTTTAACGTTGTGTTTGCCTCCGCGGCGTACCGTGTGCCGGTGTCGTCGTCTTACCTTGCGGGGCAATCTATGGAACCTGACGTGCTCGGTCCGTATTCAGGCGGCTTCGAAATCTTCGGCGTGCTGCTCGTCATCCTGGCCATCGTCGTCCTCTGGTCGACGGTCAAGATCGTGCCGCAGGGCAAGAACTACACGGTCGAGAATTTCGGCCGCTATACGCGCACGCTGCAGCCGGGCCTGCACATCCTCATTCCCGTGATGGAGCGCGTCGGCCATCGCATGAACATGAAGGAGCAGGTGCTCGACATCCCCAGCCAGGATGTCATCACCCGCGACAACGCCATGGTGCGCGTCAACGGCGTCACCTTCTTTCAGGTGATCAACGCCGCGCGCGCCGCCTACGAGGTCGACCAGCTCGAGCCCTCGATCGTCAACCTGACGATGACCAACATCCGCACCGTCATGGGCTCGATGGACCTCGACGAGCTGCTGTCGAACCGCGACCAGATCAATGCGCGGCTCCTACAAGTCGTCGACCAGGCGACGGAGGCCTGGGGCATCAAGGTGACGCGCATCGAAATCAAGGACATCGACCCCCCGCGCGACCTCGTCGACAGCATGGCGCGGCAGATGAAGGCCGAGCGCGAAAAGCGCGCGCAGATTCTCGAATCGGAAGGACTGCGACAGGCGGCGATTCTCAGGGCCGAGGGCGAGAAGCTCGCCGTCGTTCTGGAAGCGGAAGGCCGTCGCGAAGCTGCCTTCCGCGATGCCGAAGGACGCGAACGTGCCGCCGAAGCGGAAGCTAAGGCTACGCAACTCGTCTCAGATGCCATCGCCAAGGGCAATGTGCAGGCGATCAACTACTTCGTCGCCAACAATTATGTCAAGGCGCTGGAATCACTCGCCAAAGCACCGAATCAAAAAGTCATCCTGATGCCGCTCGAGGCCTCGGCGGTGATCGGTTCGCTGGCCGGACTGGCGCAGATCACCGGCGAAGCGTTCGGCGGCGGACCGGCCGGTCAGCCAGCGCCCGCACCGCGTGGTAGCGTACCACGCGCATAGCCGTGGCGAGTCGACGCCAACACTTGTTAAGCTGTGGCGTTGCGTTGGAGATGTAGGCCATGGGGCTGTCCGAGTTCTTCTGGAACCTTGGCGCGTGGAACTGGTTCATCGTCGCCGTGGCGCTGTTCGCGCTCGAGTCGGTCGTGCCGGGCGTGCACTTCGTATGGTTCGGCATTGCGGCGGTGCTCGTTGGGGCATTCGGGCTTACGCTCGACATCGCATGGGAGTGGCAGCTGATCACCTTCGCCATCATTTCCTGCATCACCGTGTTCTTCGCCCGGCGCTACGCGTCGCCTGATATGGCGGCCAGCGACGAGCCCGATCTCAACGTGCGCGCCGTGCAGTATGTGGGGCGCGTGGTGACGGTCGAGCAGGCCATCGCCGACGGTCGCGGCAAGGTACGCGTGGGTGACACGGTGTGGAACGCGCAAGGCGCCGACGCGCCGCTCGGAGCGCGGGTCAGGATCACCGGTTGCAACGGCACCGTGCTTCTGGTCGAGCATGCCTTCAACTGATCATGATAGCCGACCGAGCGCTCGGCTCTGGCTCATCGCGCTGATCAGCCTTGTGCTGCCGATCATCGGGGTCGGCGCAGCGCTCTACGGGACATTCCGGATTTTCAGCGGCGCCATGGTCGGCTGGGCATGGCTGGTGGGCGGCGTGGCGGTGCTCATCGTAGACCTCGTCGTCGATCAGAAATGGGCGCGGTGGACGCCCTCGAGTGAGCCCGATCTCAATCGTCGTGGCGCGCAGTTCATCGGGCAGGTGGTGACCGTCGTCGAGCCGATTCCACTCGGCGGCCGCGGCAGCGTCAGCGCCGCTGATACCGTCTGGGCGGCGGAGGGCATCGAAGCGGCGGCGGGCGCGCGGGTACGTGTCGCGGGCTGCAACGGCACGGTGCTGGTCGTCGGTCCGGTCTGACGGCAGGCCCGCCCAGGACTCAGCAACTCAGCGAGATATAAAGATCAGGCGATGCCGGCGCGCAGCAGATCGTGCACGTGCAGGACGCCGACCGGCTTGCCGCGCTCGACGACGAACAGCGCCGTGATGCGCGAGGCGTTGATCAGCTCCAGTGCGGCCGAGGCCAGCATGCCCGGCTTCACTGTCTTGGGCGCGCGCGTCATGATGTCGACGGTGCGGCGCCGAATGAGATTTTCGCCCATGTGACGACGCAAGTCGCCGTCGGTGACGATGCCGATGAGCTTGCCTTTGGCGTCGATGATGCCGAGGCAGCCCAGGCTTTTTTGCGTCATGATGACCAGTGCCGCGCTCATCGGCTCGCTGTCGCGTGCGATCGGCATGCGCTCGCCGGAGTGCATGACATCGGAGACGTACTTGAGGCTGGCACCGAGCGAGCCGCCCGGATGGAACGCCTTGAACTCCTGCGGCGTGAAACCCTTGGCCTCCAGCAACGCCATGGCCAGGCAATCGCCGAGTGCCAGCTGCATGGTGGTCGACGTGGTCGGGGCCAAGCCGTGCGGGCAGGCTTCTTTGCAGCGCGGCAGCTCCAGCACGATGTCGGAGTGCTGGCCGAGCGCGGATTCGGCGCGCGAGGTGACGGCAATCAGCGGCACGTTATAGCGCCGCGAGTAGGTGATCAGCGGCTTCATCTCGACCGTCTCACCGGACCACGACAGCGCCAGCAGAACGTCGTCGGGCGTGATCATGCCGAGGTCGCCGTGCGAGGCTTCGGTCGGATGCACGAAGAAGGCGGGGCGGCCGGTCGAGGCGAAAGTGGCGGCGATCTTCTGACCGATGTGGCCGCTCTTGCCGATCCCGGTGACGACCACGCGCCCCCGCGCGGCGCGCAACACGCGCAAGGCATCTCCGAAGGCGCGGGACATCGGACCGGTCAGGGCCTCACGCAGGCGACTGAGGCCCTCGCTTTCGAGGTCCAGTGTTCGCAATGCGGATGCAACCGGAAGGCGGCTCAGTTTATTGCCGTCGTCAACAACTGCACCGACCTTGCGCAAGGACCCCTCGGCCGCCGTCATGGCTCAATTCCCCCGGTGACGTGCGAATGCCTTCCCATTGATACAACAAAAGGAATGACAATGGTTAGGTCTTGTCAACGTTTCGTTGACGCTGTGCGGCGGGATCAACAACCAAGGTGGTCATCCCGCCAGTCTAAACAGACCGTTAACCGACGCTCTCTAGCGTTTGACAGGTCTGTACGGCGTTCGCGTGACGAGTAGTCTCATGGAGCGCCTTTGGCTGACGAACGCAAGATCGTCGGGTTGGTACTAGGCTTCGCCGCGTTTGCGGGCGTCGCGCTGGCGCTTGCGCCTGTTCCCGCGGCCGCGCAGATCCTCGATCCGCCCGCACGCACGCCTGAGACGCGCCGTCCGGCGCAATTGCGCCCCACCCTCCCCGCCGGCACGACCCCCTTGGAGGACGCAGAAAGTCGCGCCTTCGAAGATGGGCGCTTCGGCCCCAACGAGGCTTCGCCGCCGCGCGGCGCCCTTTTCGATGACGGTTTGGCCGCGGATCAGGCCGCCGGCGCCGCCGCCGAAGACGGCGAGGACGAAGAGACCACCGGGCCCGACGACGGCCTTGGCGAGGAAGGCGTGCGACGCCTGCGCCGCGCCGTGGCGCAGGATGGCGATCCGGTTACGGTCACCGAACTGCCGGGTCCGCAGGACGGACTCATCGATCTGAGCGAGCCAACCGCGCCGATCGAGGGCGAGGAGGACATCACAGGCGTCGACATGCGTTCTCCCGAGGACATCAGGGCGTTCGTCAACGAGCCGGCCGGCTATGACCCGCTGCTGCTGCAGGCTGATGAGACCAACCCGGTGTTCGGCGACAGTCGCTTTCAGGGCTTCGTGCTCGACCCGTATCCGCCCATCGGCACCAAGATTGGAAGTTTCGTGCTATTCACGGCGGTCGAAGCCGACGTCGACTACAATAGCAACATCTTCGCTTCGCCCCAGGCGGAAGCCGACACCTCGCTGGAAGTGCGCCCGGCAGCGCGACTGGCATCGAACTGGAGCCGTCACGCCGTCGAGGCGCGCGCCAGCGGAGATTTCAGTTTCCACGATCGCTTCCCAGAGGAAAACGATCGCGCCTATCTGGTGGAAGGGCTGGGTCGACTCGACGTCACGAGCTTCACCAATTTCCAGGGCCTCATCGCGCATGAGGAGGCGCAGGAGAGCCGCAATGCGATCAACGCGCAGTCAGCGGGCACGCGCCCCAACATCAATGTCGATCGCCTCCGCGCCGCCTTCAATCACCGCTTCAACCGCCTCACAGTGCAGCTGCGCGGGGCCCAGATCGACACGTCCTACAGCGACGATCTCATCAACGGCGTGGTGCAGAGCAACGCCGACCGCAACTTCACCCTCTATGAGCAGGCGGTGCGCCCGAGGTGGGAATTCTCGCCCTATCTGTTTGCGTTCTCGGACATCTCGATTAATCAGCGCGACTACGACGAGCCTGCCGACACGGACGGCATCATGCGTAGTTCGACCGGACAGCGGTATCGCGCCGGCCTCTCGTTCGGTGATGTGAGCGAGGTACTGCGCGGCAACATCAGCCTCGGCTACGGACGCCAGACGCCGAACAGCCCTGAGCTGGAGGTGATCGACGGGTTGCTCATCGACGCCGACCTCGCCTGGCAGATGACGCCGCTGACCGTCCTGCAGTTCATCGCCGCCAGCGAGGTCGCTGAAACGATCACTGCAGGATCGGGAGGCGTCATGGAGCGCACCTATGGGCTGGAGGCGCGGCACTCGTTCACGCGGTATCTCGTCGGCATTGCCGGCGTCGGGTATTTGACGCGCGACTTCGTCGGCGCCGGCATCACCGAGAACCAGTCCACCGCAGCGGTCGGCGTCGACTACTACCTCAATCCCTGGGCGGTGCTGTTCACCCGCTACGAGCACACCGACTTTCAAAGCTCGCAGCCCGATAGCAGCTATACGATCGAGGAAGTGCAAGCCGGTGTGCGCCTGCGACACTGAGCGTGCGCGCGGCCGTCCTAGACGAGCTTGCCGATGCCGGCTTTCAGCGCCGACGCCAGCTCGGGCCGCTCGAGGCCGTACGCGACGTTGGCCAACAGGAAGCCGATCTTGGTGCCGGTATCGTAGATGGTGCCGTCGAAGCGGACGGCGCGATACGGCTTGCCGGCCTTCTGCATGGCGAGCATCGCGTCGGTGAGCTGGATCTCGCCGCCAGCGCCCCGCTCCTGAGTGGCGAGGATGTCGAATATCTCCGGTTGCAGGATGTAGCGTCCGGTGATGTGCAGGTTCGAGGGGGCGGTGCCTTGCTTGGGCTTTTCGACCATCTGCGTGATGGGCGACACCTTGGCTTTCTTGTCCTCGACCCCGACAATTCCGTACTGGTGCGTTTCGTCGTCGGGGACCGGAGAGACGGCGATGAGGTTACCCCCGTGCGCATTGTAGGCCGCGATCATCTCGCCGAGGCACGTGGTTGCACCATGGTGCAACATGTCGGGAAGCAGCAGCGCGAACGGCTCATCTCCAATGATATCTCGCGCACACCACACGGCATGACCAAGACCCAGCGGCGCCTGCTGGCGCGTGAAGCTCGTGCAGCCGGCTTCGGGAAGTGCTGCAGCAAGCTCGGCCAGTTCCTTTGTCTTGCCGCGTTCGGTCAAGGTCGCCTCGAGTTCCGACTGGTGGTCGAAGTGGTCCTCGATGGAGCTCTTGTTGCGCCCGGTCACGAACACGAAATGCTCGATCCCGGCCGCTCGCGCCTCATCTACGACATGCTGGATCACCGGCCGGTCGACGACCGTCAGCATCTCCTTGGGGATTGCCTTGGTTGCCGGCAGAAAGCGCGTGCCGAGGCCGGCCACGGGAAACACGGCCTTGCGGATGCGCTGCGGAGAGGCGGTCATGGGAACTCCAAGCCTGATGGTATCGGGGTGAGTGCAACTGGTGTGGTTCTTGAATGCGACTTATCGAACGCGCGGCGACTTAGAATGTTTGCCATGCCGCCGCGTTCGGGCGCTTGAATCAATGCATAGTTAACGCTCCGCGATGGTAAGGTGCTCCCTTGAACAGCCGCAATATCCAGAAGGCGTAATGCAGCGATGACCATCCTTGTCACCGGCGGAGCCGGGTACATCGGCAGCCATATGGTTCTGGAACTCCTCGATAGCGGGGAGAGTGTCGTCGTTCTCGACAATCTGTCGACCGGATTCCGCTGGGCGGTGCCGCCCAATGCGACGCTCGTTGTCGGCGATATCGGCGACCAGGAACTCGTCCGCAGCATCGTGCGCAAGCACGGCGTCAAATCGGTCATCCACTTCGCCGGCTCGATCGTTGTGCCGGAATCGGTCGTCGATCCGCTCGGCTACTATCATAACAATACGGTCAAGTCGCGCGCCCTCATGGAGGTCGCCGTGGAGATGGGGATCGAGAACTTCATCTTTTCCTCGACGGCTGCCGTCTACGGCAATCCGCAGGAGATACCCGTTCGCGAGGACGCCGCGCTGGTGCCGATGTCGCCGTACGGGTCCTCCAAGCTGATGACAGAGATCATGCTCGCCGATACCTCGCGGGCGCATAATTTCCGCTATGTCGCCCTGCGCTATTTCAACGTCGCGGGTGCCGATGCCAGGGGCCGCTCTGGACAGTCGACGCCGCACGCGACGCATCTGATCAAGGTCGCCTGCGAGACCGCCCTCGGCAAGCGGCCCTACATGGAGGTGTTCGGCACCGACTACCCGACGCCGGACGGCACCTGCGTTCGCGACTACATCCATGTTACCGACCTCGTGCGCGCTCACATGGCGGCGCTGCAGCATCTGCGCGCGGGCGGAGATTCCGAAGTATTCAACTGCGGCTACTCGAAGGGCTTCTCCGTGCTGGAAGTCATCGAGTTGGTGAAGCGCACGTCGGGCGCCGACTTCGAGGTGCGCATGTCGCCGCGCCGCGCCGGCGACCCGCCGGCCATCGTGGCCGCCTCCGACAAAATCCGCATGCGTCTTGGCTGGCGTCCAGAGTTCGACAGCCTGGAGACGATCACGGTACAGGCGCTGGCCTGGGAAACACATTTGCAGCAATTCAAGCACGCGAGTTAGGCCCCAGTTACGCAGGGCCGCAAATTCGCCCGGAAATTCTATGACGAGGGCTGCGCTGCGTGCACTTGGGCGCACGAACCGTGCGTAGCTCTCGCGGGAGGATCGATTGACGTTAGCCAATCTAACAAGGCACGGCCTAGCAATGCACGGCCGCCGCATGGGTTCGCGCGCCGCCCGCGTCCTTGGTGTCGCAGCCGCGTTGCTGCTCGCCGTGGCGGCGCCCGCAGCCGCCGATGCATGGAGCGACTTCGTCGAAGGCTTGTGGCCGCAGGCGCAGGCCGAGGGCGTTTCGCGCGCCACTTTCGATGCCGCCTTCCGCGGTGTGAAGCCGGATTATTCCCTGCCCGATCTGATTGTCGCTGGCCGCAAGCGCGACGACAGCGCCGGGCAGGCGGAGTTCACCAAGTCGGCATTCGAATACCTCAATCCGAAATACCTGAGCACGCTCGCCGCGCAGGGACGCAAGTTCCTCAAGGAGCACGAGAAGGATATCCTCAACATCGAGAGGAACACCGGGGTCGACCGCTACATCATGGTCGCCATCTGGGGGCGCGAGACGGCTTACGGCAGCCACAAGCTGCCGCACGACGCCATTCGCGTGCTGGCGACGCAGGCATTCACCGGCCGCCGCAAGGATGAGTTCCGGCTGGAGATCCTGGCCGCGCTGAAGATGCTGCAGGCGGGCGTGCCGCGCTCCAAGATGCGCGCCTCGTGGGCCGGCGCCGTCGGCCTCACCCAGTTCATGCCGACCGAATACTTCAAGCACCTGGAGGACGGCGACGGTGACGGCAAGTCCGACATCTTCGACAGCGTGCCGGACGCGCTCGCTTCGGCCGCCCGTCAGCTCGCCAACAAGGGCTGGGTGCGCGGGTTGCGCTGGGGCTACGAGGTCCACATGCCCGATGGCGGCGATTGCTCCCTCGAGGGCCCGCCCGGTGAGCGCAGCATAGGCGAGTGGCAGAAGCTCGGTTTCGAGCGCACCGGCGACAAGCCGTTCCGTCCCGAGGAGGCCGGCATCGGCGCTTACCTGATGATGCCCTCCGGTGCTTATGGGCCCGGCTTCCTCGCCACGCAGAACTTCAAGGTGATCCGCCTCTACAACACGTCCGATCTCTACGCGCTGTTCGTCGGCGATCTTGCGGACCGCATCGCCGGCGGCGGCGGCTTCCATGTACCGGCGGCGCAGGTGGCGCAGCCGCGCACGGCGCAGGTGAAGGAAGTGCAGGAGCGGCTGCAGGCGCTCGGCTACCCGATGGACAAGATCGACGGCAAGATCGGCTCCAACACGCGCCGGCAGGTCGGCACCTACCAGAAGGCTGCCGGCCTCAAGATCGACTGCTGGCCGACGGAGGCGACGCTGTCGAAACTGCGTTCGAGCGCCGCGCGCGCTCCGCAGTGACTGTCATAAAGCGAGGCTAGAAATTTCCCGCCCTCGTGCTATGCCGACCGCGCCGTTGGGCCCCCACTTCCCTCTGAGGCGGGCCAATCGCTTGCGAGGAGACACCATGGATCGCTGGGTCGAGGAGACGTTTCATCCCCACTGGCGCGTCCGCCTGGCGGCGGAGGAGGTGCTGCACGAGGTGAAAACGGACCACCAACACTTGGTCATTTTCAAGAACCGCACCTGGGGCACCGTCCTTATGCTCGACGGTGTCTGCCAGCTGACCACCTCGGATGAATTCATCTATCACGAGATGATGGCGCACGTGCCGCTGATGGCGCTCGACAAGCCCAGACGCGTGCTGGTCGTCGGCGGTGGCGACGGCGGGGTCATGCGCGAAGTTCTGAAGCATCCCAGCATCGAGAGGGCGATGCTGTGCGAGATTGACCGCGAGGTCATCGACACGGCGCTGAAGTACTATCCCGAGATTCCCGGCAACACCTTCGATGACGAGCGCACTGTCGTCGTCATCGCCGACGGCCGCAAGTTCGTCGCCGAAACCGACGAGCGCTTCGACGCCATCATCGTCGATTCGTCCGAGCCGATCGGACCGTCGGCCGTGCTGCACACGCCGGAGTTCTTCGCGGCCTGCAAGCATGCGCTGAAAGAGGGCGGCATCCTCGTCACGCAGAACGGCCTGCCGTTCCTTTTTCCCGACCATTTGCGCGACACCACGCGCGCCTTCGCCTCGCTGTTCGATCACGTGGCGCCGTATTTATGCACGCAGCCCTGCTATTTCGGCGGACCGTTCGCGTTGAACTGGGCGTCGGACGAGGACGATCACCTCGACATCGCGGAAAAGAAGCTCGCCAAGCGCCAGGAAAAGCGCGGCATCGAGACGAGGTATTGGACGCCGGCAGTTCACAACGCCGCATTCGCGCTGCCGCGCTATGCGCAGGCGGTGGTCGAGCAGGCGATGATCGACGGCCGAGACGACCGCGCCGCCGCAAAGAACGGTCGCGGCAAAGGCAAGTCGCCGAAAAAGGCGAGGAAGTAAGCGTTCAGGTGGGTTCGGCCATTTTCGTGCCGAGCAGGCCGTCGTAAACCTGCAGAGTCTGCTGCTTCATCTGCCGCAACGAGAACGAGTTGAGGACGTGCGTGCGGGCCCGTGCCCCCATGCGGGCGCGCTCCTCCGGCGTCATAGCCAGCGCCTCGGCGGTGGCGTTGGCAACCGCCTCGGCATCGTCGGGCGGGATCAGCCAGCCGGTGGCGCGATCCATCTCGACGCCGGGGCGGCCGAGCACGGTCTCGGGCGGCGCGCCGATGTCGGTCGCGATGACGGGTGTCGACATGACCTGTGCCTCGGTGGCGGCACGGCCGAATGCTTCCGGTTCGATCGAGGCGACGACGGCAACGTGCGAGGCACGGAATGCGGCCGCCATATCGTCCTCGTGTCCGACGATGCGCACGCGCTCATCGAGTCCAGCCGAGTGTATTTGCTGCATCAGTGCGGCTTTGTAGGCGCCGCGCCGCTGCGCGTCGCCGGCCAGCACGAACACGACGTCGTCGAGCGAACGCAGGTGCGACAGCAGCGCGGCGGCGTCGATGACGACCCGCTGCCCCTTCCATTGCGTGAGGCGGGCGGCGTGCAGCACGATGCGCTTGTCGGGAGCGACACCCCAGCGTTGGCGCACCGCGGCCACGCGCTCGGGTGCGACGTTGGCGGGATCGAACAAGCGGCCGTCGACGCCCCGATAGATGACCTGCAGCTTGGCGCGCGGCGTACCGTAGCGCATGCGAATGAGATCGGCGGTGTAGTGCGAGTTGGCGATAACCACATCGCCACGCGCCATGACGCTATTGTACAACCGCTTCACGTCGGATTTCTCCGAGTAGGCGCCGTGGTAGGTGGTCACGAACGGCACACCGGTGCGGCGCGCGGCGATAAGTGCGCTCCACGCCGGGGCGCGGCTGCGCGCATGCACGAGGTCGACGCCGTCGCGCCGCACGACATTGGCGATGCGATGCGCGTTCCACAAGATGCGAAAGGGGCTCTTCACCGCGGCCGGAAAGAACTGAACTTCTGCACCGGTGTCGCGCAGGCGCTGGACGAGACGTCCACCCTCGGTCAAAACGATGCAGCGGCCGCCGGCCGATTGCACGGCTTCGGCAATCTCTATGGTGGAAAGCTCAGCCCCGCCGGTATCGAGCTCGGGGATGATCTGCAGTATGGTCGGGCGCTTCTCGGCCACAAGCTATCCTCCGGCGGCGAAAGGGTTGTTTAGATTGAGTGAGAGCGAACCGCAATTCCTCGACTTGGGACCGGGTGAAACCGTCCCCGCACGGCGCATCGCGTACCGGGCCGTTCCGCCCGCTAGCGGTGATCTAAGCCTGTTCTGGTTGCCCGGCTATAAATCGGACATGGCGAGCACCAAGGCGACCGAGCTCGCCGGTTTCGCCGACGCTCGCGGCTATGGCTACACGCGCTTCGATTACTCCGGCCACGGCGTATCCAGCGGCAGCTTCGAGGACGGCACCATCGGCGCCTGGCTGGAAGAGGCGGAGACGGTTTTCCGCCGTATCACGGAGGGCCCCCAGATCATCGTCGGCTCGAGCATGGGCGGCTACATCGCCTTGCTGCTGCTGCGCCGGCTGATGCAGGTATCGCCGAGCGATGCCGCCCGCATTGTCGGTCTCGTCCTCATCGCCCCTGCTTGGGACATGACGGAAGAGCTGATGTGGAAGCAGTTCAACCTCAAGGCGCGACGTGAACTGGAGGCGACCGGCGTCTTCCGCCAGCCCTCTGAGTATGGCGAGCCTTACGCCATCACGCGCGGTCTGATCGAGGAGGGGCGCAGCCACCTCATGGCAAAGCAGCCCTTCGACCCCGGACGTCCGGTGACCATCCTGCAGGGACGGCTCGACACCGCCGTGCCCATCGGGCATGCGCGCGCACTGCTGGGGTTGCTGCAAGGCGGCTGGACGCAACTCGTCGAAATTCCCGACGGCGAGCACCGGCTGTCTCGGCCCCAGGACTTGTCGCTCCTTTTCACTAAAATCGATGAGCTGGCGGCGCGCCGGCAGCCTGGAAATTGAGGCATCGACAGGGGCACCGGTCCGTGGAAAGCTGCAGTTCGCAGTCGTAGAAAAGCGAGCTCCGCCATGAAGCAAGCGGCCCATGTCGCCCTTGCCGCCGCGTTCCTGATGACCCTACTTCCCTTGGCCGCCACGGCCGGTGGGAACGGCGCCCTAGAGGTCGAGAAGCCCTCGACCGGACCTGCCGAGCCGGACACCGGCTATCGCCCACGCTGGGCCGATCCCAATGCCGCACCCGCAATGCCGGGCATCGAAAACGATCCGACGCCGTTCAATCCGGCCGATGTCGATGCCAACTCCGACACGCTCAATAACAATATCAGCCCTATCGATCCCAACTAGGCGGCGATGCGGCGCGCCTCCTTGGCTGAACCTCTCGAGGTCTAACGCGTTGGCCAACCTGCGGCGATATTCGGCGAGCTTGCTTCCCCCGCAGCGCTTGCGCGGCGTCAATGAAAATCCATCCGCCACAGGCTGACCATCACTTGAGGCTTTGATCTAACTGCGTGACGACACGGAAACCGGAGAGAACGATGGAAAGACCCCTGCAGATCGCATTCAAGAACGTAGAGAGCTCGGCCTCGCTGGAGAACTTGGTGCGCGAGAGGGTGGAGCGACTGCAGCGCTTTCATTCCCACATCACTGGCGCACGTGTTGTCGTCGAGGTGCCGCACCGCAGTGCCGAGGGTTCCAAGCCCCCGCTCGGCATCGCCGTCGAGATCGACATTCCCGGACGCGCGCCGGTCGTCGCCAAGGGCGAGCAGGAGCGGCGCGAACTGAAGGGCGACAGCACGGCGATCGTCAATCGGGTGTTCGAGGCGGTTGAGCGTCAGCTCGAGCAGATCGCCGCCATTCGCAAGGGCGAGGTCAAGCAACACGGCTCGGTAGGCGATACCGGCGTCGTGGTGCGCCTGTTTCCCGAGCAGTACTACGGCTTTATCGAAGTGAAAGATTCCCCCGACCTCTACTTCTCGCGCGACGTGTGTGGCAACGGGTCGTTCGAGGAGATCAAGGTGGGCTCGCTCGTCCACGTCACGCGGGCAACAAGCGAGGGCCCGATGGGACCGCAGGCCAGCTCGGTCAAGCCCCTGGGCTCGATACGCAGCCCTTCATGATGTGGCCAACATGCATCCGTCGTCTTTCCCCGGCATGCTAAGGAGTTAGCACGAATAGGGGAGGGACCGGATGCTGCATACCACGCCCCGCCGTCGGCTAGAGGACGACTTGGCGGCCATCGAGGAGCTGGCCGCGCGGCCGGCGGCGACAGCCAAAGAGCTCGCCGCCAATCTGCAGGCGCTCTACGAGGCGACGTTCGACATCGCCCTCGATCGCTATGACATGCAGACGCTGTTGCGGTCGGCGCCCGAAATCGCGCGCCAGATTTTCGCGATGCGCTTGCGTCTCCGTGATCAGATCGCCGACTGGAACGCGCGCGGCTTCCTGACGCTCGGCGGCCAGCGCGCCCTGCGCAACGCGTTGCGCATCGCTCGCTACGCCACCGACATGCTGGGTGAGATCAACATCCGCTACGCGCAGCTAGGCCCCGATGAGAAACGCTCTGCGCGGCTTCACCGGGCGCAACAACAATACCTTCGTCAATCCGGCCTTCGAAACTGGCGGCGATCTCGACTTCCGCTCCGGCGATCTCCTGTTGATGCGCGGCATGCATCACAACAGCGCTGCCATCGCGCGCATCGGCGACGTCGACAGCCAGTTCAGCCATCTGGCCATCGTGCACACCGACGAGAACGGCAAGCATTGGGTAGTGGAGGCCCTGATCGAGGCCGGCGCCGTCATCAATCCGCTGGCCGAAACGCTCCAGCATGGTCTCGGACGCTGCGTTCTTTTCCGCCACCGCGATCCGCAGCTTGCAGCGCGCGCCGCCGCGCTCATCCACGACGTGATCGGACGTTCGCTCGGCAAGCCCGGCAGCCACATCTGGTACGATTTCACCATGGAGCTTGGTGGCGATGCGGAGCTGTTCTGCTCCAAGCTGGTGCGCAACGCCTATCGGATGGCCAGCAACCAGCAATACCTGCTGCCGACATTCACCACCCGCTTCGACATGAAGAACCGCGATTTCGTCGACCGCATCGGGGTGACCGCCAAGGAGACGTTTGCGCCCGCCGACATCGAACTCGAGCCGGGCTTCGATCTCGTCGCCGAGTGGCAGGACTACCGCGTCACCTCGCGGCTGCGCCTGCAGGACCTGCTGATGGATCGCCTGTTCCTGTGGATGGAACTCTACGACTACCGCTTCAAGGAAGACCTGCCGATCAAGCTGATCGGTTACCTCGGCCAGCTGTCAGGCAAGCTGTCGACGCGCGCTAAGGATCTCATCGCCGACGTGGTGCCGAAGGTGCCGCCCAACATGACGCGCGCGACCATCCAGGCGGTCGCCATGCTGCATCGGACGGCCGAGCCGCTGCTCGCTGAGCTGCAACAGCTGGAGCGGCGCTCGATCGATCGCAGCGGACGCCCGATGCATGCGCGGGAAGTCTACGACTTCCTCGAAGCCAAGCGGCAGGCCTCCAACGGCGAGATCGGCTACCTCGTCGGCAAGGTCTGAACCAACGTGCCCCAGCCTTCGGCGGAAGCGGAGCGGGCAGCCGGAAGCCCGTCATCTAGCGCGCGCGCGAGGGCAGGCGCGCCGACCCGCTCGGCAATCGTCTCCGGCACGACCCAGGCGCGATAGCCCGAGGAGATGATCGGCGTCGAGCAGGAGAGCCCGTCGGCGCCGGCGTCACATGAGCGGTCGGGCTCGATGCTGCGAATTTCGCGACGGTCATGCCGCAGGAATCCCATGTCGACGGGCTGCATCGTCGTTTGCGGCGTGGAGAGCGTCACGCCGCGGAACACGCACGTTGTCTGGTTGCGACAGACGCCGGCGTTGCGGCCCAGCGTGTTGCCAGGGCCGAGCGCCTGCGCGCGGCGCATAACGGTTGCGGGCGACGTCGGACCGTTGCTCACGTAGCAGCTGTCGCCGACGCACAGTACGGGATTGGCCGTCATGCGTTTGCCGGCAAAGCCGTGTCGCCGCGGCTGCATGACTATAAGCACCGTCACGCGCTGCGGATACGACATCGGCGTGGCGGCAGGGGCGACGAGAAGCGGCGCGGGTCGCGTGGGCTCGGCAACGGGACCGCCGAGGCTGTTGCGCGTCTCCATGTCGGGCGCGGATGTCGTCCGGCTGCGTTCTTCGCGCGCTTTCCGAGCCAGGCGGAATTTCTCGGCGATGCGGGCAGCTTCTGCCTCGCGCTGTGCTTCCTGTGCGGTGCGCTGTGCGGCCTTGGTCGCCTCGATCCGCTGCTGCTCCGCAACACGCGCCGCTTCAGCCGCGCGCTTCGTCTCGGCTTCGGCAGCCTGGCGCTTCAGCTCGGCGACGCGTGCGTCCTCGATGCGCTGCTTGGCTGCGGCTTCTTCCGCCTGCCTCTTGATCTCGGCGATGCGCGCTTCCTCGGCCTTGCGCTTTGCCTCGGCAACGCGCCGTTGCTCGGCCAGCCGCTGCTCCTCGGCTCGGGCCTGCTCCTCGACTTCGCGGGTGAGGCGCTCGGCTTCGGCGCTGCGGCGCTCTTCGGCTTGGCGATCCAGTTCCAGGCGCTGCTGACGCGCCTCTTCGGCCATGCGTTGCGCGTCGGCACGTGCCGCTTGGCGTTTTTCCTCGATGAGGCGCTGCTGTTCGCGCGCAAATTGCTCGCGGCGACGCGCCTCGGCCTCTTCTTCGGCAGCACGTAGCATTTCAGCCTCGTCGGCGACGCGCTGGGCCTGCTTGCGCGCCTCCTCGGCCTGGGCGTCGGCCTGTGCTTTCGCTTCGGCGCGCGCACGTTCGCCGGCTTGCGCTTGCGCCTCGGCCACGGCCCGGGCATCCGCGCGGGCCTTGGCATCGGCCCTTGCTCGCTGCGCCTTGGCTTGTTCTTCGGCCTCGGCTTCCGCGCGTGCTTTGGCTTCTGCTTGTACTTGTGCGCGCGCCTTGGCCTGCTTGGCGCGGCGGGCACTTTCGCCGTCCTCGGCAGCGCGCGAGAATTTGTCAGCGAGCGCGTGCGCGGCATCGGGGTCGGCGGCGGCTCCATGCGGGCCATACATCCAGCCCATCAACACCACCGCGCACACTGCGCCGCGACTAAGCCCTCTCGCTACTGACCGCATGACTTCCTCGCCAGATCATCGTCGGGGAGCGGGCGCTCCCGAGGGCGCGGCAAAAGCGCGACCCAATTCCGCCTATAAAGCGGGGGGCGCTTGAACGGCGGCTGAACGGCACCGTTCAGGTTGGGACAGCTGTGGACAGTCTGGAGCCCGCCTAGCCTGCAAGGATGGCGCGCAAGCCTTCGCGGTAGGTGGGGAATTTCAAAGCTACGCCAAGATCTTCCCGCATCCGCGTGTTGCGCACGCGCTTGTTGTCGGCGTAGAAGCTGGCCGCCATCGGTGACAGTTGCGCATCCTCAAAGGCGATCGGCGGCGGTGGCGGCATGTGCAACAGCTCGGCAGCGTAGGTGATGATGTCCTGCGGCGGCGCTGGTTCGTCGTCGGTGACATTGTAGATCTGCTCGGCGCCGCGCCCACCAAGACCGGCCAGCACCGCAGCAGCGATGTCATCGACGTGGATGCGGTTGAACACCTGCCCCGGTTTAATGATGCGGTGCGCCGTGCCTGCGCGCAGCCGATCGATGGCGCTGCGGCCCGGTCCGTAGATCCCGGCCAGACGGAAAACTTGTGCGCGTGCCTTGCGGGCGGTGGCGAGGGCCAGCCATTCCTGTTCGGCATCGATGCGCCGGCGCCCGCGCGCCGAGGTGGCGTGCGTCGGCGTCGTCTCGTCGATCCATTCGCCCTGGCTGTCGCCGTAAACGCCGATCGTCGACAGGTAGCCGATCCAACTCAGGGCAGGCGCTCGCATGAGATCATCGGTGTGATGGCGCAGCGCCGGATCACCGGCCGCGTCAGCAGGCGCCGAGACGAGCACGTGCGTCGCATTGGCGATGGCTTGTGCCACACCGGCGCCGGGCGCCGACCCGTCGAATACGAAAGCCTCATAGCCCTGTGCGGCGATCTTCTGTGCGCCCTCGGAAGTGCGCGCAGTGCCGGCGATGTGCCAGCCCTGTGCCGCGAGATGCTGCGCCACGCGCTGGGCGCTGTAGCCGAGCCCGAAGCAGAATAAGTGGCTCATGCCGCCTGCCACTCGGCGCGCACATCGCTATCGGCCTCGCGTGATAGATGCCGGTGGCGGACCGCCTCACCGAGGTCGTCGCTTGTCGAGCTGGCGCATCGCCCATACGGCCATCGCGCGCACCAGCGGCGAGGCATCGCCGAGCAGCGCCTCGACGCGCGGCAGCAGGCTGGTATCGCCGGAGTTGCCGGCGGCGATCAGTACGTTGCGCAGGAAGCGGTCGCGGCCCGTGCGCTTGACGGGCGTTCCGGCAAAGCGGGCGCGGAAGGCCGCATCGTCGAGCTGCAGTAGCTCGGCCAGCGGGGGATTGTCGGTCTCGATGCGCGCATGAAAACGGACTTCATGCGCTGCAGCCGCAAACTTGTTCCACGGGCACACGGCGAGGCAATCGTCGCAACCGAACACGCGGTTGCCCATGGCGCGGCGGAACTCGGCGGGGATGTGCCCTTTGTGTTCGATCGACAGGTACGCGAGGCAGCGGCGCGCATCGAGCTGGTACGGCGCTGGAAAAGCTGCCGTCGGACACACGTCGAGGCAGCGGCTGCAGCTGCCGCAGTGATCGGCCTCGGGCGCATCGGCGGGTAGCTCGGCAGTGGTGAAAAGGGCACCAAGGAACAGCCACGAACCGTGCTCGCGCGAAACCAGCATGGTGTTCTTGCCCTGCCAGCCGAGGCCAGCGGCGGCGGCGAGCGGCTTCTCCATCACCGGCGCGGTATCGACGAAAACCTTCACGTCGGCACCGCTGGCGGAAGCGAGCGCCGAGCCCAGCTGCTTCAGCTTGCCCTTGAGGATGTCGTGGTAGTCCTTGCCCTGCGCATAGACCGATATGGCGCCGCGCGTCGGCTGCTCGAGCGCTTCCAACGGGTCGCTCGTCGGCGCGTAGCTCATGCCCAGCATGACGATGGAGCGCACCTCGGGCCACAGCCGCGAGGGGCTTTGGCGGCGCTCCGCGTTGGTCGCCATCCACACCATGTCGCCGTGCCGTCCAGCAGCGAGGAAGTCGGCAAGCCGCTCGCCGGCAGCATTCGCTGCATCGGGGGTCGTGATGCGCACCGCATCAAAGCCGAGCGCGGACGCCTCGCGCACCAGCATCTCCTTGAGTGCTGCGGTCACGACGCTGCCATCAGAAATCGAGATCGGCGTAATGGGCCACAGGCAGTGCTCCTGGAACGCGGTCGGCCAAAAGAGTGCGGAATGCGCGCCGCGACTTGAGGCGTGCATACCAGACCTTGGCGACGGCAAACTCCTCCCATGGCACTTCGCCTAGGTAATCTACCGATGACAGCTGCGCGGCGGCGGCGAGATCGGCGAAGGATAGCTCCTCGCCCGCCAGCCAGCGCCGCCGGTCGGCCAGATAGCTGATATAGCTCATATGGTACCGCAGGTTTGTACGGATGGCGCGCAGGAAGTCGACGTCCGGCGTGGTCGCGCCGCTCGGCTGCAGGCGGGTGTAAACCCTTTCCTGCAGCAGCTCGTGCGTCACTTCGCGGTTGAACTTGCCGTTGAACCAGTCGACCAGCCGTCTGATCTCGGCCCGCTGCAGCCGGTCGCCGGGGAACAGCGGCAGAACCTCGGTATCGCCGTCCTCGACCGCCTCGGGCACCCCTTCGGCCAAGTATTCGGAAATGGCGTAAACGCCGCACAGCGGCGCTCCCTCGCCAACCTGCAGCACAGGCAGCTCGCCTGCCGGGTTGAGGGCCAGGAACTCAGGGCGCCACTCCCACGGCCGCTCTTCGACAAGCTCGACTTCCTGACCGAGCTCCGCCAGCGCCAGGCGAACGGCGCGCGAGTGAGGACAGAGCCGGAAGTGCGTCAGCGTGTGCATTGCTCGTTGTGACGGTTTGTTATTGGGATGTCGGCAACCGACGCTCCTAAGCCTCAAGGCCCGATAAGACAATCGCTCCGTGTGGCGGGGAAGTGGCACCGCGCTTGGTCAAATCCTGCTAATCCTCCCCGCCGCACAGAAAAAAACCATCGCTGCTCAACTGTAAGGTCCCGCCGATGCCGATCTGGGAAGTGATCCTCCTTGGCCTCATTGAAGGGCTGACCGAGTTCCTGCCGGTCTCCTCGACTGCGCATCTACTGCTCACCGAGCACTTCCTGGGTATCTGCACGCCGGGCAAGACGTTCGAGGTGCTCATTCAGCTCGGCGCCGTACTCGCCATCCTCAGCGTCTACTCCGTCAAGCTGACGCGCATAGCCATGGCGATCCCCTACGACCCGCGCGCGCGCCGCTTCGTGCTGAGCGTGCTGCTCGCTTTTCTGCCGGCGGCGGTCATCGGCGCCCTGGCCCATGATTTCATTAAGACGGTGCTGTTCGAAACGCCGATGCTCATCGCGATCATGTTGATCGTCGGCGGCGTGGTGCTCATTCTCGTCGATCGCATGCAGCTGGCCGTCCGCTACGACAACGCCATGGACTATCCGCCTTCGATGGCATTGAAGGTCGGCCTGATCCAGTGCCTCGCGATGATCCCCGGCGTGTCGCGGTCGGGCGCGACCATCGTCGGCGCCATGCTACTCGGCAGCGACAAGCGCGCGGCGGCGGAGTTCTCGTTCTTCCTGGCGATGCCCACCATGGGCGGCGCCTTCGCCTATGACCTCTACAAGAACTGGTCGATCCTGCAGGCAGGCGATGTCACCAACATCGTCATCGGCTTCATCACCGCCTTCATCGCGGCGGTGTTCGTCGTGCGCTACCTGCTCGACTACGTGAGCCGCCACGGGTTTGCGGTCTTCGGCTGGTGGCGGATCATCGTCGGCGGTATTGCGCTGGGCGCGATGCTCGTGCTCGGGCACACCTCAGGCTGCCCGGTGCCGTGATACGCGCCGGGAGTGCTGGCCGACGCCGTCTAGGCAGCGTGCGAGGGTATGGGTCGCGTCAGCGCCACGCGCAGAGCTGCTCCGTCCGTGGCGTTGCGCAATGCATCGAGCACCGAGGGTTCGCGTACGACGCGCGAAATGCTGGCCAGCGCCTTGAGGTGGTCGCCGCTCGCATGATCGGGTGCCAACAGCAGGAAAAGCAGATCGACGGGCTCGCCATCGTGCGATTCATAGTCGATGGCCTCGTCGAGGCGCGCGAACAGGCACAAGATGTTGCGCATGCCGGCAAGCTTCACGTGTGGAACGGCGATGCCGTGGCCGAGGCCGGTCGAGCCGAGCCGCTCACGCTGCAACAGCGTGTTGAAAATTTCGCGCTGATCAAGACCTGTCCTCGCCGCGGCAATCGTCGCCAGCTCCTGCAGGGCGTGCTTCTTGCTCGTCGCCTTCAGGGAAGCAATGATGCCATCGGAGGCGAGCAGGTCACAGAGATCCATCGTCAAATCCTGATCCAACCTGTTGCGAAGCGCCGGCGCCTATAACCCCCGTGGGCGGCAGGTCGTGGCCGGCGACTCTATAATTCTACCTTCATGCCCGTGCCCCCGCACGTACCCTCTTGCCGCCCCAGCCGATCTATCCCCGCGCCAGTGCGAAGCCCCGTTGAGAAACCAAAAAGATGGCACTCGCAAGGTCGTGTGCACAGTAATTTTGCAGGACAGTTCCCCGCGACGCTTAGCTAAGTCTCCGGCTGATCAGGAAATTCTCATCAGCCGGTCCCCAGACTTAGCCCACTTCTCAGAAAACCCGGCTCCACCCTGGATTTCCTGGTGCTTTGCGCTGCAAGAACGGGGCCACGCCCTGTTTGCCGTGTGAAGAATAGCGGACTGGGGCCTCTGCAAGGCTCGGCAGCGCTACGGCCCGAGCCTATAGAGCACTGCTCGGCGGCACACAAGGGCGCCGCACGAACGACGGCGAGACCCCGTCCTTACGAGCCGACGCGCTCGATCATGCGCTTGTCGCGGCGCCGTTGCACCGAGGAGGGGATTCGCATCGCTTCGCGATATTTCGCCACCGTGCGGCGCGCGATGTCGATGCCGTCGTTCTTCAGCTTCTCGACGATCTTGTCGTCCGACAAGACGCTCGCCGGCGTTTCGCCGTCGATCATCTGCTTGATGCGATGGCGCACCGCCTCGGACGAATGCGACTCGCCCTCGTCGTCGAAAGAGGCGATGGCGGAGGTGAAGAAGTACTTCAATTCGAAGATGCCGCGTGGCGTCGCCATGTACTTGTTGGAGGTGACGCGTGACACGGTGGATTCGTGCATCGAAATGGCGTCGGCGACGGTCCGCAGATTCAGCGGGCGCAGGTACTGCACGCCGTGCGTGAAGAAGCCATCCTGCTGACGGACGATCTCCTCGGCCACGCGCAGGATGGTGCGAGCGCGCTGATCGAGGCTCTTCACCAGCCAGTTGGCCGTCTGCAGGCACTCGAGCAGGTAGTTGCGGTCGGCGGCCGAGCCGGCGGACTGCGAAACGGTGGTCAGATACGTGCGATTGACCAGCACCCGCGGCAGCGTGTCGGTGTTGAGCTCGATGATCCATGTACCGTCAGAGGCGGCGCGCACCAGGACGTCCGGGACCACCGGCTGCAGCTGCACGGAGCCGAACTTCAGGCCCGGCTTGGGATTGAGCTTCTTGATCTCGGTGACGATCTCCAGCAGCTCGTCCATCTCGATACCCACAGCCTTGCGCAGTGCCGGCAGATTGTGCCCGGCCAGCAAGTGAAGGTTTTCAAGGAAGCGGCTGACGATCGGATCGTAACGGTTCTGGTCCTTGAGCTGCAGCGCCAGGCACTCGGCGAGCGAGCGCGCGAAGACGCCGGGAGGATCGAGTGTCTGCAAGGTAGCCAGGACTTTTTCGACCATCGACTGCGGGGCGCCGAGCTTTTCGGCGATTACGTCGAGATCGGCGGGCAGGTAGCCGGCCTCATCCACCATGTCGACGAGGTACTGACCAATCAGACGGTCGGCCGGCTCAGTCAGCACCAGCGGCACCTGCGCGCTCAGATGCTCGCGCAGCGACACTTCGTTGGTGAGGAACGCCTCAATGTTTATGTCATCGCCCGAGCCAGCGCCGCGCTGGCGCACTGAGGCCCATCCTGACGCGGCATCCTGCATCTGGTCGGACGGCGCGCTGTCGGGATAGACGTTCTCGTACTCGGTATCGAAGGTAGCCTCGGGATCGGCGACCGATTTGTTGAGGTCGACCCAGTCGCCTTCGCCGTCGCCGGCCGGCGCTGTTTCTTCCGGCTTGGCGAACTCTGTGGGTTCGCCCTCGGCGCGCACAGGCGCTTCCACGCCCTCGTCGGGCTCGAGCAGCGGATTGCGCTCCAGCTCTCCGTCGACGAACTGCGCCAGCTCCATATTCGAAAGCTGAAGCAAGCGAATAGCCTGCTGCAGTTGGGGTGTCATCACCAACTGCTGGCCTTGCCTCATCTCCAGCTTAGTAGAAAGCGCCATGCGCTCGTCCAGGTATCTCGGCTGCTGATGCCCGCTGTGTAGTCAGCGCGCGTTAACGAACATGTCTCCGAGGTACACACGCCGCACGTCGTCGTTGGCTATGATTTCCTCAGGCTTACCTTGTGTTAGAACCTGACCGTCGTAGATGATGTAGGCTCGGTCTATCAAGCTAAGCGTTTCGCGGACGTTATGATCGGTGATGAGAACGCCGATGCCACGCTCGGTCAAATGACGCACCAGCTCCTGGATGTCACCGACGGCGATGGGGTCGATGCCGGCGAAAGGCTCGTCCAACAGCATGAATGACGGGCCCGAGGCGAGGGCGCGGGCGATTTCGCAGCGTCTCCGCTCGCCGCCTGAAAGCGCGATCGACGGGGACTTGCGCAGCTTGGTGATGCGGAATTCCTCGAGCAGGCTGTCGAGCTTCTCCTTGCGCTTCTTTTTGGACGGCTCGACGATTTCGAGCACGGCCATAATGTTCTGCTCGACCGTCAAGCCTCGGAAGATCGACGCTTCCTGCGGCAGATAGCCGATGCCAAGCCGCGCCCGCCGGTACATGGGCAGCCGCGTGACGTCCATGCCGTCGATGGTGATGTTGCCTTTGTCGGGAGGGACGAGTCCGGTGATCATGTAGAACACCGTCGTCTTGCCGGCGCCGTTAGGGCCCAGCAACCCGACCAATTCTCCGCGGCCGACGGCGAGGCTGACGCCGCGCACGACGAGGCGCTTCTTGTAGCTTTTCTGGACGTGGTGGACGGTCAGCCATCCCTCGGAGCCGAGTTGCTCGGGACCGCCGTTGACGGCCGGCGCCGCGCGTGCGCGTAGCCCTCGCCGTCCCACTCGTCATAGGACTGAGGCTGTGCGCGCTTCGAGCCGAAGGAGAGTATTTTCAACACGGTATCGAGAACCTCGAAAAGCCCTTGGTAGCGGCCCAGGGGGCATGGTGCCCCGATCGGGGGCCCTGTCAATCGGCGTATTGGCCGCGATCAGGCTTAAGGGGAAGGCGTTGCGGGGGCCCAGCCCCCGCCGGAATTGGCGCCACCGCTAGCAGCGCTCGGCGGCTTCTTTTCGGCGCCTTTCTTATCGCGAGGGTAAAAAATCGCGCTGGGACGGTTGCCGGCGCCCGGCCGTGCGGCAAAGCCGGACCCATCCTTGGCGTCGGGTGCAGCCGTCGCCGACCAGGCCGCGCCGCCATCGCTATCGATGACGCTTTCGCCGGTAAGCATGTTGATGGTCAGCTTGGTCCCGCGCACCACGTTCTTGCCTTGGGTCAGGATCACGTCGCCGCCGAGTACCACCTGGTTCTTCTTCACGTCGTAGTCGGCCCGATCGCCGGTGGCATTCTGCCCGTTCTTGGAGGTGACGATCACCTTGCCGCGCGCCTCGATGCGCGTGATCTCGGCCGGGGCGTTGGCGCCGGACGCCTCGGCCTGCTCGGCGAGGCCGGCAGCTCCCGTGTAGAAGGCGCGCAGCTCGGAGGTGCGAACGACGAAATCGCCTTGCGTGGCGTGGACGTCGCTGCGGAATACCGCCTGCTTGGCGCGGTCGTCGACCTCGAGGCGACCCGCCTCGACGTTGATCGGCGCGTTGGGATCGGTCTTGAACATCGCTGCCCCGCCGAGCGCGCCTGTCGCCGTCTCGACGAGCTGCGAGGCTTTCTCCTTGAGCGAGTGTGCTTCTTTCGCCTCGCCGCGGAAGAACTGCGTCCAGATGCGGCCGGGGTCGTCCGCCGTTCCGGGCGAGGACAGCTGCGTGCGGCCGCTGGCGCGTTCCACGTAAAGCCGTTCGCCCTTGAGCTGGTTGCGGCCTTGTACGGCGGCGACGTTGCCGGTCATCAGGATGGTGTCGGCGCGCTGGTCGACAGTGACCTTGTCGGCGCTGGCCTGGCGGCCTTCGCCCGATTGCATCTCCACGTTTCCGTTGACCACGGCCACCTGGCTTACGGCGTCGTAGTCGAGGGACGCGCCGGTAACCCGGTCCTGCGGCGCGCGCGTCATGATGACGGGTGTTTTCGACACGATGCGCTTGATCTTGGTGCCGGCGCCCGGAGTCGCGGTGGCACCCGCATCCTCGCCACCCTCATATTGCACCTCGAGCGCGTTGGTCTCCAGCATGGCGCCCGCCTGCTTGGCTTTGACTTTGCCGGTGAACGTGGCGCTCTTGCCGGTGTCGTCGATGTCGAGACGTCCGGCGGTGATATCGATCGGCCCTTGTCCGCCGCCGATCAGCGGCGCAGCCGCCTTCTTGGTCTCGGCCGTCGGCGGCGCGTCGTCCTTGGGCGGTACGAGGTGCGCCCTGACGTCATCTACGAAAGCGATCTCGCGGGTCTTGCTCAAGATGCGCATCTCGTTGGAGCGGACCGTGCCCGTCGGCATCTCGACGAGGACCGGCTCCTTGGAGAAAATGACGTTGTCGTTGGTCATGATGGTGGCGCTCGTCAGCTTCGCCTTGAGGCCGCTCTCTGCGACGATGTCGATGCCGCCGGTCAGATCGAGCTTGTTCTTCTTGGTATCGAACTCGCCGTGCGCCGCGGTGAGGAGCGTCTTAGATTTTTTGGGATCCGTCAGGTCGCCGGTGATGTCGTTGAGGCGCACGAAGTCGGTATTGACGAGATCCTGCACAGCCGTCTTGGCGCGCACGACAAACTTTCCGCCGTCCTTGTTGAACCCCTCGTAGCTCGGATTATCCATGGTGAGGTTTTCAGGAATGATGCGCGGCACTTCAAGGCGCGGGAGGCTGGCGACCCAGCCGGTCGAATCGAGGATGAGCAGCGAATAGAGTGTGACGACGCCGATGGCTGTGCCGGGGAGCGACCAGCGCAGCACCCGCACCAGGCGGGTATGACGGCGCGCGCGCGCGAAGTTGCGCGCCCGGTCGGCGGCAGTGGTGCCGGCGAAAGGATTGGAGCCCGTCCATGTCTCGCCGGGGGCGAACTGGGTGGTCGTTGCCATGCGCTCGCGCAGCTAGGGGGTTCGGCTATTTATCGAGCGAAGTTCTCGGTCGGAGCCACACTAGCAAGTCTTTGAATTCAGTGTCCGGCACGTTTTCGCATTCCCTCCGACCCAGCCGCGAACGGTCCCTGGCTCGATGGCCGCACGATGCGCCCTCGCAGCCCGGTAAATCGCCGTCAATTGGGGTTATATTGGGACTGCCTGGTGCGGCCCGCGGACAGCGTTAAGCGCCCTTCACGGTGGCAATGGGGCGCCCACCTGTGCCCCTGCTTAATGGGAAAAAATGTCGTCCTCGCCGAATCCGGCCAGGTCGAGCTTGGCGCGTGTCGGCAGAAAACCGAATGCCGCCTGCGCATAGGCCTGGCGGCCTTCGCGCGCCAGCATGGCGTCCAGCTTGGTCTTGAGGGCGTGCAGATGCAGCACGTCGGAGGCGGCGTAGGCGAGCTGCTGCTGGCTGAGATCGCGTGCAGCCCAGTCGGAACTCTGCTGCTGCTTCGACAACTCGATGCCGACCAGTTCCCCGACCAGATCCTTGAGGCCGTGTCGGTCGGTGTAGGTGCGCACCAGCTTGGAGGCGATCTTGGTGCAATAGATCGGCGTCGTGACGACGCCGAGGTACTTCTCGATGACGGCAATGTCGAAGCGGGCATAGTGAAAGATCTTCAGCACCGCCGCATCGGTGAGCAGCGCCTTGAGATGGGGAGCGGCGTAGTCGCTGCCGTCGAACTGCACGAGGTGGGCGCTGCCATCACCCGACGACAGCTGAATGAGGCACAGCCGGTCGCGATTGACGTTGAGCCCCAGCGTCTCGGTATCGACGGCGACGCTCGAGCCGAAGTCGAGCCCCGCGGGAAGATCGTTCTTGTGCAGCGTGATTGAGGATTTGGCCATCGTTGTAGCGCCCTTGCTTTGCCGGGCTGCGATGGGCAGCCACCCCGTATAGCCCTGAATGCTTTAACGAGCGTTCCCTATCCAATCCCGGGTGGTCAATGCAAGCGGCAGGTCGTGTGCATGCACCGTTGCGTCCATTGCGACATCTTTTGCGGTCATCGCCTAAGCGCGGCAATAACCAATCGGCGGGGCGTTTGTGGCTCGCGGGGGCCTTCCCCTGCTAGCAATCGGGCAAACCGTCCAAGGAAATTCGCCCGTGCCCAGCATCCACAGCGTCAGCTTAAAGAACATCAAGATCATCGCACTGCTCGCCGCTTTCGTGACCGTGCCGCTCCGTGCCGCCGGCGCCCAGGATCTCGATGCGCTTTTCCTCGGCGGCTACTGGTGCAGCACGCGCGGCGATGCCAAGACGGAGAACATCCCGCGCAATCGCAGCTTCCTGCTCAGCCGGCGCGTCGACGGCACGCCGGAGGACGCCTTCACGGAGCGGCTGATCGATATTGTCGGCGACGTGCGCGGGCATCGCATCATCCTTGCGCAGCGCCTCAAGAACTCCGACGGCACGGAATGCAAGAACGACTGCCTCATCGCGCAGCGCATCGTGCACAAGGACATGCTGGAGGTCGGCGACTGGAACTCGAACACGGGGGTGTTCAAGTCCAATTCCCCGCGCGAATACCTGAACCGCTGCGAGCGCTAAGCCGCCGCGGCGGCGCAGCGGCGTAGCGCCGGCCTAACTGCGAAAAGTCTAGCTGACATCGGGGTGGTGCCCAGGAGAGGACTCGAACCTCCACACCCTTGCGGGCGCCAGCACCTGAAGCTGGTGCGTCTACCAATTCCGCCACCTGGGCACGGAGGCGATCAGTTAGAGAGCGCCGCGGCGGTTGTCAATTGCGCCCGTGCGGCTGCGCGCATCCTTCCCAGGCCGGCGCGGGCCCGTATAATCCTCGCCAGATCGGGGCGGAGCGGCGGCCCCGGCGCGCGGAGGATGTGGGGCATGGCAGATCGGCTCGACGACCAGGGAATAGCGACGGTTTTCGGCGGGTCAGGATTTGTCGGCCGCTACGCCGTCGCGGCACTGGCCAAACAGGGCTGGCGCGTGCGCGCCGCCGTACGCCGGCCCGACCTCGCCGGCTTCCTGCAGACCGCCGGCTTCGTCGGGCAGGTGGCTCCCGTGCAGGCCAACGTGCGCTATCCGCGATCGGTGCAGCCAGCGCTGGCCGGGGCCAAAGTTGTCGTCAATTCCATCGGCGTGCTGACCAGCGGCGGCAAGCAGACCTTCAAGGCGCTGCACGTCGATGGCCCGCGGGCCGTCGCCAAAGCGGCGCGCGAGGCTGGCGTGCGCCGGCTGGTGCATATCTCGGCCATCGGCGCCTGTCCCAAGTCGCCATCCGCCTATGCCCGCTCCAAGGCGGAGGGCGAAGCGGCCGTGCTGGAGGAATTCCCCGGCGCCATCATCATTCGCCCATCCATCGTCTTTGGCCCGGAGGACGAGTTCTTCAACCGCTTCGCCGCCATGGCGCGCATGTCCCCGCTGCTGCCGCTGATCGGAGGCGGGAGGACGCGCTTCCAGCCGGTGTTCGTCGGCGATCTCGCCGCCGCCATCACCGCGTGCGCGGCCGGCTCAGGCAAGGCGGGCACGATCTACGAGGCCGGTGGTCCGGAGGTGCTGTCCTTCCGCGAACTGCTCGACCTGACGCAGGAGTGGGCGGGGCGCTCGCGCGGGTATCTGCCGTTGCCGTTCTGGCTCGCGAAGCTGCAGGCGATCCTCACCTGGCCGCTGCCAAATGGCCTGCGACCGGTGACGCTGGATCAGGTGCGCATGCTGCAGCATGACAACGTGGTCAGCTCTGCCGCCAAGAGTGAAGGCCGCACGCTGGCGGCCCTGGGCGTCAGCGCTCCGCACGGCGTCGCCGCCATCGTGCCGACGTATCTGGAGCGCTTCCGCCCGCGCGGGCAGTTCGCCCACTATCGGACCTAGCAGGCAGCGGGATCGGCGTTTCACCAAACAAAAAGGCTCCGGAGCGTGATCCGGAGCCTCGAATAAGTTGCAGTTGGTTGGTGCCGCGCGGTGCCTAGTGCACGCTGGCGATCTCCAGGTCATCGTCGATCGCATGCCCGATGGCTGCCTGGCGCGTGTCGGTCAGCGCCAACGGTGTGCCGTCGGCCGCATGCAGCGAAAACAGGTTGATGCCCTTCGGCAGCCCTTCGATGGCCGGGAACATGCGGGTCGCCTCGTCGGCGGTAAGCGTCTTGATGTAAGCGACAACTCCGCCGCCCAAGGTGGCGAGCTCATGCTCGGTCATGACAAGACGCACGTCCAAGGTCTTTTCGGCTTCGGTCATGACGCTACTCCTTCTTCTAGCCAGGCCCGGCGCATCGCCAACCGAATCTGACGACGAGCGTATCGGCATCCTGGATCGACGCCCATCGCTAAAACGCGCAATGAGGCTGTCTCGATGCAACGTTGCCACACGTTATTTTCTGTCGCTGATCTCGATCGTCCGCACCAGGCGCTCCGGCTCCAGGCGCTTCAGCTCGATAGCAAGCAGTCCATCGGACAAGTCAGCAGACTTTACCTCAATTCCATCCGCCAGCACGAAAGTACGGGTAAATTGTCGCGCCGCTATGCCGCGGTAGAGGTAGTTGCGGGACTTGTCGTCGGTCTGCCGCCCGCGCACGACCAGCTGGCTGTCGGCGAGCGTGATCTCGAGTTGATCGCGCGCAAAGCCGGCAACTGCCAGAGTGATGCGCAGCGTCTCGCCATCGCCGTTGGCGGCTTCGAGACGCTCGACATTGTAGGGGGGATAGCCGTCGCCCGAACCCTTGCTGGCTCGATCGATCAGGCGCTCCATCTCCTCAAAGCCCAATAGCAGGGGGCTGGAGAGCAGAGAAATCCGCGACATCGTCTGAAAGCCCTTCCTGAAGCGACCTTCGATTTGGGACCCGTCGGAGCCGATTAACCTTGGCCTCCGGTCCAGCCCCGACAGCCGGGCGCTGGTGTTCTTGCTGGAACATATGGGCGACGAATGCAGCTCCTTCAAGCGGCGCGATGGGACCGCCGAGAGCCTCGGTATAGCGCCTCGCATGAACACGATGTCATTTGACATGAAGGATGGTGTCCCGAAGATGACGGCAACGCGCCCGTCTCGCCGAGCCGCCTGCGACTGCGGTCATTTTCCTCCACGCGTCCGAGGCCCAATCGGGGAATTATCGATGCATAAGCTCGGCGTCAGCCGTCCCGCAATCACAGCAATGGCCATCCTCATGCTCGCTTTCGCAAACCAGTCCGCCTCTGCCGCCCCGCGCGCCGTGGAGTTCAAGCTGTCGAACGGCATGGAGGTCGTGGTCATCCCCGATCACCGCGCGCCCGTCGTCACCCACATGGTCTGGTACAAGGTCGGAGCCGCCGACGAGCCCAAGGGCGTCTCCGGCATCGCCCACTTCCTCGAGCACCTGATGTTCAAGTCGACGGACAAGATTGCCGTCGGCGACTTCTCCAAGATCATCTCCAAGCTCGGCGGCCAGGACAACGCGTTCACCGGCCAGGACGTCACCGCCTACCATCAGCGCATCGCCAAGGAGCAGCTGCCCACCCTGATGGATATGGAGGCCGACCGCATGACGCACCTGCGGCTCACCGATGATGAGGTCGCCACCGAGCGGCAGGTCATCATCGAGGAGCGTCGCTCGCGCATCGAGAACAATCCCGGCGCGCGGCTAGACGAGCAGATGAATGCCGCTCTGTATCTTTCGCATCCCTACGGCGTGCCCGTCATCGGCTGGGCGCATGAAATGGCCAAGCTGTCGCGTGAAGACGCGTTGCGCTTCTACAAGCGCTATTACGCACCCAACAACGCCATCCTCGTCGTGTCCGGAGACGTGACGCCGGAAGAAGTGAAGCGTCTTGCCGAGCAGACCTACGGCAAGCTGCCGGCCAATCCCGACGTCGACGGGCGCACGCGTCCGCAGGAGCCGCCGCAGATCGTCGCCCGCCGCCTGACCCTCAAGGACCCGCGCGCCGGCAACGCTTCATTCCATCGCTACTATCTGGCGCCCAGCTATGTCACGGCCAAGCCTGGCGAAGCCGAGGCGCTCGACTTGCTGATGAAGATCGTCGCTGACGGCTCGACCAGCCGGCTTTATCGCAAGCTCGTCGTCGAGGAGAAGGTCGCAGCCACCACGGGCGGCGACTACTCGGGCTACGGGCTCGATTCCGGCGCCATCTCCGTCTACGCGGTTGCCAGCGGCGGTGACCTCACTACCGTCGAGGCCGACGTTGACAAGGTGCTCGACGAGGTTCGCAAGGACGGCGTCACGCAGCTGGAACTCGAGCGCGCCAAGAAGTCGTTGCTCGCCGACTATATCTACGACAGCGACAACCAGGCCAATCTGGCACGGCGCTACGGATGGGCCGTCGCCATAGGTCGCAACATCGATCAGGTCGAAGGCTGGCCTGCGGCAATCTCAAAGGTCACCGCCGACGACGTCAAGAAGGCGGCCGCCACGTATCTCGATGCGCGCAAATCGGTGACCGGCTGGCTGTTGCCCGAGGCAGACGACGCCACGGGAGCCGGAAAGAGTGTCGAGCAGCCCGTCGCGCACACCCGCTCCTGATGCTCAGCATGCCAAGAGGCTATGAAATGGTCGCCACCCGCTCTATGCGTTCAACGACCGCTCGCACCGCGTCCCGCTGGATGGGTACGGTCGCGCTTCTCGCCGCTTTCCTCGCCACCTTCAGCCTGCCGGCCAACGCAATGAAAATCCAAACCGTGAAAAGCCCCGGCGGCATCGAGGCGTGGCTGGTCGAGGAGCACGCGGTGCCGATGATGGCCATGCGCTTTGCATTCGACGGCGGCAGCTCGCAAGACCCGCTCGGCCAGGAGGGTGTCGCCAACTTCCTCACCGCCATGCTCGATGAGGGCGCCGCCGACCTCAAGTCGCGCGAGTTCCAGGAGCGCATGGAAGACCTCTCCATGCGCATGAATTACGAGGAGGCCAAGGATGCCTTCTACGGCAACTTCGAAACGCTCACCGAAAATCGCGACGAGTCCGCCAAGCTGCTGAAGCTGGCGCTGTCCAAGCCGCGCTTCGACGCCGACGCCGTGGAGCGCATCCGCCAGCAGCTGCTTGCTTCCCTCGCCTATGCGGCGCGCGATCCCGACAAGGTGGCGCAGAACGAATGGTACGCTGTCGCATTCGCCGGCCATCCCTACGCACGTCCCGCCAACGGCACGGAAGCGACGGTCGGCAAGGTGAGCGGCGCTGAACTCGAAGCCTATCGCAAGCGCGTGTTCGCCAAGGATACGCTCAAGGTCGTGGCCGTTGGCGATATCTCGCCCGAGCAGCTCGGCAAGCTTCTCGATGAGGTGTTCGGCGATCTGCCGGCCAAGGCCGAGCTGACCACCGTGACGAAGACGAACCCGGTCGCGCATGGTCGCCAGACCGTCGTCGACATGGACGTGCCGCAGTCGGTGGCGGTGTTCGGGCTCGGCGCGATGCCGCGCAAGGACCCCGACTTCATGGCGGCGTTCGTGCTGAACCAGATCCTCGGTGGCGGTGGCTTTGCCTCCAAGCTGATGGAGGAGGTGCGAGAAAAGCGCGGCCTGGCCTACTCCGTCTACACGTACATCTATCCATATCAGCACACGTCGATCTTCTCGGGCGGCGTCGCCACCCGCAACGACATGATGGGCCAGTCGCTGGATATCATTCGCGACGAGCTGAAGAAGATGGCCGACGGCGACGTCAAGCAGGAAGACCTCGACAACGCCAAGAGCTACCTGATCGGCTCGTATCCGCTGCGCTTTGACACCAACGCCAAGATCGCATCGCAGCTGCTCGGGCTGCGCATGGACGGTTTCGGGCCCGAGTATGTCGAGAACCGCAACGCCATGATCGCGGCGGTGACGCTCGATGATCTGAAGCGCGTTGCCAAGCGGCTGCTCGATACGCAGAACCTCATCATCACCATTGTCGGCAAGCCCGCTCTGCAGCAGGCGAAGAAGGGTTAAGCTAAGCGACTTCAGCTGAGATTCTCATCCCGGCCAAGCGTGGAGCACCGCAGGGCCGGGATCCAGCGGATGTTAGCCCTTGGCCTTCGCCTTGGCGCGCGTGATGGCTTCGGTAATGAGGCGGCGCGCCTCGCCCGAATCGCCGATGTGGTCGATCTTTGCCCACTTGCCGGGCTCCAGATCCTTGTAGTGCCCGAAGAAGTGCTCGATCTGCTGCACGGTGATCTGCGGCAGGTCGGTGTAGTTGGCGACCTTGTCGTAGCGCATGGTTGTCTTGCTGCTCGGCACGGCAATGATCTTCTCATCGCCCCCGCCCTCGTCCTGCATGACCAGTACGCCGACGGGGCGGCAGTTGATCACGGCCCCTGGCACGATGGCGCGTGTGTTGCAGACCAATACGTCGATAGGATCGCCGTCGAGCGACAGCGTATGCGGCACGAACCCGTAGTTCCCGGGATACCGCATGGGCGTGTACAGGAAGCGGTCGACGAAAAGCGTTCCCGATGCCTTGTCCAGCTCGTACTTGATGGGCTCGCCGCCCACAGGAACCTCGATCACGACGTTGATGTCGAGGGGAGGATTGCTGCCAATCGCGATCGCATCGAGCCGCATGTGTTCTCCACAGTGTTTAACGGGTGCCCCGGGGGGCTGCCGAGCGCCACAGTTGGACGAACTCGGCCCCATTGAATAGCGGCGCGCGCGTCGCAGAGCGACCGGAAGCCCGGCGTTTGGCGTCCTCGCCACACGGCCATTGGTACAATACCGGGAGTTAAAAGGTCGGGGACCCACCCGCGGTGCCACCCTGCGGGGGCAAATCGGGGGATAGGCTAGGCGCTAAGTGCCCAGGGGGATGAGAATGGCCATTCGCCAGCTGTCGCCGCAGACCATCAATCGCATTGCCGCCGGCGAAGTCATCGAGCGCCCGGCGAGCGTCATCAAGGAACTGGCGGAGAACGCCCTCGACGCCGGCGCGACCGAGATAGAGGTCGTCACCGCCTCGGGCGGACTGGCGCTCATCCGCGTCACCGACGACGGTTCGGGGATGCCGCCGGACGATCTGCTGCTGGCCGTCGAGCGGCATGCCACCTCGAAACTCTCCGAGGAGGATCTCTTCGCCATCCGCACGCTCGGCTTTCGCGGCGAGGCGCTGCCGTCGATCGGCTCGATCGCGCAGCTCACCATCCTGTCGCGGGCGCGCGGGGCGGCGGAGGCCTTTGCGCTGGCCGTCGACCGCGGCGCCAAAGGGGCGGTGAAGCCGGCCGCCGGCAATCAAGGCACGTGTGTGGAGGTGCGCGATCTGTTCTCCAGCGTGCCGGCGCGCCTCAAGTTTCTGAAATCAGAGCGCGCCGAGAACATGGCGGTGGCCGAGGTCGTCAAGCGCTTGGCCATGGCGCACCCCGACGTCGGCTTCACGCTGACGACGGGCGAGCGCACCGGCCTGCGTTTCCCGCGCGAGGCAGCGGGTGCCGACGGTCTTCTGCAGCGCCTCGGCCGCATCATGGGCCGCGCCTTCATGGACGATGCGGTGCCGGTATCGGGCGAGCGCGACCACATATCGGTGAAGGGCTTTGCCGGACTGCCGACGCTGCATCGCCCCGACGCCGCTCAACAGTTCCTGTTCGTCAACGGACGTCCGGTGAAAGACAAGCTGCTCATCGGCGCGGTGCGCGCCGCCTACGGCGATCTGATGCCGCGCGGACGCCAGCCGCTGCTGGCGCTGTTCCTCGCGCTCCCGCCCGAGGAGGTCGACGTCAACGTGCATCCGGCCAAGGCCGAGGTGCGCTTCCGCGACTCAGGCGGCGTGCGCTCG
The DNA here is from genome assembly GCA_963759735.1 of uncultured Alphaproteobacteria bacterium. Taxonomy (GTDB): domain Bacteria; phylum Pseudomonadota; class Alphaproteobacteria; order Rhizobiales; family Hyphomicrobiaceae; genus Hyphomicrobium_A. The sequence goes on from CAVXAF010000006.1 coordinate 85,089, forward strand.
CTGATCGTCAACGCGCTGGGTGCGGCGCTGCATGCCGAAGGACATCGCGCAGCTGCCGCCAACGGCACCGCGGCATTGCAGGAGCTGCGGCCTAACGTCGTTGCCTTCGAGCGGCCGCGCCACACGTTCTATGCGCCCTCGCGCAGTTCGGCGGCGCGAGGTTTTGCCGAGGCCATGCAGGCGCCGCTTGATGTCATGGATGCGCCAAGCGCCGATGTCCGCGCATTCGCCGCGCCGGCCGAGGCGCTGCAGGATCGCCCGCTGGGAGCAGCGCGCGCGCAGCTGCACGAGAACTACATCGTGGCGCAGACACGCGACGGCGTGGTGATCGTCGACCAGCACGCCGCGCACGAGCGCCTCGTCTACGAGCGCCTCAAGGCGATGCTGAGCCGAGGGCGGCGTTGCGCGCCAGGGACTGCTGGTCCCGATCGTCGTCGACCTCGATGACAACGAGGCGGCGGCGCTGGCCGACAAAGCGGATGAGCTGACCGAACTCGGCCTTATCGTCGAGGCCTTCGGCTCGGGCGCCGTCATCGTGCGCGAGGTGCCGGCGCTGCTCGGCGACGGCGACATCACTGGACTGATCGCACGACCTGGCCGCCGATATCGTGCGCGAGGGTGTCAGCACAGCCTTGAAGGACCGCTTGCTTTCGGTGTGCGCCACTATCGCCTGCCATGGCAGCGTCCGTTCGGGACGGCGCCTGACGCCGGATGAGATGAACGCACTGCTGCGCGACATGGAGGCGACGCCCTATTCCGGCCAGTGCAATCACGGCCGGCCGACATACGTCGAGCTGAAGCTCGCCGATATCGAGAGGCTGTTCGGCCGCCGCTGATCAGCCCTTCTTGAGGATGAGCGTCAGGCCGCGCAGCGAGCTGTTGAAGAACTGTATCTCGACGATCTGCCGGTCGTTCATGACGATGACGTCCATGTTCGCCGTCAGGTCACCACCGCGCACCACGATGCGGAAGCCGCGCTGCGTGACTTCGCCGGTCATCTCGCCGCCGAGATTGTAGACGAGCTCGTTCCACGTACCGCTCAGCTTGCCGTCGTTGGCGATGACGTTGCTCTTCACCTCGACCTTGCCGCCTGCCGAAGCGCATCGAATGTTCTGGCGCAGCTCATTGCCGGCGGGATTGACGAAGTAGGTGGCGCGGCATTTGACCGTTTCGGCTTTGCCCGCGTTGGTGCCGATGCGGCCTTCGCCGACCCAGCGACCCGGCAGCTCCTTGAATGGCGCCGCCTTCTGTACCGGTGCCGGACGGGGCGCCTCTTGCGCTTTCTCTTCGACCTCCATCGTGGGATCGTCCACTTGGATCTCGGTGTCTTCCTGCGCCGCAACGTCGGGTTTGTCCTGCGCGAAAGCCGCGCCGACATTGGCCAGGCAGAGCAAGGCGGCGAGAACGAGGTGGACTGACTTCATCGGTGTGCGGGGCCTGGAGCTATGGAGACGGCTCCGTGGCCGGTCCTGCCGTCGACGGATCAAGCGGAATGTCGTTGTGATTGCAATGGATTCCTAGTGCGCACGGGCCACACGCAGGAAGCGAACGGCAGCAATCGCCTCAGCCGGTCTTGGCGGCGGCATGGACGCCGGCATCGCCACCCGTCAGTAACGCGTAGGCACTGATCGGCAGCGGATGGCCGGTCAGGAAACCCTGGATCTCGGTGCAGCCCTCCTGCCAGAGGATGGAGCGCTCGCCCTCGGTCTCGACGCCTTCGGCGATGACCGGCACCTTGAGGGCTTCGCCGAGGCCGATGATCGAGCGGACTATGGCGGTCGACTGCGGGTTGGTCTCCAGCCCGGAGACGAAGCTGCGGTCAATCTTGATCTTGTCGAACGGAAATGACTGCAGCGAGGACATCGAGGCGTACCCGGTGCCGAAATCGTCCATGGCGATCTTGACTCCGAGCGCCTTTAGGCGGCGCAGGACCGACAGTGCCCGCGCCGGATCATCAAACATGACGCCTTCTGTGATCTCCAGCTCCAGCCGCCCGGGCTGCAAGCCCGTCTCGAGCAGAATGAGATGCACGAGGCCGGCCAGGTCTCCGTAGCGGAACTGCACCGGCGACAGATTGACGGCGATCTGCAGCGGCACTGTCCAAGATGCCGCCTCGCGGCACGCTTCCTTCAACGCCCAGGCGCCGATTTCCACAATCATGCCGTTCTGCTCGGCCAAGTTGATGAATTCAGTCGGCGATACAAGACCGCGCGTTGGATGCTGCCAGCGCGCAAGCGCCTCGAAGCCGAACACGGTGCCGTTGATCTTCGCCTGCGGCTGATAGTGCAGCAGCAGCTCGCGGTGGGAGATCGCCGAACGAAGATCGATCTGCAACGCGAAGCGGTCGCGCAGGCGCCGGTCGAGATCGGGATCGAAGAAGCGCGCCGTGTGGCGGCCGTCCTCCTTGGCCCGGTAGAGCGCCGCATCCGCGTTGGCGAGAAGCGTGACGATGTCCGCCCCATCGTGAGGATGGACCGCGACGCCGATGCTCAGCCCAATGGAAATGATCTGCCCCTGCACCTCGAACGGATCGGCGACGGCCTGCAGGATGCGGCGTGCCATGCGTTCGGCGGACTTCGGCTGATCGCTGTTGCTGCATACCAGCGTGAACTCGTCGCCGCCGACACGGGAAATAAAGTCGTCCCCAGCGGCGACCTCGAGCCTTCGCGCAACGGCGCACAGTAGCTCATCGCCCGCCGTATGTCCGAATACGTCGTTGGCTTCCTTGAAGTGGTCGAGGTCGACGGTCAGCAGCGCGAAGCTCTCGCCGCGCGCCTTTGACTGCTCGAGCACCTCGGCAAGCTTGGCGGCGAGCAGCGTTCGGTTGGGGAGGTCGGTGAGTGGGTCGTGATGAGCAAGATGGGCGATCTGAGCATGGCGGGCCATCAGCTCGGCGCGCGCCGTGCGCATGTTTTCACGCGCCTCATCGAGACCGAGCGCTGCGTCGCGCACCTGCTCCTGCAAAAGGTTGAAGCTGTCGGCCATCTCGCCTAGCTCGTCGCGCGAGTTGGGCTTTACCGGCACGATATTTACCGAGGCGTGGGCTGCGTCGAGGTCGCCGCGGCCGAGCGCGCGCATGGCGAGCGAGAAGTCGCGCAACGTGCCCCACGTCAGGCGCTTGGCGGCCGCGCTCACCTCCTGCGCGGAGTAGGTGATCATACCCGGCAGCACCAGGCCGACGCTGATCGTCAGCAGCGCCACGACGACGAAGATATCCTCCAGTACGACAATGAGTTCTGCATGACCCACGGGCACGGTGTTGACCGCCATGAGGTAGGCGATGCCGTCCAGCACCAGCACGAACAGCATGGCGCCCGTGAGCTTGACATGTAACGTCTTGGCGATCATCGGCAGGCCGAGCCGTTTACGATCCTCCATGACGCGCCACGCGTAGAGTCCGGCGCCGGAGTAGGCGAGCGCGAGGCCAAACAGAACCGTCGGCAGCCCGAACTGTTGGAAGCCGAGGATGGCCGACAATAGCCAGACGCCGGCGGCGAAAACGCCGAGCATGATGGTGCCGCGCGGCGCCCGATATGGACGGTGTGCCTCGGGCATATCCCGGCGCAGAAGCCAGGCGGCGATGTTCGGCATGCAGATGCCAATCAGGTAGGTGAAGTTCGCCGCCGCGATCATCCATATCGGATCGCCGGCGAGCAGGAAGACAGTCGCCGAACCGGCCGTGAGCAGCGTCGCTGCCCAGGGACAGTCGGTGCTCTTGAGGCGCAGCGAGAGGAAGCGGGGCAGCAGGCCGTCGTCGGCAAGCTGCGACATGGTCCGCGCGGCGCCGGCCAGCGGCTGCAGCGTGCCGTGGAACATGTTGAGCATGATGAACCAGACGGCGGCGGCCTTGCCGAGACTGCCCAGCAGCGGGGCAAATGTCGGCCCGAGAACCAACGCGAGATTCTCTCCCAGTTTGTCCGGGCCTAGCACGCCTAGCCACACCAGCGGGAGCGCGATGAAGTAGATGCCGGCCATAAAGGCAGCGGCCAACATGGCGCGCGGGACATTCTTGTTGGGGTCCTTGGTCTCGCCGACGTGGCAAGCGGCTGCCTCGAAGGCCGGCGCCGTGAAGCCGATGAGGTAAAGGCCCGCCATCACCGATGTGATGTTGCCGAACCAGCCCTCGAACGGTGTCGTAAGGCTGTAGGAAAATGCCTGGTGCCAATCGACCGTGCCGGCAGCCATCGGCACGAATGCCGACAGGAAGGCCAGGGACGCCGAGACGGTTGCGATGGGGATGGCGAGGCGCGCCACCCATTTTATGCCGCACAGAGCGACGCACGTGAATAGAGTGAGGATCGCGATGGCGACGAGTTCGACCGGCAGGCCAGGGAAGTACCAATGCTGCAGTGCCGACGCCGATAGCAGGGCGGTCAGGCCGCAGGTCGGGATCCAGCCCCACCAGTAGCAAGTACCCGTCAACGAGGCGAGGACGGGATTGTAGGGTCGGAATGCTTCGGCGCAAGCCGCTGAGATGCCCCCGACCCGGTTGGGCCACATGAGGACGAGTTCGGTCCACGCCGGCGCCGCGGCCCAGCCGAGTAGCACGCCGACCATCAACAACGGCACCGCCGCGCTGCCCTGGCCGAGGATTGTATCCTGGCCGACAAACAGCGCCGTGATGATGAAGATCATCTGATTGCTGCCGCCCATGGCGAGGGCGGTATTGCCGACCCAGCCGAGGACCCGAGGGTGGGGCGGTGTCGGCGCAATTCGTTGTGCGGTGGAACTCATCGGGACGCGTGCCTGTAGCGGCGCGCGGTCAGAGCCCCGCGCATGTCAGCGGCGCCAGATTGTTCGAATGCCTGTTAGTTATTCCCGCGCGGGCTATCTACCATTTTATCTAACTGGCGTTCACGTACGCATGCGGACAGTTATCCCGCGGCAGCGGCATCCGTGTCGGTCTGCGACCCTCGCGCCGGCGGCCCCATTCTGTCGAGTTCCTCGAACTCCTCTTCAGTATAGACGCGCGAGCGGGTGAGGAAGCGCAACCCCTCGGGCGACTCCAGCGAGAAGCCCGAGCCCCGCCCCGGCACGGCGTCGATGATCAGCTGCGTGTGCTGCCAGTACTCGAACTGCGGACCGGAAATGTAGACCGGCACGCCGGAGATGGTGCCCAGGTAGACGTCGCGCTCGCCGACGCGGAATTCCCCGCGCGGGTAGCACATGGGCGCGCTGCCGTCGCAGCAGCCGCCGGACTGGTGGAACATCAGCGGGCCGTGCTGGACGACGAGCTTCTCGATCAAAGCCGTGGCTGCCGGCGTCACCGTAACGCGCTCGACCATCGATCGCCTCCTGTCGCTCGTTACGCCGGCATCTTGCTACGTAGGTATCTTGGCGGCGGATGGTACCACGATGGCGAAGATATCGGACAGGGCGGTCAGCGCGCCATCGTGAAGCGTTTGGGCCTCCACCACTCCGCCGGCCGGGTTGGCGAGGGCCCGCGTCGCCGTCGCATTGCCGACGACGGTCGCCCGGTAGCCATGGTTGAACGCAGCGCGCGCCGTGGAGTTCACGCACACGTGCGTCATGAAGCCGGCGATCACGAGGTCGCTGATACCGCGCTTCTTCAGTTCGGCATCAAGGTTCGTCTGCTCGAACGAGCTCGGATAGGTCTTGACGATGATTGTCTCGCCGGCTGCCGGCGCGACGATGTCGGCAATAGCGCCGATCGGCGCGCGCACGTCGTACGGCGTTCCCGGTCCCGCATCGTGCTGGATGTGGATTACCGGTGCGCCGGCGTCGCGCGCCCGCTGCAGCAGCTTGGCGCACTCTGCGAGCGCCGGCTCGACACCTTCGAGCTGCATGACGCCCTCGCGATAGGTGTTCTGGCAGTCAATGAGCACCAGCGCGGATTTGGACAGGGGTGCGGGCGTATCGGGAAGCGCCAGCAGCGAGCGGAGCGTCGGACGCGCTTCGGTCATGATTGGCTCCTTTGCCAAAGCAGCGCGGCCCTGGGGCCGCGCTGCCTGGAGGACAGACGTCGTGGGCCCGGCTTAGAAGAAGCCGAGCGCCTTCGGGCTGTAGCTGACGAGCATGTTCTTCGTCTGCTGATAGTGGTCGAGCATCATCTTGTGCGTCTCGCGCCCAACGCCCGACTGTTTGTAGCCGCCGAACGCCGCGTGGGCGGGATACAGATGGTAGCAGTTGGTCCACACGCGGCCGGCCTTGATGCCGCGGCCCATCCGGTAGGCGGTGCTGCCGTCGCGCGACCACACGCCGGCGCCGAGGCCGTACAGCGTGTCGTTGGCCATGGCGAGGGCTTCTGCCTCGGTCTTGAACTTCGTGACGGCGAGCACCGGCCCGAAGATCTCCTCCTGGAAGACGCGCATCTTGTTGTGACCCTCGAGCACGGTCGGCTCGACGTAGTAGCCGTTCTCGAAGCCGGAGCCGATCTGCGCGCGCTTGCCGCCGGTCAGCACCTTGGCGCCTTCGCCCTGGCCAATATTGATGTAGGCGAGGATTTTCTCGAGCTGGTCGGAGGACGCCTGGGCGCCGATCATGGTGTTGGGATCGAGCGGGCTGCCCTGCACGACCTTCTTCACGCGCTCGATGGCGCGCTCCATGAAGGCATCATAGATGCTCTCCTGTACCAGCGCGCGGGAGGGGCATGTGCACACCTCGCCCTGGTTGAGGGCGAACATGGTGAAACCCTCGAGCGCCTTGTCGAAGAAGTCGTCGTCCTCATTGAACACGTCGGCGAAGAAGATGTTCGGAGACTTGCCGCCCAGTTCCAGCGTCACCGGGATGATGTTCTCGGACGCGTACTGCATGATGAGGCGACCGGTGGTCGTCTCACCGGTAAAGGCGATCTTGGCGATGCGCGGGCTGGAGGCGAGCGGCTTGCCCGCTTCGACGCCGAAGCCGTTGACGACGTTGAGCACGCCGGGCGGCAGCAAATCGCCGATGAGGTCCATCAGCACCATGATCGAGAACGGCGTCTGCTCGGCCGGCTTCAGCACGACGCAGTTGCCGGCAGCGATGGCGGGAGCCAGCTTCCACACCGCCATCAGGATCGGGAAGTTCCACGGAATGATCTGGCCGACGACGCCGAGGGGCTCGTGGAAATGGTAGGCGATGGTCGTCTCGTCGATTTCCGAGAGCGAACCTTCCTGAGCGCGGATGCAGCTGGCGAAGTAGCGGAAGTGGTCGACGGCGAGCGGCAGGTCGGCGGCCATGGTCTCGCGGATCGGCTTGCCGTTGTCGATGGTCTCGACGGTGGCGAGCGCCGACAGGCTGGCTTCCATGCGGTCGGCGATCTTGAACAGGACTGCGGCGCGGGCGGCTGGAGCGGTCTTGCCCCAGGCGTCGGCGGCGGCGTGGGCGGCATCCAGCGCCTTGTCGATGTCCTCGGCGGTGGAGCGGGCGATTTCGCAGACCAACTCGCCCGAGATCGGCGTGCGGTTCTCGAAATACTGGCCCTTGGTGGGGGCCACCCACTGGCCGCCGATAAAGTTGTCGTAGCGGCTGCGGATTTTTATGGTCTGGCCAACGCGCGCAAGAGCAGCGCTCGGCGTTTCCGGCTTCACGATAAGCTGCATATATATCCTCCCAGGGAAGCGGGGTGATCCCCTTTATTATGTGGCGCACGTTAGCCCACAATGGGGTGCCCACCAAAGGTACCGGCGCATTGGAAATTAGTGCATAAGCGCCGCGCGCTGCATTTGACCGGGATCACAAGCAATCGGCTTGTCCGCAATCGTAAATCCATGCCCGGAGCCTAATTCGACATGACACGCAAAGTCTCCGGACCTGAAATCGAGCGCATCGTGCAGCTGCTGGGCCGCCTGCCGGGGCTTGGCCCCCGCTCGGCGCGCAAGGCGGCGCTGGCGCTCATCAAGCGGCGCAACGAACTGCTGGTGCCGCTGGCCGCAGCGCTCGCCGATGCAGTCGAGAAGATCGTCGAGTGCCCGAGCTGCGGAAATCTCGACACGGTCTCCCCGTGCAGCCTTTGCCAGGATCCGCGCCGCGACCGCACACTGATCATTGTCGTCGAGGAAGTCGGCGACCTGTGGGCGCTGGAGCGGGCCGCTGTCGCTAACGGCCTCTACCATATCCTGGGCGGACATCTGTCCCCGCTCGACGGCATCGGCCCTGACCGTCTCAACATTGCCCGTCTCGTGGAGCGCGCCGCGGCTGGCGAGGCACAGGAAATCATCCTGGCGCTGAATGCGACCGTCGAAGGCCAATCGACGGCGCACTACCTGACCGAGCAGCTGGCGCCCACGGGCATCGTCGTGTCGCGGCTAGCCCAAGGTGTGCCCGTCGGCGGCGAACTCGATTACCTCGATGAAGGCACGCTCGCGGCGGCCATCAAATCGCGTCGCCGGATGTAGGGCACAAACGCTCCGATCACCCGAAAAAGCCGGTGATATCCCAAGAATACTGCCCGGCGACTCAGGAAAACCGTTTTGCTTCTGGTATTGTGCGCATAGAGGGCGCTGCAACATATCCATCAACAGAGGCGCGCGCGTAGGGGCAAGATGAGCGAGGATCGTCCGCAACATCCGGTTTCGGCCGAGTGGCGGTCGCGGCTGCTTGAGCTGCCGCGCCTCAATAAGCGCGTCATCTTGGTCGCCATCGACTTCCTGCTGCTCTCGCTGGCGCTGTGGATCGCCATATCGATCCGTTACAACACGGCCTTCGTCCCACCCGACTGGTTCATGGCGCTGGTGCTCATCAGCGGACCGTTCACGACGGTCATGACCTTCGCGGTATCGGGGCTCTATCGCTTCGTGACGCGCTACCTCGGGTACCGCGGGCATACGCGCATCATCGGCTGCATCTGGCTGTCGGTGCTCATTTGGTCACTCGTCGTGCTCATGTCAGGGCAGATCGGTATCCCGCGCTCGGTGGTGCTCGGTTACGGCGTGCTGGCGACGCTGCTCATCGCCGGCAGCCGCGAAGTCGCCGCCATGCTGCTGGAAAGCGCCGGCATCAGGCTCGCCGAGCTGCCGACCAACCAAGAGCGTGCGCCGGTGATCATCTTCGGCGCCGGCCAGCTGGGCGTTCAGCTTGTCGAAGCTCTGCGGCGCGGCAACAGCCGCCAGGCCGTAGCCTTCTTCGATACCGAACCTTCGCTGTGGCGGCAGTACATCTCCGGCATCAAAGTGCACCATCCCGAGAAACTTCCGCTGCTCATCGAACGCCATAAGGTGAAGGAAATTCTCGTCGCGCTGCCGGATGATCGGCGGCGCGAGCGTCGGCGCATCCTCAAGGATCTTCAGGAACTGCCGGTGGACGTGCTGATCCTGCCGGCCGTGGAGGACATCACTTCGGGCCGCGTCAGCGTCACCGACCTGCGCCGCGTGGAAGTGAACGATCTGCTGGGTCGCGACATGGTTCCGCCCAATGCCGAACTGCTGGCGCGCAAGACGCGCGACAAGTCGATCCTCGTCACGGGCGCCGGCGGCTCGATCGGCTCTGAACTGGTCCGCCAACTGCTAAAAAAGGGTCCACGCCGCATCGTGCTGTTTGATGTGTCGGAAGCCGCGCTCTATCAAATCGAGGACGAGATCTCCGAGGCGGTGAAGGCCATGCGTCCGGAGCAAGCGCGACCCGAGATCGTCGGCGTGCTCGGCTCCGTGCTCGATAGCGCGCAGGTGCGCGAGACGCTGCTGCGCTACAACATCGAGGTGATCTACCACGCTGCCGCCTACAAGCACGTCCCGATCGTGGAGCAAAATCCAGTGTGCGGGCTGCAGAACAATACGTTCGGCACGGCGGTGCTGGTCGAATGTGCCAAATCCGTCGGCGTCGAGACGTTCGTGCTCATCTCCACCGACAAAGCGGTGCGCCCGACCAACATCATGGGGGCGAGCAAGCGTCTCGCCGAGCTGGTGCTGCAGGGCGCCGCAGCGAATGGCGGCCCGACGCTCTTCACCATGGTCCGCTTCGGCAACGTGCTCGACAGCTCCGGCTCGGTGGTCAAGAAGTTCCGGCGGCAGATCCGCGCCGGGGGTCCGGTGACGGTCACGCACCCCGACATCATCCGCTACTTCATGTCGATTCCCGAGGCCGCCGAGCTGGTGATCCAGGCGGGTGCCATGGCCGAGGGCGGCGATGTGTTCGTACTCGACATGGGTGAGCCGGTGCGCATCGACGACTTGGCGCGGCTGATGGTGCGCCTCTCAGGCTTCGAGGTCAGAAGCCCTGAAAATCCCGATGGCGACATCACCATTGCCTATACGGGTCTTCGCTCGGGCGAGAAGCTCTATGAGGAGCTGCTGATCGGCGCCAATACCAAGGCCACCGAACATCCACGCATCTGGCGCTCGGACGAGCCTTTCCTCCCCTACGACGAACTCACCAGAGAGCTCGAGATCCTCAAGGCGGCACTGGACGCGCGCGACTTCGACACGATGCAAGCCGTGCTGACGCGCAGTGTCGAGGGCTACCGCGCGCAACAGTTGCTGCCGACCGAGGACGGCCCGCCGGGCGCCTGGTCGCCCCCGCCGCGGACACTGCACTGACATGGCGATGCCCGCCTCAGCATCGGCGCCGGCGGCGCAACGGATTGCCTTCGTGTGCCTCGGCGGCACGCCGCTGCAACAACTGCGCGATCTGTTGCTCGGCGAGGTGCTGTCGCTGGGCCATCAGGTTCTCGTCGTGGCGCCCGAGCTGACCGCGATGCAAGCGCGCTCTCTGACTGCAATGGGTGTCGAACACACGCGCTTTGCGCCCGAGGCGAGCGGCCTGAAGCTATTTGCCGATTGGAAAGCTATCGGGGCTGTGAAGCAGGCGCTGGCCGATTGGTCGCCGAACATGGTGGTCGCATGCGGCGGTCAGACGATGGTGTACGGCGCGCTGGCAGCCAAGGGTGCTGGCGTCGGCCGCATCGTGCTGGTGGTCGACGGATTGCCCGAGCATCGCTTTGCCGGCGAACTTGCCGCCGACGAGATGCCCGCCTGGCGCTACGGGCAGGCGCTGCGCAACGCCGACGAGGCGGTGTTCCACAATCGCGACGATCTCGCCCTGCTGAAAAAAATGGGCGTCGTGCCAAACGCTCTTCCAGTCAACATCGTGCCCGGCGCCGGGGTTGATCTGGAACGCCATCCGGCCCTGCCATTGCCGTCGGTCGGCCAGGGTCTCGTCTTCCTGATGATTGCCGGCCTCGATCGCCGGCGCGGAATCATGGAGTATTGCGCGGCTGCAGCGGCGCTGCGCCAGCGCTCGCCGTCATCCAGGTTCATGCTCGCGGTATTGCCCGAAGAGGGCGCCAAGGCGATCGACATCGCCGATCTCGCCTTGCGCTCGGACGTCGAATATCTCGGCATCGCGGATGCACATTGCGATCTGATAAAAGAAGCCCATGTTTTCGTCTATCCGGCCTATGCCGAGGGCATGCCGCAGCCGTTGCTGGAGGCCATGGCCGCCGGGCGTCCAATCCTCACCACCGACGTTCCCGGCTGTCGCGAAACGGTGGATGAGCGCGTCAACGGTTGTCTCGTTGCCCCGCGCGATGCCGACGCGCTCGCCGAAGCGATGGAAAGCTTCTTGAGGCGCCCAGATCTCATACCCGCAATGGCGCGGGCGAGCCGCGCGAAGGTCGAGCGCTTCGCGACGGCTGCGGCGGTCAGGCGTTCGATGATGGACGTGTTGCAGGTTGGCTAGGCCGGCCGTGTGTCTCGTATAGCTCGTAGCTGAGGCGCGGCTGGCGAAACGCGGTGGCGCAATCAACCAGCATGTCGGAGCGGATGGCTTGGCGTCCGATGAGCATCCGGGACGTCATGTGCTCACGGTTGGTCAGCGTGACCTCGATAGGCCATTGCCGTTCGGCGATGCTGAGGATTGTCCTGATAACGTAGCGCAACTCGCTTACGCCATTGGAGCTGATCACCTCGCGGCGATCTATGACCTCGGCCGACGCCTCGACCTCCAGTTCGCCATCCGGGCTCGGGCGCACCGAAAAGCGCACTTGCGGTCGTTTGTCGGGACCGTAAGCCTCGATGAAATGGGTGTGCAGGGCGGATGTTTTGGCGCCGGTATCGATTTTGGCCTTCAGAGCCGGCAAGCCGAGCTCAGGCAGGGCGATCCATTCCTGCCAGCCGACGATGAGGCGAGACGGACCTGAAAGCATTGCAGTTGCCTTCCTGACAAACCTGCGAGGCCGTGATGCTAACGCGTCCAGGTGAATTACGCATTAGTTCCGTGCAGAGTTCCGTTGACGCGGCCGCCGGGGCGCGCATGCTAGGCCTCAAATCTGCTCATTTCATTGCCGTTGATCTGAGCCGGCGTTGGTCACTGCGGCAGCCCTTGGGCTCGCGATGCCTAGAGGAGACGTAGCATGAGCATGAAACTGCCCCTTGCCGCGGCATTGATCGGCTTGCTGCCCGTGGTGGTGGTCGGTCCCGGCTATGCCGCCGAGCCCCCGCCCGTCGATCCCGGAATGGCAGCCGAGCCGGCCGATCCTGATGCGGCGCCCTACCCCCCGGACGGCGTCACCGACCCAAACGTCGATTACCCAACGGACGGCACCGAAGGAACCGACCAAGGCGAGGCCGGCGTTGATGGACCCGCGCCGCCCGCCGCCGACGCGCCCGCGCCCCCGGCCGGCGATGCGCCCGCGCCGCCGGCCGCCCCCGCGCTGCCTGCAAAACCGTAGCCGGGTCTTAGAGGCCGGCAAAGTCCGTGCAGCGACGGCGATGCGATTGACCACATCGCCCGACTTTCCTATTCCAGGCTTATGGCCATACTGCCCATTGTAACGCTCCCGGACCCAATCCTGCGCAAGCTCTCGGCACCCGTCGAGCGCGTCGACGACGCGCTGCGCCAATTGGCCGACGACATGCTGGAGACGATGTACGCGGCGCCGGGCGTCGGACTGGCCGCGGTGCAGATAGGCGTGCCGCGACGGCTGGTGGTGCTCGACGTTGCCGACGAGGACGAGGTCCCGCATCCGCTGGTGCTCATCAATCCGGAGATCGTAGTGCTCGGGGCCGAGACGCGGGTGCATGAGGAAGGGTGTCTGTCGATCCCCGACTTCCGCATTGAGATCGAGCGGCCTTCGAGCCTCAGTCTGCGTTATACTGATCGCGACGGAAAGTTGCGCGAGATGGAAGCCGCGGGCCTCCTGGCGACGGCTATTCAGCACGAAGTCAATCACCTCGACGGCAAGCTCATCATCGACTTCCTCTCGCCGCTGAAGCGCGACATCGTTGTGCGCAAATTCAAGAAACAAGCGCGGGCGACCACGTGAGGCACTCTGCGGCACTCCTCCAGCGCTTCGGCCGATAGCCCATGTCCCTGCGCATCGTCTTCATGGGAACGCCCGACTTTGCGGTGCCGACGCTCGCAGAGATCGTCGGCGCTGGGCATGAGGTCGTGGCTGCATATTCGCAGCCGGCGCGCGCCGCCGGACGCGGCATGGCCGAGCGCAAGTCGCCGGTGCAGAGCTTCGCGGAAACCTCGGGCATACCGGTGCTAACCCCGCAGACGATGAAAGACGCCGAGCCGCAGGCGGTGTTCGCCGCACACGGCGCCGATGCGGCGGTCGTCGTCGCCTACGGCCTGCTGCTGCCGATGGCAGTGCTCGCGGCCCCCCGTCTCGGCTGCTTCAACCTGCATGCGTCGGCGCTGCCCCGCTGGCGCGGCGCGGCGCCAATCCAGCGCGCCATCATGGCCGGTGATGCGGAGACGGCGGTCATGGCAATGCGTATGGAGCAGGGGCTCGATACGGGCCCGGTGTGTCTGGGGGAGCAGGTGGCGATCGGCGCCGACGAAACGGCGGGCGAACTCCACGATGCGCTCGCGCAGCGCGGCGCCTCGTTGATGGTCCGGGCCCTAGCGGCGCTCGAGCGCGGCACGCTGGACTGCCGGCCGCAAGCGAGCGACGGCGTCACCTATGCGCGCAAGATCGACAAGGCGGAAGCGCGCATTGATTTCACGCGCGATGGGCGCGACGTGCACAATCTCATCCGCGGCCTGTCGCCGTTTCCCGGCGCCTGGTTCGAGATCGGCGCGGAAGGCAAATCAGAACGCATCAAGGTGCTGCGCGCTGCGCGCGCCGAGGGGCGAGGCAAGCCGGGCGAGGTGCTGGACGATCGGCTGACGGTCGCCTGCGGGACGGGCGCCGTTCGCTTCATCGAATTGCAGCGCGCGGGCAAGAAACCCATGGCGGCGGCGGAAGTCCTGCGCGGCTTTCCGATACCGTGCGGCACGCGCCTCTAAAATGCGCCACACCGCTAACCACGGCACCGCCTTGAAGGTTGACGTTGCAGGCAACCGCTGTAAGGGTTGATTAGGCATTAACAGTGCGTTGCCGGGAGTTGCTGAATGCGTTTCTTAGCCCTTTTCGGGTTGCTCGCCGTGGCCGGCCCGCCAGCGTTTGCCGAGCAGCCGCACACGACGCGCATCGAGACGCGCCCGTATTACGGGGCCGTCGTGACCATCGAACACGGAGTGCGCGTTTACCGCCCCGTACCCCCGACCACGCATCTGATCGTCAACCCGGACGCCGCCACGCCGCTCGAACTCGACCTGGGTGACGGCGCCACGATCCGACGTTCCCCGTACGGCGCGGCGACGGACGGCCGCTGAGGCGCGCCTTGAGGAACGCTTGAGAGCGCCTCGCCGGGCGGCTAGGGATGGCGGCGCGCAGTTCGTCACGCCAACCCGCAGTGCCAATGGCCCGTTATCGCATAACCATCGAATATGACGGCGCGCCGTTTCTGGGCTGGCAACGGCAGGCGGAAGGCGCGTCGGTCCAGGGTGCATTGGAAGATGCGCTGTTCCGCTTCAGCGGCGAGACCGTCAGCGTGCGCGGCGCCGGCCGCACCGATTCAGGCGTGCATGCGACCGGGCAGGTCGCTCATTTCGATCTCGCCAAAGCGTGGGAGCCGTTCCGCATCCGCGAGGCGTTGAACTTCCACCTGCGGCCAGCGCCGGTGGCGGTGATCGACTGCGAGGAGGTGGCGGCCGATTTCGATGCCCGCTACAGCGCTACGGCGCGACATTATCGCTATCGCATCCTGATGCGCCGCGCCCCGCCGGCGCTCGAACGCGGCCGCGTGTGGTGGTTGCCGATGGCGCTCGATGCAGGGTCCATGCACGATGCCGCGCAAGCGCTGATCGGCAAGCACGACTTCACCACCTTCAGGGCCGCGCAATGCCAGGCCAACTCGCCGCTGCGCACGCTCGATCGGCTGGACGTATCGCGCTACGCCGATGAGATCGTCATCGAGGCCTCGGCGCGCTCCTTCCTGCACAATCAGGTGCGCTCCATGGTGGGCAGCCTGAAACTGGTTGGCGAGGGCAAGTGGCGTGTATCCGAGCTCAAGGCGGCGCTAGAAGCCCGCGATCGATCGGCGTGCGGCCCCGTGGCGGCGGCGTGCGGCCTCTACCTCGCCCGAGTCGAGTACGGCCAGGACGGTGCCGCAAACCAGGAGCCGACGCAGGACGGCGAGTGAGCCGGTGTTGGCGCACGGCTCTTATCGAGCGCCCCCCGCCGCCTCCCTCGTACGCAGGCGGCGATCACTCTATGATCGACAGGAATTCCTGGCGCGTCACGGGGTTGTCGCGGAACACTCCGAGCATGCGGCTGGTCACCAGATCCGTACCCGGCTTCATGATACCGCGCGCTGTCATGCAGAAGTGCTCAGCCTTGAGCACGACGCCCACGCCCTGCGGCTGCAGCACCGTCTCGATGGCATTGGCGATCTGCGCCGTCATCTTCTCCTGGATCTGCAGGCGCTTGGCGTACACCTCGACGACGCGCGCTAGCTTGGAAATGCCGACGACGCGCCCATTCGGGATGTAGGCGATCCAGGCACGGCCGATGATCGGCGCCATGTGGTGTTCGCAATGGCTTTCGAACCGGATGCCGCGCAGGACGATCATCTCGTCGTAGCCCTCGGTCTCCTCGAAGGTTGTCGACAGGATATCGACCGGGTCCTCGTGGTAGCCGCGAAAATACTCCTCGAACGCCTTGGTGACCCGTTTTGGAGTGTCGCGCAGGCCGTCGCGGTCCGGATCTTCGCCCGTCCATCGCAGCATCGTGCGCACGGCGGCCTCGACTTCCGAGCGGCTGGGGCGATCGTCAGACTGATCCACGGCGGTCTCTTTGTTTTGCTTGTTCTGCTTCTGCACGGCGGTCTCTACCGGTTAGGGGCGGCTCTTATAGGTTCGGGCCAATGGGGACAATTAGCTATGACGCGGCAGCATAACGCAATCGGTTGTCCTTTTGCTCACCGGGCACTGATGCCCGTCATATGGGGGCCTGACGGCGCCGTCCAAGGCATAGCTGCGCCGCCGCGACCAGAACGGAGGTATCCGCGTCCGCTCCTTCTGGCCAGTGTACGGTGCAACAGAGCGGCCACGCCGGATGGAAAATCGTCGGTGCGGCCGGAAGCCGGGCAGCGGCCCCGCGGCTGGCGGTGCTAAGTTCTCTGCCATGCCAATCTTGCGCGTAACATTGCTGCTTGTGCTTGCCGCCCTTCTGGTGGTTCAGCCGGAGTGCGCATATGCCGGGCCCTTCATAGATGAGCTGAAGATCGGCGTGCTGTGGCACGACACGCCTGGGCTGTGGAGCGGCTTCCAGGCCGAGCCGAATTCCGCCGACGTCAACATCGAAGCGCTGCTGTCGCCGTCGGTCGCCTTCCTCGGCGGCACGATCCGTCCAGCGCTCGGTGCTTCGATCAGCGGCGTCGGCGCGACCAGCGACGTGTACGTCGATGCACGCTGGCAGTACGAGACGCCGTCGGGTGTCTTCTTTGGGCTAGGTCTTGGTGCAGCCGTGCATGACGGGCAGTTGCAGCTTGAAGATTGGGATCGCAAGGCGCTCGGGTCGCGCGTTCTTTTTCATATCCCTGCCGAGGTCGGTATCCGCTTCGACGACCACAATAGCCTGTCGGTATATTTCGAGCACATGTCGAACGCTTATACCGTTTCTCCAAACGAAGGCATGGACCGGCTCGGCGTTCGCTACGGGTATCGCTTCTAAGCGACCAGTCACACTCAGCACCGCAAGATCGACCAGTTCGCCCGCGCTGCATGGCGCGGGAAGAGTTGCGAATGCCATTCAAAAGTGACCGAGACGTCACTCACATTCGTTTCAATTGTCGGCATCCGGCGGACGGAACCTTAGGGGTTTCGCGCCTATGTTTTGCGCATCGGACGGTGGCACGTTCGGGGCGCTTGGAAGACAGGCGTTCGCAAGTCAGGTGCAATCCTTTGTGGAGTAGAAACGTCATGTCGACCTCTAAGATCATCGCAGTTCTCGCTGCCTCGGCCATGGTTGGCCTGTTCTCCGCCTCGGCCATCGCCGAGTCGATCCCGCAGGAAGAGATCCAGCAGTACAGCGGCTCCGACAAGCCGGACGTCGATGCCGGCGCGTCGCGCGGCTCCGACGAGTCGATCGTCAAGCAGGAGCAGAACCAGTTCGGCAATGAACCGGCGAAGGACCTAGATACGAACCGTCAGGCTGGCGGCGGCGAAGACCTGCCTGCAATGGAGCAGGAAGGCATTCCCGGCGGCGATCGCTAAGCTCCAACGACTACTCTCCTGAGCTGACGGCCGCGTGGCATCTGCCTCGCGGCCGTTGGCTTTATGCGCGGATCCCGGCGGAGCAAATTTTAGCCGTTACGGCTGCCGATCGGCTGACAGGGCAGACTCCCTGGAACTGCTGCAGCTCTAGCCCGCTACCGATGGCGGTTCAACGTTGAGGGTTTGGATCCTGTCGGCCGCTGCTCTGCCGGCTTCCCCCAGATGGACGGTTCTGCGTGGCGTCGCGGTTGGGGTTGGGCTCGCGGAGTTCTTCGCCGATATCCTGGTCAGGCTGCTCGCCGGCGCCTGTCCGGCGGCCGAGATGAGCGTTGTTCTGAGGCGCCATTTTCCGGCTTTCTTAAGTTGATGGACAGGCTAAACGGTCGCGATGGCGTCGACGTTCCCTATCGCCTTGCTTGAACTAAGTGATTTTGACACGTAGCCGGCGGGCGCACGGTGGTTTTGGAACCTCTTTTCCGGGTCCGAGTTGCGTTGGAAATGCAGGACGTCATCGACATGCCCTATTGGATGCGAAGCATAGGTCGCCATTTGCGCGGCCAATGCACTGCATCGCGCGAGCTGCCATTTGTGGTGAAGCTTAACGTTCTGCACCTCGTCCGCATGGAAGGCGAGATGCGCCTCTTCCAGGCTTATCCCAGCCTGTTCTGACCCGATCGGGCACGCCGCCGGCAAATAGGCCGGGCGGTTACGTTTTGCGCCTTGCCATGCGGCCCGGCGCCGATTACACCGGCAACGCTCTGCGTCGTCCCGTCAAGGCGGGCCAGGGTCATCCAGGCGCTGCCGTAGCTCAGTGGTAGAGCACTCCCTTGGTAAGGGAGAGGTCCTGAGTTCAATCCTCAGCGGCAGCACCAGCATCCCTACACTTTCTAACGCGCCGCGCGTTCCAACTCGTCAACGAGGTGG